>CAVYUP010000005.1:0-838323 GCA_963771705.1 uncultured Bacteroidota bacterium
TAGTAGCAGCTTAATCCATTTTTCACTCCTTGTAAGTTAAAACAAAACTTTATTTCGTTACTTATATGAAGTGAGTATAAAATAGTAAAAATTACTTGGTGAAAAAATATGATCGGGAATAATGATGAGAAAAATTATACTATAACTATATTATAATCAGATAAATTAAAATGTAAAGCAACCACAAACTATAGATCGAATAATCCAGTTTAGGCATATAAATTGCTTGCCAGCAGGACAAAATCCATTATAGGGAAATTTTATATCTAATTAAAATGATTAAAAAATATTCACATCTTTTTAAATCAAATAAATTTATTGTATCTCTCATCATCCTGATAGTTGCAATTGTATATTTTACTTCTTTCTTTCATGGACTAATCTTCCTGGATGATGATACATTAATTTTCACCAAATTTAGTGGGATGGGACTTGGTGAAAAAATATCATTTTCTTTCTCCTCTAATTATCTGGACGTGCATTACTACCGCCCGATGACACTTTTATCATTCATTTTGGAATCTATTTTTGAAGGAAAATCCTATTTCATTTATCATTTTACAAATTTTATTCTTCATCTTAGTACCGTTCTCCTTATTTATGCAATTCTAAAAGCATTTAAGATCCCAAAACATATTTCTTTTTTGGGGTCGCTTTTGTTTGGGCTTAGTCCAATACATGTTAATGCCGTGGGATGGATCGCGGGTAGGGGGGACTTGCTTGCCGCCTTTTTTTCGGCCACAGCGTTACTCATTTTTATGAATTTTATTAAACAAAATAAACCATATTTAATCGTTTTTGTTTCCTTATTCCTTTTTTTCGCTATTTTATCAAAAGAAGTCGCATTACCGGTTCCTTTTCTCTTCTTGGGATTATATTTCATTGAAAAAAAGAAGTATGAGTTAGACAAAAATAGTATCTCTGTTTTGATAATGATAGCTGTTGTAATAGGATGTTACTATGTACTGAGAGGTTTATTTTTAACCAGCGTACACATTGATAAATTTTCATTTACTACTTATTACAAAAATATCCTGGTTCTGCCTGAAACAGTTTCAAAGTTTTTTATTCCGGTGGGTATAAACGCGTTGGCGGGGATCGAATTGTTTACGTCTATAGCTGGGAGTACGCTTTTAATACTCCTCGTAATCCTGCCATTGATATTAAAACCAATCAATAGATTTAGGTACTATTGGGGATTTTTATGGTTTATCCTTCTTTTACTTCCAGGAATGGTTTTCAGAACCATGGGACAGGATGGATTTTATTACTGGGACTGTAGATCCTACCTTCCTGCAATTGGTCTTACAATTACGATCTCAGAAACCTTAAAAGCGTTTGCTGCTGAAAAAAGGCCTAAGTTCAGTTTTTCATTTGTCATAATTTACTTAGTTATCCTGGGAACTATAACCTTTTCAAAAATAAAACTTTACGAAAACCCTATTAGTTATTGGAGTTCTGTAAAATCAGATTATCCATCCTCTTTCCTTCCATATGTCGGATTATTTAATTATTACAGTCACTATGATGAATATGAAAGAGCAGAGCGACAACTATTGCAAGCAGTTGCTATCCGCCCTAAAGAATTATCTATCCGAGATTTGCTTGTTAATTCCTTGCTGAAACGAAGAGATTACACAAAGGCCGCATATTTTATTAGAAAAACATTAATAGAAGATAAAATCTTCTCGAGTTCTTTCATTGAAAAGTATATTTGGCTTTCTGATAAATCACGATTAAATACTTTAGAGTATATTAAAGAGCTTAGCGATACTTACCTGGGAGATCGGGCCAAGTCAGATAAAATCAATGAGCTAAAGTCTCGTTTTGTTGATGGCTCCGCAAACTAAATTCTTTATTCGGCATGAGAAAGAGTGAAATGAATTTCCATTTAAGATTTTTATTTACCATAATTGATATTTATTACGTTTCACTTGTTTTTTCCCTTACTCACCCTTGAATAATTTAAAAAAGGTCTTTTTCCTTGAATGTATATTAAAACACTTCTATAACTTCTTCTAAAAGAGCAGGGGTATTATTGTTTATCTTAAGACAAATAATTTACTTACCTCTACAGGATTCAAACTTTAACCAGGTTCAATGTAAATTCCATATTCCCACCATCTGAATAAAATAACATAATTCAAAATTCTTTAGTATTTGGTTTGTTGTAATTACATCCGTCAGGAGAAAATTATTACATGTAAAATTTACAAAAGCCAAAAATGTCGCTTCTAAATCCTGTATAATCATTTTATATAAGCACTTCCGGCCGTTTGGCATATTATTTTCTTCACTAAACTGTCTTTGAAATTATGATATAAAAAACTTTCGTCGGGTTATAAAACCAAATAAAATCCTGAGAGTTTGAAAGTCCGGTAAATTATTCTCTACTAGCAAACATTACCGGTAAATAAAATTCAGAGATAAAACCTTTGCTCTTTATATAATGTATACAGGACCTGATTCAACTGTGGCACGAATCCTGTTAATCAGATAAGGACTTAAAATTTTTTGATCATAAACTAATTATTAAGAACACTTAATAAACTAATCACAACAACATAAGGAGATCTGTAATGGGTCAACAACAACTTCTCTTAATTGTACTTGGTGTTATCGTAGTCGGTATCGCAGTCGTAGTTGGTATTAACTTATTCAACGCAAATGCTGAAACCTCAGCACAGGATTCTATTGTTTCTCAGGGAACTAACATTGGAGCAATGTGCCAGCAATATTACAAGAAACCTGTAGCAATGGGTGGTGGTGGTAATACATTTGATAATGTTGAAACCAAGCTTTTTGATAAGCTTCCAGACGATCTTATAAATTCTACAGATGCAGCCTGGACATTTACGAGTGGTGGTACGGGTCAAGGACCTGTAGTGATAACGGCTGATCCTACCGCTACAGATTATGATTGGACTGTAACGACTACAATTACTGCTACTGGTATTGTATCTGAGGTAGTTCAGTAAATATTGAATAGTTCATTCTTATCAGGCTGTAAGTTTCTTACAGCCTTTTGTATTTTAAAACAGCGCTAATAGTTAAGATACAAATTGGCATAATAATAGTATCATCAGAAACATTATTATTGTGGTAAAAAGAAATATTAGAAGATGTTACTGCTTGGTTTTATATCTATACTTCAGATTATTATCCTTCCCGGAATAGTTGTATTACGATATCTGCATATCAATACTAATTCCAAATTAGAAAATTGGTTGTTCGTTTTTACGCTTAGCTTATTTGTTAATTACTTTACCGTAACTGTTCTAACCTTATTTTCTATTTACACTGCTTTCGTATTTTACGGGATAATTATTTTAGAATTAGCTACCTCTTCTATTTATCTACTACGAAACGTATTAACGATCTTAATAATTTTAGCTTCACTGATCAGTATAAAAAACTTGCGGGTTTTTTTGAAAGTAATTCCTCCCTTTAGTCGGATCCTCTACGTAATCGCTGCGTCAGTCGTTCTATTCTATATTGCTGTATTTGTAGCTAACATTGGTACTATATTTTATTTCATAGATTCGGTGAATAATCATGCATGGAATAGCTGGGCTGGCGAATTTGCAAATAATATATTACCAACACATGCCGGTCATTATCCACAATTGCTTCCGGCGAATTGGTCAGTCTGTTATTTATTAATAGGGAAAGCAAATATTCAATACTTTCCAAAATTAATAATGCCGTTATTTTTTATAAATATCCTTCTAATCTTTTTAGATTTAGCTTTAACAAAACAAAAAATTAGCTATTTAATAGCTCTAATCATTTATGGAATACTTTCTCCAATTGTACTTTCTTTAGTTTTTATCTCTGATGGAAATGCTGACTTACCAGTAGCATTTTTTACTCTGATGACATTCTATCTCTTTATAAGATATTCCCCTAAAGTTCAAAACCATTTGATATCAATCAGAAAGATAGATGGTGAAAATAAAGATCAAGTATTAAAATCCTATCTCTCAATATTTCTGTTTGCCGCAATGGCTGCCGCTACAAAAATGGCAGGAATCTATGTTTTTCTATTAGCATCTATAATATTACTTTATTTTCTTCTTCAACTAAAAAATAAAATAAGTAAAGCAGATCTTATTAAGATAGTTTTATTTGTTGTTCTAATAAGTCTCATAACGCTTTTCTGGTATGTCAGAAGTTCAGAAGCATTATCTGCAGGTTTTAATCAGCGCCGATACTTACCAGGAGATTATATCATAAATGCTGCTAGAGCATTTAAATTAATATATGTTAATTGGGGCCTGCCTGTATGTCTATTTCTGTTAGTCACGGTATTTACCAGTTTGTTCGATAAGAAAACACGTTTAATAACCATAATTATGGTGATAATACCCCTTATACTCTGGGCTTGTAAATATAGCGTGGATTTTAGAAATCTTAGCTTTGTCCTTCCATTTTTGTCTTTTTCTGCAGCGACAGGATTTTTAAAACTATTCAATATGGTTAAATTGAACGGATCGCAGGAAGAAGGAATTGAGGATGCAATTAAATCTATAGATTCATTTATGTTTTCAAAAAAGATGAAAATATTATTCTTATCCCTGATTGGATCAGTTCTTCTGCTAAATTTAACTCTCTCAAATATATTTTACCTGTTTTTGTTTAATCTTTATAATTTTATTCACAAATATTATTTCCTGGGTAATAGGATAATTTATTTTATTGAATATGATTTACAACTCCATGTAGATTTTTACCAGAGGACATATATTGCCCTTACCCTTGTGATTTTCCTGTTACTAATTTTAGTTGTGGCTAAAATTAGACTATTTACTCTTCTGGGTCTTGGTCTAATCTTTATAACCCTCTTAAATTTCACTTCATTATCCGGAAACAAAATAATAGAAAGCCAAAAGGCTTCCTTTGAAAAAGTTGAGGCGCGGAATTATTATAGCTGGATAGAAATGATCATGAAAGTAGAAAATAATACTTCGGTCTATACAAATTTTAGTTATATAGTAAAGGATAGCCTTCCCCGGGATATTAAGTTCGAATTTATTCCAGAAGTTTCAAAATCTTCACTTTTAAATCTGAAAAATTCATATATTTTTTTGAAGTCAGATTTCCTAGACTATCAAACAAAAGATTTTTTGAAAAATAAATTTGCTGAAGGTAGATATACGCTTATACTAGATGATAGTAGCTATTTACTTTTTTTAACAAAGCAAGGTTAACCGCATTTTTCACCTCTCCCTAACCAAATCTGACGTAATTCTTTCATAATTTCTTATATCAAACGGACTTAAATCTCATAAAAAAGTAAATAAATCTATGGAACGGGAATTGCTTTATAAATGAAAATTTAACAACGAGAGCAATTTTAACATGGTTGAACTAAAATTTACTGCGGAAAAGTTAAACGGTCAGGCTATTAATGGTTCGCTTTCAGCAAATTCCTTCACTGAAGGAAAGAAAAAGATACAAAGACTTGCTGAAAAAAATCAATTGAAGATCAGGCTTATTGAGAAGAAATCTACATTTCTGTATAAGGTAAAAAAGGGGAATGAAAAGCCTATAACCGGCGAACAGAAGGCATATACAAAGAAAGAAGTTGAAGATGCTTTATCAAGGCTTGGGTACCAGGTAATTTCAGTCAATAAAAAATTATTAGACTATAGCAGAACCCCTCCGACATCTGAAATTGTAACCTTCGTTAAGATCAGCTCAGAGCTCCTGGATCAGAAATTACCTTATAATGAAATTCTCACACTTTTGATGAATGATACTGAAAACAAAACTTTAAGAGAAACTCTTAAAGAGGTCAATAATGATCTAAAAAAGGGGGCAGACAGCGAAGCAACTTTTATGAAGTATCAGAATGTTTTTGGGAAATTCACGGCTTATATGCTCGGGCTTGGCATCAAAGAGCGGTAATATGGCAGAAATTTACAAAGCAACAGCTAAATTCCTTGAACGAAGACAGGAATTTAAAAAGAGCTTACGAAGTGCTTTAATTACTCCAATGGTGACGATCTTTGTTCTATTCCTGGCCGTAGTATTCTATGTTGCTTATATCTTCCCTGAAACTGCAAAATTATTCGTTCGTTTTAAAATTGAATTACCTCCTATGACCGCTTTTACGTTAAAGATGAGCGACTTTATGATTGACAACGTATATATCCTTCTGGCATTATTTATAATTCCTCCTGTAATTTTCTGGAAATGGGCCACTTCAAAAAAAGGTGCGATCATTTTTCATAAAATGTTATTTCGCCTTCCTTTAGTTGGTAATCTGATTCATAAAACAATTATCGAAGTATACTGCAGGGTGTTTTATACACTCTACAGCGGCTCGGCAGAGAGTATCGAACCTATCAGAATAGCAGCGGAAGCTGCCGGGAATAAATATTTTGAAGAACGGGTTAAAAATGTGGCCATACCCCTCATGGTTAAAGAAAGGTGTAGGAATGACCGATGCTTTTACAGCATCAGGAGTTTTTACCGAAACTGCCCTTTCGAGATTACACTCAGGAGAAGAAACCGGAACTATCAAAAACACATCCCTTCAGCTCGCAAATTATTATGAGGCTGAAACTGTTTATAAGCTTAAGAACTTTATAGAAATAGTTCAGGTAGTAATTGCAATGATCATTATGGTTGTTATGATATTGCTTACCCTGGTATCAGCAGAAACAGCAACTGTTCACCCGAAAACACCCGGTATGGCTGACAACATAACATATATGCAGAGTGATAAGGTATGATTGAGACAAATCTGGAGATGACCGACAAAATCGGTTTTCTTCTTTTCAAAAAAGGAATAATAGACGCTGCTACTCTGGAGAGAGCACTGAATGCTAAGGCTAATGATACCAGCAAAGTAAAAAGAAACCTTGCGCAGATTCTGGTTCAGGATTTCGGTTATGATCATGACACTATTTTCAGAGAAGTAGCTATCTTTTACGCTTTCAGAGAACTGGATACACGTCCTGAAGATATCCCTGAAAACAGACTCGAATCAATAAAAAGTATGATCAATAATGCCGGGGATTCTCTTAAAGGCCAGATGCTTGATCATAAGATTATTCCTTTCATGTTCGATGAACGACTGAAGGATAAGCTGATCCTGGCGGCGATTGACCCCACGGATAGGAACATACCTAAAATAGCTTTTGGTTTGAATGCAAAAAAGTATGAAATAGTTTTTATCCGAAAAAAAGATTATGAAAAGCTGATCTCCACTATCCTCCCTCCTGAAAATGTTTACTTAAAGATGATGGAGGAAATGGATGCGGAAATAAAAATTGAAGATGAAGAGAATTCATTTGATGAAGATGAGCTTGATGCAGAGATAAATAAAAGCGCGCTGATCAACCTGGTTGAAGCCGCGCTTATAGAGGGTGTTAGGAAGGGCGCAAGTGATATCCACTTTGTCCCTAAAATTAATAATAAAACCGATATCTTAATCAGAATTGACGGGAACCTTCAGCCCTGGCACACGCAGGATGGCACACTCCCCGAGGCTGTTGTAGCTGTTGTAAAAGATAGATCAAAAGGCATGGACAGGTTTGAAAGGGAAAAAGCACAGGATGGATTTATACAAAGGGAAATAGATGGTCACGTCATCAGATTCAGGGTTTCGGTCTTACCAATGGTAGGGACTGAGCTTAAAAATAAATTTGAAAGTGTTGTAATAAGGATACTTGACGATAGAAAAGTTATAACGGATCTTGATAAACTTGGATTGACAGGATATGCGAGACAGGCTTTCGTTAAAGCTATCAATCAGCCCCAGGGAATGGTTATTCTTACCGGGCCGACAGGAAGCGGTAAAAGTACAACCCTGGTGGCCGCGCTTTATCAGGTGATTGATCCAACCGTAAATGTACTTACTGTTGAGGATCCGGTAGAGTATGTTATTCAGGGTGCACGACAATTAAAGATCGGCTACAAAATGAACTTCGAGCAGGCAATCAGGTCTATCCTGCGTCATGATCCGGATATTGTACTTGTTGGTGAGATGAGGGATAAAGAAACTGCTGAGGTTGCTATTAAACTTGCTAATACGGGTCATTTAACTTTCTCAACTCTTCATACGAATGATGCTACAAGTGCCGTATCCCGTTTGTATAAAATGGGGATTGAGCCGTTTCTGATAGCTTATGCTATAAATATTATAGTTGCCCAGCGCCTTATCAGGAGTTTATGTAATAATTGCAAGCGGCGGGTGGTAAATTTTGACGATACTCTTATGAAAGCTGCTGGCTTGAATATTGAAGAATGGAAGAATTATACGATCTATGAGCCGAAAGGATGCGAAAAGTGTAATGGGACGGGTTATAAAGGCAGATTGGCTATTCATGAGTCACTTTATTTTACAAAAGAAATTAGACAGCTGATCGTTCGTTCTGGTATTGAAGTTGATGAAGAAAAGATCAGAAACCAGGCAAAAGCTGACGGGACTTTAACTCTAAGAGATTCTGGATTTGAAAAGGTGAAATTAGGTTTAACTTCAATCCAGGAAGTGATCGCGGCTACTTCAGATGAATAAAAATTTGTTACACAAAATAAATGCTTAAACAATATGATTTCTAAAGATACAAAAGATATTGCCCTAACAATCCCTGAGATAAAAAAGGTCTTAACAGAATTCTGTAATACCATTCCCCCCGTTCTGCAGGGACCTGATAGAGTATCCTATCTGCTTGATAATATAGAGAAACTGGATTCGAATAAAAGGATTTTACTGAGGAACTATCTAAATAAGGTTCTTACAGCAATGATTGAAATGGAAGCTTCTGATATAGAGCTCGGAGGACATGGGAACGGCGGCTATATCTGGATGCGCATCCATGGCAATAAGGAAAGAGTTAAGGAATTTATCCAGGTTAATGATGATGAGGCAGCTGTCTTCATTATCAATATGCTTAATGTTAATCAGCGTAAACATCTGGCTTTAACCCGCAACCTTGATTTTAGCTATACCTTCCATTATACCAGAAAAAATGTTGATGTTCGCTTCAGAGCCGACGCTTATTTTGATCTTGATTCACTCGCCTTGAATATGCGTGCAATAAATTCGACTATAAGGCCGCTGGATTCCTATGGCTTTCATCCCAATGTTATCAAAACCCTCAGCCATACCTATATTAAAGATGGACTCACATTAATCACCGGGATCACAGGATCGGGTAAATCAACCACATTAGACGCAATTGTTGACGCTCATAATCAAATTGATCCGGCACATGTGGTTATAATCGCCTCCCCTATTGAGTACGTTCATAATTCAAAAGCCTGCATAATTCGGCATAGGGAGATAGGACGTGATGTGCTGTCTTTTAAGGATGGAGTTATTCAATCATTAAGGCAGGACCCTGATATTATAATTATAGGTGAAATGAGAGATCCGGAAACTATAATGTCCGCACTGGAAGTTACGGATACCGGTCATAAAGTGTTCTCAACGCTCCATACTTCTTCTGCCTCAGAAACAATCGACAGAATTGTTGCTGAAGTCAATCCGGCTGAACAGGATAGAGTTCGCCATAGATTAGCGGACGTACTTGTCTGCATAGTTTCACAAAAACTTGTACCCAGCCTGGATGGAAAACGAGCACTCGCTAAGGAAGTTTTAATTGTTACTCCCAGTGTTAAAGCAGCGATTAAGAATAATAACGTAAGTGAAATCTATATGATGATAAACCAGGGAGGCCAGCAAGGCATGATTACCCTGGAACAGGATCTGAAAAGGCTGTATCTGACTAAGAAAATTTCTCTTGAGACAGCCATAGCATACGCAAATAATAAAACAAGAATACATCAAATATTATCGGCAGCATAATGAAAACATTAGTTTGTATCTACTGTGAAGGAACAGAATTAAAAGCAGCCGTTCTCGCTCAAGAGGGCGGCAAGCTTAAAGTGCTAAAAACGGCATCTACAGATGTTGTTTCCCAGCCTGCTTTAGCAACGGATGACACCCTGGGCGGTCTTCAGCTCGATTCCGAAGACCTTCAGATAGAGGGATTGAAGAGATCCACAGGACCTGTTAGCGCTCCGCAATCTGAATCGACATCGTTGGCATTAATCAATGATGCTCTTTCAGGAATAAACCTTAGCACTGCTCAGTTTATTCCGGCATTAACAGAACCTGCTATCTTCTATCATGTATTTGAAGGCTCTAAATTCCCAAAATCGGCCAAAGTGACTCAGGAGATTATTAACGATATCCAGGAAGCTAAGAATGTCTCCATCGACAGCGAAAACCTTGGATATATTGAACTTGCGGACAAATCACTTTTGTCTGTATTTCTGGGCGGCGAGGTCAGCTGTATCAAGTTTATTAACTCCCTCGCCAGATATAATAATAAAAGGTATTATAAGATACCTACTGTAAAAAGTGCTGAAATATCACTTGCCTTTTACGTATCCAAGCGGAAGAAGTTCTTCCCTGATGACAATTCTCTTATTGTTTATATAGGTAAAGAATACAGTAAGCTGATTTTCCTCCACGGCAGAAAATTAAAACACATCGGAACTACCCTGGATATCGGAACTTCCAATCTTCATACTTATGATGTTTATTTTTCTAAGATTCTGCTTGAGATGGAGAATGGCGGAATTTCCTCGCTGGACAATATTATAGTCTGCGGAGAGGATGATTCAGAGAATTTAATACTCTCTTTTTATGGCACTTTCCCGGAGGCAAATGTTTCCCGTCTTGAATTCGATGACCTCGACCTGTCAGCTCTTGATGAAGAGACAAAATCAAAGTTCTCAGCTTTCAGTGTTCCGATATCTGTCGGAACTGAATTCATCGACGAAGAGGAAGAAGGCACAAAAGGAATAAATCTTCTGCCTAAATATGTTAAAGATGATCAGAAGTTCATCCAGTTTGCATGGCATGGCTATTTGATGCTCCCGATACTTTTCATCGCAGCATTATTAATGACCCAGTCAATCCTCAAGAATCATCTCGAAATAGGAGAACTGAATCAGAAGATCACCGAAGAGACTATTTCAATGCGGCAGAACCAGGAAATCCTGAATGACATATCCCAGTTGAAGACAAAAATAGAAGGGTTTGATCAGACTCAGGCAATACTTGATTCTGCGTCTACCGGCACCGGCGTCTGGACAGACGTAATGCAGAACATATCCGATTTCTTCGCTGCCAGGCATAACTTATGGCTTACACAGCTTTCTGTAAATGCCAACCAGGAGGTTGTTTTAATTGGTTATGCTGTAAATAAGGATGTCGTTACCAAATTCGCATATTCACTCGAAAATGCAACCCTGAAGAGTATGGCTTTTGAAGCATTAAGAGATGAAAACGCATACAAATTCACTATAAGTTTTAGTTTGTTAAATAATAAGAAGAGCGTACAATGAACCGTAAAGTAAAAAGCACACTTGGTCTGGTCGCTCTGCTTGTTTTTATACTAGTTGTGGGCGGCGTGTATATCCTTGTATTTCAGAGAGGCGATCTTAACGAGAGAAGAACTAAACTCGATGAGATGAAGGCGCATTCATATAATACTGCTGATCTGAAAGCTCAATATCAGGACCTTCAGGTTCGTGCCGGAGTTCTTGACTCAGTTCTGGCAGCCAGGAAGTTCAACATTCCCAAAGACTTATCATCCATAAAATTCTATGATTTTGTGAATGATCTTAGCGATAGTTATTCTCCCCTAACCACAATAGATATAGAATACGCAGACATGAAACCTGACAAAAACTTCTTCTACCATGAATATAAATTAAGAGGTGGAGGAGCCTATAATGATGTTTGGCGTCTTATCTATGCTATTGAGCAAAGTAAAGAGCTGAAAAAATTAAAATCGGTTTCCTTCAGCAATCTGATTAAAACAGATGAAGAGGGAATGCCTCACTTCCTGGTTAACTTTGACCTCGATGTGGCAGCTTACTATTCCAACGACAGCCGCTTTGCTACATCCGCAATGGTTGAAAATAATCTTACCGCAAGACCGCTGTATGATGCGTTTTATCCTTTGATCAGAAATGAAATTCCGCCTAATCTTGATAATCTGCTTGATGTTCAGGGTGCAAAATTGTTAGCCCTGGTTCCTGAAGGAGCGTTCATAGGCGACAGTAAAGGAAATACTTACTTACTGTGGGAAGGTGAACAGGTTTACCTTGGTTATCTGACCAAAATAGATTATGAAAGAAACAGCGTGAGCTTTATCCTGAATAAAGGCGGCATTATTGATAAAGTCGACCTCGGACTTGAAAAAGAAGATTCTAAAAAAGACAAAAAAGGCCATTAATAAAGAGAGATTAAAAAAATGAAAACATTTACAATAACATTGTTTTTGATGCTTGGATTGGTATTCCAGTCCTACTCACAGCAGTACCTTGAAAAAGAGTTCAAGGGATATACAAATCCTGATGAACTGGTTACAATGTCAGCATCTCTGCCCTTCAACCAGGCAATTGATCTGCTCAGCAAGGTCAGCGAAAAGTTCACTGGTAAAAATATTGTTTCTACTGTCAGCTCTGACCAGCCGATAGGTATAGAAATAAATAATATGCCTTATGATAAGGCCCTGGTTGTAATTGTTCAGTATGCAGGACTTACATATGAAGAAAAAGAAAACGTAATAGTTGTAAGAAAAAAGGGAGAATCTGAAGAAAACAGAACTCCCGATAATTACGCCTCTGTCGATTCCCGCGAAGTAAAGATTTCAGCTGTTTTCTTTGAGCAGGATGAAAACGCCACAAGGGAAAGAGGAATTGACTGGAGAGTTTTACTTTCAGGGAAGGGAATAAACCTTGGAACAGAATTATATACCGGGGCTAATCCTCAGGCTAGTAGTAGTTCAGGAACCCCAACCACCCAGGGGAATAACTATAATATAACGGGCAATGGGACATTCCAGAGCGGAAATTTCTTCGGGGATGTTACTGCTGCTTTTAAGTTCCTTGAATCAGAACAGCTGGGAGATATTATTGCAAGTCCTAACGTGATCGTAAGAGAAGGCCAGCTCGGCAGAATCCAGGTGGGGTCTGACTTTTCAGTAAAGCAAAGAGATTTTGCTGGAAACGTGGTTGAAAAGTTCTTCCCTACAGGAACGATAATCGAAGTAACTCCTTTTGTATATACAGAAGATGGCGTTGATTATACTCTCTTAAAATTAAACGTTGAAAGAAGTACGTTCTCAGCAGGCGAAACTACTACAGAAATTAAAAAGACTTCAGCAAGCACTCAGATTGTTATGCTTAATGGTGAGGAAACGATCCTCGGCGGTCTTTATTCAAATGAGAAAACCAATGAGCGGGTTGGTATTCCTTTCTTAAAAGATCTCCCCTGGTGGGTGTTCGGTATAAGATATCTTACCGGCAGTGATAAAACCGTTACAACTAAAAAAGAACTGGTCATCTTGATAAAGGCTGAACTCGTTCCTACCCTTAAGGAAAGACTGGCGGGACCGAGAGTTGAAAATCCTATTAAGGAAGACATCATTAAGAACAGGGAGAGGATCAAATATTACCAGCTCAACTCACTAACAGAGGATAAATAATCCGGTTGATATGGAAACTATTCTTATTGTTGATGACGATACGAACTTATGTTCGGTCCTTAGAGAAGAGCTTAGTGAAGTAGGCTATGACGCAGAATATGTTAATAACGGAGACGAAGCATTTTCCTTCCTTGTGAAAAAACCGGTGGATCTTATTCTGCTGGATCTCAAGATGCCGGGGAAAGATGGATTTGAAGTACTGAAAGAACTCGATAAGAAGGAGATAAAAACGAAAGTGATAGTGCTTACAGCCTACGCTGATGTAAAAAGCGCTATCGACTCGGCTAAAATGGGAGCCAGCGATTTTATCAGCAAACCTTACGATTTTGATGAGCTTCTCATCACTATTCGTAAGGTCCTTCAACGAGAGAATTAGTAAAATTTTACTCTATTATGGTTTACTATGAAACTCAGTTTAAGAATATTAATCATTAATTTTACCATTGTTGTGCTGATACTGGGGAGCGCCGCTTTTGCTTTCTACTCGGTTATGTATAATGTCCTCTCCTCACAGCAGTCGAAGCAGCTTCAGAATTCTCTGAATGAATTTCTGTATACGTACAGGGACATGCAGCAGAACTCGGATGAGGATTTTTATAAGTTCATCGACAATGATAAACTTGTCAATCTTTCCCCTAAATCTCTCACAAAGAATCTGGATTTCATACTGGAGACTCAACCGGATGGAGAAAAGGTTTCCCTGTTCACAGGGAAGAAAAACATTGTATTTCCAAAAGGTAATTTCGATCTGACTACGTTCCTTAAGGAAAACCCGTTCGTATCAATAAATTCTTATACAAATGAAAAAGGGGTAATTTTTTATTATGGCAGATCGCTCTCAGCTGACTTACTGACAGATCTTTCCGGAAAGATAAATGCGGATGTAGCCTTGATCTGGGATGGTACACCGGTAGAAATATCCAATCCTGAAAATAATAATAAGTTCATTGTCAGCCTGAAAAATGCTTATTCGGAATTGACCGGAGCTAAATCTTCTTCCACTTATACCTCTGATAAAGAAGCATCTGACCTGGTCGCCGCTGTTTTTAATCCCGGCACATCTAATAACAGTAAGATTTCCTTCCTGGTTTTTAATACGATAAATGAGGCGGCTGATCTGCGCGCTAATATCCGTTATGTTATAATAATTATCGGCGTTGCCGGATCTATCCTTGCCCTTGATCCTCACCCTTGTATTTACTGATAAAATCAGAAAACAGATATCGCAGCTTAATCTTGCAACTGCAGCAACAAAAGCAGGCGACTTCAGTACAAGGATTGAAGTAAAAAGTAAAGATGAAATAGGCCAGCTTGCCGGCGCGTTCAACCTGATGATGGATGAGTTGAATAAAAATCAAAAGGCGATGAATGAATATTCTGAATTCATCACCCTGTTGAATCAGAATCCTTCTCTTTCAGAAATATCAGAAGCGGCCCTGAAGAAAATAATTAATACATGCGGTTATACTGTCGGTGCCTTATATACGGTGAATGAAAACCAGATTCAAATGGTTAGTTCATACGGTATAAAGCGGAATTCATTGAATGAAACCCCGGAACTCTTTGCCCCCGTTCTAAAAGATCATTCTCCTGTTCAAATCGAAACGGAAGAAGGACTCCCGGTTGTGAATTCAGGGTTGATGAGTATAAGTCTGAAGTACCTTTTACTTCAGCCCATCATATATAATAATAATGTTATTGCCATTCTTGAGCTTGGAGGAGTTCAAAAACCTTCAAAAGAAGCTGTGGAATATCTTCAGAACATACAGGAGCAGCTTGCGATAGGATTGACAAATTCTCTGGCGCTTGTCCGGATGGAAGAATTAATATCTGATCTGAAATCCCTTAATGACGATTACCAGGAACAGAACATTAAGGTTAAGAAACAGAATGATACACTAACTCAGCTGCACGATGAATTGAAGCAGAAAGCTGAGGAACTTGAGGCTGAAAAGCAAAAGGCTGAAGAGCTTACCAGACTAAAATCCCAGTTCCTTGCCAGCATGTCGCATGAACTCAGAACTCCTATGAACGCTATTCTGGGATTAACAGAGCTTATGCTGGATGATGCGAATATTAAAGCCAAAGACAGGGAACGATTATATGTAGTGATGAATAGCGCCAAACGACTGATGGGCTTAATAAATGATATCCTTGATCTTTCCAAAATTGAAGCCGGCAGGATGGATATCGCTCTCGAGGACTTCTTCCTCGAGGATCTGTTAGCGGAAGTAAATGCTTCTGTAACTCCTTTGCTTGTAAATAAGAATATTGAATTCAAAGTCGTTAAAAAAACGGATACCCGGGTCATAATCAATACTGATAAAGGTAAGGTGATCCAGGTGTTGATTAACCTGCTTGGCAATGCCGTGAAGTTTACTCACGAAGGATCTATTGAATTAAAGCTTTCCAGAGCGAATGAAAATGAGCTGCAATTTGATGTCACAGATTCTGGTATCGGTATCTCGCAAGAAGACCAGAAAATTGTCTTTGAAGAGTTCAGGCAGATTGATGGCACAACAACAAGAAAATATGGCGGCACAGGGTTGGGACTCGCGATATGTAAAAAGATTGCTGAACTAATGAACGGTACAATATCGGTTAAAAGTGAAAAGGGTAAAGGGTCTACTTTTACGTTTACTATACCGCTGGTTTTGGTTGAGCAGAAGAAGAAGGAAGTTGTTCCGCATCTTAATATTGAAAAGCTTATTAAAAACCGTCAGCATCCCATTCTGGTTATTGACGATGACCCCGATGTAAGATATACAATCGGCCAATATCTCATCTCAAAAGGGTATGAAGTTGAATACGCGGAAGATGGGGAAATAGGATTACAAAAAGCAATAACTTTGCAGCCCTTTGCGATTACTCTTGATATTATGCTTCCCCGGAAAGATGGATGGAGTGTACTTAAAGAATTGAAGGAAAACCCCGAAACCGAGGATATCCCTGTAATCCTTGTTTCTATCATAAGCGACAAAAACCTGGGATATGGATTGGGCGCCTATGAATATATCGTCAAGCCTATCTCGTCAGATAAATTAACGCACGCTTTTAATGCACTCGAAGAGAAAGCCAAAAAACCGATAGAGAAAATTGTAATTGTGGACGATGATGAGAGTGTGTTTGAAAACTTCAAAGAAGCATTTGCCAATGAGAAAGTCCGGATAGATTATATAAAGGATAGTGAACTCGCGTTCAGCAAAATTAAAGAGGTACAGCCCGATCTTATTATCCTCGACCTCCTTATGCCGAATATGGATGGGATCACCCTGTCCCACAAATTGAAAACTCACAGAGAAACCAGGGACATACCAATTATCATAAGCACAAACGATGAAATGAGTGACGAGGATAAGCAGTCCCTGAACCATATAGTTGAAAATATTACGGTTAAATCAAAAGGGCATCCTCTTGATGTGCTGAAAGTTGTGAGAGACAGGATCCGTCTTCAGGAAGAAAACGCGGAAGCACCTAATCCTATAGAGCTTCCGGAGAAGCCAAAGGTGGAAAAGATTGAAGATGTAATCTCCATAGAAATTCCACTTGAAAAACAAGTTGCTTTGAATGGCGATGTACTGATTGTTGACGATGATCCCGATACACTTTTTACCCTTAATGAAATTGTTACCTCCTGCAATTGTAATACTATAATGGTAAAAGGAGGCAAAGAATGTCTTGAGTCGCTGGAAATGAACATTCCAGATCTTATTCTGCTCGACATAATGATGCCCGGCATGGATGGATTCCAGACATTAAACAGAATTAAACAAAATAAATTGTGGCAGAACATCCCTGTTTTTGCGGTAACTGCCAAAGCTATGGTAGAGGATAAAGAAATAATTCTTAAACATGGATTTGATGATTATATATCAAAACCGGTTAATTCCGCTTCTATGGCCTTTAAAATTGAACGACTATTCTCCAAATTAAATACAGTGGTCAAATGAAAAAAATTCTTGTAATTGATGACCTTCCGGAAAATGTATTCCTCCTGCAGGACAGACTGGAGAGCGAGGGATATGAAGTAATTACTGCCTATGAAGGAAAATCAGGATTAAACAAAGCTATTTCTGAACAGCCCGACCTTATACTTCTTGATATAATGATGCCTGAGATAACCGGTCTCGATGTTTGTAAAAAATTGGTTGTTAATGAAGAAACTGCTCATATACCTATAATTTTGGTTACCGCTAAAATAGAAGCGGAGGACACAAAAGAGGGACTTGAAGCAGGGGCTTTTGATTATATTAAGAAACCATTTAACAGAGTTGAACTGCTTGCCAGGGTAAAATCGGCACTTAAATTATCCGATGCCCGGAAACAGTTGATCGAAGCTGAGCGGAGTAAATTGTTTGCAGCGACTGTGGTTACGGCGAATCATAAAATAAAGCAGCCACTCACCCTTATGAGTCTCTCAGCGGCCGCGATTAAAAGGGAAATAAGCAAAGAAATTATTTCAACAGAGGCTATAAATAAGAGGCTGGACTATATTACAACTGCCATTAAAGAGATTAACAATATTCTTAATCAGCTCCATACGATAAAAAAACCAGTCTTGTCAGATTACGTTAAGAATATTAAAATGATAGACGTTGATCAAAAAGAAGAGCAGACACCCTGACTAAATTAGTTTTTGAATGGTTGAGAACATTGTATCGAATTCATAAGGCTTCGTAAGGGTAGCTGTAATTCCGGCTTCTTTCAGATTTAGATTTTCTTCCAGTCCCATACTGCCTGAGGATAAGATAATGGGCATTTTGAAATTAAGTTCCCTTATTTTTTGAATGGTCTCAAGACCATTGATCTCAGGCATATTATAATCTACAATCACGAGATCAGCTTTGATCTCTTCGGTCAGGATCCTTAATCCTTCTAAACCCGAGCCGACCTTAATTACGTTGTACCCATTCGATTCAAGCATTTCAGCAAGGAGATCCCTCAGCATAACTTCGTCATCAATAAGTAATATGATTTTATCTGTGGGAGCGGCCCTTTCCGATACAGCGGGTTCGAAGGCCGGAAGATAAACGTCAAAGGTGGTTCCCTGCCCAATGGTGCTTGAGACCTCTATATGTCCGCTGTGTGCCTTGATAATTCCATAAGTCACATATAACCCTAGCCCGGAACCCGTTTCTTTTACTTTGGTAGAAAAATAAGGATCAAATATTTTCTGTACATGCTGTTCCTCAATTCCGGATCCGTTATCGCCGACGGCGAAATGTACATATTTACCTTTATTAAGAAGAGGATACTTGAAAATGTTCTCCTCGTCTATGGTAATATTTGATGCTTCCAGCTTTATTTTACCGTTCCCTTCAATTGCCTCTTTAGCATTCACACAAAGATTTAACAGCACCTGGTAGATCTCTGTGCCGTTCCCCAGAACGTCGTGCAGGTTCTCATCTACATTACTCTCAAAATGAATCTTACGTGGAAACGTTTGGGAAATGACCTTTGAAATTTCAGTCATTAACAAATTAGGCTTAATAATTTCTTTTCTTTTAGGCGTCGGTTTGCCGAACGAAAGAAGGCCTTTTGTAAGGTCGCGGGCCCTTACTGAACAGTTCTCAATATTATCTATTAATCGATATATATTTTCATTATCAGGGACCCTCTTTTTCAGAAGATTTAAACTTCCGAATATGCTGGATAAAAGATTACTGAAATCATGCGCCATACCGCTCGACAGCTTGCCGATAGTCTCCAGCTTCTGAGCCTGCAGCAGCCTGTTTTCCAGTGTGGTATTTAATTCTCTCGTTCTTATGCTGCTGATTGAGAATGCGAGCAGTACTGCCAGCTGTTCACCATTGTTGATTTCAAGCGTAGTATAAACTTCCTTCTTCCGGCCCACGATAGTCACTGCTAAAAGCTTCTCATCAAAGAAGGCGGGAGAAATAATCAATGCTTCGCACTGGAAGAACCTGGTAAGATTAAACCCGATATTATTAGGATAATTCAGAGCGAGAAGAGAATGCTTGTTGACATTAAGCCATTTGGTAATAAAAGAGAAATTAGCCGCAACTTCCCTTTCCGTTTCCTTCTGGTTTTTGATTATCTCTTTATCATCCTGAATCAGAAATTCATACTTATTTGCATCATTAAAAATAACAACAAGTCCAAAGTCGCTTTTTGAAAGTTCGATGCTTTTCTTTAATATTTCTCCCGCCAGTAGCTGAAGGGACTTTTCTTTTACCAGCAGGGTGAGAATATTCTGTTGTTCCTCCTGGAATTTCAGGTTTTTCTGTATTAGATCGGAATCGGTGAATTCTTGTCTTCTGTCCTGGTGAATACCATGAACTTTTACGAAATAGCCTTCCTGCTTTTTCCTTGTGTCAAGGGGTGAGATTAACATCAGATACTCATCATTTCGAACCTGGAAAGGTTTGGATTTGTTTTCAGATGCGTCATCTAGTTTCCCGTCCTCAAATTCCAGAAGAACATCTACCCTTTTTCCCTTAATGCGCCTGGAATCGATTAATGATTTGAATTGCTGGTTATACCAGGTAACTCTGAAAGAAGCATCGGTAATAGCGTAAGCAGAATCATCTGTTTCTAAAATATCAATAAGTGGATATTTAGAAACGAGGGGTTTAGACATATTTTAGCTTGTTAATCTTGTTTAATTTCGTATTTCTTAATCTTCGTATAAAGTGTTTTTGGACTTATCCCCAGCTGATTTGCCGTCTGGGTTCTATCCCATCTGTTTCTCCTGAGCACCTTGGCTATATGACGCTTTTCGACCTCTTCCATGCTCAGAACCGATAGGTCTTCCTCGGATTCTGTTATGGTCGAGCTTTCCTTAAAAGACGCAGAATGCGGCAGGTTTAAATCATCGGGTTTGATGGTATCTCCTTCGGCAAATATTATTGCTCTTTCTATAATATGCTCAAGCTCTCTGATATTTCCCGGGAAATTATAACTCTGTAAAACCCTCTCTGCTTCGGAAGAGATTTTCTTAGGGGCTCTTACCGGAGATTTGGTAGTAAGGAAATGGCCGGCTAGTTGAGAAATATCTTCCTTTCTGTCCCGCAAAGGAGGAATTGTCAGCGTTATAACGTTCAGACGGAAAAGAAGATCACGCCTGAAATTTTTATTGTCTGCTTCTTCCATAAGATTTCTGTTTGTTGCCCCGATTACGCGGACATTAGAAGTCAGGTTGGTTACACCGCCTATCCTCCGGTATTCACCATTCTCCAGAAATCTTAACAGCTTCGGCTGAAGTGTAAGGCTCAGCTCTCCGATTTCATCGAGGAAAAGAGTTCCTCCATGGGCTATTTCAACAAGTCCCTGCTTGGTATTCTTCGCGTCGGTGAAAGCACCTTTTTCGTGCCCGAATAGTTCGCTTTCTATTAGCTGATCAGGAAGCGAGGCACAGTTGATTATTACAAAGGGCTTATCATTCCTTGCGGAATGCTTATGGATATATTCTGCAAAAAGCTCCTTACCTGTACCGGTCTCTCCTTCAATTAGGATGTTAGAGTCGGACATAGCCGACTTATTCGCGAGATTTATAACCCGCTGAAGCTCAGGACTATCACCAATAATGGTGTTAGAAAGCTTTTTATTAACCTGGCTGGACAGAATGGCATTCTTAACTATGAGTTCTTTATGCTCCACTGATCGGTTTATGGTAACAAGAAGTTCATCGAAGTTATAGGGTTTGGTAATAAAATCGTATGCCCCCATTTTGATGCACTCGATTGCCTTCCTGATTTCCGATTGTGCTGATAGTATAATTACCTGAATTGAGGCATTATATTCAGAAACAAATTTAAGGACCTCTTCGCCCGAAACTTCCTTCATATTCAGATCGAGCAGGAGGATATCGTAGTTTTTTCTTTTGATAGCCTCTATCGCGTATTGGCCATCATAGACCGTGTCAACAGAGAAGCCTTCTTCAAGAAGCTGTTCTTTTAATAAATAACAAAGAGTTTCATCATCATCACATACTAAAATCTTAGAGTTTTTTGTCATTAGTACCCTGTTTTATTTTGAAGAGAAATAGCCAATTTGGAATAAAATTCTCAATTTTTTATATTTGTAGCTCTCAATTTTTGATGGGCGCGTAGCTCAGGGGTAGAGCATCTGCCTTTTAAGCAGAGGGTCGGTGGTTCGAGCCCACCCGCGCTCACTAAATAATTCAAAATCATGTTTGCCCTGCATTTTGCAGGGCATTTTTATTACAAAAATAAACAAAAACTACAATATTTAATATTAATACGTTAATTAAATAACAGCAAGTTGCCCGGGCTGTCTTCATATATTGTAATCTTACCTTAATTCTTTTATTATTATGTAAATTAAAAATAATATTTCTGCGAATTACATCATTTATTATACTATTAAGGATTTTTCGTGGGTGAAATAGTTTTCTGGACCATTTTGAGGATTTCGGTATTACTCCCTGTTTTGTGGATCGCCCGGGGATATATCGAATTTCAGTTTTGGTGGACAATCGTACTTATGGCTATTTACGGAGTTGTTATTCATCCCGCTATTATTCATTACCGGCTTTTTGAGGAAAAGAATAAAGAAATTATTAACTCTACACTATGTTCTTCCTGTAAACATTTCGACCGTTCTGCTGTGTTATGTATGAAATATGATAAACACCCTACAAAATCATTTCTTCCTTGTAACGGAGATGACTGGACTCCCAAAATTCCAAACATCGGAAAAGAAGATATCTTCAACCAGTAACCCTTCTTCACTTATTTTCATCTCTATCTGTTAATCGATAATTTATTAACTGTTTGATTATTTATTTTTGCCGGAAATGAATAAAAAACATACACGCTATATCTATATTGATCTGTTAAGAGGCTGGGCCTTAATCATTATGATTGAAGTTCATATTTTTAATGCATTCCTTCTCCCTTCCTTAAAAGAAACCGGCTGGTTTTATTTATTAAATTTTATCAATGGACTGGTTGCGCCTGCATTTTTATTTGTAAGCGGATTTGCTTTTATAATTTCGACTGAGAGAAAAATTGATGAATTAAAAAAATTCGGGGGATATTTCTGGAATAAATTAAGTAGAATAGGCTTAATCTATCTGGCAGGGTATTCACTTCATCTTCCTTTTTATTCCTTCGGCAGAATTATTAATAGTTCTTCTCCAGATCCTTTTATTGTATGGTTCAATGTCGATATCCTCCAATGCATTGCTTCAGGCTTACTTCTCTTACTCTTTTTAAGGATTATAATAAAACATGATAAATTGTTTTACGCTCTTTTAATTTTTCTGTTGATCCTGATAAGCTTTGTCTCTCCATTAATCTGGCAGATTGATTTCAGCAGGTATATTCCTTTATTCTTTGCTGATTATCTGAATTCTCTGCATGGTTCGAACTTCCCGGTATTCCCATGGATGTTTTTTCTTCTTGCGGGGGCGGTTTATTCGAGGTTCTATATTAACTCGCGTGTTGAAAACCGGGAAAGTAAATTTATTATAAAAATACTTCTGTATAGTCTGATACCCATTTTTCTAGGGCATCTTTTCTTTTCTGATTTGTTTGATTCACCAATATTTAGCATCAGGCCTAACCCCTTGTTTTTATATCAACGATTAGGCTACGTTCTGCTGCTGTCATCTTTTTTCTGGTATTATGCCTTAAAAAGGCAAACGCAGAAATCATTTGTTCTTAACGTAAGCAGAGAATCACTTTTGATTTACTGGCTTCACCTTGAAGTTATATATTCAAAAATATGGAATGGAAGAAGTCTGGTTGATATCTTAGGCAGCAGTCTTTCGGTTATAGAATGCCTTGGGGCAGCATTAGCTCTCCTTATTATTATGTTAATAGCCGGAAATCTTTGGGGAGCATTCAAAAAGAAAAATCCCGATTATACGAGACCCGTTGTGTCCGTACTCATACTCACTGTTATCATTGTATTTTTATTAAGGTAAAGATATCTGATGATCTGATCATGAAAATATCTTCTGCAGCTTTGTTTTCCGATAACTAAATATGTTATGAACTCTTTTTTTCACAAGTAATGAGTGTATAGCACTTCCAATAATTCCGAAAGGAAGTGAATAGTAAACTTCATCTGTCATTATGACGCCTCCTGCTGCCATCTTAAAGGAATGTCTGTGATGCCAGAACTTATACGGTCCGAACCTTTGAACGTCTATAAAGGAATTCGGCTTATCGACAAATACTATTTCAGTAACCCAGTTAACAGAAATATTAAATAGCGGCTTTACCTTATAGGTGATAATCATTCCTGAATAAACATCCTCTGCAGGATTATTCGTTATTGAAAATCCCATATCCGGAGGCGTGATTTTAACAAGGTTTTTGGGATCGGAAAAAAACTCCCAGGCTTCACTAATATCAATCGGGAGTTTCAGTTCCTCATAATATCTGTAAATTTTCATAAAATACTCGGCTTTTTATCTACCCAACAAGCTTATATGTAATATAATTCCATTCCATAGCCGGGAAATTATTAACTCGTTGAATTAGAATGGCTTATAGGTGTTTTTAAGTGCCCCCTCTAACTTGATATTAGAAAAAATTATTGTAATATAATATGTGTTTCAATATCCCAGAAGATTTTATGATTGATGTAACCTCAATAGGAGAAGTATTATTTGATATATATCCAGGGTCAAAAACGCTGGGCGGAGCCTCCTTTAACTTTTTTTATCACTATACGAAGCTGACCGGGCATGGTAATTTCGTAAGCCGCGTAGGAGAAGATGACAATGGACAGGAAATACTTGATTTTATTACAAAAAATCAGCTGTCCACAAAGTACATAAAAACCGATCCGGTACATCCTACCGGAGAATCTATCGCAATTCTGGATGAAAAAAAAATTCCCTCATGGCAGATAAAAACCGGAACCGCATATGATTTCATCGAGGTAGAAGACGAACTTACTGATCTTATAAACGAGAAAACTGACTGTTTGTATTTCGGTACGCTGGCCCAAAGGAATATCACAACGAGAGAAACAATACATCATTTCTTTGGACGGGATATAAAATACTTCTGCGATTTAAATATCAGGCAAAATTTTTATACCAGGGAGTTAATTAAGGAATGTGTGGAGATGTGTGATGTTCTTAAGCTCAATATAGAGGAGCTTTATCTCGTTAATACCTTAATACTGGATAAAAACTTTGATTCTTACGAGACCCCAAAAAGATTATTAAATCAATTATCTATCAAACAGTTGTGTGTCACCCATGGCGATGGCGGGGCTGTAATTTATGAGGGAGACCGAAATAGTAACTATAAATTGCCTGTTGATAATGTCGTTGATACTGTCGGGGCTGGTGATGCTTATGCGGCAATCCTGTGTATAGGGTATCTTAAGGGCTGGGATATAGAAAAAATAAATGAAATTGCTTCGAAATTTGCCGGGGAAATTGTGAAAATAAGCGGTGCCCTGCCGCAGGATTCATCTCTATATGAAGAATATAAAGAGATTATAAATGAGCAATGAAAGAGACAAGGGACTCTTTATTCAACTGTATAGTATTCATGGTTTGATCAGGGGTGTGAATCCTGAATTAGGGAGGGATTCAGATACGGGGGGTCAGATAAAGTATGTCCTTGAGCTTGCTGAAGCATTAAGTCTTGATAATAGAGTTGAAAAAGTTGAACTTTTAACCCGCCGGTTAAAGGATAAAAATGTATCAGAAGATTATGCTAAGCCATTTGAAAAGGTCAATGAGAAGCTCAGCATTATAAGAATAAAGGCTGGCGGAGGAAAATATCTGCGCAAGGAACTGCTGTGGGAGCATTTGGAGGAATTTGTTGACAAAAGCATAAAGCATATTAAGTCTGGAGGCCGTCTTCCGGATATAATCCACAGCCATTATGCTGATGCGGGCTACGTCTGCAGTGAGCTCACCAAGTTCTTTGGTATACCTTTTATCCATACGGGACATTCACTTGGAAAGGATAAGCAAAGAAAATTACTCAATGGGGGAATGAGTGGTGATGAAATTGAAAAAAGATATAAAATTAGTCACCGGATCAAGATTGAAGAGGATATAATTTATTTTGCGGATATGATCGTTACAAGCACATCGCAGGAAATTGATAAACAATATGGTGATTATGAGAATACTGAGAAAAGAAAATTTAAGGTAATCCCTCCCGGGGTGGACATTCAGAAATTCTACCCATTCAATCAGAAACCTGAAGATAAAGATGAATCAGAAAAATGGAAGGGCATAATAGGGGAAAAGCTTTTCAGGTTTTTTGTTGACGTTAACAAACCAATGATCCTCACCATCTGCCGCCCGGATAAGAGAAAAAATATTTCGGGCTTGATTAAGGCATATGGAGAAAACAAAGATCTTCAATATAAATCTAACCTGGCCATATTTGCGGGAATAAGGGAAGATATCCAGGAAATGCCTGAGAATGAACGTGAGGTCCTTACCGAGATTCTTCTGCTGATGGACAAATATAATCTGTATGGAAAAATGGCAATTCCTAAAAGACACGATACAGAGCATGAAATTCCTCAGTTATATCGCATCGCGGCACAATCTCATGGCATATTCGTAAATGCTGCACTTGCTGAGCCGTTTGGTTTAACACTTATTGAGGCGGCTGCTTCCGGTGTTCCGGTTGTTGCAACGAATGATGGAGGACCGAGAGACATCATTGAAAATTGTAAGCACGGAATTCTGGTTGATGTTTCTGATTCTGATAATATAGCAAAAGCTATAAGAGAAATTCTGGGAAATCCCGGACTTTGGGATGATTTTTCAAATAATGGGATTAAAAATGTGGGGGAATACTATACCTGGAAAGCTCACAAAGATACCTACCTGGCCGAAGTGCAGAAACTTCTTAAGAAAGAACTTGATAAAAAAAATACTTTTGCTGTTGTCGGTAAAAAACTCTTCTCAATGGAGAAATTAATCGTCTCTGATATAGATAATACCCTGCTTGGAAGTGAGGAAGGCCTTGAGGAATTCAAATCTATACTCGCTTCGGGAAAAGATAAGCCGGGGTTTGCGGTGGCAACCGGAAGGATGGTAGATTCTGCGATAAATGTTCTAAAGGAAAATAAGGTGTTGATACCCGATGTGATTATCTCCTCTGTAGGTTCCGAGATTTATTATAACTTTAAAGGAGATCTGATATATTCGAAGGGATGGGATGCTCATATTGCTCATCAATGGCAGAGAGATAAAATAGAAACCGTCCTGAATAAATTAGAATTT
This sequence comes from uncultured Bacteroidota bacterium, assembly GCA_963771705.1. Classification (GTDB taxonomy): domain Bacteria; phylum Bacteroidota; class Ignavibacteria; order Ignavibacteriales; family Ignavibacteriaceae; genus DATFVA01. The sequence goes on from CAVYUP010000005.1 coordinate 26,725, forward strand.
CTTGAACCTCAGGAAGAATTCACACAACGAAAGTTTAAAATAAGTTACTTTATGGAAGAAAACTCCGATAATCTTCAGCAGGTAAAAGATGTTTTGGTAAAAAACAGATTGAAGACTACAGTAATATTCAGCCATGGACGGTTTCTGGATATCCTCCCTTACAGAGCTTCAAAAGGAAAAGCGATACGTTACCTGGCTTACCGATGGAATATCCCCTACGAACATATACTGGTAGCAGGAGACTCCGGTAATGATAAGGAGATGCTGAAAGGTGAATTGCTTGGTGTTGTGGTTTCTAATTACAGCAAAGAACTGGAAGGTTTAAAAGGCAGTAAGAGAATTTACTTTTCAAAAAGAGAATTCGCCGGAGGAATAATTGATGGGATTAAACATTATAATTTTCTTAATCTTTAAAGGATGTTAAAAGCTTGAGTAAACAGATAAACGCAATAATAGAAGATAATAAAAAGGATTTTTTCAGGTATCTCAACCGGGTTAGTTCGAATGAAAACAAGTTGATGGTTTTTGGGAATCTTAAAGAGATTCTGGAAGACTTCAAAAAGAGTGATAAGAAAAAGGGGAACTATAAAGCTATAAGCGAAGTAATCCAAAAGGTCACTGAATCGGTAACTATCGGAAGCTGCATTTATTTTGAAATAAGGGGCAGCATAGGTCATTCAGATTTTTATAAATTTAATATTGAAGAGAAATATTTCGAGGAGACAGATGTTAACGCTTATCTCGAAGCAAAAGAATCCTTTATTTCTCCCCATAATGAAGAGGATATCCTCTCTCTGAATTTCAGGACTTTCTATGATAAATTTCCAAGCATACGCGAGGCGAAAAGCATAGGGCGTGGTGTTGAATTCCTTAACCGTTATCTATCCAGTACCATGTTCACACATCCCGAAAAAATGCGTAAGGCATTATTTGATTTTCTTTTCGTTCACAAACATAATTCGCATCAATTAATCCTGAATGATCGGGTTAAGGATCCGGACGATTTAAGCAAGAAAATTGATAAGGCTCTTAACTTACTCAAGAAAAAACCTGAGGATGATGATTATAAAAACTTCAGTAATGATCTGCAGGATCTTGGATTTGAGAGAGGATTAGGAAATACAGCTGGTTCTGTGATAGAAAGCCTGAAACAGCTCGACAGCCTACTCCAGACTCCTGATTTTTTTGCCTTAAAGAAATTTCTTTCAAATATCCCGATGATCTTTAATATCGCAATTATTTCGCCGCATGGTTATTTCGGACAGGAGGGGGTTTTGGGACTGCCTGATACTGGAGGTCAGGTTGTTTACATCCTTGATCAGGTTAAAGCTCTTGAAAAAGCTATGATAGAATCTCTTTCAGAAGCTGGTATAGAAGCTACTCCGAAGATTATTATCCTTACCCGCCTTATACCAAATGCTGGAAATACAAAATCAAATCAGAGACTTGAAAAAGTTTACGATACTGAAAATTCTTGGATACTTCGTGTTCCATTTCGCTCTAATAATCCTGCTGTAACAGATAACTGGATTTCGCGTTTTGAGGTCTGGCCATATCTTGAAGATTTTGCTGAGGATTCATATAAAGAACTTCTTGCTGAGTTTGGATCAAGACCTGATTTTATAATCGGGAATTACTCTGATGGGAATACGGTTGCCTTTATGTTATCCAGAAAATACGGTGTTACCCAATGCAATATTGCACATGCACTGGAAAAAAGTAAATACCTGTATAGCGCTTTATACTGGAAAAATCTCGAGGAGCAGTATCATTTCTCCACTCAGTTTACAGCGGACCTCATTGCCATGAACGCCGCTAATATTATAATCACTTCTTCATATCAGGAAATAGCGGGAACGGAAGATAGCATTGGTCAATACGAATCCTATAAATATTTTACGATGCCTGAGCTTTATAGGGTTACCGGAGGTATAAATCTGTTTCATCCCAAATTCAATATTGTCCCTCCCGGCGTAAATTTCAGTTTTTATTTCCCTTTTACTCAGGAGGAGGACAGGCTCCATGAACTAAAGGAGGAATTGAACGATCTGATCTTTAATAATAATGACGACCCTGACGTTATTGGAAAGTTGAAGAATCCGGGTCTTACTCCTATTTTTTCCCTGGCCCGTCTTGATAAAATCAAAAACTTAACTTCGCTCGTCAGATGGTTTGGGGAGAGCAAAGAACTGCAGGAAATTTCAAACATTATTATTGTAGCAGGAAACGTCCGGACGGAGGATTCAAATGATGAAGAGGAAAAAGAGCAGATTCGGCTTATGCATTCTCTCATAGAAGAATATAACCTTCATGATAAAATCCGGTGGATAGGCAAGCTCTTCCGGAAAGATCAGACAGGAGAAGTATACAGGTTGATTGCGGATCATAAAGGTATTTTCGTTCAGCCCGCTTTGTTTGAAGGATTTGGATTAACTGTTCTGGAAGCTATGCATTCCGGTCTTCCCGTTTTTGCCACAATGTATGGTGGTCCTCTCGAAATAATTGAAGATCAGATAAATGGATTCCACATAGACCCGGTAAATGCTCAAGAAACCACTAAAACAATTCTCGACTTTGTTCGTGAGGTAAGAGAGGATGATTCCATATGGAAGAGAATCTCAAAAAAAGCTATCGATAGAGTTGAGAAAGATTATAACTGGGATTTATATGCAAAAAAACTGCTTGAACTGGCAAAGATCTACGGTTTCTGGCGTTATACAACAAATATTGAAATGGAGGAGATGAATTCTTATCTGGATGTAATATTTCATCTTCTGTATAAACCCAGGGCAAAAGCTATAATGGAGAAGCATAATAATATCAGATAGGTATTTTTTTTAATTCGTTTTTTTGATTGCCTATCTGGTTCACTTCTTCGACAAGTTCATTAATTTTTTTTCGGTCTGCTGAGTTGGTTAGATATTTGTCTGCACCCTCTATCATTATTTTCACTTCATTAAATATGGGCTCATCAAATTTGTCCGATTCTGTGGAAAGAAGGATTTCTCTTAAAGAATGAAGAAGTTTTAAGGTAACCACAATATCGTTTTTTCCGTATTCGCGAATAGGAGCGTAACAAAAATAAAGCAGATCTTCATTTGAGGGGTTGCATAATAATATCATCGGTTTTTCATTAGAATAGATAAACCTTTTTTCCTTAAGTTTTAGTTTGAGAGAGATGAGATCTGTAAGATAATCTATAGCTTTTATAGCTGTGCCTGGATCATTAATTCCGGGACTTAATGCTTTAACCGCTGTTTCGGTTATCTGCTTGAAACCGAAATAATAATTTTCCTGTACTATTTCTTCCTCAAAGAAAATAAAGTTGCCAAGAAGCTGTTGCATGGCTTTTTCTTCCAATTCACTGCTGATCCTGGCCATTGGAAAATTTTTAAGGACGAATGTACCCAGAGGAATTGTGATTTCCAGTTTGCTGTTGTTTTCCTTAAGTATTTCCAGAATTTTATTTTGCTCAATTCTTTGAAGATACCCTGATTGCGGACTCTTCACCATAGTCCAGCTCTCGCTGTTTCCAAACTCTGAATCTCCATTATATCTGTTCTCTTCCTCTTCTTTTTTTAATCCTCCTATCGTCTTTTTATAAATTTCCTGGAGTATGTTTCCTATTTGTATCGAGTTTGAAATGGAGTGAATAAAGTAGACAAAGAGAATAAGGCAGATTATTCCTAAACATTCTCCTATAAATATCGCAAACCCCGGCACAGAAATTACAAAATGTTTGGAATCAATGTTAATCATTATTATAAAACTATAGATGAGGGTGCCAACGTAGAATCCCAGCACAACCTGGTGAAATTTCCTTGAAATTAAACCCGGTATGATCCTGGGTGAGTAATTAGTGGCGGCCTGATTAAACACAATCATTACCATAGTGAAGCTAAAGACAGTAAGTGAAATAACTCCGCCGGCAATCGTACTCATTATTACCCTTGCGGTATCTTTGCTTGATATTGTCAGTAATGGGAAGTTTTTAATAAAATATTTTGTGTAGCCGGTTGATTCAAGGAATATCATACCGACACTGATTAGAAAAAACAAAACACTTATAAGCGTAGGATAAAAACCAATACTGTTGGTTAGAAGGTGATACCAGACTTTTATTTTATAGGTAAGCTTATTCATCCATGTTTAATTTATTTATGATTCCTAACTTCTTATATGCAGTGTGTCACGGCAAAAAAGGCTGCGATACTTCAGTATTTATGTAGATTAATTTTGAGCTATGGATTATCTTTCTTTTTCAATTTTATCTTAATTAACATTTTCAGTTAAGGATTACATGAATACAAGCAAAAGTCATCAGCTTTTTGATGAGGCAAAGAAAGTCATTCCAGGTGGTGTTAACTCACCCGTAAGAGCATTTAAATCGGTGGGCGGAGATCCCTTGTTTATTACAAAAGGAGAGGGTTCTAAAATTTTTGATGTTGATGGTAACAGTTTCATAGATTATATAGGCAGCTGGGGACCGCATTTGTTTGGACATAATCCTTCGTTTATAGTGAGTGCTCTGCAGGAGGCTCTTAAAAATGGTACCAGCTATGGGGCACCCACTTCGCTGGAAGTTGGGATGGCAAAGCTGATATCTGAACTCGTTCCTTCAGTAGAAATGGTCAGAATGGTTAATAGCGGCACAGAAGCCACTATGAGCGCTATAAGGACTGCCAGGGGATATACCCAAAAAGAAAAATTCATAAAATTTGAAGGTTGTTATCATGGACATGCTGATTATTTTTTGATTAAAGCAGGTTCCGGAGCGCTGACTCTCGGGGTTCCTACCAGTCCCGGTGTAACAAAAGGAAATGCTGCTGACACACTTGTAGCAGACTACAACAACATTGAATCGGTTAAGAAGCTGATAAACGTTAATAAAAATGAAATTGCCGCAATTATTATTGAACCTATCGCGGGAAATATGGGAGTAGTAAAAGCTTCTGATGAATTTTTAACTGAATTAAGAAAAATTTGCGATCAGGAAAATATCGTCCTGATATTTGATGAAGTGATGACGGGCTTTCGTGTTGCTAAAGGCGGAGCGCAGGAAGTTCTGGGGATCAAACCTGATCTTACAACTTTTGGTAAAATCATAGGCGGGGGTTTACCTGTTGGTGGATTCGGTGGAAAAAAAGAAATTATGCAGATGATCTCTCCGTCAGGTCCGGTTTACCAGGCAGGAACTTTAAGCGGAAATCCTCTCGCTATGGCTGCGGGATATGCCGCCCTGACATATATTAAGGAAAATCCCGGCTTATATGATGAACTTGATAAAAAAGGAAATTTTCTTGAAGAAGGTTTTAAGGAAAACCTGAAACGACTGGGAAAGAAACTGGCCTTAAATCGTGTTGGGTCAATGTCCTGTTTGTTCTTTACTGAAAGCCCCGTAACCGATTTCCATACTGCTGTCTCATCAGATACTCAACTTTATGGAAAGTATTTTCATGGAATGCTGGAAAGAGGAGTTTATCTTGCTCCGGCTCAATTTGAGGCTGCTTTTATATCAACAGCACATTCTTCCGAAGATCTGGAAAAAACTATAAAAGCCAATTACGAAACACTAAAATCTATCTATTAGAGTATAATAGATTCAGCTGCTTTTTATATCGTAGCCGCAGGACTTTTATAAATATTTATCTCCAAAATAAAACACCCAAAAAGCTGCGATTTTCGCTGACTTTTTGGGTGTCAATAATTAATTAAGAATAAGTGTCAATTAAAGCCTGTTAGCTTCCTAACATGACCTAATCCACTACAATAGGAACTTCTACATCGTCATCGGGTATCACTTTGGCGATATCGGCAATGGAATCTCCATCCTTAAGACGAATGACCCTAACGCCCTGGGTATTCCTTCCCATTACTCTTATATCTACCACACTCTGGCGTATAACCATACCATGTGAAGAAATTATAACAAGCTCATCGCCGTCAACAACTTCCATCATAGCAATCATTTTTCCAACTTTATCACTTGTCTTCACGGTTATAACACCTTTTCCTCCGCGGTGTGTAATCCTGTAATCGTTTATATCTGAGCGCTTACCAAAGCCCTTTTCGGTAACAACAAGAATACTGTCATTCCTTTTGATAACAAGGAGTCCAACAACCAGGTCGCCTTTAGAGAGCCTTATTCCGCGGACACCAGTTGAGACCCTTCCCATATCTCTTACATCCTTCTCGGTAAAACGAATTGCAAAACCATTCCTGGTTCCAAGAACGATATCATTATTGCCGTCAGTCATCTTAACAGAGATCAGTCTATCATTTTTCACTAGGTTAATTGCGTTTATACCGCCTTTTCTCACGTTTCCATAAGCAGACAGAACTGTTTTCTTGATCGTCCCCTGCTGTGTTGCCATTACAAGGTAATGGTTGTCATCAAATTCTTTAACGGTAACAAATGCTGTGATATTTTCTTCCTTATCCTTCTCAATCAGGTTAAGTATCGATCTTCCCCTGGATGCACGTCCGCCTTCCGGAATTTCAAAGACCTTCAGCCAGTAGCACTTTCCTTTGTCTGTAAAGAATAAAATATACTGATGAGTGGAAGCGATAAACATATGTTCAATGAAATCATCATCCTTGGTGCCCGCGCCGGTCACACCTTTACCTCCGCGTCCCTGCTTCCTGTATCCGCTCACCGGAAACCTTTTGATAAAGCCCCGATGGCTCATCGTTACAACAACATCCTCTTCTGCAATTGTATCTTCAAGCGAGAACTCTTCGTAACTATAGACAATTTCCGTTCTGCGTTCATCACCGTATCTTTCTTTTATCTGAAGCAGTTCGTCCTTGATTATAGAAAACCTTTTTTCTTCACTCTCCAGAATACCCTTTAGTTTCTCGATAAGTTTAATTGTTTCCTTATACTCATCTTCAATTTTCTTTCGCTCGAGTCCTGTAAGGCGCTGCAGTCTCATATCGAGGATAGCTTTAGCCTGTACCTCGCTCAACTTAAACTTGCGCATAAGGTTATTCTTGGCGGTCTCTGTATCTCTCGATTTCTTTATGGTATCTATTACAGCATCTATGTTGTCCAGCGCTATAATATATCCTTCAAGAATGTGGGCTCTTCGCTCTGCCGCATCCAGTTCGTATTTCGTTCTGCGGATAAGTACTTCCATCCGGTGATCGATGAAGTGTTTCATCATCTCTTTTAAAGTAAGCACCTTCGGCACCCCATGGACAAGGGCGAGCATGATTACTCCAAAAGTCGTCTGCATCTGAGTGTGCTTAAAGAGCTGATTAAGAACAACAGAAGGCTGGGCATCTCTCTTTAACTCAATCACAACTCGCATTCCGTCCCTGTCAGATTCATCTCTTATATTGGAAATATCCGTCAGTTTTCCCGCATGAACAAGGTCTGCTATTTTTTCGATAAGGTTGGCTTTATTAACCTGGTACGGCAGCTCTGTAATAACAATATTTTCTTTGTTATTCTTGAGTGTTTCTACGTTTGCTTTAGCACGTATAACAACCCTTCCACGACCGGTTAAGTAAGCTTCCTTAACTCCCTCATACCCGAAGATGATTCCTCCGGTAGGAAAGTCAGGTGCGGTTACTATCTTCATCATCTTCTCATCAGAGATAGCGGGATTTTTTATGTAGGTAATAAGTCCATCAATAATCTCTGTAAGGTTGTGAGGGGGAATGTTTGTAGCCATACCTACCGCTATGCCGCTGGCCCCGTTTACCAGAAGGTTGGGTAGATAAGAAGGAAGCACAATCGGTTCTTGTAATGAATCGTCAAAATTCGGAGCAAAATCAACAGTGTTTTTATCGAGATCACGAAGCATTTCATCTGCTATGCGGTGAAGCCTTGCCTCAGTATAACGCATGGCTGCGGGGGAATCTCCATCAACAGAGCCGAAATTTCCCTGTCCCTGCACAAGTGGATACCGCAATGAAAATTCCTGAACCATTCTAACCATAGAATCGTAAACAGCTGTATCTCCATGAGGATGATACTTACCAAGCACCTCTCCCACAATCCTGGCTGATTTTTTATATGGTTTATTATTGGCTAATCCAAGCTCGTGCATTCCAAAAAGTACTCTCCTGTGCACCGGCTTTAATCCATCTCTTACATCGGGGAGAGCCCTGGAGACAATTACCGACATCGAGTAATCGATGTAAGATGACTTCATCTCCTCTTCAAGTGAAACAGGAACTATTTTTTCAAAAATCGTCGCCATATTTAATCTTCTTTAATTTGAACTTATTATTTTAATTATACATCAAGGTTTCGAACATATTTTGCATGTTTTTCTATAAACTCTCTTCTCGGTTCTACCGCGTCACCCATAAGTGTTTCGAATATCTTATCTGCGGTTGCGGCACTCTCCAGGGTAACCTGAAGAACAGTTCTCGTCTCGGGGTTAATGGTGGTTTCCCAAAGCTGCTCAGGATTCATTTCACCAAGACCTTTATAACGGGAAATACTCACTCCTTTAATCGATCCTTCTTCTATCATTTCCTCAACCAGCTCTTCTGTATCCTCTTTGCCGTTCACTTTTAGACGCTTTAATATTTCATCTCTTTCCTTTTCATCGAAAGCATAAAACTCCTGTTTGCCTTTTTTAACTTTATAAAGAGGAGGCTGAGCAATGTATACTTTTCCGGATGTTATTAGATCAGCCATATATCGGTACAGAAAGGTTAAAAGCAGAGTTCGTATATGACTTCCATCAACATCGGCATCCGTCATCAAAATTACTTTGCCGTACCGTGATTTCGACTGATCGAAATCCTGGCCAAGTCCCGCCCCAATTGCCGAAATAATTGCTTTAATCTCGTTATTCTCAAGGATTTTATTAATCTTGGCTTTTTCTACGTTCAGTATCTTTCCTTTTAGGGGAAGTATTGCCTGGAATCTTCTATCCCGGCCCTGTTTTGCTGACCCGCCTGCAGAATCTCCCTCAACGATATAGATTTCACAATGCTCAGGATCGGTAATAGAGCAATCCGCAAGCTTTCCCGGAAGATTCATCGTATCCAGTGCATTTTTCCTTCTGGCGAGATCCCTTGCTTTCCTGGCGGCTTCTCTGGCCTCTGCTGCTCTCATGCATTTCTCGATAACTTTCTTGCCTACAGAAGGGTTCTCCTCTAGAAATTCGGAGAGTTTTTCGCCAACCATTGTTTCAACTGCCGATTTGGTTTCACTGTTGCCAAGTTTCGTTTTTGTCTGGCCTTCAAACTGTGGATCCGCAACCTTAACAGAAATTACTGCGGTGAGTCCTTCACGGAAATCATCTCCAGTCAGGCTGATTTTATCATCTTTTATTAGTCCGTTCTTGGAGGCATAGTTGTTCATCGTTCTCGTTAAAGCGGTTTTGAATCCTACAAGATGTGTTCCCCCCTCATGAGTATTTATATTATTAACATAGGAGAAAATATTTTCACTGTAGCCGTCTGTATACTGAAACGCAATCTCTATAGGCGTGTTATCTTTTTCACCTTCAATGTAAATGGTTTTATGAAGAGGCTGCCTGGATTCATCCAGATATTTTACGAATTCAATTAATCCGCCTTTAAAATGAAAACTTTCTTCTTCACCATTTCTCAGGTCTTTAATATTTATCGTAACGTCCTTATTAAGGTAGGCTAGCTCCCGCATTCTTTCTGCTATTGTGTCGAACTTAAATTTATCAACTTTAAATATCTCGTTATCCGGGAAAAAGGTTGTTTTTGTTCCGGATTCATTTTTCTTTGCTTTGCCTATTTCCTTTACCGGTTTTACAGGAAATCCTCTTTTATACTCCTGAAAATATATCTTTCCATCCCGCTTAACCTCAACGCGGCACCATTCTGATAACGCATTCACTACAGAAACTCCAACACCATGCAAACCGCCGGAAACTTTGTAAGTGTTTTTATCAAACTTACCGCCTGCATGAAGCACCGTCATAACTACTTCCAGAGCTGAACGTTTTTCCTCGGGGTGCATATCTACAGGAATTCCTCTTCCATTATCCTCAACAGTAAGACTCTCATCCTTATTTATGGTTATCTCAATCTTATCTGCATATCCGGCCAGAGCCTCATCAATACTGTTATCAACCACCTCATTTACAAGGTGATGAAATCCTCTTGTGCTCACATCACCAATATACATCGCGGGTCTTTTCCGGACAGCCTCGAGACCTTTCAGTACATTTATATTTTTAGCACTATAATCACTTGTGTTTGCTTTTACCATACGTCCTGACCATTATATTAGTTGTTTCTTTTCGGGGATATCATTGAAATCTTATCCCTTTTATTCTTTCTTCTTTAAAATAGTTGTTCACCTTGCTTACAAGCTGGCTTTCGCGAAATTTCAATTCGCTGCGGAGAATAGAATTCTCTACGCTTATAAATAATAATTTCTTATCCACCTTAATTGGTTTTATAACCTTTTTCATTTCAGGAAAAATCTTATAGAATTCCAGTACAACATCCGATTGCTTAACTGTTTTCCTGAGTGCTGCAAGTCCTGGGTTTCCTTCAAATATTTCAGCAAGGCTTTTAAAGTTATCAGGCATTAGAAATTACTCCTTTACGTATCCTGAAAACATTATCTTCTTCCCTTATATTAAGAAAAGTAAGATTTGAAAAATCTGTAAGTGTTATGAAGGCCTGACCTACATCTCTTAAATATTCACTGATTTTTACAGACCTGCTTGTGTCTAATTCTCCAAAAACATCATCCAGAAGAAAAAGGGGTGTTTTTCCTGAAACCTCTTTCAAATAAAAAAACTCGGCAAACCTCAATACAACCTGATAGGTTTTGTGCTGTCCCTGCGACCCGTATGTTCTGAGGTTCATTCCGTTAATTTCAAGTAAGTAATCATCCCGATGAGGGCCTGCAAGGTTAGTTGCTCTTCTAAGCTCTTCTTCCTTCTTTTCTTCTAGTAATTCGCCGAATCTTGTTTGAATATCTCCATTAGGACTATCTTCAAGGAATGAATAGGATATCCCGGGAAACTCATCATTTCCCATTATTATTTTATAAGATTCTTTGATATAACCATTAAATTCCTTTATAAAATCCAAACGATGCCGGATGATTTCAGTTCCTGAATTTATCAGTTTTTCCGTCCAGGCATCAAGTTCATTATAAAGACCGGGGTTTCTTGATTCTTTAATCCTTGATAAAAGTGAGGACCTTTGGCGAAGTGTTTTATTATAATCCAGCAATATTTTTAAATATGTCACACTTGCCTGGGATATTACCGAATCAATAAATTTTCTTCTCTCAGATGGGGGCCCCTGCGTAATTGAATGATCTGCAGGGGTAAGTATAACCACAGGAAACCTGCCTATTACATCAGCTGACCGGGACACAATTTTGTTGTTCTGAAAATAGTTCTTTCTGTTTTCTGAGAAGTTATATAAAATCTTTACTTTGTCTTGTGTTAAATCTGTAAACATTCCATCTATTTCGAATTCATTCTCATCAAATCTTAAGGCTTCACTATCAACTTTGGTGTTAAAACTCTTAGTTGTACATAAGTAATAAATTGACTCCAGTATAGATGTTTTGCCCTCTCCGTTGCCGCCTACTATATAATTTAAATTATCTGAAAATTCTAATTCGGTGTTTTCATGAATCCTAAAATTTTTAAGGCGGATGGATTTCAAAATCATATTTAATTATTTAATCGTACAGGCATCAGCAGGAGCATCAATTCTTCATTTTCTTGTGATTTTGAAGGTTCGATTATACATGCTTTCGTAGGTGAATGCAATTTAAATATAACCTGTTCATCGTTAATATGAGTCAATACGTCATTTACATATCCTGTATTAAAGCCGATATCCATCGGATCACCTTTGTAATCACATTCTATGTTTTCTTTTGCGCTGGAACCATGATCTATATCCTCTGCTGATACTTCAAGGTTATCACCGGTAATTGAGAATTTAACCTGTTTTGAGTTTGCAGTAGAAAACAGCATCATTCTTTTAATTGTTGAAAGAAGATCTGAGGTCTTTGCGGTTAAAATGTTCTCGTTTTCCAATGGAATAACGCTGTTGTATGCCGGATATTTTTCCCCTATAAGCCTCGTTATTAATTCTAGTTCACCCAGATTGAATGCGATATTGGTTTTACTCAGATACATTTTTATATCTGAATCTCCCAATAATTTAGATAAAACCGATATAGCCCTCTCGGGAACTATATATTGTTCATCATTTGAAGATATTATAGTTTTGTTTATATACTTCACCAGTCTGTGTCCGTCTGTAGTTACAAATCTTAACCCCTCGCTGGTGAATTCCATCAAAGTTCCCGTCATTGCAGGACGCATATCTTCCTTGCTCATCGCAAATGAAGATTGCTCAATCATCTTTTTCAAATCCTGCCCGTTCATTGAAATTTCTTTCTCTTTAGAAACAGCGGGAATTTCAGGAAAATCATCCGATGGAGAATAACTTATATTATATGTTCCGTTGTCTGTCTGAATCTTTAATTTTGAATTCTTTTCTGTTTCAAATTTAATCTGATTATCACCAAGCGACCTGATTATATCATAGAAAAGTTTTGCGGGTATAACCATTTTCAGATCTTCATCAGATGGTACATTCAGAGATGAGCGAAGAGCGATCTCCATATCTGTTGCGCTAACTGTCATTAAACCGTCTTTAATTTCAACGAGGAAATTTTCCAATACCGGCATCGGTGTACGGCTGGGAACAGCAGGAATAATTTTGGATAAAAGTTTTTCCAGAACTTTACTGTTTACTTTGAATTCCATTGACTCATTCTCCTTTTAAAGCATATTAAAATAGTAAAAAAGGCCGCTAATCTCAATGAATTTAGTTGGTATAAAATAGGTTTTCGGCTGAAAACAGGGATTTATTTTCAATTAAAATATAACACAAAAAACGATGTATTGTAAAAAAAATTATTTTATTAACTCCCTATTATTAATTAATGGATTAATTAATTAATTAATAATAAATATAATAATGATGTGGATATGTTGATTCGGATAAATACTTCGAATGATAACAGCTTTTGCAGTAATTATACCTTTCCTAGGTGTGGATAAAAAAAAACAAAATAGCTTTTATAAACATAATGCGGATAACCCTTACCTTTTCAACATCGTAAATATATGTTCTTCACATGTTTCTAACATTTGAGGCAAAAAAAAAGAGACTGCCCTTTTGAGACAGTCTCTCTGGTAATATTAAATTTAAAAGTTATCTATGAACACTTAAGTTCAATCTGTGAGCGGACGTTATTTACGATCTCTTTTAAGGATTGATCCTTTGACATTGAGTCCTCTATTGTTGTACAGGAATGAATGACAGTTGAGTGATCCCGGCCTCCAAAATGAAGTCCAATTGTCTTTAATGAGGATTTTGTCAGTTCCTTTGAAAGATACATCGCTATCTGACGCGCCAGAACGATCTCTTTTTTTCTTGTCTTATCCCTGATTTTATTTTCGGCGACATTTAAAACTTCGCAAACGATATGTGTAATCGTCTCAATCGTAACATTTACTTTTCTATCCGTTGCTATCTCTTTAACTGTTTTCTTCGCAAGGTCAAGATTTATTTCCCTGGAATTAAGAGAAGCATTTGCCAGAAGCTTTATCAGGCAGCCTTCCAGTTCTCTTATGTTGGAAGTAATATTGTTTGCAACATATTCCAGAATATCGGGAGAAATTTCAAGACCGTAATCTTCCGATTTCTTTTTAAGAATAGCTATTCGCATTTCAAGTTCCGGTGGCTGAATGTCTGCTGCCAGTCCCCACTGGAATCTGGAAATAAGTCTGTCATCCAGTCCTTTAAGATCTTTAGGGGCGCGGTCGCTAGAGAGAATTATCTGTTTCCTTGACTGGTGAAGGGTGTTGAAGATATGAAAAAAGTGATCCTGTGTTTTTTCTTTTCCAATCAGGAATTGGATGTCGTCGATAATAAGGACGTCCATGCTTCTATAGAAGTTGGAAAAATCATTTACGGTATTGGATTGAATAGCTTCTACAAATTCAACCGTAAATATATCTGATGAAAGGTATATTATTTTTTTAGAAGGAAATGATTCAAGTATTTTATTTCCTATAGCCTGCACAAGATGGGTTTTTCCAAGACCAACACCGCCATAGACGAAGAATGGATTAAAGGATGTTCCGCCCGGGTTTTCACTGATTGCCCCCGCCGCTGCTCTTGCGAGCTGGTTCCCCTCACCCTTAATAAAGTTATCAAAAGTATAACGGGGATTTAAATATGTTTCATGCTTCGGCTGCTGGACTGCTGCTTCTCTGGGCAACTGAATTATGGGAAGGTCTCTTTCACGGTTTTCTTTCTTATCCTTACTATCTTTGTCTTCAGCAATGATGTAGGATAGTCTTGCCTCGGGACCTATGATGTCTAGTATTGTTCTATTAATCAGGGTATTATAATGCTCATCAATCCATTCCCAGAAAAATTGACTGGGAATCTGCACTTTTAACGTAAAATTGGTTAATTCAAGCGGCTTGATGGGTAAAAACCAGGTGTTATACGTCATCAGGGTGACGTTTTCTTTGATAGATTTGAGACATTCCTTCCAAACAGAGGCAGCATCATGATGGTCGGGTTTATTAAGAGAGGACACGTTCATCATTTATAATTATCCACAGAAAAAAAGAATAAAATCTTTTGAAAAAACACTTATTTACAAATTAACTTTTTATGACACCGAAGACTATTAACAATTTCTTAACATTAGGCAGCGCCCCCTAATCGATTATAAATTAAAGAGTTAGAGACGGCGGGTTCAATTATTAACAATTATTTCAAAAAACGAAGGGGAAACTTTTACCCCTCGGCAATTGTGAAACGTTTTCACATTCCAAAATTATCAACAAGTTATGAACATAAATTTCGGGTGTCAGACACAGGGAAAAAATATGAAGTATTTTCTCATACCGCAAATTAATCTTTTAAAAAGTGCATAAAAAAATCCCCGATCCTGTTTTTTCTAAAATTAATTGTCTTGCTTGTTTATGTTATTAAGGCTATTTTTGAAGTCTTTTTGATAAATAGGAGCATAAATGAAGCGGACTTTTCAGCCCAGCAATAGAAAAAGAAAAAATAAGCATGGATTCCGGGAAAGAATGAAGACTAAAAACGGAAGAAAAGTGCTAGCACGAAGAAGAGCAAAAGGAAGAAAGAAGCTAACCGTCAGCGACGAGATGTAACTGTTTTGAAGCGCTTTGGGCTTCCTTCCGGAGAAAGAATAAAAAACAGGACCGATTTTGAAAACTTATACGGGTCCGGCAGTGTAATTATTTCGGAAGACAAAAAAATTAAAGCTATTTATCTTCTTGAAAAAAATGCCGGATGTGGAAACATTAAAATCGCAGCCGTCGTATCTAGTAAAGCCGGGAACGCCGTCTGGCGGAACCGTCTTAAGAGATTGATACGTGTGTCCTATAGGCTGAATAAAGAAAATCTTTTTAATCTTTGTTTACTAAAAAATTTTGTTTTGAAAATAATATTTTCTCCCTATCGGTTTAATGAAAAAAATAACCGGTTTGTTATGATCGATGATATTATGCCCGGGATGAGGGATATTCTGGTTAGAATAGAAAGAAGTTTATAGATGTGGAGAATTTTTGTTTTTCTCATCAAAATGTATCAAAAATTAATTTCGCCTCTATTCCCCCCCTCCTGCAGATTTTATCCCACCTGTTCTGAATACTCAATCCAGGCTTTTAAGAAGTACGGAGTATTTAAAGGAGGTGCAAAATCTATCTGGCGAATTTTGAGATGCAATCCTTTCAATAAAGGAGGATTTGATCCTCTGAGGTAATGGAATTATAAATGGATAGAAATACTACAATTGCTTTCATATTGATCGGGGCTATTCTCGTTCTCTGGTTTTATCTGAACACACCCTCCCCTGAAGAGATACAAAAGAATACAGCCGCAGATACTACAGCCGTTCACCTGGATACCTCCATGGTGAAAAAGGAAAAGAAGCAGCCTGCCATCGATACGCTATCAATTAAGAAAAAAGAGCCCAAGACAGCAGAAAACGACAGTCTCAAATACGGCAGATATTTTTCAGCAACAACTGAAAAAGAAAAAATTATCACCATCGAGAATGAATTTGTTCAGATGGAGATATCTACCCGCGGAGCAAATATCAGAAAATATTACCTGAAGAAATTCAATAACTGGTATTCAGCGAACTCAAAGGATGATAGTGATTTTTATAAAACACATGTTCAGCTCATTGACTATTCTGAAGGTAATCCATATAACCTTTCCTTTGTAACTTCAGATGGAAAGGCAGTTTCCACAGCAGATCTTGTCTTTAACTCTGATTCTATAAAATCCACTTATAAAATCGCGGAGAAAGATTCTCTTATCCTGAATTTCAGACTGCCAGCCGGTGATAATTCATATATAGTTAAAAAATTCACCTTCTACGGGGATAAATATAGCTTTGACAGCGAAATAGACCTCATCAACATGACAAACCTGATCAGTAACAATTCTTATGATCTTGTCTGGAACAGCGGTCTGCGGTTTGTAGAAGAAAATTCTGTTGATGAAGCTAATTATTCTGACGCAAGTGTATATTACGGCGGGGAACAGGTTATTGTCGATGCTTCTTCGGTAGGTGAAAAGGTTACAAAAGATTTTAACGGAAGAGTTGATTGGGCCGCAGTAAGAAATAAATATTTTGCGGTTATTATTGCCCCGAAAGATCCGGATGCTGTAAACAGTGCCTATGTCGAAGGAAATAGAAAGTCTGTTGGGAAGTCCGGATTAAAGGAAGATTATTCTTTAAGAATAAATGTTCCATTTAAAAATACGGATTTTGAGAAGAGTCGTTTTACAGTCTACCTTGGACCTGTCGATTATGATCGCCTGAAAGCTTATGGCGATAAATTTACTGCTATTGTCGACTTCGGTAGTTTTTTTGGATTAAAGTTTATAGTAAGACCTATTGCAGAATATGTATTACTTCCGTTATTCAATTTCCTTCATACATTTATACCTAACTACGGCTTCGTAATAATAGTTTTCTCTCTGATAATAAAATTTATTCTTTATCCGCTTACAAAAACCAGTTATCAGTCGATGAAGAAGATGCAGCTTCTTCAGCCCAAGATAGCAGAGATAAAAGAGAAATATAAAGACGATGCCCAGAAACTGAATAAAGAGACAATGAAGTTGTATCAGATATACGGGGTGAATCCTGCTGGCGGCTGCCTGCCCCTGGTACTTCAGATGCCTATATTCATTGCCTTATGGGGCTTATTTAAAACTGCTATAGAATTGAGACAGCAGCCTTTTCTCTTCTGGATAAAAGATCTTTCTGTTCCGGATGTCATAACTCAACTGCCGTTTAAACTTCCCTTATTCGGTATTGATCAGATCAGCGGACTGGCTTTATTAATGGGCGTAACAACGTTTGTTCAGCAGAAGATGAGCGTGAAAGATCCTAAGCAGGCCGGACTTGTTTATATTATGCCCGTTATGCTAACCATCATGTTTATGTCATTTCCTTCCGGGCTTAATCTTTATTACTTCATGTTTAATGTTTTCTCTATTGCTCAACAATACTATATAAACCATAAACATGATGGGATGGAGCTTGTTCCGGTTAAGAATCCTAAAAAGAGAAAAGGATTTATGTCCAAGCTTATGGAGGCTGCAGAACAAAACGCAAAAGTTCAGCAGCAGCAGAAAAGAAAAAGATAAATATCTTTTAAAAAGTTTATTTTTCTTCGATAAATATTCATATATCGGGAAAAGCTGCGTTAAAGAAGATGATCCGCTTTAAACAAATACTTTTTGTTCTGCTATTATTAGGCTTAACAGCGGGTCAGGCGCAGAATGAATACGTCATTTCCATAAAGCATATCAAAAAAGAACTTCCTTTCGGATTAACTAAAGAAGTCTCAGCAGAAAAACCTGTGATAGCACTGGCTCTAAGCGGGGGCGGAGCAAGAGGCCTTGCTCAGATCGGTATTCTGAAAGCTCTTGAAGAGGCCGGCATTAAGGTGGATATGATTGTGGGGACAAGCATGGGGAGCATAATCGGCGGTTTGTACTCGGCGGGATATTCCGTTGCTCAGCTGGATTCTATTGCCAGGAATACAGACTGGAATGATCTGCTTTCCTCCGAACACGAAACTAACCGCAGAGAACTTTTCATTGATCAGAAGGTAACAGAGGATAAAGCAATTTTCTCTCTTAGATTGAAGGGGCTTTCTCCTGTGCTGCCTACTTCAATAAACAACGGCCAAAAATTATCTAATTATCTGAATCTTCTCACTCTTCAGGCTCCTATTCATATCGACAGTAGTTTTGATGAACTAAAAACTAAATTTAGGGCGGTTTGTACCGACCTTGTGACAGGAAATCCCGTAGTAATAGGCAAGGGATCTCTCAGTCAGGCAATGAGAGCCAGTTCAAGTGTTTCGTTTTTCCTCTCCCCCGTAAAATCTGATTCTCTTATTCTTGTTGATGGGGGATTAGTTGCAAATATTCCCGTAAAAATAGCTAAAAAGCTTGGAGCTGATTACATAATAGCAGTTAATACTACCAGCAGTCTTCACCCCGAAAATGATCTCGAGTATCCGTGGATAATAGCCGACCAGATCATTAGTATTCCTATGAAACTGCTTAATGAGAACCAGTTAAAGGATGCAGATGTTGTAATAACTCCAAAGCTGGATGAAGAATCGGCCTCGGATTTCTCGAATATTGAGGAAACCATCAATCAGGGCTATATTTCGATGAGACCGGTCAGCAGCATGATAAAAAGAAGAATCGACTCATTAATGATAAGTAATGATAACGCAGATATATATTTCAACAACCTTTTCCCTTCTGACGATGATTCTTTATCAGAAAGCTTTGTAAAAAATCTGCCTCACAGTGATTCTGTTTCAACTTCAACGATTCGTTTTAATCTATGCCGTCTATTTCAAGAAGACGGTTATGCAGATCTTAAGGCACTAATTAAGAGTAAAAGCAGATATTCTGTTTTAAAAATTAAAGGCCTTCTAAATCCTGTAATTCGTTATGTCAATGTTAACGGTGAGTCTCTTATAAAACAGGGAGAAATCGATTCGATATTTGTCGGAATGATAGGAAAGCCATATAACGCAGATATGGTAGTATCCGGACTAATAGATCTGATGAACCTTTACCGCAGTCAGGGATATTCCCTCGCGGAAGTAAGGAGCGTTAAGTTTAATGAAGCTGAGGGTATAATTAATATTAGAGTGGATGAGGGAATTATTTCCGAAATTCAAATTGCCGGTAATAAATCTACTAATGAATCAGTTATTAAAAGGGAATTCCCCCTTGAGGCTGGTGATTACTTTGTCTATCAAAAAGTTAAAGAGGGTCTCACCAATCTGCGCAGTACAAATCTGTTTAATGATATTCTTCTTACTGTGAAGAGAGGGAACCGGCGGAACATCGTGATATTGAATGTAAATGAAAAAATATCGAGCCTTGTCAGGGTCGGTTTTCGTGTAGATAATGAAAATAAGGTTCAGGGAAGTCTGGATATACGGGATGAAAATCTTTTCGGCAGCGGAACAGAGTTAGGCCTTCTTTTGTTTGGAGGGGCTAGAAACAGGGCATACGTGCTTGAGCATAAATCTAACAGAATATTCGATACATATTTTACTTATAACGTTAATGCTTTTTACCGTTTTAATGATGCATACGCCTACACAGATGATTCAACAACAAACGTTCACAGATTTTCAAGAATTTCTATTGGAGAGTATAGACAGATTTATTACGGTACTTCTCTGTCCCTGGGTACTCAGGTTGAAAGATTCGGGAACCTGATTTTTACAGGTAAATACAAGTACGATGAAATAAAAAATAAATCCGGCTCTCCTGTGAATCCTTATAAATTAAAAATAGTGAGCCTTAAAGCCAGCTCGACTATTGATACCCAGGATAAATACCCTTATCCGGAAAAAGGATTTTATTTTAATGCCGAGTATGAAGTTGCTCAAAAAATACTTGGCGGGGAAATCGGCTACACTAACTTTAATTTTAAGTATAAGAGCTATTTTACCTTAGATGGAGTGAGTACATTCTCTCCACGGGTGGTTATGGGATTTGCGGATAAGACTCTTCCTTTAAGTGAAGAATATTCCCTGGGCGGTCAGGACTCATTTTTTGGAATGAGAGCGGATGAATTCAGAGGTAGGCAGATTTTTCTTTCTTCTCTGGAGTACAGGTATAAACTTCCATTCGAAATATTTTTTGACACTTACTTTAAAATGCGTTATGACCTGGGGTCAACCTGGGAGGTTCAGGAACAGATAAAATTTAAGGAGCTCAGGCATGGTATTGGTATCTCGCTCTCCTTCGATACTCCTGTTGGTCCCGCTGATTTTTCTGTAGGACGTAGTTTCCTCTTTAAAAATCTTCCAAATAATCCTATCAGCCTTGGCGATGTCTATTTCTATTTCTCAATAGGCTATTATTATTAAAGTTTCATTTGACCTGCAGCTGAATATTTATCGCAGTAAATTATCTTATAACGAATGGCTCGCTGTAAATAAAGCTATCGGGAGATTTACTATTTACCAGCTTCATCTGGTAATAAGTTGAAGTATGCAGGTCTTCCGGAACTTTCCATGTATACGAACCCAGGTTGGATGAATTTTTCAATATTACAACCGGATAGTATAGTTTCTTTTTTAAAAGAGTCAGATCTATATTGTAATCGGGAGAAAAATCCCTCCATTCTATTCTGTATGTGGATCCTCTCAACCAAACATCTCCGGCCGCAGGTGATATGAATTCTCCGGATTGTATCACCTGGATAATCTCCTGATCCGGCGGCGCAGGTTCAGTGGTGATGCTATCTCTGCAGCTTCCTGAGAATATAAGCAGAAGCAGTAATGCAAAAAGAAAATATGGTTTCATAAACTCACCCTCTTTATACCACATTTATTTTAAACAAAATTTCTTTGGAAATCCACATCTTTGTAAATAAACAAAACAAGCTTGTTTATCTGATCGGAATTTTATGCTTTAAAGGGGTTACTTTATCAGCGTCATTTTAATAACGCTGTTAAAATTACCTGCCTGCATTCTGGCAAAATAAATTCCACTCGGTAAAGCTGAAGCATTAAAAGATACTGAATGCTTCCCGGCAGATTGGTCTTCATTAATAAGTGTTCTTACCTCTTTACCAATAGAATTATATATTTTTAATGAAACTTTACTCTCAAAGGGAATCTCATAATTTATATTCGTTGAAGGGTTAAAAGGATTAGGATAATTCTGTGAGAGGGAATATTTAACAGGATTTGTTTGGTTTTCTCTTACTTCCGTTAGATTGGACGGAATAGCCCACGAGATATGTTCCGCGGTTATTTCTCCTCCTGTTGCACTCGTGTCATTTGTTACTACCGAGAATCTTCGTCCTGATGCAGTAAGCCAGGTATATGTGATCTGTCGGGAATAATCCCGCTGAAAGACTTTTCTCACATCATATTTGATTCTAAGTGCATTATCACTTGATCCATCAGGCAGTGAAATAGTGCCGTATCCGTCAACTGAGGCCGAAATTGAAAAGGTCCCTGATTCAATAGTGGTTGGAATCCCGTCATGCCAAAGAACAATATTTCCGCTTATGGTCTGCGACCAATTTGTGTTGTAATCTATGGGGAAGCTGTAGATTAGTCGCGCCGGAGTGTATATTGTCTGCGTAATATCCGGGATTTCCGGTTGTCTTACAACTTCTCCGTAAAGAATTAAATGCTGTTCATTCAGCGTATAATAGAGCCAGTGTTCGTAAGGACTTCCGTTAATCTCATCCTGGTAAAAGCTCGCAATATTGGATGCGTTATAGCTTGTATCGAACTCTGAACGAGAAGGATTTATGACCTGTATATCATAATCAACGTCTGCATGGATATTAGAAAAGTTCCAGACAGATTGTTCCCCGGAAGCACCTATATCCAGCATTTGGGTGGTTGTATCAGAGTGTGCATTTAATGTATTGCCAAGGGTCAGCCAGCTGGCAACATCATCCTGTGTGATTGATATCTGGGCAGAACTATTCTTACTTAGGAACCCTATTGTCAAAATTATAAATAATTGTAGTATACGTTTCATGGCTCATCCTCCCGTCTTCATATTGTAATCAACGTTATCTGATTATATAATACGGATTGGAGGCTTATGAAGCAGTTATACTTATCAATACCTATCTCAACAGCGTTGCCTTATGATATAAATCAACATAAGATTTTGCCGCATTCTGCCAGGAATATATCTTTTCCATGCCGTTTCGTTGAATTTTCGTCCAGATAGATTTTTCATGATAAGTATCAATGGCACGTACAATAGCAGTATAAAGAGCATGACCGGTATATTCTTTAAAAATAAATCCTGTTCCGTCTTCATTGCCGGCGAATTTGTTCTCGTGCCAGTCCTGGACGGTGTCATTCAAACCCCCTGTTTTTCTTACGATAGGGACGGTGCCGTATTTTAGACTATAGATTTGATTGAGTCCGCACGGTTCATATCTTGAAGGCATTAAAAATATATCGGCTGCGGCCTCTATTAGATGAGATATCTCACTGTTATATCCTATATATGCCGCCGCTTTATCAGGGAAATTATGTGAAATGGAATTAAACAGCTGTTCATATTTATCTTCTCCGCTGCCGAGAATAACCCATTGCGCTTCAAGGGTCATCAGCTGGTGAATAACCTCCAGAATAAGGTCAAACCCCTTCTGTGAAACAAGGCGTGAAATGATACCGATTAATGGAATATTTTCGTCAAAATTAATTTTAAATCTTTCAAGCAGATATTTTTTATTTTTGGCTTTACCTGAAAGATAATCCGGATTGTAGCGAAAAGGAATCAGTTTATCTTTGGAAGGGTCCCACGTTTCATAGTCAACTCCGTTAAGTATTCCATAAAGATCATTCTGCCTTGATTTAAGAATGTTTTCCAGCCCGGCACCGTATTCAGTCGTTAGTATTTCCTCTGCATAAGTTGGACTCACAGTATTTATAATCTCGGAAAACAATATTCCTGCTTTCATAAAATTTACGTTTCCAAACATCTCAACCGGGCCTCCCGGGTAGAAAAACTCTTCACTTATTTCAGCTGCAAAAAGAGCTTTGGTGGAAAAAGTCCCCTGGTATCCTATGTTATGAATTGTGAAGATGAAGGAAGTGTGGTCAAACATCTTGTCCCACTTATAATTATCTTTTACCAATAGCGGCAATAGCCCGGTCTGCCAGTCATTGCAATGAATTACGTCCGGACTCCACTGTAGTCTTTGCAGGACCTCAATTACGCCCTTACTGAAGAGGATAAACCTTTCATCTTCATCCGGATCATCTGTATATATTTGTCCGCGGAAAAAATAATGGGGGCAGTCAATGAAGTTTATTTCTACATCGGAGCCGGGAAGCTTCGCCTGGTGCAGGTGGACAAACCTTAATACTCCATTGATCCTGATTGGTATTTCTCCGATGTCCCAGCAATATTTCAGTTCATACTTATCCTCATCAATGAAGTTGTATTTGGGCATAAACACCTTTACTTCATTTCCCATCCCCGAGATATCTTTAGGCAGGGCTCCTGCTACATCGGCAAGACCTCCTGCCTTGGCAAAAGGAAATACTTCCGAGGAGACAAATGCAATCTTCATATTTTCCTATTATCTTGTTTTCTACTATAAATACACAAATAACAGAAGAATAAAAATCAGGTAGAGCACGAAACCGCTATTACAGGAGCGTATAGGTTAAGCCCAGTTGTAAAGCCTCCTTTATCTGAGTTTTAACTGACTGATCTTTCTGGTATATCATAAGAAAGGATAAATTTACATTTAAGTAGTCATTTATTTTTGCCACAAATGAATTATCCCATCTTACATCCCATACATCCAGACTTTCAAATCTTGAAAAGAGTCTCAGGTTGCTTTTATAAAGAAGGTTCTGCTGCAAAGTGAGTTCTGCTGTCGTAACAGATTCAACACCGGTCTCAACCTTGGTCTTTTCAATTTGGGTAGTTTGAGGATCATCTGCATACTGGTTGTATTTATTTGTAAAGGTTTCCTGTACTGCAAAACCTGCCCTGGTTGTAAAACCCTCAAGTTTGTCATATGTAAAACCAATACTCTGCGTAACATATCCCGGATCAAAAAATCCAGCAATGGCATAAGTGCTGTCGGCATCATATTTATATCCTGTTCCTATTGCCGTCCTGACTGTATTACTAATATATGGATCAACGGCCCAGCCAATGTTATGAGAGAGAACACTCTCAAGGTATAGCTCATTATCCGTAGTTCTGTAATCTTGACTGCCGAGCTTTGTTCGTCCGTAAGCAAGCTTGAGATCGTTTCTGAATTTCCAGGATATTGTGTAGTACTTTAATCCCCCCGTTCCAAGGAAAGTAACTGCCAAAGTATTTTCACCTCCTTGCGTCCAGTTGCTCAAAGCTAACTGGCTCAGATTTAACCCTACAACCGCTATGGGAGTCCATTCATAAAGTTTAACTGAATCCTCCTGTGCAAACCCTGTATGTGACAGGAAAATGAGTGATATAAAAAGAATAGAAAATTTAACTTTCATAATTTTATCCTTATTTTATTGAATAATAAATATTTTTCAGGAACAAGCATTATGAATATAAAGAAAAATGGAGTTTCAATATTCATTGAAGGGGCTAAAGAAAAGCTTCCTGTCCTTTTTGTGCATGGCTTTCCTTTTGACCATAATATGTGGAATAACCAGGTTAGCAAATTTAGTTCGGATTACTTATGTGTAACATATGACATAAGGGGTTTGGGAGCTTCCGATCCCGGGGATGGCCAATATACTATTGAATCTTTTGTTGATGACCTTGAAATGGTTGTGGATGAAATGAAGATTGATAAACCTGTTTTGTGCGGGTTTTCTATGGGGGGTTACATAGCCCTCAGAGCAGTTGAACGAATGGAGTCGAGGTTTGAGGGATTGATTCTTTGCGATACTAAATCGTCCGCAGATACAAATGAAGGGAAGATAAACAGAGCCCTTGGAATAAAGAAAATTAATACCGATGGTGTGTCAGAATTCGTGAAGGATTTCATTCCTAACTGCTTCAGCGAATTCTCTCTGGAAAATAGAAAAGAATTGGTCGGGGATAATATTAAAAGGTCTGAATACTTTTCCCCCGAAGGTATAAAAGGCTGTCTGCTTGCAATGGCGGGCAGGACCGATACATCCGGCTATTTATCAAAAATTTCGTTTCCGGTTCTCGTGTTATGTGGTGAAGAGGACAACCTGACCACGCCGGACGTAATGATGGAGATGGCGGATATGGTCCACAACTCAGAATTCTATACGATTCCGAAAGCGGGACATCTGAGTCCCCTGGAAAATCCTGACGCAGTAAATAAACATATCGCAGGTTATTTAAAAAGGTTTAAAGAAAGATGAAAGCAGTTATCGTTAAAAAGCCGGGTGGAGCAGAAGAACTGGAAGTGGGGGAGGCAGCAAAGCCTTTTCCTGAAGAAAATGAAGTCCTTGTGAAAATCCGTGCCTCGGCTTTAAATAGGGCGGATATACTTCAGCGTGAAGGAAAATATCCGCCTCCTGAAGGAGCGAGCAATATACTGGGACTTGAGATTGCGGGAGATGTTTATTCTGTCGGAAAAAATGTTAAACGCTGGAAAAAGGGAGATAAGATCTTTGGGTTATTGCCCGGAGGCGGGTACGCGGAGTATGCCGTTATAAATGAAGGGATGGCTAATCCTATACCTTCAGGATTAAACTATTTACAGGCAGCATCTATTCCAGAAGTCTTTCTTACTGCCTACCAGGCTTTGATCCGGCACTCAAAACTTCAACCGGGTGAAAGAATTCTGATACATGCAGGAGCAAGCGGAGTTGGAACGGCTGCAATTCAAATTGCCGGAGTGATCCGGGCCGAAATATTTATAACGGCTTCTTCCGGTAAACATAAGATCTGTAGAGAGCTTGGAGCCGATCATTTGATTGATTATAAAAAAGAGGATTTTGCTTCAAAAGTTCTTGAGCTGACTGAAAAAAAGGGAGTCGATGTAATAATTGATTTCATCGCCGGTCCCTATTTCAATAAGAATTTGAATTCTCTTGCCAGAGATGGAAGGCTTGTTCTGCTTGCGACGCTTGGCGGAGGTATCTCGGGGGACGCTGACATCAGGCAGATCCTTACTAAAAGATTGACCATTATAGGATCTACCCTTAGATCAAGAACGCTTGATTATCAGATGAAACTCAACGAGGATTTCCTTAATTTTAGTTTTGATAAGTTTGAGAGAGGTGAATTGAAGCCCGTGATTGACAGGGTGTTTAACTGGAATGACGTTTCTGAGGCACATCGTTATATGGAAGCTAATAATAATATCGGGAAAATTGTCCTGAGTATATCAGAATAAATTTTCGGCCGTCCCGGTCCGTTTCTCACTAAACTTCTATGCAATCAGCAGCAGGGAAGTCAGAATCAGAAGAATATATAACCAGACATTTCTCATTATATACCTCATTTTAATAAAATATTTTATGGCTCTTTAGGGAGGAATTCTAAACAGAAGATAAAACAAATATTTATCTCCCGAAATAATAAATTTCTGTTTCTCTATTTATGTGATTAATGTTATCGAGGGCTCTGAGCTGAAAATATCCACAAGTTGAGGGTTGGTTTAATTCCCGCAGTGTTTCCCAATTTTTAATAAAAACAGACAGAATAATCTTTGTATACTCCATCCTCATAATTAAACTTTGCACTGAAAAACTTATCCTGGTAAAGCCATTCCAGAAAGATTTTATCCCCCTCCCACAGGTTGAGCTTTGTGATCTTGTCATTCGGAACCCACTCAAGTTTGCCTTCCGGCGAATCTATCAGTTCTCCCTCATACTCATCCGCTGTAAAAATAAATACGTACCAGTCGTCAACCCCGTCAAAGTTGGGAAATGTAATGAATCCATGCATCCGCGGAGAACTAACAGTAAGTCCCGATT
The DNA here is from genome assembly GCA_963771705.1 of uncultured Bacteroidota bacterium. Lineage (GTDB taxonomy): Bacteria > Bacteroidota > Ignavibacteria > Ignavibacteriales > Ignavibacteriaceae > DATFVA01. The sequence continues at coordinate 53,733 of CAVYUP010000005.1, forward strand.
CTTCCTTTATTTCTCTTACCGCACATTCTTCAGGACTCTCCCCTGGCTCAAATTTTCCGCCGAGACCGTTCCATTTACCTTCGTGATAATCATTCTTTTTTTTGGTGCGGTGTATCATTAGCGTTGTCATATCCTTCTTATCCATTACATAACATAGTGTTGCTAGTTTCATATTTCACCAGAATGAATTTTGGGCAATTTTAGATAATCTTGTTAAACTAATTTATATTTTCCGGTGAGAAATTAAAAATGTGTTCTAAATCTAAGGGAGGTGATTTATTGAAAAATTTAATTCATTTTGACTTTGCACTTTAAATTATTTTGAAAATATTTGAGTAGATCTTTTGGTTATAATTTAAAAACAAGGAGACCTATAGTAATGACTGCTGAGATGAATTTCTCCGGGAATAATTTGTTAGACCCAATTAAGTATCTCTCTGATGAAGAAGATGATAAGTTTAGACTATACTTTGCTTCACGGAAGGGTGAAGAGGATGAAGATGACTTCGAGGAAGATGAAGATGACGACTATTATAAAAATGATGATGAAGAAGATGAAGTAGAAGAGGAACCGGATGAAGATATCCTCGATGAAGAGGATGTTTACGAAGAGGATTTTGATTTTGAGGAAGATGAGGAAGATGATCTATTCGAAGATGACGATGAAGTTCCTTATAATTAATATCCCAGGTATAGATCTTTCATCAGATAATTTTTAACATAGTCGGTTACTCCCTTTTCAAGAGACGTTGCTTCGCCGGGATAGCCGGCTTTTCTTATTTTGTCCATTTTAGCTTCAGTAAAATATTGATATCTGTCGGCAATATCAGCCGGCAGATCTATATATTCAATGTTCACAGTTTTATCCATAGCTGTAAAAATGGAATTGACTAGATCCTTCCATGTCCGCGCTTTTCCGGTTCCCGCGTTATATAATCCCCCTTCATTATTGTCCAGGAAGAAAAGCGTCATATCAACTGCATCCTTAACATATATGAAATCTCTCATCTGTTCGCCGTCCTTATAGTCCTTGTGAAGTGACCTGAACAGCTTAACCTTTCCGGTATCCCTTATCTGCTCATAAGCCTTATGTACCACACTCCTCATATCCGCTTTGTGATATTCATTGGGTCCGTATACATTAAAATATTTAAGTCCTACAATCTGCTTGAACCAGCCTTCACGATGAGCTTTAATATCAAACAGGTTTTTAGAATACCCATACATATTCATTGGCCGAAGGTGTTCCGGAAGCTCTTCGCTGTCGTTGAAGCCTGATGACCCGTCGCCGTAAGTTGCTGCCGAAGATGCATATATAAATCTTATGTTATTCTGCATACAGAACAGAGCCAGCTGCTTTGTGTATTCATAATTATTGGTTAACAGATGGTCGGCATCCCGTTCATTGGTTGAAGAATTTGCCCCCATATGAATGACAGCATCTATTTTGTTGCCTATCTTATCCAGGTTATCAATAAAAACGGTCTTGTTTATAAAATCAGAGTACTTCAAAGGCACAAGGTTTTTCCATTTGTCTGTTAACCCCAGTTCGTCTACAATAAGAATGTCAGTCTTCCCGATGTTATTTAGCTGCCACACAATGGCGCTTCCTATGAAGCCCGCTCCGCCTGTAACTATGATCATATTTATTTATAATTATTAAATTGGATTTATAATAGAAAGCAATTTAGTTATATTTGATAACTTTATAAAGCTGTCGGCTGTACCTGTAAAACACTTTTCATACTAATAACAAATTCGGCAATATGAATTCCAAACTAGATGTACTGAGAGATCTTCTGCATAAACGTATACTTGTATTTGATGGAGCGATGGGTACTCTTATACAGAGACATAATCTAACTGAAGATGATTTCCGGGGAGAAAGATTTAAAGACCATCCTAAGGATTTAAAGGGCAATAACGAAATATTGAACCTTACACAGCCGGAGATTATACAGGATATTCACCGTGCTTATCTGAATGCCGGCGCCGATATAATCACAACTAATACATTTAATGGTACCGCCATCTCTTTGGCTGATTATGGAACACAGAACCTGGTCTATGATATAAATTATGCAGCTGCCCGTAACGCGCGTAAGGCTGCCGATGAGTTTAACTCGAAGGATAAAAGAAAACCAAGGTTTGTGGCGGGAAGCCTTGGTCCTACTAATAAAACTCTTTCTATTTCTCCGGATGTGAATGACCCGGGATTCCGCTCGGTTACTTTTGATGAGATGGTAAATGCTTATTATCATCAGGCGAAGGGACTGATAGAGGGCGGAGCCGACATACTCCTGGTTGAAACAATTTTCGATACTCTTAATGCTAAAGCTGCAATATATGCAATTGAAGAATACCTGAATGAGAAGAATTTTGAAGTTCCGCTGATTATTTCAGGAACTATCGTGGATCTTAGCGGAAGAACGCTATCGGGACAAACAACCGGGGCTTTCTTTATATCAATTTCTCATGCTAAGAATATTCTTAGTGTGGGGTTAAATTGTTCACTTGGGGCCGCTCAGATGCGTCCCTTCCTGGAGGATCTGTCCTCTATAGCTCCCTGCTTTGTTCATGTCTATCCTAATGCGGGGCTGCCGAATGAAATGGGTGAATATGACGAAACAGCAGAAACTACTTCAGGTATATTGAAAGAATACGGCGAAGCCGGCTTCTATAACCTTGTGGGGGGGTGCTGCGGAACTACTCCTGAGCATATTAAAGCTATCGCTGATTTTGTTGCAGATGTTAAACCTCGGCAAATTCCTCAACAGGAACCTTATCTAAAGTTAAGCGGACTTGAACCCGTGGTGCTGAGGCCTGACTCAAATTTTATGAATATTGGTGAAAGAACTAACGTTACAGGCTCAAAGAAATTTGCAAGACTTATAAAAGAAGAGAATTATGAAGAGGCCCTTTCGGTTGCCCGAAACCAGGTAGAGGGCGGAGCCCAGGTTCTTGATGTAAATATGGATGAAGGCCTCATCGAGTCAGAAGCTGTGATGATGAAATTCCTTAATCTGCTTGCTGTTGAACCTGATATCGCAAAGCTTCCTGTAATGATCGATTCTTCAAAATGGAGCGTTATTGAAGCAGGACTTAAATGTCTCCAGGGAAAAGGAATTGTCAATTCAATAAGTCTGAAGGAGGGAGAGAAGGTATTTAATGAACGTGCCGCTAAAATCCTTCAGTACGGTGCCGCCGTTATAGTGATGGCTTTTGATGAAAAAGGCCAGGCGGATAGTTTCAATAAAAAAATTGAAGTATGCAGAAGAGCTTATAATATTCTTGTTAATGAGGTCGGTTTTCCTCCACAGGATATAATATTTGATCCTAATATCCTCACGATAGCAACGGGAATAGAAGAACATAATAATTATGCTGTGGATTATATTGAAGCTGTACGCTGGATAAAACAAAATCTTCCGCTCGCTAAAGTTAGCGGAGGTGTAAGCAATATTTCATTTTCATTCAGGGGAAATGATGTTGTCCGCGAGGCAATGCATTCAGCCTTCCTGTATCATGCTATTAAAGCGGGAATGGATATGGGTATTGTAAATGCTGGTCAGCTTGAAATCTACCAGGAGATACCGAAAGAACTTCTCATTCTGGTAGAGGATGTATTGCTCAACAAACGGCCAGATGCAACAGAGAGACTTGTGGAATTTGCTGAAAACGTAAGGCAGAAGGGGAAGGGTGAGGTAAAGAAAAGCGAGTGGAGGAATGCTCCCGTACATGAACGCTTAAAGCATGCTCTTATTAAAGGCATTGTTGATTTTATTGAAGAGGATACCGAGGAGGCCAGGAAGGTGTATAACAGACCTATCGAGGTTATTGAGGGTCCTCTCATGGACGGGATGAATGTGGTGGGCGATTTGTTCGGCTCCGGTAAAATGTTTCTACCACAGGTGGTGAAAAGTGCTCGGGTTATGAAGAAAGCCGTTGCATACCTCATTCCTTTTATTGAAAAGGAGAAGGCGGAAGCCAATGATAAAAGGGAAGCGGGAAAAGTGGTTATGGCTACTGTTAAAGGGGACGTTCACGATATTGGAAAGAATATTGTAGGTGTAGTTCTGGGTTGTAATAATTATACTGTGATTGATCTCGGGGTAATGGTCCCGGTTGATAAGATACTGCAGACTGCTGAGCAGGAGAAAGCCGATATAATTGGCCTGAGCGGTTTAATTACTCCGTCTCTCGACGAAATGGTGCACGTCGCAAAAGAAATGGAAAGGAGAAAACTGGTTACCCCTCTGCTTATCGGAGGCGCTACAACTTCTAAAGTCCATACTGCCGTTAAAATAGCTCCTAATTATTCGGGTCCCGTTATCCATGTCCTCGATGCTTCCCGTAGTGTGCCTGTTGTTAGTAATCTTATAAATCCCGATCAGACTATCTATGCCGACTATATCGAAAAAATTAAAACCGAGTATTCCGTTATCCGTGAGAAGCATAACCGGAAAAAAGGACAGGATAATCTCATCCCTCTTGATGAGGCAAGGAAGAATGGACTGAAAACAGATTGGGATAGGGTCCGCATCGTGAAACCTGAAAAGCCTGGCATTACCGTTCTTAAGGCTTTCCCTCTTGAAAAACTTAGAAAATATATTGACTGGACGCCTTTCTTCATGACCTGGGAAATGAAAGGTAAATATCCGGCCATCTTCAGCAATAAAACTTATGGCTCCGAGGCAAAGAAACTTTTTGAAGACGCCGGGAAACTTCTCAATATGATAATAAATGAAAAGCTTCTTACCGCTAACGGAGTATTCGGAATATTTCCCGCTAACTCTGTCGGGGATGATATTGAGGTGTATTCAGATGAACGTCGCAGCGGAATAATGCGGCTATTCCATACCCTCAGGACCCAGACAAAAAAGACAGACGGCCTCCCTAACCTTGCTTTGTCTGATTATATAGCTCCTAAAGATTCCGGAAGGGTTGACTGGATAGGGGCGTTCGCTGTAACCGCAGGGATAGGGACTGGTGAACTTGTTAACTCATTTGAAGCAGAGCATGATGACTATAATAGCATTATGACTAAAGCTCTGGCCGACAGGCTTGCTGAGGCTTTTGCCGAACAGCTTCATGAACTTGTAAGAAAACAGTACTGGGGTTTTTCGCCGGATGAGGAATTCAATAATGACGACTTGATAAAAGAAAAATATCAGGGTATACGTCCCGCTCCCGGTTATCCTGCGCAGCCTGACCATACCGAAAAGGCTTTGATTTTCAGCTTGCTCGATGTTGAGAAAAATACGTCTATACGATTGACGGAAAACCTTGCGATGTATCCGGCAGCTTCTGTAAGCGGGTTGTATTTTGCTCACCCCGAAGCAAAGTATTTCAATGTGGGTAAAATTGGTAAGGACCAGGTTCTTGATTATCATAAGCGAAAAGGTATGAGCCTTGATGAGATTGAAAGGTGGCTGGGACCTATATTAAACTATGATGTTTAACTCTCTTTCAAAGGATCTTCAAAGCGGCTGATCTTCCGCTGGTCCGATGTTCAAACTTAACGTTAAATCCGTCACCTGTCAGCTGTCATAAAAACCGGATATTTTAACTCTGCCAAAAAGTATAGTATAAGAATTAATGAATTTTTTCCATATCGTATCGGTACTGATTGTTCTTTCCGCGGCTTTCGGGTATATAAATTATAGGTTTCTCCGCCTTCCTCATACTATTGGAATGATGCTTATAGCATTAATCACTTCGCTGGGATTGGTGGGACTCGGGTATCTTAACATTGGGTTCAAACAGGAAATAACAAAAGCAATAAAGGGTATTGATTTTTCCTACGTACTTCTAAATGTGATGCTTAGTTTTTTGCTCTTCGCCGGGGCGATAAATGTTAATTCCAAAAAGCTCCTCGAATCAAAATATCCGGTAATGGTTTTCGCTACGCTCGGTGTTATAACATCAACATTCATCGTTGGTACTATTTTTTATTATTTCATGGCGCTGATAAACACCAGGATTGATTATATATACTGCCTTTTGTTCGGCGCCCTCATATCCCCAACCGATCCTATCGCAGTGCTTGGAATAATGAAGGAGGCAGGTATCCCCAAAAGTCTGGAGGTTAAAATTACAGGGGAGTCGCTCTTTAATGATGGCGTAGCCGTTGTAATCTTCCTGAGTTTATACCAGGTAGCAAAAATCGGGATAGAAAATCTTTCGGCTATTGATGTGGGCCTGCTCTTTCTGCGGGAAGCTGGCGGGGGTCTCATTCTGGGTTTTGCCCTTGGATATGCCGGGTTTTATCTTCTTAAATCAATAGATAATTATAAGGTGGAGGTTATAATAACCTTTGCCGTCGTTACAGGTGGGTACTCCCTTGCTGAAATCCTCCAGGTTTCTGGTCCGCTTTCTATGGTTGTCGCCGGTATCATAACCGGAAACCGCGGTAGACAGCTGGCAATGTCTGACACCACCCAGTCGTATGTCGATAAATTCTGGGAGATGACAGACGAAATTCTAAACGCACTGCTGTTTATGCTGATAGGATTCGAGTTCCTGGTAATCGATCTTAAACCATTCTACCTTCTTATCGGTTTGTTCGGTATAGTGGTTATTTTGTTCGCTCGCTTCGTTTCCGTTGGAATTCCTGTTCAGGCAATGAAACATACATTTACAAAACACAGCATCCTTATCCTCACCTGGGGAGGTCTGCGGGGAGGTATATCTGTTGCTCTGGCCCTCTCTCTTCAATCCGATATGAACAGAAGCTTTTTTGTGGCTGTAACATATGTTATCGTACTGTTTTCTATCGGCGTGCAGGGTTTAACTATTGGCAAACTTGTAAAAAGGTTAAAGTTTGAAGTTGAAGAGGAAGAAAAAGAACAGAAAGAAGAAAGGAAACAGGAAGAAAAAAGGGAGGAAGAATCTGAGGAAAAATAACCGGGTCCCGCCGGTTAACTCAAAGTTATTTCTAGCCGAAACTTATCTTAAAAAAATTATGGTTAAATTTTAAACTGTTTCCTTTTAATACTTGTTAAGTGATTATCAAATCGTGAGTAAAATATGAATAAAACCGGAGTATTGTTAATTCAGCTTGGAACACCTGATAGTCCTTCAGTTCCCCATGTCAGGAAATATCTGCGGGAATTCCTGAATGATGCCAGGGTAATTGATATTCCATGGATTGCAAGAAAGCTTCTGGTTAACCTGATTATTGTTCCTTTCAGGGCTCCTAAATCAGCCAAGATTTATCAGAAGTTATGGACAGAGAAAGGGTCTCCCCTGTTATACTATAGTGAAAGTTTTGCTCAAAAACTTCAGAAGGTATTGGGCGATTCTTTTGAGGTTGAACTTGCGATGAGGTATCAGAGTCCTTCTATGGAAGAAGTGCTGGAAAGAATGCGTAAGAAAAACTATGACAGGCTGCTGATCCTTCCCCTGTTTCCTCATTATGCCTCTGCAACTTCGGGCTCGGCTGCGGATAAAGCAATGAAGATTATCAGGAAATGGTGGGTAATTCCTGAAGTTAAAATGATTACCCGGTTCTGGGATGACGAAGGTTATCTGAACGCTTTTACTGAAAGGGGAAAGCAGTATAATATTTCTGATTACGATCATATTATTTTCAGTTATCATGGCCTCCCGGTCAGGCAGGTAGATAAGGTATACGTCGATGGAAAGCCCTGCGATGATCATAATTGTGAAAACGAAATTACTGAAGAGAATAAATACTGCTATAAGGCCCAGTGTTACGCTACAACAAGGGCCCTGGCTGAAAGACTGAACATTCCTGCCGACAGGTATACTGTCAGTTTCCAATCAAGACTCGATAAAAACTGGCTTACACCTTTTACCGACAAAATAGTTGTTGAACAGGCTGAGAAGGGAGCTAAAAAGCTTCTGGTCTTTAGTCCTGCTTTTGTAGCTGATTGCCTGGAGACGGTTATCGAAATAGGAGATGAGTACCATCTGCTGTTCAGAGAACATGGCGGTGAAAAGGTTCAGCTTGTTGAGAGCCTCAATGATAATGATACCTGGGTCAGCGCTGTTAAAAAACTTATAGAGAAAAACTTGTAAGCAGCGGTATTTTTCGAATGATTTTACATTAAAGGCCTTATTCCGCGGATAAGAAGCTTCATATCAAAAGGTTATTTTTGTCAAAATAGTATACCTCAATCCCCCGGTGTTCCAGTAGCTGAATAGTATTTAGAGGCCGGGTGTAGGCCGAACAGAGGCCGAACAGAGGCCGATCAGAATAAATGAAATCTTGGGTGTCGGGTCTTAATAAGACTATGCTGTAAATTTAGTATTCCTTTTTTATTTGTCAAGGTTTACCAGAATTCTTCCTTTTATCCGGCCCTGCAGTATCTCATCGATTTTATCATTTATTTCCTCCAGTGAACATTCTTCATACATCAGGTTCAGATTTCCGGGCTTCCATTCTTTAGCAAGTTTCTCCCACATTTTTTCCCGAAGAGCCATAGGCGTTTTTTCGGAATTTATTCCGAGGACGCTTATCCCGCGGAGTATAAAAGGAAAGACAGTTGTATGCAGTTCAAAAGACGCGGCGTTACCGCACGCTGCTATAACTCCCCATTGTTTGGTGGAGGCTATTGCTGTGGAAAGTATTTCCCCGCCGACGGTATCAACTACCCCGCTCCATCGGCCGGTTAGCAGTGCTTTCCCCGATTTATCCGTCATTTCTTCCCGTGAGATCAGGGAAACAGCGCCGAGTTCTTTAAGGTATTCTTCCTGGTCAGATTTACCCGTTCCTGCCGCAACCTTATACCCCTGTCCTGCAAGAAGAGCCACGGCCATAGATCCCACTCCGCCGGAAGCACCGGTTACCAGTACCTCTCCTTCTTTATCCAAATCATTCTGTATCATTCTGTCCAGTGCGAGTGCGGCTGTTAATCCTGCTGTACCGAATATCATGCTCTCTTTAAGGAAAAGCATATCGGGAATTTTAACAACCCAGTCAGCCGGTACCCGTATATATTCTGAAAATCCGCCGGAAGTATTCATTCCAAGGTCATAACCCGTTACCAGTACCTCATCTCCTTCAAAGAATTTGTCGCTCTTTGTATCAACTACAATTCCCGCGCCATCTATTCCCGGAGTATGCGGATATTTTCGGGTCACTCCTTTGTTTCCTGAAGCCGATAAGGCATCTTTGTAATTTAAAGATGAGTACTTAACGTTTATCAGCACCTCTCCCTCCGGAAGCTCGTTAATTTTCTTTTCCGTAATTTCACGGAAGAATTTTCCGTTTTCTTCTTTAACCAAAAGAGCCTTAAATTTACCAGGATTCATGAATTAGCCTTTATAAAAAATATTCTGATTATAATATCATTAAAATAAGATAATTTTACACGGAGTTCAGTTTTTCGGAACATATACTTCTCGAAAATGAATCAGTACAATGGATTAAATTGGCGGCGATAATTCTTATTTTTGGATATTACGAAATACTGGTATAGAATGAAAAATAACAAAAGACCCTCCTGGGATAAATATTTTCTTAAACTGGCAATGCTCGCCTCCGAAAGGGCTACTTGTCCCCGTATGCACTGCGGATGTGTGCTTGTAAAGGACAGATTTGTTCTGGCAACAGGATATAATGGTTCGCTTCCGGAACAGCCGCATTGTGAAGATCAGGGATGCCTTGTGGTAGATAACCATTGCGTGCGTACAAACCATGCTGAAATAAACGCTCTTGTACAGGCAGCTATTCATGGCATAAACATCAGCGGTTCAACCGCGTATATTACCAATATGTCCTGCACTACCTGCGCCAAAGCCCTTATCGCTGCGGGGGTTAAACGTGTGGTTGTTTTCTCTGATTTTCATGATACTCTTGCAACCGACTTTTATACAAAAAGCGGCGTTGAAATCGCAAAGGTGGACATGCCCGAGACCAGGATACACTATAATCTTAATGAATATTCCTCAGCCCGAAAAACAGAAAAATCAAAATAAAAATATGGGTGGAAAACTTTGTCCTAAAATAATTCTGGAAGGAACACGGCTGACATTTAAAACAGAAATTGCTTTTGCACTTAATGAACATCCGCGCATAGTTGGACCAAGAAAGTACAGATACCATTCGCCCATTATCTCCGCCGAATGGTGCTCCTTTACCAATTTTCCCTGGGGAAGAGGATTAATAAATTTCGAGGAGCGGGAAGAAAATCAGGCAATGGAAACTTACAGAACCTGGTTGAAATTATTTGAGCTTCAGAAATATTATTCCTGGATAATCGACCGCTTCCATATATCAACAAAAGCTTATCAGTTAAAAGCTCATAATAAAGAATATGATTTCAGCTGGCTGGAAGAAGGATTGAAAAACCTGGGGTTTCATCTTGTCTTTTGTACCCGCTCATCCGGGTCATTTTTCAATGCAAGGGAGGAAAGATTAAAGGTTTCCGGAAATCCGAAACAGTACGATGATATCCATATGTTTATTGAGGAACAGGCTTTAATGAAGAGCCTTATTTCGCGTTCAGTCCTGCCCGTTCTTGAGGTTGACGTTTCCGATAATTATGTTGATAAAGCCGCTGATAAAATCGCTGACTGGCTGGAACAAACCGGCGGCCTTTATGCAAAGTAGTTCTTCCGTTCATAAAGGGATTGTGAAGAAAAATTCAACCGCTTATCTAAAACCTCTGCTTGCTACTTTATTCTGGGGACTTTCATTCATTGCAACCAAAACAGCCTTGAATGAATTGACTCCTTTGATGATAATAATTATAAGACTGCTGCTTGGAATTTCTTTCCTGACTATCCTTGCTCTTTATACTAAGCAGGATTTTTCAATAAAAATTAAACAGCATGCCTTCATTCTTGTTCTCGCATCTATTGCTTCTTTTCACCTTTGGATTCAGATAACAGGACTTCAGTATACCTCTGCCTCTAATACCGGCTGGATCATCGGTACTGCTCCCATTTTTATGGCGATTATGGGGATGATGTTCTTTAAGGAGAAAATCAATCTGAAACAGCTGCTGGGAATAGTCTTGGCTTTCTCCGGACTCCTCCTTCTCATCAGCGGGGGCGATTTATCTTCTATTGGTTTTATGTCTAACAAGGGAGATTTTCTTGTGCTTGCCAGTGCATTTACCTGGGGTGTTTACTCAATGGTTAATAAAAAAATTAGCCTAACCTATCCTCCGCTTATGACTATCCTGTATCTTTTTATTATGATGGCTGTTATTATCCTCCCGGTAACCGCTAACAGCAATACTCTCGGCAGGCTCGAACATCTTTCCTCTATCGGCTGGGTGTCTGTTATATTTCTCGGAATATTCTGCTCGGGTATAGCTTATGTTTTGTGGGCTCAGTCACTCAAAGATATGGATTCATCCAAAGTTGGCGCCTTTCTCTACTTTGAACCTTTCGTAACAGTGTTTTCTGCGTGGATTTTCTTACACGAAACTATCACACTTCTAATGTTTATCAGCGGCATAATTATCATTACGGGAGTAATAATAGTTAACCGTAATTAAAATTATACGTGATTTGCATTAAAAAAAAATTTTATTGTGTCTGCTTTCGGAATTTATTGTTCCTTTTTTTATTAAGCTGTAGTATTATTAAACAAACAGAGAAGACGATATGTCAGGAAAAAGTTTATATAGGGTTTTGCTGTTATTAATTATTCCGCTGCTGCTGTCAGCTTGTGAAAATTCAACTGAAAATAATCCTCCTGAAGTCAATACTTCATCCTTTCCGAATAAAGTAGGTGATTATTGGGTTTATGCTGTCCATGACAGCGTTGCCGGTTCTATTGATACACTTACTGTAAGAATCGTTGGAACGACCACAGGTAACGGAAAAGATCTTACTATATGGACCCGAAAATCAAACTCTTATAATGATACTCTTTATGTGAACGTCGACAAAAGCACAGTATATTATTATGAAGATGCGTATCCCAACGTGGTAGATCATAAAATAGTTTTTCCCCTTGAGGTAGGGAAAACCTGGAAAAATCCGGATCAGATCTACGACTCAACAATAGTAAAAAATAAAGAACCTGTCTCTGTCCCTGCGGACAATTTTTCTGATGCTTTCAGGATAGAAAGAAACTGGGGGGGATTTAACGTATATGGGTATTCGGTTACCTGGTTCGTTGGAAATGTTGGAATTGTTAATATGTATAAAAGGATCCAGGGATTTGATAATATAAGAGAAACCTGGGAGCTTGTAAGTTATCACGTTCAGTAGAATGAATGAACAATTTAACTGATGAAAAGAGATGTTTGGCAGCATCTCTTTTTTTATTAATTCTTATATCCGGTTCGGAAAATCTGCATTATATTTGTCAATCCATATTTAACATTTAGGTAAAGCAGTGAACCCGTGGAAAGGTGTAAAAGGCTTATCACCAGACTTATGGGTAATCTATACCGCTACCCTGATAAATCGTTCCGGAACAATGGTGCTTCCGTTTCTTGCTCTTTATCTTACTACACGGCTTCATGAAGACGCAGCTACTGCGGGACTGGTACTAACTTTTTACGGACTCGGAGCGCTGCTAACCGCTCCTTTTATAGGGAAGTTGTCTGATAAAATTGGTTCGCTTACAGTAATGAAGCTCTCTCTTTTTTTCTCTGGATTCATTCTGATTTTTTATCCATTAATAACCGGGTTCCCGCTTTTGCTGGCCGTAACTTTCTTGTGGTCTGTAATAAATGAGGCCTTCCGTCCTGCGGTTATGTCGCTCATTTCATACATAGCTTCCTCTGATAAAAGAAGGACTGCCTTCGCGATGAACAGGTTGGTAATAAATCTTGGGATGAGTATTGGGCCTGTTGCAGCTGGCTTTCTGGCACAACTGAATTTCTCCATAATATTTTATGTAGATGCCGCTACTGCTATCCTGGCCGCGCTGTTTTTAACCTTTTATCCCATAAGCTATAAGGTCGATAAAGAAGAGATTGAAAGAGAATTAGAAAAACATCAATCCCATAAAGGTACCGTCCTTAAAGACGTGCGTTTTCTGTTTTTCCTGTTTGCCATTACTCCGGCTACAATAGTTATTTTTCAGCATCTTGGTGTTCTCCCACTGTACCTCGTCAAAGATCTGCATTTTCAAACATCTACTTTTGGAATGCTTATCGCGGTCAACACTGTTTTGATAATCTTTGTAGAGGTTCCCTTAAATATCGCGATGTCCGCCTGGTCAGAGAAAAAATCTCTTGCTCTTGGCGCATTATTAATTGGTATAGGTTTCGGCGCGACAGCGTTGGTAAACAGCGTTATCCCTCTGATAGTTACAATCGTAATCTGGACGTTCGGTGAGATGATCTTATTTCCCGCAAGCTCAGCCTTTGCAGCTGAAATATCTCCGCCGAACAGGAGGGGTGAATATATGGGATATTTTCAGATGTCTTTCAGCTTTGCGTTTACTGTGGGTCCCTGGCTGGGTACTTTGGTCTATGACAGCCTGGGAGGTAAAGCGGTCTGGTTTGCGTCATTTGTCGTAAGTGCCGTATCTGCTGCGGCTCTTTTGCTCATTCCCTCGAAATCAGCGGACCCGGTTAAGCCCGAAGTATCAGCCGAATGATGGAAATGCTTTCTTAATTGCCTCAAATATAAAACTGATAGCTATTGCTGCTATTATTAGTCCGAATATCCTTGTGAAAACGGTAAATACAAGTTTATCAATTTTTTTATCGAGCCAGCTTGAAGAATAGAAGAATAAAAATAGTATCAGGATGGTACCAACCAGAATAACTGAAAGGCCGGCATAATCTGAAATATTTTCTGCCTTTATTCCATATATGAGTACCGTGGTAATCGACCCCGGACCAGCCAGCATGGGTATGCCCAGCGGGACTATTATTTTTCTAAATCTTTTCTTTGCTATTTCATTTGAGCTGTCCCCGTCTTCTTCCCGGTTCTTAAGTCTTGCCGTTTTTCCTTCAAGCATATGAATTCCGGTCAGCAGAAGAAAAATACCGCCTGCCATCTGGAAAGATGCAAGGTCTATATGAAATAGTTCCAGCACCTGTCGCCCGAAAATTAGAAATATGATCAGGATAATTCCTGAGGTAAGGGTTACCAGTATAGCTATTTTTGTTTGAATGTTTCTTTGTTCATCACCGGCAAGTTCGCTCCATATCGGTACAAGCCCGATTGGATTTAGAATTGCCAGCATTGCCAGTGAAAAATTGGTGATCAGTTCCCAGTTCATCTAAGAGTTATATTATAAGTTATTATTATAAAATAAGATGTTTCCTTATGGGTTCAGTGACGGTATTCACTATACGTTTTTAGAGATCGGAGAGTGAGTCATTAAAACTTCCATATCAGTCATTTTTGACATTTTTTTGACAAATGAAGTAATAATATTATTAACATTGATCCTGAAGGAATATTCTTATATGTATCAGAGAAATAATTACCTGGTAATACTGCTTCTTTTAATTGAGACCTTCTCAGCATACGGACAGAATTCAGCAGATGTCGGCTGCACCGATTCTGATAGAGTTGAATGGGAAGTTTTCCCTATTATCACTTATGATACAGATGCCGGATTAGGTTATGGCATGAAAGGATATCTTAGAAACCTTATTAATAAAAGTGAAAGCTATGATGTAATTGTTTTTAACAGCACAGAAGGGGAAAGATGGTACAGATTTCAATTTTCTTATCCCGACTATGAAATAAGGCAGGGAACTGATTACGGTTATGCGCTGGATATTATAGCCGACTATGATAAGTGGATCAGTTATTACTTTTATGGAATAGGTAATTCATCGGTCTATGATACAAGGGAAATATATACAAGGCAGCTTTTTACTCTGAGTTTAATTTTAAACAGTAATATTGGTTCTTCATTCATCGTCCAGCTCGGAGTAAAGTATAGTAATATAAAAGTCGGGAATTTCCCTGATGAAGTACTCCCCGAAGCTAAGAAATTTTATGGTAGAGCAGATAATCTCTCCATTCCGGTTTTTGTGGTTTATGATACAAGAAATAGTATAGTAAATCCCTCTGAGGGAGTTAATGTTTCGGCGGGCTTTGAATGGTCGCCGCGTATATCCATTGCAAATTCAGAGTTCGATAAGGCTTCATTTAATCTGCAGTCTTTTCATAAAGTCATATTCGATAAACTGATTTTTGCTGAACGGACAACATTTCAGCAATTAATAGGTGAAAATATCCCCGTGGAACTCCTTCTCCCGATCGGAGGGAACCAGTCTCTAAGGGGATATTCGCAGGATAGGTTTCTGGATAAAAGTATTGCTTTTATTAACGCTGAATTCAGATTTCCGATGTGGTGGAGGTTTGGCGGCATCGTAGGGATTGATGCCGGTAGGGTATTTCCCTCCCTGGATAAATTCTCCTTCGATGAGTGGAGAATATCTCCGGCAGCAGGTCTCCGATTTTATATGGATAACTTTGTCGTCCGCGCAGATTTCGGGTTTAGTAAAGAAACTACCGGGTTTTATTTTAACTTCGGACACATTTTCTGACACCTTCCGCATCTCTGTTATTTTTTTAGCTTGTCCTTAAAAACCTTTTCAAATTTTTCCACTTTGGGCGCAATAACAAAAGAGCAATAACCCTGGTTCGGATTATTCTCAAAATATTGCTGGTGATAATCCTCTGCCCGGTAGAATTTAGTAAATGGAACTATCTGTGTTACGATTGGTTTGTTCCAGGCACCGGACTTATCAAGTTCTTTTTTATAGTACTCAGCCTTCTCTTTCTGTTTTTCATTATGATACAGGATTATTGAACGGTACTGCGTTCCAATATCGGCTCCCTGCTGGTTTAATGTAGTCGGATCGTGAGTTTTCCAGAAGATTTTCAGAAGGTCGTCATACGATATTACTTCCGGATCATAAATTATTTGGACGACTTCTGCATGCCCTGTATTACCGTTGCAGACCTGTTCGTATGTTGGATTAGGAACGCTCCCTCCCGCATAACCGGAAACAACGGATTTTACCCCCTCAACCCGCTCAAATATAGCCTCTGCACACCAGAAGCATCCCTGGCCGAAAGTAGCCGTGTCTGTTTTTGCTGTCGCATTATCCATAGGAATTTCGTCTTTCATTTTATTGTTTGAACCTGTCTCAAGGCAGTTTACTTCGCTGAAAACTATCAGGACAATAATTATAGCTGATAATATGGTTTTCATAATATACTTTCTTTTTTTTAGTCCTAATATCTGCATGTTAGCAAAAATATTTGTAACGAATTAGTCACTTTTAATGTACAAATTCAGCTCTTTAAATACGTTTTATATCCCGAAACAATAAATCTTTACCAACTATTGCCTCATAGGATTGTATTTTTAAAAAGCTTGCGTTATTACATAACTTAATATAAGAGGCATATTATGAAAAAAGTTCGGTTTATTTCCTTGTTGCTTGCTGTTGTTTTCGCATTTTTAGTGCTGAATCAGGTTGGCTGCAGTAATTCAAAAGCAGAAAAAGTTCCTTCTCAGGCAGAGAGAATTGAGAAAGGAAAGTATCTTGTTGAACTCGGAGGATGCAATGACTGCCATTCTCCTAAAGTAATGACAGAAATGGGCCCGGTTCCGGATACAACAAAATTATTGTCGGGACATCCGCAGGATCAGCCGGTTACGAATGTTGATCCTGCGATGCTTAATTCAAAGATGTGGGTACATTCATCTATGGATGCAACGGCCTGGATTGGTCCCTGGGGGGTTTCATATACAGCGAATTTAACGCCCGATCCTGAAACGGGTCTTGGAAATTGGACCGAGGATTTGTTTATCAAAGCATTAAGAACGGGCAAACATATGGGAATTGGAAGACCGATCCTGCCTCCTATGCCATGGCCCGGAATAGGTAAAACCAGCGATGACGATTTAAAGAGTATTTTTGCTTATCTGCACTCCCTGCCTGCTGTGCATAATAAAGTTCCTGATCCGATACCCCCTGATATGATTGCTTCAGTTTTAAGTAAGGATAATTCAAAAGGAAATGTCGCTCAGTCAACTGAGATGCACTGAGAAGGCTTGTAAGTTATTGAGCCGGCTTAAACTAATATTTAAACACTCTCCGGGGTTTGCTCCGAAGGCTGGGAATTACGCTTCAGCCGGCTCAGTATTTTTTCAATATTCACTTATCGGTCCTTTATGAATCCTCAAAAAGGTTCATTTTCAGCCGGGGGTTTGGGTTTACGCCTTACTATTATTAGTACTACTATTACCACAACCAGCAGCCCTATAACTATATACAGCCAGTTAAAACTGCTTCCGTATAAAGAGTTTTTCCATTCAGATATTTTATTTTCAACAGTATCTTTCTGGGCTTCTGTAAACATATTGTTTTCGATAAGGTAAGGCACCCAGGTGGGTTTTACCTCGCCAAACCAGGCACTGTCTGCAAAACTTTTATATGTAATCTGTAAATCTCCGGAATTTTTTACGCCGACATTTTTTATTTCATCGTTTATAAAAGAAGTGGCAGTTTCCGTAAATTCCTTACCGGTTGAAAATCTTTGTAAATTTATTCCGTAATCAGCAAAAATCAGCCTTACAGAATTCCAGGCCTGCTGACTGAGAGTGTTCTTCCAGGTATTAAATGTCTGATCTATTTCTTTCAGCTCGTTTGTACCGACGTTTTTTTCCGAATAAATGCTAACCAGCTTAGGACCAACGCTGCGCCAGAGTTTTGCAAACTGTTCCTGCTGCTTTTTTATTTCGGACAGATCTTCAGGTGTTAGTGAGGCTACCTGCAGGAACTTAATATTGTCCTGAAGCGATTTTTTAACGTTATTTAAAACGTTATTCTTCTGCACTTCGGAGTAAACTTTTTGTTTTTCTTCTGAGCTGAGTTCCGATTTTTGTCTGTATGAAGGAGGGATAAGACTGTCAATCATACTGATTACAAGTTCATCTCTTTTCTGAAGTGATGCCTTCAGATCTGCTACAGTTCTTTCCAGCTGTGTGATTCGGCTTTTATCTTTTTTACTTTCAACTTCAAGGGTTTGTACACGGGATATAAGATCTGTATTTCTCTGGTTGAGAACCTCAACCTGGTCCTTTAACCCGGAAACCTGAGTCTTTAGAACAGTGATCTGGGTGAAATCACCTTTGCGCAGATCGTAAGCCATTTGTAGATTTTCAAAAGTTTTATTGAAATTCAGAGGGTAAAGACTTTTATCAAGCAGATCTTTTTTATCAGAGTATTCTTTTCTTAGCGAATCAATTTTATTGACTGCACTCTGAAGCTCTTCCTGGGATGTTGCATTTTTGATAGAGTCGTCGATTGCCATAGCTTTTGCTTTAAAATTCTGTACTATTTCATAGTCTGATTGTGCAGACGCTGAATATGAGAACAGTAGACTTAGTAGCAGACTATTTATTAGAAGTATTCTTTTCATTTACTTCTTCTCCTTCTCAATTCCGCTGTTTGATAGATAGTACTTTTTATTCCCTTCTATGAGCTCTATGTAAGGAGGTCTCTGATTAAACACGGGATCAGTCATTCCTGTCTCGGATATTTGAAATTTATCATAAAGATTGAACGCGCCATCTCCCATAGTAAATACATAAACATTCTTAAATTTATTTCCTGTTATATAATAGTATCCAAGTGTATCTCTTATTACTCTCAGATCACGGTCAAGATAAGCAAGAGAATCTCCTGTTTCCTCAAAGTAGAGCGGTTTAGCATTAAATGACAGGGCATATCTTTCCTCTTTTGCCATCCCGTTGTCGCTGACGCGTATAACGGATTCAACAGGCCAGGAAAAATCAGACGGAGCTAACCTCATTGGGGAACAGCCTGCCAGTAAGGCAGCAGTTAGTAAAATCATATATTTAAGGATCTTCATTCTTTCTCCTTCCAGATTATGCATGCTAACATAATGAAAATTAAGGATTTCCAACGATTACTCAGTGTGACAAAACCCCTATTTGTTTTTTTTACTATTTTTAAATGGTTCGTTTTATTTAAAAAGGCGGTTATATTTTATGGATATTCTTGAGTGTCTTCATCAGAATCAGACTGAAATAATCAGGACAGCCTTCGATTCTCTTCTCCGTACAAATCTGCGTCATTATTCCGCAGCCAGTGCAAATGCAAATTGGGATCGGATTGAAAAATTGTTTGACCTTACTTTCCTTTGTATTAAAGAAAAAAATCTGGTTGAAATGATTGAGTACTCTGAAAAAATAGCATCTGAAAGATATAACGCGGAGTATGATCTGCATGAGGTTCATGCAGCTTACAACGTCCTGGAAGAAGCGGTCTGGTCTGTTATTCTCAATCATCTTGATCCTGGGGACTATGGAAAGGCATTGGGACTCGTAAGCACGGTTCTGGGTGCAGGAAAAGAAACGCTGGCTTTAACATATATATCTCTTACGGCTAAAAAAAAGCCAGTTAGCCTCGACTTGTCTGAGCTTTTTAAGGGTGGTTAATCACTAATAAATGCATATATCTTAATTCAGGCTTTGGCTCTGGTTACTTTATTACTTCTTCTGTAAGCTTCTTCGCTGAAAGACTGAGGTTTATTATATTACGAATTAAGCTTAATTTATGAAGCAAATTTTACAAAGCACAAACTTTATGGTGAAATCTTGAAAATTCAGTTTATTGGAGCAGCCCAGACTGTCACCGGGTCACAGCATTTATTGGAAGTTAATGGCAAGAAAATTCTTCTCGACTGCGGTCTCTACCAGGGAAGAAGAAAAGAGGCATATGAGATAAACAAAAATTTTCTCTTCAATCCTGAAGAAATAGATGTGATGCTTCTTTCACACGCGCACATCGATCATACCGGCAATATCCCTAATCTTGTCAGGAATGGATTTAAAGGACATATTTATACTACCTCAGCCACTGTAGATCTTTGTCAGATCATGCTCAGAGATTCAGCATACCTTCAGGAAAAAGATATTCACTTCGTTAATAAAAAAAGAAAAAAACAGAATAAGAATTTGTTCGAGCCCTTGTATACAATCGATGATGCGGAAACTGCAATGGAAAATTTTATCGGGGTTCAGTACGATAAAGCTATTGAAGTGGCTCCGGGTGTGAAAGTAACCTGGAGAGATGCCGGTCATATTCTGGGCTCTGCGGGACTATTAATTGAAATCAGAGAAAACGGAAATTATATCCGGCTTGGATTCAGCGGTGATATAGGAAGGCCGGAAATGCCCGTTATAAGAGACCCGAATATTCTTACAGATCTCGATGTTTTAATTATGGAGAGTACCTACGGTAACCGGTTGCACCCCGTTACCGGAGAGGTTGAAGAAGAGGTGGCACAGGTTATAAATGAAGTTCTTGAGAGAAAAGGAAAGATAATAATCCCTGCTTTTGCCGTCGGCCGAACTCAGTTATTCGTGTATATTTTGCATAAACTTTTCAACCAGAACAGAATACCGGCTATTCCAATCTTTGTCGATAGTCCCCTTGCTGTCAATTCAACAGAGGTATACAGGATGCACCCTGAGTGTTTCGACAGGGAAACCTATAGAGTATTTATTGAGAACCATGAGGATCCATTTGGTTTTAACAGGCTTACGTATATAAGGGATGTTGAAGAATCCAAAAAGCTGAATGAGTTCAGGGGATCATGCATAATTATATCAGCTTCAGGAATGGCAGAAGGCGGCAGGATTCTGCATCATCTGAAAAATAATATTGAAAACCCTGATAACCTTATACTTTTTGTCGGTTATGCCGCACAGCAGACGCTTGCAAGAAAGATTATGGATGGTGCTGAAGAGGTAAATATATTCGGCGACTCTCATAAAGTAAGGGCTAAAATTAAACAGATGGATTACTTCAGTGCGCATGCTGACCAGAAGGGGCTTCTGGATTATCTGAGATATTCCTCCCCGGAAAAATTAAAGCATATTTTTCTTGTGCACGGTGAAGAAGAACAGGCTCTGCCTTTGAAGGAAAAAATGGAGGGGCAAGGTTATAAATCTGTAAAATATCCTATGAAGGGAGATATTTTTCAAATTTAATTCCCTGAATACTATGATTGATCTTTAGTCTCTTTTTTAGCTCCGGGCTTCGAGGCTATTCTTCTTCCTGCTGACTTAACAGCATTGGTTAATAGAAATTCTATTTGTGCGTTGATACTGCGTAAGTCATCGGCTGCCCATTTTTCAAGGGCGGCATAAAGTTCAGCGTCTATTCTTAATAAAAACTTCTTCTTTTCTGCCATAATAATCATCTTTTCCTGTCACGCAGCTGCGGCTGCCTGTTTTCTTTTCATCATTAAATGCCATGCAAGAATTATGACCCAGGGGTACTTATCAAGGAATTCCGAACTATTTTCAATTTCTATAAGGGTTTTGGATTTCAGCCCGATCTTATCTTTAATGTTCACAAGGCAGGTTCCGCTGAGTGTATAGATTCCATAATTTCTCTTCAAGATTTCTGATTTAATCTTCAGTTTTTGACCTTTTGGTAAAAACAGGGTACCCTCTTTGCTGAAAAACTTCTGATAATAGTTAGCAAAAGGATTTTCTTTCCCTTTGTCTTTGATATTTATTCCCGTTTTCCAGAACCCGGCATAATATAATTCCCATGCGCCTCCCATAAAGTTAACCTGTATGCTGGACCCGAAAAAACCGCTAACTGTTATTTCACCCAGTACTTCGCTTTCATAAACTAATTCAAAGCGTCTCTTCCATACCGAAGGTTGTGTAATTATCAATGTCTTCCCGGCAAGCCGGGATAATTGCATGATCATCAAAGCCTCATTTTTATTGGTAGAGAGTTCCTGTATTGATGACGGGCTGCATTTCCTTTTCAGAGACCAGCGCAACCATAAGGTTGTTTACCATCGTTGCTTTCTTATCTTCATCAAGCTGTACAATATTCTGCTTGCTGAGAGCCAGCAAAGCACTCTCAACCATCCCGACTGCGCCCTCAACTATTTTCTGCCTCGCCGCTACAATCGCTTCAGCCTGCTGCCTCCTGAGCATTGCCTGAGCAATTTCCTGAGCGTATGCAAGATGGCTGATACGGGCTTCAACTACTTCAACTCCCGCTATTTCCAGCCGCGATTGAACCTGCTTCTGGAGGGCTTCTGCAATTTCCTGGGGACTCCCTCTTAATGAAGCTTTATCTTCATCACCGTCATAAGGATATTCCGATGTCAGTGAGCGTATAGCTGTCTCACTCTGTATCGCTACAAATTCCTCATAGTTATCTACATCAAATACGGCCCTGGAAGTATCGAATACTCTCCAGACTATTACAGCTGCAATTTCAATTGGATTCCCCCGAAGGTCATTCACCTTGATTTTGTCGCTGTTAAAATTTCTTATTCTCAGGGTTACTTTTCTTTTTATTGTGAATGGATTTATCCACCAGAAACCGGTTTCTCTTACCGTTCCGGAATAGCTGCCGAAGAAAATAATTACACGTGAATCATTCGGCTGAACGGTAATAAGACCAATCAGACTGACAATGATTATAAATGTCAATGGAAAGAAATACCAGAGAAACGAAGGATTGTGCGACCTGACCCCGTAGATGAATATCATTAAATCCAGAACCAGCAGGGCAAAAATCATAAGCAGAGCAAAAAACCCGTTTACTTTTGTGGCTTGTTTTTCCGAAACAGTTTGCATTTTGAACCTCTTATTATGTTGCTATCACTATGATATCACAATAATATCATTAAGTCAAGAAAAAAATGAAATAGTAATTGACACAAAAGATGCAGATATTTTCAGATTAGAGGGAGAGAGAACAGAATAACACGTAGGTTGAATACCGGACGGTTATTTGCTCAGTAATGGCTGGATGAATATCGACTATTACTTAAACAACCCGTACTTCTTTATATGACGGTAGGCCAGGTATCCGACAGCCGCGGTCTGAGCCATGCCAAGCATATATCTTATTGGATTCAACCTTGAGTTTTCAAGGTATTGCTGATGAAGGGGCTCCAGCATACTTTCCGGGGACTCCCCGGAATATCTTCCGTAACTTCCGCCGGAGGCCAGGGAAAGTTTTGTCCACATCCAGATAGTATTGGGATCATTATTTACATTTGGATTCAGCCTCATATAATTCAACTCACGGTAAATTTCAAACTCATTCAGTTTTGTCTGAAGTTTAATTAGTGAATCATACGAAGTATATTTTTCACCTGAATCGTTTACTGTTTCCTGAGCAAAGAGAAACTGTGCGGCTGGAAAAATTAAAAGAAATAAAATACTCCCCCGTATCATTTGAATTACCTCATTTATAAATCAGAGGTTATTAAAGAATTTATTAATATACGATTTGCCCCCTGCTATAGCGAAAACTACTGCCAGTACGGCAAGAGTAATAAATATCGTTGTAAAACCTATTATAACTATCTCCAGGGCAATCTCAACTTCCGCCAGGGCCATTGCCGAAAAGAAAAGGAGTATTGCAAATCTTAGAAACCTTGAAATCAGGGAATAGTTCGGTACGTTTTCTTTTGCCAGAGCATTGTATACGGAATTAGATACACGGCCGGCAATTATCCACCCTATACCGAAAATTATCAGGGCTACGATAAGTTTTGGAATGAACAGCACTCCATTTTGTATCAGGCTTGATAGTACAGTCAGTTTCATTGCGTCAAGAGCTGTATAAAGAAAGATCAGAAAGATTACAAAAAAGAATATGTTTCCTATGAAACCGAAAAGGGCATATCTTATGTCAGCCTTAGAAAGAGTTTGCCTCCATCTAACCCTGGTGAAAAGCCGTTCCAGCCTGAATGCGACCAGCAGCTGAATGATAATTCTTTTTGCCAGCCAGCCCACAAACCAGCCGATCGCCAGGAGGAGAAATCCGCCAAGCAGGTTTGGAAGGTAGCCGATGATTTCTTTTCCAAAATCAAAAAAAGGACCCTGGATAGAGTTATCCATTTTCGACTCCGTTTTCTTTAGGTGATTTTAATAAAAGTTTCCAGAAGGATTCCCGTTCTTCGTATTCCTTTACCCATAAAACGGGACAGGTTGACTGTTCTGTAATTTCCTGGGCAAGGGAACGTCCGAATAAAAGCTCAAGAAAATCTCCTGTTTTTCCTCCCATTACTATCATATCAACATTTACCGACTCGTCGATAATACTGGTAAGGATGTCAGAATCCGGTTTAACTATAAGCTCGGCAGGTAGGTTGTTTATCGCTATCAGTTCTTTTGCTTTTTCTTCGCGCCTTTCTCTCTCTGTCTGTGTAGTCCCCGGTTCGTAAACGAGAAGCAGCTTTACACGGCAATTGAAATAGTCCACAAAAGCGGGGGCTACTTCTGTTGCAAGTATAGCATGAATGTCAACATTAAAAGGAATGAGGATGGTATTTAACTCCTCCTTTACAAACCTGCCATGGAGAACAGCAACTTCCCCGGGAAATCTTTGTATCACGCTATCTATTATTGAAGAAAAAAATCTTTCAATAAAGGTAGGATTTTTTTCTCTGCCTGAGATGATAAAGTTGCAGTTTTCCTCTTCGGCTGTCTGGACAATTCCTTCGGAAATTCTATGGGAAACAGCCACGATCGGTCTCGATACTATTCCTGATTCTCCAATAACCTGCTGTGCTGTTTCGAACAGGGGATGGGCCCTGGCCGTATTACTTGCTTCTACAGCTAAGGGACTCCCTTCCTTGATCTCGTTTACATGGAGGAATAAGATTTCGGCTCTGTTCTTTATAGCTATCGCCTTTGCCAGATGAGTAAGACAGGGCACCGAATGAATATTCGCAAGAGAAACAAGTATTTTATATTCTTTTCTTTCTAATCTTTCAAGAGACTTAACTTTTTTTACATGTTCTATTTCTCTTTTGGAGGCATAGACCCGATAGGTAAATAATCCGATTGTCACCCAAATACCGGTAACTATCCAGGCTGTTGGGCTGTAGTTGATCATATAGATAGCAAGGAATAACAGCATTAATATTCCTGCAATTGAAAGGTAGGGGAACAGAGGTGTGAAAAATCCCCTGTCCAGATCAGGCCTTTTTTTCCGCAGACGTATGAGAGTTATGTTAACCTGAAGGAATAAAAGAAGAAACATTATATCGGCTGCTGCCGCTACATCCTCAATGGGGAGCGAAACGGCCATTATGACCACAATAAAAAGTGAAAAGAGAATTGAAAGATGCGGGGTAAAATTTTTCTTATGAACCTTACTGAAAAAAGTGGGGAAGTTCCGATCCCTTCCCATAGCGAAGGCAACTCTGGAGGAAGAATAGATTGTAGCGTTAAGCGCAGACATAGTTGAGATAAGTCCGCCTACAAGCAGCATTATGCCGCCTCCGACAAAAAACGACTTGGCAACTTCAACCAGAGCTGTTTCCTTATTCGACGCAAGGTAATCCCAGGGAGTCATACCTTCCGGTTTCACCGCCCCAAGAGCTGTGAATGCTATCAAAAGATATATGGGAACCACAATTATAAGGGATAAAAACACAGCCCGCGGTATGTTCTTCTTTGGATTTTTAATCTCTTCTGAACATTGAGAAATTACTTCAAATCCCTGGAAGGCGATAAAAGTTAATCCCATTGCCTTGAAAACTCCTCCCCATCCATGAGGCAGAAATGGAGTAAAAGCCTCCTGCCAGTCGGGACGATGTAGAATTAGATTTAGCCCAAAGCCGATAAATATAAAGAGGATTACAATTTTAGCCATCGTAACTATATTACCTATCTTACCCGTTTCGGAAGCACCGCGGAAATTCACATAGGCAAACAGCAGGGCAGTTATAGCGGCAAGAATTTTCTGAGGCGATAGAAATCCCCAGTGAGGCATGACGATATTAAACTCATGAAGAACAAGCTCAAAGTAGGCCCCGAAACCGAGGGCATAAAGACTGCAGGCAACAGCATGAGCAAACCAGCTCATCCATCCGGAAATAAATCCGTTCCATTTGGGAAGTCCTTCTTTAACCCATAAATAACCCCCGCCGGCATCATGGAAACAGGAGCCGAGTTCAGCATACGAAAAGGCGGTCAGAAGAGCGACAATTCCATTCAACCCGAAAGTGATTATAAGCCCCGGTCCTGCAACCCCTGCTGAAATTCCTGTCAGAACAAAAATTCCGGCACCAATCATTGCTCCCACACCAATGAGAGTAGCATCCATCAGGCGCATTTCTCTGCTCAGGTGAACTTCCGTTTCAAACTTTTTCATCTGGCGAGCCTCCCGGATTTAGCGCGTATTAAAATTTGAAATATTCCCGTATAAGATAATGAAGATTTTATCCAGTTGTAAAAAAATGATTTGGTGAAACTATTTATTTGAGTAAAGCGAAATTTCAATAAAAAAGACGATATCTCTATGCAGACTGCAGGTTTCAGTTACAATAAAGAGGAATTCAATCTTATAAAATAAGAAGAGTATTTTAATCGAGATCTCACCATAATTAAGTGTTTTTCAAATCACCACCATTCTGGAATATCATTATTCTTCACCGGTCTAATTCATTTAATTTCAACAACTTATACGATTTTTGACACGACGCACCATCCTTTTTCAATAACTTGAAATATTGGTTTATGGTTTTAAATTGATTAATGAAATATATGTTGAACTAAATGGAGGAAATTATGTGGCAAGGTTGGATGGATCTCGCAGTAGGTGTATGGCTTATAATAAGTACATTCATTCCCGCAATTAGAACACCATCGAGTATGATAATTGCAGGAATAGTAGCATTTGTTTTCGGATTCTGGGGTGCGGCCAGGGCTAATAGCTGGCAGGGTACTGTAAATGGCATCATTGGTATCTGGCTGTTCCTGAGTGGTGTGGCATTTATGCTTGTAGTCCCCTGGAATTTCTTTATTTCAGGTGTAGTAGTTGGATTGCTTGCTATATGGAATGTTGCACAACACGAATCCCCGCAACAGGTGCATACTGCCCACTAATAAAAAATAAGCAGATGAAAAAAGGCCTTATCTCCTTCGGGAGACAAGGCTTTTTTTTTGCTATTTTTTTAAAAGTTTGAATGCATGATTCCAGGAATTGTTTATAAACCCATAGTGTATCCATAGCATCGCGAATGCTTCCAGCCAGTATGCTTCAGATATGTCTCCCATATCTATTACATTTTTCCAGCCCCACTCCCGGGCTATATCCCTCACGAACTCTTTGGCTTCCTTCTCATTCCCGCATATAAAAAGATCCGGGTCGCCTTCTTTTCTTTTTGGACTGATCATTATGTATGCATTAATTGTATTAAAAGCTTTTACCACCTTAGAATCCGGAAGCCAGCTCTGAATTTTTTCTCCCCCCGAACTCCCCGGAGAAGCATCGAGACGGGGAGGTCCCTGCTTTGAATGGTCAAGGGGATTGGTAACATCAATTACGATCTTTCCATGGAAATTTTCCTTCCCGGCAAGGTTTATTGCGTTTTCTGTTCCCTCCCATCCTGTTGCCAGCACAATAATCTCTCCAAATTTTGCTGCCTCATCATTGGTGCCGGCAGAAGATTTATCTCCGGCCTCTTTTACCCAGTCGGAAAGTTTTTCCGGGTTCCTGGTACCCATTTTTACTTCATGTCCCAGCCTGCTCAAACCAATACCCAGCTGCCGGCCGACGACGCCCGATCCGATAACTCCTATTTTCATCTCTCCTCCCTAAAACTAATTTATCATTCAACCCGGCACGGCAATTATTATTGTTCATAATTTTCTACTGTGTCGGTACCTCTTAATCCCGCTTTATCAGGATTATCTCCGAATTCTTTTAACGCCCTTTTCTGCCTGAGCAGATCCCAGTAACGATCGAGTTCAACCTGAACTTTTTCGGCTTGTTTTCTTTCTTGAACGGATAATCCGTCCTTTGAATAGAGCTTATGTTCTTCCTCAAGCAGATCTTTTATTTTATCCATAACTTCTTTGTCAGTCATCGTTCTCTCCTTTTTTTAACTAAACATATTTAAAGTTTACAACTGATGATGTGAGAATGGTAAACTTTGATGAATTTATTTCCTGGTAATAACGAATAATTATGATGTATAAAGAGGGAGTTTTTTCTTTCCGGTCTTACGTGACAGGAAAAAAAAAGATTTTTTTAACACGACAAATGTTGAAGTTCAGATTCTGGCCGCGATCCTCCTGAAATGATACCCGTAAACTGCCATCGTCATAGCAAGAGGAAATTTCCTGGGATGCCTGAATATTGTAAAAGCCAGCAGCTTCCAGAAGTATTTTCGCCCTTTCTCTAATGTCCCCAGAAGCCAAATAAGCATAATAAAAGCTTTTATTTCCGGCAGTTTAATTTTGTTTTTATTCCATGCCGGAAGCTTATAATTGTTAAGGAATTTTTTAACACGGTGGTAATAGTCTTTCTGAGAATAGATAGTATTAATTATATTCGAATAGCCCGAAATAAGATCTTTATAATTCATCTTCGGAATAAAATTCATACTCCCGTCCATATTGTTTCCGCTGAACATATCCAGAAGCCTCTTCTCGGACTGCATTCGTTTAAAAAGCTTTGTTCCGGCAGGGGCGTTTAGAAGTCCTACCATGGCAGATACTATTCCGCTTTTCTGAATAAAGTTGATCTGCTCCTGGAATACACCTCCGGTATCATTATCAAATCCTACTATGAAACCGCCTGATACAATAAACCCATGCTGCTGTAAAGTTTTAATTGAAGAGATAAGGTTGCGTTTTAAATTTTGAAACTTGCCGCATTCTTCAAGACTTTCCTCACTCGGTGTTTCGATCCCAATGAATATGCTGTTGAACCCGGCCTCTATCATCATATTCATAAGGTCTTCATCATCTGAAAGGTTCAATGAAACTTCTGTTATAAATGTGAGGGGATAGTTCTTGTTTTTAGACCATTGAATCATTGCCGGAAGGATTTCATCTTTCAGCTTCTTCTTATTCCCGATAAAGTTATCATCCACTACAGAAAGTGATCCCCGCCAGCCCATCTGGTAGATTGTTTCAAGCTCATTAATAAACTGTGTTTGCGACTTTGTTCTGGGTTTTCTCCCGTTAAGCATAGTAATACTGCAGAATTCACAGTCGTAAGGACATCCCCGCGAGTACTGTAATGAAAGAGAAGCATATTTTTTCATTTCAAGCAATTCCCACATCGGAACGGGTGAACTTGTTATATCAGGGTATTCATCCGAGGCGTATACAGGTTTAGGATTTCCGTTCTTTAAATCATCCAGGAAAGGGGGAAGTGTATTTTCGGCCTCATTTAATATGAAATGGTCAACTCCCAGAAAATCCTTGTGCTGTGTTGTAGCCAGCGGACCTCCGGCAACAACTTTAACTTTAAGTTTATTACATCTCCTTATAACTTCCCTGAACGAATTTATCTGGATGTTCATACCGCTGAGAAAAACATAATCGGCCCATAAAATATTGGTGTCTTCAAGTTTTGAAACATTCATATCGATCAGTTTCTTTTCCCATTCGTGGGGGAGCATCGCTGCAACAGTAATCAGCCCAAGAGGGGGTTCCGGTGCTTTTTTGGATACAAATTTTAAGGCATCTTTGAAACTCCAGAAAGAGGATGGTGTCTCAGGATAAACAAGTAGTATTTTCATAGCTATTCCCCGCAATTATTCAATAAATATTTCTATCTCAAAATGCTGAAAATTTTTGTTATTGTTTGTAAAAGAAATGTAAAAGTTAAAATCCGGAGTTTGACCTTCAGCCGTTATTAGATGATATTACAACGGATAAAATATTTAACTCGGAACCGCGGCGGGAATATGAGAGGAAAACACTCTCTTTTTTACCATATCCTTATATTCGTTATTGCTCAGCTCGTCTGGCTGTCACTTCTTGGAATATGGATATACTGGTATGTATCCAATTATATTATTTATGAAAAGGTTGGGGATCAGGTTTCCCCGCAGTTGCTTTATGATGTACAGAATGCTCTTCCGTTTGTTCTGGGATTAATTCTGCTCATAGGACTATCTTTTTTTACTTCTGTAATTTTCAGGGATTTGAATGTACAGCTAAGGATAAGAAAGTTGTACGACAACTTTATAAGTAATGTAACCCATGAACTTAAATCTCCTCTTTCTTCTATTCAGCTTTATCTTGAAACGTTAAAACAAAGGGATGTGCCTCCCGAAAAGCAGAAGGAATTTCTTGAAATAATGATGAAAGATGCGGATCGTCTTCAGAGGTTAATAAATTCGATTTTGGAGATCTCTGCACAGGAAAAAAAGAAAACCCTGCAGAATATTGAGGTTTTCAGGGCAGATCTTTTCCTCAAAGTATTAGTGGAAGAGTCTTTTGAGAAATTCCGTGTCAAAAAGGATAACTATAGCATCACAGGAGAAGCTCCCTGTGAAATCGCCGCTGTTAAAGATTCGTTGAAGATTGTTTTTGATAATCTTGTGGATAATGCATTGAAATATTCTCCTGACAAAATTGATATAAATGTCAAACTGGACTGCAGTTCTAACAGGCTGGTGATAGATTTTTCAGACAGCGGGATAGGGATTCCTTTAAGTGAAAAGAAAAAAATATTTAATAAGTTTTACAGGATAAACAACAGGAAAATACCAAACGTAAAAGGTACAGGTCTCGGACTTTATCAGGTTAAACAGATTATTAAACTGCATGGAGGGAAAATTAATCTTATAAATGATAACCATACAAGCGGCGCTGCTTTCCGCATTGAACTTCCGGTTTATCACAAATCCGGAAAAGGATTTATTAGACCCATTAGAAAGAAAATAAATTATGAATGATGGAATCGCGTGCAGCAGAATACTTTTGGTTGAGGATGAGGAAAGCCTTGCCGTGGGTCTCGAGTACAACCTGACGGCGGAGGGCTACCTGGTAACATGGGCAAAGAATGGAAAAGAGGCGGTAAGGTATTTTAATGAGGAAAAATATGATTTGATCATACTTGATATCATGCTTCCGTATCTGAACGGATTTGAAGTTGCAGAGATTGTCCGTGGAAAAGATTTAAAGATGCCGATCCTTATGCTCACTGCCAGAACAGAGTCATCTGATAAATTAAAAGGACTTGAAACGGGAGCTGATGATTATCTTACCAAACCTTTCCACCTGGAAGAGTTACTTCTCAGAGTAAAAGGTATGCTTAAGAGAAAAAGCTGGTACAAAAGTGCATCTGAAGAACAGCCTTTTTACAGATTCGGTGTTAACAGGATAAATTTTAATAGTCTTGTCTGTAACCATGGCAGCCTGGAAATAAGAATAACACCTCATGAAGCAATGGTGCTGAAATACCTTATAGAACGCAAAGGGGAAATTGTAACACGGAAGGAACTGCTTGAAAATGTCTGGCACTTAAATCCGGATATTGAAACACGAACGGTCGATATTTTTATAGCACGCCTGCGTAAATATTTTGAAGATGATTCCTCATCCCCGGTATATATAAGAAGTGTAAGAGGAGTAGGTTATATGTTTTCTGAAGAGTAGCCTTCCTCATTGTGAATTTGTTAAAAACAGTTCTATTATCCATCGTTTTTTCACTTGATTCAGCCAAAATAATGAATTACACCATCATTTATTTGTTTCTTGCAGTCTTTTTACTTATGTATGCCTAGCGCATGAATTTTTAACCTTGCGGTCAACAAAATTTCCCGCAATTCTTCTTACAAAAACAAATAAAGCCGGATCAAATTGAAAATAACCAAACAGTTAACAAATCGTGAAGATAAATCCTTAGATCAGTATTTTCAGGAAATTGGAAAATATAGTCTCTTAAGTCCCGATGAAGAGGTAAGCCTGGCAGTAAAAATCAGGAATGGTGATGTCGAAGCTCAGAATAAGCTGGTGAATGCTAATCTCAGGTTTGTTGTTTCTGTTGCCAAGATGTACCAGAACCAGGGACTGTCACTCGGGGATTTGATAAATGAAGGAAATATAGGACTGGTTAAAGCTGCTCAGCGTTTTGATGAAACAAGAGGATTTAAATTTATATCTTATGCTGTTTGGTGGATAAGACAGGGAATTATGTCTGCCATTGCGGATCAGTCAAGGGTGGTCAGGCTCCCCCTTAATCAGGTAGGTAATTTAACCAGATTAGGGAAAGCTTATAGAAATTTTGAACAGGAGTTTGAAAGAAAACCGACAACGATGGAGCTTGCTAAGATTCTTGAGATTACTTCTGATGAGGTAGCCCAGATAATTCAGATTGGTGGAAGACAGGTTTCCGTGGATGCCCCTTTGAAAAATGGTGAGGAAAGAAGTGCTACGTTGATTGATGTCCTTAAGAATGAATCTCAGCCCATGCCTGATAAGCAATTAATGACTGATTCATTAAGGAATGAGGTTCAAAATATACTTTCTACTCTGGATGCCAGAGAGGCAGAAGTGCTCAGACTAACTTTCGGTATAGGCTGCAGCCATAAAGCTACTCTGGAAGAAATAGGGCTTAAGTTTAACCTTACAAGAGAACGTATAAGACAGATAAAAGAAAAAGCTCTGAGAAAATTGAGAAGTTCGAAAAATAGTATGAAGCTTAAAGAATACCTTGGCTGAACAATTTCCAATAGTTTTAAGACTTTACACTTAAAGAGACAGACCGGCTTACTAAATGTAAAGTCTTAACTGCATTAATTATGTCTGCTGCTTTTCTCTCTCCTCACTTCTCCGTTTCATTTCATCAGGGGGTACATCTTCAAGATGGGAAGCGATCCACCAGCTGTTGCCGAAAGGATCCTTTACTCCTGCATTCCTGTCACCGTAGAACTGGTCGGCCGGTTCCATTAAAGACTTTGCTCCTGCACTCAATGCTTTTTTATAAGCCGCGTCGGTATCTTCAACGTATATGTATATCATAGCGGGTATCGGAGGCCATTCCTTACTCGATTTTCCCATCATGATTACAGAATCGCCGATCCTTACCTCGCCATGGTTGACGGTGCCGTCAGGCAGAGTCATTTGTTCACTTTTTTCTGCTCCAAAGACCTGATTGAGGAATTTCATCAGCTTTGAGACATCTTCTACAATCAAATAAGGAATAATTCTGGGATAATTGTCGGGAATCGGTTTTTTTTCCATACTTTATCCTTTCGTGTTTTAATTTGGCAATCATTGTTCTGCAAAGAATCTACTAAAATTATCAGGGTATGGCAATTACATATGAACACCCATTTATAGTACAAAAATTTTATTTTGTATTTTAAGATATTATATAATTGAATTTATGAAAGGTTTATAAATTGCGGTTTGTAATAATATTTTCGGTTCTTTCTTTAGTTTTTGCAGAAGGTTGTAAAAACAACGAGCATAATCCTGAATACATAAAATCAATTAAACAATGGCACGAAAACAGAATCATCAGGCTTAAGGCGGATAACGGCTGGCTCAACCTTGTCGGTCTTTATTGGCTTAGTGAAGGGACTAATTCCTTTGGAAGCGCGGAAGATAATGACATTGTATTTCCTGACGGCGCCCCTCCTCATATCGGGACGTTTATTCT
This sequence comes from uncultured Bacteroidota bacterium, assembly GCA_963771705.1. GTDB lineage: Bacteria > Bacteroidota > Ignavibacteria > Ignavibacteriales > Ignavibacteriaceae > DATFVA01. Next base: position 87,089 of record CAVYUP010000005.1, read on the forward strand.
GCGCGACAGTACTGTATATGTTAAAATAAATCCTGAGGTGAAAGTAACTTCCGGTTCTCAATTAGTTACCGGGATGAAAATGAATGATGATCTCTCCGATAGTACTACGGTGCTGCAGGCAGGTTCGCTGAGATGGTTTATAATAAACCGGAACGGAAAATATGGAGTAAGATTAAGGGACCTCAACGCTCCGCTGGTAAAAGAGTTCGAAGGAATAGATATGTATCCTATCGATGAAAAGTGGAGGGTTAAGGCTGAGTTTGAGAAATATCCTTCACCTAAAGTTATAGAGATACCTAACATTTTAGGTTCTGTAGAAAAGGATACAGTGGAAGGAAGGCTGGTTTTCAGACTTAATGGCGAGATGCACACGCTTGATCCGGTTAGCGAAGGGAATGAGTTTTTTATCATTTTTGCCGATGAAACAAACGGAGAAGAAACATACGGGGCTGGCAGATTCCTGTACTCAGATAAACCTGATTCTCTGGGTATGGTAGTGCTTGATTTTAATAAAGCATATAATCCGCCTTGTGCATTTACCAGGTTTGCCACCTGCCCGCTTCCGCCTAAACAAAATTACCTGCATCTGAAAGTTACTGCGGGTGAGAAGAAATACGGCAATCATTAATTTTGACCGCAAATCCGGCTTGTTCTGCTCAATCCTGGGGAAAGAAAGGGTTATATCCTCACATATTAATCAGTTTTCATGATGATTTATTTTTATCCTGTGAGAAATTATTTAAGACTGAAGCGGCTGTAAAAGAAAAAAGCCGTCCTCAAAATTACATTCGGGACGGCCTTTAAAATGAAAGCGGAGATCAGGCAGCTGCAGTAAGCAGTTCCTTTTCAATGATCTCTTTGATGTTATTTTTTGGCAATGCGCCTACAGCCATCTTGGGCTGACCATCAACCGGGACAAAAAGTATTGACGGTATGCTCCTTATTCCGAACATAGCTCCCAATTCCTGTTCTTCATCCGTATTTATTTTATATACATGAATCTTTCCTTCATATTCTTCGGAAAGTTCATCAAGAACGGGACCTACCATCCTGCAGGGTCCGCACCATGGCGCCCAGAAATCGATTATACATGGCTTATCACCTTCAAATTTCCATTCCTGGTTCTTTTCGAAATCAAACACTTTTGTTTTGAATGATTCTTTATTAAGATGTTCAGACATCTGATTCTCCTTTTTTCATTAATAAACTTTTAAATGGCTTCGTATACTCTTTTCATTTTAGTTTGAACTTCTTCGGCCACAGTTCTTAATTTTTCATTGTCAATCAGTTGTGTCATAATCATTGGATCAAAAAAAGAAACTGTCGATCCTCCGTTATTTTCATAGACAATAACATTGCAGGGTAACAAAAGTCCCAGCTGTTCTTCACTTTCCAGAGCCTTGTGGGCCAGGGGTGGATTGCATGCGCCGAGGATTACATATTTCTTAAAATCTACATCTATTTTTTTCTTTAACGTATCTTTAACGTCAATAGAAGTTAATACTCCGAAGCCTTCTTTCTTCAATTCGTCGGTAACTTTTTCAACAGCTTGCTCATATGGCATATTTATGTTCTTTGAGAATCCGTAATTCATTTCTCCTCCTTTAAATACAAATTAACATTATGCGAAATAAAAATGGTGATCTAAGTGACAAACCTAAACTGTTTTTGGTTTATCCTTTAATGTACTGAATCCTATCATTTTATACAGCGGGCAAAAACTCACTATCCCTGTAGCAAGGAATACTACCGCAAAAATTCCAGACAATACTGCAGCAAGTCCTGTAAGGGTACCATTAAAAATCAAAACCGCCAGCACAGCTGCTAAAGCTATCCTTACTATTCTATCCACTGAATGAAGGTTCTTTTTCATCTTACAATTCCTTTTTAATTTTCACTTAATTAGATTCATTTCTTTTGGTTTGGTTTCCAGGATGTAAACACAGCTCCAATTAAAGCCCCATATCCGGTACTGAGCCATGGGTTGCTGGTTATAGCACAGGTTCCGGTCACACAGCCGATGTAGTTGTAATATAGAAATCCTCCAAGTGCTCCGAGGAGGATAGGCAGCACTTTTAGTGTCCATTTTCCTGCTATTTTTGATTTTGATAGTTCCATGCGGAAATCCCTCCCTTAAGATTTGATGCATTAAACCCATTTTTTTGAAGAAAAACAGCCGCATTAAGACTTCTGTTACCCGATCTGCAGTAGCAGACTATCTCCTTATTCTTATATTTTTCCAGCTCCTGCTGTCTCTTCCTGAGTTGATTTAAAGGGATATGGACCGAGCCTTTGATGTGTCCATTGCTTCTTTCCGGATCAGTTCTTACATCAAGAAGGAGCATATTCCCATGATTTTTCATCTTTTTGCTGATCTCTGCAGGATCATGATGTTCAATCTTTTTGTTATTTAAGAATTTCCTGATGTAGGTAAATAGGATGAAGCCTATAAAAACATATAATATTATCTGTCCTGTACTCAATTCGTCTCCTGAATTATTGTAAGCTTTTTATTCAATTTAAGAAACTATACGATTCATAAAGAGGTAAAAAGTTTCAGATTTTTTGCCTGAGTCACACTTATAAATGGGGATTCCTCTCATATTGTATGGGAACACTAATAAAGAATGAGAGATTATAATTATGAAATTAGGAAACAGAGCTCAGTTTCATATTAGCACTAACGATGTGGGCAGGTCAATCTCATTTTATAAACTCATGGGATTTAAGGAAATTGCTTACAGCAAGAAACCATTCAAATGGGTTGCTCTCAGCGATGGAAGCCTGAATATACTGCTCGCCGAAACTGAATTCTATGGGTTATGTTATTATTCTGATGATATGCAGGAAAAAGCCTCTGAAATTGAAGGCAAAGGAATTGAATATGTTAATCAAAATCTGCAGCTTGGAGATACCTGGTATAAAGTGGTTCGGGATCCTAATGATTTTTTGGTAAGTCTTATTGGCGAAGTACCGGTTTACTTCGATCAGGCTAAAGTAAATGAATATGAGCCAAGGGGAACGTTTTATGAAATAGGTATTTTATCAGATAAAATTAAAGAATCGGTGAAATTCTGGGAAAAACTGGGTTTTGAAAAATCAGGTAAGAAAAAGAATCCCGGAAAACAGAGAGTTTCAATGAATGACGGTTCTACCAGAATTGGGTTATATTCCCGTGAATCCAGTAATCATTATTTCGAAGGTCCGGCTTTGACTTTTTACGATAAGAAAATGTCTGCTATAATTCAGGACCTGAAGGATGCTGGATTAGAGTTCCAGGAGGAACTTAAAGATGATAAAGGAAAGATCATAAATGCTGTCGCCCTCTCGCCTGAAGGGCAGGCTTTCTTTCTGTTTACAGGGTAATTGCCTCTGATCACCCCTTCTTCAGATGACACTAAGTAGGCCCTGCTGTATACTTAGGCGTTCCTTTTCATGTAAATATTATAGAGCAGCATAAAAAAAGCCGCTGCTACTCCTACCAGTCCTATAATCAGAAATACAAGGTCGGGACGATTTTGTTCTGTCGCAAACGTCTGGTATACCCAGCCTCCAAACGTACCCCCGACAAGCCACGCAATAGCTACTGGCAGAAAGGCAAATCCCTGGAATAATGCGGCCTGCCCTTTTGGGGCGAGATCAGCAAGATATTCGTAAAACCTTGGGGCCTGCGTCTGTTCACCCATAGAAAAAGTTAAAATCATCGCGATAATTAATCCCAGTCCAACTGTTATGCCTGCAATAGAGGCAAAATAAAGCAGGAACCAGCTTAGCGCGGCAAATATGAATCCTATCATTATCGCTGTAGGTGTAGGTATTTTTTTTGTCAATCTGTTTATCGGGATCTGGAGAAGTATGATCGTCCATGCTCCTACAGAAAGTACGATCTCAATGGGGGCGTCGGGAGAGATATAATCGGAAATATAGAAAGGCACTACTATGAAAAATTCCCAGAATACAATCCAGTACAGAGCAAATATCAGGAGAAAGATCATGAATTTTACATTTTTAACTACTGTCCATAGATTTTTAATAACTGTTATAAGACTTTCACGTTCTTCCTTAAGTTTTAGTTCAGGCTCTTTGAATACGATGATCGATACAAGGAACATTAGTCCGCAGCTGAGCGCGGAGACGAGATAAACGAATTCAATACCGAATGAATCCCGTACAATATAAGCAAGAAGGGGACCAATGGCCGCCCCGATATTTACCAGCCAGTAATAAATAGCATATCCAAATGATTTTGATTCGGAAGTAGTGGTGAGGGCAACGGTTCCCAGAACACTGGGCTTAATAAAAGAACCGCCTGCTGCTGTAAATATTAATATTACAGATAGAATCGGAAAGAGACTGGAGTCCTGGTACCATCCCGAGAAGGCCGAAATACCCGTTGAACCGATCAGAAAGTATCCTATCGCAAGGACAAAAAATGCGAAGGAAAAGGCTTTTTTGAATCCGAATTTATCAGCCAGTGCACCAGCAAAAATTGGAAGAAAATAGATCAAACCTCCGAAGATTGAAGAAAGCTGGCCAGCCTGAACCTCACTGAATTTCAGGTGATTTCTTAAAAAAACGCTTAAGATAGTTGCCTGGCCGTAATAAGCGAGCCTTTCGAAGAGCTCCATCCCGTTTGCAACCCAGAAGGATGTCTGAAATCCCCTTTTTAACTTCCCAATTCCCGCCTCCTGTTCCACAAACTTCCCTTTCCTGAAAAAATGATTTGAAATTTAGGGAAGCATTTTTTAAGGAACAAAATCTTTTTATGACTTTTTTATTTTATGTGGAACTTTTTAAATTAGTCTCCGTCAAAATTATTTTTACCAGGTATAAATTTTCATCCACTAATTCCGGATTCACATGAATATTACGGTTGAGAATTTAACCAAACAGTACGGTTCTCAAAAAGCAATTGACTCAATATCCTTCGATGTAAAACCGGGAGAGATTCTGGGTTTCCTCGGGCCTAACGGGGCAGGCAAAACTACTACCATGAAAATCATTACCTGCTTTATGGCGCCATCTGATGGTGACGTTAAAGTAGGAGATTTTTCTATCCACGACAACCAGGAAGAGATAAAAAAACAGATTGGTTATCTTCCGGAAAATAATCCCCTTTACTATGAAATGCCTGTGCTTGAATACCTTAATTTCGTAGCTGAACTTCAGGGAGTTGGGAAAAGTAAAATTAAAAACCGCATTGTTGAGATGGTCCATCTCACCGGGTTAAATGCAGAAAAACATAAAAGAATTGGGGAGCTTTCTAAAGGATTCAGACAGAGGGTGGGTCTGGCGCAGGCTATGATTCACGATCCTGAGGTTTTAATTCTGGATGAGCCTACTACCGGTCTGGATCCAAACCAGATAATTGAAATCAGGAAACTCATCAGAGAACTTGGGAGGGAGAAAACGGTAGTACTTAGTACACATATCCTCCCTGAAGTTGAAGCCACCTGCGATAGAATTCTCATAATTAATAAAGGGAGAATTGTTGCGGACGGATCTCCCGACACACTTCGCAAGCAGGCCCAGGGTGAAGAGATCCTGAAAATACAAATTGCTGAAGCAATGAACAGGGATGAACTTATTTCCTCACTCCGGGATCTTGAATCCGTTGGAATGGTAGACCCGGTCCTTGATGAAACAGGAGGTTTTATTGTACAAAGCAAAGAGGGTAAATCCTCGCGCCGATCAATCTTTCAGTTGTGTGTTCAAAAAAACTGGATACTTACCGAAATGACTCCCATAGAAACGAAATTAGAAGACATTTTCAGAGATTTAACAATAGAGTAAAATGAATAAAATCTGGACAATAGCAGTAAAAGAGCTGAGAACTTTTTTTGATTCGCTGACAGCCTATATTCTTATCATTGTTTTCCTGGGTTTAAGCGGATTTTTTACCTGGCTTTCCGGTTCTGACATTTTCTTTATAGGACAGGCCACTCTGCAGCCATTCTTCTCTGTGGCTTACTGGACAATATTTTTCTTCACTCCGGCATTGACAATGAGAATGATTGCAGAAGAAAATAAAACCGGAACGATAGAACTTCTCCTTACAAAAGCAGTGAGCGACTGGGAGGTAATAACAGGCAAGTTTCTCGCATGCCTTCTGCTGATAATAACTGCGCTTGCTTTAACCCTTCCTTATTATTTCAGCATATGGGCAATGGGCCCGGTTGATCACGGTGCGGTATGGTGCGGTTACCTTGGATTGGTTTTAATGAGTATGGCTTATATAAGTATCGGGTTGTTTGCCAGCAGCATCTCGAATAACCAGATTGTCGCTTTCCTTCTGGCTCTTTTTATAGGTGTATTCTTCCTCATTATCTTCCAGGTCCTTGCGGGTGATTTTACGGGGACCATTGGAGAGGTGCTGGATTATCTGACTATAAGCAATCATTTCGAAAGCATTTCCCGTGGTGTGGTGGATTCCAGAGATATTATTTACTTCCTGAGCATTTCATTTTTAGGATTAGTTCTTGCTGAAACAGCACTATCAAAAAGGAATATTGTAGATTAAATATGGTAACCAAACAAAAAATAATTACTTCGCTTCTGCTTCTTGCGGGTATTCTGATTGTTTTGAACTTTCTGGCAAATAAATTCTTTGTTCGACTGGATTTTACCGAAGGCGGTCAGTATACATTAAGCGGCGCGACAAAAAATATTCTTAAATCACTTGATGAACCGGTCACAGTTACCGCCTATTTCTCTGAAAATCTCCCCCCTGATGTTGCAAAGGTTAAAAGTGATTTTAAGGATTTGCTTACTGAATACAATAGTGTTTCAGGAGGTAAAATTGCCTACCAGTTCATTAATCCTAATGAGGATCAGCAGAAGGAGATGGAAGCTCAGCAGAATGGAATAAGACCCGTGGTAATCAATGTGCGTGAACGTGATCAGATGAAACAGCAGAAGGCCTATCTCGGTGCGGTTCTTCAGTATGGTGAGAAAAAGGAAGTTATTCCGTTGGTACAGCCGGGGTCTGCAATGGAATACGATCTTTCCTCTAATATTAAAAAGATGACCCTGAACGAAAAAACACAGGTCGGCTTTCTTCAGGGGAATGGAGAGCCTTCTATGCAGGCTATACCCCAGCTGGCTCAGCAGCTTTCTGTCATGTATGACGTTAAACCCATAAATCTTAACGACTCAACTAATATTCCCGCGAATCTTAAAACCCTGGTTATAATCGCACCTAAAGATACAATCCCTCCTGAAGTATTCGTTAAACTTGATAACTTCCTGTCAAGAGGAGGAAGGATACTTGCCGCCGTAAACAGGGTTGAGGGCGATCTTTCAACAGCTTCGGGCAAGAGCGTAACTACGGGATTGGATGACTGGCTGAGTAAAAAAGGAGTTAAGGTTGATGATGACTTTATTATTGATGTAAACAGCGGGAATGTAATGGTCCGTCAGAACCAGGGAATGTTTGTTATGAATACTCCGGTTAAGTTCCCCTACCTTCCAATAATAGCTAAATTCGATAAACACCCCATTACTACAGGTATTGAACAGGTAATGATGCCTTTCGTAAGTCCTGTTACGGTGACAGCTTCCGATACTTCTTTTCATTATGTCAATCTCGCTTTCACTTCCGATAAGACAGGACTTGAAAAACCTCCTGTTTATTTTGATGTTATGAAAAACTGGTCGAGGAATGATTTTACAAAATCATCCCTGCCGGTAGCAGTCGCTCTCAGCGGAAATATCGCGGGAGCTAACACCAAGATGGTCGTCTTTGGTGACGGCGACTTTGCTGTTAATGGAGAGGGACAGGGTCAGCAGCAGCTTCAGAAGGATAATGTTAATCTGATGTCTAATGCTATCGATTGGCTGTCAGATGATACGGGTCTGATCGCTCTCAGAACAAAGGGCGTGACTTCCCGTCCACTGGATCCTGATATTGAGGAGGGAACCAAAACCCTTGTTAAATATTTAAACTTTCTGATTCCTGTTTTCCTGATAATTATTTATGGGATAATCCGGTACCGGGTCAGGAAAAGCAGAAGGGACAAATGGATGAGTGAGAATTATGTTTAATAAAGTTTCAAATAAAACATTATTAATTGTTTTCGGTATTCTGGTTGTTATAGCCGCTGTTTACATTATCGTCGAAGCTGATCGCGGTGAGAAATCATTTAAAACAGATATAGTAAATATTGATACAGCTCAGGTTACCGCAATTTCAATTTATCCCCGGGCCGCCAATCATCATGAAATAAGAATATACAAGGAAGGGAAAGATAACTGGAAAGTTAATCTGGATAACAACAAGACAGCAAATGTTCCTGAAAGCAAGGTGAAGTCGCTGCTGGACATGCTCGTTCAGGTTAAACCAACAAGGCTTGCTGCTCAGGATAAATCAAAATGGGCTGAATTTAAGGTAGATACCGGAGGAACAAGGGTTAAGGTTTTTGAAAATGGTAAAAATACTCTTGATCTGATTGTGGGCAAATTTTCTTTTCAGCAGCCGCGGCAGATGAATACCTTTGTAAGGCTGAACGGTGAAGATGAGGTTTATGAAACACAGGGTTTTCTCGATATGGCGTTTAATCAGAAAGCCGATTATTTCAGAAACAATGTGCTTCTAAGCGGTGATCCTTCAGAATGGAAGAAACTGACTTATACCTATCCTGACAGTTCATTCGAAATGGTTAAAAATGATAATGGGTGGGAGATAAACGGAACCAAAACTGATTCTGCAAAAACCGCCGGTTACCTGAGAACCCTTTCCCATCTCAACAGTCCTTCTTTTGAAGATAATGCATCGCAGGACGCTCTGGGCAAAGCTGAATATACCCTGACTGTTGAATCACCTTCGAAAAGAGCAGTTGTATTGGCTGCTTACAGGGATAGTTCCAACTTGATCATTACATCTACGGAAAATAGCGGAACTTATTTTAATGGAAATCAGAATAATCTCTTTCAGAAAATATTCATAGGTAAAAAGCATCTGCTGAAATGATCAGGTCGGGAGCAAAATTCTGAATCGGCTTCCTTTGCCGGGAGAGCTTGAAAGAATTATTTTTCCTTTATGAGCATCAACTATCTGCTTTACGAGCGAAAGTCCCAGTCCTGTTCCCTTAGTGTTGTGTACGTGACCGGTTGAAACTCTGAAGAATTTTTCAAAGATCTTTTTCTGATCTGCTTCTGGTATGCCCATCCCCTTATCCTCCACTTCAACAAACACGTAATTCTTTTGTTTTCCTGTTCTCAGAATCACGACTTTATTATCCTCGCTGTATTTTACCGCGTTATCAATCAGGTTTATGATGGCTTCGGAGACGGCCTCAGTGTCAAAATCAATTTCAGGAAGATTCGCTTCCTGTTCAAAGTCGAACTCAAAATTATTATTCTGAAGATGAAATTTATATGTATTAAAAACATTCTCCGCAGCCTGGTTTATATCTGACTTTTCCATATGGAAGGTTCTTTTACCCGCTTCCATTTTAGAAAAGTTGAGCACTTTGTTTACTATGCTGCTCAGCCTGCTTGTTTCGGAATGAATAATCGAATAATACTCATTTTTTTTCTCTTCGGATTTAACCCTTCCCATCTGAAGCGTCTCTGCAAACATACTGATTAACGAAAGCGGTGTCCTTAACTCATGCGATACGTTGGAGACAAAATCAGCTTTTATCTGGGCAAGCTGAATTTCTTTTTTAATATTTCGAAGAACCAGCCAGATACCTATGATGATGAGTAAAGTAATACCGCCTATTAAAAATAAATTCTGTGTAGTCCTGGCTTTTACCAGATCATCAATCGTTTTTCCTTTTAGGGTAATCCCCAGGTTATACTGCGGCAGCAGCCACAAAGCTTTAGTCTGCCTGATATCCTGAAAATTTACCTGGTCGGTTGATAATACTATGTTCTTTTCTGAGGGTTTATAAACAGCCAGAATGAATTCGTTTCCTGCTATACTCTTCATTTTCGAATCGAGGAGTTTGGTAATGAATCCATAGGAATTGAAAACAATTCCGCAGATTTTATTGTCGTCAAGCAGGAACAGTACCGCAGAAGTTTCAGATCCGGTATTTTCTGGTTCAAGTTTAAGATATCCGCTCTGCTTATAAGTATAAAGACGGTTTAAATCAGACGATTTCTTAATGAGCAGATGTGCGGCTTCCTCCTTCGAATTTATCAGATCTGCTTTTCGGGAGAAGATTTTTAAATCCCTCCCATCTGTACTGTCGGCAACAAAAATATAGTTTACTATCTCGTAGGTATTTAGAAAATCCTTAACTGATCCTGCTTCATCTGCTGAGACATAATTATTGATTTTATTTCTCCAGCTGCTTACCACATCCTCCGAGTACTGGTTAACAGAGAACAGTATAGCATCAAGCTGGTTGGCATAGATCTTATCCAGTACCTGCTCGCTGCTGTTCAGGGAGCTGATTTCATATACGGTAAAAAACAGTATAGGAATGAATATTGCCGCTATAAGGATAGTTATTGTTTTAACAAGCGGGTTCTTCATTTACCGTCATCTTTTAGCTTAATAAGCATTTCTTTTGCGTTTTCGTTATCAGGATTTAATTCCAGTGATTTCCTGTAGTTCTCCTCCGCAAGTTTTTTGTCTCCGTTTACCAGGTAACCTTCAGCAAGACTATCATAAACATTTGCTGACTCGGGGAAAGCTTCAGCGTTTAGTTTAAAGATCTGCAGAGCCTCTTTATTCATCTGGTTTCTCAAGAGTAAATAACCGAGTATATTTAACTGGGGTTCACGGAAATCATACTCATCACTCTTATTTTCTTTAAGATAATGATATCGGTTTATGGCTGAGTCAATTCCGCTTTCAAAAATTGTTACAAGCAATGTGTCGCCCAGGGCTAGCTTCGGTTCTGAGATTCCTAAAAGTTTTACATCAAAAATCAGGGTGGCGTTCGGGGGAATAACATCACCTGCTCCTCTTTCTCCATAAGCAAGAGAAGGGGGTATAATGAATCTGAATTTATCACCGACCCTCATCAGAGCGACACCTTCATCCCACCCTCTTATAACCTTACCTTCGCCGATTGTAAATGATAACGGCTGATTTCTCTTTATAGAAGAATCGAACTCTTTCCCATTTGTCAAATAACCTGTATAATCTACTAATGCTTCTTTTCCTGGTTCAGCTTTTATGCCGTCCCCATGCTCAAGTACTATATATTGTAATCCGGAATTTGTGGTGGTGGTGTCATTGTCCTGTGCTGAGGTGAATGCTGTAAGCAGACTCAGCATCATAAATAGGCAAAATATTTTCATTTTTATCCTTATTTTTTTGAATAATTTGACGGCAGAAAAATAATTGAATTGAATACACTGAAAAATAGTGAAATTTTGACAGAGCCGTGAAAAACGATGGCAGAAATCCTTGAATAAAGTCAAAGCATTCATATTAACCGGAGAATGGCAGGACATTAACGGAAGAAATGTTCTCAAATTCATGGGTGTAACGGAAGACTCAGGCTCTATCGAAATTGTAATTACTAATGTGAAGCCTGTATTTTTTATCCGAAGGTCAGAAGAAGACTCCGGGATAAGAATCCCTTTCAAACGCAGGGCTGTAAAGCTGAAAAATTTTACTTTTGAAGATGTGGATGCGGTATATTTTAATAGTGAGAGGGATCTGAGGACCGCTGCGGGAGAGCTTGATAAAAATAATATACCAAGTTACGAATCTGACGTTGACCCCGTTAGAAGATACCTGATGGAACGGTTCCTCAATGCACAGGTCATGGTTTCAGGAAATCCGGTACCTTCAGGAAAATTGACCCGGTTTACCAATCCCCGTATAGAGTCTGCCCAATTTACTCCAAGCTTGAAAATTGCGTCGATAGATATAGAAACTGGTTCAGGAAACCAGAAACTATATTCGATTGCCGTAAACCTTACGGGTCCGGGAGGTTCAGAACAAAAAGTATTTATGCTGGGTGAAGGAACGGATGATAACATTGTTAATTTTTTCCCAAGTGAAAAGGAAATTCTTCAGACTTTCATGGAATGGTTCCGGGAGAAGGACCCCGACGTTATAATAGGCTGGCATGTAATAGGTTTCGATCTGATGTTCCTCGAACGGAAATGTAATGAGCTTTATATTCCCTTCGACATTGCGCGGGGAAATGGCAGAGTTTCGCTGCGCAGCCGCAAGGGAGGAGGATACTTTGCTTCGGTATACGGGAGGGTAGTTATAGATGGTCCCCAGTCTCTTCGCTCTTCCTTTTTTACTTTCGAAGATTATAAGCTTGAAACTGTTGCTCAGGAATTACTCCGCGAAGGGAAGACAATAGCTCCCGGTGAGGATAAAGTTGCAGAGATCGAAAGGCTTTTTGTGGAAGACAAGAAAAAGCTTGCAGAATATAACCTTAAGGATAGTATTCTTGTTACAGAGATCTTCCGAAAGGCCGGACTGATTGAGTTGTCCATCCGGCGTTCCCAGCTTTCCGGTCTCCTGGTTGATCAGCTCGGAATGATGACTGCTGCATTTGATCATTTTTTTCTCCCCAGGCTGCACCGGAAAGGTTTTGTCGCTCCTAATGTACGCGATCTAAAATTATCTGAACACGCTGCCGGGGGATATGTATTTGATCCCAAACCGGGTTTATACAACAACGTGATAGTTCTTGATTTCAGGAGCCTGTACCCGTCAATTATACAGACTTTCAAAATCGATCCTTTGTCACGACTACTCTCCGAAAACGATACTCTCAGAACCCCGGCCGGGTACAAATTTTCAGCCTCGAAGCATTTCCTTCCCGACTTCATCTCACAGCTCATAGAGCAGAGGGCTGAGGCGAAAAGAAAAAAGGACAAACAGCTTTCCCAGGCGATCAAAATTTTAATGAATAGCTTCTATGGTGTTATGGGATCTTACGGATGCCGATTCTATCATCCTGATCTTCCATCAGCCATAACCGGGACCGGTCAATGGCTGCTTCTGAGAAGTAAAGAATTTCTTGAAAGAGAAGGATACCAAGTTGTGTACGGTGATACCGATTCTCTCTTTGTACGGCTTCCCGAACAAATTGTGGATTTCACAGCAGAGGATGGCCAAAAGCTGACTGCCAGGTTGAATAGATACTGGAAAAAAAGACTCGAAGAGGAGTTTAAAGCTGAATCCTTCCTTGAAATAGAATACGAAAAATACTACAGGAAATTTATAATTACCCCGGCAAGGGGAGGAGAAGCGGGAGCCAAAAAAAGATACGCAGGTCTCTTGAAAAGCGGGGAAGTTGAGAAACTTGAATTTGTAGGTCTTGAGTTCGTTAGAAGCGATTGGACGAAACTTGCAAAGGAATTTCAGGTTGAATTATACGAGCGGATATTTTATGAAAAAGAGATAAAAAGCTGGTTGAAGGAGGTCGTAAAAAATGTCTACTCCGGAGAATTTGACGATAAACTCGTTTACAGGAAAAGACTGCGAAAGGATATTGATGAATACACCAGGAGTATCCCTCAACATGTGCGGGCTGCAAAATTAATAGATCAGAGCAGTGGTACGATATATTATGTTATTACAAAACGGGGACCTGTTCCCGTTGAACTGAAGCATAACGATATTGATTACCAGCATTATATTGACAAACAAATTAAACCTATAGCTGATTCCGTGCTGAGTTTAATGGGCGAATCCTTTGACTCTATTGTAAAAACAGGGCAGTTGAGTTTTTTTGATTAAATCCTTATTATAACCTGATAAATCCGGAGGGACAGGAAAAAAGGGCAATTATTTATCTTTTATCTGTTTCAGATCACTTTAATGAAACTTTTAAGGGGATACCAGCGTCTATAATACAGAAATCCTTATTGGGATTCATTTTTAGCTTAACTTTTGCGGAATAAATATTTATATTATATAGCTTATTTCGGCGGAATTTTTGAACCGTATTTATTGTTCTTATATCTAATGTAATAATCCATAAACCAAATTATTAGGAGTTGATTAAATTGAAGATAACCAAGCAATTCACTAACAGGGAAAGTAAATCGCTTGACCAGTATCTGCAGGAAATTGGTAAAGTTGACTTGCTTACACCTGACCAGGAAATTGAACTGGCGATCAGGATTAAGAAAGGTGATAAACAGGCACTTGAAGCGTTGACCAAAGCGAACCTGAGATTTGTCGTTAGTGTTGCAAAACAATTCCAGAATCAGGGATTATCCCTTGGTGATCTGATAAATGAAGGAAATTTGGGATTAATAAAAGCTGCGCAAAGATTTGATGAGACCAGGGGATTCAAATTTATCTCCTATGCAGTATGGTGGATAAGGCAGTCTATTATGCAGGCAATTGCCGAGCAGTCAAGGATCGTAAGGCTTCCTCTTAACCGAGTCGGTTCCCTCGGTAAGCTAAGTAAAGCTTACAGGGATCTCGAGCAGGAATTTGAGAGAAAACCGACCTCCGAAGAACTTGCACAGGTTCTTGATATGAGTGTAGATGAAGTTGCCGATACGATGCAGCTTTATGGCCGCCATGTTTCTATGGATGCTCCGTTAAAAGAAGGTGATGACAACAAGAATAGTCTTGGCGACATTCTTGTTAATGATCAGCAGCCTTCTCCTGACGGTACTTTAATGAAAGAGTCTCTTAAGCAGGAAGTTGAAAACGTGCTCTCAACTCTCAATGAGAGAGAAGCAGAAGTAATTAAATTATACTTCGGAATAAACAGCGAGCATGCAGCTACTCTTGAAGAGATCGGCGAACGTTTTAACCTTACCCGTGAAAGAGTAAGGCAGATTAAAGAGAAAGCGCTGAGAAGTTTAAGGTACGCATCCAGAAGCAGTTCTTTGAAGGCCTATTTAGGTCAGTAAAGATCCCTTTATCATAGTTTAGCCCCTCACCCCTTACAGGTCGAGGGGTTTTTTATTTTAAATTATTAAGCCTCTGCGCTGTAAATGGTATTTACAAAGTAAGATATTTGATTATATTTTCCTCATTCAATTATTAATCATAAAATTTTGATTCCTATGAAAAAGTTCAATCCTCCGAAACTATATTCATTCATTCTCGGATTCGTTGCTGCTGTCCCTCTTTTATTATTCCTGCCCGGAATTAACGCTTCCAATTCAGCTTCCGCGGTTACCCCGGAAAATGATAAGTTTCCCCAGGGTTATAAGATCGTCTCGCCGCCTGTTCCCGATCATCTTGACTTTGCCGGTGAAAAGGTTCCTCTCGTCAATTTTGAAGTTAAAGAGAGAATAGACAGGGAGTTCATTGTCAACACTTACTATCACTCTTTCACCATTCTTTCTATGAAACGGGCAAACAGATATTTCCCCATTATTGAACCTATATTGAAAGAGCATGGTATTCCGGATGACTTCAAGTATGTTTCAGTAATAGAGAGCGGATTGTCTAATGCCATTTCTCCTGCCGGGGCTGTCGGCTTCTGGCAGTTTATGGAGGCTGCAGGAAAGAAATACGGACTCGAGATAAATGATGAAGTGGATCAGCGCTATGATCTGAAAAAATCTACGGAGGCCGCATGTCTCTATATTAAAGATGCGTATGACCAGTTTGGAAGCTGGACGATGGCAGCTGCTTCTTTTAATATGGGAACAAATGGGATAGAAAAACAAATGAACCGGCAGAAGACAAATAACTATTATAATCTTGTGCTGGGTGATGAAACCTCGCGGTATGTTGCCAGGATAATAGCTATGAAGGCTATACTTAAAAATCCGGAGAATTACGGATTTGCGATCGATGGTGATGATCTTTACCCTGAACTGCCGACGTATGAGGTTACTGTGAGCGGTACTATAAATAATCTGGCTGACTTTGCAATCGATAAGGGGATAAACTATAAAATACTGAAGATGTATAACCCGTGGCTTCGTGATAATGAATTGACCAACAAGGCCGGAAAGACATATTCGATTGAACTTCCTGTCGAAGGAAGTATCAAGGTTATTGACGAACTTGAACAATAAAAAAAGGAGTCATTGCAAATTAGAATGACTCCCTGATTACTCTAAATTCTATAATACTATTTTACTGGTTTTCTTCCTCGATCTGGAAAACAGGCCTAATATCTACGGGGAGTTTCGTGAGCTCCGATCTCAGTGTATCCATAGATGCTGAGCTGACGGCATATTTCGCAATAAATTTTTTGGCGCCATCATAATCCCCTGTTGCCTGGATCATAAGCACTTTATTAGCGAGATCCTTCAGGGCAGGATATATTTTATCAAAATTAACTTTGACTTTCTTCGTCTGTGAGTTATACTCATAGCCACCTTTTTCAAGCAGGTAGTTGTAAATAATAGCATTTCCGCCTCCGTGAGCTTCATTTATTCCAAACCTTACGGATCTGAATATTCCGGCTAGAAACGTTACATATGTCTCCTCTGCAAAGCCTTTAGGATAAACACCTTTATCTATCATAAAAATATTATTGTACATCCCCAGAATATCCGCCTTGCATTCTTCGAGGGTGGAGTAGGTTTCTTTAAGCTCTTTGTTAACGGCAGTCTTTCTCCCGTTTATGGTGATGATACCGGGACCAACCCCGTGCGACATCTCATGCATTAATGTGTGGTTAAAAAATCCCGAGAACGTTACATATTTGATCTGATCCGGATCGAGTACGATATCAGCTATCGGCTTAAGAAGCTTTTCGAACTTAGCTTCATGTACGTTCTTCAGCATTACTTTTTTTGAACCTTTTGCTTCTCTTACTCTCTCATCATTTGGAAGATTGAACGCGAGTGTCTGTACGCCTGATTTGGCATCTCCGGCGCAGTATACTTCATTCACTACAACTATAGGAGATTCTGATCCGCGTTCTGTATTTTTGTATTTATCCTCGATTGGAAGATGGTTTTCAATATCCTTGAGGTAGCTTCCGAATTTTTCAAGTTTTGCACTTTCTTCAGGATCTTTTATAGTAACGAAACTTTCAAATGAAGCTTTATAGTTATAAAGTGCATCCTCATAGACTTCATAGGGACCAATGACAACTTCAATGTCATTGTTTTTCAAATCCATCCAGGCCATATCACTCTCAAAATAATCGTTGGTCTCTAGAGCTTTTGCTCTGAGGTTTAGATATTTCTTAAGTGAGGAGTTGTCAGCATACTCCGCTGCTTCTCTTAAAAGTTTCGATATTTTTCCCAGTTCAGGCTGATAGAATTCGCTGTATGGAATGGCTTTGAGTGAATCGCCTTCTTTTCTTATGACTGTAAATTCAGAAGTAAAGCTTTTTTCATCCAAAGGATGGTTCTTTATCCAGTTATCAAAAACCTCTTTAGTCATATCCGGGGGATAGAAATTAGCACCTAATGGCTTTTTATAACTGTCAATAAAAGCTGCATCATCGTTAAGCCGGTCAAAAGGTCCAAAGTTGATATTAAAATAAACAAGCTTCAGACTGTCTTCTTCGGAAGTACCTTCCATTAGCTGGTTTTTAATTTCAACATTTTTTGAGAACACTTGCCTGAGAAAAATACTATCTATTAAGCGGGAAGCCTGGTAAAGTTTTTCAACAACTATTTTCTGACGATTGTTCAGTAAAGTTGAATCATACTTGATTTCTGTAGGAGCAAATTGTGAGATCATTGTCCTTATTGAATCCATAGCTTTTCCTGCTGTTGATGGCTGGTTTGTTTCTTGTAAACACCCTGTGAAAAAAGGTATTATTAACAGGGAGAAGATTACAAATATTTTTTTCATTGAAATTCACCGTAATAAATTGCTGGGAAATGACCCCTAAAAATATGAATAAAGTGAATTATATAACAGATTGAAACTTAAAGTAAAACGTTAAACAGCCGGTATGATGGATTATTCTGAATCTTCATTATTTGTGGAGAAACCAAAAAGGTGAAGCTCAAAATCCTTCAGAATTTCCCTGGCAAGTTCCAGATCTTTTTCATTCACGAAAAATATTGCCGGCTCAAGTAATGGGCGAACACCGAGAAAATTTTCTCCCGTTACATAATAATCGACTTCGGCATCGTCCAGCATCGATTTTATAATTGCTATATCCCCCTGGTTCAGGGATGACAGAAGCTGGACATAATTTTTATCGGCCAGAACTTCCGGCTTCCCGTCAGGCAGCACTATAAACGAGTCGCATTCAGGACACCTGAATCCGCTGGATTTAAGTTCGTCCTCCGAAATACTCAAGTCGCTTCCGCAATTAGGACAGACAATCAGTTTACCCTGAAGTTCTTCCTGCAATATTTTCTGACATTCAGGTGAATTACAAAAGTAATACTCATTTCCGGAAGTAAGGCATTCTTCGCAAAAGTGCCTGCCGCAGCTGTGACATATCGAATATGCGTTTCTCTCAGGGTGGTTGATGCATTTTTCCATTACACATTCCCCGAATTATGGAACAATTAGTTTATAACCTGATGATGTTAAAAGA
Organism: uncultured Bacteroidota bacterium; assembly: GCA_963771705.1. Classification (GTDB taxonomy): domain Bacteria; phylum Bacteroidota; class Ignavibacteria; order Ignavibacteriales; family Ignavibacteriaceae; genus DATFVA01. Next base: position 105,457 of record CAVYUP010000005.1, read on the forward strand.
CCGGCTAAAGTCTTTAAAAAAGAGAAATTTTAAGCATAGCACATTCTTTCAACTTCATCTATTGTTTTAGGAATTGACTGCTTACCCAGAACTCTATTACCTTCACGGGTTACAAGCACATTATCCTCTATTCTAATTCCTCCGAATCCTTTATAAGTATCTACCTTATCATAATGGATAAACTGGCGGAACTTATTATCCCCTCTCCAGAAATCAATTAATTCAGGCATAAAATAAATTCCCGGTTCTACAGTCAATACATGCCCCGGCTCAAGTTCTTTTCCGAATCTTACATATGCGAGTCCGAACTGTTCACTTCTTTTTACTTTATCGTTGTAACCCACATAATCTTCTCCCAGGCCTTCCATATCGTGAACATCAAGTCCCATCATATGACCAAGACCATGAGGGAAAAACATTGCATGCGCCCCTGCCTTAATAATTTCATCAACATCGCCTTTAAGCAGACCAAGCTCTTTAAGACCTACTGTAATAGTCCTTGCTGCAAGCAGATGGATATCCCTGAACTTTCTTCCCGGTTTCATCGCTTTTATTGAATCAAGCTGGGCCTTCAGCACTATTTCGTATACTTCCTGCTGCTTACTGCTAAACTTTCCGTCAACGGGAAATGTCCTGGTGATGTCACTTGCATAATGCAGGTACGATTCCGCTCCGGAATCATTTACCATAAGGTCGCCCTTCTTCAGCTTATTATTATAACTATGATTATGAAGAATTTCTCCATGCACAGAGACTATAGGAGGGAAAGAAACTCCCGGTCCCATAGACAAAGCAATTCCTTCTATGGCTCCGGCTATCTCTTTTTCAATCATTCCGGGTTCAGCCATTTTCATCGCTGTTGTATGCATCTCATACGCTATATCCAGCGCATATTCGATCTCACCTATTTCTTCTTTTATTTTTTTGGAACGCTGGGCTACAACTGCCTCAATAAGGTTTGATGATACATAGTTATTTACGGCGGCAGGTTGAATTCCCAGAAGTTCACTCATCCAATTAATTACTTTATAACGGTATTGAGGCAGATAATGAATTTTAACTCCCTTTTTAACTGCGTCGTTAATCATTATTGAAAGGTTTTTAACTGGTTCAGTTTTTCTCACACCAGCTCTGGCAGCCTTATTCCTGATCGTGGTCTGCTGTCCCATCCAGATGATATCGTAAATATCGAATTCATTTCCATAAATAATATCTTCATCGTTGTCTATGTCAATCACACCAAACAAATCTGCCTGGTCAACTCCGAAAAAATAAAGAAAGGAACTATCCTGTCTGAAAGCATAAGTATTTCCGGAATAATTCATTGCCGGTTCTTCATTGCCGGGTAAAAGTATTAAGCCTGATTTGAGCTGCTTTTTAAGTTTGTTTCGTCTGTCTATGTAAATCTTTTTATCGAACATTTGATGTCCTTTCAATATAATTTCATTTAAATGTCTACTTAAGATTTTAAAAATAAATAGTAACAGCCCGAACTAAATCCGAAGCTGCTATATGCTTTACAAATATAACTTAACTAATTCAAATCTGCCCTTCAATAGAACACCGCTAGCCAGATCGTTTCATTTTCCGGCTCTGTCCACTCGATCCTGTGCTTTTTATGCGAAGGTATATTTAAGTAGTCACCTTCCTTTAACTCCAGAAGTGTCCTATCATCGGAAAATTCAAGTCTTGCTCTACCGCGCAGCACCATTACCCATTCATTTTCATCCTGATCATACCAATAGTCTTTCGGAGAGGTGTGGCCTTTGGAGATTATTCTTTCTATCCTGATCTTTTGTGCCTTAAATATTTCCTGGACTATCTCTTCAGGAATTTCAGCCGGAATGCCATTAAAAACATTTTTATTCTTCATAAAAACCTCCCAATGAATCAAAATTACGCAATATTATCTTGCTTATCAGGTCAACTACCGATAATTTTAATGTGTAAATATTTTTTGTAAAACTATAGTTAATCTATGGGGATTAAATATGAGTCTAAGTTTAATTGCTAAATCCATAAAAGCCTCTCCCACTTTAAAGCTGAATGAGAAATTTGCAATATTAAAAGAAAAAGGTGATCCGGTAATTCACCTTGGGGGCGGAGAACCCAAGAGCAGAGTACCGATGGATGCTATCCTGGCAACCGTATCACATGTTAATACCGGTGAAGTAAGATACGCTCCTGCAGACGGCATTCCTGCCTTAAAGCAGGCCATTATCAGGTATACCGAGGAATTCTACGATAGAAAAGTTAATCCTGAAAATATCATCGCGTCCGGGGGAGCCAAACAGGCAATAATGGTTGCCTTACAGGCAATTCTCAATCCCCAGGAGGAAATCATATATCCCGCACCTTACTGGGTAAGTTATCCGGATATGGCCAGACTGGTAGGTGCTATCGGGGTGGCTGCATATGCAGAGGACGGATCATTTTATCCAAGACTGAAGGATATAGAAGACAGGGTTGGATCATATACCAGGGCCGTAATTATTAATAGTCCCAATAACCCTTCCGGTGCCATGTACGCGGAGGAATTCATCGCTGACGTTGTTGAATTCTGTGAGAAGAAAGATCTTTACCTTATTATGGACGACATCTACCACCGTCTTATATTTGACGGCAAAAAACCTATCAACTGTTATAAGTACGCTAAAAAACTTGATGAAAATTCTAAGCTGATTGTAATCAACGGAGTTTCAAAGCAGTACGCTATGACTGGTTTCCGTATCGGCTGGGCTGTTGGTAATAAAAAGCTTATAGAGGCAATGTCTAATATACAGGGACACCAGACCTCAGGACCTTCAGTGCTTCTGCAGAAGGCAGCTGTAGGTGCTATCAATGGAATTCAATCGGGCGTTGAGAGCCTCCGCGCAACCCTCGAAAACAACAGGAATGTAATGATTGATCTTCTTAAGTCATTTGAGGGGGTCAGAGTAACAAAACCCGACGGGACATTCTACTGCTTTGCCGATTTCTCTGCGTATGAGAAAAGCTCAAATAAGCTCTCCGAATTCCTTATTGATAAAGTCCAGGTATTAACTGTACCCGGCGCTGAATTCGGGATGGAGGGCTACCTGCGGTTAAGCTACTGCGGTTCGATTAAGGATATTACGGATGGAATCGAAAGAATGAAGTGGGCTCTGGATCCTAATTCACCAAATGAACTTTATATTGGCGATAGAAAATTAGTGAGGGATTGGTCATGAAATATCTGGAATTCAATACCCCGGCTACAAAGCAGGCGATGGAACTGGCCTCCGATTTCAGACTGAAGAATCAGGGCTTAACAGGTTTAGACCGTGTATTCTGGAATCTCCCGGAGGAAGCTCTTTATGAAGAAATTGTTTTTCGTAATGAAGGCAGGATTACTAAACATGGAGCCCTTGTTGTTAATACCGGGAAACATACTGCACGTGCTGCTGCCGACAAATTTGTAGTGCAGGAACAAACTACTAATGATAAAATATGGTGGGGGGTTTATAACCGTCCTTTTAGCTCTGAGAAATTCAGCCAGCTTATGGGGAGGGTTCAGGCTTACTGTCAGGGTGAAGAATTATTCGTGCAGGATTGTTACGCAGGTGCCGATCCTGACTACAAGATGCCTATCAGGATTATTACGGAGAAGGCATGGCATAGTCTTTTTGCAAGGAATATGTTTATCACAACTAATGACAGGGATGAACTTAAAAAATTTATTCCTGATTTTACTGTAATTGCTCTTCCGGGATTTAACGTCGATCCTTCCATAGACGGCACAAGGACTGAAACAGGTATCATATTGAATTTCGCAGAAAGAACAGCCGTAATTGCTAACTCCCTCTACGGCGGTGAAATAAAGAAATCAATTTTTACTGTCCTTAATTTCCTTTTAACATTTCAGGATGTACTGCCGATGCATTGTTCCGCAAACGTCGGCTCAAAAGGTGACGTGGCTCTTTTCTTCGGATTAAGCGGAACAGGAAAAACAACATTGTCCGCCGATCCTACAAGAGGTTTAATCGGAGATGATGAACACGGCTGGAGCAGTGAGGGCGTATTTAATTTTGAAGGCGGATGCTATGCTAAGGTTATAAGACTGTCGGCTGATCACGAGCCTGAGATATATGCAACTACAAGACGTTTTGGTACTATCCTGGAAAATGTTGTTTTTGACCCTGTCTCCAGGAATATCGATCTTGATGATGACCATATTACCGAAAATACCCGTGCCTCTTATCCACTCGAGTTTATACCGAATGTAGTTGAAGATGCATATGTAAGGAGTCATCCTAAAAATATAATCTTCTTAACCTGCGATGCATCTGGTGTACTCCCTCCGATTGCAAGGTTAAACCCGGAACAGGCACAGTATCATTTTATAAGCGGGTATACTTCAAAAATAGCGGGAACAGAAATAGGACTGGGAATAGAACCCCAGATAACATTCAGCGCTTGTTTCGGTGCACCATTTATGGTACGTCATCCTTATGAGTATTCTGAAATGCTCAAACAAAGAATGCTGAAACATAAAGCAAACGTCTGGCTGGTTAATACCGGATGGGTAGGCGGCAGATTCGGCGTTGGAAAAAGGATAAGCATACGGCATACCCGTAACCTGTTAAATGCTGCGCTGGATGGCAAACTGGACAAGGTGAAGTACAGAAAAGATAAGCTGTTTGGTTTTGAAGTTCCGTTAAGCTGTCCTGATGTTCCTGAAGATGTGCTCGATCCTTCTTCGAGCTGGGGAAATAAGGCTGAATACTGGAAAAAATATGATGCTCTTGCGGCAAGATTCATAGAGAATTTCAAGCTCTTTGCCGATGGTACCTCAGATGAAGTTAAAAAAGCCGGACCTGTCCGATTGAAATAAATTTACCGTAGAGATGAGCCGCCTGCTCATCTCTACCGCTTACCATAATTTTCCTCCGGTTATATAATTCATATCGAATTGATAGATTTTATTTTACAAATTCACCATTAATTCCCTAAGTTTGGTTTGTACTTTTTATCCGGATTTCCGCGGCCATAGCGGGTTACGGGTAGAAAGGGGAGTTTAATTTAATATTTAGAGTGTCCGGGGGAGATGATTAAATCTCAGGTGCTTACCAGAATATTTTTATCAGGAGCGTTTAATATCAGATTATCGCTCTCCCGGTTCTATGTGCAGTCCCAATGTAAAATCAATATCAGACCGGAAGATAAATGAAACATATATCAAAATATCTATCTATAAGTATATTATTTCTATTAACGATTAACGCCTATCCTCAGCCGCAGACATATACGCTTGATGCGGCTCTGAAAACGGCTCTGAAAAACAATAGTGACGTTAAAATCGCTGAAATGAATGTTAAGAAGGCCTCAGCCGCAGTTAATGAAGCCTTCGGATATGCGCTCCCAAGTCTTGATCTGTCAGCAGGTTTTTCCCACTTCCTGGAGAAGCCGAAGACACCATTTCCTGATTTTGCCGCACTTCTGGGGAACGCTACCTACTCCATCCTGTTCGATGAAGGAGTTATTCCCCGGGATAATAATAAATTTCAGCCGGTGGGATACAGTTTGCAGTCATTCGCGCTTGCGAATAATTATGAAACAAACCTGCAGCTTACTCAGATCCTTTTCAGCTCTGCTGTTTTTCGCGGGATCGGTGCTTCACAAATTTACCTTAATCTTTCAAAGACACAGCTGAAAAACACTATTTCTGCAACAGTATTGAACGTTGAAAAAGCATTTTACGGTGTGTTACTTACCAAAGAAGTTTACCAGATTACAAAAGCCAGTTTTGAAAATGCTCAGGATAATTATAATAACGTGAATGCTTTGTATAACCAGGGACTCGTTTCCGAGTTCGATAATCTTCAGGCCGAGGTACAGGTAGAAAATATAAGGCCTACGCTGCTTGATATGGAGAATAGGCTGAAGGATGCTCAAGACGGATTAAAGATCCTGCTGGGATTAAATCCTGAAAATGAGATCCAGGTTGAAGGAGATATCACTTATAAACCGATGCCCATCCCGGAAGTGCAGGACATGATCGATGAGGTTTTAAAGTCAAACCTCAGTTTGCAGACATTAACTTTGAAATCCCAGGTGGATGATGCATTCATTGATCTTGATCGGGCAGAATACTGGCCTAATATTGCCGCATTTGGTAATTATTCGTATGCAGGTTCAGCTGAAATATGGGATTTTCAGAACTATTCATCCCTTACTGTAGGGGTAAATTTCACAATAAATTTATGGAAAGGGCAGCAGACGGCACACCGTGTCGAACAATCAACGTTAACCTATCAGCAGACTGAAGAACAGGTTGTTCAATTAAAAGATTATCTGACCGCGCAGGTTAAATCAAAAATAAATGAGCTTAAAAGGGTGCAGTCGGTAGTTGAAACACAGGACAAAAACGTATCTCTGGCTGAAAGAGCTTATAAGATTGCCACTGTAAGATATAAAGAAGGAACAAGCAGCCAGCTCGAGGTTCAGAATGCTGACATTGCTCTAAGACAGGCCAGGCTGAACCGGCTTCAAACTGTTTATAGTTATTTGATTACAAGATACGAACTTGAACAGATGATAGGCAGAGTCGATCCCGAATATTATTCACTATTTGATTTATTAAATGATTAAAAGATTTTCAAAAATCCATTAGAGGAGAAGATGATTAAAATGAGACCATTAAATAGAATATTAATCCAAATAATGCCTGTACTGGCTGTTCTTTTTATTCTCGGCTGCGGAAGTAAAACCAGTGAAGAAACAAAGAGTATGGAACAAATTCAGACAGAGGAAGGAATCCCTGTAAAAGTTGAAACGGTAGCTTATAAACCTTTTGAAAAATACCTGAGTTTTTACGCAAAGCTTAACGGTATTAAAGAGGCTACTAAAGGAGCTATGTCCGGTGGAAAGATCGAAAAAATAAACGCCAGGGTCGGTGATTATGTTAAAGAAAAACAAGTTATAGTTGAATTCGATACATCAAATCCTGCTCTTCAGTATGAACAGGCACGTACGTCTTATGAAAACTCGAAGAAAAGTTATGAAAGAATTAAATCACTTCTTGAGGCAGGAGAGACATCCCAGGCAAATTATGATGGAGCCGAAACCCAATACCTTGTAAGCAAAAGAAACTATGAATCCCTTAAGCAGATACTTTTTGTAGAATCTCCTCTTGACGGAAGAATCGTCGATCTGAAGGTTAATGAGGGTGATAATGTTAAGAATGACGCATATCTGTTTACCGTTGCACAGACAAATGTAATGCGCGCAAAAATCTGGGTGTCGGAAAAAGAAATCGCTATGATCAGCAAGGGAATGAAAACAGCGGCAGTATATAATGGAAAAGAATATCCGGGTAAAGTAACCGATGTTTCCCTCGGTATAGATCCGGCAAGACAGTCATTTTACGTTGAAGCGGAATTTAATAATCCGAATAATGAACTTAAGAATGGTGTAACTGCTGAAATCAAAGTGCTTGTGTATGAAAATCCTAACGCTATAATTGTTCCACGGAACCTGATGATGTCCGATGAAAAGGGTCATTATCTTTTCACAGAAAATAACGGTAAAGCCGTTAAGATTTATGCTGAAAACGGTCGTGAAAGCGGGATCTATTATGAACTAAGTAAAGGTTTGAAACCCGGCGACAGGCTGATTATAAAAGGTGCGGATCAGCTGGAGAATGGTACTAATGTAAAAGTGATTCAATAGAAGGAATTATGCTATGTTTCTCGCAAAAGTATCTATAAACCGTCCGGTTTTAACGACTGTCGGACTTCTGGTATTTGTAATATTCGGATTGATTGCGTTTTTCAGATTAAACCTGAACCTTCAGCCGGACGTTGAAATTCCATATGTGACAATTTCAACTGTTTATCCCGGTGCGGGTCCTAAAGAAATTGAAACCCTGATCAGCAAAAGAATAGAAGAGTCGATTTCAACTGTAAGTCAGATTGAACGAGTGGAATCATATTCGTTAGATGGTTTGTCAATAATTATAATTGAATTTACGATGGGTAAGGACGTTGATGTTGCTAACCAGGAGGTAAAGAACAAAGTTGATGAAATCATAAACGATCTTCCCGAGGATTCAAAGAAGCCTATCGTTCAGAAAGTTGATCTGAAGCAGTTTCCTGTTGTTGATCTCGTTCTAAGCGGTAACCTTGATCCGCGCCAGCTGTATGAGATCGCGGATAAAACTCTCAAAGACAGATTTGCACAGATCGAGGGTGTCGCCAATGTTCAGATTACCGGCGGTCAGGAGAGGGAAGTTCGGGTAATACTTAATAACAAGGAAATTTATGAGAATTCCATTTCCCTTCCTCAGCTAAGTCAAATACTAAAAATTCATAATATGGATATCCCCGGCGGATACTTTCAGGTCGGTGATCAGGAATATACTGTAAGACTAAACGGGCAGTTTGCAAGTCCTGATGCAATAAATGAACTTGAGGTTCCAACCCCCTACGGACCTAAAAAAGTACGGCAGTTTGCCGATGTTGAAGATGTAGGAAAGGATATCAGACAGAGAGCAGTATATTATAACGTTAAAAAGAATCTCCGGAATGAAAACGTTGTCAGACTGGGAATAATAAAGAGCTCCGAGGGAAATATTGTAAAGGTTGCCGAAGCAATCAGAGCGTCCCTACCGGATATTCAGGCTGTTCTTCCTCAGGGAGCGAGTCTTGAAATAGTAAACGACGAATCAGGCTTTGTTCAGAGCAGTGTGGATGATACGATGAGCAACATTTATCTCGGTGTAATTTTCACCGCGATCGTACTTTTCTTATTCCTGCATGATCTGCGCTCAACAATTATAGTCGCGCTTTCGATGCCTACCTCTATTATCTCTACTTTTCTGCTGCTCCAGCTTTCCGGCTTAACGCTGAACATGATGACGCTGATGGGGCTTTCTGTTTCTGTAGGTGTACTGGTGGCGAACTCTATCGTTGTTATCGAGAATATTTTCCGATACAAGAAAATGGGGGAAACCATAAAGCAGGCGGCATTTAAAGGAACCTCGGAGGTGATGGTTGCCGTCCTGGCCTCAACCCTTACAAACCTGGTCGTGTTTCTGCCGGTTGCAAATATGTCATCTATGGTCGGGATGTGGCTCAAAGAGCTGGCACTTGCAGCCGTATTTGCAACAATCTTCTCTCTTATAATGTCATTTACCCTTACTCCAATGCTTGCGTCACTGATCCTGAAAAAAGAACATAAACCGGGCAGGTTAAGTCAGAAGCTAAACGCATTCGAAGAGAAACAAACTCTGTTCTATAAAAATATTCTTGCCAGATTTCTTAAGAATAAGCTTACAAGCTTTATGGTTGTGCTTTCCTCCTTTGTTATACTGGTACTTGTGATGATGACGTTCGGTTCTAAAATAGGATTCGAGTTCCTTCCCTCTTTCGATGACGGAAAAATAAAAATATCGGTCGAAATGCCCGAAGGATATAACCTGCAGGCAACGGGAAATCTGCTCAGTCAGATAGAGAACAGGATTAAAAAACACCCTGAAGTAACTCATATGATAACTAACCTGGGAAGAATGAGCGAACTTGATATTGGTACAAATATGGCGCTTATGGATGTACAACTTGTTGATGCTAAAGAAAGGAATATCAGTCTTCCGGATATGATCTCTGACTTTGTCAGAGAGCTGGCAGACATACCCAATGCAAGGATCAAGGTCGATCTTGGATCATCCTCGGGAGGTCCGGGTGCTCCGGTTGAGTTCTTCCTTATGGGCCAGGACCTTGATAAGCTGGAACAGCTTAAAGATCAGGTGGTGGCAAAGGTGAAGGATATTCCGGGATTGATAAACTTCGATCAGAGCTCACGCTCAGGAAAACCTGAAATTACCGTATTTCCCCGGAGAGAGAAGCTGGTTGAAGCGGGTCTTAGCATCACAGATCTTGCTCTGACGCTCCGTTCTTCGGTTGAGGGTATTCAGTCATCAAAATACAGAGAGTTGGGAAATGAATATGATATCACTGTAACGATGGACGATAAATCAGTTAACTCCCCTGAAAAAATATCCAATATAACCGTTGCTTCGCCGGCCGGTCCTTTCCGGCTATCACAGCTGGCAGATGTCCGGTTTACGACAGGTTATACCAAAATACTTCACCGCGACAAATTTGTTTCTGTCATGTTTACCGGTGCTCCCGCTTCGGGTGTGCCTCTCGGTAATATCACAAATGAAATAGACAAAAGACTGGCAGACCTTGACCTTCCGTCGGGATATTATATCCGGTGGGGAGGCAACGTGAAAATGATGAATGATATGATTAAGGATATGATCTTTGCGTTCTTCCTGGCTGTATTTCTCACATACATGCTACTTGCTGCCATTCTCGAAAGCTTCTGGCAGCCTGTTTCAATTATGCTGACGGTTCTGCTGGCAATGATTGGAGTTATACTGGCTCTTTATATAACCAATACAGCGTTCAACGTTGTTTCTTTAATGGCTATCATCATGCTTATAGGGATTGTGGTCAATAACGCTATTCTCATTCTGGATTATACCAATCAGCTAAGAAGAGAACAGGGAATGCTTCCGAAGGATGCTCTGCTGGAAGCCTGTCCTACTAAACTGAAGCCCCAGATTATGGCTACAGTTGCTATTATTCTTGGAATGCTACCGCTGGCTCTCGGTATTGGAGCTGCAGGAAAAGAGATGAGAATTCCTATGGGTATTGTAGCAATCGGAGGATTAATCGTGTCAACGCTTCTTACTCTCTTTGTTATCCCGGCATTCTATTACCTGACAGCCCGGGCTAAAGTTATCGATCCATCAAAGAGAGAGAAAGTCGGATAAGGCGGAATAGATATAATTTAGTCAATAAGCTGGCGGTGAATAGAAATTCAGAGTTTCAAGTTCCTGGCCGCTGCCGGCTTTAATTTCGTGAGTATCACCAGCCTCAATCAAAATTAAATCACCTTTATTAATATTCACATTTTCCCCGTTGATAATTGCTTCGCCTTTCCCGGATACAACATACAACCATTGATCGCTGTTTTTATGTTTATTATCAGGTCCTCCTGTAGATTCCCCATCACTAAGTACCATAGTAGCGACCTGAGAACTCTTTACCGAGTGTTTTACGCTAAAACCCTTTCCCATTGCTGTGTTTATTTTTTTCATCTTTCTAATCCTTTTAAATTAATGGCCAGAGCTGTCGTATTTCGCCAGGCAGTGAGGAGCGAAAAGGTAACTTGCCTCTTTAATTACTCTACCGGATAAGCAATAGTAGACAGCAGCGCGTTCTCAGCCTGGCGCGAGTCGAGACGGGAATGCTGAACTATCACCGGGACATCCGATTTTATCACGCTTGAATAATCTGTCCCTTTGGGAATAGGTTCCGGATCCTCCAGGTTGTTAAATCTTATATGTTTGGTTCTTTGAGCAGAAACCGTGAGCTTATAAGGACCGGAAGGATCCCTGTCAGAATAATAAATTGTAATCTCTATATGAGCCTCTTTATCTGATGTATTTAAAATGCACGCCGTTTCATGACTCAGCATTTCAGGTTCAGGACCATTACTGCTTTTAGGTATATAACCCTCGGCAATTGCCCACACTTTTTTTCCTAATGCATTATTCATAATTTTTCTTTTTGATACATTTTTATATGAATTATTTAATTAACTATTTAAACGATTATTAAGTTCTTCAAAAATTTCCTCAGCCGTTCCATCTTTCTTCTGAGAGGCAAGGAATAACAATTCGGCAAAATGCAGGGCCTCTCTGCCGGTAAGCTGACTAATCTGTTCTCGGCAGCTGAAGCCGTCGGCAACGATTAAAGTATCCTTATCTGCATCTTTAACAGCAGGTATCAGAACCCTTTCACCGCATTTCACTGAAACATCGTATTTACTTTTTTCAAAACCGAAGGAACCTGCCATACCGCAGCATCCGGTTTCCGGTGCACTGTAATCAACGTTCATTTTGGATAGTATATCAGTTTCATCGTTCATACCCATTATCGATTTATGATGGCAATGTCCGTGAAGCAGTGCTTTCCTTCCAAGGTTTTCAAATTTAAAATCATCTACTTCCTTCGAAAGGAATTCACTTATCATATAAGTATTTTGTGAAAGTCTTTTGGCATCCTGATTATTAGGGAACATGTTGCCAAGTTCATCTCTGAAAGTAGCGATACAGCTGGGCTCTAGTCCTACCACAGGAATCCCCTGTTCAATCTCATCCTTTAATGTTACCAGGATTTCCTGCAATAAATTTTTTGCAAGATCAAGCATTCCGAAATCGTAAAGGGGTCTTCCACAGCATAAGTTTTTCTTCGGAAGAATTACTTCATATCCTGCTTCTTCAAGCATGAGCTTACCTGCCAGAGATGTGCGGGGGAAAAACAGGTTATTGAAAGTATCATTCCATAAGATGACTTTCGGTTTCCCGGATGATTTTCCATTCGAATTCCCATTATGAGTAAAATACCAATCACGGAAAGACTGTTTTGCAAATTTGGGTATTTTCCTCTCCTGGGCGATTCCGCCGACAAACTTTGCGAAATTGCTAAGACCGGGGGTTGACATAATGAAGTTAACTAACCCGGGAACTTTAGTTGCAATTTTGCCCCACCAGTAAATAAGTCCCATTGAATATGCCGCCATTGGCCTTGCTTTATTTCCATAGTAATGAGATAGGAATTCAGCTTTATAGGTAGCCATATCAACATTAACCGGACAGTCATTTTTACAGCCTTTGCAGGCGAGGCAGAGATCAAGGGCTTCCTTCACAGGTTCACTATTCCAGCCATCGTCAAGCTCTTTGCCATTAAGCATTTCAAAAAGTAATCTTGCTCTTCCGCGTGTAGAATGCATTTCTTCGTGAGTCACCATATAGCTGGGACACATTGTTCCGCCTCCCTGTCTTCTGCATTTCCCAACACCCACACAGCGTATTGCTGCATTCGCGAAGTTGAAATTATCTTCGGGATACTGGAAAACCGTATCATATTTAGGAGGATTATAGTTTGTCCCTAACCTCAGGTTTTCATCAATATCATAAGCGTCGACCACCTTGCCGGGATTCATTTTCCAGTCGGGGTCCCATATTGTTTTATATTCCCTGAAGGCATCGACTAATTCTTTTCCATACATTTTATACAGCAGGGCGCCCCTGGCCTGTCCGTCTCCGTGTTCGCCTGATAAAGATCCATTATAGCTGACAACAAGATCCGCAGCCTGATTCACAAATTCCTTAAAGGTTTTAATCCCCTCTGCTGTCCGCAGATCAAAAGTAATTCTGCAGTGGATGCATCCCTGTCCGAAATGACCATACACAGAAACATCGTAGCCGAATTTTTTCATTAGCTTTTTAAGGTCACGCAGATAATCGCCCACCTTATCAGGAGCGATAGCAGAATCCTCCCACCCGGGCCAGGTGGATTTATTCCCGGGTACATGAGCCGTTGCGCCGAGTCCTGATTCTCTTATCTCCCAGACTTTTTCCTCCTCATCCTTATCATCATACAGCTTCATTTCCGGTGGATTATCATCTTTTTTCAGGGCTTCCATACATTTTTTTGCCTGTTCATCTGCTTTCTCTTTAGTATCATCACCGAACTCAACAAGAAGCCATCCGCCGCCTTTTGGAAGCAGTTTTGTATCCTGAATGTTCATTCCCTTCTTTGTCATATAATCAATCAGCAGATTGTCAATCCCTTCAAGGCCTATCGGTTTATACTTCAGAATTTGAGGAACATGATCACCGGCGGAAAAAACATCGGGATAGCCGAGTACAAGAAGGGAACGTTCTTTGGGACTATCAACAAGTTTCAGTTTCGCTTCGAGAATAACAATTAAAGTTGATTCTGAGCCTATCAAAGCCCTCGCAACATTAAAATTCTTTTCCGGAAGAAGATCATCAAGATTATAACCCGATACCCTTCGGGGAATATCAGGGTACCTCTTTTTGATCAATTCTGCATATTTATCCCTCAGATCCTTAATTCGTTTATAAATATCGGCTTTTCTTCCCCCTTCTTTTATTATTGCCTCGTATTGTTCTTCGGTGGTTTCACCCACTGTCATTCTTATACCATCGTAGGTAAGTATATCCAGTTCAATAATATTATCAACAGTCTTTCCCGACATAACAGAATGAATACCGCAGGAATTATTCCCCATCATACCGCCGAGAGTACAATGATTATGGGTTGCCGGATCAGGACCGAAAGTGAGGTGATATTTTTCGGCCTCATCTCTGAGATTATCGAGCACCAAACCCGGCTCAACCCTGGCAAATTTCTGATCAGGATTCACTTCCAGTATCTTATTCATATATTTTGAAAAGTCCATTATCACCGCGGCATTACAGCATTGACCGGCAAGGCTGGTCCCTCCGCCTCTTGAAAGTATAGGGATCTGGTGCTTATGGCAGGTATTTACTGTGGCAATAACATCATCTTTATCTTTAGGAATCACAACCCCGATTGGAACCTGTCTGTAGTTTGAACCATCGGTGGCATACAACGCCCGGCTTCCTTTGTCAAACCTTACTTCTCCCTTTATTTCATTTTTTAACTCGTCAACCAGTTCATCAACATCATTAGTGTTATTCTGCATTTATTACCTTATTCTATTGAAAAGATTTATAGTAGCATTTTACACTTCAAATTTTTCAATATCTCCTTTCTTTAATTCAAGTCCGAGACCAGGCCTGCTTTTATCAGGAATAAGTCTTCCATTTTCTGGCTGCGGGAAACCGTCGAAGAACATTCTTTCAATCCTTACATGATCATGGAAATATTCTATATGTCTTAATCGTTTGGCGCAGCTCCCCGCGTGCATATGCACTGCTGGAGCGGTATGGGCAGAAAACGGAATATTAGCGGCTTCACATAAGGTATTTGCTTTAAGGAAACCGGTTATTCCGCCGCAACGGGTTCCATCAGCCTGCAGTACATCAACCGATTCTGCATCAAGCATTCTTTTGAAGTAGAAATAATCATAGCCATACTCGCCTGCAGTTATCTCGATCGGAGCCGGTACTCTTTCTCTCAGCAGTCTTAATCCCTGCAGGTCATCTGATGAAACAGGCTCTTCATACCAACTCACTCCGAATTGAAGAAATTCCTGAGCTTTGTTCAATGCTTCTTTTACTGTATAAGCGCCGTTTGCATCAACAAATAGTTCCGTTTCCTTTCCTATAGCCTCTCTTGCTGCCTTAACTCTTTCCACATCTCTGGAAGGTTCTCTTCCAATTTTCATCTTTACCCGTGGAATTCCCTCGCTGACCCAGCCGGCGAGCTGTTCCTGTAATTCAGCAATCGTATAAGACGTAAAACCTCCGCTGCCGTAGATTTCAACTCCATCCATATATTCACCGATCAAACTAACGGCCGGTATGCCCAGTATCTTAGCTTTTAAATCGTAAAGTGAGATATCTATTGCTGAAATAGCCGAAGACACCAGTCCTGGTCTGCCGATATTTCTTATTTCATGCAGCATATCGTACCAGCGTGCCATGATGTTCATTATGCTTTTGTTTTCAACAATTGAGGAGAGCTTATCATTGATAAGTTCAGCGGCAGATGAGTGAGTATAAGAATAGCCTATCCCTTTATGACCGGCTGCTTCAGATTCGACAACTACTATCGTTGTTGAGTCCCATTTTATAGTACCGTCGGATTCGGGTTTATCGGTAGGAACCTTATATGCTTTTGCTCTTACCTTCCCTAAATTTATTTTTATTTTTTCTTCAACATCAACATTAAAGTTCTTCATCTTAAAATAATCTTTTGATAAAAGTTCCCAGTACCGTAACAGCCGCGAACCCTGCTGCTGCCGCACCAATAAGACTTTTATTCTTATCTATTTTCAACTGCCAGCTTTCGCCTTTTGAAATGTTATCAAAATCCCCGTGAGTTCCGAAATCACCTTCAACAGGTTCGTACAGGTTATTGGGTCGGTTCTTATCAATCTCCTTGTTAGTAAGCTGGGAATTGAAGCCGTTTTTAGCAAGATATTTATCACCATAACCCGGAAAGAATTTATTTCCATTTACTATTACAGCCGTACTCATTCCAACATATATTTCCCGCTTCTTATTAAAAGAAGCGAAATAAATAGCATCAGCAGCAACCTCAGGCTGGTATATTGGAGGAACAGGCTGGGGTTTTTTATCGAAAGTAGTTTTACACCAATCGAACTGCGGTGTATTTAATGCAGGCATCTGGACCATAGCTATATGAACGCTGCTCCCCTCATGAATCAATTCGCTTCGCAGCGATTCTGTAAATCCCTGAATTGCATGTTTTGAACCGCAGTAAGCTGTCTGAAGAGGTATACCCCGGTAAGCCAGGGCTGACCCTACATGGACTATTGTTCCGCTGTTACGAGGTTTCATTCTTTTAAGAGCGGCGAGAGTTCCATATACCTGACCAAGATAGGTCACTTCAGTAACCCTTTTAAAGTCCTTAGGTTCTATTTCCATAAAAGGCGCGAAAACAGTTGCCATTGCATTGTTGACCCATATATCTATTGGACCGAACTTCTCTTCAACTTCCGACGCGGCATGATCTAACTGTTCATAATCAGCGACGTCACATTGAATAGTAATTGCGGTTCCTCCAAGAGATTCTACCTCCTCTTTTGCTGCTTCGAGACCTTTTTTCCCCCTTGCCAGGAGCGCAATTTTATGTTTTTCACGAGCAAATCTCTTTGCAGCTGCTCTGCCGACCCCGGCAGAGGCACCCGTGATTACTACTACTTTCGGCTCTATATTATCTTTCATATTTGTCCTACCCTGAAGTTTATCTTCTTAAAAATTTCCCGCTTAACTATTCTTATGGCGGGGTTACTTATATCAGCTCCCGTACTTTATCTGAGGCAATAGTAAGCACAATCTTTTCTTTATTCGGTTCACCTCTGACGAGAGATTTAGCAAATGACTTTGCCTGCTTGTATTCTATTTTTGCCGGCAGCGGCGGCTCATATGGATCGACGACAGCTTCCACAACAACAGGTCCTTCTGTTTCAAGTGCCTGTTTCAGAATTTTCCCGCAATCTTTAGGGTTCTCAATTGAAAATCCTTTCGCTCCGCAGGATTCTGCGAACTTTGCAAAATTTATAGGCTCGAGTTTAACACCATATTCAGGATTGCCGAGAAATACCATCTGTTCCCACTTAATCTGGCCAAGCGTATTATTTTTAATAACAATAACCTTAACAGGAAGCTTATACTTGACGCAGGTTGATATTTCAGCCATCAGCATTGAGAAGCCTCCGTCGCCTACGAATGCAATGGATTGTCTGTCGGGATAAGCCACCTGAGCTGCTATTGCATATGGAAGACCATTAGCCATTGTAGCCAGGTTTCCTGAGAGTGAGAACATCTGCCCTCTCTTAGCTTTAATCTGTCTTGCCCACCATGTAGCAATTGTTCCTGAATCAGAAGAGACTATAGCATCATCTTTTAGAAGTTTCCCCAGTTCCCACGAGACAACCTGAGGTTTCATTGGTTTATCTTTCCTTGTACCTCTTTCCTGCATAAGATCCCACCATTCTTTCATTCCATCCTGTGCTTTTTTCAGGAAGCTCTGATCCTCTTTTCTTTTTAACAACGGAATAAGGTATTTAAGGGTTTGCTTACTCTCACCCGCAAGTCCTACGTCCACAGGGTAACGCAGCCCTATCCTGGTGGGGTCAATATCTATCTGGACACACTTCGCCTGGCCCGGCTGTGGATAAAATTCTATGTAAGGGAACGATGATCCTATTATAAAAAGAGTATCGCATTCTTCAACGGCTTCCTGAGAAGGTTTTGTACCCAGCAGTCCAATACTTCCTGTGGTATAAGGACTATCATCCGGAACACAAGCTTTCCCAAGCAAAGGTTTGATTATCGGCGCGCCTAACAACTGAGCAACCTGTTCCAATTCATCCGTACATCCAAGCGCACCCCGGCCAGCAAATATCGCGATCTTTTCACCATCATTAAGTATTTGAGCTGCTTTCTGCAAGTCAAGTTGCGAAGGAATAGGATGCTGCGGCGAATAAACATTAGAAATATGGTGAGGGATATTTCGCTTTGAACGGTTATTTAATCCCTCAACACTCTGCAGGTCGCTTGGAAAAGTAATATGCGCTACTCCTCTTCTGTTCAGAGCGTAACGACATGCAAGGTTTGATACATTAGCCACATGAGTTGAACCCATTATACGTACATTATAAACTGTAACATCCTCAAACAGTCGATCCAGTTCGACATCCTGCTGACCGTGAGTATTCATAAGGTCGTGAAACTGATTACCTGTAATGGCCAGGACAGGCTGACCATCCATCTTCGCGTCATATAAGCCATTCAAAAGGTGAACTCCTCCCGGTCCGCTGGTAGCAAGACAAACGCCCAGCTTCCCGGTGTATTTCGCATAAGCGCAGGCCATAAACGCGGCCGCCTCTTCATGCCGCACATGAATAAATTTTATTTTATCCTGCTTCTTCCGGAGGGCCTCCATCATTCCGTTTATCCCATCTCCGGGAAGTCCGAAAATGTATTCAACTCCCCATTGTTCGAGAACATCAACCAGTATATCAGACGCTGTACTTTTCATATCAAACCTCTATTATTCAAAAATTACTATAGCTGTATCTTTTTTTAATTAAGTTAATTTCAGTTTATAGTTTGTGATATCCTTTATTATTTATTCGTAAGGTGTTCATCATCATTCGGAGAAACGGCTGAAACATTATCTTTAAAGTTTTTAATATACAGACCTAAATACCACCAATACTTATAAGGGATTACCCTTTCGAGCACAGGAGTATGGCCTATGCCGGTGAGCATTTTTCTGATAAGTTCTGCATCCCGCATATTTTTAATTGAGTCTGCCCTTAAATCTGCCGGTTTAGGTATGTAACTTTTCCCAACCGGTCCGTTACCGTCGTGATACTCTCCATGGCAAAAGACACAATAGTAATTGTAATACACTCTCCCGCGGTTAAAATTCTCCGGATTATTCTGCAGGGGGTTGGATTCATCCATGGCAGGGAGTTCAGGAGCTTTTTCAACAGGGATGGAATGAGGAGGAGGGAGCATTTCGCTTTTTTCAAATGTTCTCAGATTTTCCTGGTTTTCCATATGAGGACCGGTGAATAAAAGATACGCTGAAGCAGCGAGACCAATAACTATTAAGATTCCAAGTCCTATTATATATTTCTTTTTCATTTCAGACTATCTTCCGGTGTTTTCACAGTAACCTTGTGTTTGCTTGTTTTTTTTAGCTCCTTTGCTCCGGGGAGATGTTCTATCTGATCGGGAGGAAAGAGTTCTTCCTTATATTCTCTTGTAGAATAAATTGACTGAGAAGGTGCATCCGGAAGAATCTCGTAATCCCATTTACGCGGAGGTTCCTTTATTATAGTCATCATCACCATTGCCCATCCAAGGATGAATGCTGCGAACATAAGTATAAGGAACCAGCCCATCCTGTTATTACCACTTTCAGTATATTCTTCATATTGTGTCTGCATAAAATCTCTACCAGTTTGGGGGTACAATTGCTCTGTAAATAGTGTAAAGGATTACAAAAAGAATTAAGGCCATATAAGTTACCTTCAGTACCCAGGGTATTCCCTGCCACCAGCTCAGCCAGCCGGTCTCTGTCTTCCCGTCCTTCATCTTCCTGGGTGTCCACATATCCAGGTAGGCTATCGCCGTATAAAGCACCAGAGCGATCCCTCCCAGGATTGCCAGGATTACCCAGCCGTTTTGTAAGACATCAAAGCGAAGCATAAATTATTTAACCTTTTCTTCCTTATGATCATTATTATCTTCGTTTTCCGGTATATAGCTTTCGAGTGGAAGATGTCGGGCTCTGTCCTGATTGCTGAACTGACCACTTTTAAATGCCCAGCCTATTACGACAGCTATTCCTGAAACAGCTATGAGTGTAAATCCAATCCAGAACTGAACTATTGCATCCATTTTGGTGCTCCTGATGTATCATTGTATTCTGTGTGCATTGAGTCGGGATATAGTTTTCCTGTAGTATCAGGAATTACATACGGATTTTTCCACTTTGGTTCATAAGCCGCATCAATTCCTTCAGGTTCTATATCTGCATCGGTATAACCGATGAACGACACCGCTATATAATTAGCAAGGTCCCATATTTTTTCTGATTCAAGCGCACGCTTGAAGTAAGGCATTGCCGTTCCTGTAATTCCATTCATTATCTGATAATACAATATCCCTCCGATATATTTTCCATCTATAAGGTTTCGTCTCAGCAGAGTGAAATTCAGAGGGGGCGGATACAGATAGTCGGCAGCAGGACCTCTTCCATCTCCCATAGGGCCATGACATCCAATGCAGAATTGCTGATACATTTTTTTGCCTCTCAGAACCGCAGGCTCTGTGGCAGGATAAGGATTCGGCATTGCATGCCATACTGTTGGTACCTGGCTGTGAAGCCATTTTATATTTTCATCTGGACCTTTCTCATAGGCTTTTACTGCAAGTTTCTTCCAGTGCTTCTGTCTTGCAACTCTTTCCTCAGCGTCTTTTCCTCCAAGGTATTGAACATAAGCTATCAGCTTTCTGATTTTATCCTTACCCAGGAATGCCCAGGAAGGCATTACTGAAACAGGACTTGTAAATCTCGGATCGGTAAAGTGAGCAACATGCCAGTCATCAGGATGTTCTCCGCCTTCTTCGGACAAATCAGGGCCAGTTCTTTCTGAACCAAGGATAGCCGGCTCCTGTCCCACATAATCACCGCGCTGGGCAATTCTTTCAGATCCTTTACCCCAATCCGAAATCCTGACATATAGTGAATGACAGTAACTGCAGCCGTTATCGACATAAACCTGCAGTCCCTCTCTTTCGAGTTTTGTCATCGGGCGCCAGTTTTTAGATGGTTTTTCTTTCATAGTTAACGCAGGAAACAAAACCATAATTGTAATTGATGCCCAGAAGACCATCAATCCGCCGAATACCACCACGCTGGACTTCATTCTCATACCAGGCTCTCCTCCGCAATCGGGGCATCTTCAGTTACAGGTCTGGGTTCAAACAGCTCACCGTATCGAATAGTTTTATAGATATTATAAAGTCCTATAAAAGCTCCCGCAATAATGAAGACGCCGAACATCGCCCGCAAAGCCATATACACAGAAAGTTCCGGCAGAACCCTGTAGACTACTTCACCATTCTGCCAGGCAGAACCCTGGATCAAACCGGCGATAGTTAGTACGAAAAAGAAACCGGTTAAACCTATCATAACGAGGCCGAATTGAAGATTAACTAGTTTCTGAGAATATAATTTCCGTTTTGTAATAAGGGGCAGAACGTGCCATAACCCGCCAATGGCAATAAATCCCGAGAATCCCAGCACCGCAATATGTGCATGTCCTACAGTCCAGTTTGTAAAGTGAGTAACCCGCTGTACTCCTGGAAGGGATTGTACAGAACCCTGTATTCCTACGATCAGATACCAGATAATGCCCATCATAACCCATCTTGCCGCGGGGTTTGAAATAACAGGGGCACTTCTCTGTCTGGCTGTTAAAAATATATTAGCTATTACCGTAAATACAGGGATAAGCATTAATACAGAATCTACTACTGTAATCATCTTCAGCCAGTTAGGAATAGGCGATTGAAGAAGATGGTGACCTCCTATATGAGAGTATAAAATTACAAGCGTCCAGAACCCTATGAGTGACAGCGTATGGGAATATAACGGTGTTTTTGTAACCCTGGGAATAACAAAGTAAGCCACGCCGACCGCCAGGGGAGTTAAAAGCATACCCGGCAGATCATGTCCATAAAACCACAGGAATAAAGAGTCCAGCAGTCCCGGCATTGCTCCGGTTGCCGGATGCCACATCACGTTTCCAAGCGGATAACTTGTTGAGGTCCAAATTATAGCTCCGATGAAATACCATATTGAAACGTATAGAATACGTTCCTTTCTTATCCCGACAGTTTTTATCAGATTAAAAACGAGGAGCAGAAGCGAGAGCCACAGAGAAACGTCGAAGATCCAGATATATTCAGAATACTCTCTTCCCTGGGTTACACCAAATGAAAATGTAAGCGGGCCGCTCAGTACTGTTATATTCCAGAGCAGAAAGCTCAGCCAGGCCATAGGTTCAGACCAGAGTTTTGTTTTAAGAAGCGCGGGTGTGTAGAAAAGTCCGCACCCAATAAGAGTGGAGGTAACAAAACCATACAAAACAGTATTCACGTGAATGGGTCTTGCTCTTCCAAAAACCAGGAACGGAATATTATTCCAGAATTCCGGAGCCATAAGGTGAATAGCTGAAACCATTCCGTAAAGAGTTCCGACTACAAACCAGACCGTACCAGCGACCAGGAAAGCGAGAGCGGCGCTCGAAGGCTGTCTTGTGAAGGCGAATATACTTTTTTTGTTTTCTATCGATGACATGTAAAACAATCCGTTGTTGCGTTATTATCTCTGTGGCACTGAATACAGAAACCCATTGTAATATGTTTGGCTTCTATAATTCTGTCCATACCTTTTACATCTCCATGACAGGTCCCGCAGTCTATTCCGTTTATAATATGCATCCTGTGACTAAAATAGACGAAGTCAGGAAGCTTGATCACCCTGTTCCATACAACCGGCTCGTTATTAAAGTAATGTTTTCTGAGTTTTTCAATCGGAGGATAGTTTATTATGATGGAACGATGGCACAGCATGCAGGTCTGCACAGGTGGCATACCGGCCAGATCCGAAGTTGCCGCAGTTGCATGACAGAGCATACAGCTGATATTCTTCGATCCCGCGTGAAATCTGTGGCTGAAAGGTATCGGCTGTTCCGGACCAAATTTTATTTTATAATAGTAGTTATACATTCCCACCATTACAGCAAGGACCAGTATAACCAATACTGATAAACCTGCAGATATCTTCCAGTATTTTTTAGCCTGTCTTTTAGCTTCGCTATTTTCCTGTACCTTCTTCAATCTTTATCCGTTTGGTATAAAACATTTTTCATTCTTAAACTAAACTGTACCATTCCGAGTCCCAGTATTCCTGCAAAAGCCGCAAATGAGGAAATCTCTGCCCATCCGAAATTAAGTGCATGCTGGAAAGTCGCATCAACCAGCCACCATCTTTCGATCCACATTACGATTAAAAGAATAAAACAGACCAGTCCGAGGTACCAGGTTGTTTTCTTGGCCCATATAGTAAGCAGAAGGATAAGAGGGCCAAGATAAAATAGTCCTATAAGGATAAACGAAATTGTTTCCCATGGGACAAAATTCATGCGGGGGACAATAAACCTGGTTTCTGAAGGAAGGTTCTCATAATACATTACCAGAAGCTGGCAAAACATCATATATGTTGTCAGGATGCTGAACGCGAGAATCAACTTTCCCAGGTCATGTTTTTTAGCGTCATCAGGTTTGACAGTAAATAAAGAAATAAAAGTAAGAGCGGTTATTGCTATATAAAGTCCGCTGATGAAAAAATACGCTCCGAACAGTGTGCTTTCCCACTCCGGATCAAGCGCCATCACGAGATCGAAGGCGAGAAGGGTGAATACAGAACAATAAACAACAATGAGCACTCCGGCGGCGAATAATTTCCTTTCGGTGTTTCTTCGGTATATGAACCAGAAGGCTGTAACCCAGAAAAGTATCAAGGCCAGTAAATCTCGGATGAACAAATAAGTATTATCCAGCCATCCGCTTTTATTATGAATGTTGCCGAACCAGCTTGCCCAGTGACTGCTTCCTATCCACAGCACACCGAGAAACAAAACCGAAGGTATAGCGAAAGCGGCTCCGGTAATTCCGAGCGGTTCCAGGCGCCCCATCCAGTTTCCATTTGAAGCTTTTACAACAGCTACCCATACAACCATACCGGCCGACAGGGGGGTAAAGTAGACAAAGTTAATCAGCAGCGCTCTCCAGGCCCGTGCATCATCCGGACCGCCCAGCGTTATCAGCCAGATTACTATGCCTGCAATAAAAACCATTCCCCATATAAAGCTGAACTTGAGTACGTTATTTTTATTCTCATTCTCTAACATTAAATTCCTCTGCATTTTCAGAAAGAACCACTTCTCTTAAATCATCCAGTTCGTTATTATCAACTGAAATAAGAATTCCAAACTTGTCCTGGCTGAACCTAGGATCGTAATACGGATGAATACGTTTCTTATAGAGTTTCGAATGAAAAAGCAGTCCTATTAAGTTCGCAAGCGTTCCAAACAGAATCAGCAATTCAAAACCGACTATAGTGTATGGGATCGGCGCTGTAGGAGGTTTACCACCGACAATAAGTTTATTAGTATTTGCCGTAGCAATAGCAAGTGTATAGCCGCATGCTATACCCAGCAGAGCCCCTATCAGCGTCCATTTCCTTACAGGACTTTTAGGTTTATTAAGGATTTCACTTACTTCTTTTATCTTGAGAGGAGAAAACGCTTCTACAACATGATAGCCCGCTTCATAAACTTTCTTTACTGACTTTATGAAATGTTCAGGACTCGAGAATATAGCCATCACCTTTGTCTTCCCATTCCTGGATTTCGGAAAAACTTTTCTTTTAGGAGGCGGCTCGAGTTCAGGCTTCTCACTTTCTGCAAGCTGTTCCTTATAGTCTGCCATAGGAACTGTGGGGAGAGTTTTGCTGAAGATCAAAAACCACATCAGGAAGAAGGCAAGGGAGCCCGCTGTTATGCTGAATTCGACCCAGCTGGGAGTATATTTACCCCAGTTATGCGGAAGAAAGTCGTGCGCGGTAGAGCCGACAACAATGAATACTCTTTCGATCCACATTCCGAAGTTTACAATAAGAGAAATAATGAACAGCCATAAATAGCTTCTTCTAAATTTTTTGAAAATAAACAGCATCGGAACAAAGAAATTGCATATAAGAATGGTGTAATAAATCCAGGATATCCAGCTGGTTCTCTGCCATATAGTGAACTGAGTTTCAAAAGGATTACCTGTATAGGCCGACATAGCGGGTTCAATTACGTATGTATATCCCAGTATCATTCCAGTAACAATCATAGTTCGGGCCACCATGTCAAAAGCTTTAATGGTCATAAGCTTTTCTAGTTTAAAGATCTTTCGGAGAGGTATAAGAAGGGTAAGCACCATGGCAAGTCCGGAGTGGATAGCTCCGGCAACAAAATAAGGAGCAAAAATAGTTTCATGCCACCCTGGAAGAAGACCCATAGCAAAATCCCACGATACTATCGAGTGAACTGATATAACAAGGGGGGTTGCGAGGGCAGCGAAGAATAAATAAGACCTGCCATAGTGCCGCCATTCTTTTTCTGATCCCGACCATCCTAGAGCCAGTGCCCTGTAAATTCTTGTTTTAATATGGTTAGCACCCAGAATTTTTGTAAAACGGTCGCGTCCCGATGCGAGGTCGGGTATCATGCCGACATACCAGAAAATGAGACTAACGGTGAAGTAAGTGGATACAGCGAGAAAATCCCAAACAAGGGGACTTAAGAAATTAGGCCAGAGTTCTCTTTCATTAGGGTAGGGCATTATATAATAAAAGACCCATAACCTTCCCAGATGCATAAGCGGGAAAAGTCCAGCTGTCATTACCGCAAATATTGTCATTGCTTCAGCGGCGCGTGAAACAGCATCCCGAAATTTAGCCCTTACAAGAAAAAGGATCGCAGAGATCAGCGTTCCTGAGTGAGCAATTCCCACCCAAAAAACAAAATTTGCGATATACACACCCCATCCTACAGGGTGGCTTAATCCTGCAACGCCCATACCTCTTCTAACCTGGTAGATCCAGGAAAACAATCCCCACACTACCACAAGCGCAAGGAAGGCTACCATAAAATAATATAAAGGAATGGGCGGTTTGGTTGACGACAAAACCTCGTCATTTACATCTTTTAATGAAAGCTCTTTGCTGTATTCACTCTTCATACACTCTTCCCCGCATCTATTCGTTTCAAATAAGTTACTGCCGGTTTTGTATTAAGCTCTTCAAGCACATGATATCTTCTTAAGTGATGCCGTGTTATTTCGGTAACCCTTGATTTATCGTCAAGCAGATCACCGAAGATAATAGCGTCAGTCGGGCAGGTCTGCGCGCAGGCTGGGGTAATATCACCGTCCTTTATTTTCTCGCCCGTAGTTTTTTTATGATATTCAACATTGCGTATCCTCTGAACACAGAACGTACATTTTTCCATAACCCCTCTTACTCTGACAGTTACTTCAGGGTTAAGCTGCATATCCAGAGGCCATTCAAAATGAAAATTAAACCAGTTAAATCTTCTTACTTTATAAGGACAGTTATTTGAGCAGTAACGGGTACCTATACAGCGATTGTATATCTGCGCATTCAGGCCTTCCTCATTATGGACAGCGGCGAATACAGGGCATACAGGTTCGCAGGGAGCGGCATCGCACTGCTGGCATGGAAGAGGGAGCCATGCAACCTTATGGGGATTATCATCCTTGCGGTACGGAACAACTTTTATCCATGACATCTCCAGGCCTTCATTTACATTTTCCTCCCCAACCACAGGGACATTATTTTCAGCATAGCATGCAGTTTCACAAGCCTTACATCCTATACAGGCATGAAGGTCAATAGACATTGCCCATCTGTGGGTCTTATAAGGATGAACAGGATAAAGGTCACGTTTCTGATCATAACCTTCCGGGAGGGGCATTATCAGATGTTCACCGTCGCCGGGTTTCATCATTTTAAGTTTCTCGAGTTCAACCCATTCAGTTATTCCCTCCCTGCCAAACTGATGATCAGTTGCCGCCGCAAATATCGGGTGTTTATTTCCGCCGGCCGATTTTATTTTTACCAGTCCGTTTTCTTTACTTCTATCAATTAATTTAAATGCATTCGCACCGCGGTCAGCCGCATTCTTACCTAGAGCCTCATGCCCCTGCCCATATCCTATAGAGAGTACATCCACAGGAATATCTATTGTTAACCTTACAGGTACAGTTATCTTCCCGGCGTCAGATTCTATTTCGACAAGATCAAAGTTTTCCAGGTCAAGTTCTTTTGCCTTATCAACATTTATATCTATCCAGCTGCTCCAGGTAATATTTGTAAGGGGGTCAGGTATTTCCTGCATCCAGCCCCTGTTTGAAAATCTTCCGTCAAACAGCGTTATCATCGGGTAAGTCCAGAGCTCAAGCTCGTTGTTTTCTTTACCTGAATCCTTCTCAGATGCCAGGTTCAGACTCCCGTTCTGTATCCCTTCACTGCTGTTCATGCTTTTAGAAGCAGAAGAAGTTGATTCCTTCGATCCGGCAAACATACCTTTTCTTAAAAGGTCCTCGAGACCTTTCTGTGAAGTATCCATTCCTATTGATTTCCAGTACTGTTTCACCCAGTCTTCATAATGATCCGCAGGTTTTGCTGAATCACTAAATGATAAAGGTTTTCCGGAATTTTCAGAGATCGCAAGGAGGACATTCCCGGCAGAATAAGTTGCATGGAGTGCCTGCATTGCAGGCTGCATCAGGTGATGAACACCGCTGTAGGGTTCAAAGTCGCCCCATTCCTCAAGCGGATAATTTATTGGCAGAATCCAGTCGGCAATCTCTGCAGTCTCATCTTCCATTGTTCCCAGGTAAATTAATTTCGAGGCTTTCTTCAGATATTTATCCGAACCGGCTCTTGTATAAACCGGATTCGTATTATGAACAATGATTACATCATCATTTGTAATTGATTTCAGGAAATCATCTGTTTCCTGGTTCATTGCAGTTTTTGACAAAGCATGGGGGGAGGAAAAATCGATGTTCTTCATATTCCCGGCAGCATAATTCAACAGGTTAACTGCGGCAGCAGTCTCCAGGTTATCCCGTGTATAAACTCCCGAAGCTCCTCCAAGCGCGAGGGGAGATTCAGCTTTTGAAAATTCTTCAGCAAGCTTTTCAACTTTCTGTTCGGGTATTACAGCGAGGTGTGTGTTAACAGAAAGGTAATTATCGATTTCTGGTTTAAATCTGCTGAGATCATTGCGTGCCTGGCCTCCGTCAATAATCTTAGAAAGGATCGAATATGCCAGGTATTTCATAGACGCGGGGGAAACCATTATAAATTCATCAGCATTCGTAGCAGTACCTGAATACCTGGGACCTGAGTAAATAAATTTCCCCATCTTACCGTTTTTAAAATCGTGCATCTTCTTAAACTGTCCCGCAAATTCAACGGGAGAAACCCATGTTTCAAGAAAATCAGCCCCAAAACTCAATAGAAAATCGGTGTCCTCCATTTTATACCTGGGTATCTCAGAGGTGCCGTAAACTTTTTGATTAGCTTTACGTAAAGATTCGTAGTTTACAGCTTCATAGAACAGAACCTTTCCATTGTGAGCTGATGCAAAACGTTCCATCAGATGAGCAAGCGAACCTGTCTGCAGATCAGACATTATCAGAACCCTGCCCCCGGATTTTTTAATTATACCCGAAATTTCAGATACCGCAGTTTCCCAATCTTTTTTAATCTTTTTATTATCATTCCTGTCTTTTCTAAAGAAAACATCTTTCAGTCTGTCAGGATCATACAAACCCTGAACAGATGACTGACCCCTTGCGCATAGTTTCCCATGGTTAAGAGAAGTTTCAGGATTGCCCTCTGCCTTGGTAACCCTTCCATCGCGGTGCCACATATGCATCCCGCATCCGGCAGGACATTCACGACAGGTTGTAGCATAATGAATCCATTCGCCAGGTTTGGGATAACGGGGGGGATTGACATAAGGAATTAATTTATTAACAGTAGTACTGCAGCCTGAACCGGCAAGTGCCGCGCCTGCAGAGCCTGTTAAGATAAGAAATGAACGACGGGAAAGTTTTCTCATCTGATCGTAACCATTATAATATGCCCTCCAGTAAAAATCATATACTCATTATGACGATCTAAATTAATTTAAAATCAGATTTGCATGGTGCTTTGACTCACCGTTTAAATCATTTCATAAAACATGTAAGAATATTTTTGATGGAAGACACAAAAAAAGACCGCCTTATTCAAGCGGTCTTTTTTTATAAAAGGAAGGGTTAAAAATTTACTTCAGAAGAAGCATTTTTTTAATTGAAACAGAATTCTCACCTTGCAGCTTGTAGAAATAAGCACCGCTTGGTAAAGATTTAGCGTTGAATTCAACCTGGTGAGAACCTTCGCTGACAACACCATTAACAAGAACAGCTACTTCCTGACCGAGCAGGTTATAGACAGCAAGTTTAACCTTACCTGCCTGAGGGACACTGTAGGTAATAGTTGTTGTGGGGTTGAAAGGATTGGGATAGTTCTGAGAAAGGCTGAAAGTTCTGGGACCAGAAACGGTGACTTCAACTTCCTTAGAATAGCTGGCCTTACCATCGAAGTCGAGCTGTTTCAATCTATATGTATAACTTCCGTTATTCACATTCTTATCAACAAAAGAGTATTCTTTAGGCTCTGTAGTAGTGCCCGATCCATTTATGAAGCCCACAGTTGTATAGGCATTGTCGGCATCTTTTCTCTGGATCTCGAACATTCTGTTATTTATCTCCGTAGCGGTCGACCAGTTTAATACCACCTGACCGTTCATATTTACATCAGCCGTGAACGAACTAAGCTCAACAGGTACCACCGACTGCGTCCAGCCCAAATCATAAGCTTTAACGCTGGCATTATAGGCATTATCAGATATTTGTGTAAGATCATCTCCCGCAACGATAGCATATGTTGTCCATACAGTATCATCAACCGGATAATCCATTGGACCTGAACCAATATAAGATCTGAAATCACCAGCCGGCTGGATAGTATCATTAAAAGTAGTTATCCAGTTATAAAGAGCCAATCTTGGATCACTGAAAGGCGGATCAAAAGCACTTTCAGGGGTAGCCTTACGACCGCCTACATCCGTTAAGGCAACAATGCCGAAATAATATGAAGAAGTAGGACCGGTATCATACTGATATACCAGATGATTATTAAGAGTATACCCACCGGAATTGGTAGCATAAGCACCAACATCCCAATCAAGGGCAACGCCTGAATAACCGTCTGTAATACCTGAACCTGAACGATTAACAACACCGTACCTTAAGAAAACAAAATCATCTCCGGTATTTGAGTATGTTCTCTGAACGATTTCGGTATTATAAGGGGCGGGGGCAGCTGAATCATACAGAACAGCTTCAGAAATCTGATCAAAATTCGCATCACTTGTAAAGCCGCCCGCGAAATTACTTGAAACATTTTTTAAATCATTTAATACAGGAGCTCCGCCGGAGGTGAAACTTCCAAAAACACCGTTAACACTAGCGTTAGCAGCGTCTCCAAATACAAATCCACCCATGTACAATCCCTGTTCTCCTTTCCAGGTAATACCAGGACCTGCAGCGCCAATAGGATCTGTTCCTATTGCACCTGTATTGAATATTCCGACATGCAGATCACCCGGTGTATGTGTAAGTGACATTTCCGGTTCCGGACCTCCGCCTGCAGGGGCATAACCTGATATTCCACCGTCACTTTGAACAGCGACTGTCCAGTTTCCATTTCTTGCTTTGGCGATATGGTAAAAAGCACCGGTAGTAGTAGTATAATCTGTTGACCAGGTAGATCCATTATCCGAGGTATAATAAATCACTCCGGGGGAGGATTGTCTTGCAATCCACCATTCAGAACCTGAGCCCGTAATACCAGCCAGAGCAGCCGTACCGGGTACAGTTATAGGACTCCAGGTTGTTCCGCCATCAGTAGTCATAACTATAGTTGTATTACCCGTAAGTCCTGCCGTAGCAGAATTGAACCAAACCGAATAAGAGTTCTGCTCACTCGCTGTGGTTTGAGGGGTCCAGGAACTTCCGCCGTCCGAAGAATAATAAACCCTTGTGTTATTTGTACCAAAATAGATATTAGATCCTGATACATACAAACTGTTATTCCAGCCGGCTTCAGATCCGCTTTGTGCCAGCGCCGGAGCGGCAGTCCATGTAGCTCCGCCATCGTTCGTCTGATATATCTCCCAGTTACCGCCTACAGGATCACCATACATGATACCGTCAGTAGCTGACGACATCCATATAGCATCCATAAATCCGCCTGACATGTTAAATACCTGTGTCCATGTAGCTCCGCCGTCTGTTGTTCTGTAAACGAACGTTGCAGTAGTAGAAGATGCGGTACACAAAGCGGTCTGATCATCAACACCAAATATATTGTATACGTCACTGGTGATTATTCCTCCCCCAACACTTGTCCATGTAGCCCCGCCGTCAGTAGTTCTGAGAACTGTTCCGGCGGCACCGGCTGTCCATGCAACCGAGTTGTCAACAACCGAAACAGAATATAATGCGCTGGTAGTAGGAGAAGTCAATTCCGTCCATTGAGCCTGAGCACCGGATGACACCAGGAATACCAGGGAAATTATAAAAGTCATAAAAAATGAAAAAGATTTGGTCATAGAGCCTCCTGTTTTAAGTTATAGAATTAGTTAGTTATTAAACTAATTTTCTTAAAGAACATTAAATGGACATTTTGTAATGGATCTGTTTTGAGAGGGATTAAAGAAAAAGATCGAAGAAGTTAAAGGAGTGAGAAATAAAGTAAAAGTTTTATGCATCGAACTTCCTCCGGAAAAGTAAATTATTTTGGGTTCATCTGAAAGCAGATGAAATTTTGGTTATTCTTTTCATAAATGCAAGCAGGCTGTGATATAGAATAACCTTTACGATTGTATCTAAATCGGGAGGAACGGGGTCAGAGTGTCCCGGCAAGCTTTTCACTAAGCCTTTCTTTTACATCCTCAACTTTCAATTCCGACTTATCAAGATATGAAATAACGAGGAACATATGAAACTGCAGAACATCCAGAACTTCCCTGGTTTCTTCATTATTATATTCTTCGTACTCATACCTCAGGCGGGAAATTGCTTTGTTTGCCTTAATAAGTTCATCAGCGATCATACTTATTTCCTTAAATTTAGAACTGATTTTATAAGAAAATTAGATTATAATCGCAAATTCTTTGATGCACTCAATGATGAGACTTTAAAGTACGATTTATTAATAGAACAAATTAAGTGAATAATCGACAACACGCAATTAATTTGTTCTGCCAGGGAAGTATAGAAAGAAAAAATTTTCCACTTTACGTTGATTATTTAACCGGCTTTAGTTAAGTATTCGGAATCAATATTAAAATTAATAATCTCAGAGAAACAGGTTTAATTAAATGAGTATAACAAGGAAAGAAGGTCTCTTCATTACAGTAGACGCGAATATTGGAGCAGGAAAAACAAATGCATGTCATGCTCTTGCTTCCGCTTCGAGTTCAAGGGGAAGGCAGACAAGGGTGCTGGAAGAGCCGACACATACAGATAGATTCAAGCATTTTCTTTCACACTACTACAACGATTTGATAACAGGCAGCAATACCGGCGGCGGGTTCGAGATGCAGATGTTTATGCTCTGCCAGAGATATGAACAGCACAGACTTGCGGTAGAACTGGCCTGGGGAGAGAATGGAATGACGGTTATACAGGACAGGCCGATTTACGGCGACACAGTTTTCGCTACAACGGCCATGGAAAGGGGATTTATGACAAAGGAGGAGTTCGAGCTATACTTCGATGTTTTCAGAAATATGAGCCGCGACATAATGCCGCCGGACATATTCGTTTATCTGAATGTTTCTCCGGAAGAATGTCACCGGCGTATGAGCACCAGGTCGAGATCCGAAGAAGAGGGAGTACCGCTGGATTACCTGCAGCATCTCGACAGCAATTATAAGAAGATGGTAAGCGAAATGAGAAGAAGGGGAATAAGAGTGCTGGAAGTTGATTGGCATGAGTTCGGGCCCCCTGTAGTTCTCTGGAACAAGATTCTGGGAATGACGGGTTCAGATGAGTCCTGGTATGAACAGCTGTCTTTCTCCTTCGCCAAACAGCCGCGGATCCCAATCATGCCGAACACTGATGAAAAAGATTAGGCACGGATTAAAGAAAGAAACGTCCGTTTCTTCCGTTGAGACGTAATAATGCTTCTGAAAAACGCTGCCTACCTTTCTTGTTCCGACTCGTCGGAGACAAGGCGAGCAGGCAGAAAAAATTAGTATTAATGGCAAAAAAAAAATTATTTTGAGGGTATCCGCCAATTAAGCAAATTGACTTAAGAAGGGATCAGCAGGTTCATTAAACCGAAACCTGAACTCAACCTGAATATTTCTATACAGAATAGCGTAGATTTAGACCACAATCTTTAAGACTAAGGGCTTTACTTTTGCCGGGCGGGGTATTTGGTTGCCTGTGCGAAAAATAACCCCTCTGAGCTGATATATTCAACTTCAGACCACTTTTCTTCTGGTATAAGGTAACGAAGGCGAGACAATGCAAGCCCCGAAGCAATCATACCATAAACTAAAATTCTCCCCGCATCAATTTCTTAATTGGAGCGGTCTCCCTGTTTTTAAATCCATGGTAAAGAATAAAAACCAGGATAACTGCCGCAGCCAAAATTGCAGCCGCAGTTATTCCTATATTTTCATTACCCTGTTTTACAGCAATTGCTATTAATGCCCAGACTCCGACGGCAGCAGATTCTCTCAAATTTCTTTTAAATATTAATATGATATAAATTACTGCGGCAAGTACTATTAAAATGATCGTCCAGATTTCCGGATTAAGAGGCGAGCCTTTCCATCCGATATAAGTAAAATAGGCAGCAATGTTCGCTGTTAAAGCAGTAATTATCCATCCGAAGTAAATTGCAAATGGCCACCAGACAAAAAATATTATCCTTACAGGAGCATCCCATATTTCCATATCAAACTGCTTAATAATTTTTATCAGGGTTAAGAAGAGAATGATCATTGCAATTACAGATAAACCGGTGTATTCAAAAAGCCAGAGGAATATCCATCCTGTATTTGCCAGGTTCGCAAAGATAAAATAGAAACCGGTTTTATCAATAATCCCGAGGTCATTTTTTCTAATGAGAGCAAACCATTGGAATCCGATAAATAATATCAGACCGAAATAAATTATTCCCCAAATAGAAAAGGCATAACCCTCAGGTGTGAATAACGTTTCATAACGGCTGCTAATTTCTCCAACAGTTTGGTTATTTATCGCCCCGCTAGCCGCCAAATAATTTATGAATAATACTGCAACTAAAGTTATCGTATTAAGAATTACTAAGGTCTTCTTTTTCATCAATTATAAAATTCAATTTGTTGATTTAAGAAAATGTGACAGGTATCAGTAAAAAAAGGTGCCACAAAAGATTAACAGATTCCAGGTTAAAATAGTTGCAAAGATTGGTATCCGTTTAATTTACTACTATGCTAAAAAATAATATCAAAGCTGCACCATAATTTGCACTTCTTCACTTAAGTATTGAATCGCTGAAGTAGTAATGAAGTAGTAATTGAAGTAATTCCAGGTAGATTCAGTATCTTTTTGAGATTTTGTCCACGAAAGCAGGCAATTTTGAGGGTAGGAGAGTCGTAAAAAGTGCGAAAATGAGCTATTTTGTGCACCCTACCGGGCTCGAACCGGTGACCTGCTGATTAAGAGTCAGATGCTCTACCAACTGAGCTAAGGGTGCGGGGCAAAATTAAGAAATTTTGTAAGGTTTTCAAAGGCAGTAATAGTTGATTTTTGAACCATTCAATAACAAAATTCAGAATTGGAATCAGCGAAGCTGAGAAATGTTCTTTTCTCATTTATGTTTGATTAAAGGTGATGAAACAACCGATTCATTTCACATACTTTACTATCCAGTCGGTCCAGCGTTTATAAACATCCGTCAGGCGTACAATGTCACCCGGGAAATGTGAATCTGCCGGGTAAGCATAGAATTCAGTAGTGACTCCGTTATCACGCAGAGCATGGTACATTTCATAGCTGTTGATTATAGGTACGTTCGGATCTCCGGCATTACCTAAAATTAGAGTAGGTGCTTTCACATTTTCAGCAAAGATAATTGGTGACTGTTCACGCCATATATCCCAATATTCTTTTACCCAGGGAGAACCTCCGAAAAAATATAGGTCATACGTCTGATAAAACGCAATTGTATAATCCATTACCCAATCATTAAGTGCCGCACCTTCTACCGCAGCTTTCCATTTATCAGGATATTTTCCATTAAGCCAGGAGGTCATATATCCTCCATAAGACCACCCGGTAATTCCAATACGATTTGTATCGATAATATCCATTTGTTCGATTTTTTCTAATCCGGCCATAACATCCTTTCCCGGTCCCTCTCCTGTATCCCTGTATATGGCGTGCTGATACTTATCTCCAAGGTTTATACTACCTCTGTAATTAGGCTGAAAAACAAAAAAACCTTTACCCGCGAACATTTGAACAAGCTCTGAAAAAGCGGTTGTAGATGCTCCTTCGGGACCGCCATGGATAATCAGCACTAATGGATATTTTATTTTTTCATCATAGTTTACCGGGTAGGTTAGAACACCATCTTCATCAAATCCGTCATAGCCAGTCCACTCTACGCCAATTGTTCCGCCTTTATTTAATGAATCAACAAAAATATTATAGTTAGTAAGCTGCCGCGGTTTCCCGTTAAAAGAATGAAGTATAAATAATTCGCCGGGATGAGTTGATGATGCGGCAATGAACGCAATGGTTCCCCTGTCAGATACACTTATGTTATTTACAATATTGATGTCCCCGAGATCAATCTGTTCCGCCATACCGCTTACAGGCTGCTTCCATAACACCGATTTTGTACCTTTCTCTCCTGTAAGTAGAAGGGATTTCCCATCGGGCATCCAGGTAAAACTGTTTATATTCCGCGCGAGGTCATTGGTTATATCTTTAACTTCACCGTTCATTTTTACATAAACAGCGTTTCCATTATTCAAATCTCCTCCCCGGGCACGCATAAAAGCCAGAATATCGGAAGACATAGAATATTTTGGCCGGCCGGATCCTTCGCCTTCAATCACCGTATTGATTTCTTTTCCATTTGTATCGACTTCAGCTATTACAGAATGCCATGCATTTCCTTCCCATACGTCGGGAAAACGCTGGAACAAAATTGATTTGCCCTCAGGACTCCATGCAAGAGGCGAAATGGTCTCCTGGTCAGTAGAAATACTAAATGTTCCTTCTGTCAGTCTTTTGGCTTTTCCCCCGCCGGCAGACACAATCCAAACATGCCATGGCTGAACAGCCGCACGTACCGTAAAATTATTATCCGTAACACGGAATGCGTCTTCATGGTGTTTTATTTCCTTAGGATTAGGAATTGTATCCTGCGCCGCAAATGCAATTGTTCTACCATCGGGACTCCAGGTAAATTCTTTTACTCCCGTTTCGGAATCGGTTATTTTAACAGGGTCGCCCCCCATCATAGGCATAATATAGATCTGGGGCTTTTCAGTTTTACTATCCTGAGCCAAGAATCCAAGTCTGTTTCCATCAGGAGACCAGCTTATATTTGAAATAGAACTTCTGTGGTATGTCAGACTTCGTACAGAACTATCAGAAGCATCAACCAGATCAATCTGCTGTTCGACCGAATCTTTTTCCCAATTATAACGGGAGACGATGATAGCAATCTGTTTTCCGTCCGGAGATATCCGGGGATCTGATACATCAACTATTTTTCTCAAATCTGTTAGCTGGAATGGATTGGTTTGAGACTGTGGAAGAATTTCGCCTGATATAAGAAGAATCAGGAGTGAGATATTAAAAAAGGTAATTGACTTCATATTAAAGGTATTTTTGTTTAACGAAACATATATAAAGAAATAGTAATTGAAAAATATTTTATCTGACACGGCGGGGAATCTTTTACACTTTTCAGGAATCATATTCAAAAAGGAATCTTTTTATTATGAAAAAGAATATTGGAAATATTGACCGTGCTCTGAGATCTGCGGCAGCGCTTGTTTTGATTTTATTGAGTCTGGCCGGAGTAATCGAGGGCCCGACAGCCGTAATTGCCGGCATAGGCGCGATCGTACTTATGGTAACCGGATTTACCGGTATGTGCCCCTGCTATGTCAGGCTTAACGTCAGCACGCTTAAGAAAAAAAATAATTTATAAGAGTTATAAAAAATGATGACAGTTATATATATAATAGCTGGATTTGCCCTTGTGTTTTTCTCCCTTCAAATGTCTATGGTACTCTCCGCGAGGAAATCGAAAGGGAAAAAAATATCAGGACTGCAGGGAAAGCTGAAAATACTTGAGAGAAATGGTTCGAAAGGACTGGTTTATTTTTTTAGTCCCGGCTGCCGCGCATGCAAATACCAGACGCCGATTATTAAAGAGCTTCAGTCGTCTGATAAAAATATTTTTGATGTTGATATATCAAAAGATCTGCAGACGGCGAGGGCATTCGGAATTAAAGCAACTCCCACAACCGTCCTCATCGAGAATGGTGTGGTAAAACAGGTTATGCTAGGAGTAAAGCAGAAAGAGGATCTTAGATCATATCTGCACAGATGAGATTAAAAGAGGCTGTCTTTTTCAGGCAGCCCCTTAAAGGAAGAGTTATTTACAATAGTGTCATTTGATACTATCTCAGTAAAATCATCTTTTTTGTATCCGCAAAACCATTTATCATCAAACGATAAAAATAGACGCCGCTTGCCAATCCATTTCCATTGAATTCAACGGCATAAGTCCCTTTATGGAAAAACCCATTCACCAGAGTTTTAACTTCCTGACCCAGTAAATTATAAACCACCAGTGATGCTTTTCCCGAAGAAGGGAGTTCAAATTTAATTGTTGATACAGGATTAAACGGGTTAGGGTAGTTCTGGTAGAGCACAAACCGTTCAGGAATCTGATGTTCTGTTTCAACTCCGCTTATCGAGCCGTAACCTATAACGGGAGCCCAGCCGACATTATTATTTTCATGTACCTCATTTGCAACAGTATTTTCCTGGTCAATAACAGCATAGATTCTCAGACTGTCAAGATTCTGACTTACCGGAATTGCCCAGGGAACAGTAACATTTTTGTAACCACGGGGGGCAATTATGGTATCAACCTCTGTTTCGGCAATCAAGATCCCACCAACATCGGGACTACCGGCAAAAAACTTTACGCTAAACGGGGTTGATACTGCCTGCAATCCGAAGTTGCGGACCTTGGCTGCTATGGTTACAATATCACCGCCTTTCGGATCATTTTTGGATAACCTTATATCCCGTGTACGGTATCTGTAAGTAGTATCGTTGCGAGGGAAAGGATAACCTTTTTGAGAATCATAGCGCCAGGGAAGACTGAAAGCAAGGTCGCTCTTATTTCCATAATGCGTCTGCCAGAATGAATTTGCACCGACCGGAAGCTGAGTAACTTTATAATCAAGAGCAAGAGCCCCATAAGATGTCCAGTATGAATAAGGTTTAACATAATAAGTTCCGCTGGTTCCGTACCGGGAGTCTAAATGAGCGAGGTCACCTCTAACCTCAAGTGACTGCTGGACTTTAACTGTCTGTGTATAAACTTCCCCATAATTATAATGTCCGTTTACTTCTACATCAACCCCGACATCAAAGCCATAGAAATCCCCTTCAAGGTCAACAGAGGCTCCCACTTCCAATCCTGCATCCCAGCTTGTATCAACGCTGTTCTCCCTGAATGACTGAATCTGAAGCGAAACAAAACTATTCCCGGTTGCCCCAATCGTTTGTTCGGGAAAGTCGACAATTACCCGAGAGGTATCATAGGTATTTGTTGATCTGTATGACAATACATTACCAGTTTCATGATCAGGGCTGAACTGATTGCCAAGCAGATCATCATCCTTTAGTTCAACCCATATCGGCCGCGGATTACCAGGAATAGTAACAAGGAAATAACCTATCGGGGTTGGATCCAGACCATCGTAAACAGGATATTCGTAGAAATCAATATCGAATACATTTGTATATATCCAGTCATCCCCTGCGGCCACTCTGCCAGTTGTGATTGTATATGATGTTCCCGAGGATTCCTTGTTGCTGAATTTATCACCATAAGTTGCCTTAACTTTTTCTTTTAATACACCCTGAGAGGAAGTTATAGATGCATCTCCTCCCCAGTCTTCATGATACTCAGTTGTAATTGTAGAATCAGAAGTGGTCGATTGTACATAAGAAGACGAAAACCCGCAGGATTGATCAGGATAACACCCACCGAGGTCATAAGTAGTTCCATCTATTATATCATAGTGGATCGGGGGTGTATAAAGAACAACTTCAGGCTGCATCACTCCGCGCCGGCTGTAATGAACCGGATCGCCGAGCCTTACCCTATCGCCGTCAAAATCTCCAAGTGCAATTGCATAATTTCTTTGATTATTGCTGGTGGGTATGGGTTCTTCGTATAGTCTTCTGGCTTTAAGAGTGTAATTAGTAAGAGTTGTATCGAGACTTACCAAATGCATTTCCAGATGCTGAATTCCATTAGGTTCATAGTCGAGAAAACTTTTTACAACAACAATTTCCGCGCTTCGGTCAAGGTCCATATCTCCGACAGCAAGAAAGGCATCGCTGTACATATTATCTCCCGGAGTCTGAACATTATATTCTGATTTATACGAAGGATTAAGATCGCTGTCAACTGAGTAGACATAGAAAGCTGCCCCCGACATCATCACCAGTTCATCATGATTATCTTTATCAAAATCTCCTGCCCCCACATTAAATGGCGGCATCTCATTCGGTCCCACAAGATTACGAGCCACTCGTTTTGTATCATCAACTATAATAGAGCTAAGGCCATCTTTTATATCAATTAAATAAACATATGTATCATTTCCTATTTGCTCACCCTGGAAGAAAGAAAATCCGTATGCAATTTCCATTTCCGCGTCATTGTCAAAAGATCCGGCGATACCATCAATATTAACTTCAGTTACAGTATAGGCCGGCTCTTCAAATACTTCTGCTGTTGATTTCCTGGTAAAATTACCGTTGCTGTCTATTGAATAAATATTAATCCAGAGCGCCCAATTGTTAGAACCGACCGGTTTAAGGAATAATAAAGCAATATCATCATAACCATCACTGTCAAAATCTCCGGTAACGATATCAAAATTATTCAGATAAAAATGATCTGGCAGGGTACTTTCATCATTTATACTTCCCTTCAGATGAGGTACGAGACTTCCCGGGTTAAAAGAACACAGCTGAAGATGAATGGTAGAATCTTCACCCTGGTATGCGACCACAAATTCATCCTGCGAGTTCCCGAAAAAATTTCCAGTTTCGATATGTATCTTATTTTTTGGAACAGTCGCAAATCCATTTAAAGTTAATTCATTGGTATTTGTCCATGCTAAGGCTGCAGAATCTATTTCCGGAACAGAAATCCTGATCGTATTATCTCCGGATTCCCAGGCTGTCACCAGATTTTTGCAGTCTTTATCGAGAAAATTTCCGGAGGCAACAGCAAGAGATTTATTACCAGTTATAGAAGAATCTATTTGTAAGGGTTTTTTAATTAAAGTAGAATCAACTCCTCCAGGCTGTGTTAAGTCAAGGTCATAAAGCCTTTGATAACAAAACTGATTGACAGTGCTTTCACCCTGGCTCCATATCATAACTAATTCATTTGAGTTAACAAGATCCCTGACCTGATTCAGCCTGTCTTTATACCCCGCAGTCTGGGCTGCGGCAGAAAAACTAACCAAGAGAATTAAAGCAGGAATTATCAGAGGATATAATAGATATTTATACATAAGGACTCCTTGAAAAGGTTAATGCTCAATTCAGACAGGAGAGAGAATAAGGTTGTGATCTTTGGTTTTTTGAATCTAGGAAATAAATGGTTTCAAAACAAATTTTTTTTTACAAATATCCAACCAGTTAATACTTAATGAAAATTAGCCACCCGATTTCTAAAATTCATTTCGCTTATTATTTTTCTTTCGGAAAGCTTACCCCTTTTATGTTCTTTTTTATATAAGTCTTTATTTTATTGAGGTCTTTTCTGCACTGCATGCATGTACATTTCTCTTCCTCAAGTTTATAATACCTGTAGAGTGATTCAGCGAGAACTTTAGCGTTATATTCAGGCTCGGAACTATAAATTTCCCGCCGGAAAAGCTGACTGTAAAACCTGTCTTTATTCATACCATACAAAAGTATGGCATAGAGAGAAAAAGTCAATACTGAAATGAAAGTTTCAGAATAAATTCTTCGGAATGTGATTAGTGCTTCCTCTTAATATTGAGAGGGAAGCGTTATGTCTTAAGGGTCACTTATCTCTGTGAGTCTGCATATAGTGATCAAGGGAAAAATTTCCAGAGCCGTAAAACAAGAAGAAGAGAAGCAGGATAAGAACGGCAATTGAAAATCCGAGTTCACTGTTTATTGATGTAAATCCGGCGGGCAGATTAACGAAAAATACAGCCCCTATTAATATCGGGATCTGAAAAGCGGCGGCCCATCGGGTGATGATTCCCGCAGCAATGAGCAGACCTCCTCCGATATGAAAAAGGATAACGTAAACAGATACGAGGAAGATAAGAAATTCAAGATGGTTATTAACCAGCATCCATTCAATCTGCTCCCGGTGGCTGATAAAGGACGCACCTTTTGCGACTAAAAAAATTCCAAGAAGTATCCTCAGGAAATCAATCCATATGGGGTGATGTTCTTCCGACCATTTTTCTATTCCCGTAAGCGCACTCATTTCTTCCTCCATAGTTATCTACTTTATAGCAATAAAATAACTATGTACAATGCCAACGGAAGTATAGTACAGCACACCTTGAATATATGGATCAGGTTTCCCGTGTATTGCTAAGAAGAAAATCTACAGAGAATTTACCGGAACCATATATCAGATAAAAAATCAGTAAACCAAGGATCAGCACGGAATAAATTAACTCAGAATTTAGCGCAAACAAGCCTTTATGGTAATCAATAAAAACAATAGTGGCTATGAGGATCGGTATCTGGAACAGCGTGATTACTCTTGTCAGTAATCCTATTGCAACAAGTAATCCGCCGGCAATGTAGAATACAAGTACATACTGGGATGTAACCAGAAAAGAAAAAACATCGATGCTGCTCATTTCCATATTAAGTATTACCTGGTCACGATTTACAATAAGGGTGATGCCTTTCAGGATCAGGATAACTCCCAGAAGTACGCGGAGGTAGTCTATCCATTTGGGATGATGCTTATCTGCCCAGCCTTCGATCTGATGTGTCCATTCCATATTTCCTCCCCAATAAAAATTGATATGAAATTAATAACCTCAAAATCATCTTTAAAGAATGTAGTTATTTCTTTGAGAAGAATAAAGCAAAAAATTAAGATTGAATTAACCCCGGATGGAATTCCAGAGAGATTTGCTTCCGTAGCCCAGTTTTTCCCACCAATTAAGCAGCATAGAATTATTCCCCTCCATAATTCCTTCAAGGGTGACCCCATCGGGCGGTTTTATAAGTTCAGCCAGTCTATCATAAATTGGTTTTACCTTACCGGGGGCGGCGTCGCGGAGGAGATACCACAAGCTGAGGGCATCCTGCCTGCCGGCGTTTTGAAGGAGAATCTCAAGATCATCATCTGTACCTTTGCCGAAATCAAGTCGTGATAACGCTGCCTTGAACTCAGTATCGGCGCTTATACGATAAGGAGTACCGGGTCCGGCATTTTTATTCGTTTCACAGACCAAACCCGCCGGTACAATTTCATTTTTCCCTCCTGATTTAATAATAATGCTCCCGGATGACACACTAAAAAAAGAACTACCATTTTCAGACACTTCAACAGAATAACGGCTGCCGAGATCCAGTGCGGAAGATGAAGGGGTTATAACCGACAATCTTTTAGGAGAATTGAGAGTACTTGCTGAAATTTTCCCTGATTTAAGGTAAAGTTTATAGCGGGGTTCCCTTGTATCAAGGAGTTTAACGGCGCTTTCAGGATCCACATCAACCTCTCCCGCAAGTCCTGCCTGCAGCCTCGCGCTGGAACGCGAATCAGTTTTCAGCCACTCACCGACCGGAAGATTTCCCGTATCGACTATCTTTTCATTTCCTGCCACAGGGCTACCCTTAAGGTTTTCAACCTCCCAGAAGGCAGGGTTTGTTCTGTAAAAGTATAAGATTGAAATGAATACAGCAATCAGGATAGCGCTTAAGGGGGCGCCAACCGCGATCCAGCGTGATCTGAGGATCCTGTGTCTAAGCTTTATACTATACCGGGGGTCATCTTTTCTTTTCAGCGGTGAATAAAGAATTGCCGGAAGATTAAATTCGGGATCAAAATCGTTAGTTTCCGAGACCGTTTCCCAGAAGCCTTCACCATGGTGAATCTGTTTCCGGATAGTGCCGGATGATTTAAGTGTCATCCGTATATCCTTTGCCCTTTTTCTGCAGGAATGGCACTTGTTGAGATGGGAGGAAATTTCCTTTCTCATCTCATCAATTAATTTTCCCCCGATAAAATCTTCGAGGTAGTATTTAACTTCTCTGCACTTCATATACTTATGCTTATTACAACGGTTCTTCATGATTAATTTAAAAAGTTCCGGCAAAGTTTTAGTGCTTTTCTTTTGACATTTGCCTCAGCGCAAAATAAATGACATCCAGGATATAAAAATCCACTGGAAGTGCTTCCTGCACAACCGGGGCAAATTATTTTTTTGTCTTTTGATCCTGTTAGTAACATAATGTAATTTGATAATTGAAGCAATAAAATTATTCAGTCAATCATCCTTAATAATTGCCGTTTGTTATGCTTTTTGGCACAACGGTAAATTTTTTGCTTGACTCCGCTCCGGAAGTATGTAATTTCGCCATCAAGATACTATCAATCTAAAAAATTCACATTAAATAATTAACACCGGTTTTGCCAAATCGGTTCCCTTTAATTTATTAATAGGAGTAGTGTAATGAGTGCTTATCTGATTGCCCTGTATATTCATATAACCGGGGCACTGGCAATGTTTGCGGGACTGGGTATTGAGGGTATTGTTTTTAAGAACCTTAAAGATGCCGCTTCTCCCGGGCAGGCTGTTTCATGGCTGGGGTCAATGAAGATCCTCCGTATAATTTTTGCTTATGCTACCGTCTCTCTGCTGCTTACGGGAGTATATATGGTTATTCTTTCCTGGGGGTGGAATTCGTGGGTTGTAACAGGACTTGTGCTTCTTGTGGTACTTTCTGGTTACGGCAGTACAGCAGCCAAAAAAATTGCTGTATCGATTGCCTCCCTTATTAACGATAGCGGGGAATCTATTTCCTCAGCAGTTAAAAAAGTTATTGCCGACCCTTTCCTGATGACAACTTACAAACTGAAGATAACCACAGCGCTAGGAATTATATTTGTGATGACTACGAAGCCCGGATGGATAGGCTGTATCGTTACCGTGGCATCCGCAATTGCGCTAGGATTTCTGCTCGATCTTCCATTTAAGATGAAAGCTGATATAAAAGAACTTGAATCTGCCTGAACAATTTAGGAATTTGCCGGTACCAATAATTAAAAAATTGATACCGGTATGCCTAATATCCTGATTGTAGAAGACGAACCCAACATGCGGCTTGGGTTAAAAGATAACCTTGAGTTCGAAGGGTACGATGTGGATTTTGCTTCCGATGGTGAATCGGGACTTGCAAAAATTCTTGATAATCCATACGATCTGGTACTCCTTGATGTGATGATGCCTAAAATGTCAGGGTTTGACGTCTGTAAAACCATCAGAAAAAAAGGGATTACAACTCCTGTTATTCTTCTTACCGCCAAAGATCAGGAAATCGATAAAGTACTTGGACTGGAGCTTGGGGCAGATGATTATGTGACAAAACCATTTAGTCTGAGGGAGCTTCTTGCCAGAATTAAAGCCGTATTAAGGAGGGGTGAAAGCCTGAGGTCTGAGGATAACACGATACAAATCGGCAGAATCCTTGTAAATTTTCAAAATTATACAGCACTTGAAAGCGAAGAAGCAGTACAGATGTCGCATAAAGAGTTTGAAATACTCCACTATTTATGGAAACACCGTAACCGGACAGTAAGCCGCGACAATCTGCTAGAAAAA
The DNA here is from genome assembly GCA_963771705.1 of uncultured Bacteroidota bacterium. Lineage (GTDB taxonomy): Bacteria > Bacteroidota > Ignavibacteria > Ignavibacteriales > Ignavibacteriaceae > DATFVA01. Next base: position 150,424 of record CAVYUP010000005.1, read on the forward strand.
ATATGGGGTTATGAAGAGAGTCCCTCTACCCGGACAGTAGATAATTTCATCGTTAAACTGCGACAAAAAACCGAAAAAGATCCAAATCACCCTCAAATTATCATAACAGTGCACGGAATAGGGTATAAACTAATAGATTGAATGGGTACTGTCACCCCTCTTTTTTCCCTGTGATTTAAATTATAGTATTTATCGGCGCATTTCCCTTAATTGCCTGCAGAAATTTCCCTGACGGGAGTTTTTACCTTTAATAAATGATACCTATAGGGAGATTTATGCAGATTCATGAGCATGGTGAAGTTGAGCTCGAGAAATACACCAGGGAAATTGAAAATAATCCTTTTGATTCAATGGCCTATTACAAAAGAGCCACTTTGAAAGCTGAAATGGGTGATCTGGCAGGAGCGAGCCAGGACTTTAAGAAATCTATTGAACTTGAAATGCAGGAAGCACGCGAGTATTACAACCTGGGCATAACCAAGTATAAAAAAGGCAACCTCCGTGAAGCCTCTCTCCTTTTTGACAAGGCAATCGCGCTTGACTGGCGTTTTGCAGAAGCCTACTATCGCAGAGGAAAGATAAAAATTGACCTTGGCGACTATTCATCAGCTATGGAAGATTTCAGTACGGCAATTAAACTTAATAAAGATTTGAAATTCTCCTGAAGCTCTTCTCATTCTTCCTTTTCATGACAATTTTTTACAATTAATTACCATAGCCTGACAATTCTATCAATTCTACAATTTATTTTGAAAAAGAATTTTATTACCGGATAAGATTACGCTCCGAAGTTCTTTAACGCCCTCCAGACATCGATAACTAAAATACGAGGCAGCCATGGAAAATAGCGGCAATACGAGGGATTTCAGAATCTACACGGGGGAGAATCCCGGAAAAGTTTCTTTTTTCAACCTGCAGGGAACAGCAAAAGCTGACGAGGGAGAACTACGCGAGGCTATCAAACACTATTCAGAAGCTATAAAGCAGAATCCTGCAGACGCTCTTGCTTATTATAACAGAGCCACAATAAAGGCAGACCTGGGAGATTATGCCGGCGCTTCCGAAGACTTTAAGGAGTCTGTGGAAATTGATCGAAAAGCCGCGCTGAGATTTCTGGAAGAAGGGATTGCTGAATATAAAAGGTGCCGGTACCGTGAGGCAGATGATCTGCTTTGCCGGGCAATTGAATTAAATTCATCCTGCTGTGAAGCTTTTTATTACAGGGGACGGGTAAGGTCGGATCTTGGAGAATACGGAGATGCCATTTCTGATTTTAATGAAGCCATCAGACTTAACCCGGAGTATAAGCCCGCTTACAGGAACAGGGGCATGATAAAGGCAAACCTAGGTGATTACCTTGGGGCCAGAAATGATATAAGCATAACTGATGAGTGATCAGTTCGAGGTTCCGGTGTAATATTATTTTCAGTCTTTGATTATTTTCAGAGCCATGACAATTAATTACATCGCTTTACTCTGCTATGACACCCAATACATGTTGATCCTTTAGATTTACAGTGGAAGTTAGATAAAAAATAACTCTTCACTTAAACTAAAGGAGAAATAAAATGAAATCGCTTACAACTTTGGTAGTTCTTTTGGTAGTTTTATTAAGTGCGAACACCGGACTTCTGGCCCAGAGCAGCAATTACAAAAATATAAATGAATTATCTCTCAAATCATTAAAACAGGGAATTCAGTCTGATAATCCCGGTTTACGGAAAAGTGCTATCTACAAGGCTGGTTATTATAAAATAGATGAGGCTGTAGAAACCCTTGTTGAACAGCTTGAAAAAGAGCAGATTCCATCAACCAGGGTATTGATAGCTTTGACACTCTATAACATCGGAAACTCTGATGGAATGGAAGCCGTGAAAAAACTTACCACTGTAGATGTAGATAAAGAAGTTAAAAGGATGGGCACAGTTCTGTACAGACAATTTGCAGATATCTCTGAGTAGAGAATTTCTTTAAATAAATGTAATAACTTTGAAATATGATGAATGCCTGGTCAAATAAAATCATTATTGTAGTTCTTTTGGTTTTACCGCTGCTTATTACAGAAGGCTGCGGGCTGGATGTTCCACCTCCTCCTGGAAATACCGGGTCTGAGTGGAAGCAGGTTGTCGATCTTTCAGGGATATGGAAATTCTCTGTTGGAGATGACCAGAACTGGGCAGGAGCAGACTTTAAAGATGACAACTGGGAAAGGATTGAAGTTCCTTCTTCGTGGGAAAACCAGGGCTTTCATGGATATGACGGTTATGCCTGGTACAGAAATACATTCAGCATTCCAGATAAATACAAAAATAAGATGATCTATCTTTTCCTTGGATTTATTGACGATGTTGACCAGGTTTTTATTAACGGGAAACAGGTCGGCTATTCCGGATCATTTCCACCTCATTACGAAACCGCCTATAATGTAAGCAGAAGGTATCCTATTCCTTCCTCGATTATTGATTACAACAATAAAAATACTATAGCAGTAAGGGTGTACGATGACGAACTGGAAGGCGGGATACTGAGCGGAGACATTGGTTTCTATGTTCCTGAATACTCTATGGATAACGGGATAAACCTTACAGGCAGCTGGAAATTCAAAACAGGAGACAACCCTGAATGGAAGGAAGTGAATTTTGATGACAAAAACTGGAATGATCTGATAGTTCCAGGTTACTGGGAGAACCAGGGATTTGCTGATTATGATGGTTTTGCCTGGTACCGTAAGACTGTTTTTGTCCCTAAGAAATATAAAAACGAAAAACTCATTCTGGTAATGGGCAAGATTGACGATATTGACGAAGTATATATTAATGGAAAACTAATCGGTTCAACAGGAAACCTAGAAACAAGAGATTTGGGTGATAATTATCAGAAGCTGAGAGGGTACTACCTGTCAGAAAATGATTTCAAATACGATGAGAATAATCTTATAGCCGTAAGAGTATATGATGGATTCAAGGAAGGAGGAATTTACGAGGGTCCGGTAACAATTGTTTCCCAGAAGGAATACAGGGAATACTGGAATAATCTTAGAAGAGGGAATAATATTATAGATAAACTTTTTGATTAACCTCAGTAAGCTAACCGGTATCCGAAACCAGGTGGTGCCATAAAGCTTTTTTTGGGTGAACTATTCATCACCATTCAACCCTGAATCAGAATTTTCCGTATAAACCTTTATTCTTTTACTAATCCTTAGTAATTTCCCACCGGCTCAGAAAGTGGAGCCTGCAGACCAGTCGCAGCCAGCTTTACTGATCTTGAAAATCATCTACCAATAATTTATATGGAAGGGTAATCCTTGAAGAACATATACATTCTGATATTTATCCTAACAGGCATACTTATGCTGCCTGTCAGCCTGTCAGCTCAGAAGCAGCGGCAGAACCGGGGAATAGAAATAACCCCCAATGAATCCGAACAATTTATCACACACAATAATATGAGGGTAAATGCCGCGAATGAAGTACCTGCGGCAGTTTATCAGCTTAATTATAAAGTTAATGCGGATTCTCCGGAAAAAATGGCCAGGCAATTCCTGCAGGAAAATAATGAACTGCTGCATCTTCAGTCGAATTTAAATGATCTGAGATACACCGGTACAAGGGAAACTCCCGGGGGATATCATGTACATTTCACGCAGTATATCGGTGACCTCCCTGTTGAGAAATCGGATATTAACGTTACCATCAACAGAAATAACGCTGTTATGTTTATTTCCAGCGGATATAAGGTTCAGTACGGTACCAAAAATATCGTAAACCCGGCAAACCTGAGGATCTCTGCAGATGACGCGCTGGCCACGGCAAAAAATTACCTGGGAGTTTCGCAGAACATCAGCTTCCAGAAAAAAGAAACAGTAATTTATTACAACAAAGGCACCTTCACTCCGGTTCAGAAAATCAATATCATTCCCTCCGAAGGAATTACAGGAGACTGGGAGATACTTGTTGACGCAAATTCTGGTGAGATCATTAAGGCAGTTGATAATGCCTGCTATTACGGCGGTGACGGTGTGAATTTTGTGGATGGAAGCGGCTGGGTTTTTGATCCTGACCCCATATCTCATGCAACAACAACCTACGGCTCAACCGGGTTTGTCGATAATAATGATGCCGACTCCGATTCACTTACAGCCAACCTTGAAGACAGAGTGCTGCATGATATTACATTCGACGGATCAGTATATTCCCTGGCTGGTCCTTACGCGGAAATAAAAGATTTTGAGGCGCCGAATACCGGTCTTCATACCAACAGCACCAGCGATTTTCATTTTACAAGGAACAGCGATAACTTCGAAGCAGTTAACGTTTATTTCCATATCGATCACTCGATGCGGTATATAAATGAAACTCTCGGTTTCAATCTGCTTCCATTTCAGTACACGGGCGGCGTAAGGTTTGATCCCCACGGATTGAACGGAGATGACAACTCACACTACCTTCCTTCAGCCGGCAGTATAGCTTACGGAGACGGCGGCGTTGATGATGCGGAGGATTTCGGAGTTGTTATACACGAATTGGGACACGGCATACATGACTGGCTTACCAATGGAAACCTTTCGCAGGTTGAAGGACTCAGCGAAGGCTGCGGCGACTATTGGGCGTCCTCTTACCTGAGGAGCACAGGGTACTGGACACCTTCAGATCCTTCTTACAACTGGGTATTCGTATGGGATGGTCACAATCCTTTCTGGCCCGGAAGAATCACCAATTACACAGCACATTATCCTGAAGGATTAACCGGAACAATCCATACAGACGGTCAGATATGGGCATCATCATTAATGTCTGTTTATGACCTGATCGGACGCAGCGCAACAGACAGCGACTTCCTCGAAGCTCTTTCAATGACAAGCGGCGGCTCAACCCAGCAGGACGCGGCTTATGCTTTTTTAACCGCTGACCAGACATTATTTGGCGGAGTTAACGTTCCTTCAATCAGCCAGGTGTTCCAGGACAGGGGATATATTGATTCTCCTGTAACAGCCGACTTTAACGCAGACGTTACCGGCGGGCAGGCTCCATTAACTGTTCAGTTTGCAGACATTTCGACGTCGATTAATGGTCCTATTACCTCCTGGGAATGGGATTTCGATAATGACGGCACCATCGATTCATATGATCAGAATCCAGGCTGGACTTATACCGATAACGGAAGCTACACAGTGACACTTACCGTCTCCGACGGATCCGAAACTGACACTGAAACAAAGCAGGATTTCATTTCTGTTAACAGGGGCGTTTTTGTATGGGAAGGCGAAGCCAACGGTACTAATTACAGCGGTATATTTATAAGGGACTATCTGCAGTCGCAGGGATTTGATGTTGTTTATTCATCATCCCCCACGCTCCCATCATCACTTCAGGGCTATGATGCCGCGTTCCTTTCCTACGGAAATTTCGGCGGAGGAAACAACACCTCATTTGAAGATCCTGACGCACAGGTAGTTATTAACTATCTGCAGAACGGAGGGGCAGTTTACCTTGAAGGCGGGGACGCGCTGGGATATGATCAGAGCAGCAACACTACACTGCTTAACCTGTTCGGGTTAGCTTCCGCGAGCGACGGTTCTTCTTCCGGAACTCCTGTAACTAATCTGCAGGGTCAGACCGGAACGTTAACAGAGGGTATGAACTTCACAGGTTCCACCCAACCGAATAGTACATGGATCGATCTTTATACACCCGGCACCAGCGGCGCGCTTGCATTTTTTCAGACCGGTGTGGGGAATGTAGGAGTTCAGAATGAGGGAACATCAGGACAAAGAACATTCTGCTTCTCCTATGCGCTTTCATATTTAACAGACGGTTCGTTGCCGACTACCAAAGTTGAACTGCTGGGCCAGATCGCAGGATTCTTTAACCTGGTGGTTCCTGTTGAACTCATCTCTCTTTCGGCGGATGAAGTTAACAATAATGTTCAGCTAAACTGGCAGACAGCAACAGAAACGAATAACCGCGGGTTTGAAATAGAAAGAAGCGCGGACAGCCAAACTTTTACCAAGATAGGTTTTGTTCCAGGAAGAGGCACAACTACCCAGAAATCGGCTTATTCTTATATCGATAAGGAGGCCATGGAAGGGAAGCTTTACTACAGGCTGAAACAGGTTGATCTTGACGGAACATTCGAGTATTCCGGCGCCGTGGAAATAAACTATTCTATTCCAGCGGAATTCAGTTTATCACAGAATTATCCGAATCCTTTCAATCCTTCCACCAAGATTAAGTTCAGTCTTGCGGCTGATTCAAAAGTATCTGTTAAAGTATACAATCTTCTGGGACAGCAGGTTGCCGAACTTACCAGCGGAGAATACACTGCAGGAAGGCATGAGGTTAATTTCGACGCAGCTTCACTCTCAAGCGGCATATACTTCTATATAATTAATGCAGCAGGGAAAGACGGAAGCAATTTCACTTCTACTAAAAAAATGACCTTAATGAAATAATCCTTAAGGACATAGCTCTTAAAAGAAAGGCGCCCGGCAAAGGCGCCTTTTTTTATACTTAATAAAAGCGGTACAAATACGCTCTGAAAACGTTCTGAAAACGTTCTGAATACGTTCTGAATACGTTCTGAATACGTTCTGAATACGTTCAACACACTCTATGAATGCACTTTAAATCCGGTATATATTAATTCTTAGTTGAAATTATTTTGTCGTAAAAAAAGAAGAGACTCCCAAAAAAGATTAAATTTAAGTGTTCACCAAAAACCCAAAAACTAATCTAAAGGAGTCTCAGAATGAAAGATAAACAAATAAATCAAAACCTTAAATGGTATTTAGATCAGACAGAGGACATACAATTAAGTCTATTCAGCCATTACGTAGAAATGATGAAGATAATAGCAGGACAGCTCCTGGAGGATGAAGTGAAGACTAAAACAGGAGGAAAATATGAACGAGAGAAGCCGGAAGAAGGGCGCTATAGCAGATGGGGCAGCAATCCAGGCAGCATTAGGATAGGAGAAGAGAAGGTTAAAATAAGAGTGCCAAGGATATATGATAAGGAGAATAAAACAACAGAAAGTCCGGAAAGATACAGCAAATTAAGGGCAGAGCTCCCGACAGATGAGGTAATGAAGAAAGTAATCCTTGGGATAAGTCAAAATGATTACCAGGAGGTAATAAAACAGGGAACGGAGAGTTTTGGACTGTCACAGAGTAGTATAAGCCGGGCATTTATAGAGGAAAGCAGCAAAGCACTGGAGGAATTTGAGGGAAGGGATCTCAGGCATTATGACTTTACAGCCCTGGTAGTAGATGGTAAATACTTATCCCAGGATACCATAGTCATAGCCTTGGGGGTGACCAGTAACGGGGTAAAGATACCGATAGGAATGATTCAAAGCTGCAGTGAGAATAAGGAAGCAATAAAGGGATTACTGGAGAATCTAATTAGGAGGAATTTCCAGTTTAAGGAGGGGATACTTGCAATAGTAGATGGTTCAAAAGCATTAAGTTCTGCAATAAAGGAGGTCTTTGCAGGATATGTAGTGGTTCAGAGATGTCAATGGCATAAGAGAGAAAATGTAGTAAGCTATTTAAATCAGGAGCAGGGTAAGCAATACAGGAGAAAGCTTCAGAAAGCCTATGACATAGAAGATTATCACACAGCCAGAGCTGAACTAATAAAAATTGTGAGTGAGCTGGGAAAGATAAACCATTCTGCAGCAAAATCTCTGAAAGAAGGGATGGAGGAGACTCTGACCTTACACCGGCTGGGATTTGCAAATATGGGACGATCATTTAAAACAACGAATATAATCGAGAATGTAAATCATCTTATCGTAAAGCATATTGGCAAAGTTAGGAATTGGAAAAATTCAAATATGAAGATGAGGTGGATGGCAGCTTCATTATTAGAGGTAGAAAAAAAGCTTAGAAGAGTTGATCATTACGATAAACTAGATCTTTTAAGGACAGCATTAAAAACTGAACTAAAATTAAAGCAGGAAATGGTAGCATAATATTTTGGGAGTCCAAATTTCAACTAAGTTTGACTTTATACCTTTAAATCCAGCTTTCCCGGCGGAAACGCGTTCATCCTCATTTATGGCTGGCTGGCTAAGTTCAATGGGGAGGGAAGGGGATTCTACCCAAATATTTAAAACAATTCTTGACACATAAATCACTTTTAAGTAAGTTGTAACCCCATTGGAGGGTTAATAGATTAAATCAGAACCCCTGAGTGGTAAATTACAGCGAATTCAAACAATGGATAATTCGAAATACCTGCAGGAATTTATGGAAGTAGGCCTCACCGAGAGGGAAGCCAAAATCTACATCACCCTTTTAAGCGGGAGAATGTTCACTGCTTCGGACTTACAGAAGGCAGTTGATATTCCCCGAACAAAAATATATGAGGTCCTCAACAAAATGGTCAGCAGGAATATCTGCATCGAGAAGAAGCTGGGAAAGAACAAGATGTATGAAGCTGTTGAACCAAAGCTGGCGATGGAGAGGATTTATGACACTTATAAGAGCGAACTGAAACAAAAGCGGGAACTTATAGATCAGCTAGCCGAAGTATTTACCCCCATCTTTGAAAACAGCAAAGCAATAATTAATCCCCTCGACTTCATAGAAGTGATGGAAGAAAAAACTCAGATCCACCGGCGATACGTAAAAAGCGTAGCAGCCACCAGGGTAGAAATGCTCACTTTCAATAAAGGTCCCTACGCCAGTGACAACAGTGAAAGGCTAAAAGAGCAGGAAGACGAAGAGGCGAAGCTGCTGAAAAGAGGAGGATCTTCCAAAGGCATTTACCAGTTCAGTGAACTTGAAGAGATCGACTGGCTTTACGAATCAGTTAAAATGTCGGTCCGCGATGGAGAAAAAGCGAGGATTGTAGAGAGTCTCCCCATCAAAATGTTAATCTTTGACGATGAGAAAGTCATGTTTCCGCTGGAACAGCCCATCAAAACCACCAACGATCTGACAATGATATACATAGAGCATAAACAGCTTGCCGCTGCATGCAGGATACTATTTGACCACATGTGGAACAGCGGTATAGATTTCAGTAAAATCGAAAAAAATTATACCCTTAAAAATAATGTTACCGAGGTTCAGCAGAATTGATGCTGCCTCACGAATGAAAAAAAGATAATTTAAATTCGCCACGGACAATAAACACGAAAAGCAGGAATTGCCGTTATATGAAAAAAATTTTACTACTAGTTTTATCAGGAATTATTTTTTACAGTTGTAATACCAATCCTCCAACCTCACCGGAAAGTATTTCCTATCCCGCCGGGAAGGTTATTGTGAATGCAACTATTAACCTTGAGCCATCCAACACTCCCGCTCAGAAGGTAGTGCTTCTTGAAGATTTCGCTAATGTAAGCTGCGTTCCCTGCGTGACATCCAATCAGATAATTGAGGCACTCCAGAACGGTACTTATAAAAATAAGATTGCTGTAGTTAAGTTCCCGACAAACTTTCCATCGCCGAATGATCCTTTTTACCTTGCCAACACGTCCATATGCAATGACCGTATGTCATTTTACAATATAATTTTTGCTCCCACACTAATTGCGGACGGAACCCTAAGGCCGGGCGCTACAGATTCGGTTAAAATAAAACAAGACCTTGATCAAAGACTAAATGAAACCGCGCCGTTCAGCATAACTATCGAAGCAGGTATGCAGGACAGCAGCTTTGTAGTGAATATTAATATCAGGCCCGTAACTCTCGCTGGAATTAATCTGGATGACCTGGTGCTGAATACCTTAGTTACGGAAAGCGATGTGGAATTCTCGCAGGCTCCCGGAGCTAACGGTGAAAAAGTATTCTACAATGTGCTCAGGAGAGCACTCCCTTCGGATGACGGAATATCTTTTACATCATTGACAGACACTACATATAACTGGCAGGTTGACTTGTTATCAAACTGGAAACCTGAAAATCTGCATGTAGTGACTTTCATACAAAATACGCAGACAAAAGAAATTTTACAGTCAGGTACTGATCAATAAAATACTATGTCTCAATAACAAACTTCATGGAGGTTCAAATGAAGAAATTACTACTATTAACAATTTTATTTCTTCTTATAATGATGGTTCCTTCGAATGCCCAGGTTAGAAGAATTGTTCTGCTTGAGGAGGCTACAAACGCGAGCTGTGTTCCTTGTGCACAAAATAATCCAAACCTGCAGGCATTTTTTAAGTCCCATTTCGGCGGGGTTATATCTGTAAGATATCATGCATCCTGGCCTGGAGCTGATCCAATGTACAATCTTAATCCCAGTGAAAGCACAGCAAGGATTGTAACATATTACGGAATTAATGGTGTTCCCAATTATATGATGGACGGCACCAATTATGGAGTACCAAGTGATCCCCTGGGGATGGTAGGCCAGATGAACCAGGATCTGGCAATGGACGCTCCGGTTAAAATAAAGGTTAGCGCTAACATTGATGCCGATTCTGTAAGGGCCACCATTACTTTAACCGGCGTTTCACCTGTAACCCAGACTAATTTGAAATTCAGGATCGCAATTATTGAACGGATGATCCGGTATTCAACTCCTCCCGGATCAAACGGTGAGACAATTTTTCCTGACGTAATGAGAAAAATGTATCCTGATCCTGACGGATATTCAGTCACCAGCATTAATCCAGGAGAAGAAATTGTATATCATGTCAGCCAGGCTGTAAACGCAGCATGGGACTGGCAGGATCTGGCTGTTGTAGGCTGGCTTCAGTCAGATGCAACAAAAGAAGTTATTCAATCGAACATAAGTGTACCCACATATGCCATAAATTCTGACTCCCCGCTGGGTGAATTCCTAGAGGTTAATCAGAATTATTCCAAGACACTTAAAATTCACAATGATAATGATGTAGATCTTCATCTGAGAGTTAAATTTGCAGACGCTCAGGTTCCATCAGGCTGGTCTTACGGTTTAAGCTACAACGGAACTGCTTACGATTCAGTAGATATCACCATAGCACCCGGCGATTCCGGTATATTCAACTTAAATGTAAACACCGGCACAAATCCAGGGAGCATCAGTCTTGCCTTATTTGCTGAGAACTTAGATGATCCGTACAGCTATGGATATACCGCTAATTATTTTGGAGTTATCAAAAACGGTAATGTACTTTTTGTTGATGATGACGGCGGCGCTAATTCAGAAACATTTTACTTCCCGGCATTTGATAATGCAAACCTTCAGTACACAAGTATAGAAGAAGGATTTGTTGCAGGATTAAAAGATCAGATTCTTGCTCAGGATTTTAAAGCTGTATTCTGGAGCATTGGATGGGGATTCCCAGCGCTTATACTATCGGACGTTAATTTCCTCGAAAATTACCTGGACGGCGGCGGGAACCTGTTTATAGCAGGGCAGGATATCGGCTGGGATGTTTTTGAAGGCGGAGCGAACCTGCAGGAAGCTATAGATTTCTATCATAACTACCTTGATGCTGATTATATTGCTGATGATGCTGGTTCAAATTCATTTACAGGAGTTGCCGGGACGTTCGCTGAAGGAATTACTACCACTCTGAATCCAATTTCGGGCGGATTCTACCCTGAACAAATAGGCAGTTACAGCGGTCAGGCTGTTACGATATTCCAATATACCGGTACAACTAAATACGGCGGCCTTTATAACGATGCAGGTACTTACAAGACTATATACCTTGGAGTAGGACTTGAACAATTTGCATCAGAAAGCGCGAGAAATACGCTGATTCAGAACATATCAGATATGCTGCAGCTGGTTGTTCCTGTGGAACTAACATCATTCAGTTACGACATAAATGAAAACGGAATAAATTTAAACTGGAATACCGCTACCGAATTGAATAATAACGGCTTCGAGATACAGCGATCATTTGATGGTTCTGATTTTTCGACAATTGGATTTGTAAAAGGTCATGGAACTTCATCAGAAGAACATAATTATACTTATATAGATAATCCTGGTTCAAATGGCGCGGTTACTTTATATTACAGATTAAAACAGCTGGATTACAATGGAAGTTCAGACTTCAGCAAAGTATTAACTGTAGCGTACGATGTTCCGCGGGTATTTAATCTTAGTCAGAATTATCCAAATCCCTTTAACCCCTCAACGGTAATTAAATACGGGATAGCGAAAACTTCTGATGTAAGTCTGAAGATTTACAATTCCATAGGTCAGGAAGTAGCTGAGCTGGTTAAGGGACAAAAAGAGCCCGGAACTTATAAAGTTCAGTTTGATGCTAAAAATTTGTCATCCGGTGTATATTTCTATAAGCTGAAGGCCGGTGATTTTATCAGCATTAAGAAGATGATTGTCCTGAAATAAGTTTAACTTGCGTGGGGCGCTTTTAGGCGCCCCTTTAATATCATATTATTGGTTACAGGAATTAACTATGAAATTATGTCTAAATAAATATCTTTTAGCAGTGTCAATTATTGTTGGGGTTATTTCTTTTAAATCCAACGCTCAGGATTTTACACTAACAGTTGACCACACATCTATTACCGACACGGTCGGATCCGAGATGATTTTCGATTTTGCTGCAGTTAATAATTCCAGCAGCAATCTCACATTGTACATCGCAAGAACACAGAACGATCTGCCGGCAGACTGGCAGTCGAGTTTATGTTTCGAATATTGTTTTTCACCTATGATAGATACAATTGAAACAACCAGTCAATGGGGAAGTTCTCCGCTGGCTCCGGGAGATTCCGCTGTTTTTTCCGTACATGTTTTTGCTCTGGTTAACGATGGGACGGGACATTTAAAAATTGAAGTGGGAGATATAAACAACCCTTCAGGAGCTGTCACATACGATTTAACTGCTTCAACTGAGACAGGGCGTTTTACTTTAACTTTAGATCATGCATCTATTGCCGACACGATCGGGTCTGAAATGATTTTCGATTTTGCTGCAGTTAATAATTCCAGCAGCAATCTCACATTGTACATTGCAAGAACCCAGAACGATCTGCCGGCAGACTGGCAGTCGAGTTTATGTTTCGAATATTGTTTTTCACCCATGATAGATACAATTGAAACAACCAGTCAATGGGGAAGTTCTCCGCTGGCTCCGGGAGATTCCGCTGTTTTTTCCGTACATGTTTTTGCTCTGGTTAACAGCGGTACAGGGAACTTAACAATTGAAGTAGGAGATGCAAACAACCCTTTGGATACTATATCATATAATTTAACTGCCTCAGCCGGACCAAGCGCTGTCGGGCGGAGTAATCAACCGGTGAAATATGACCTGCTTCAGAACTATCCTAATCCCTTTAACCCGGCTACAACAATTTCCTATGCTATACCGCATAGATCCGATGTTAGTCTTAAAGTTTACAACATTACCGGTCAGGAAATTGCTGTTCTTGTTAATGGAGTTAAGGATGCGGGGGAATACAGTGTAAGCTTTAACGCTGAAAGCCTATCTTCGGGAATTTATTTTTATAAAATTACAGCCGGTCAGTTTACATCTGTAAGAAAAATGATTTTAATAAAATAAACTGTTTTTATGACTGTCCCTCAATAAAAGGGACAGTCTCTTTTTGTTAGTCAGTATTGAATATGGAGTATATATGAACAAACTTTTCCTGCTGCCACTATTTTTTATTTTTGCTGTTACTATTTTTGCCCAGGAGCATGCGGAGCAGACAGGCAGAAGAGCCCCTGAATTTAAACTTGAGAACGTAGAGGGTGATTATATGTCACTGCAGGATGAGCTTGGCGAGGGGCCCGTGCTTCTAAGTTTCTGGGCCACATGGTGCAAGCCCTGTATAGAAGAGATGACAAAATATAAGGACATCTACAGCGAGTATAAAGACAAAGGGCTTAAGGTTCTTGCCATATCAATTGATGATGAAAGAACAGTAGCCAAGGTAAAGCCTTTTGTAAGATCAAAGAATTATCCATTCCCGGTACTGCTAGACACCAACTCAGAAGTTGCCCGTAAATATTATGCACAAAATGTTCCTTATTCAGTCTTACTTGACAAATCAGGAAACATAGTATACACACACTTAGGTTATATGAAAGGGGACGAGCTCAAAATGAAAAACAAAATAGATGAGCTTATAAATAAATAAACCTCACTGCAAAAATACCGGATCCCAAGCATGATTAGAAAAATACTATTTATCCTTACGCCCATTTTACTATTCATTTCTCCTGCCCTTCTTGCACAGGAAGGGAATTTTCTCCCGGAAGGATTAGGATTCTCAAACCAGCTGGAATACTCAAATGATATCAATCAGCATATAGAAATATTCGAGGACTGGCTGAATCTTGATTATCAGAAAGGCATTTTTGGAGCGGGTATAAGGTTTGAGACTTACGAACCGAACGATCCCAGTCCCGCCATAACCCGTGGAAAGAAGAGATACGCTGATATAGCCTACAAGTATGTAAAAGCTGAGATAGGTGACGCCCGGCAGGGAGGCGAACTCATTGTTGGAAATTACTATGCCCTCTTCGGCAGAGGCCTGGTTCTGAAGAGTTACGAGGAAAGAAATATCAGGGTTGACAACAACCTGCTTGGAGCGAAACTGCAGGCGAGGTACGGAGGAATAACTCTCACAGCCCTTACGGGAATGGCCGCAAACGCGGACAATATAAGGGAAGAGATTCTACATGCCGCAGATATCGAATACAAAGCCGCCAATCAGCTGAAACTAGGAGCTTCATACGCAACCAATTTACCTGTAGACGACAACGCTGCCCGGACAATGCTAACCTCCATAAGGGTTATGCCCAGTATCTGGAATTTTGATTTTTACGGAGAATACGGATTTAAGCAGAACCGTGATGTAAAGGACAAACTATTAAATCCTGATACCTCGCTGATTGTTTATTCCCCCTACAATAAAAATGACTGGAAAGTTGGACAGGCAGCATATGGAAGCGTGAATTTTTACTATGATGCTTTTGCGCTAACCGGGGAATACAAGTATTACGACAATTTTACCTTCACCTCAGAGGACGGAACAATCATATATAACACCCCGCCGTCTGTAAGGAAAGAGTACACTTATATCCTGCTCAACCGGCATCCCTCGGCGCTGAACCAGGCTAATGAACAGGGATTCCAGGTTGAGGTGAACTATAATCTCAGCGATGCGACCTACTTCAGCGTGGATTATGGTGAAACAAAGACTTTACCATACAATTCCTACTATAAGAGAATACTTCATGACAATTCGGCCGCCAGGATCCAGTTAAAAGAGGTATACCTTCAGGGGCACCAGGACTGGAACGATAACTGGACAACCATCGCAGCTTTCGGATACAATGAAGAAAGAGATACCGACACTAAAAACGTCACCCCGATTCTTGAAAACATCTTCTACTTCAATGAAATTAACACGATTAAATTTACAGTAGAGCATCAGCAGACCACGGTTAATTTAAATAATGAACAATATTATGATGATGCCGTGACCCTGGAATACCTGAGGTCGCCCAATTTTAACGTCGCAGTTGTGAGCGAAATGCAGACCAAAGAGCCGGAGGCCGGAAATATTGTCAGGAAATTCTGGAGTTTCATACAATTTGGTTACAAAATAGACGACCACACCGATCTGTCGATTTTATTTGGTACGAGGCAGGCCGGAAACATCTGTATTGGCGGTGTATGCCGATATGAGCCAGAATTCAGCGGCATTGAATTCAAAATGTTCACCAGGTTCTGATGAAAACAGATTTTTTCAGCGTGCGCTGTGTCTCACGCAAACCTATCTATCTTCAATATCGGCGATCAATTAATTCTATACTTAAAGGAAAGTTTAGAACTCCTTATTATATAAGTAATTCCAGATTATAAAATATTAGATGAAGCCTTGACTTTGAGTCGGTTTTTTAAGACCTTGCAAAGTGCTTAATTGAATTATTTCTTAATGTCATTCTTGACTTACGAAATTCTCGGGTGTAAATTAAATTTCTAATTTTAGCGAGGTTAATGGTAACTTGGTTACAACTTCTGTTTCGCGTATACATTTCATATCTGAAAATCTTTTCTTGAGGGCAGTGAATCCTTGCACCCAAATCAACAGATCCGAAACGCTGCCTGAATTCCAAAATTTACATTATAAAGCCCAAGCAAAATATAAATTTTCAATAATCTTTAATATTGAATAAGTCAATTGAAAGTATTTTTAAATAACAGTGAGAGAGAATGAACCAACTTTTACTAATTCACTTAGGTGAGTCACTTCTCTCGGACATAAAATTCCATTTTTATAAAAAGCAGGAATTACTCTGTCTACAGTTTCACGATGATTTAATTCAATTATCCTAAAGGAGGAAATATGAGGCTACCTGATAAGGTTAAATTTCTTTTAGTACTATGCTCCGGATTGATATTTTTTATTCCGGGCTGTGTTGACACAAGTGTGCAAAGTATACCTCCCGGCTTTGACCAGCGGAGTCAGGTAACTTTCGTTAATCTTGTTGCCGGTGCAGGAAATGCATCTTTTACAATAGACGGAAAATCCGTCAGTGCCGGATACGCCACAGAATCAAGTATGGTTGACATTCCGGCCGGAGCTAAGAACATTTCTGTGAATTTTACCAGCGGACCTACAAAGACATACAGTTTCTCTACTGATGTAGGGGACAAAATGAGAGTATATTTCATAGGAACGGATTCAGCAAGTGATTTTACGCGTTCGACTCTGAGACCAATAGACGGTACGATAAATACAATTCCTGATACTGCGCTTGTTTCATTCTTCAATGGATCACCCGGATCCACACTTGATGGTTTTAGTTATGTTGAAGGAACTGATACATCGGATGTAACATTCGATTCTCCTATTGATTTCGGTAAAGGTTCTGAGGTAGTGCAATTTCTTCCGGGAAATTATACCGTTATCAGCTTAGCTTATAACGACTCTCTTTCTACTGATATATCTACGGCATTAAACGTTGAGGCAAATACTAAATATACTGCAGTAACATATGATATGCCTTCTAATATGAAATTGAATGTCCTAACAGACAAATAGGAAAAAGTTTATAAAACAACGGAGGAATAAACATGTTTCGAAAATTTTATACAATCTTACTTTTGATGTTGTTTTCCTGTTCCTTTGTATTGGCACAGTCAGGTAGGGTTTCCGGAAAAGTTACTGATAAGGAAACCGGCGAACCCTTGATAGGTGCTAATATAATTATAGTAGGAACAAGCTTTGGTGCAGCATCAGATGTTAATGGCGATTATGTAATCCGCCAGGTACAGCCTGGAAATTATTCTATCAAGGCTTCCTACATCGGATACCAGGACGTTACAGTAAGTGGCGTCAGGGTAGTTGCAGGACTAACAGCCGAGCAGAATTTCCAGCTTTCTTCATCAAAGATTACGACCGGTGAGGTAGTAATTGTATCTCAGAGACCCCTGATCGAGAAGAGCTCGACCAATGCAATGAGAATTGTAGGCTCTGAAGATATTACTACGTTACCAGTTAGAGATGTAGATCAAATTATTGCTCTTCAGCCCGGAGTTGTTCAGCAGAACGGCCAGACTTTCATCCGCGGCAGCCGTGCAGATGAAACCGGATATATGGTTGAAGGCGCAGATGTTAAAAATATTCTCAGTCGTAACGGCGGTTCCCTTGTGGATGTTACTCCTGACGCTTTGCAGGAAATCCTGGTTCAGGCCGGCGGTTATACAGCAGAATACGGCAACGCCAATGCCGGTATTATCTCAACTGATTTCAAAACAGGTTCAGATCAGTATCACTTCTCAATAAGGGCTGAAACTGACAACCTCGGAAACTATAACGGCAACAGTTACGATTTGACAAGTGCCGGTAAAATGAAAGCCGCCGGAGCCGACAAGTTCCTGGGTACATATTCATATGGATATTCAGATTATGTTCTAACCCTGAGTGGTCCTCTTGCTACCGATAAACTGAAAATATTCCTATCGGGTGAAAATAATTTCAAACGGGATATGACCCCGCAGTTTTTCTATGGAAATCCTGCAGCGTTTTCCGATGGCGCTCTGCTTGATACAACCAAAGTTTATGATACAGGTTATTACAGCGGTAAAACAGATGAATATCAGTACTTAACCTGGAACGGCGGAAATATGCCGGGTGTAATGGACAATAGATACACCGGAAACGGTACTATACTATTCGATAACAATCCTATAATACTTCGGCTTGCAGGTGCTTATACATGGGAGAGAACAAGAGGTGAGCAGGTTGGTATATACAATACTGCAAATACCACTTTAATTGACATGTTCAACACTTCCCGTCTGCCGATAAACGACTATTCAAACTTATTATTAAACTTAAAAGGTACCTACCTCTTATCAGCCAGTACCTTCATTGAAGCAAATGTAAATTATTACGATGCCCGTCACAAAACTTATGATCCTGTTTTCGGAGATAACTTCATTCAGTATAGCGACAGTACTGCAGCAGCGCAGTACGGATGGCAATATCCATCATATACAGCTTCTCCTCAGGCATATGATTTTTACGGATTTCCATTCAACAGACCAGGAACTCCCCTTGTTTCCCCCGGAAACAATACTCAAAACGGAAACCTTCAATCATATACAAAAGATCATAACAGTTATATAGGAGCTTCGGCTTCTTTCACCGGCCAGGTTGAAAAACACGCATTAAAACTTGGCGGATCTTTCCAGAGATGGACAGTAAGAAGATTCCAGGAAACAGATGCGAGCAACTTCCTGACGACTATCCGTCAGCAGCCGGATCTTGCAAGAACAGAAGCCGGAATGAAATTACTTGCAGCTAAATATCTATATCGTGACTATAATAACTACGGTTTTGATATTTTTGGAAATGAAACAGATGCCGGAGAATTTGCTCCGAAACACCCTGTATTAGCATCAGGCTACGTTGAAGATAGAATTGAAGTAAGTGACCTTATAATTAATGCAGGATTAAGATATGATTACATTAATATGGACAGCTGGGCATGGGCAAATCCCCGTTTACCGCAGATAGATACAACCGAGGGCAGATTGAATACTATTCCTGATTCTTCACTGCTTAGCGGAGATACATATAGTTATATATCACCCCGCCTTGGATTTTCATTCCCTGTAACTGACAGGACTGTTTTCCATTTGCAGTATGGAAAATTTGTTCAGTCTCCCAGCCTTGATGTTGCTTACAGAGGCGTTTATCAGGCTGCTCAGATTTTATCAGCTTCCAACCTGTTCACAAATCCTATAGCATACAATCCTGCTCCGGTAAGGACCACTCAGTATGAAATAGGTTTTTCACAACAGATCACAGATTTTGCTGCCTTTGATCTAACAGCATTCTATAAAGATATTAAAGGACAGCTGCAGTATACAATCGTTTATAACCTTCCAGGAGCTACCAGAGGCAGCTACCAGGCTTTTGCTAACCAGGACTTTACCACAACAAAAGGTCTTGAGCTGGCTATCCACCTGAGAAGAGTTGAAAGGATTAGAGCTGAAGTAAATTATACATATTCAAACGCTGCAGGAACCAACTCCTTCTCCGGAAGTGCTATTGGATCGCAGCAGGTAAATAAAGAAGTTCCAACTGTAATCCTACCTCTTACTTATGAGCAGACTCATAGAGGCTCAATTTTCCTTGATTACAGATTCGGTAAAGATGATGGTGGTCCCATATTACAGCAGTTAGGAGTTAACCTTCTGTTCTCCTTCAACAGCGGACATCCATTCACATATGCGCAGTACACTGGTCTTGGTCAATCATCAGCATGGACAGGCGGACTGATCCCGGCTCAGGATCCAAGAAACAGAAGACCGATTGGACCTCCTAACTCATCAACCACGCCATGGGTATATAACCTGGATTTACGTGTAGATAAGACAGTAAGTATTTATAACCTTGATGTAAACTTCTACGTAGCAGTTCAGAATCTTCTGGATACAAAAAATGTTGTCAACGTTTATCAGAAAACAGGAAATGCATACAATGACGGATTCCTGAATTCAGCTGATGGTCAGCAGATCATCGCCGGTGAGAGATACACCCAGAGATTCGCTGATTTGTACCAGGCTCTGAATTACGATAACAGAGAAGCTGCTTACCAGGTTTACGGATACGATTTATTTGGAGCGCCGAGACAGCTGCGTGTTGGTGTGTTAATTAATTATTAAAAGGAGAATTTAATGTTGCCTCATGAAAAATATAAAATTGTGGAGGTTATTTAATATGAAGAAAATTAATTATCTAAACTTTTTAATAATCCTGACCGTATCCCTTTTGATCTCCGCGGGTTCTTACGCCGAGCAGAAGGATGGTCAGGGTAGAAAACAATCACACTTTTCCAAAGTGATGGATAATCCTCAGCAGAGTGTGATTGATATAAATAATATTACCTGCTGGGTCGGCGCAGATGGTTATCATGACTGGCTTGTAGGCGGCTCATGGAACGGTGCTTACCCCAATGGAGTTAATGCCGGTGCAATATTTTCGGAAGGTATTGTCTGGGGAGGTAAAGTTAACGATGGAAACTCCCCTACAGTAAGAGTTAATGGAAATACCTATTCTTCGGGATGTTCACCAGTGACCCGTTTATTCCGGGTTCGTCCGGATTATCAAACAGGCAATCTTACTCAGGATGCTGCCGATTTCAACAATACATCTGTTGGTGCAGTCACCGAAGGCGACATTCAGGCTTTAAGAGATCAGTATCAGAAAGACTGGAATGAATGGCCTGCAGATGAAGGTGCTCCATACGAGGATGTTGACGGCAATGGTTCTTATGATCCTACGATTGATATTCCAGGAGTTCCCGCAGCATCACAGACACTTTTCATTAAGTATAATGATGATGGTGACGCCCTTTATGGCTCGCCGCGTATTGGTCTGGAAGTTTCTGAAACTTATTGGGCATATTCATATACAGGCGCCCTCGGAAATGTTATTTACAAAAAAGTTGATATGGTTTACAAAGGAACCCCAACCTCAGCGGCAAGCTCGAACATACAGGATATGTACATAGTCCAGTGGGCTGATCCTGATGTTGGAAACTCAGGCGATGACTTTGCAGGATGCGATACGTCATTGAACCTTGGATATGCTTATAGTTCTCAGGATCCTGATGCTGTATATCAGGGGTTAAATCTAGCCCCCCCTGCAATAGGATATGATTTCCTACAGGGTGTTTCCAAGTATACTGGTAATCCGGATGACAGCGCGATCTTTAATCTGCAATGGAGACACGGTTACAAATACATAAATCCTAAACCTATGAGCTCCTATGCTTACTTCGCAGCAGGCGGAACATGGCAGGATCCTGCGTTTACATACACAGGAACCCTGGAATTTTATAACCTCATGAGGGGTTATAGACCTGATCCTCCGTATCCTGCCGGTGATCCATTCCCAACCTCGGTTGCTGATGTCACCCCATTTGGGACCTACCTCTTAACAGGTGATCCGGTTGCAGGAACAGGAAAACTTGATGGCTCAGTAGATGCTCCGGGTGATAGAAGGATTATGGTTACAAACGGTCCGATCACTATGAATTTAGGAGATACCGCTGAAGTAGTACTTGCCCTTGTAGGCGGGCTTGGCAGTGATCACCTGAATAGTATTACTCAGATGAAAACTAATGACGAAACGGCTCAGACTGTTTTTGATATTCTGTTCCAGCTGCCTACAATGCCTCCACCCGATTTGAAAATTGCACAGCTGAACCAGAAAATAGTG
The DNA here is from genome assembly GCA_963771705.1 of uncultured Bacteroidota bacterium. Taxonomy (GTDB): domain Bacteria; phylum Bacteroidota; class Ignavibacteria; order Ignavibacteriales; family Ignavibacteriaceae; genus DATFVA01. The sequence continues at coordinate 172,100 of CAVYUP010000005.1, forward strand.
CTTGACTGGGGTTCAGACCAGCAGAGAATAAATCAGATAGAGAATTTCCAGGGATTAGGATACACATTTGAAGGATATGAAGTGTATCAGCTTCCTACCGCTTCATCAACAATAGAAGACGGCGTTCTTCTAGGCGTGTTTGATCTTGTCGATGGTGTAACCGCAATATATGATACGGTTAGTGATCCGAATGGAACATTCATCCCTGTGCTTTCAGTGGATGGAAAAGATGCCGGTATCCAGAGATACCTCACAATAACACAGGATAAAATAAGAAACCAGGCACTGCATAATGGGCAGGAATACTATTTTGCGGTTGTACCTTATGCTTACAACCCCGATCCATTGCTGCCATTCCACGCCTTGCGTTCAGCAGTTGTAATTCACACTGCAATTCCTCAATTCCCGGTTCCAGGTACATCATATAATGGTGCTCCCGGAGACACACTGGCTGTAACGCACGATGGTCCAAGTGATGGAAATGTAATTCCTATTATTGTGGATCCAACACAGCTGACCGGCGATAGCTATAAAGTTACTTTCGATTCAACAGGCGGTCAGACTACATGGAGTGTAGTTGATCAAACAACGAATATGACAAAAGTTTCCGGTGTAATGAATCAGGCGGGCGGTGAAGCCTACCCGATCGTTGACGGAATACTAATAAAAGTTACCGGTCCTCAGCCCGATTTCAAGGATTTCCTTGAAGTATCTAATTCAGCAGGACCCCATGATCCAACATATGCTTCGTTCACATTTAACGGCAGCGGTTTCCCATCGTCATTCCCGCCGGATGTAGACAGACCTACTCCAAATCCGGAAGGTACAACCTGGGGAATTCAAACCGGTGCTAATGGAAGCGGAAGTTTTGATTATGAATTTTTCAAATCACGAGTTCTTCGTAATGATGACGGCTCAAGATTGATTCCATTCGATTATGAATTAAGATTTACCGCTGCAGGCGGAAAAGCTAATCTCGCATTTACTGATGGTTTGAACGTTGATGTTCCGTTTGAAATATGGAACATTGGTGTAGCAACACCTGATGATCCAAGTGATGATTACAGAATGATTCCTCTGGTACTTGATAATTTAGAGGATGATGTATTTAATCTTGATGGTACGGACAACCCGATCTCGGGCGGCGATAATGATCCTGAGACCGATTGGATTTACTGGTATAACCCGGTTGATAAATCGGCTGGTACAGCAGGATATGACGCATATGTTAATGCTCTTGCTGCCGGAGATACTACTACGGCCGAAAACCAGATAGGTGATGAGGTTATGGCAAGGCTGGTACTCGTCAATATGAACGGCGGAAGTGTTAGTGATCCTTCCTTCCCTGCAAATGTTGATCAGCAGATACCGCCGACAGGTTCTGTTTACAGACTGATCAGTACCAAACCAAATGGTGTAAATGATTCCTTTGCATTCACAGCACCTGCCAAAGGTACTTCAGTAGCTAAAGAAGATGTAAAGAAAATAAATGTATTCCCGAATCCTTATTACGGATATCAGTACAGGGAAACATCCAGAGATCAGCATTATGTTACTTTCAGTCATCTTCCTCAGAAAGCAACAATCAGAGTATTTGACTTAAGTGGTGTTCTTGTAAAAACTATAGAGCATATAGCTTCAAACGGACAGTTTGATAAGTGGAATCTGCAAAACGAATCTGGTTATCCTGTCGCAAGCGGTATTTATGTTATTTATATAGATATGCCTGATGTAGGCACTACTAAAATCTTAAAGCTTGCTGTTATTCAGGAACAGCAGATATTGAAAGTATATTGATTGAGATCAGGGTGTCCCGCTTAACGGGACATCCTTTAAATTTTTAATTTAATTGGAGGAATTATGTATCATTTGAAAAGACTATTATTAATCCTTCTGATACTAGGCTTCTCAGCATCAGAGATTTTTGGTAGTGGTCAGAATCGTGCTGGTACAGCGGGAGCTCCTGAACTGAGAATTCCCGTAGGTGCCAGGTATCTTGCGATGAGTGGTTCGGCAATTTCGAACGTGCAAGGACTTGAAGCTATTTATTGGAATCCTGCCGGAGTAGACCTTAGTACAACAGATGCAAACGCAATGTTCTCATATCGTCAATATATAGCCGATATGAGTATGAACTATGCAGCTGTCAGCGGAAGATTAGGTGAACTTGGTTCGCTGGGATTATCATTCAGATCTCTTAATATCGGAGATATACCTGTTACAACAATGGATCAGCCTGACGGAACAGGTCAGATAATCAGTCCAAGTTACTTTATACTCGGCTTAACTTACTCAAAGAAGCTGACGGATAGAATTTCTATAGGTGCTAACTTCAATCTTATAAATGAAAGCATCGATAGAGTAAACGCAACCGGTTTCAGCTTTGATTTCGGAGTTGAATACAATAACCTGTTTGATGTTCAGGGATTTGCTGTTGGAGTTGTAGTTAAAAATTTAGGTCCTACAATGACATTCAGCGGAAACGGGACATACATTCAGGCTAATGATCAGAGTGCACAGAGAGGTCCAACTTTCTACCAGTTCTCAGCATCTTCGGCTGACCTGCCTTCTGAAATCGGAATTGGTCTTTCTTACAAGAAACAATTTGATGAGCAGAATGCGGTTATAGTAGCCGGAACATTCCAGAACAACAACTATACATATGATGATTATAAAATTGGTCTGGAATATAACTTCAAAGAGTTACTCTATGTGAGAGGCGGTTATCTGTATACTCCACAGTCTTCAGACGCTTCTCCTAACGTCTGGCAGAACTATACGCTTGGTCTCGGCATAAATACAAAATCATTCAGCAGCCTTAATCTTGCTGTAGATTATGCTTATGTACCTGCTAAATACTTTGATGCGAATAATGTTTTCTCATTAAGTTTTGGCTTCTAAATAGTTATACTATTTGTTAAATTAAACGGTTTCTCATGAAAATGGGAAACCGTTTTTTATTAACTTTACCTGAATTATCTTCATGAACTCAAAACATATTACTTTAAGAATATTCTTTCCGGTTCTTTTACTATGTTTTTCTTTTACCTCACAATTATTTTCACAGAGTGCTGACAGTCTGGCCGGTAACTGGGAACTAATTAAAAGCGCCAGGCAATGGGACGTAGATCTCAGATTTGAGAAGAACAAAAATTTTTATGTGCAGCGGCACTTATCCGCAAAGTATGATTACCAGCTTAAAGGGGATACCCTTATAAGCTTTCTGCAGAAGACATACCCTGATTCGGAAACAATAGTAGATACCAGCTTCATAACCGTTAAAAACGATACGATAATAAGGACTTATGTAAAAAAAGGAAAAACCAATTCCATTTATATGATTAAAGATCCGGATTATTCTGTTCATGCCAATGAGGCTAGAAACCCGCTAATCGGCAGATGGAAGTGGAAGTATCCTTCAAAGGATACTGCAGTGGAAGTATTTCATAAAGATCAAACATGGGATTTTTCGGTGATCGGTAAAAAGATCACCGGTCATTATGAAATTGATAAGGACACTTTAACCATGATATATGATGATAAAAAGAACACCAAAAGAGAGCATACTTTCTGGATACAGGAGAATATGATGGGGATAAAGGATCTGCAGACAAATAAGGAATTTTTGTACAGAAGAACTAAACAAGAAGCCGAATGAAAAAGAGTAAAAAATTTCTTTTTCGTATTATTCTGATATTATTTCCAGTAATTCTTTTTTTGATGATAGAACTATCGCTAAGGATTTTTGGTTATGCGGACGACCTTGATTTTGTTTCAAAAATAGATCGGAATGGAAAAGAATACTATACGATAAATCAGCTTGTGGGGAAAAGATATTTTAATAAAGACCGGATGTATTACAGGAAAGGATCCCACGATTTTTTTGAAGTGAATAAGTCACCTCAGACTATAAGAGTATTCTGCCTCGGAGCCTCAACGATGGCTGGTTTCCCTTATGAATACAATGCTATTCCTTCGGAGTTTTTAAGAGACCGGCTTAACCAGCGCATTCCCAGATAAAAATATTGAAGTAATCAATACAGCAATTGCCGCTACAAACAGCTTTACCGTTGATGAATTCGCCGGCGAGCTGGTTAAATATAAACCGGATCTTTTTGTTATATACATGGGGCAGAATGAATACTATGGGGTTTACGGCGTAGGTTCTACTATTTCTATCGGCAAAAACAGAACACTTATAAAAACGTATTTATGGCTTCAAAACTTCAAAACATTCATTCTTCTGAAAAATATTATTAGTTCTGTCAGCGGCTGGTTCAAAGCGGATAATCAGCAGGAAAACAAAGTATTAATGGAGGAGATGGCAAATACCTCAATAAGGTATAACAGTGATGATTATAAGACGGGAGTAAACACTTTCCGTGAAAATTACCGCGATGTAATTAATACCGCACTTGAAAACCACATCCCAATATTAATATCCAGTCTTGTAAGAAACGAAAACAGTCTGCCTCCATTCGTTTCTTTTCATGCGGCAGGGTTAAGCGATTCGGCAAGGACTCTCTCTGAGAATCTCTTCAAAAAAGGCGTTGATAGTATGAATAACGCTAAATACTCTGCAGCGGAGGATTTGTTATCAAAAGCTATTGCTGTCGACTCTAAGCCTGCAAACTTTCATTATGCTCTTGCCAAATGTATGGAGGGGAAAGGAGAGTATTCTGAAGCAGATGCACAGTATTCATTAGCCGCTGATCTAGATGGGCTACGGTTCAGAGCCCCATCAGAATTTAACAAGATAATATTCAATCTCGGGAATGAATACAAGGTACCGGTAGCCGACGTTAAACAATTATTCAAACAGAGATCAAAAAACGGTATAATTGGTTCAGAACTACTTGTTGATCACGTTCATCCGGATGTACAGGGATATTTTCTTCTGGCCAAGTCCTGGTACGAGAGCATCAAACAACACAGTCTGCTTGGTCCTCAGGAGAATACGGAAGAAAGCGACAGTCTCATATGGGCAAAAGGTGCAGTAACCGAATTAGACAGTTTAATAGGTGCCATAAAGATTATGGAACTGAAAAGCAGACCTCCTTTTTCAAAATCGGATTCAGGTTTTAATTATACACCTAAGTCACCCCTGGAGCAGGTAGCTTACGAATATGCTGTTCTGCACAAATCATCATGGGCAGCCTCTCATCTAAATCTTGCCAAATATTATTTAACCAGGGGATATTACGCGAAGTCGCTCGATGAACTGAGAGCCATTCTGGTTTCAGATGAAGATAATCCAATGGTTCTTAAACTTGCGGGTGATATGTCCCTTCAGCTGCGTAAGTACGAAAAGGCAGAAGTTTACTATCTGAGAGCAAACAGGTTTGATGCGAATCAATTTATTGAGTATAAGCTTGGAAAAACCGAACTTCTGCTTGGAAAACCTGATGTAGCCATCCAGTTCCTGAACAGTTCTCTTGATAGGAACCAGCAGAGCAGTGATAAGTTTTCCCCTGGTGAAATGGAAGACATTTATTCAACCCTGGCGGAGGCGTATAACAAAAACAATCAGCCTGAGAAAGCCAAAGAAGTCATTCAAAAACTATTTAGATGATTATTCAGCCGCCGGCAGCTCTTTTTTCGTATTCCGCAGGATAAAAGATACCGGCCAGGACAGATAAATGTTTGCAGCGATCCTTCCCAGGACGAAAGAGATGACAGCCGCGATTACCCCAACAATGAGAAGCATTTTTACAGCAATGATCAGAACTACTACTATACCGCTGAATTCTATAATAGTGGCAAATGTTATATGTTTAGTTTTTCTTGCATCTACAAGCAGAGCTCGCTGAAAACTTATTAATACCGTCAGAACAGGAAAAACAGCCATAATTTTAAGAGGGGTAATGCTGAAGAGGGTTAATTCTTTCGACAAACCGGATACCTCATTGAACCACACCTCCGCAAGTGGAGAAAAGGCAATAAACAGAAGCACAGCCAAAAGGGAAGCTGAAAGAATAAACGCAAATTTCCTGAGGATATTATAATTTTGCCTGTCTTCTCCCAGCAGAGCTATAACTACTTCCTGACAGGATAAACCGAGGCTTCTGAAAATAAAGACAAAGGAAGTAAGCACCGGGAGCACGGCCAGTGATTCCAAGGGCATACGGCTCTGTCCCATAAAAAAGGTAACCAGGGGCTGAACCCCAAGTGTTATCATAGAGGTTAGCGCCAGCGGATAATAAAAACTAAAAATCTCTTTATGGCCCAGCTGATCCTCACCTGAGGGTATCTCAGATTTCATCCTTTTAAGGATGGGGGAAGCCATGAACCTGCTTGCTGCTGCTTCTGCCGTAACGCCGGCAGATAGTGCGGAAGCGCCCACGACCACGCCATCTACATTAAAGAACAGGTAGAGGATCAGAGCGGTTAATCCCATTGAGGTTAATCGTACAATTGTTCCGTAAGCCACTCTTTTTGTAAGATTATTCCTAATCAGAACACCCTGGTAGAACCTTCGGTAGCCAATTGCTCCGGGCCAGGGGAGCAGTATTATCAATGCTTTGTGTGTAAGTTCAGCTACTTCATAAGGTAAGCCGATGAGATTAAGCGCGAGAAAATAGAAAACCGGCGGGAGGATCAGTATAATCATTCCAAGTGTAACGATCAGATTAAGGGAGTAAGTAAATGATCTCAGCTTTGAAAACGAATGGAAGTTCTTGACAAGAGATGTTGAAGCACTCATCATCATGATCACAGGGGCTTCGATGATCAAAGCAAAAGAGAAAGCTACCCCGTAAGCAGCAAGGTTGTATTTTGGTTCATTTAACCTTGCTATTAAAGCCGACAGGAAAGGTCCTTCTACCGACATCATCAGCCAGGTTGCGGCAAGGGGCATCCAGAAAACGAATATTTTTTTCAAGGATAGGGTTTCCCTGTCGTCAGCCATTAAATGTTTATCCCGGGACTAATTTTGAATTATTCTTTTTAATAATTTAGCAGTTACAAAAATAGAAAGATAAAGATGCCAGAAAAAATTTATTCCCGTTTTACCACAGTTATTCTTTTTATTCTGTTTAGCACAAATGCCGTCGTAATGGGTCAGGGGAAAAAAGAATATTCCTCTTTGTCGGAAGCCTTTACGGCAGGACATATCCTGAGGGGAAGCTCCGGTCCCCGGGATGTACAATGGGTTGAGAATGGAAGCAGTTACTCTTACACAGTAAAGAACGCGGAAACGGGACACAAAGAGATAAGGCAGTATTTTCCCGCGGATAAGAAAGATCAATTAATTTTAAATACAGATGAAATTACTTATCCATCAACAGGAGAACCATTTGATTTTAGAGATTACTTTTGGTCGGGGAATTATGAGTCGCTGATATTTGAGACAAACTTCAGACACATCTACCACCACTATAAGGGGATTTCAGATTATTATATATATTCCCTAAAAGAAAAGACATTAAAGCTCCTTGTGAAAGACGCAAGGACAGCGGGACTCTCACCCGATGGCTCGACAATCGGTTTTGAGCGTGAAGGGAACCTGTACATCTATGATATAAAGGATGGAGTAGAAAAACAGCTTACTTATGATGCCTCAGACAGTATTTATAACGGTCATTTCGACTGGGTATATGAAGAGGAGTTTGACATCTCTAAAGGGTGGGAATGGTCGCGCGACAGCAGGTATATTGCCTTCTGGCAGGTTGATGAAAGCAATGAGCCTGTTTTTCAGATGACAAATTATGAAACTCAGCATCCCGATTACGTGAAGTTCAGGGTTCCACTTGTCGGTGATACAAACGCGAAGGTAAGGATAGGTGTTGTAAATCCTTCTGATGGAAGCAGAATATGGCTGGATGTGGATGAAGAATATATACCAAGAATTTACTGGACAAATATACCCAGGCAGCTTGCAGTAATGACTCTTAACAGAGAACAAAATGATATGAAGCTTTATTTTATCAATGTTACGGACGGCAGTAAAAAATTAATACTTGAGGAGAAATCAGAGACCTGGATAGATATAAACAGCTTCTTCGAAGAAGTTATGGATTTTATTTATTTCCCTGACGATATAAAAGAATTTTTCCAGATCTCCGATCGTGACGGATACCAGCACATTTACCGGTATGATTACGAAGGTAAGCTGATTAACCAGGTTACGAAAGGTAACTGGACAGTGACCAGTATAGAAGTAATTGATACTGAAAAACAGCTGCTGTATTACACTTCAACTGAAAAATCTCCCCTTGAGAGGCAACTGTATTCAATAAGATTTGATGGCAGCGGAGAAAAGTTGATTTCGAATGCGTCAGGTACGCATTCTTTTAATCTTTCTCCAAATGCCGAATATTATTTTGATGCTTACTCAAATATAAATATACCTGAACAAGTAGAATTATGGAATACTGATGGGCAATTAATTTCAAAACTGGAAGACAATGAGGGGGTAAAACGTTTTATAGAATTTCATAAATATTCCCCGGCTCGACTTTTTAGTTTTACTACCACCGATGATACAAAACTTGATGGAGAGATGCTACTGCCATTTGATTTTGATTCCACGAAGAAGTACCCTGTGGTATTTGATATATACGGCGGTCCCGGTTCACAGGGTGTAACAAATTCATTTGAAACCGATGGATGGCGTCAGTGGCTAGCGCAGAACGGGTATATTATCATTGATATTAATAACCGGGGAAACGGTAATTACGGCAGCAATTTTATGAAAATTGTGTACAAACATCTGGGTAAATGGGAGAGCAATGATTATACAGAAGCAATGAGATATCTTTCTTCACTTTCCTATGCGGATACAAGCCATGCCGCAATAATGGGAACCAGCTATGGCGGATATATAACCATCTATACAATGCTGACGCACGCAGGAATATTTAAAACAGGTATAGCAAATTCCGCCGTAACAGACTGGCGGCTTTACGATGATATTTATACCGAAAGGTATATGGGATTAATAGATGAGAATTCAGAAGGCTATGATAGCAGTTCAGATGTTTATAATGCAGGTAAACTTGACGGGAATCTGCTGATAGTACATTCTACCATGGATGATAACGTCCATGTTCAGAACACAATGCAGATGCTTACAGCTTTGTCTAATGCAGGCAAGGATGCCGACTTAAGGATCTACCCGCCCGGGGGACATGGTGCCGTTTATAGTATGACAAATTATATGCTTATGCTGGACGTATATTTTAAATATCTTGAGCGGCATCTGAAGTAAAATATACTAAATAAGGACGTTAACTCTGAAGATTCTCAATACATTTTTGTATATCAATTCCGTCGGCTAATATCTTTTGAAAAATATCTCCTTTCTGTCCGAGCCGCCGGAAGATATTTTTAATAGTATAATCCTGGGGTCGTAATCCTGATTTCACTTCATCCCATTCGAGAGGAGTGGCAACCGGAGCTTCCGTTCTGGGCCTTACGCTATACGGCGCCGCCAGCGTCTGACCTCTCCTGTTTTGAAGGTAATCAAGGTATACCTTATGTTTCCTTTTGGAGGGACTTCTCTCAAGGCTGGTTATTTGCGGTAATTTAGCGTTAGCCAGCTTAGCTATAATGTGAGCGAATTCTTTAATTGTATCGTAATCATATTTTGCACCCAAGGGGACGTAGATATGCAGTCCTGTAGCACCTGAAGTCTTACAGAAACTGCCGGCTCCCGCTTCATCGAGAACCTCCTTAACACAATGTGCAGTTTCTATCACCTTATCAAACTCAATTTCTTCCGGATCAAGATCGATTACAAAATAATCAGGTTTATCCAGATTGTCTATTCTTGAAAACCAGGGATTGATTTCAATACAGCCCAGGTTAGCCATGTATATCAATGTTTCTTCATCATTACAAACAAGATATTTGATATCTTTATCATTGGATTCAGAAAAAATATTTTTTGTCTTCAGCCATTTTGCATTAAGCTGTGCGATATCTTTCTGGAAAAAACTTTCACCATTTATCCCATTTGGATGACGGAGCAACGATTCGGGACGATCCTTTAGATAAGGGAGAATATAACCGCTTATCTTCTGATAATATTCGATAAGATCACCTTTCGTATACCCTTCATCGGGCCAGTACACCTTATCAAGGTTTGTTATTTTCAAAGGCTTATTATTGATGGTTTCCTTTTTTTCAGATCTTCCTTTTGAAGGCCCGCTATTTTTATCAGGCAGTTCCCGGCTTACATTCTGCGGCTTTTTATCCTCCCGGAGTCCCACAAAAACCGGATGCCGCATAATTCCCTCCACGGTCCACTCTGAGAACTCAACTTCACACAGAAGTTCCGGTTTCAGCCATACAGCAGGCATATTCGTTTTAGGCTTTTTAGCGAAAGGGCATTTCTTCTGCTCATAGGGTTTCATTCTCTCATAAAGGCGCTTCAAATCCTCTTCAGTAAAACCTCCGCCGGTGTGACCAATATATTCAAGATCTTTGTTGTTATTAAATACTCCAAGTACAAGTGCCCCAAAATAGTTACGGCTTCCTTTGGGCCTGGTATAACCTCCGATGACCGCTTCCTGACGCATTTTTATTTTTAATTTCAGCCATTCTTTTGACCTTTTCCCCCGAAGATATTTACCGGATATGTTTTTTGCGATTATACCTTCAAGCTGCCGCTCCCCGGCTAATTTATAGAAGGCTTTGCCATCTTTCAGTATATGGTCATTATACCGAACCGCAGGTATATCGGGCAGAACATGCTTTAATATTTCTTTGCGTTGAATAAGAGGGAGTCCTGTCAGGTCCTTGCCATCAAAATATATTAGATCAAACACATAATAAACGAGTCGACCCTTTCCTGCGCTGCCGAAATTCTGAAGACTATGAAAATCGGCTTTGCCTTCGTCATCGAGCACAACAATTTCGCCATCCAATATCATATCTTTATCTATTAGCTCCAGAGCAGTTACAACAGGTTTGTACTTCTCATTGAAAGAATTATTGTTCCTCGAATATAAATCGACTTCACCATCTTTTAGCTCAGCAACCGCCCTGTATCCATCCCATTTAATTTCGAAAAGCCAGTTCTCATCATCAAATGGTTCATCAGAAAGAGTCGCAAGCATCGGACTAATTTTATGAGGGTATCTTTTAGAGGAAGCTTTTTTCAGGTATTCTTTTACGCGGGAGGTTAATTGGGGGACTTTTTTTTTACAGCACCGTTCTGCAGGTCTTCAATGCTGTTCCCCGATATGACTGAATTCTCCTGATCAAGGACATTTTCTTTCGAAGCATAGTTATCGCGATGTTTGATCAATAACCACGCATTTTCTCCCCGTCCTTTCATTTTGACCAGAACGAATTCCCCTTTTAATTTCTGCCCATTAAGTACAAATTTAATCTCACCCTTTTTTATACCTTCACGCATGAGTTTTTCTGATTCTTTTTTATCCTCAGTGGAGAGTGAGTGATATGTGCCATTATCCCAGATAATTACCTCGCCTCCACCGTATTCTCCTTTTGGAATAATCCCTTCAAAATCTTTATAATCAAAAGGATGATCCTCAACCATCATAGCCAGCCGCTTATCGGAAGGATTGAGTGAAGGACCCTTCGGTACAGCCCAGCTTTTAAGCACGCCGTCAACTTCAAGTCTGAAATCGTAATGAAGGTTAGTTGCATTATGTTTCTGAATAACGAAATTTAACGCATCACTGCCTGATTTTTTACGTGCCTCAGGTTCGGGGGATTTATTAAAGTCTCTTTTTTCCTTATACTTTTTTAAAGGCATAAACTTTTAGTAACTTAGAATAAAAATTGTACCTACTCCTATAAGAAGAATATAGACAACTCCTAAAATAGAGGAAGGTCTTTTCTTAGCCAGTACATCTTTGAACAGAAAAACCGCTCCAACAAAGAGAGCCAGCCAGGTTAAGATAGAAGCGGCAGTAAGGTCGCCTCCTTTATAAAGATCGCCCGGGATATTTATAACCATGAAACCAGCCAGAAAGGCAAAAATATGGATTATGACAGAAGTTATTGGTGCGTCTTTTCCTGTAAAGAGGTTAAACAGGATATGCAGTCCAAATAAAAAACTTACAGAAAACATGATGGCAGGGGCAATCATAGAATCTCCTTGACAAATAAATTATAAAACAGGGTGTATCTCCGAATATCATATAATTGCAGGACTAAGTCAACAACTCTCAGGAACTTCTAATATTATAGAATTCATCTCTTATTTCATTATTTCTATGTGCTTTTATAATTGCCATTGCGATAAAAATATTACTCGATTTTTCAAAAAAGTCTGCGGTCCTGAATTTAAGTATTTCAAATGTCTCATTCTCTTCTATTTCCCTGGCCGAATTTATCAAATCCTGTGATGCATCTGATAAATCAGGAAATTCATGCACTTGAATCCCCGCGATAATCTTCGATGCCGTCAAAAGAGATGCTTTAAGATTTTCCGCAGATAAGGAATCATCATTCAATATTTTCATATTGATATTCAATAACTTTTCTCTCTGTACCTTCATACCCGTATTATCCTTGTAATGATTCTGGATCATCGCATTCAAAACACCAGAGAGATAGATCAATCCCCGGTTAACATACTTCCGGTCCAGATCGGGATCAGTTGATTTATGTTTTTTCACAAAATCAATAAACATCGAAAGTTTAGACGCTATTTCATCTTCGGGTCCGCTTTCCGTTATCACCATAGCTGAATACGAGTTATCAACTGTGTCATAGGTAGTTACCCTCATTCCCATCCATACTATCAGTATTAAGAGTATCATCTCCCAGGCTAAATATTTTATCTTTCTATTTTCATAACCAGTCATATCATTCTCCTGATCTTTACTTAAGCTGCATTTTTCTTCTCTTCCAGGCTTTTTTTCAATAATGTCATCATATCGACTACATTGGATTTCTTAGGTTCTTTTCCTTTAGCTTTCGGTTTCTTACCCTTTGCCTTAGCCTCGATTATTTTTTTCAAGTCCTCTATATAAGTATCCTTATATTCCTCCGGGGTGAATTTTGCGGTGGTCTGATCGATCAGAGACATAGCCATCTTCAATTCCTTATCGTTGACTAACTTTGATTCAGGAAGGTTAAGTTCTTTTGTATCGCGGATCTCATCATGATATCTGAGCTGATTCAGCAGAAGCAGTTTTCCGTAAGGTTTTAAGACCGCAATATGTTCACGATTCCTCATCACAAAATAAGCTATTCCTACTTTTTTAGATTTTCGAAGTGCTTCACGAAGAAGGGCATATGGTTTATCGCCGCCTTTATCGGGTTCCAGGTAATAAGGCTTTTCATAAAAAATTGTATCTACTTCTGTTTCCTTAACAAAATCCTGAATGTCGATAGTTTTCGTCTTTTCTACATTTGCCTTTTCAAAATCCTCCTGTTCAAGAACAACATAGTCTCCCTCCCTGTATTCATAACCTTTAACAATATCTTCATAAGGGATCTCTTTTCCATCGGAGCGGCAGACACGGGCGTATTTAACCGGGCAAAGATCATCTTTTCTAAGCATATCAAGATCCAGTGTATGCGATTCAGACCCGCTGAATAGTCTTACCGGTATGGTCACCAAACCAAAACTAATTGTTCCTGTCCATATAGCACGCATTTAATTTTCCTATAGTATCTACCTTTATATAGATATTATGAAACATTAAAAATATTAGACCAGTCACAGAAGTGAGGCAAGGCAAAGGATTTCGTGAATATCGAGAAAAGAAGATGTGGACTTATTAGGCCGGTGAGGGTTCTGCTAGTGAGGGTTCTGCTGATGATGGTTCTGTCGGTGAGGGTTCTGCTAGTGAGGGTTCTGCTGATGAGGGTTCTGTAGGTGATGGTTCTGTCGGTGAGGGTTCTGTCGGTGATGGGTTCTGCTGATGAGGGTTCTGTAGGTGATGGTTCTGTAGGTGATGGTTCTGTAGGTGATGGTTCTGTAGGTGAGGGTTCTGCTGGTGAGGGTTCTGCTGATGAGGGCTCTGTTAATAAGGGTTCTACTGATGAGTGTTCTAGGGGGGAGCGTTCTGTTGGTGAGAGATCAACGTGTGGGGGCTGCTGATGGGGGTTCTCCGGTGGGGGTTCAGCTGGTGAGGGTTCTGGCGAGTGAGGATTAATATTATTTAATCTATTTTTAAGATATCCTTCATCTGATACAAATAGATTTCCGCTATAATTAATATGCATTAGTATTAATAAAATCTATAAAGGTAATAAGATGAAAACCCGTTTAATTCTTTCGCTTTCTGCTGCCCTGATCTTTTTAGGTATGAATAGTTCGATTTTTGCTCAGGAAAAACCGGTTACTCATGTTAAAAAAGCCACTCAAACACAGGAAAAACGAATTGCCAAAATGGAAAAAACTCCTCAGGCGAAAGTGGTTAAGAATGCCGCTATAAAGACGGACAGTAAAAAGGTCACGGAGAAAAAAGCCGCCATTAAAAACGTTAAAATTTCGAAAAATGAAGCTTCCAGCAAAACAAGCAAGAAGGCAATAGTTCATCATAAGAAGATGGAAAAGAGATTACAGAAAAAAGTGAGCAATACTCCTCAAAAAAAATAAATTTACAGTCACAGCTGTAAATTTGAAGGAGAGTATAAAAACTCTCCTTTTTTTTATATTTTTCCTCTATGAAAATTCTATTAATTGAAGACGAGAAAAAAGTAGCCTCTTTTATAAAGAAAGGGCTTGAAGAGGAGTATTATACCGTTGATGCTGCCTACGACGGAAAAGAAGGTTTGAGACTGGCTTTAAGTGAAGAATATGATTTGATTATTTTGGATATAATGCTTCCTATCAAAGACGGATTTACCCTTCTGAAAGAGGTCAGAGCGGAAAAAATAAATACGCCCGTGCTACTGCTTACCGCTAAAGACACCGTTGAAAATAAGGTGGAAGGGCTGGACTCGGGGGCCGACGATTATCTCACGAAGCCTTTTGCCTTCGAAGAACTACTTGCCCGAATGAGGGCACTTTTAAGAAGGAATGAAAAAAGTAAAACCGTTGAATTAAGAGCCGGCGACCTTATCCTGGATACACAATCTCACAAGGTACTCCGTTCAGGAGTGGAGATCACACTTACACCCAAGGAATACTCTATTCTCGAATACCTCTTAAGGCACAAGAACCACGTAGTTTCAAGAACCCTGCTTTCCGAGCATGTATATGACTATCATTTCGATTCGGACACGAACGTAATTGACGTTTATATAAATAAGCTCCGAAACAAAATTGACAAACAATTCGATAACCCTCTCCTTCATACAATCCGCGGCGTCGGATATGTACTTAAAGAAAAAAATTAAAAAATTTTAATAGTACTTTAAGAAAAGTTTAATAATAACAGACTAAGTTAAGGTCATTGGTTCAATATATGTTACCTTCTTTTAGTAAGGATGAAGAAAAAGAGAAATTTATGACTGGTTAAATAGGAGCGAATGATTACCCGGTAGATAAAAGGAGGGCAAGGAGAGCAATACTGATGCTCTCCTTTTTTTTTGTAAAGCATAGAGGAAAAGAGTATTATTCGGTGAATAAGTTTAAAAAACCTGTGAAAATTTCAAATCTTATTAAATCCACAAGGTTTAAGACGACCTTATGGTACTCCGGATTATTCCTTACTCTCGAGATTATTATCGGAATAACGGTCTTTCTTTACCTGAAGCACAACATGGAAAAAGATCTTGACAGGTCTTTGTCGAAGCAGGCCGAAATGATATATAATTTTGTTGAAGAAAGTAAAATAGACCTTTCCAGTTTTAAGCCTGATTCAATTTATTCCTCACCGGATGAACTTGTATACGACCTTATTTTTGAAGCTGTTGCATTAAATCCCAGGAACAGTTACGTTCAGGTTGAACTTAACGACAAAATGCTATTTAAAACTCAAAATTTAATAGACCAGGACATCCCTTTTCCTAATATTCCTGAGGACAAAATTGTAATCAAAAATATCCTCAATACCAAGCTTTCCGAATTTGCCATAAGGGCGGCATATCTAAAGAAGAATAATTATGAAATTACTGTAGCTTATCCTTCTCACCTGATAGAAGAAACCCTTACGAACCTGACGAATATATTTATTGTGGTTGCTCCACTCTTCTTTATTTTATCGATGATAGGCGGATCAATACTTTCCGCAGGTTCCCTTAAAAGAATAGATAAGATCACAAAAAGAACCGATGAAATAACAACACAAAGTCTGGACGAAAAAATACCCGGTGAAGAATTTAATGATGAATACGGCAGGCTCGTTCACACGATGAACAGAATGATAAAAAGAATAAAAACTTCTATCGATTATATGAATCAATTCTCAATAGCTGCTTCGCACGAATTAAAAACACCCCTGACAATACTCCGGGGGGAGGTTGAAGTCGCTTTGCGCCACCCCAAAACCCCTGAACAGTACAGGGAAATCCTTAGAAGCAATTATGAGGAGGTCCTGAGGCTGATAAATATTGTAGATCGTTTATTCCTTGTATCACGTTTTGATAATCAGCTCGTTAAAGCAAATCCGGATAAGCTCGATCTTAAAGAATTTCTTGAGAGAACAATTGATTCTCTAAGCTATCTATCATCAGATAAAAACAACAGCCTTATTCTAAGGACAGACGAGGAAATTTTTGTTGAGGCTGACTCCGGGCTTCTAAGGCAGGTGATGACGAACCTGATAGAAAATGCCATAAAATACGGGTTTGAAGATGAACCAATTATTATAACAGCACATAAAATCGAGAAGAATGCACGGGTTTCCGTGATTAATAAAGGTGTAGGAATAAGCGAAGAAGACAGAGATAAAATATTCGACAAATTCTACAGGATTGAATCATCGAGAAGCCGGAAAACGGGAGGAACGGGACTAGGACTTTCAATTGTCAAATCTATAATCACGCTTCATGGAGGAGAAATCGATGTTAAATCAGCTCCCGGTGGTGAGACTGAATTCTATTTTACCCTCAGCCTAGTTTGATATCTGAAAAGGCTTTAGTACCATCTCATTATTCATTGAAGATGAGGCATTAAAGCCGTAATTTGGTAGTTCAAAAAATCAAAAAAAATAAACTTCGGAAAACGAAGAGGGAGAAAATAGATGTCAAATGCATATTTCAAACTACCAGTACCGATAAACGAGCCAATATTAAATTATGCCCCCGGGAGTCCCGAAAAAGCAGAATTAAAGAATAAACTTTCGGAATTACAGGCGAAAGAAATAGAAATTCCCTTAATCATCGGAGGAGAAGAAATCAAATCCGGTAAAACTGCTGAGATCAGGGTTCCCCACAACCTATCTAAAAAGCTTGGAATTTATCATAAAGCCGGTGAAAAAGAAGTTAAAATGGCTATTGAAGCCGCTCTTAAAGCAAGGAAAACCTGGGCTGAAATGCCGTGGGAGCACAGAGCTTCTATTTTTCACAAAGCTGCAGAATTATTATCAGGTCCATGGCGTGCAACCGTAAATGCAGCCACAATGCTGGGACAATCGAAGACCGCATACCAGGCTGAAATCGACTCTGCCTGCGAATTAATAGATTTCTGGCGCTTTAATACGCAGTACATGACCCAGTTAATGGGAGACCAGCCATATTCACCCAAAGGAATGTGGAACCGGATGGAGTATCGTCCTCTTGAAGGGTTTATTTTCGCGGTTACCCCATTCAATTTTACCTCGATTGCCGGCAACCTGCCTACAGCACCTGTTATTGTTGGCAATGTTTCGCTGTGGAAACCGGCCTCAAGCGCCGTTTATTCTGCTTATTTCCTTATGAAGCTGTGGGAAGAAGCCGGATTGCCCAAAGGAGTTATCAATTTTATTCCGGGTTCAGGCAGCCAGGTAGGCGATCCTGTAATGGCAAGTCCTGATCTTGCAGGTGTTCATTTTACCGGTTCAACCGCAGTATTCCAGGGAATGTGGAAGACGATCGGAGACAATATCCAGAACTCCAAATACTACCCCAGGATAGTGGGTGAGACGGGAGGTAAGGATTTCATTTTTGCTCACAAATCAGCAGATGTTGACGCACTTGTAACAGCCGCTATCAGAGGGGCCTTTGAATATCAGGGACAAAAGTGTTCAGCGGCTTCGAGAATGTATATTGCCAGCTCTATCTGGGATGATTTCAAGAAGAAATATACAGCCGAAGTAAAAAAGATAAAGATGGGAGACATAGAGGATTTTACAAACTTTATGGGTGCCGTGATTGATAAAGGTGCTTATGAAAGCATTAAAGCCTATATCGATTATGCAAAGGACGCGAAGGACGCAGAGATAATCACCGGTGGAAATTGTGACGACAAGAAAGGTTACTTTATAGAGCCGACTACGATAGTTACCACCAATCCGAACTTTAAGTCGATGCAGGAAGAAATATTCGGACCTGTCCTGACCATCTACGTTTACGAAGATGATAAATTTGACGAAACCCTGGAGCTTTGCAACAACACCTCACCGTATGCTCTGACGGGAGCCATCTGGTCGCAGGACAGAGAGATCCTTGTAAAGATGTCTGATAAACTCAGAGATGCCGCAGGGAATTTTTATATCAATGATAAACCGACAGCAGCTGTTGTTGGTCAGCAGCCTTTTGGCGGCGGACGCGCTTCAGGTACAAATGATAAAGCAGGAAGCAGTATGAATATATTAAGGTGGATGACAGTAAGATCTATAAAAGAAACTTTTGTTCCCCCTACAGACTGGAAATATCCCTTTATGAACGAAAAATAAACTCTATAAAGACGCACCTCTGGTGCGTCTTTTTTTTATGAAGAAAAAATAGGTTCAATCAATTCTAAAAATTCCTTTTCCAGATTGCAGCCTTTATTTTTTGCATACCAAAAATGCAGCTTCTCCGTCCATTCAGCTTTCTCCAATCCCTCTGATTTCCACTGGTTTATAAGCCCGACGGCTGTTTCAGGACGGGGACCCCAGCGGAACAGCTGGTCTCCTGACTTGTTAAAAGAAACCAGAATAGGAATGCTCCTTGTTCCATTGGTCAGAAACTGATCCATCACGTCAGGGTTAGCGTCACGCAGAATGATTTTCAAATCAATTAAAGGATTCTGCTCAGCCATTACGGCTATATAGGGAAGGTTCTGTCCGGAATCACCACACCAGCTTTCTGTAATAACAATCCAGAGCTGTGGTTCAGAAATTCCTTTAAAATTCTGCTTAACTCATCTCCAGGTTTATAAAACCTGCTGATCCTGCTGCCTCGTTGAAGATTAAGAGATTTAATTTTTAATCTCTGAAGTTCAGATGGTGAAAGGCTGCCGGTATCGGCCTCTGAAACTTCACTTACCGTTTTTTTAATATACTCATCATATGAAATACCCGATTCATCAATTCTTTTCTTAAGCTGCAAAAAATCCATTATTACTCCGTTTATTAACAATAGTTCATACCTGTTAGAAGCAGAAAGCCGCAAATAGTTTCATCATTTTTATATTTATTTACTAAAAGGGAGAGTAAACTGTTCCAGCGTGAAAAAAGAACTGCTTCCCTTTTTAACTCCCTTAACCGTGATACTTAGTCCTCCCGCTTTCTTATCAATAAGAAGATAATTAAACGGCCTGGGAGAAGGCCCTTTGTAGTAATCATGGTGAGTATTCGTTCCTGTCTTCAGCAAAACCCTGGGCCCCCCACCTCCGCCCGAGACTATGAAAGTTTTACCTTTTTCAATAAACCTTTCATACGTATGGGCATGACCAGTAATAAAAGCCAGAGTTTTTTTCGATTTATCAAACGCGGGGACAAACCCTAACTGAACCTGCATTTCATCACCTGTAATAAGGCTATTAGTATACGGAGGATGATGCGCAAAAACAAGTATTCCTTTAATCGAAGGGTCATTGTCATACAGCAGTAATTTATTTTTGAACCAATCGACCTGACTCTGCCATTCTTCACTGGAATATTCCTGGTCATTTGAATCAAGAAATATCAATGCCAGGCTGTCACATATTTCAGAATACCAATGGCTTCCCTTAAGCATAGGGAATCTTTCCGAAAGATATTGAAGAGCAATCCGATTCTTACCCCAGTATTCATGGTTGCCGATAACAGGGAACACAGGAATATCCTCCCTGGTTATAGGTGTCATTACGCTGTCAAAATATTTCCAGTGATCAATATTATCTCCTTCAAAGACCATATCTCCAAGCAAAACTACAGAACCGGGATTCTGATCCGCAATATTCTGAACAATCTCTTTTCTTTCAAAGTCATTGCTTTCTCTTCCCATCATGTATTCCCAAACTGAGGTTCGCTGAAGATCACCCACCGCAGCGATGGGAAAAGAACAGTTTTTTGCTTCCGCCCCGGACGGTTTAAGACTTTGGACCGGAGTATCAATCCTGGTGGCGAAACTGTCTACAAAACTTAGTCCCGCAACAACAATGTATAATACCGAGATAAGAAATTTTCTGTACATTCTAGTTGTATGATCTCATATGATTATAATCATATTAAATTACAAAGTTTATAATTTTGATTTGAGGCAAGATATACTGACCGCATCACAAATTACGATAATTTTGAACTTTTTTTGAACAAATAAAATTGTAATTTTAAGGAGGACAAAGTAAAGAAGGAATTATATTCAATATGATTACTGCTACCCGATATTTTACGCCTGAAGAAGCTCACAAGACTCTCCCTCTCGTACGGAAAATTGTAGAGGATATTCTTAATACTTCCCGGGAAATAAGGCTCCTTACCGAGGATAAAGATGGTGTGGTTGAATCAGATCCTGATGTTAAAAAGATGGTTAATGATCTGAATGGTTTTATGGCTGAGCTTGAAGAGATAGGCTGCTTCTACAAAGACTGGAACTTTTCAATTGGTCTGGTTGATTTTCCCGCTATAATAGAAGGCAAGGAAGTTTTCTTATGCTGGAGAAGTGATGAAGAGAACATCCGCTTTTATCATGACATTGATAAGGGTTATGCAGGGCGTCGTCCCATCCCCGAAAAGTACTATAGTCACAATTAAAAATTTCCTCCCGGTATCCTCACACTCAAGGGTTTCTGTTTTTCATTTCACATAAATCTATAGATATATCCTTTACATTATAATCTTCTAACAATAAGAATGAAATATGAATGTATTAAAAATAAATATCGTTTTAACAATTTTGTTTCTATTAATTATGGTTTCCGGATGTGATACGCAGGAGCAGAAGACAGAGGATCTCGGAAGATTCAATAAACTCAGCTGGATGGAGGGTATATGGCGCGGAAAACAGGGAGACGCAAAACTTTATGAAAGCTGGCACAAGAAAAATTTCAGACTTATGGAAGGCATAAGCTATACAACTGATGAAAACGGTAGAAGAGTATACTCCCAGGATATGCGGATTGAGCAAAACAACAACCAGGTATATTATACTATAAAACTATCGGAGGACCAGCAGCAGACATTAAAACTAACAGAAGTAACGGATACCTCGGCAGTTTTTGAGAATGAGGGTGAAGGATATCCGGCAAAGATAACCTACAGGCATCCGGCAGAGGATGCTATGGCTGTCTCCCTGGAAGGGGAGAATGAGGGAACCTCAATGAATACAAAATTAAGTTATAAAAAAGATTAGAAATCCGGGACTAATCTTTTTTCAGGCTAAAAGGAGCAGATGCTGAAGCAGTCTGACCTGTTTCAGCATCTTTAATATTAAATATTACCTTATAATTACCATCTGCATAAGTTGAATCAAGATCGAATTGTATCTCAACCGGAACATCAGCAACCTCTTCATCATTAACCTTATCTTCAGTTCTGCTGATCATAGATTTAACTGTATCTCCCGCAGGCTTTACCAAATCAATATCGTAACTCAGCGTAGCTGTGAATTTATTATCTGTTTCTGTTTGCTTCAATCCCTTAACTCTCGTACTAGCGTCAACCTCCCAGCTGCCGCCAAGGTCATAAGCAAAGGCCTCTGCATTATATACCTCAAGTTTTTTTTCTTCCTTTGCGCATGAAGCAATCAGCAGAACCAGGCAAAAGGATAAAAAAATTACTGCCTTCATTTCCGACCTCCCGGGATTTTTTGATCCAATTTATTAACTATGCTTACTCTGAAAATCTTTCATGAAACTCACCAGGTCTTCAACTCCCTTTTTAGGGAACGCATTATAAACCGAAGCTCTTATACCGCCCACCGATCTGTGTCCTTTCAATCCGCTGAACCCGTTTTTAGATGCTTCCTCAACCAGCTTCTTCTCAAGCTCTTCAGAATTCAGGTTAAAGGTAATGTTCATCAGGGAACGGCTGTCTTTTTCAGCATGACCTTTATAAAAACCTCCGCTTTCATCTATGCATTTATAGAGCGTATCAGCTTTCTCTTTATTAAGATTGTACATAGCATCGAGGCCTCCGTTTTTCTTCAGCCATTTTGCTACAAGTCCTATAATATATACTCCGAATACAGTAGGGGTGTTATAGAGAGAGTCAGCGTCTACATGAGTTTTATAATTCAGCATTGTATGCAGAGAATCACTGCTTCTTTCAACCATATCCTTACGGATAATAACAAAGGTAACACCTGAAGGTCCCATATTTTTCTGAGCACCGGCATATATCAGCGCATATTTAGCGACATTTATCTTTCTTGAGAGGATATCGGAAGAAGCGTCGCAGACAAGCGGGACTTTTCCCGTTTCAGGTTCATAATGGAATTCAGTTCCATAGATAGTATTATTAGAAGTGAAATGGACATAAGAAGCCTCAGGATCGAGTTTAAGTTCACCTTGCTTTGGGATACTTTTAAATTTTCCCTCTTCTCCAGATGCGGCAACATTAACAGTTCCAACTCTTTTAGCTTCTTTAATAGCTTTCTTTGACCAGCTTCCGGTTACTATATAGTCAGCCTTATTTGCGGGAGGCATAAGGTTCATAGGAACCATCGAGAACTGAAGGCTGGCACCACCCTGCAGAAAAAGAATAGAATAATCATCGCTTATTCCCATAAGTTCTTTCAGGTCGGCTTTAGCGTCCCCTATAATTTTATCAAATGTTTTTGAACGGTGACTTATTTCCAATATTGACATACCTACACCGGGAAGCGACATTAAATTATCCTGAGCTTCCTTAAGCACGTCTTCGGGCAGAATTGCAGGGCCCGCACTAAAATTATAAATTCTATTTTCCATTTTTATGATCTTCCCTTCTGATTTTCAATTAACTATTTAATTAATATTTATATTGTATGGACAAGAAGTCCATCTCTCAATTTAGGCTCAAACCATGTAGATTTAGGCGGCATTATTTCACCCGCATCCGAAATTTTCATTAGATCATCGAGCGAAACAGGGTAGAGAGAAAATGCAGCAGCAGCTTCACCGCTGTTGACTAATTTCTCCAGCTCTTTGGTACCGCGGATACCTCCTATAAAATCTATCCTTTTATTTGTTCTGGGATCATCAATCCCGAGCACAGGGTTAAGGAGGAAGTCCTGCAGAATGCTGACATCAAGAGTTTCAGCAACAGACTCCGAAAGTGAATTACTTGCCAGTACAGAATCACGTACCTTCAGCATATACCATTCACCGTCCAGGAACATGCCATAGCTTCTTCTCTCTTTCGGTTCCTTTTCTCCTGTTTTTTCGATAACAAATTTTTCACTCACCCTATTTAGAAATTCATCTTTAGACAGGTTGTTAAGGTCGGAAACAACGCGGTTATACGGCAGAATATTAAGCTGTTCTGCCGGAAAGATCACAGAAATGAAAAAATTGTATTCTTCCTGCCCGTTATGGTTTTTATTATTTTCCTTCTTAACGTTCCTTGCTCTTGCGGCACTGGCAGCCCGGTGGTGTCCATCCGCTATATACAGATGATCTATTTTACTGAATTCGCCGATTATTTTCTCATTATATTTTTCAGGGACGATCCACACAGTATGCCTGATACCATCCTTCGAAGTAAAGTCATACTCCGGATTATTATTCTTCGTTGTTTCATCAACAATTTGATTTACCGTATCTTTTCCTTTATAGGTAAGAAACACAACGCCTGTCTGTGCTTCAGTAGTAACAATATGGTTTGTCCTGTCATCCTCTTTTTCCCGCCTGGTTTTTTCGTGCTTCAGGATAACATCCTTCGCATAATCATCTACCGAAAAGGTAGCAGCAATTCCTACCTGGGCTTTACCGTTCATTTCTAGTCTGTACAGATAAAAATGTGGAGAATCCTCAGCTATAAGCGGGGCCTCGTTTTTAAGTCTCTCCAGGTTCTGCTTAGCTTTATTATATACTTCCTCTGAGTAAGGGCTAACGCTGTCATCCAGCTCAATTTCAGATCGGGTAACGCGTAAAAAGTTTAAAGGATTTCCTTCTGCTTCGTTTTTAGCTTCCTTTCTATTAACAACATCATATGGTACACTTGCTACTGTTTCGGCATTATCTTTTGAAGGTCTTAATGCTTTGAAGGGTCTTATTATGGCCATTTTGAACAATCTCTCCTTATAAAACTGAAAAAGAATGAGCTTTAAAAATCCATAAAATATTATAAATATTCCATTTAAGGAGTACTAAATCGGAAGAAAAATTGATGCTGATCAATTATTTTTGTCATTTTACACCCTATTTATATATTTACTACTTTACAAACAAATCACATTTCACAATGCCGGCTGAAAAAGAGCTTTTAAACGATAGAAAACGGACAAAATCCAATCCGAAAACTTACCGGGGAAGAAAGAAAATTATAGGCGATATCCGTTATTACCGGAAGTTTCATTCGGATCATTTAAACAATGAAAGAGATGTTTTTGTCTGGCTTCCACCCTCATATTCCACACCCTCTCAGAAAAGATATCCGGTTTTATACATGCACGATGGTCAAAACCTGATGGACCCCTCAACTTCCTATTTAGGAGTTGACTGGCAGGCAGATGAGACTGCTGACAGGTTGATCAAGTCCGGAAAGATGAAGGAAATAATAATCGTCGGAATTTATAATTCAGAGGACCGGCTTGAAGAATACAGCGACTCCCCAAAGGGAAGAAATTATATGAAATTCCTGACCTCAGAGCTTAAAACCTTTATTGATTCGAATTACCGTACAATTCCTGATCCAAGAAGCAATGCGGTTATGGGATCCTCAATGGGAGGGCTAATCTCTTTTTTGATAGTATGGAAATATCCCTCTGTTTTTTCTATGGCCGGATGCATGTCGAGCTCCTTTTACTACGATAACGACAAGGTATTTAAAACCATCGGAAAAAGCTTCAAGCCAAAACCAGGAATAAAAATTTATATTGATCATGGTGAGGATGGTCTGGCAAGGGGACAAAAGATGTTTGCCAGGCTTACTGAGAATGGATTTTTAATAGGAACAAATATTGATTATTTTTACGCCCCGGGGGCAGAGCACAATGAATCTGCCTGGGCAGACAGGCTGGAAAGGCCTTTACTTTTTTTCTTTGGAAAATAATTGTGTGCGGAAAATATTATTTCCGGTTTCTTTATAAATAATCATTTGTTTAATATGACTTCATCACATTTACCCTTCGGAAAATTCATAAGTATTATTTGCATCGTTCTTTTAAGCGGCTCATTCTGGGGCTGTGCGGGGACTTCAGATCTGATAAACCTTGGCATCGCAAAAGATGAGGTTATCAAGTACCACGAGAGCGGTAAATACGATTTCGATACAAGGCAGGTAGTTAATGATGCAATAGAGAAATTTAACGGTGTAGTACCTGATCAGAATAAAATTATTGTTTTTGATGTGGATGAGACGGCTATTTCCAGTTATGGGTATTATAGAAAATGGGATTTTGGATATGTTCCAAAATATTTTGATATGTGGGTGGACAGTGCCAAGGCTCCTGCAGTTCCTGAAGTTCTGGACCTTTACAATCATTTGATAAAAAAGAATTTTAATATTGTATTTATTACAGGAAGAAAAGAATATCAATATGAGTCTACTTTTAAGAACCTGATTAACGCGGGCTATACAAAATTTGATACTCTGATAGTTAAGGGGGAGGAATATTCGGGAAAAACCGCGGAAATGTTTAAATCTGCAAAAAGAACTGAACTTGCAGAAAACGGATATGTAATTACGGGAACTGTAGGCGATCAATGGAGCGACCTTAATGGTCCATACCATGGAATTCAGGTTAAAATCCCCAACTACATGTATATAATATATTAATCCTGCCGGCAGCCCATAAAAGGCTGCCTGAACACTCCAAAACAGAAGAGGGACCTCGTTTTTTACTTAATGACCCAGTAAAAAATTACTTATATTTGCAGCTTAAACTCAGAATATTAATTAAGGAAAGAAATGTCTCTGACCGAAATTCCAAAGGCATATGATCCGGCGTCGGTAGAAGATAAGTGGTATAAGTACTGGCTTGAAAACAAATATTTTCATTCAGAAGTCGATCATAATAAAGAACCTTTCACAATTGTAATACCCCCGCCCAATGTTACCGGTATGCTTACCATGGGCCATATCCTTAATAATACCATTCAGGATATTTTTATACGTATAAAAAGGATGCAGGGATACAATGCCTGCTGGGTTCCGGGGACAGACCATGCTTCAATTGCTACGGAGACAAAAGTAACCAATTATCTTAAAGACAAAGATATTGATAAGAAGGTTATCGGCCGGGATGAATTTATCAGGTACTGCTGGGAATGGACTGAGAAGTACGGCGGCATTATCATACAGCAGCTTAAAAAGCTAGGTGTAAGCTGCGACTGGGACCGGGAACGTTTTACGATGGATGATGAATACTATCAGGAAGTAATAAAAGCATTCGTTAAGCTGTATAACGAAGGGAAAATTTATCGCGGATACCGCATGGTAAATTGGGATCCCGCTACACGCTCGGCCATTTCCGATGAGGAAGTTATATACAGGAATGCAAGCAGCAAGCTATGGTATTTTAAATATCCTGTAAAAGACAGCAGCGATTTTATTGTAGTTGCAACTACACGCCCCGAAACAATGCTTGGAGATACAGGAATAGCTGTTAATCCAAATGATGAAAGATACAAAGCATTAATTGGGAGTAAGGTTCTGCTTCCAATTGTTGATAGAGAAATCCCGATCTTTGCCGATGACTATGTGGATATGGATTTCGGAACCGGTGCCGTTAAGGTTACTCCTGCCCACGATATGAATGATTACGAGATGGGTAAAAGGCACAATCTGGATTCCATAAATATTTTTAATGAGGATGCGACAACCAATAATAATGTGCCGGATTTCCTGAGAGATCTTGACAGGTATGAAGCAAGGAAAAAAGTTGTTGCCAGAATGGAAGACCTTAAGCTTCTTGAAAAAACGGAGGATTACGAGACAAAAATAGGTTATTCTGAAAGAGGCGGAGTACCGATTGAACCTTACCTCTCGGAGCAATGGTTTATGAAGATGGATGAGCTTGCAAAGCCCGCGCTTGAAGCCGTAGAAGATGGTAAGGTGAATTTTTATCCTGACCACTGGGTAAAGACCTACAAACACTGGATGGAAAATATTAGCGACTGGTGCATATCCCGGCAGTTATGGTGGGGACACAGGATACCCGTCTGGTACTGTGTTGGAGATGATCATTGCAACCTGGAATGTAAAAATCCCATTGTTGCAACTGAAAAGCCGGAAAAATGTCCTTATTGCGGTTCCACTAATCTGAGGCAGGATGATGACGTTCTTGATACCTGGGCCTCCAGCTGGCTGTGGGCTCATGCAGTTTTTAAAACCAAAGAAGAGCAGGACTACTATTATCCCACCGATACCCTAGTGACAGCGCCCGATATAATATTCTTCTGGGTTGCCAGGATGATAATGGCGGGACTCCATTTCAAACAAGATATCCCTTTCAGCAGTGTTTATTTTACTTCTGTTATTAGGGATGTTCAGGGGAGAAAGATGAGTAAATCTCTCGGTAATTCCCCTGATCCGCTTGATGTAATAAAGGATTATGGTGCTGATGCTCTCAGGTTTACAATTATTTATCTTGCCCCAATGGGACAGGATGTTCTGTTCAGCACAGAGAAATGTGAACTCGGAAGGAATTTTGCGAACAAGATATGGAATGCGGGAAGATTTTTACTAATGAACCGGGAGTCCATTCCTTTGGACAGCAGTCTTGCTGAGAAGCATATCGATTTTGCAGACAAGTGGATCGTTTCAAGGTTCAATAAGACCCTGATCCAGATTCAGGATTCTATGCAGAAATTTGAGATAAACACTGCTTCAAAAATCGTTTATGCATTTGTCTGGAACGACTTCTGCGACTGGTATATAGAACTCTCGAAGAACAGGCTTTATTCCGATGATAACGAAGTTAAATCTGCAGTACTCACCAGATCGCTAATGATGTTTGAAAATCTTTTAAAGATTGTCCATCCTTTTATGCCGTTTATTACGGAAGAACTATGGCAGTTAATTGAAGAGAGGAAGAGAGGGGAAAGTATTGTAATCTCAAGCTATCCGGTTCCGGAAGAAGATAAAATAGATTCAAAGGCTGAAGAGGAAATGGAGTTTGTGCAGGATATTATTACATCGATACGCGCTATCCGCGGGGAAATGAATATTCCACCTTCAAAACAGATAAAAGCTTTTATTAAATCCTCGTCCGTCGGGCAGCACCAGGTTGAATATATTAAAAAACTAGCAAGAGTAGGTGAGCTGGTAGTAGACGAGAAAGTCCAAAAACCCAAAGCCAGCGTTTCCTCTGTATTAACAAAGTGCGAGATATACATTCCGCTGGAGGGATTGATCGATCTTGAGGTTGAGCGGGCACGGCTTAGGAAAGATATAAGCCGGCTGGAAGGTTCGCTTGCCGGAATAGAAAAAAAGCTGGCAAACGAAAAATTCATTAACAATGCGGCTCCAGAAGTAGTTGAGCGTGAAAGACAAAAAAAGTCAGACCAGGAAAAAAATCTGAAAAAACTTAAGGATATTCTGGATACCCTTTCTTAAACCAGAATTTTCAGGATCTGCATCAGAGATATCGATTTAAAAATACGCCTATATTTTTTGTCAATCCGAGAGGCAGTTTCTGCCAGACTTTTTTGTAAAAGGTCATATCTTTAACGATATCGATGTCTTTCGGAATAGATTCATTATAATAATGATATACCATTTTGGTATTACATCCCCATTTTGATTTAAACTGTGCGAGACCGCCGTTGCCTTCCGCAACTTCACCCATATCGTAAAAAGAATAACCTTCTTCACAAGCTTTATGAATAGCTTCCCACTGAATCAGGTCGTTAGCATGAAATGCGAGTGCAGAGGTATTACGCCCATTGAAAGAATAAAAAACAGTCTTGTTGTATTTTAAGAACATTGAACCCGCAACCATTTCTTTTTTATTATCCCCGATAATTTCTGATACAAGGAGTCTCATCAGACCTTTGGGTTTAAGATTCTCCCATATATATTTAAAGAACCTGTAAGGCCTTGCAGGAACAACATGCCATCTCATAGTTTCAAGATAAAGTCGGTACCAGTTCTGCAGATCTTTCTCTGAATCAGCTTCACGAACCGCGAGACCAGAATCCTTTGCTTTAGTTACACCCCAACGGATCTTATGATTCTGTTTTTTATTTCCGAACCTCAGGGTTGAAGGGCACTCAGGTAATTCAAAATAATACGATTCCCTCCAGTCGACTCTATGAATGGTTTCCAGGTCAGAATCAAGGGAATGGCAGTAACTTTTTACCTGCAGCAAGGCGTTAAATTCTGATTTTGCTCTTGAAGAAGCCTCATTTAATAATAATCTGCGTACCTGGTCATTATCATAGATAAGACCGCTTAGAGGGGTTCTTGGAAGGGAAGCCAGCCTTTTAGCCGTAACAGGTTCATTTTTCTTGAAAGGGAGTCCCGCTGTAGGTAACAAGGGGAGGATTCCCATTATCTCATGATTTTCATTCTCACAGAACAGGACTTTACCCTTTTTATCGTATTCATATTCAAGAGCTTTCAACCATAGAGGGTGATTATAAACAGTTGCGTCAGGATGTTTCTCAATATATGCCATCCATTTATCAAAATAAACGCCAGAATTACCTTCTACGATTGATAAAGAATTCTTTACTGGTCCATTGTAAGAAATCTTCTCATTATGATACTCATTCTGTAAAAGTTCATTTAGCTCATTATACTCAGCATTGCTCATAAATACAGCCCCATAAGGAATTGGTTGTTAAAGTAATTAGTTCTCAGCAATATCTATACCTAATTATTCTTCTTAGATTAGAATTTGATTTAACTTAAATCATGAAAATATAATTGTATGTGATTATAAGGGGTGGTTTTACTTATTATTGAGCCAGGACAATTTAAGTTTACTCATTGTTTAACCCTCAGGTACTGCACACTGAAGAACTTGTTCTCATCTACCCAGGCGTTTCTTACTTCAAAGAAATCACTTACCAGGCTTGCAAATTCTTCCAGCGTATATTTATAGGAATATTCTGTCAGGATATCATCACCCTTTTCCAAATGAATATCAGTGCCATTTATGTTTATGTGCTGATCCTCCAGACTTATAATATGCATTTCTATTCTTCCCTGTACAGAATTATAAAATGCGTAGTGCCTGAAGTTTTCAAGCTTAAAATCCGAGCCTGTCTCATCATTTATATGTCTCAGGATATTCAGGTTAAAATCAGCAGTGACACCTTTACTGTCATTATACGCGGCTTCAAGGATTTGTTTGTTCTTTTTCAAATCGACGCCTATAATTATTCCGCCGTTTCCTCCAATCAACCGGGCAATTCTCCTTAAAAAATTCTTTGCCTCCTTAGGTTTAAAGTTCCCGATAGTTGATCCCGGGTAGAAAGCAGATATATGATCATGAGGTACTGGTATTTCGGGCAGTTTAATTGATCTGGTATAATCAGCGTGGAGGGGTATTATTTTAAGTCGGGGATAATCCCTGGAAAGTTTATTAACCGAATTAAGCAGGTGTTCTTCCGAGATATCAATCGGAATATAAGCGGCGAGTCCCGGTATATTTTCAAGAAGCAGCCTGATTTTTTTACTGCTTCCACTTCCGAACTCAAGCAGGACGGTACCTTCACCGAGAAGCTTTCCGATTTCGGAGATATTATCCTCAAGTATCTTCATCTCGGTTCTGGTCGGATAATATTCTTTGAGACAGGTTATCTCGTCGAATAGTTTAGAACCTCTTTCGTCGTAGAACAATTTACTCGGCAGTTCTTTAACGCGGCCTGATAATCCTTCAAGGACAGTATTTACGAGCTCATTTTCTTTGCTGGCGGTATAATACATAAACTACCTGATATCCTTTGCAAGGCGGAGACCCATAAACTGCCACCTGCTGCCGGGATAGAAAAAATTCCTATAATTTTTCCGGATATGAGACGAGGAAGTGGCGCAGGATCCGCCTTTAAGAACCATCTGGTTCGACATAAATTTTCCATTATATTCCCCTAATGCACCGGGTAGAGTTTTATAGCCGGGATAAGGCGTATACGGGCTCATAGTCCATTCCCACACATCTCCATACATTTGATTAATGGGTTCATGTTCTAACACTGATATAGGGTGGTAATTGCCATCTTCTACAAAGTTTCCTGAAACAGATAATTTGCCTGCTGCGATCTCCCATTCTGCTTCCGAAGGCAGTCTGTAACCGGCCCATCTTGCGAATGCATCAGCCTCATAATAACTAACGTGACACACCGGTTCATTAAGATCTACTTTATGGAATCCATTTAATTTAAAGTTCCACCATTCTCCATCTCTTTTCTCCCAGTATAAAGGGGCCTCCCAATTGTTCTGTTCAGCCTTCGAGAATCCATCTGAAAGCCATAACTCCGTTTTTCTGTACCCTCCGTCATCAATAAAGTCAATATATTCACGGTTAGTCACCAGTCTATCGGCAAGCGCAAAAGATTCGAGATATACTTTGTGTCTGGGAAATTCATTATCGTAACCAAAGTCATTTCCCGGATTTCCGATCTCATACAATCCTTCATCAAAAGATTTGAACGACATTTCGGGGATATAGTCAACTATGGGAAGATAGCTATCGGAGTAAACCGGGTGCAAGGGATTCCTGGAGAAGACATGCTTAATATCCGTCAGCATTAGTTCCTGATGCTGCTGTTCATGGTGTATCCCTATTTCAATTGCCGGTCCGTATTCTTTAAGCAGATCTTCAGAGCAGTTCGAAATAAAATCGACCACATTTTTATCAACATAGTTTCTGTATTCAAATACCTCTTTTACCGTAGGTCGTGACAGCAGCCCTCTGTCTGCTCTTGTAAAGCGCTCGCCAATCTGAACATAATAAGAGTTAAACAGGAAGTTATACTGCGGGTGAAGTGATTTATAATTCTTTACTGCCTTCTGCAATATAAATGCCTCAAAAAACCAGCTGGTATGGGCAAGGTGCCATCTAACCGGACTAACATCAGGCATCGACTGGATAACATAATCTTCCGTTTCTAATGGTTCGCATAAGGTATTAAAAAAATTTCTTACAGCATTATACTTTTCTGTTAAAGTCCGTCGGTCGGTATAGATTCTTTTTCCTTTTGATACAGACAAAATTTCAGCACTGGCGGCCATAATAAACCCTCGATTTTCAAAAAAGATAAAATATTCCTAATTATTAACAAGCTTAATTATTATTTTAACGTAATTCAAGTTAAGCCTATTCCAGGGTGGATTAAGTGAGAGGGATAACATCCGGAGAAGGATCATTGGTTTTATATGATATGTCAGATTATTTTTGTGATTATATCTATTTTGTAATTCTTAATATATTCTGAACTTAGACAATCCCCAAAAGAAAAAGGTCAGGCAAATGAAAAAATATGTAATTCTGTTCGCTATACTTATTGCTCTTTCAGGAATAACCAAAGCACAGACTTATTCTCCTTACGGCAGAGAATTCGGTTTTGGTATTATGGTTGGCGATCCCCTTGGCGCCACATTAAAATTCTGGACACAAAGGGATAATGCATTCGTAGTTGATATTGGAGCCTCATATTTCGGGAGTCCCAGAATAGGTGTAGATTATCTATGGCATTTCAATGCTTTCAAAACCCCAATTGCTAACTTATACGCTGGACCCGGAGGAGTTATTGGTGTAGGCGAAGGGCATGGTTTCTGGTACGACGGCAGGTATCACAGGGCAAAAGGTGATGTTGGAATAGGCGCGCGGGGGGTAGTAGGTGTGAACCTTGTACCGCGGGATACGCCTATTGAAGCATTTTTTGAAATAGGCGTTCTGCTGGCTCTGGCACCGGACTTTGATTCAGGTGTTGATGTAGGGCTGGGAGTAAGGTTCTACCCTTAAGCTCAGTTAACATAAATCATATTATAAAGCACGGTTCCGTCCGTGCTTTTTTTTTACCGTACAATAACCACTGCCCGAAGCCTCCCGGACCCCTAAATTATGTAGAAATGTTGTTAAGAAGAAAACAGGAGAGAGAATTTCCGGATTAAGGAAGGTTTCTATATATCTCCTACTTTCCAAAAAGTATCTGAAAACGTTCTGAATACGTTCTGAATACGTTCTGAAAACGTTCTGAATACGTTCTGAATACGTTCTGAATACGTTGAAACAAAAATCTAAAAATTATGTATTAATATTAGACATATTAAAAGCATTAAGTTCAGCCATCAGAAGCACACTTTGCAGAGTTCGCAGTAGTTCAGAGATGTCAGCGGCATAGGAGAGCAAATATAGTAAGCTATTTTATCAGGACCAGGCTAAGGAATACAGAAGAAAGCCCCAGAAGGCTTATATATAGAAGCAAACACTGAGATTACCCAGGCCGGGATTTGCAAGTAGGAAGATCATTCAAAACAACGAACATAATAGAGAATTTAAACAGGCTTATTGAAAAACACTCGGCTAAGTAAGGAACCGGAAAAGCTCGAATAGGAAGATGAGAAGGCCGGCAACACTGAAAGCTGAAAAATTTGTGATATATGAAGCACTTATTTCCTACATACTTATGAAGTTAGTATTTTTGAGTATTCACCTAAAAACAAATAACGAAAGGAGTTAAGAATGCCGGTAAGAAAAGGCAGCGCACAATGGAGCGGAAACCTTATGGAAGGTAAAGGGGTGCTGAACACTGAGACAGGCGTTTTAAAAAATACTGCTTACGATGCAAAGTCAAGATTTGAATCAGGCAGCACAACAAATCCTGAAGAAATTCTGGGAGCGGCACATGCAGGATGCTTCTCTATGGCTCTGGCCAATTCACTTTCAAAGGCAGGGTTTAAGGTAAATGCCATAAACACTGAAGATGCCGTACATATTGAAAAAACGGATGATGGATTTACTATTACAAGAATAGATATAAGTACAGTAGCTGAAGTAGAGGGAATTGATAATGATACCTTTCAGAAGCACGCTGCAGACACAAAGAAAGCCTGCCCTGTTTCCAAGGCCTTAAAAAGCGTTGAGATGACTCTTGATGCCAAACTTAAATAATAGATAATTTTCAGGCTGTTCCAGCCGGGACAGCCTTTTATTTTTCTATTTCGATATCCTCGAATTCTTTTTTATTCTTATCTAAATATTCTTTCACATAGGGACAGGTAGGTATAACCTTCAGTTTATTTTCCCTTGCATAATTTAATCCATAGCTTACAAGTTCAGAAGCAAGCGACTTCCCTCTGTATTCTTCAGGAACAAAAGTAGAAACATATTCTATCGTATTTTCATCTTTCATCTGGTATTTAAGGCGGGCTCTTTTACCGTTAACCTGGATATAAAATTGTTTTTGAGCATCATCCTTTATAATCGCGTCAGCCATATTCAAAACCTTTCTTTCAGTCAGATTCAAGGAGTCCCATATATTTCTCATGTCTGTGGATATATATATTCACATAGGAGCAGCTGGGAATTACCTGGAGTTTATTCGCAGCAGCATATCTTAAACCCTCTTCTACTAAAGAAGCAGCTATCCCTCTGCCTCTAAGGTCTCCCGGAACATAAGTGAAATAAAAATCTATCACATTGTTTCGGGGTAAATTATAATTCAAATAACATTCACTGTCTTCGATAGTAACGGTGAATTTATGGTTCTTTTGATCGTGTGTAATATTTATGTCCATAACTTTAATTCAATTTATATTTATTAAAATAAAAGAATAAGCTTAAGAAGCAGTGATAATTACTGAACTCCTCTAAACATTAAAAAGAAAATGCATTACATCACCATCATTTACAGTGTATTCTTTCCCTTCAATACGCATAAGTCCAGCTGACTTACATGCAGCCTCCGAACCGCATTTAATGTAATCCTCATAACTTATAACCTCCGCCCGGATGAATCCCTTCTCGAAATCTGTATGGATAACACCCGCGGCCTGGGGAGCCTTCCAGCCATCATGAATTGTCCAGGCCCTTACTTCTTTAGGGCCTGCTGTGAAATAACTTATCAAACCGAGAGTATGGAAGCCTGTTCTTATGATTTTCTCCAGTCCACTTTCATTTATACCATATGATTCAAGAAATTCCTTTCTCTCCTCATCCGTCAGGCCGACCATTTCCTCTTCAACTTTAGCAGAAATTTTAACGGCATCAGCCCCCTTTTTTGCAGCATAATCTCTAACCGCCTTTACGTATAAATTATCATCAAGCAGCTCAGATTCATCAACATTAGCGCAATATATCACATCTTTCGCTGTCATCAGTCTAAGTTCATTCAGAAGCTGTCTGACAGAATCCTTTTCCTTTTCTGGATAAGCTGAAGCAGCATTTCCTTCGTTCAAATATTTCAACATATTTTCTGCGTCATCCAGCATCTGTTTAGCAGTTTTATCACCCTTAGCGAGTTTCTGGAGCTTCTCAATTTTTCGTTCCATGGTTTGAATATCAGACAGCAAAAGTTCAGTCTCTATAACCTCTATATCCCTGAGAGGATTTATGTTACCATCAACATGAACAATATCATCATTCTCAAAGCATCTGACAAGATGAAGGATAGCGTCAGTTTCTCTAATATTACTCAGGAATTGATTTCCGAGCCCTTCACCCTTGCTCGCGCCTTTAACCAGTCCCGCAATATCAAAAAATTCAATTGTGCTATTCACCAGCCTGGCCGGGTTTACAAGTTTTGCAAGCTGTTCAATTCTGCTGTCGGGAACAGGCACAATGGCTTTATTCGGTTCAATAGTACAGAAAGGATAATTAGCCGATTCTGCATTTTGAGCTTTAGTTAAGGCATTAAACAAGGTAGATTTTCCAACATTAGGCAAACCAACTATACCAATACTCAGACCCATCCGGTGATATACTCCATTATCATTAGAAATTGAAATTCAGTGCGTAAATATAAGAATAATTAAAGGGTTAATTGAGTTTTCTTCCTTTGAAAAGTGACGAAGGCATTACTGAAATATGAGTCAGATCAAGGGTCAAAAGGTGTATGGGCGAAATATTTGCGCATTTAAATAGGTGAAAATTTAAGAAATTGCAGCATTTTGCGCAAAAATTTCATAAGGCATTGATTTTGTTTTGTTATTGGTGGTATTGTGTCATTTCTGAGGATTAACTAATGAATAATAAGAATATTCTTATCTTAATCGAAAACGGAATAATAGCACTTGATATTAGAAAAGTACTCAGCGGATATGGTTACAACACAGAAGTTGTTCATCCAGCCGGCAAAGAAAAAATTGAAGCTGCACTAAAAAAGGGATTTCAGTTATTGATTATTGAAAAACAAATAGATCATAAAGGTATTATGGAAGCGGTAAAGTTAGCAGAAAAATATAATCTTCCGACAATCTATCTATCCACCGACGAAGAAACTGCAGATGCGGGAAAGTCAGGCCTAAGAATTTTAATGATGCCTTTTGGTGAAGACGATCTGAAAGAAGTAGTAAGGATGACCCTTGGTGATTAAGAACAGAATTGGAGCTGCTGCCAGAATAAGCAGATTTATATTCCGAGGAGGGGAGGATATTTTTATTTTAACTAGTGTTAGTCCTTGTAGGTGAGGATACCCTTGTTAATCAATTCCGTCAAAAGATCTTTGTATCCTTTAAACTGTACACCTTCCCAGCCAAGCTTTCTGGCGGCATCCACATATTCTGCCACATCATCAATGAAGAAATGCCTCCCGGCATTTTCACCTGTAAGAGATTCAACAACTCTGTAAATCTTCTCTTCAGGCTTATTTGCTCCGGCCTCATAAGAGACGACAATTTTATCAAACTCTTTAATAAACCCGCAGCTTTCCCAGCCATATTTATAATGGATGATATTTGTATTTGAGAGCATGACAAGGGTGTAACTCTTTTTTAAAACCGGCAGTAAATCTACAACTTCTTTATTTACGGTAAAAATATCGGAGTATAATCTGCAGAAAGATTCTTTATCTATTTTATGATCCAGCGCGGAAAGCATTATCTGTACAAACTCATCCTCAGGCATATCACCCCGCTCAAAAGCCCGGTGATATTCATAATGAGAATTATAAAAATCCAGGAAGTGCCCGCCGAGTCCTTTCTCCACATTATTAAGCTGATCCACAGCCCTCTGATAATTAAAAGGAAGAAGCACATTTCCAAGATCGAATACTATAACAGAATATTTGCCTGTCATATTTTATAGTTCAAAGGCTGCATCCGGAATTCCCGTATTAATTTTTATCGAGTCCACTTTAAACTCCATATTCTGAGGACCGATGGATTGTTTTATAGAAAAAGGATATTTAACACCATCGACAGTTCTGTAATCGCTATAAATTACCTCCTGGGTAAACGTACCCTGGGGAGTTGTAATATTTTTTGATTCCTTTACTTTATAGCCTGTGTCCGGATCGTAATATTGAATCCACTTAGTACCGGAGGGGAAGATCATCTCAATCTTATATGCATCCTTACCGTTAACTTTTTCCATACCCGCCAGTTTAAGTTTAACACCGAGAGAGTCCAGGTTCAGCAGCATATGCAGAGATGCTTCATTTTTTAACTTTTCAAGTTCATTGCCCTCAATCTTTACCTGCTGACCTCCCGTCTGCATTTCTCCTTTTTGTCCATTAAAGATTATATCCTGGGTCACCCCGCCTGCAACCACCTCCTGTTTAAATAGATCAGGTTCTTTCTGATATATTTTTGTAGTTACATCAAAACCCTGTACACTACCTGACATTATAGTAGTTCTATCATGAACATTTGCAAGGCTGTCCCTTCCGCCTATAGCACTTATATAGTTATTTATAACATCCATTGCCGAGGTATTTCCCTGAAGTCCGGAGAGGGAAGTATCAACCTTATTTCCATATTTATCGTAATAAATTATCGGTCCGAATTGTTCCAGTCCTTTTTTTATCTGGTCAGCATTGCCCACAACAACAATGTTTGAGTGTTCAGGCCTGATATACTTTTCTGCGGCTTCCTTTATTTCATCGGGTGTAACTTTCGCTACATTCTTAAGATAGTCGGCATAATAATTTTTCGGCAGATTATACTTATCAATATTTATTGCGAACGATGCGATAGTCTGCGGACTTTCAAGAGAGATAGCGAAATTGCCGGTGACATAATTCTTGATAGTCTGCAATTCGCTGTCAGGTACAGCTTCATTTTTAATCCTGTTCATTTCATACAAAATACGTGAAACAGCGCTGTCAGTAACAGCGTTCCTTACATTTGTAAACGCAGTAAAATTACCGACATATTCATCTTTAGAGAGATGTGAATTCGCTCCATATGTAAAAGAATGTTTTTCACGTAAGTCCTGAAATAATCTGAAAGTACCCCCGCCGAGAATAGTGTTCATTAATCCTGCAGGAATCGCGTCGCTATCACCGGGTTTCAGCTGAACGGGGTAGGTCACATTTATGACAGACTGAACCGAATTGGGTCTGTCGACCAGGTCGACGGTTGTTTGTGCCGGGGGCTGCGGGGCAGGGTAAGTGAACTGAGGAACGTCTTTCTTCTTCCAGCCGCCAAGGTATTTTGTTATAAGGTCTTTCGCCTTCCCCTCTGTTATATCCCCAACTACCGCTAGGTATGAGATATTGGGAGCAAAATATTTCTTATAATAATTCCTGCACTTTTCAAGGGTTATATTACCAACGGTTTGTTCAGTTTCAGGTTCTCCGTAAGGATGGTCCTTACCAAAATCCACAACGTTCTTAACAGTTCCCGCAATTGCATCAGGGTCATCTTTCTGGCTGGCGAGATCGGACTGCATTCTTTTCTTAATTTTATCCAGTTCTTCCTGCTTGAATTCAGAGTTAAGAATAATATCCGACATTATTTTAAAAAGTGTATCAGCATGTTCAGTCAGACTCATTCCATATACACCAGTGGAGGAAGTAGAGAGCGAGGCGCCGATGAAATCGATTGCCTCATCCAATTCATCCTTGCTCATGTTTTTAGTTCCTGTTCTGAGCAACTGTCCCGCCGCCGATATATAACCCGCGGTATCTCCTTCAAGGATAGGATCCCTATCTACCTGGAGCGAAAATGACACCCTGGGCAGCTTATGGTTCTCAACGACGAACACCTTTAAGCCATTAGGGAGTTCAAAATGTTCATAACTTCCAAGTTTAATTTCAGGTGCGGGGCCTGGTTTCGGGGGATGGCTTCTGTCAACCTGTGCGCTCAGGGGGATGATAAACATTAATGCTGTCAGGAAAGTTAATAGTCGCTGCATGATTATTTCCCTCCTTTCTTTTCAGGAAGATAATAAAGCACAACCCGGTTATTATCTTTTAAATATTTGTCAGCAACCCTCTTTATATCTTCTTTTTTAACGTTCATCAGCTTATCCAGCTCCGTATTTATTGCATTTGTATTTCCATAAATAGTATAGTAATAAGCAAGGTTTTCAGCTATACCGGCATCCGTTGCATTTTGATTAACGTAATTTGTTTCAACCTGGTTTTTAAGCTTCTGCATTTCCTCATCAGTAATAACCGAATCCTTAACCTTATCTATCTCCCTGTCAATCAGGTTTTTAAGTTCATCAGCATCCACACCCTGGTTAGCAATAGCAAGAGAAATAAACAAGCCGGGATTTTCCAATGCTGCCGGAAAAGCTCCCACATAAACCGCTTTCTGAGTTTCATCCACCAGCTTCTTATAAAGTCTAGAACTCCTTCCACCTGAAAGCAGGGTAGTAAGCATACTTATCGCGTAGTAATCTTCCGTACCGACGGCCGGAATATGATATGCTTCAACCAGTGCAGGCAGCTGTATATTGTCATACGCTGTATCAATTATTTCTTTCTGCTGTTCGGGCTCTTCAACCTGCGGCCTGTATATATCTCTTGTTCCTCTCGGTATTTCGGAAAAATATTTACTAATCAGTTCTTTTGCCTGATCAATCTGAATATCACCAGCTATAGAAAGCACAGCGTTCTGCGGAACATAATATGTTTTATAAAAATTCCTGAATTCATCTATACTTGCCTTGTCGATATACTGAGCGGAACCTATCGGCATCCATCTATAAGGTGAAACTTTGTAGGCATCCCTGAAAACAATTTCCCATATCTTTCCATACGGCTGGTTATCAAGCCTTTGCTTTCTTTCTTCTTTAACAACCTTTCTCTGAGTTTCAACACCTACGCTGTCAATTTTCAGATGAAGCATCCTTTCCGATTCCATGTATAATCCGAGTGCCAGCTGATTTGACGGTAGAACTTCATAATAATATGTACGGTCGAAATCAGTATTCGCATTAAGCTCACCGCCGGCATTTTCAATCATTTTCATATACTCTCCCCGGCCGATGTTGGGAGATCCTTCGAACATTAAGTGCTCAAAGAAATGGGCAAAACCTGTCCTGTCAGGTTTCTCATTTTTTGACCCCACATGGTACATCACGGATACAGCAATGATAGGAGTTGAATTATCTTTGTGAAGAATTACATGGAGCCCGTTGTCCAGGTTATATTCGGTGAAATCGACATCATTCTGTGCGAAAGCCGTCATCACGAACAAAAAGAGAAGTGATAACGGAAAAAGTGATATCCTATTCATAAAGTGTCCCTCATAAAACATAATTTTGTAGATGATAGATATATAAAATAGAATTATTGCCGGGATAATTAAAGATTAAAATGAATTATTGAATCGTGATGTGATTTGGCGATTTATTATATAAAATCTTAGGTTTGATAAGTAAAAATGAAAAATAATGCTGTATGAAAAATATATTTGTTATAGGCGCGGGAAGAACCGCCACCGCTCTAATATCATATCTGCTTGAGAACGCAGAAAAGCATCAATGGAAAATTACGGTCGGCGATTATGATTACAATCTTGCCGAACAAAAACTAGGAAATAATCCAAACGGGAAGGCAATTAAATTTAACGCACTTGATGACTCGCAGAGAGAAAAAGAAATATCAACTGCGGATATTGTAGTTTCTTTCCTCCCACCTTCGATGCATGTGCTGATTGCAGAAGAATGCCTTAAGCAGAAGACCAATATGGTTACTGCTTCCTACGTTTCGCCTGGTATGATGAAACTTGATGACGACGTAAGAAACAATGGTTTAATCTTTCTAAATGAAATGGGTCTGGATCCGGGGATAGACCATATGGATGTGATGCAGCTGAAGGAAAAAGTTGAAGCAGATGGTGGAGAAATTACCTCTTTGAAATCATTCTGCGGAGCTTTGATTTCACCTGAGTCTGACGATAACCCCTGGCATTATAAATTTACCTGGAGTCCTATGAACGTAATCCTGGCAGGACAGGGGAATGCAAGGTACAAGGAGAATTCAGAAATAAAAGAGGTGCCTTACGAAAAATTGTTCACAAATACAGAAGAAATAGACGTTCCCGGGCTGGGCAGCTTCGAAGCCTATCCCAATAGAGATTCAATACCGTACATTGAGAAGTATGGACTTAACAATGTGAACAACTTTTACAGAGGAACGCTGAGGAGGCCGGGTTACTGTGAGGCATGGGATGCATTAATAAAAATAGGACTTACGAGCAATAAGAAGATCTGGCACAACACCGATGATTTAACTTACCTGGAATGGGTAAAATCCTCATTGCCGTTTTCAAACGGTAAACCTCTGGATGATGAAATAGCCAATTACCTGAACATTTCAAAAAATGATGAGGTATTTAAAAAGATAAGCTGGCTGGAATTATTCAGCCCCAGGAAAATTAATAGCGGCAAGGCTACATCGGCCGAAATACTTCTGAATCTGCTGATGGATAAGTGGGAATTCAGGGAAGGCGACAGAGATATGGTTGTACTACAGACAGAGATAGTTTATAAAACACAAAGCAGCAGGAAAAAGATCTCTTCGTCGATGATATATAAAGGAAAAGATAAGCTGAATACAGCAATGACTTATACCGGAGGATTACCGGTAGGTGTTGCCGTAAAATTAATTGCTGAAGGGATGATTAAGGAAAAGGGCGTGGTAATTCCGGTTCACAGAGATATATACCTACCTGTGTTAAAAGAGCTGGAGGAATTCGACATCAAATTTAATGAGAAGGAATCGGCAGCATAACATCAGGCAATATAATTCTTCATATAAAAATAGTCGTCTGTAAAATTACCTTTCCATATTATTACGGCTCTTTTGATCTCATCCGGCAGTCCTGATTTTTCCAGACTATTTTTATAATCAGCCGATATTATCACATCAAGGAACGAAGAAAGATCTTTACTGAACTGCCTTGACGCATCTGTTGAGAATTCGCAGGGGAGGTTTGTAACCGACATTACCGCAATACCCTCTCCTTCAAAACCCATTCTTATTGTTTCGCTAAAAGGGTTATAAATATAAACAGGATCGTCAATCCATGTTTCTTTAGAGAATTCAATAGACCCATTAGGGTCGCATGTAATATCACCTATGGCAATCAGGTTTTTACTTTCTTTGAATAATTCTTTTACCATAGTTTTCGGCAAAGCCCGGGGATATTTAGGTTCCCACAAAATACAGTTCATAAGTATTGAAATATATGGAAGAACAGTATCAAGGTTTGATTCATAAAACTCAGGGTATACCAGGTAGTGCTGGCGTCTCTGTCTTTTATTTAAGCGCCTGTAGGCATCAGGATCGATTCCTTCTCCTGCTTTAAGCCGGTAAGTTTCATTAATAGAAAGAATAAGCTTATAAACTTTTTTCCGTGAGCCGTGCAAGAATATTTTCTGCAGCTTATCAAGGGTAATTTCCTCAACAGGCAGAAGGTCATAAATTTGCTGTGCTCCGAAACTGGTCTTTCCCTTTCCCAGAAAACATGTTATCAGCGGAGGAAGCTGCCGGGGTGTGCCATTTTTAGAGATCAGTTTTCCTGCTTCTGAAATTAAATCTCTTATCGATTGCAGATCTTCACCATCAACTGCCTGAGGTATATTTTTGAACGGGTTAGGAATTCCTTTGATCTTAAGCCGCTGACCAAATGACCATAAGGTATCAACCATCCCCGCATAACCCGCATTATATGTAAAAGCAGTGATCAGACGATGATTGTTTTCATTCCTTATCAGCTCATAATCGATTATTGTGGTTCTGAGATCGATGAAGGCCTTAAGCATTTCCCTGTTTTTCAGCTGTCCCTTAAACGTATGAGAAAACAACAGGTAAACTTTTTCTGGCAGAATTCTTTTTACAGGAATTTCTTTCAATCCGAAAATGACATCTGTCTTCGAGAGATCCTCATTTATTTCTGCGCCTGCTTCCAGGTATTCATCGTCGGGAAAAGCCCTTTTTATTTCGCCAGTGGAAGGATTCTTTGCCGGCTGTACAAAAAGTTTGTACCCCTTCTCTACTATTTGGGCAGCAAAAGCGGGAGTGACAGCGACTCGCTTTTCACCTTTTTTGTTAATAGCTTCTCTTAATATTCCTATTGTATTTTTCATTATTTCCCGATATTTAGCTTTCAATTTAAGAAAATATAAATGAAGCAGTTATTAATTTTAATTACCACAGTTTTGTTGCTTACTTCTGCCCAGGCCCAGCAGGTGCTGATTGAAGGCAGAGTTACAGACGAGGTGAAGAACCCTCTCCCTTTTGCCAATATAAGAGTCAGCGGAACAACCCTGGGAACCTCGTCAAACAGCCGCGGGGAATATGAGCTTAAACTTAAGCCTAGTACTTACGAACTCATTGCTTCGTACATAGGGTATATTTCAGACACCATTAAAATAAAGACTCCTTCCGGCAAGCTTAAAATGGATTTTATTCTGAAACAAACAAATATCAGTCTGCCTCCTATAACAGTTATGCCCGGTGTGAATCCAGCCCTGGAGATCATCAGGAGGGCAATAATAAGAAAAAAGGAGCGGACTTCTTTACTAAACAGCTACGAATTTACAGCTTACACAAAAGGAATTATAAAGACACAGGGGGATATCAGCTCGGGAACTAACAGCGTAGGAATTAATATCGCAGAAGATGATACGATTCCTCTCAAGATCTCGGGAATAATCGAAAATCAGAGTGAGGGATTCTATAAAAAACCGGACGAATATAAGGAACTAATTCTTGCAAGGAAGCAGACCGCTAACCTGCCTGCTTCGATTAATATTCTCACAGGCGGACGGCTAATTCAGAATTTCTACGAAGAATCAGTTAACTTTCTAGGGGAAGACCTGCCCGGACCTCTGTCAGATAACGCCCTGTCATATTACTATTATTATATCGAAAACACTCTGGCTATAAACAATACCACGATATACAGGATCCACATAACTCCTGAAGATAAACATGATCCCGGTTTTACCGGAAGTATTTATATAACCGCAGATACTTATGATCTGCTG
The DNA here is from genome assembly GCA_963771705.1 of uncultured Bacteroidota bacterium. Classification (GTDB taxonomy): domain Bacteria; phylum Bacteroidota; class Ignavibacteria; order Ignavibacteriales; family Ignavibacteriaceae; genus DATFVA01. The sequence continues at coordinate 216,782 of CAVYUP010000005.1, forward strand.
GAGGTCGATCTTCACCTCAATGATGCCGCTGATACCGGAGGGTTATTCGATTCCATCTCAGTTTTCCAGCAGTTCACAGCGTTTACTGATTCTATAATGATGCCTGTAGATTACAGACTGTATGTTAAAGCGAATTATTTGAACCTCGCGAGATTTGCATTTGAACTTACTACGATACTTTACGATTACGAAATAAACCCGGGCCTGAAAGACAGTGAATTTGGAAAAGCCGTCATTAAGGTAGTTCCGGGAGCTGACGAAAAGGATTCGACATACTGGAGCTCTATTCAGAGCATTCCCGGCACCCCGGCTGAAAAAGCTGCCTATGCGAGGATCGATAGTCTTGAGAAAATTCCCCTTACCTTTTGGGATAAGTTTTCGTTTCTCGCCTCCAGGATTTACTTAAATAAACATTTTGCCGTGAGCGCTCCTTTAGGGATGTATCATTTTAACCGGGTAGAAGGGCATAGTATTGATTTTGGATTATTTCTGGAAGAAGCAGAGGAGAAAAGACTGAACAGCGAAATTGACTTGTCCTACGGATTTTCGGATAAAAGGATGAAAGAAAACCTTTCAGTGGAATATCTTCTGGGAGATTACAGGACATATTCTATAGGACTGAATGTCTATAACAAATTAAAAGTTCTTTTCGGGGAATCAGATCAATATGGTGAACTGATCCCCTCTTTACTGGCGCTTTTGTCAAAGTATGAATTCAGAAATTATTACTACTCAAAGGGATTCGATTTGAATCTCTCAGGAGAGGTCTTTCCTGTATTAAAACTGACTGCCGGATATAAAAACCATACGGATAACAGTACGGTTACAAAGACAGAGTTCTCTCTTTTTAACCAGGACAAGAATTACCCTCCCAACCAAATTATATATGATGCAAAGATAAACGCGGTAACGACCGGATTTAAGCTGGATTTCAGAGACTACATTGAAGACGGTTACTTCAGAAGAAGGATATCCAGAGGCAAAACTTATCTTACCGTTAGAGGGAATATCGAATTATCCAGCAAGAAAATACTAAAAAGCGGACTCGATTATACTACTTATAAACTTATCCTCAGTGGAGCATTAAATACATTCACTTCCGAGCATCTGGATTACAGAATAATGGGGATGTATAACATTGGAAGTCTGCATTATCAATCTCTTTATGCAATACCAGGAAATATAGATATACTCTTTCAGCAATTTTCATTCAGAACCCTGAATGTTAATGAGATTTTCGGAAGCAGGGTTTTTACTGTCAACCTTGAGCATGATTTCCAGGACTTAATCTTCAGAGCCCTGAAAATTCCCGGACTAAGAGACTGGGGTATCCAGTTCAGCACTTTCTTTAACACCGCCTACAGCGATATAGGGAAAGAAACCACTACATATTTGCCGGTCCATGTACGTACATTTCCCCATTTATTCTATGAAGCAGGAATAGGATTATCTCAGGTATTGATACCTCTGAAGGTGGAGTTTGCCTGGAGATTAAATTACAGGGGTGAAAATAATTTCAGGATAGGGATTAATTCCATTTTATTTTAGAAACTAGTTTAAAATAAAAAAGCGCTCCGGAAAAGAGCGCCTAAAAAACAGAAAGCTAACCTGGAATTAACTCTTTGGTTTTGCTTCACTGACTATAATGCTGCGGCCGCTAAGTTCCGAACCATTTAACGCCGTAATCGCAGCATCTGCTTCAGATTCATTTGACATTTCAACGAACCCGAAACCTCTGGATCTGCCTGTCTGACGATCGGTGATGACCTTCGCAGAAACGACTGTACCGTGCGGTTCAAATGCTGCGCGAAGAGAATCATCATTAACCGACCAGGGAAGAGATCCAACAAAAAGCTTAGTACTCACTAACTTACCTCTGAAAAATAATTAATAAAATAACCACGGTGTTTAACCGTGCAGAAAAATACCATTATTAAACAAAAAAACAAAGAAAAATTTCTTTTATGCTAATTTGAAGGATTGTATAAATAAGGAATGTATACCAAATGTGATTTTTATCAATTATTCGAAAACCCGGGATATGGCCTCTGAAAGGGAATTTACAGGTACTATTTTAGCTGAATTCGCAGATTTTAATGACTTTAGATTATTTGCCGGTATAATTGTTTTCTTAAAACCCAGCTTTTCCGCTTCTGAAATTCTTTTTTCAATATTAGCGACGCTGCGTATTTCCCCTCCCAGACCAACTTCTCCTATCACTACGATCGAATTATCTGCTGGTTTATCCAATAGACTTGATGCAATACTGCAGCATACTGCAAGATCTACTGCCGGTTCATCTATCTTAACCCCTCCTGCCATATTCAAAAAAACGTTATTCGCGCTAAGCCTATAGCCGTTTCTCTTTTCGAGTACAGCCAGCAGTATGGATAATCTCCTGTAATCAAATCCTGTAGCGACTCTCTGAGGATTCCCATAATTAGAGGGAGTAACAAGCGCCTGTACTTCAAGTAAAATAGGACGTGTGCCTTCCATGCTCGCCGTAACCACTGAGCCTGAAATTTTTGCCCCGCGTTCACTCAGGAACAATTCGCTAGGATTTTTAACCTCCTGGAGTCCCTGTTCATGCATCTCAAATATGCCTATTTCATTAGTGCTGCCGAAGCGGTTTTTTTGTGCACGCAGTATCCTGAATGAATGATGAGATTCTCCCTCAAACTGAATAACAGCATCCACAATATGCTCCAGCACTTTAGGTCCTGCAATAAATCCTTCTTTTGTTACATGGCCTATAATGATTACACAAAAGTGGTTTTTCTTCGCTTCTTCCATAAGCAGCGAGGTGGATTCTCTTATCTGCGTGACCGTGCCGGGAGAATTCTCGAACTCGCTCCGGTACATTGTCTGAATAGAGTCGATTATAACAACCGAGGGTCCGGTATCCCTTATAGATCCAATAATCGTATTCATATCAGTTTCAGCAAGGAAGTAAAAATTCTCGGAAGTAATTTTCAAACGATCAGCCCTCAGTTTGATTTGTCTGGCCGATTCCTCACCGCTGACATACAAAACTTTATCATTTATCCTGGCTGCAGCCTGCATTGCAAGAGTTGATTTTCCTATCCCGGGATCCCCTCCGAAAAGAACGACCGATCCGGGCATTAGTCCTCCCCCAAGCACACGGTCAAATTCCATTATTCCGGTTTTGATCCTTTCATCCTCATTTGCTGAGATTTCGCTGATCCTGGGGATGGATGGTTTTCGGGCCGGGGTAGAGGCTTTCCGCGGGCGAGTTTCAATGATCTCTTCAGTAAAAGAATTCCATTCTTCGCATTCGGGACATTTTCCAAGCCAGCGGAGTGATTCATAACCGCAACTGGAGCAAATGTATTTAATCCTCGGTTTGGTTTTCATCTTTTACAAAAAACTCTGGACTATTTTTTCAACTTCCTGCAGTACTTCGGGTATCTTAGAAACGTCTCTTCCTCCTGCGGTGGCAAGGTGCGGTCTGCCGCCACCGCCGCCGCCGGCAATTTTTGCCAGGGAGCCGATAATCTTTCCTGCACTGAGCTTAGTACTTTTAATGAGTTCATCATTAACCACACATACAATACCCACTTTATCTTCAATTCGGGATATTATTACTCCAACAGATTCTTTAGTCTTATTCCTTAATTCATCTCCAAAAGACTTAAGCTCATCCATACTATCCGCATTCACTTCACCCTTATATACGTTTAAGTTAGCCACTCTGGACGGATTTTTAAGGATCTCATCTATCTGGCCAAGTTTCTCCTTCAGCTTTAATTCGGAAAAGTCTTTTTCAAGCTTTTTCTTCTCTTCAAGCAGGAGCGCGGCATGCTCGTCCGATTCCTTTATTTTATTTAATTGGGCTTCGATAAATTCTTCTATTCCACGTCCTGTAACCGCTTCTATTCTTCTTACGCCGCTGGCGATAGACGATTCGCTTATTATCTTAAACAAGCCTATTTCAGAAGAATTATTAACATGCGTACCCCCGCAGAACTCCATTGTGAAATCACCAAACTGCACAACATTAACTTTATCCCCGTATTTATCACCAAAGAACATCAGGGCTCCCATTTTTTTTGCTTCCTCAAAAGGAACATTCCTGTGGTAGTTTTTAGGCAGATTTCTTCTAAGCTGTTCATTAACAATAGATTCAATCTCTCTAATCTCGCTTTCAGATAATTTTGCGAAATGAGTAAAATCAAAGCGAAGTCTGTCGGGACCAACATACGAACCTGCCTGGTGCACATGATTTCCCAGCACTTTTCTTAATGCGGCATGAAGAAAATGCGTTGCCGAATGATTCCTCATTATATCCCATCTTCGTTTCTCATCAACACGGGCAATCGCATCCTGACCGGAGGTAATCAGGCCATGTTTTTCATTCTCGACCACGTGAATAATTTTATTGTCAATTTTTGTTACATCCACAACAGGAAGTTTTTTTCCTTCAATGATCAGGTTCCCAATGTCATCAACCTGGCCGCCGGATTCGACATAAAAAGGTGTTCTGTCGAGTATAATCAGGTCATTATCCTTATCCTTTTTATACCCGATGATCTTTCCTTTTGATTCCAGTTCATCATATCCGGTAAATTCAGATGATACAGGTCCGGTCAGTTCAAAAGAGTTTAAATCTTCAGTCGAAATATTAATAGAAGCCATTTTTTCTCTTGAAGCTTCTCTACCTCTCTGCTGCTGCTGTTTCATTAACTCATTGAAACCATCTTCATCAATAGTAAATCCATTTTCCCTGGCCATAATATTCGTCAGATCGACGGGGAATCCGAAAGTATCGTAAAGCTTAAAAACATCTTCACCAGGAATTACCTTAAGCTTATCCTTCTGCAGTCCTTTTATCAATTCATCAAATAGTTCAATACCTCGATCGAGGGTTACATTAAAACTTTCTTCCTCGGCCCTCACCACCTTTTTGATGTAGGATTTCTTTTCTTTCAGTTCAGGAAAAACTTCTCCCATAGTACTTACAAGTACATTAACAATTTCAAAAAGAAACGGCTTATGGAGGTTTATCTTTCTGCCGTATCTGGAAGCTCTTCTTAATATTCTTCTCAGTACATATCCGCGGCCTTCATTTCCAGGTACTGCACCGTCTGCTATAGCGAATGTAAGAGCCCTGATATGGTCTGCTATAACACGCATAGGTATCTTGTCTTCTTCTTTCTCATATTTTACCCCTGATATTTCAGAGATCCTGTTTATCAGCGGCATAAAAATATCGGTATCATAATTTGATGATTTATTCTGAAGTACCGCGCAGACCCTTTCGAATCCCATCCCGGTATCGATATGTCTTGACGGCAGGTCGTGCAGGGTACCTTTTTCGTCTCTGTCATACTGAATAAAGACGAGGTTCCAGATTTCAATGCACTCCGAAGTTCCTGCATTAACATACTCGGGATTATTAAAATCGCTCCCCAGGTTGATATGAATTTCTGAGCAGGGTCCACAGGGACCTGTCTCTCCCATTTCCCAGAAGTTATCCTTTTCATCAAACCTAAGGATATGTTCAGGATTTATGTCTGTTTTTGTTTCCCAGTACTCGAAAGCCTCATCATCCGTCCTGAAAACCGTAGCCCACAATCTTTCTTTGGGCAGCTTCCAAACTTCTGTAAGAAGCTCCCATGCCCAGCCGATAGCTTCAGCCTTGTAATAATCGCCGAACGACCAGTTCCCCAGCATCTCAAAAAAGGTATGATGATAAGTATCATTTCCCACCTCTTCCAGGTCATTATGCTTACCGCTTACACGAATACATTTCTGGGTATCTGCAGCCCGGGTGTAATCCCGCTTACCCTTCCCGAGGAACACATCCTTAAACTGGTTCATCCCGGCATTTGTGAATAAAAGGGTGGGATCATCAAATGGAACTACTGGTCCGCTCGGTACAATCCTGTGCCCTTTACCGGCAAAAAAATCCAAAAACTGCTGTCTTATTTCTCCTGAAGTCATAAATTCCTGAAATATTTACTGAACTGTAAAGATAATAAATATCATCATAAGCTTAAATAAATATGATATCTGTAAAAATTTCCGGTCTAGATCTAAAAGTGCTTGACCAATCAACTCTGTCCCTCAATCAGGCAGGAATTTTGCATGTTCAATCTTATAAACTTCGTTGCTTTTTACTATTGATAATAATAGTTTTGCATTTAACAAAGAATTAGGTGGTGGGCATTTTGACTTCTGTTTCAGCAACAACCGATCTAGAAATTATGAAGAAGGTTGCTTCCTATGACTCAAAAGCATTGGAAGCGTTATATAACCGTTATTCAACAATTCTGTACACTCTCATCAAAACGATCGTATCTGATGCAGTATTGGCTGAAGAAGTACTCTCAGATGTTTTTGTAATTATCTGGAGGAAGGTAAACCATTTCGATTTTGAAAAAGGGAATGTTTATACCTGGCTCATCACACTTGCCCGTAATAAGGCGGTTGATACCGTTAGAACAAAAAGAACCGGGGTTGAAACTCAGCCGTATTCAGATGAGTATGAAAATAAGTTTATTCTGCCTGTTCTTAAAACCGACGGCAAAGCTCTCGAATTGAAGGATGCGTTGGAAAAGACTATAAAGATGCAGCAGTCAATGGAAGAACTAACTGATGCCCAGCAGTACGTAATACATCTGGCCTATTTCGAGGGATTAACAGAAAGTGAGATCGCCGCAAAACTTAATATTCCTGTATCTACGGTAAAATCGAAGATCAGAATAGCCCTGACCAATCTTAAAGAAAATCTGTCTAAGGGGTATAGTATATGATTTCAAAACGGGAAGCTGCCGAACTTATATATGCAGGTGTTCTAGGTTGTCTCGACAGGGCAGACCAGACCAAATTAAATGAGTATTTAAAAAGCGGGGGCGAACTTCCCTCTAATGTGGGTGAGTTTCAGAATATAGCTGCGATGCTTCCGGTTATTCTGCAAGCTGAGCAGCCTGATCCCCAGCTGAAAGATAAAGTTGCCAGAAAGTTATACCGTATTAAGGATGAAATTCGTGCAAAGGCGGCCGGGGATAAAAACGGCGTTAGTCCGGCTGAAGTTTTTTATGGTAATTCGAGAGAAAACCGCAAGGCTTCTTCCACCTTAGGCGACAAATTAGTATCCCAGTCAGAACCTGAAAAATTAATTATAACAGAAAGTGAACCGGAAACAAAGAAAGATGCGGAGCAGCAGGAAGCATCTGAACCTTCTAAGCCGGAAGAAACCGATAAGAATCAAAATACTCCTCTGGTTAACACAGAAGACTTTGAACCTGTTACCCCCTCAAGGAATACCTTCGAATCATTTAAATCTACAAGAGAGAAGGTTCTCGTAGGAAATTTTGAAAATGTTCCTGAAGAAAAACCGGAAGAGGAAGAATCGCCAATAGAAATAGTTCCTGCCAGTGATAAAATTAAAACTTATGAAAGGGTCGTAACCAAAGAAAGGCCGACTTATAAAACTTCCACCAGAGAAACACCGTATAGAAAAACTTCCACAAGGGATCGCGGGAAAAGTTTTGAAAAAGCTTATAAAAGGAGATATGCAACAGAGGAAACTTCCTTGAAAAGTAAAGGCATGGCTTTCTGGCTTACCATTTCATTATTCACGATCCTTCTGTTAGCTCTGCTTGTATTTTATCTGAATTTCTCATCCGAGATCAAGCATCTTAAATTTACCAATGACACTCTTAAGGAGCAGGTAAATGATCTTTCTGTGAAGTTTAACAGTACCCAGGAAATTCAGAACATTCTTGAGTCGGCTGACGTGAAAGTAGTTAACCTTGAAGGTACAGGAATCAATCCGGTTGGGAAGGGAAAATTGATTATCAGTATCGCGCAGAGCAAAGGATATCTGCAACTTTCAGATATGCCTTCATTGGGACTAAATAATGCATACCAGCTATGGATGCAGATGCCTGACGGTAAATACTTTTCACTTGGTGTTTTTAATCCTACCGGAAGAGTTCAATACTTTCCCTTTAAAATTCCTCAGTCGCAGGGAAATAATATAAAAGAGTTTCTTGTTACAGAGGAAACATCGAATGGGGCTGATCAGCCGGGAAATAAAGTATTTTTAACCGGCTCACTTATGTAGCCGCTTATCGCTTCAAGATAATTGTTATTCCGGAGATTACCAGCAATACCGGCCAATAAACCTCAATAATCCTCAGGATGGATTCACCGAAAACCGCCGGCTGTATATTTCGGGCAGCCAGGATAAAAATAATTCCTGCCAGAACCAGCAGCGATGCGGCTAAAAGAACTGTTTTGTTGCTCGTGTCGTCAAAAAATACTATAAAAAGACTGATGCCGGCTATTAAAATGGAGGAAGGAATAAATACATTCATCGGATGGATGAAATCAAAATGCGAAGGGAGTGATATCAAAATTCCTGCAAGAAATGCCGCTGATCCTATAAAAATCAGGATTTTATTTTTTTCACCAAAAGAAGTGTAAACCGAGGCAACTCCGTAAAATATCAATCCGTATCCAAAAAACGTCATTGAATCTAGTTCCAGTACACCGAAGACGTTGAGGAATATTGAAAACGCAATGAATAGAAGAAGAAGCGTAAAAATTGTAATTTGAGAGTGTTTCACCTGGTACACATTAAATTGTTAATAAAACTTCCGGGTCTGAATAATACGCCTTTCAGTTATAATTTTGTCTATTCGTATATCCTGTCTTTCATATTCTATTTTGTTAAGGACTTGAAATTCATAAGCCAGAACAATTTTGGGAGCAAATGAATTCTTTAATAGAGCATTATAATTCATTCTGTCAAAACCGATTCGTATTCCCTTCAGCGATACAGCAAAAGCCGGAACAATTATAAGATCAATATCACTAAGATCTTCTTCTATTCCAAACCTTGGTTCGAGGAATTCCATTTCGTTTTTGATCAACTCCTTATAACCGGTAAATTGAAAGCGATCGGGAATTCCATTACGTTTATGCCTTGGCAGAAAAACAGATTTCCCGTGCCCCTGGGCTGTATTTATTAAATCTTTCGTATTTACCAGTAATTCAGATGTTGAGTAATAAACATATATTTTTGAAGCATAATTATAATCATCCGAATCAATAAGCCTGTCTATAATTAAAGCAGATTTTTTCTGAAGATTAATTTGCGAAAATTCCGACGCCCTGTCCTGTACAATCCTTCGTGCTTCCAATTTGGGAAGGGGAGCTTTGTGCTTTAGGGGAGAGGGGATATTCAGGTTAATATTTGTCAAAGTATTCTTTGTCCCATACTTGATGCAACCAGATCGGCCGCAAATTCCGCGCTTCTGTTTTTCCTGTCCAGGATGGGATTCACTTCAGAGATTTCAAGAGAAGACATACAGCCGCACTCGGCTATTGATTCCATCAGTAAATGAGCCTCACGATAACTCAACCCGCCCGAAACAGGTGTCCCTACTCCTGGAGCCAGATCCGGTTCAACACTGTCAAGGTCAAAGCTTACGTGGATATGATCAACCTTCTCTTTGAACTGCTTTAGCACCCGGCTGATAATTCTATGCACTCCCAGCTTATCAATATCGCTCATAGTATACACAGGCAGTGCAGCCTTTTTAATATTCATTCTTTCCTGCTGATCGATGCTCCTTACTCCAATTAACGCACAATTCTCAGCCCTGACCTTGGGTGCAAACCCGTAAAAGTTTACAAGCCTGTCATTTCCCAGACCCAGAGCGGCAGCCATCGGCATACCATGAATATTTCCGGAAGGAGAAGTTTCATCTGTGTTCATATCAGCGTGCGCATCAATCCAGATTATGCCTAGGTTTAATTTATTTTTCTTACAATATGATGATATGCCGGCGATTGTTCCTAATGCCATCGAATGATCCCCTCCGAGGCATAGAGGAAACTGTTTCTTTTCAAGCACTTTTTCTATTTTCCCGGCCAGAATTTTTGATGTCCTCAGTATCTCATTTACATATTTCAGCCTGGGATTGGTGATCTTCTGCCTCTCTACATTCTGAATAAAAATGTCCCCGCTGTCAACCACTTCATAACCGAGCTGTTCGAGTTTTCCTTTCAGATTGGCTATGCGGAGCGCGGAAGGTCCCATATCCACGCCTCTTCTGTCGGCTCCAAGGTCCATCGGAAATCCAATTAAATTTACTACTTTACTGTCGCTGTTTATCTTCATTGCAGGGATTTATGATATGAGTTGAAAAATCATTCATCAAATTAAAAAGTTTATAACTTATTTACCAATCGATGTCATTTAACGGAGGTTTTCAGCATTATCTTCAGCTGTATTACAATCATTTTCCTTTAATTAGTATATTTTGGTTTCATTTAATTAACTCATTGGATACAATCGGAATCTATGCCGTCATTTCGTAAAGAACCAACAATAAATGTTGGAATAATAACTGAAAAGCTGGTGAACTTCGACCTTTACGGCGATTTCAGGGTGAAAGGAATAAAAAAATTCTTCAGCGGAAGGTTCACCGCTGAAATTATAAATGATAAAATAAGGTGTAAAAGAGGGGATGATACCCTTGAGGCGGATAAGGAGATACTTTTTGAACCGGATGATATTGATCTCGAATCATTTTTAATTAAAGATGTTACCATAGGCGTAAGGTTTCACTGGCAGAGAAAAGAAAAACAGAGGTTCCAGGGATCGTTAAAGCTGCTGCGCAGTAAAGATAGAATTGTTGTAATAAACATTATCCCGGTGGAAAAATACCTGGTAAGCGTAATTTCTTCAGAGATGAGTGCGAAATCCTCACTTCAGATGCTAAAATCTCTCGCGCTCGTCTCAAGAAGCTGGCTGCTTGCCCAGATAGATAAATCCAAAACTATAGAGGCGGAAAATGAAGGTTATTCTTCTGAATCCAGGTCAGAAGATGAATTTATCAAGTGGTACGACCGCGAAGAGCACGAATTATTTGACGTCTGCGCCGATGATCATTGTCAGCGGTACCAGGGAATAACAAAAATATCTACCCAGGCGGCGAGACAGGCCGTGCAGGAGACCTATGGACTGGTTCTGCTCTATGATGATAAAATCTGCGATGCCCGTTTTTCAAAAAGCTGCGGAGGTATTACCGAGTCATTCCAAAATGTGTGGGAACCTGTAGTGCATGAATACCTCACTTCTGTAATCGACTATAAATATGAACCTGAAACTTATAATCTTGATTTCTCTGTGGAAAGTAATGCCGCTAAGTGGATTAAGGGAAATCCTTCAGCTTACTGCAATACTAAAGACGATAAGATTCTCTCGCAGGTTTTAATTGATTACGACAGGGAAACAAAGGATTTTTTCAGGTGGGAGGTTACTTATAGTCAGAATGAAATCTCCGACATCATCTCCAAGAATAGCGGAATTAACTTCGGGGAGATTCTGGATCTTGTTCCCGTTGAAAGAGGCAATTCCTCCAGACTGATTAAATTAAAAATTGTCGGCACTAAAAAAGAGCTGATCGTCGGTAAGGAGCTTGAGATAAGGAGACTCCTGTCATTGACCCACCTTTACAGCTCTGCTATCGTTATTGAGAAACAAAATATTGAAAATGGAATCCCCGGAAAGTTCGTTTTGTTTGGCGCCGGGTGGGGACACGGAGTTGGACTCTGCCAGATCGGCGCGGCAGTTATGGCTGAAAAAGGGCATTCTTTTGACGAAATTCTCCTCCACTATTTCCATAACGCAAGGTTAAATAAAATATACTGATTAAATGAAGATATTATACTCATGTTTGTCCCGAAGCTGGGGGGGAATGGAAATGGTTACTATTACGGGAATTAAACAGCTCATCAAAAGGGGAATTCATGTTGAACTCCTCTGTGCGGCCGAGTCGAGGATCCATATAGAGGCTAACAATCTGGGAATTCTCCTCCATCCCGTAAAGGCCCGTGGTTACTTCCATCCGTTCACTTCACTCAGGATTGCCTTTATAATCCGTAGAATAAACTTTGATATTATACATACTCACGCTTCTAAAGATCTTTGGGTGCTTGTGCCTGCTCTCCAGTTCCTGCGGAGAAGAATTCCGCTTGTCCTTACTAAACATATCGGCTCATTTATCGAGAAGAATGATTACCTTCACCGCAGGCTCTACAGGTATGTAACCAAAGCAGTAGCAATCAGTACGGCAATTAAAAATAATATACTGCAGACAACACCACTCAGCGCCGACCGTATTATCCTTATCCCTAACGGAGTCGATACCCAGAAATTTAATCCCGATATTGTTTCCGGAGAAGGGGTCAGAAAGGAGTTTAATATAAAGCCAAAGGAAATACTTATAGGCATGATGGCAAGGTTTAGTCCAGGTAAAGGCCACGAGGAATTTATTAAAGCAGCGTCGATAATAGAGAAAGAACATAATAATTTACGTTTCATTATAATCGGCGAAGCCAGCCGGGGGGAGGATGAGTATGAAGAAAAAATTAAAGCTCTTGCGAAGGGACAGAAATTAAATGATATAATCTTTACAGGTTACCGGAGCGATATTCCCGAACTTCTGGCAGCACTGGATATATTTATATTTCCCTCGCATGCCGAAGCCTTCGGCATAGCGCTTATTGAAGCAATGGCAATGCGGAAACCTTCCGTCTGCACAGCATCGGAAGGAGTGCTTGATATTGCCCTGGATGGTGAAACTTCATTTCTTTTCGAGAAACAAAACGCAGACGACCTCGCACTTAAAATAAATTCGTTGATCTCCGATCCTGCTAAAAGAAAGAATTTTGCTCTGGCAGCCAGGCAGAGGGTTTTACAGAACTTCAATATTGAAGCCGTTACCGATAGGATAGTAGATGTTTACGAGGAACTGACTGCCGAATAAACGGGTAAATTTTAGCTAACTCACAAAAATAAAAGAATTTAGGCCATTGTGACAGTCTTAACTATTTAATAAACTTAAAGTGGTATTTTTTAAAGGCTTAAAGTTTTGACAATAAAAATCCCTGGAGGAGATAAGATGAAGTACTTTTTAACTATTCTATTAAGTTCGGTTCTTTTTGCGGCATGTTCCAGTTCAAAAGAAGTTTCGATGGACCCCGTACGGTTTGATGCTTGTACTCAGCAGACCGATCTGACGTCAAGCGATGTCTATACCGGCGAGACCGTGGATAATGTTGTAATTGATCAGCAGTCTAAGCTGGTTTACGTTACAATGGATGTACGTACCTATTGTAATTCCACATTAAATATGGATATGACGCAGAGTGAAAACCAGATCACCCTTAAAGTTTCAAATGCTAATTCAGCAAACGATAACTGCGTATGTATAAAAAAGGCAAGAACTGCTTTTCGCGATTTGGCCCCCGGAACCTATGACCTGAGGATAACCGATCAGACAGGTCATAAACTGCTGGATCAGGAAAGCATTACTATACCCGAGTAATTAACCAAAAATATTTTCTAATAAGCCGGTTTTTTGCCGGCTTTATTTTTTCTATTTTTAACCCTCCTCTTCTTTCCGTAGATATTAAAATTTCAGGAGGATTTATGAGCTTTCCTTTCACCGTTTTTGTTCCATATAACGGGAATAAAAAGATCTGGGATTCATTGAATTCACTTCGTGTCTCAAACCTCATCGAAGAGCTCTACCTTATTACAGATGAATCAACGGAAATTCCGAAATCCTCTCAGGTTGTTTATTCTGACAGTATTTTTAGTACCAAAACATTACGTGCTGTTTCCGATGAATCTGACTCAGAATATATTCTTCTGCTACAGGAACCGAAAGAGATTACCTTTGGAAGGTTCTCCTTAAACCGGTTTTTTGAGGTGGCGGAACTGACAGGGGCTGGATTATTATATTCGGATTTTTACAGACTCGAAAATGATATACTCCATCCTCATCCTTTAATCGACTATCAGCCGGGAAGCATTCGGGATGATTTTGATTTTGGCGGTGCTGTTGTTATAAGGAGCTCGGTTCTAAAAAGCTATCTTTCCGGTGATGTTCCTGATTTGCTCCACGCTGGTTTTTATGATTTCAGATTATTTCTGTCCCGCCATAATGATATCAGGCGAATCCCTGAGTACCTGTACACTGTGAAAACCTCAACGGAGGGGCATGACGGCAGGAGTCAGTTTGCGTATCTTGATCCGGATAACCGAAGTCCGCAGATTGAAATGGAAGAAGCGGCAACCAGCCATCTTAAAGAGATCGGGGCTTACCTTGAACCTGTTTTCGATGGAGTCAATTTAACAGACAAGGAATTCGCATATACCGCGTCGGTAATAATCCCAGTAAAAGATCGTGAAAAGACAATAACTGAAGCCGTCGATTCGGCTGTCAGTCAGACAACTGATTTTCCTTTTAACGTGATCGTGGTTGATAACCACTCCACAGACGGAACCACAGAAATTATAAAAAAACTAAGTACTAAACACAGCAGAATTATTCATGTTATTCCTGAATCTCAGAGCCTCAATATCGGAGGGTGCTGGAATGAAGCTGTCTTTAATGAACACTGCGGGAAATATGCCGTTCAGCTTGACAGCGACGACCTGTATGCCGATCAGCATACGCTGCAAAAAATAATTAATGTATTTAGCGAGGAAAAAAGTGCGATGGTTATCGGCTCATATAAATTGACTGATTACAAAAAGAAAGAGATTTCCCCGGGAATAATCGACCACAGCGAATGGTCGAGGTCTAACGGAAGAAATAATGCTCTGCGTATAAATGGCCTGGGTGCTCCAAGGGCTTTTTTTACTCCTGTCCTCAGGGAAAATAAATTCCCCGACGTCAGTTATGGTGAGGATTATGCTGTGGCTCTTTCAATCTCCAGGAAATATGAGATCAGCAGAATATATGATCCTGTATATATATGCCGCCGTTGGGAAGGGAATTCTGATTCTCAGCTGACGCCTGAGAAAAAAAATAAATTTAATTTTTATAAAGATTCTTTAAGAACTTATGAAATAAAAGCCCGGCAGAAACTTAATGCAGAAATCCGGAAATAATATTCAAAAGAACCTGCAGGAACTTGTTCTTGCGCAGGATTATTCGGGCGCTGTATCTTTGCTTTACAGGCAGCAAAGCAATGACTGGCCCCTGTTGAAAAAGGGAATCGAATCTCTGGCCTCGGTTGAAGATAAAAAATTTTTCTTTGATGGTTATGAGATAAAAACTCAATACAATCCCCGCAGGATACACTCCACCATGGCTAATGTTTCCCCCGGGGCTGTTAAGAAAAAGGAGTGCATTTTATGTACAGAGAACCTGCCTGAAGAGCAGCAGGGTGTAATCTATAAAGACAAATACTCTATTCTCTGCAACCCATTTCCTATTTTTCTTAATCATCTTACCATCAGCAGTATAAGCCATACACCGCAGAGGATAAAGAATTCCTTTTCAAATATGCTGGATGTCAGCCGGGATATTCCCGATTATTGTTTTTTGTATAATGGACCTGAATCAGGAGCCTCCGTGCCCGATCACCATCATTTCCAGGCATGTAAAAAAGAATCAATTCCTTTGTATATAGATTATGAAGGATTAAAAAATGAATTTGGTGAGGAAATTGCTGCCGGCGGAACCAATATCTACGCTATAGATGATGGAATAAGGAAGATAATCTCACTTGAATCTGACTCTCCTAAGCATCTCTTTAAGGCGTTCAACCTCATATATTCCCTTTATGCACCTATTTCTAAAAGCCATGTTGAACCTATGATGAATATTATTTCATCTTATGAACAGGAATCGGTATGGAGGGTAATATTATTCTTCCGTAAGAAACACAGGCCCGACGCTTATTTCAAGGAAAACGATGAAAACATACTTGTTAGTCCCGCAACTATAGATCTTGGCGGTATCCTTGTTACCCCCCTCGAAAAGGATTTTAATAAAATCGATAAAGTAATCGTTAAACAGATCTTCCGTGAGGTTTCTATAGGCAAAGAAGAATTTGAATATCTTAAAACAAAGCTGGAAGAATAAAGGAACGTACCTTTACTCTTCCACCCAAATACGGCATAATACCGCTTTCTATTTTTTTGTTTCCTGAAGTCCCGAAGGGGTCTGAGGAGTTGAAATTAACTTCTCAAAAATTTCCCATCGTTTTGAGGGATTATCTTTTGTGCCGCCGTTTCTTTCAATATAATCTTTAACGATGTCTTTACCCAGGTTGTAGTTAATTACATAACTTCTGTACTTATCTACAAAACTCATTCTCTTCTCGGCTCTTTCTTTACTCATCAGCTCATACTTCTGCAGCCAGTTAATTGCGGTCTCCCTGTCCCAGTCACCGTTCAGGTAGTTCCGTGCAGCCTCATTCCCCGCATAACTCAGCTCGTCAGTCAGCTCCAGGGCATGGTAATACTCGTCAGCCTGCGAAGAATCGAGTCCGGCAATTGGAAATAAAACTTCTTTCTCGAATTTGATCCTTGAGTCACCGGGGAAAACCATCTCAATACCGAAATTCGCGGTTCCTTCTGCTATGAGAGATTGTGGACTAAAAAGCGGGTACACACTGAATTCTGCCCATCCCCGCTGCCTTACTAAATTCTTTTCCAGTAGTGTATTGTAAACATGGTGACCCGGATAACCTTCGTGAGCCGCAAGGTCAACCGCCCGGTCGATATAAATAGGAAGATCCGTATTCACCTGAATTACGCTGTATGAGTTTCCTTTATACCAGTTGTATCCCCCCCATGGTTTATCATTTACATATTCTACCTTAAAGTTCTCATCCTGCGGAAGCTGAATGTGGTCTAAAGTCCTGCTTCGGCATTCATTTATTGCTGCGGTAAAGACTTTATCAAGCTTATCTTTCGGTATGATGAACTGTGATCTGAACTTCTCAAACCTGTCTGTTACATTTCCGCTGCCCGGAAGCATTTTATCAAGCTCTGCTATAATTTCCTTAAAATGTTCTTCTGAATAATGAGGGGCTTCAGCATCATACAGGGCTTTGGTTTCCTGGTCGAATGGAAGGTTTCCCCCCTGAAGCATAAATATTTTTGTCTTCAAGGCCAGCATTTGTTTGAATAAGAACCTGAACCTCAGGGTCTGCATTTCATCCGCGTTATATTGCCCAAGGGATTCCATACTGTCCAGCAGGGCATCAGTTTCAGCATCCAGGCGCTTCAATGCTGTGGAGTCAGCATTGAAGCTGCTATCAGGTTTCCATTCGTCCGGACCATAATAAGCGTCAACATAGTCAGGATCAAATTTCCCAACTCTTAATATCACCTTAACATAACTTTCTGCTAATTTATTCATTTTAACATCCAATTCTCTTGAAGGTTGTTTTACTTTTTTATCACCGCACGCAGCTAAAAACAGAACCGGTATAAGAAATAAGATAAGATATTTTTTCTGCATTATTCATCCTTATTTGAGTTTTCTTTTAACAGGAAGATTGAATATCCGTAGGGATCCATATGAACGTTCACTTTATAATTCCTTACCGGCAGCTCTATCCCTGAAATAAGGTCGGTAATAGTGTCGGCCTTAAAAGCATAAGGAAGATCCAGTGGAACATTCGTTAAAGAATTGCTTTTATTAAGCACAACCAGAATCCGCTCATTTAAATCTGAGCGCATAAAAGCATAGATGTTTTTATCCGCCTGAAGGGTATAGAAGTCGCCGTACCTTAGCGCGGAATTTTCTTTCCTTACTTTTATCAGCTGGCTTACATCACCGAAAGTCTTTTTTTCAATGCCGGTCAGCTTATCACCGAAACGCATCATCCGGCGGTTATCAGGGTCTGCCGCTCCCGTCATCCCAATCTCATCTCCGTAGTCTACAATGGGTATTCCCGGTATTGTCATCAGGTAGGAAAGGTATAATTTAAGCTTGTCGTAGCTCGACTTATGATCCACTTCGGGTGGATTCTCCCATCCTATCTCTGACGCGTCTTTTTCATTAAGCGAAATATCTCCGTCGGCATATGCCATAAACCGTACTTTATCATGACTGTCCATTATGTTCCCCATCAGATGGTTAACGCCGTAAACCTCAAATGACTTTTTCATCTGTTCATCCAGCGATTTGAAGGAACGTGACGAGTCGATAAATACAGGTATAGCAGTATCGTACAAATTAAAGTTGAACTGTCCGTCAAGCTGACCATTATTAACGTAAGAATTTACCAGCTGATAGCTTCCGAAAGTTTCCCCAATCTGGAAAATACTTTTATTCTCAGGAACCACAATCTCGCTTTCGATCTTTCTCGTTAAGGTCCTCCAGAATTCATTAGGAACATGTTTTACGGCATCGTGTCTGAAGCCGTCCGCATCAGTTTCCTGCAGCCACCAGACAGCATTGCTTGTCATCGTATCAAGCGCTTCGGGAGAGCCTTCATAATCGAATGAAGGAAGATAGGGCTCGAACCAGGTGGTAAGTCTGTGTTCATCCCAGAGCCGGAGGTTCAGTTTCCCGTCCGGCAGCCGAAGGTGTCCAAACCAGTTTCTGTGCTGCTTAAAAAAAGGATGTTCCTCGTGAACATGATTCGCCACAAAATCTATAAGGATATGAATATTATGTATGTGGGCGTCTTCAACAAGGTTCTGAAGCAGTTTCATATCCCCGAATCTTTCCTCAACCCTGGTTGAGGATATGGGCCAGTATCCATGGTAGCCCGAATAATACCTGTGTGGTTTGGGGTACTCTCTATATGCGCTGTCGGTATTATCAACAACCGGTGAAAGCCATAAAGTATTCACACCAAGTGAATCAAAATAGCCGCCGTCTATTTTGTTAATAATGCCCTGCAGGTCACCGCCGTAATAATTAGCTTTCTTTAAAAGATTCGGATTGTCCACCGGTATACTGTTGCTTGAATCGCCGTCGTTAAAACGGTCTACCATTATCGAATAAATGATATTATCGTATTCGGTTCGGTGTTTAACACTACCTTCCGGCTCTCCGTTATAGAATCTTAAAGTCTGTATGTTTGAGGGGAGTCCATTCCTGTTTACAAAAACCCTTAGAACATTTTCCCCTTTCAGCATCGCGGAGTCAATAGTAACAAGGAATCTGTTTGCGGCAGTTGAAACCCGTTTCGGGGGGAGCACAGAGTTATTATAAAGTGCGGTGATTTCATCACGCTTTACAGGAGACCTGAACTTACTGTTCGAGTAAGAAAATTTTATTGTTATCCTGTCCTGCGTTTTTTCATAATCATTGACAAAAAGATAACTTTCTTCAGGATGGGGGTTGGGTATTGTAATAACTGAGTTATAACCTCCCAATCCGTTTGGAATGCTGTCGGGATTCTCAGGGTCTATAAATTCCCGGCCCTGTACGTAAAATTTGTACTGGTACGTTCCCGGTTCCAGAGGAACAGTTACACTGTATATTCTCCCTTTTTTATCGTAGTTCATAGGAAGGCTTTCCCGGTTCCAGCCGTTAAAGCTCGCAAAAAGGTTTACTTTTTCGGGGTGATCCTTAAGGGTTAAGTAGAATGTATGATTCTTAACGATATCTGAATAAAAGGGGATCACGTAAAATGAATCATTCAGAGTAAAGTTTATTAACCCTATGCCTTCGAATTTGCTGTCGGGCTTAACGGCCAGACTTTTACTCTCAGGGTTGTAAACAGCCTTAATATTATCTCCGGGTATTATTTTCAAATTATAATCATTTGAATAAAAGAGATCGCTTATAAGCAGCGTGTCAGCCTTACCTGCCTGCAGATGAAGCGGCCTAATAATGTCTTTAATTCCCTGCGGAAACATGGTTGTCTGAAGTACAATTAAAAATAAAATAAGCAATAAGGGGCGTTTCATATAAAAACCTTTTTATTCCTCTTCAAAATTAACAGCTGATTTGTAATCATGCATGCCATTACTCTTCTCACGTTCCCCAATCTGCTGACGCCACATTGCATAATAGAGTCCTTTTCGCTGAAGTAGCTCTTCATGCTTTCCGGCTTCAGTTATCTGCCCTCTCTCAAGAACATATATTTTATCGGCATGCATAACAGTCGATAAACGATGGGCAATCATAATTGTGATAAGATCTTTCCTGTCTGATATATCTCTAATAGTGGATGTTATCTCTTCCTCTGTCAGGGAGTCGAGAGAAGATGTCGCCTCGTCGAAGATCAGAAGCTGGGGGCGGCGTAAAAGAGCCCGTGCTATAGAGAGTCTTTGTTTTTCGCCCCCCGATACTTTTACCCCGCCTTCCCCGATGATTGTATCAAGTCCTTTGTCGGCTCTTGCAAGGAGACTTCCAGCCGCCGCCTTCTCAAGTACATCAAGGCACTCCTCCTCAGAGGCTCCGGGATTTACGAACAACAGGTTTTCTTTGATTGTCCCTGAAAACAGCTGGGTGTCCTGTGTAACAAAACCGATTTTTTCCCGGAGTTCATCCAGGTCGATTCTGTCGCCGCTGATGCCGTTATAAATAATTGAACCTTCCTGAGGTGTGTATAAACCTACCAGAAGTTTTACAAGTGTAGTTTTACCGGCACCCGAAGGTCCGGCAAAAGCAATGGTTTCACCCATTCTTACTTTGAAGGAGATGTTTTTCAGAGCATTGCTTTTTGAACTCTGATGCCTGAAGCTTACATCCCTGAATTCAAGCGACTGGATAGTTTTTATCGATTCGGGATTTACCGGCTTTCCATCAACAGGCTGCCTGAGAAGTTCTGCAAAGTTATCCAGTGAAACTTCTGCTTCGCGGTAGATATTAATGATATCACCAAGACTCTGTAAGGGCCCGAAAATAAAGAATGAGTAAAGAAGAAGGGTAAAGAACTGTCCTATCTGTATCTCCCTTGTAAATATCAGGTAAAGCATAAAGAAAAGAATAGACGTCCTTATGAAATTAACTACCGTTCCCTGAATAAAACTGAGGGTTCTGATGTATTTAACTTTTTTAAGCTCAAGCTGCAGTATTTTATCGGTGGTTGAATTAAGCCTGTTGATTTCCTGGTTCCCAAGGCCGAGACTTTTAACCAGTTCAATATTCCTCAGTGATTCAGTGGTCGTACCTGCAAGCTCTGTGGTTTCTGCAACTATAACCTGCTGGATCTTTTTTATTTTTCTGCTCAAAACCGAACTTACAACACCGAGGATCGGTATAGCCGCAAAAAAGATGGGGGCTATTATCCAGTGAACATTTACCGCGTATATGGTAACAAATATTACTCCTACCAGCGTTGTAAATAAAGTATTAACAAATGATGATATCAGCTTTTCAACATCACTTCTTACTTTCTGCAGTACGCCCAGTGTCTTCCCGCTCTGCTGATCTTCAAACTTAAAATACGGAAGTTCAAGAGAGTGTTTAATTCCGTCAGTATAAATTTTAGCGCCGAGCCTCTGTGTAATCACATTAACATAATAATCCTGAAAGTTCTTGGCTATTCGGGAAATAAAGGCAACCCCCACGGCAGCGGCCAGCAGAAGCCCTACCCCCCTTAGAAACTGTGATGTAGTAAAAGAATCAAATTTGGTGGCGTAGTTATCAATCACCTTCCCGAAAATATAAGGGTCCAGAAGGGAGAATACCTGGTTTACTGCAGCCAGCAGAAGGGCCAGCAGCATCAGTTTCCAGTAACTCCTGAGATATGAATAAAGCAGTTTCATAAGGATCGCTTAAAATAATCAATAGAGGCTCAATATAAAATGGTATTAGATGGATGCAGGCAGTGACTGAGCTTATGTGTCTTCCTGTTATTGGCCTGTTACACGCCTTTTAAAGGCCAGATGTAGGCCGGATGTAGAAACTTTGGATTGGAGTTTCCCCTGAAATTTTATTTTTAAGAAGGAACCTTTAACACCATTAAAACAACTGCTATTATCGGGGCGATGGTTGCAATGCTTCCCCATAAGTTCCACTCTTTGGATACCGCGTCATAAAGCTGCTGATCAAACGGTTCTGTTTCTGCTATTTTCAATAATTTTTTCTGAGCGGGAACCACTTTGGCCATAAACGCGGCCGCGGAGATTACAATCATTATGAAGCCCCATAAAATCCATCCGGTTTCAAAAGGAATGTACCCTATTCCCATAGCACCGAATCCGGCAAGAATTAAAAATGCAACAGCAGGCATAGTAAAAAACCTGTCCGCCCTGATTATCCCTCTTAAAGTGTGAGCCATTATCGCCGGATCTTTGCTTCTGTCACCGTGACTCTTCCAGAAAACATCCAGGATAATGTTCCCCATGAACAGGATAACCGCAAAAATATGTATGAGTTTGAATACCAGATAAGCCATTTTATTTCTCAATTATAATGGTGTAAAATTGCAAAAAATTGACAGTAATTCCAAGAAATTCCGGGTTTCCTCGCGGCTGAGAACATCTGCATAATCAATTTTCTAAAAAAAGAACAAAAAAGTCCGAATTATTATAGTTTAATCAAATTTCATTTTTTTTATATTTGGGTATTGATGACATAAATACTGTCAAATTCCTTCTTTCATATATAAAGACGTTAAAATTCCAGCAGGATTGTTCGAATACTATTACAATTTTTGACTGAATGAATAGAAAAGATACTGTTAAAAAAGAAATAAAATGCTTCCACTGCGGAGATGATTGTCAGGATGATAGTCTTCATAATGACGATAAATATTTCTGCTGCCTGGGCTGTAAAACAGTTTATGAAATGCTCAACCAGAAGCAGATGTGCAGCTATTATTCGATGGACACAGCTCCCGGAATATCTCCTGCAGATATCCCTGTCAGGAAATTTGACTATCTGGATGATCCTGAAACAATCCAGCGCCTGATAGATTTTAAAAATGATAAGATAACCTCGGTTACTTTCAACATTCCTCAGATGCATTGCAGTTCCTGCGTCTGGCTCCTTGAGAACCTTTATAAGCTTAATCCCGGTATCAGCCAGTCACACGCCGATTTCCTTAAGAAGGAAGTCTCTGTTAAGTATTTCCACTCAAGAATCAGTCTTAAAGAACTCGTTCAGCTGCTCGCTTCAATAGGTTATGAACCGCTTCTTCAGCTCGACAGCACCGAAAAGAAAACTGACGTTCACCGGAAAGATCTCTATTATAAAATCGGTATTGCCGCATTTTGTTTCGGCAACATAATGCTTCTCAGCTTTCCCGAGTATTTGTCGATTGATATTAACGACAGTTATTATAAAAATATTTTCGCTTACCTTAACCTTATTCTGGCTCTCCCTGTTTTCTTCTATTCTGCTTCAGAGTATTTCGCTTCTGCCTGGAAGGGCCTCAAAAAGAAAATTGTTAATATAGATTTCCCAATCTCGCTCGGAATCCTTGTCTTGTTTCTTCGAAGCCTTGTTGAGGTAGTTCTCAATCATCAGGCAGGATATTTTGATTCGATGAGCGGACTTGTGCTCTTCCTTCTGATTGGCCGCCTTTTCCAGGAGAAGACTTACGATACGCTTAATTTCGAAAGAAGCTACAAATCATATTTCCCGCTGGGTGTTACAGTAATAAAAGACAAAAAGGAAACTTCCGTCCCTGTCTCAAAGCTTGAGGTGGGTGATCGAATAATTGTAAGGAATAACGAAATTGTTCCTGCCGATGCTATTTTATTCAGCGGCAGCGCCAATATCGACTACAGTTTTGTTACCGGTGAGTCCTCACCCGTTAACAAGGTTCTCGGTGAGCTGGTTTATGCCGGCGGAAGGCAGAAGGGAAGCGCTGTTGAACTTGAGGTGGTAAAGGAAGTATCGCAGAGTTACCTTACACAGCTGTGGAACCATGAGTCTTTTAATAAAAAGGATGAAAGCTACTTTACGGCAATCAGCAGCCTGGTAAGCAGGTACTTTACTGCTGCTGTCCTTTTAATAGCCTTTATCTCAGCCCTTTTCTGGGTTCAGACGAGTATCCATACAGCAATAAACGTGTTTACAGCAGTGTTAATTGTCGCCTGCCCCTGTGCCCTTGCTTTATCAACTCCCTTTACTTTCGGCAATACCGTCAGGATATTCGGCAGGAATAAATTTTACCTGAAGAATAGTTCTGTGGTAGAAGACCTTGCAAAGATAAACTCTGTTGTTTTCGATAAAACCGGAACTATCACAAAAGCAGGCGAAGGAGAGGTGAATTTTACGGGTGAACATCTTGATGATTTCAAGAAAGAGATGATCAAATCATTAGTGAAGAATTCTACCCATCCTCTCAGTACGGCAATATATAATTCGCTGCGGAAGTGTGATGAACCTGAGATTTCAGATTACAGAGAGTATTCGGGACACGGAATCGAAGGTTCGGTATTAGGTAATAACCTGAAGCTCGGCTCGCTTGCCTTTGTTGATGATTCTCTCGCTAACTTTAAACCGTCTGGTCATGAAAATCCCAGGGTATATGTTTCGTTCAACGGCAGAACCTTCGGTTACTTCGAGGTTAATAATTACTACCGCGATGGTATTGAAAAGGTTATAAATAATTTATCCGCTAGCTTCAGACTAGCGGTTCTCTCAGGAGACAACGAGGGTGAAAAAGATCGTTTGAAGGAATTGTTCGGTAAAGATGCTGAGATTCGTTTCAGACAAACTCCTGATGATAAGCTTCAGTATATCGCGGAGAAACGAAATTCAAACGAAAATGTTTTAATGGTGGGCGACGGCTTAAATGACGCCGGAGCACTTAGAAAAAGTAATGTCGGTATTGCCGTTACCGAAAACATCAGCAGTTTTTCTCCTGCATGCGACGCGATACTGGATGCCGGAAAACTCTCCCTGCTGCCTGAGTTTATCAGGTTTTCAAAAACGAGTGTACATATAATAATAATAAGTTTTATTATATCGTTCCTTTACAACGCGGCAGGATTAACATTCGCGGTTGAAGGAATGCTATCACCTCTGGTGGCTGCTGTTCTAATGCCGCTGAGCTCTGTTTCAGTGGTATTGTTTACAACTCTCACCACGAACTTCATTGCCGGAAAGAGAGGCTTGTTATCTCGGTAATTGTCGTTTTAATAGGATTCAGTCTTCTCGTAGCAGTCGGCTTCCTTGCCGCTTTTCTATGGGCGGTAAAAAGCGGACAGTATAAGGATACTTATACTCCTTCGGTAAGGATGCTCTTTGAAGATAAAAAAGATAATCCCGGAAAAGAAATTGAAAAAAAGAAAAAATAGTTCCCTATTCACTCTATGGAGAATGCATTTATGCAGTTAGAACAGTTCAGTTACGATAATAAAATCGTAAAGAATTTTGCTATAGCTACTGCCTTTTGGGGAGTAATCGGTATGCTGGTTGGATTAACAATCGCCTCCCAGCTTTTTTTACCTTCTCTCAACTTTAACCTTCAGTTTACAACGTTCGGCAGGATACGGCCCATCCATACCAATGCCGTAATCTTTGCTTTCGTAGGCAACGCTATATTTATGGGAGTATATCACTCTCTTCAGCGCTTGTGTAAAGCAAGGATGTACAGCGACCTGCTGAGTAAAATCCATTTCTGGGGATGGCAGCTTATAATTGTGGCTGCTGCACTTACGCTTGCAATGGGCTTCACAACAAGCAAAGAATATGCAGAACTGGAGTGGCCGATCGATATCGCTATTGCCATTGTCTGGATCGTTTTTGGAATAAATATGTTCGGAACAATCCTTAAGCGGAGGGAGAGTCATATTTATGTGGCGATCTGGTTCTACATTGCAACCTGGGTAACCGTGGCGGTACTGCATATTGTTAATTCTATTGAAGTCCCTGTCAGCTTCCTGAAAAGCTACCCCGTATATGCCGGGGTGCAGGACGCTCTGGTTCAGTGGTGGTACGGACATAATGCGGTCGCATTCTTCCTGACAACTCCTTACCTGGGACTAATGTATTACTACCTCCCTAAAGCGGCTAACCGCCCCATTTATTCTTACAGGCTGTCTATAATCCATTTCTGGGCTCTAATTTTTATTTATATATGGGCGGGTCCCCATCACCTTCTATACTCATCATTGCCGAACTGGGCTCAGTCGCTTGGAACTGCATTCTCTATAATGCTCATTGCTCCCTCCTGGGGTGGTATGATTAACGGTCTGCTCACTCTGAGAGGCGCCTGGGATAAAGTCAGGGAGGATCCTATACTCAAATTTATGGTCGTCGCTATTACAGCATATGGAATGGCAACCTTCGAAGGTCCTATGCTGTCGCTTAAAAATGTTAATGCTATCGCTCATTTCACTGACTGGATTATCGCCCACGTGCACATAGGCGCTCTCGGATGGAATGGTTTTCTAACATTTGGAATTTTATACTGGCTGATTCCGAAAATATATAAGACAGAACTTTTTTCTAAGAAACTCGCTAACGCACATTTCTGGATCGGAATGCTGGGCATAGTATTCTATGCGTCCTCTATGTACTGGTCAGGTATTACACAATCGCTTATGTGGAAACAGTTCACTCCGCTCGGTCTTCTGCAGTACCCTAATTTCCTTGAGACTACGCTTCAGATCATCCCTATGTATATCATCAGAGCTATAGGAGGACTGCTTTACTTCTCCGGCGTAATAATGATGGTTTACAACCTGGTCAAAACAGCAAAACAGGGCAGCTTTGTCGCCGAAGAAGAAGCTGAAGCACCTGCATTAATAAAAGTAAATGACAGGTTCGCTAAAGGAACCTGGCACCGCTGGCTGGAAGGTAAACCGATTTACTTCCTTGTTGCTTCTACAATAGTTATCCTGATAGGAGGCATCGTTGAATTTCTTCCGACTTTTCTGGTGAAATCAAATATACCTACGATATCCAGCGTTAAGCCTTATACCCCGCTCGAACTGCAGGGCAGGGATATTTATATAAGGGAGGGCTGCAATAACTGCCACTCGCAGCTTATACGTCCCTTCCGTTCGGAAACGGAAAGATACGGAGAGTATTCTAAAGCGGGTGAATATGTTTATGATCACCCTTTCCTCTGGGGATCAAAAAGAACAGGACCCGATCTTCACAGGGAAGGTGGAAAGTACCCCAATATGTGGCACTACCTTCATATGCAGAACCCGCGGCAGATGTCGCCGGGCTCAATTATGCCTTCGTATCCATGGCTCCTGACGCAGGATCTCGATACCTCGGATACAGCTTCAAAGATAAGAGGACTAAGATCCGTAGGTGTTCCGTACAGCAAAGGATATGAGAATAAAGCCAACGAAGATTTAAGAAAGCAGTCTGAAGAGATTGCCGCCGACCTGCAGAAGAACGGTGTTCCAGCGGAACCTAATAAAGAGATCATCGCTCTGATATCATACCTGCAGAGACTGGGTACCGACATCAAAGGAAACTCTTTAACTGGGAAGAAATAGGATTTATTATGGAAATGGCAAGTAAATATCTTGAATCGATTGAAGGAATTGCGGCTTACCCGCTGTTCTCCCTTATTGTATTTTTTGTCTTCTTTGTTGCCCTCCTGATCTGGGCACTGCGGGCTGATAAAGGATACCTTAAAAAAATGGGAGAACTTCCTCTCGATTCTGAAAATAATCAGCAAAAAATCTTAACAGGTGATTATAATGAAGATAAATAAAAAGTTTTTAATGAATATCTTTTTTTCAGCAGCCTTTCTGCTTCTGCATGATAATCTTTTTGCGCAGCAGGCAACCACGGTTCAGGAAGGAGTCCTTGGACCCACTTACTACAAGATCATCGGTATCGTTTTCTTTATACTGATTCTCGCTATCATATACGCGTTCATGTTTTTCGGTACAGAAGAAATCAGGGAAGAAGAAAAAGCTGTTGAAGAACCCGAAAAAGCTTCTTTATGGGCACGTATACGCCAGGCAATGACAAAGGCTGCCCCGCTTGATAAAGAAGATGAAGTATTGATGGAAGATGATTATGACGGGATCAGGGAACTTGACAACAGTGTTCCGCCGTGGTTCAACTACCTTTTTATTGCTACCATAATTTTTGCTGTTTATTATATGTTTAATTATGAGGTATTTTCGAAAGGAAAATCCCAGGTCGATGAATATGAGGCTGAAATGGAAGCATATTCAATCCAGAAAGCACAGCTGGAGGCTTCCGGGGCTTTTGTTACGGAGAATAATGTTACCAGACTTACTGATCAAAATGATCTTGAGGCAGGTAAGGAAATTTTTAAATCCAACTGTGTGCCCTGTCATGGTCCTGACGCGGGGGGCGTGGTTGGTCCCAACCTGACAGATAAATACTGGATCCATGGCGGCGGTATAAAAAATGTTTTCCATACCATTAAATACGGCGTCCCTGCAAAAGGAATGGTAAGCTGGCAGACTCAGCTTAATCCCAAGCAGATGCAGGAGGTAGCCAGTTACGTGCTTTCATTACAGGGAACGCATCCTGCAAATCCAAAGGAACCCCAGGGAACAATCTGGGAGGGAGATAGTACGCAGGTAAACCAGTAAAATAAGTTAAACTATGGATATGTTAAGATGATTGAAGAAAAGACAGAAATAAGAGAAACCAATGATTCTTTCAGGGATCAGCTTTCTACGGTAAGTAAAGAAGGAAAGAGAAACTGGATATACCCCAAAAAACCCTCCGGAAGGTTCTATAACGCAAGAACTCTTGTAAGCTTCCTCCTCCTGGCGATCCTGGTGGGTATGCCTTTTATAAAGGTCAACGGACATCAGTTTATGCTGTTCGATTTTATTAACAGGAATTTCATACTGTTCGGTATTCCTTTTGGTCCCCACGATTTGTACCTGTTCGTAATTGCGATGATCGCAATAATAGTATTCGTTATCCTGTTCACTGCGGTATTTGGAAGGGTATTCTGCGGATGGGCCTGTCCCCAGACGATCTTTATGGAAATGGTCTTCCGTAAGATAGAGTACTGGCTTGAAGGCGACTGGCTGCAGCAGAAGAAATTATCCGAAGCTCCCTGGGACACTAAAAAGACTGTTAAAAAGGCTGCCAAGTATATTATCTTTTTTGCCATAGCGTTTTTTATTTCGAATATCTTTCTTGCGTACCTTATCGGTACGGATAACCTTATTAAGATAGTTACTGATCCGCCATCAGAGCATGTAGAGGGACTTATCTCAATACTTGCATTCTCGGGAGTATTCTACTGGGTGTTCTCTTATTTCCGTGAACAGGCCTGTACTATCGTCTGTCCTTACGGCAGACTCCAGGGGGTTCTGCTCGACCGGGATTCAGTAGTAATAGCGTACGATAATGTTCGCGGTGAACCAAGAGGAAAAATACGCAAGAGTGAGGATCAGTCGGCTCTGGGTGACTGCATCGACTGTCATCTGTGCGTGGATGTTTGTCCCACCGGCATCGACATCAGAAACGGCATTCAGCTTGAATGCGTCAACTGCACAGCCTGCATTGATGCCTGCGACAGCGTGATGGATAAAGTGAAAAGACCCAGAGGACTCATAAGGTATGCCTCTCTCAATTCGATCGAGAACAAATCAAAATTCCGCTTTACTCCCAGGGCAATATTCTATTCAGTTATCCTTGTTGTGCTGCTCGGTGTACTCGGCTACCTGCTTTCTGCAAGGACCGACTATGACTTCAACGTTCTCCGCACACCCGGTATGCTTTACCAGAAGCAGGCTGATCATAAGGTCAGCAACCTGTATGATATCAACATTGTCAACAAGACCTACAAAGAAACCAATATCGAGCTTAAACTTGAGAATATGAAAGGTCAGCTTGAGCTGATAGGGAAACCCATTGATCTCAAGCCGCAGGAAATCTACGACGGTAAATTTATGATCGTCCTCGATCAGCACGATATAAGGACAATGAATACCCCCTTAAACATCGGTGTTTATTCAAACGGGAAACAATTAAATGTACTCAAAACCTCATTCCTGGGACCAGTAGAAAAAGAACCTGCAGAAAAGGAGCACGATGAAAAAGATTAAATGGAACTGGGGAACCGGGATACTTCTGTCTATCATAGTCTTTATGGCCCTACTGGTCAGTATTGTTTATGTCTTTATGAACCAGGATGTCGATCTTGTAACAAGAGACTATTACAATAAAGAATTGAAGTATCAGGACCGGATAAATAAGATCAATAATACTACCGAAATGGGAAAAGAAGTCGGAATTCTTTTCAGTGATAATATTGTTAGTCTAACATTTCCCGATTCGGTCTTCAGCAAAAAAGCATCAGGCACTATTTATTTCTACCGTCCTTCAGGGTCAAAAAAAGATTTTTCTGTTCCCCTGGAGGTACTGGATAACAATACCCAGCTCGTCAACACTGCAGCGCTTGAAAAAGGTTTGTGGAGAGTTAAGGTTGAATGGGGTATGGGAGGAAAAGATTTTTACACAGAAAAATCAATAATCATAAATTAAGATGGAATTACTTACAGCATTAACAATAGGGTTCCTGGGCAGCTTTCATTGTATCGGTATGTGCGGACCTATTGCTGTCGCACTGCCTGTACCAAAATCCTCCAATATCGTTTTCTTCTCGGGGAGAGTTCTTTACAATTTCGGAAGATTGATCTCATATGGCATAATGGGATTATTATTTGGTTTCCTGGGTAAAGGATTTGTCGCCTGGGGCTACCAGCAAAGTCTTTCCATCGCACTGGGAGTGATCATCATAATTCTTCTTGTTATACCGGCGAAGTACAAAAACAAATTCCTTGGTATGAACATCATCCTGAAGATCACAGAACCATTAAAGCGATCCATCGGGAAACTATTTAAAAGAACAAGCCTTCCTTCCTTTCTATTAATAGGTTTTCTGAACGGTTTTCTTCCCTGCGGATTTGTTTATATAGGACTGGCAGGAGCCGCCGCCACAGGTTCTCCAATAACCGGTATGCTGTTTATGGTACTATTCGGATTAGGAACCGTACCAGCGATGCTTGCGGTTTCACTCTTCGGCAAACTCATCAGTCTTAACGTAAGGAAAAAGATCAGCAGGGCAATACCCGTATTAGCCTTTATGCTCGCGTTGATTTTCATTTTGCGGGGACTGAACCTAGGCATCCCATATCTTAGTCCCAAGATGATGGGTACCAAAACCATGATGCGTCATATGGAATAATTAAAGCAGTCTCTTTTTGATTATGAATAAATTTATGAAGAAAGTTGACTTTAAGATTTTTTTTTTTCTATATTGTAATAGGAATTAAGGGATTCTGATAAAAAGTATTTGCGCTGCTATTTATTTTGAATACCTCAGAATTTTAAACTAATAATTATGTTACGGGGTTTAGTATGAAGATTCTTCTGTTATCTGCAGCGTTATTGATTTCGTCTCTTTTATTATTCTCCTGCAAAAAGGACAACCCAATTCCACCCGAAGACCAACCTCAAATAAATCTAACCCTTGAAGATACAAGTTGTACAGAAGTCTGGCTAAAGCTGAGTACAGCAAATATCAGCCTTCCGGCAGATGTTTTTTTAAAACAGGATGATAGCCTTGTGCAAACAATAAATCTAAACGGTCCTGATACACTGCTCTATGTCGATTCTCTTCTTCCAAATCATACATATTCTTTTAAGTCTTCGGTCAGCAGTTCTCAGCCTTCAATTGAGAGCAACGAAATTAACATTAGAACACTTGATACTACAAGCCACAATTTCACCTGGCAGGCTTATACTTTTGGCGGAACAGCCGGAAGCAGCACTCTTTATGATGTTGCAATAATAGATGAGAATAATATCTGGGCTGTAGGTGCGATTTATGTCGCGGATACATCCCAGAATGGCTACACACTGTATAATGCGGTGCATTGGAATGGAAGCCAATGGGAATTGAAGAGAGTATATTTTCCCACAGTCTGTGGTTCAACAAGCCAAACTTCATATCCAGCGAGTGCTATCTTTGCCTTTGATAATGGTGAAATTTGGATAAGCTCTTCGGGTGATAAAGTTGCAATTCTCCGAAATGGTTTACAGATAAATAAATTCTGTATGCCCTGGTCTTTCTCAATAAATAAAATCTGGGGAAATTCTAGTAAAGACTTATATGTGGTTGGAAATAATGGAAATATTGTTCACTACCAAAACGGGCAGTGGAGCAGAATTGAAAGCGGAACGGATCTGAATATTGGAGATATTTGGGGAATACCAGATAATAATGGTGGATATAATAAATATCTGGCAGCAGATAATTCTTTGTTAATTATCAACGATGGAAATGACTTGCAAAGTGTAAATACTGAATCAGGTCATTCGTTGTCTTCAATATGGGGTAGAACCGTTAGGCTTATTTATACAGCAGGAGGAAATGGAGTAAGCTTATATAAAAATTTTAAATGGGAAAAAGTTTACCGGGCAGATGTCAATACAATTTACTTTATCAGAGGAAGTGATTTTAATAATGTTTTTGGCCTAAGTTCAACATATTCAATGTTACATTTTAATGGTTACACCTGGCAATATGTCATTCCGGTTACCAATAATATTTACCTGAGGACGGATGTCAAAACCAATACGATAGCTGCCGTAGGATGGCAAGGAGAAAAAGCAGTTGTAACATTTATTAAAAGGAATAAATAGTGAGGTAAGAACCAAAATAAAAAACACTATCCCGATGCTGGTACACCGGGATAGTTAAGATACAAACAAATCAAGGTTATTTGGGTTATTAACAGCCTGGTAAGCTGTATTCTGCCTTTTTTTGTCTGCATCCAAATATAACCAAACCATTCATTTTAATAAATAAACAAAGAGGTGAGATGTGAATAAATTTCTTATTCTACTCCTAATGGTTTTAGTTATTTGGAAAGGAATGCTGACTGCTCAACAAAATCAATGTGTTTTGCAGGGGACTCATAAAAATGCTTTTACCGTAGTTCCCGCTCCTTCAATTTTTGCATACAGTACAAGTTT
Source organism: uncultured Bacteroidota bacterium (assembly GCA_963771705.1). Classification (GTDB taxonomy): domain Bacteria; phylum Bacteroidota; class Ignavibacteria; order Ignavibacteriales; family Ignavibacteriaceae; genus DATFVA01. Next base: position 249,442 of record CAVYUP010000005.1, read on the forward strand.
GAAGAAAACGGCAACAGCGAACATTCAAACACACTATAATGTCGACAATCCGCCGCCAATAAATGTTTGGCCTGCTGTTGAAAGAGCTGTTGAAATATGGAAATATCTGATTAGAACTTCTTTTTACCAAACAATAACAATTGATGTGAGCTGGAAGGATTTAGGTTACAACAGTTCAGTTGGATATACATTGGCTCAATGTGGACCGACTTCTTTTTATAATTCATCTTCACTCCCCAACCCGGAAACACAGTATCCAATTGCCCTTGCAGAATATTTATTGGAGCAAAACTTAAACGGAAGCAACTATGAAATGTCTTTGACGATTAACTCTAATGATAGTGTAGACTGGGTTCTGGAAACTGATGGTATTCCTGTTGAGAACAGACCTGACCTGGTTACCGTTATCCTCCACGAAATTGCCCACGGTCTTGCATTTAATAGTTCCTTTTCAGTTAATGGAAGCCTGGGCTATAAGGGAATTGATAGTTTCGCAGTTAATCTTTCCGGCTCTTATCCAACTGCTTATGACAGGTTTGGGGTAATAGATAGTTACTATCCAAATTTAGACCTGTTAATTAATGATCCGGATGCTTCTTCAGAATTAAAGGCTGATTTAACGAGTGATACAGTTTTTTTCAATGGTGATAATGCCTGGATTCAGAATGGTGAATACCATTTACCCAAGTTATGGGTTCCGCATAGCTGGGAGGGAGGCTCAAGTTTTACACATTTGGATGATCATAGGTTTCCCGCCGGCAATAGTAACTCTTTAATGACCCATCAAACTGATAATGCTGAAGTTATTCATTCTCCCGGAGAAGTGGGACTAGCAATCCTCCAGGATGTTGGCTGGCAGGTTAACCGTCTTGCAACTTTTCTTCACCCGCAGCCGGGAATTGCACTTCAAAAAGGAGCTGCTGACACAATTAGATGGACCGATAATGCAGGCGGAGCTTTTATACTAAAACTACTAGATCAATATGATGTGGTAAAATTAACGATTTGCAATTTGGGGAGTGCAAATATAGGGATGAATTATTATTCCTGGATTGTGCCTTCAAATGTGTCAAATGGCAGCTACAAAATAAGAATTGAATCTGTTAATGATGGAAATTTCGGGGTGACTACACTATTTACTATTACAGACCAGCCCCAGGTTGCCCCTCCGGTTTTCAGTCCGTCCCCCGGATGGTATGAAGATCCTATCTCGGTTACAGCTTCGTGCATAACTACCGGAGCAACTGTAAGATATACCACTAACGGGAATGAACCAACCGGGAGTTCTCCCGTCTTCCCTTCTTCATTACCAGTTTCCACTCTGACTACTATCAGGGCAAAGGGATTCAAAACAGGAATGCTTCCGAGTGCTACTACTGTTGCTACCTATAGTATTGGTGAGATACTTGCTTCGCCTGAAATAAACCCGGGAAATGGAACGTATGTCCAAAATACTCTTATAAATATAAGCTGGCTTTCAAATCTAAGATGCTATGCCAATATCACCTGGGACGGGTCTGAACCAGAAGACCCTGCTGTAGTCCCTTATGAGCTTAATCATAATAATTATCATGTTTATAGCGGTAGCATAGGCATAATCAAAATTAAAGCAAGAACTTGGAGGGAAAATAATGGTAATAACGAATGGAGCAATTTGGTAGAAAGAACATATAATATAATTCAGGGTGTTGTAATTAAGCAGCTTGATGCATCTTCCACTCCTTTTGGCCAGGCTGCTTACTGGAATAATAATGCGTGGAATTATGTTAATCCTGATCAGGCGGTTGCATTAAATGAAAATCAAAATCATTTCCTTTCCTCTGAGCAATTTAAATCCGGTACTCATCAAAAATATAATTATTGGGAGGATAATCTTGCCAGCACCAATAATTGGTATCGTAATTGGGATACAGCATCCGTTTATTCTAACACCAGTTTCATCCAATCGCGTTTTTTCCCAACATATGGCGGGGTTTCAATTAAGAATTCACTTGAAGGAACAACAATTACAGGGGGGAGTATTTTTTTTAAAGATCCTTGGTTAACAGATTTCAGTGAGCAGCCCTATGGAAGAAGAAACCGTGGATTAGATGCAGACTTCAAACAGAGACCATCCCCATTTTACCTGGATTATGGTACAGGTTATGGAACAGATACAACAAAAGGTGTCTTCCTTGGTCAAGAAATAGCTTCAGGAAATCCTTATTACTCCGTGCAGGCAATAAATTCACAGACGATTCCTTTGGATGCCTCGATTGGGGCAAGGAACTTTATTTTTCATAATTGGTCTGTCAATCCTTCAGGCGGCGTTTCATTTCAAGATTCTAGTTCAGCCTCAACAGGAATAGTTTTTAACGATGATGGGGCAGAAATAATTGCAAAACTTAAAGGACAGGGCTTATCTGATGATCAAAATGCTTATTCATCAGGGAGCCAAAGGAAGTTCATTAAATCTTCCGATGGAATGCCCGTAAGCGTATATAGTAGTATGGGCGATATCTGGCTGGAGGTAAAACCTTACTCTTCCTGGATCATAAATGGAGGAACTCCAATTAACTCAGATCTTGCCAAAAGTCCCTCACTCGATTATGCTTCATATTCATATCAGGGAGGGGAGCCGGTTCACGAACTGCTGGTTGTATTCCAGCAGAGATCAGGGAATAATTCCAATATTGTTATAAAATATTATGAGCAGCTCTCGGCTCTTCAAAATATGTCCTGGTGGATTCTCAAAGACACTTACTCTTTTACTGCGGTAACAGGTCATTATGATGATTTTGACTGCACCCCTGTTATTTCATTCAATCCAATAGTACAGGATTTCAAACTGGTATACAGAGGCTTGGATGGATTATATTTGAAAACCGGGTCAATAAGACCAAGCAATATGCCTCCCCCCGGTGGGACAACAGGTATTATAAGCATAGATCCTCCTGTAAAGATTGTAGGAACCAGTGCAACTTCAAAAAGCCCCTCGATTTATACAACAAAAACTGACAATCTAAATCCTTGTAGAGTTCTTGCCTGGGAAGATCAGAATGCAATAAAATACAGCGATCACATACCATTTACTATAAATGATATACAGACGATCTCCACTGGGGATGGTTTCTCTACAAGAAAAAATCCTTCCATTGTTGTAATGGATGATCACTCTGCTAAGGTAGTCTGGAGAGCAGAAAGAAATTACTACCCTGATGAGGGGATTAGTTCCTTCCGGCAGTCAGCAATAATATTTAAAGACCCTGATATTGGCGGATTCAGTCAGTTTGGTTCAAATGTAGGCAATCCAAATATAAACAGAGCAAATAATGGAAGTTTCTTTGCTTTTGCCTGGAGCGAAAACGATGGGGCAACGAATAAATTTACTGATAATAATCTCAGCGGTTATTGGACAATGCCCAATAATACCGGCAAAGACGTGCAAATATCCAATGGGACAAATAAATTCTCTATGTATGCCGAATCCTTTAACTCTTCTATTGCGCCTCATTATTTTAAGACTTCACCAAACCTGGCATCAATGCAGTATGAAACCATTACCCCCGGTATTGACGGCCCAGCAATCGGCAGGGAAGGCATAATATCAGCCGGACACACTCAATTCTTCTTCAACTTTGGGGATATCAGTGTAGCCGACAGCAGCATCGGCTTTATTCCGCTTCCCCAGCATCCATCATACGATTCAGTCGAGGTATTGAATGAATATTCACTTACCGAACCTTTTAATATCTATGACGGCATTGATTTTATGTACTCGATATTATATGGGACAACAGATTCTACCGGTGCGGCAGCTTTGCTTGTTGACGGAAATTATGTGTCATATAGCTTATACTTGGTTGATGATGCAACCGGTGAGGTAATCGCTCCTCTTGATAATGTCGTGTTTGAAGAAGGGAATATCTTTCAGTATGCCAACATCAGGTATCAGCTGGAAACCACAGGTTTGGGGAACAGAAGAGTAAGAATGAAGCTCGTAGCAGCTAATAACTTTGAAGCAGAATATTCACTAAATGAAAGTTATACAGATGGAAGTGAAACATTAGAGAAAGCTTTAATAAAGAAGAAAAAAGCCATTGCACCCATTACCGAATACGCAATTGCACAGAACTTCCCGAATCCATTCAACCCGGCAACAACGATAAACTATCAGATACCTCAGACAGGATTTGTAACACTTAAGATATATGATATACTCGGGAAAGAAGTCACGACACTTGTCAACGAGCAGAAGAATCAGGGAAGATACTCGATTAACTTTGATGCCTCGAGACAGGCAAGCGGTGTTTACATATACCAGCTTCGCGTTAATGACTATGTGAGCTCGAAGAAGATGTTATTATTGAAATAATGGATTAACAGTTGAGGTGAATAAAGAAGAGGCTGCCCAATTGCAGCCTCTTTTCATTTCAGGATAAGATTATTTTTTCTTTGGAGGAACTACGGCGTCTTTTGCCTGCTTTGCAATTCTGAACTTCAGAGTTTTCTTTGCAGGTATTACCATTGTTTCGCCGGTAGCGGGATTTCTTCCCATTCTTTTCTTTCTGTCAACAACCAGCAGTTTACCAAGTCCCGGAATTACAAAAGATTTTTTGGCTTCTTTGTAAGACAAATTAACTAACTCATCCAGAAACTGACCGGCTAATTTTTTGGTGGTTCCGGTCTTCTTTGAAAGATGGTCAAGAATCTGACCTTTGGTCATTGGTTTGTTATTGGCCATAGTATGTCCTCTCTTTTAATTGTTTGAATAACTCTGTGCGAAATTTATAAATTTTTGATTCTAAACAAAAATAGAATTCCCTGTTTTTAAAAATTATTATAGCCTCTATCCAGGCCCTCTGACGGGGCTTTTGTGGCTTATCTCTTATTTATTTATTTTTTCACTTAGCTTAATAAAAAGAGTGCAGTCCCTATATGATGAAGCGGTTTGGCTTGTTCCTGTTTTTGGTCTCTGCGGTAATTGCATATGCGCAAACAAAAGATTCGGTGTATGTCGATACCACCAGGGCGGGGGTGATCGATACTGTCGCTGCGGATACATCTGGACTTCTCAGCGCTGCAAAGGAACTGGCAAAAGCAGATACTATAGAGCCGAAATATCAAAATCCGTTTTATCCGGAAAGTCGGTTTATAGACAGAAAAGAAATAAATTTTCTCGATTACAGGTATACCGGGGATCTGTTCGAACCCTTTGGACTTAGCTTCCTCAGGAACTATGGTTTCATAGGCCATCCAAATGAGCTCAATCTTTACGGTACCAGTGATGTGGGATATTATGAGAACGGGATATACGTGAATAACAGGAGTTCGGGAAATTATAACCTCAACCTGATGTCTTCTGAGATGATTGATTCAATTGAAATTATTCCCTCACCCCGGGGATTTCTATACGGACCGGTGAGCCATCCTGTGAGCGTCAATTTTCTCGAAAGGGATATGCTGGCGGTCAGGCCTTATACCAGGATTAAATATTATGAGGGTCCCGCAGGGGAGGCGTTTATCGACGCGATTTTCAGTTCGATCATCTTTAAAGATTTTTCTTTGACGGTAGAAATTGCTAACAGGAAAGTTGATCTGAGCTATGCGAACAGCAATTTCAGCATCTGGCAGGGAGGCGCTCATCTGAAATATCTCATTTCCAACAGGGTTAACCTGACAGCTTCCTACCGATACAATGACTATGACGCAGGTCTGAATGGAGGTATGGATGTCGACAGTGTTACACAGGCAGGATTAAATCTGACTTCGGTACTCTATGACGAAAGATCTGCTCCGGTTTATTATACCCAGAGGCGACTTAATATCCATCAGCATAATCTTGGCTTAAGATTGTTAGCCGATCCCATAAAGAATTCGCGGACGGACCTGAGCTTATACTACCGGTTCAGCGACGATGAGATAAGTAATCCTCCTGATGTTTTAAGCTACCCCCGCAAAAATAAAGATAAAGCAGGCGGTGCGTTATTAAAGCAGGACCTGAGCTTAGCCTTCGCAGATCTTCAGGTACTTGCCCAATATGAGAGAACTAATTATAAATATATCGTTCCCGGAACAATATCGGAATATGACTCTGACTACTTCAGCCTTTCTCCGGTATTTAGTCTAAACCTGCTCGACAGCACTATCATTCCCGCGGCATATTATAAGTTCCAGAATATTAGCAGTGGCGGTTCAGCATCATACAATGGACTTGGATTCGATATTACTCTTAATCTTCCTGGTAACCTGAAACTCTACGGAGGTTATTCGAATTATAAATCGGCCGGACTCAGCGATAATGTTAATACTATCGAATTATCAGGCTATTACCATAATGAGTTTCTGAATCTGGGAATTAACTTTATCAACCGGAGCGAAAGCTTCGCTTCTGTTTATTCCATCCCTTACCTGGCTGAACAGAATTATTACCTCGATCTCGCCGCCTCTATGATCGGCGGGAACGCTTCGATAAGGATCTGGAAGATACTCCTTGAAGGCAGTTCCTGGTATGACCTTTCAGACCATAATTCATTCGGAAGTCAGCCTGCCTATTCAATAGCTGCACCAAAAATTAAATTCAGAGGGGGAATATACCTGGATGGGTATTTCTTTGCCGATAACCTCAACCTGAAAACAGGTTTTGCCTTTAACTATAACTCGAAACAGAGAGTCTATTCATCGGGACAGGAAACTATCCTTGCGGATCAATTCGCTACTATTGACTTTACACTCGCCGGCGAGATTCAAAAGGTGGCTATCGTATATTTTACATGGGAGAATCTGCTTGATGAAACATATTATATAGTTCCTTATTATCCTATGTACAGAAGAGGGATACGCTTTGGAGTATCCTGGGAACTATTTAATTAAGTATCCTTGCCGATAAGTTGAAATCCTTAAATCTATATAACCGGAAATCATTTTTACTTCTTCTAACAGCCGGCATTTTTCTCGAAACGCTATATATATTCTTTGCCCTTAACAACGGAGAAGGTGACATAGGGTTATATATGTTTATTTATTTTGAAACCTTTATCATTTTCTTCTTCGGATACTATATACTGCACAAAGCCTCACCCGGTGCAGGTGGTAATCCTTCTTTTCTGAGAAAACTTTTCAGCGGCTCCGATTCTCAGGAATTAAACTTTACTCTTCCAGCAATTATAATTCTCTTCGGAATTTTATTCAGGGCAACCCTTATCCCCACAGCGCCGACAACGTCACCTGATGTCTACAGGTATATCTGGGAAGGCAAAGTTATTTATAACGGGTATAATCCTTATGAATATTCACCCGATGCCGGGCAGTTGTCTGATCTGCGGGACGACCTATATACAAAGGTTACTTTCAAGAATCTGCCTACGATCTATCCGCCCGCTGCACAGATTATTTTCCTAGCATCGTACAGTCTTACAGGCAATAGCCTGACGGGATTAAAACTGATCTACCTGCTCTGTGAAATCATTACGATGATTTTCCTTGTGAAACTTTTAACATTGAAGGGGAGGAACCCCAACCTTGTAATGCTGTATGCATGGCTGCCTCTCCCGGTAATGGAGTATTTTGTTAATGCCCATATTGATGCGGCTGGAATAATGTTCTTTATTATGTTTCTCTATTTTCTTGAGAAAGGGAAGATGCTTCCTTCAGTTATTATGTTCGCGTTGTCTTTCCTTACCAAACTTTATCCGGTATTTCTGATTCCGCTGCTAGTAAAGAAGTTAAGAGCGCAGAAGTTTTTGTATTTCATCATGATTTTTATTTTCATTTCCGTATTGTTCTATTATCCTTTCTTTAATGGCAGTCAGTCAGTAACTAAAATGTTAAGTATCTACGCGAATAAGTGGGAATTCAATGCCTCCGTCTACTACCTGCTCACGGCAGTTCTTCCCGACAGAGAAACGGCAAGACTCATTTGCGGGATCCTGCTCTTCATTTCTATCGGCACCATTGCAAGCTATTATAAGGATTTTGTGAAAGGATCTTTCGGAGTGCTCCTGGCTGTAGTTATATTATCCCCGGTATTGTACCCATGGTACCTTGGATGGATAAGCACCGTGAATCCATTTGCGGGATTTATCTCAGTTTTAAGTCTTATGTTTACAATAAATCTTTCTAATTTCACGCCCCTTGGTAAAGTGTGGCATGAGTACTTTCCTATAATATTCACAGAGTATGCTGTCTTCTTTGTTCTGTTCGCTTATGATCTCTACCATCAGAGAACCGGGAAAACCTTCAAAGATCTTCTAAAATAATCTTATCATTCGTTCAGGCTGACCTGCCCCCAAGGTGATTCGCAAGGAATTCCTCCATAGCCTTGTAGAACTCGAACCTGTTCTCCTCATTATGAAATCCATGCCCCTCGTTATCCTTAACAATATAAGGAACGTCGATATTCTTTTTCTTTAACGCCTCAACTATCTGATCTGATTCTGATTTGGCTACCCGCGGATCGTTAGCTCCCTGTGCAATCAGCAGCGGGGCTTTTATTTTGTCCACATGGTATACAGGAGATGCCGATTCCATAAGCTCTTTATCTTCGTCGGGATTACCGACCATCTCATAAAGCATCTGCAGATAGGGCTCCCAGTAAGGAGGGATTGATTTCATAAAAGTAAAGAGGTTTGACACTCCCACATAATCGACACCGCAGGCGTAAAGGTCGGCCGTAAATGCCAGTCCCGCCAGCACAGCATATCCTCCGTAGGAGCCGCCGTAAATCGCAATCCTCTTCTCATCGGCTATTCCCTGCTTGATCAGGTACATAGCCCCGTCGGTAACATCATTCTGCATAGCTTTTCCCCACTGCTTAAAGCTGATCTCCCAGAAATTCCTCCCGTAGCCGGTTGAGCCGCGGAAATTGATTTGCAGAACCGCATAACCTCTGTTGGCAAGGAACTGAACTTCGGGATTGAATCCCCATGTATCGCGGTGCCATGGTCCTCCATGAGGATTTACCACTACGGGAAGCGACTGCGGCTTTACTCCCTTCGGCAGGGTGAGATAACCATGTATCTTCAGTCCGTCGCGCGATTCAAACTCTATAGGCTTCATATCTGCCATTTCATCTTCGTTAAGCCAGGGACTAACATCGGCGAGCTTCTTAAAATCTTTACTGTTCAGGTCGTAATAGTAATAAGCTCCCCTCGATTTATCACTGTATGTTCTTACAAGTACTTTATCCTCATCACGGTTTGAGTGAGAAACAACTACTTCGTAGCCTGGAAGTCTCTGTTCAAGATCCTGCTGGAGCTGCTTTCTCTCATCATCAAAAAAATAGTAATGACGTTTATCCATTACAAACGAAACACCTGTGATAACCTTTCTTTTATCGGAACTCAGAAGGTTTGATACGTCAACTTCCGGGTGCTCGTAAATAAGTTCAAGTTCTTTCTGATTCTCGATATCATACTTAATGATTGCAAGTTTATCCCGCTGCTTATTCGATATCATATATACAAAGCGGTTGTCATAAGTAAACATCCCGGGGGCAAAAGTCTCCTTAAAGTTGCTTGAAGTTACCATCCGGAATTCATCAGTCTCATTCTTTCTGTACAGGATAGTGGTACTAACCCCGTCTGTAGTTGTCGCGATTCTTAGGTTCCCATCGTGATCCGTTACCCATCCGGTAATATTCCCCGGGTTCTCCGCAATCATTCTCATTTCCCCGGTATTAACATTTATCCTGTATACATCGAAGATCCTGGCATCTCTTTTATTCATCGCGATAAGCATCTCATCATCATTATCCTTCAGCTCATCGATGAGTTCCACCTTCACTTTTTCAAAGGGAGTAAGGTCTTTCTGATTGCTGCCGTCAATGTCTACCGCGTATAGCCGGAAATTCTCATCCCCGCCTTTATCCTGCACATATGCGATGCGTTTATTATTCGCCCAGAAATAACCGGCGATATCCCGCTCCTCTGCGGACGTCAGTCTTTTTATTTCATTCTGCCCAATCTTTTGAATAAAAACGTTAAGTCTGTTTTTCCAGGGCATCATAAAAGCAAGATGCCCTCCATCGGGCGAAAGCTGAAACGCTGTCTTTTCTGGGTTCTTAAAGAAATCTTCTAATGGAATAATCGGAACGTTTAATTTCAAATCACTTTCCTTCGTTTTTATTTACCATTTAATTCTTTGAACTTCAAAGATAATAATATACGCCGGAAATTTTGGTGTGCTGAATTGTACCAATTATTACTTTCTCCAACCACACACACTGGAAAGTTGAGTTTTGGGAGAGTCGATTTTATGAATAGGACTCACTAAATTTATGGGGAAGGTCCAAAAATAATGGACATTGGTTGCCAAAAATGAATACTTTTGAAAAAATAAGGCAGAATATTGATCAGGAAGTATTTACCTATAGTCAGCTTCTTGAGCCATTAAAGTAATACAAAAAACCACGGGATGTGATTTCCTCTAATAATTATAGAGTAAAATCAGATTGCTTTCTCGCTTTAAGTTGGAGGTGGCTGCCAGATAACACCTTAACGAGGACAATACAGGAATGAGCCTACAGGCTGAGCATATCCTTGAATTTGATTGCCTGGCGTCTTGAGACTTCCACCTTATTGCCGCCTTTTAATTTTACAAGGAGGCCGCCGTTAAGCCATGGCTCAATGCTTTCGATCCATTTAAGGTTTACGATATGTTTCCTGTTAGCGCGGAAGAAGGCTTTGTTGTCGAGTCTTTCGTCGAGGTAGTTAAGGGTCCTGAGGATTAAGGGTTTATGATCCTCGAAATATAATCTTACGTAGTTCCCCTCTGATTCAAACAAACGCACAGTAGAGAGCTTTACGAACCAGCACCTGTCGCCGTCCTTTACAAATACCTGGTCGTTTTCTGTTAGCACAGGCGTATCGTCGGCTTCAATTTTATCTTTCTTATTCTTTTCAAGAAGTCGTTTAACCGTATCTTCAAGCCGCTGTGGTTCGATCGGCTTAAGAAGGTAATCCATTGCGTTGAATTCAAAAGCCTTTAGAGCGTATTCATCATAAGCTGTGGTAAATACAACTGTCGGTACACTGTCGAGTTCTTCCAGCAACTCAAAGCCGTTCTTACCCGGCATCTGGATGTCGAGGAAAATGAGCTCGGGATTGAGTTCGGTTATTTTATTCAGGGCGTCTTCAGCATTAACCGCTTCACCCACTACATTGATCTCTTTAAAGGGATTTAACAGCCTGCGCAGTTCGGTACGCGCTAGACGTTCATCATCTACTATTAAAGCTTTCATTTATTTTTCCTCCTGTTGGGATAATAACTTCCGCAAGAACTTCAGTTTGTGATGTATTCTGAATATTAAAAGAACCATGTTCGCCGTAAAGAAGGTTCAGCCGGTGCTTTGTGTTCTGAATTCCGAAACCGGTAGCATTCTTCAGATCCTCTGCACTGAACTGACCTGTATTCGTGATCAGAATATGAAGCTTTGAATCTTCAATAAAAGAATTAACTGATATCTTTCCGCCGGATGTTTTCTTTGAAATGCCATGTTTTATACCGTTCTCCACAAGAGTCTGCACCATCATTGGCGGTATTTCGGTCTTCGCTGCCTTCGAATCTGTCTTAATATTGTAATTTAATCTTTCCTCAAATCTTATTTTTTCAAGGTCCAGGTAATCTACTACGGTCTGCATCTCATCTTCAAGTGTAACGGTCTCACTTTTTTCTATTCTCAATGAATAACGAAGTATATTCGAGAGTTTTGTAACCGCCGTTTTTGCCGATGAAGGATCTTCTTCAATTAAAGCGCGAATACTGTTTAAGGCATTGAACATAAAATGGGGATTGAGCTGACTCTTTAACGTCTTCAGCTCGAAGTCTTTTACCGCCGCCTCCCAGATGAGGGCTTCAATCTCAACCTTCTTGTAGTTCTGGAAGAAGTGAACTGAAAAATAGATAAGCTGCCAGAGCAGGATCACGCTGCTGAGGTTGAACGTCCATATAAGGGGAGTAGCTAGTTTGAAATCCGACATATTATAAAACGCGCCGGTAAGGTTTAGCACGAAGAAAACAACCGAAAGAAGAACGCCTGTAACAAGACTGGAGATGAGTACTCTCGGGACGATCTTTTTTAACGGCAGATCAAGCCAGCCGTTTTTCTTTATCATCATCCGCAGGAAGTGGGTGGAAAGGAATCCTAAAATGCATATAAAAAGGAAAAGCAGGCCTTTCTGCCATGTAAAGGATTCGAAGGAAAACATAGCAATGAGGTTAATGGCGGCATAGAATGTCCATCCTGAAACCTGCGAGATCCAGTAGGCTCTATTTCTGCTTATTCTTGAAATATTCTCTCCGCCCTGTTTTTTTTTGCTGAAATTTAATTGAACAGTTCCGGTTTTGAGTTTAATATCGTGCGTAAAATCAGTCATAAATATAATCGTAATGTCAGTAAAAGAAAATTATTGCCCTGCTTGATAAACGGGTTCAGCCAGGCACTCTAAAATTAGCCTTATTGTTCCTCAGGCAGGTTTTCTTTATTATCACCGGTTTTATGGGAGGATAAACGGTAATTGACAAGGAAAAAGAGAGGATCAAGGAAAAAGGCAAAAGTAAAAAGGGGGATCTGGAAAAAAGTGCCGGGGGATGAATGATTTTAAGCCAATTTTAAGAAATCTCTTAGAAATATTTAAGGGTCGTTAATTAGCTTTGGATCAAAAAGGAGAGTAAAATGATTGACACTCAGCATATTCACCCGATGATAGTTCATTTCCCTATCGCGTTACTGATTGTGGGATTACTGGCTGACAGCATAGGATTATTTTCAAAAAAAGATTTTTTCTCTAAAGCCGGGTTCTATCTTTTGATCCTGGGAACGCTCGGGGTCATTGCCGCGTATTTTTCCGGTAACCTGGCAGGCGATGGTGTAACAGAAGCCGGTCCGCTGAAACAGGCACTTGAGACACATGAGGATGCAGCAGAGCTGTCTATTTTGCTAATATCAATTGCGGCCCTTGTAAGAATCGCATTCGTAGCTATCAAAAAATATTCTGGTAGTTTAAAATGGGTCGCTTTTGCCTTATTTTTGATCGGCGTTCTGTCTATTGCACGAACCGGTTATTACGGCGGAGAACTGGTGTATAAACACGCAGCGGGAGTTCAGTTTAACCTCGGCTTCGGCAATCCTGACGCCCAGAACTTAAATTTCAATACTGATGATAAGGACTAATAGTATCTAAATGCGAATTCTTGTTATTGAAGATGAAAAGGGGATAGCTAACTTTATCAGAGATGGATTGGTCGAGGAATATTATGCCGTAGACGTGGCGAATGAAGGGCGTGAGGGATTGCAGATGGCACTTGTAAATGATTACGACCTTCTGCTCGTCGACTGGATGCTCCCCGCCTTAAGCGGAATTGAAATCGTGAAGCAGGTACGTAAAGAAAAACCTGACCTTCCGATTATCTTTCTTACCGCGAAAGATACTGTGCAGGACGCAGTATTCGGACTTGAGACCGGAGCAAACGACTATATCAGGAAGCCGTTTCAGTTTGAAGAACTACTTGCCCGTATAAAGGTTCAGCTGCGTCCTAAAAATTCCGAAAGCGGAATGCTCTCTCTCTCAGATATAACTCTGAATCCAGATACGCACCAGGTTTTCAAGGATGAGGAAGAGATCTTATTGACTCAAAAGGAGTTTTCCCTTCTTGAATTTCTTTTGCGGAATAAAGGAAGAGTTTGTACCCGTACTAATATCATTGAGCATGTCTGGGATATACATTTTGAGGCGGACACATCCGTAATAGATGTTTATATAAACTTCCTGAGAAAGAAACTGAAACTTGAAAGCTCAAATGACCTGATACAAACTGTAAGAGGCGTTGGATATATTGCCCGGGAAATGAAATGAGACTCAATTTTAGAAACAGGATTGCTACATGGTACCTTGTTGCAACCGCTCTCCTCATAGCAGGACTCTTTTCCGCAATATACATCATCGTTAATAACACAGTTTATTCTCATCTCGATTCAGACCTTGACCTTGAACTGAAAGAAGTTACAAACAGTATCGTCAGTACAGGGGGAGAGATTATATTCGCCAATCCTTTCGAATGGAATGAAAGGGAACATGGACAGATTGAAGTAAATCCTACTTTTGTACAGGTTTCTGATAAACGAGGGCATATCATAAAGAAGACGGGAAATCTTCTGGGTGATTCGCTTGAATTTAGAAATTCTGTGAATAAAAAAATATACTTCGACTCCGAGCTTTCAGGTTCCCCCATAAGGCAGATACAATATCCCTATTATAATACTGATAACAAACTGGAGGCATATCTGTCTATTGCCGTTCCTCTTGAGGAATCGGCACTTGTACTAAGTAATCTTCGGGAAGCACTTATAATTTCATTTCCGGCTATTCTCCTTATACTCTTCCTTGTAACAAGGCTGATTGCGGGGAAAAGCATTGCTCCCGTTCATAATGTTATTAATACAGCTAACAAGATATCCAAGGAAAATATTGCCGAACGAATTTCACCGCCTCCCCATAACGATGAGATCTATGCATTAACTTCAACTATAAACGGACTTTTGAACAGACTTGAAGATGCCCTCTTGAGAGAACGGCAATTTACTTCAGATGCTTCACACGAACTAAGGACGCCTCTGTCAATCATCAAGGGAACCCTCGAAGTACTGATCAGGAAACCAAGAGAAGTTGAACAATATGAGGAGAAAATCCGCTATTGTATCTCAGAAACTGACAGAATGGCCAAACTGATCGATCAGCTCCTGCTGCTGGCACGGTATGATACCGATAAAATTGTACCTGTTAAAAATGAGTTCCGGTTTGCTGATAAAGTCGAGCTGATGCTTCAGAGATTGGATCCTTTGATTGAAGATAAAAGGATAACCATTAACAGAGACCTTGATGAAAGCCTCATTCTGAACGCCGACCCGGGAATGACCGAGATAATCCTTGAGAATATTTTGACCAATGCTATTAAATATTCCGGGAATGAAAATCCTATAGATATTAAGGCTGCCCGTAACGGAAGCGGCATCCTTTTTTCGGTTAAGGATTACGGGGTTGGTATGACTAATGAGGAGATAAATAAAATATTTGACAGATTCTACCGTGCGGATGAGTCGAGGAGTTCGAGTGCAGGCGGTTTCGGTCTGGGACTTGCCATAAGTAAAAAGCTGTGTGATATTCAGAACATTAAAATAAATGTTGAAAGCACACCCGGCAAAGGAACTAATTTTACACTTCATATTCCATCCTGATTTCCGGGCATTATTCCCTATCCTTTTTTAAGCAATTTTTAAGAATTCATTAAGATTTGTTTTAGAAGTCCTACTTATGTTTGAGCAGGAAATAATTAAAAAACAAAAGGAGAAAAAAAATGAAAAGATTACTAACAGCCGTCATCTTATTAACTGTCTCAGTTTTAAGTCTGAATTTTACACTGGAGAAAAAAGAATCGATGAGGACAATCGATAACCTTAAAGCCGCAATAACCGGTGAAACAACTGCCAGCGCTAAATATGCAGCTTATGCTGAAAAGGCAAAGGAAGATGGCTACAAAAACATAGCTTTATTATTCGAAGCCGCATCGAAATCTGAAAGCATACATGCCGCAAATCACAAAGCAGCCCTCTCACAGATGGGTGAAACTATGGGAGAAATCAAACCCGAATTTACCGTGAAATCCACAAAAGAGAATCTGCAGGATGCGATAAACGGGGAATCATATGAAGTTGCCACAATGTACCCTGAATTTATAAAGACAGCTAATGACGATAAGGTAAATATTGCCCTGATATCCTTTAATTATGCTTACCAGACAGAGAAGAAACACAAGGATTTTTATAAAGAGGCTCTTGATAAATTGAATAACAGCCAGGAAAATACACTAGCATCTATATATTACGTTTGTTCTACATGCGGAAATACATATGCGGGCACAGCACCTGAGAGATGCGGAATATCTATGACTCCAAAGGAAAGATTTTACAAAATCAACTAGTGATTAAGATACAGTATCTTTGCTCTGGCTCCCACAAAAAGCAGGATACTATCTAACAAAAAAGCCCGGTCAACCGACCGGGCTTTTGTTTTAATATATTGATCTAAAGGTTTACTATATCATTATAGATTATGAATGCCATCAGCAGCAGCAGGATTACAAATCCTGTATTCTGGATCGCAACCTTTACCTTTATGGGGATCTCACGCTTGGTGATTCCTTCAATAAGGATTATTATCAGGTGACCTCCGTCCAGTACCGGGAAGGGCATAATATTAATTATAGCAAGACTGAGGCTAAGCAGCGCGAGGAAAAACAGGAAATTAAGAAATCCTGTATCAGCTGATTTTGCTGCAAGCTGAGCGATCTTAACAGGTCCGCCGAATGCCTTTCCGAATGCTACCTGACCGCCAATAACTTTTCCGACCATACTAAAGGTCAGATCGGTCATACGTACAATATCCATCCAGCCATAATAAAATGAATCAAAAAATCCGTAAGTCTGGAATTCAACAGGAGCGTCGGGATTAGTAACGAGCCCTACTCCGATTAAACCCTTTTCATCGGGAGTAACAGAAAGCTGTACGGTATCCTGTCCTCTTTCCACAATAAGAGGCATCGTAGTGTTTTTATGTCCCGAGATTATTTCAATTGTCTGCTGTACGCTGTAGATTTTCTGACCATTTAATCTCAGGAAAATATCACCTTTTTTTATGCCTGCTTTCTCAGCGGGAGAATCCTTTGTTACTTCCCCTATCGCAGGCTGAAATCCTTCAGGTATAAGGAAATGAGCTTCGGTTTCATTTTCGGGAATAACCTTCCTTGGAATAGTTATTGTCTCTGTGCGATGATCTCTCTGCAGCTTAACATTTACATTCTGACCTATGGTATTTACAAAAATATCCTGTCTTACCTCATCCCAGTTCTCAACCGGTTTACCGTTGATGGCAAGAATTTTATCATTCGGCATAAATCCAAGTGAATCAACAGCACTCCCGGGTTCCACATACCCGATTTTAGTGGTCGTTATAATTTGTTTTCCCTGAAAGAAATTCACACCCCAGAAGATCACTAACGCCAGAATGAGATTCATAATGACGCCTGCGGTAATAACTATTATTTTCTTCCATGTAGGTTTAGCACGGAATTCATAAGGCTGGGGTTCTTTATCGGCGAACTCGGTATCAAAACTTTCATCTACCATACCCGCTATCTTAACATAGCCGCCAAGGGGAAGGAGGCAAAGGCGGTAATCGGTATTTCCCTGACCATCAAAATCTTTCGGCAGCTCTCCGAAAGAAAAACCGGAAATCCGGTTCCAGCCGAAAAGTCTTTTACCGAATCCAATTGCAAAGACTTCGGCACGCATACCGGTTAGTTTTGCCGCGGCGAAATGACCGAATTCGTGCACAAACACGAGAATGCCGATCGTTATCGCAAAATATATAATGTACTCCATTAAGTGAGGTTCTCCTATTTTTCAAAAACCGTTATAAATTCGATGCACTTAAGCAAAAATTGTTCCTCAGAACATTAGATGAGGGCTGCCGTAAATTCTCTTGTTTGCCTGTCCTGTTCTATGATCGTTTCAAGTTCCGGATGCTTATGATTATCAAAATGATCAAGTGCGTTGCAAATTAAAGCAGGAATATCGGAAAATTTTATCTCTTTTCTAAGGAATCTGTCCACTGCCACCTCATTTGCTGCATTAAGGATGCATGGGGCTGTCCCCCCGGATCCCAGTGTTCTGTATGCAAGGTCAAGGCATTCAAACCGGTTATAGTCAGGTTTCGAGAAAGTAAGACTCGAAATATCCGGCAGGCTCGTCCTTGTAAAATCGTTCTTCAGTCTTTCCGGATAAGTTAAAGCATACTGGATGGGTAGTTTCATATCAGGGAGTCCCATCTGCGCTTTTATTGATCCGTCAACAAATTGTACCATTGAATGAACTATCGACTGAGGGTGTATTACAACATCGATCTTTTCTTTCGGCAGATTGAAGAGCCAGTGAGCCTCAATAACCTCGAGTCCTTTATTCATCATCGTTGCAGAGTCGATTGTAATTTTATTTCCCATTTTCCAGTTTGGATGATTAAGAGCGTCTTCTACAGTTACGCTGCCGAACCGTTCTTTATCCATTTCCCTGAAGGGACCGCCGGAGGCAGTTAAAATAAGCTTTTCAACCTCTTCACGGTTCTCACCGGTTAAGCACTGGAAAATAGCACTGTGTTCCGAATCGACAGGTATAATTTCGGCATTATGTTTCTCTGAAAGATCCCTGACCAGTTCACCGGCAACCACAAGCGTTTCCTTATTGGCAAGAGCAATCCTTTTTCCGCGCTTGATGGCTTCAATGGTTGGAATTAATCCAGCGAACCCCACCATCGCCCCGACAAGGATATCGTAGTCGAGTTCTGAAGCCGCGTAAACGAGTCCTTCATCGCCGGAAAGCACCTTCGTCCCGCCGCTGATCCGTCCCTTAAGCTCTGCGGCAAGCGCTTTGTTTTTAACAACTACAAAAGAGGGATTAAATTCCTTTATTTGCGGTTCAAGCAGGTCGATTTTCGTGTTGACAGTGAGTGCGGTTACTCTGAATTTGTCAGGAAAATTTCTGATTACGTTCAGAACATTTATTCCTATTGAACCGGTGGATCCCAGAATTAATAATTTTTTCATTCTAATCTATTTAAAAACAGACATTTAAAGTAACTAAGTAAGCCTTTTATAGCAATGTATTTCGCCGGTTTTCCACATGCAGGCTTTTTTATGAATGATACCTTATGACGGCACTTTTTTTAATTTGAAATTACTATTTAAGAAATTAAAGTTTAGAATTTACTGATTATGTGATGATTTTATCACAAACGCTTTTTAGATTAAAACACCAAAGATCGGCTAATAATTCAATTCCATAAGGAGATTTATGAGAATTTTCAAAATACTATTGATTATAATTGTTTCTGCACTTTTCATTCCTGAAGCTTATTCTCTGCCCAGGTACGCACTTCAGATGGGAGGAACCTGCGCCGACTGCCATGTTAATCCTACCGGGGGACTAATGAGGAACTCGGGCGGCTGGAATTTCGGGAAGAACGTGCTTCCTATCGAAAGACCAAGTAAAGAATTTCCTATGAGCAATAAATTAAATGAAAATATTCAGTTCGGACTGGATTTCAGGGGAAACGGGCTGCTTTATATGACCGATACAACTAAAAGAATTGATTTCCAGAAAATGACCGGCTCAGTTTACACCAACGTAGATCTATCCGAAAAGATCAGCGCCTTTGCGCGTTATGATTTCGTCTGGCAGATATGGGAGGCTTATGCGATTGCGCATATACTTCCCAATGACGGTTACATTAAGGGAGGGAGTTTTTCTCCCAATTATGGAATAAGGACAGACGATCATACAGCCTATACAAGGGGAGGAGACCTTGGAATAATAACTCCCGGTGCTTCAAAAAGAGGATTGATCTTCGATCCCAGGTATGTTGAGAGCGGTATTGAAGTAGGACAGTATATATCCGATTTTGTTTTTGTAACAGCAAGCGTGGGGAACTCACGCTCACCGAATGTTTTTGTTACCGATCCGACGTACATGGCCAACGTTATGTTCTACCCGACTGTTTCCGACGTGGCAGCACTGATGTTCGGCGGTTCAGTTGCAATCTTCAGACAGCAGGTCTTCCAGACCTCCGGGGTTAAATTTCCGCAGGTGCAGATGTACGGCGGATATGCGGGCATCGGAATAGGCGACTTTACGTTGATGGGAGAGTATGATATCGCGAATAATTATGTCAAACAGGACTCAGCCTCGACTGCTTTAATGATTGAGGCATCATACAGACTTATAAAAGGAGTTGAAGCCGTTGTAAGGTATGACCGCTTTGATCCCCTTAACTCAAGAGAGAATGATGATATAAGCAGACTGATAGTCGGTTTTGAGGTGCATCCATACAGCTTTGTGGAAATTCGACCCCAGTACCGTTTTCAGATGGAGCATCCGTCTATTATGAACGATACATTCCTTGTGCAGTTCCATCTGTGGTATTAAGATGTAATAATTTTTCGAATAGCGGATTGGCGAACTTAGTTCGTCAATCCGCTTAATCCGCTCAATTCGCCAATCCGTACAATTCTTCTTATTTTTGTGGTTCAAAAACCCAGGAATAGAATGGCAGAAAATAAATCAGTATTGATCTGGAAGGATCATTTACAGGAAGAAATTGATGCGTCTTATCTGTATAAGGTGCTTGCGGGGATGGAGCCGGATGCTAAGCAGAAGGATATTTATTCGAGACTTTCTGATATTGAACAGAAGCATATAAAGGTCTGGCGTGATCTATTATTAAGACATAACGCCAAACTAAAAGAGGAAAGACCCTCCTTCAAGGCAAAGTCATTGGTTTGGCTGTCAGAAAGATTCGGACCATGGATTCTGGCAAAAGCTCTTATGAATGAGGAAGCAGAAGAAGTAAAGTCGTACCTTAGCCTGCATAAAACAAGTTCTGATAAAGAAACAAAAGATATAGCTCTTCAGCTGGCGAAAGATTCCGCCGAGCACGCCAATAAGCTGATGGGTATCAAGGGAACCACAGAAGAGCCATGGCATCGTTCTGAATCGGGAGGATTACTGAGAAATGTTGTGTACGGTTTTAATGACGGACTGACTGCCAACTTCGGTCTTATTGCAGGAGTGATCGGCGCTGCAGTTGCCCCGCATATAATTTTAATTTCAGGTATATCAGGAATGATAGCCGACGCGCTTTCGATGGGCTCATCAGGATATCTTGCTGCAATCAGCGAGAAAGAAGTATATGATCATGAGAGAAAAATGGAGAAAGAAGAAATTCTCATGATGCCGGAACTTGAAACTGAAGAACTTGCCCTGATTTATGAATCGAAAGGTATGAGTAAAGAGGATGCAGCGAACCTTGCAACTGAAGTGATGAAAGATCCCGCGCAGGCTCTTGAAGAGAAAGTAAGGATTGAGCTGGGGATCGGTGAGGCAAATATGAGTCCTTTCCGCGAAGGCTGGATAACAGGCTTAGCAACTATGATCGGTGCTCTCATCCCTGTTTTCCCATTCTTCTTTTTAACGGGAAGTGCTGCTATTTGGACAGCCTTTACAATCGCAATGCTGGCACACTTCGGTGTGGGTGCAGCAAGAAGTTTTTTTACCGGCAGAGGAATTTTCCGAAGCGGGTTCGATATGTTCGTTGTCGGTTTTGGAATAGCAGCAGCGGGCTACTTCATAGGTGAATTCATTTCAAAGTTCTTTTAGTTCTATGCTGAGTTTCTGCTTGCATTAATATTCCCATATAAAGATCTCTGAACGATCTTTTCATAAACTTCGGCATCAGCAGTGTTCTGTTCTCTTTTCTGTAATGCATACTGCTGAATAACAAGAAGGGGGAGAACCAGTCGTTCTCTTATCTGAACTGAATCTCTTGTTACCGGATCCTCCTCCATCAGAGTCTTATTACCTGAAATCAGCAGCGTCATTTCTTTTGAGAGCTTATACTCATCGTAAAGTATATTCCAGAATTCTTTATACTCTTTATCCTTTGCAATGTAAGATGTTAATTCAAAATTACATTTAAGGAGCGACATCATACTGTTAAGGATTAAAGCCTGAAAATATGCAGCTTCCTTAAATAATTTTTTAAGCTCATTCAGCTTTCCCTCATCAACCATAGCTTTTATTGCTGTTCCAAGTCCGAAGTAACCCGGAACATTCTGCTTAAGCTGACTCCATGACCCCACGAATGGAATAGCCCTTAAATTCTTCAGATCCAATTCCTTCCCTGAGCCTCTTTTCGCCGGCCTGCTGCCTATATTCGTTTTGCCGTAATACTTCAGCGTGCTTTTATTTTCAAGATAAGGGACGAACATTTTATGATTCTTCAGCTCAGTATATTTCTCATAACTGATCCGGGCGAGCGATTCGATGAGTTCCCTTGATTTTTCGGTAATTATATTTTCATCCGCAAACAACCGGTTGGATAATCCCGCGGTAAGGAGCTGTTCGCAGTTATGAATAAAATGTTCTTTTGTTCCGTATTTGCTTGTAATCGTCTGTCCCTGAATAGTTAACTGAATAGCATGGTTTGCAATGTTGGGACCCTGCGCGGCATAGAAGCGGTGTGTTTTGCCGCCGCCTCTTGCGGGTGGACCGCCTCTGCCGTCAAAGAATACAGCTTCAATATTATACTCTTCGCAGACAGCCGTAAGGCTTTCCTTTGTTTTAAATATCGACCAGTTTGCCTGAAGGTATCCGCCGTCCTTTGTTCCGTCAGAGAATCCAAGCATTATTGTCTGACGGTTCCCCCTGTTTTTAACATGCTGCCGGTATTCGGGGATATCAAAAAGCTCCCTCATTATCTGTCCGGCGTTCTTCATTCCCTCCATCGATTCGAGTAGGGGTATTATATCAAATGGTATTGTGCCTTTGGGCCATCCGCACCATTTCAGTAGGGCATAGACAAACAAGACAGAATAAATATCCTCCGAGTTGCTGATTATATACCTGCTGCAGCCATCCTCTCCGTTCTTTTCCTGTATATGCTTAATCTGCTTTATTGTTTTGATTGTATCGTTTACAAGTTTGTCTTTGAATTGATCAGCATTAAAATGCAACTTTTTACTTACCAGGATTGCGGTAAGATCCTGTCGTGAGATTTTATCTGTACTCTTTCCAATGCTCTTTTCCTTCTTAAGAATTTCGTCGACGGTCTTTTTATGAACACTATGATTCTGCCTGATATCGAGAGAGGCAAAATGAGTTTTGAATATCTTCACTTTGCCGATAAGGCTGTCGAGTTCATCGATATAAAGACTATTATATTTACTGATAAGCGAATCTCTGACAGAAAGGAGAGGTTCAATAATCTCTTCATATCTGATTACCGCTTCAGGGTCGAACCTCGAAACGGACAGCTTCTCTGTAAGACCGGCAACAGTCTCCTGAACTTGTCTGAATGTCAGCTTTTTTGAAAGATCCTTAACATCACGGTAGTAGCATTTCATAAGAGTCATCCGGAGTTCATCCGCAGCCGCAGTTGTAGTATCGGAAGTTACAAAAGGATTGCCGTCGCGGTCGCCCCCGGGCCAGAAACCCAGCTGGATAATATTTGTATTATCAAAGTCTTTGCCGGGAAGATTTCTTCTTATCTTAGTAAACAGAGTCCCAACCGCATCATAATAAACGCTTCTGAGGAAGTAGATTATATTTTTTGCCTCATCAAAGGGAGTCGGTTTTTTTGCGTTCACCAAGGAAGTCAGTCCCAGCTGCTGCAAAGTAAGATCCATTCCCTGGATATCATTTTCAGCTACCAGGGTTCGCAGTTTGGTGATAATATCGAGTACGGGATACGAATAAAACTGTGTCGGGTGAGCGGTAAAAACTATCCTCACGCTGAAATTAGAGAGAGTATCATAGATCTTCTCCCTGGAATGAGTTGTGTCGGAAAGATTTATATAATCTTTAAGCGACAGGTTGTCCTCCAGCCTCAGTATTTCGGGGAAGGCGGCATCTTCGATACTATCGTATAAAACTATCTGCCTCTCAATATACTGGATAACCCTGAACATGAAGTCGAACTTTTCGTCTTCAGAGTGCAGGTCTGCATGAGTACTGAAGAAAGATTCCATTATGGTGATGGGATCTTTGCGTGCATCCAGATCCCTTTTAAAGACGCTCTGCATCAGGGGAATAAGCATCCCCAGATTGCTTATTTTCCGGAACGGAAGGTTCAGGAACAGGCTGTTGTAAACGTTAAACTTGTTCCTTACAGAACGCTCGAATTCTTTTTCTTTTACGGTGCTGCTCATTTCTTCGGCTCAATAGTTTCATTAAAACTAAATAAAAGTAACTAACTACTCAAATAAGAAGAATATACCACTGCGGCTGGGGCGGGTGGGATGTGCTGCCTCAAGGAAATATATCAGAGGGATGTAACTGAGTTGAGCGAATTCGCACTACAAATGTTTGCATCCTGGAACCATCATAGAGGGAAGTGAATGCGGTTAAGAAAAATGTGAAGTATACCTGTCCAGCAAATTCCTGATTACTTTCTGATACTGACTGCCATGCTGTTGGGCTATTTTTTTAAAGAATTCCACACTTGACCGGCTTAAGTTCAATGTTACTTTTACCGTGTCTTCCTTAAAAACCAGTTCTTCCGGTTTCGGTAAGAAATCCTTAACAATCTCACCTTCTTCGATTTTTTCGTCACTATATTTTATTTTCTTTTTCAACTAATTATATATTAATATTAAATCCCCATTTTTTCCTAGTCTCTAAACCTTCTGCCGATAATGCATTTGGTACCCATAAATAAAGATGACTTTGCTCATCAGCTACCGAATTCACCGGAATATCGAGAATCTCTTGTAGAGATAGTGTAGGATATCTGCTTAAACGTTTATGCTCAGGTGCGACCTTTCCGGTACTATTTGTAAATCTCCAAGGAGGGTCAGCTAAGATAGTCTTGTATTTTCCTTTTACTTCATTTACAAAATCTTGAGCTGCTGTATTTTTTAATTTCATTTATTCTTCCTTTACATATAAAGATTTACTAATTCCAAAAACCAAAATGGGACAACCACCACCACTTCCACCCTGTAACCGAGGTAATAATTTACTCATATGAGTTGTCGATGCACCGTATGATGATCCTCTATCTAATTCATTAAATATATCTTGTAGTTCGTCACAGCGTGTGATTATAATGCCAACACTTATTGCCCTTAATTCAAATATATCTAAAATTATTTTAAAATATACATATATATATATGTATAGTAAACCATATAATCCATAGATAAACCCGAAGCGAAATTTTATATTATACAAGGAACAAATAAGATTATTAAGCCTCTTGTTTACGAGACTTGTAGAAAAGAATTCTATAGGAAACTTATCCATTATACGATAGTATTATATAAGCTTGGTTTATTCCCTTGAACGTACGGCTTAATTTGGCAATATTTAATTTTATGTATAAGAAATTATTCTTCATTTTACTTTCTATTCCGATGTTTGTGTCGGCGCAGAACAACCCGACGCTGCAGCAGCGCTATATGCTGGGACAGGGATACCTGCAGGCCGGACAGCTTGAGAAAGCGAAATCTATTTATGAGGAGCTTTACAACCAGGACCAGAACAATTTCCAGTACTTTGAGGCTTTAAATAATGTCTATCTTCAGCTGAAAGATTACCAGGGCTCAATAAGGATTATTCAGGACAGGATGCAGAAAATTACTCCTGATGCCAATATGTATGGACTCCTGGGCTCCACATATTATCTTATAGGAGACACCGAACAGGCCTACAAGATATGGGACGAGGGTCTTCAGAAACTTCCCCCCGATCCTATGAAGTACAGAATAATTTCCAACTATGTTCTTGATAGAAGAGATTTTGATAAAGCAATTGAGATACTGAAAAAAGGAAAGGATGAGAGTAAAGATCCTGTTATTTTTTCCTACCAGCTAGCCGATCTGTACGCGCTTACTATGAGATTCACAGAAGCCGCCGAAGAATTTGTCTTCATCCTGAAGCAGAATCCTCAGCAGGTTTCAAGTGTTCAGAACAAGTTATTCAACTATATTAACAAAACAGACGCACTGCCGAAGACAATAGAAGTTTTTGAGAATAACGCGGGAGACAATCAGGGTATACGCTATCTGCTGGCAAGATTATATGTAGAGAATAAAAGTTATCAGAAAGCGTTCGATTTATATCTCGATCTTGATAAAGAATACAAGAAACAGGGAATGGACCTGATAAGACTTGCCGATCTGCTGTACAGCGATGGAAATTATAAAACAGCTGAAAAGTTTTATACTGAAATCATCAACAGGTTTTCAGACTCGCCCGTAGTGTCATCCGCCAAACTGGGTTACGCAAAAACACTCGAAGCACAGGTAGAGCAGAATACAGGCAGCAGCTGGAAGCCGTACCATGGGTTCAATTCTGTTAGTCCTGATAAAATCGATAAAATCGTAAACGCTTATAATGATATAATAAGTCAGTTCCCGAATTCTGATGTCGCACTTGAATCATATCTGCAGCTTGGAAATCTCAAATTTTACAGCCAGGGAGACCTCCCCGGCGCGGAGGATTATTATAATAAGATCCTCACAAAAGCCCCGTTATCTTCTTTTGGAGCATCCGCGGAGCTTGAATCGGGAAAAATTGAACTGATGAAAGGCAATCTTGATGCTGCGGCCGGATATTTTCAAAAAGTAACAAAAAGACCCAAAATTTCCGAAGATCAGAAAAATAGCAGTCAATATTTATTAGCCAGGATCGATTTTTACAAAGGAGACTTTAGGGAAGCAAAAAATCAGCTGGTACAAATATTGAACGATCTGGGTGATAACTTTGCCAATGATGCCATAGAATTGTCGCTTTTATTGAACACTTCGATGAATGATTCGTCTGAATTAGTAAGGTTCGCAGATGCCGAATTCCTTGCGGATCAGAAGAAATTCACGGAAGCCGCTGAAAAATATCACCTGGTTGCCGAGAATCCGAAAGCATTTATGCTTAAGAACATTGCTGAGTTAAGGGAGGCTGAAATGGAGCTGGCGGCAGGGAATACTGATAAATCGATTGAAATGCTTGAGAATATAGCCGGTGAGGAAAGCAAAAACATTTATGCGGACAAAGCCTTATATTTGCTGGGAAAAATTTACGAATTCGGATTAAATGATACCCCAAAGGCTATTGAAAAGTATGAGGAGCTCCTTGCAAAATATCCTTCTTCCTTATATCTTGATGACGCAAGGGATGAAATAGTAAAATTAAGAAACAAAGCGAGTTAAAAATGGGAAAAAAACAAGGCCAGAAGATCGTAAAATGTTCATTTTGCGGCCGTGACGGCAGTGAAGTCGGCAGTATGATTGCCGGACCAGACGTTTATATTTGCGATATATGTATATCCAGCAGTGTGGATATTTTACGGAATAACCTTGCTGCATATTCCAATACGAAAACCAAATCATCAGAGATACCTGCGCCTTCTTCAATTAAGAAAACCCTGGATGAATACGTAATAGGACAGGAAAGGGCAAAGAAGGTATTATCTGTTGCGGTTCATAATCATTATAAGAGAATAAACTCAAAGGGTTCGTTCTTTGAACTCGATGATGTAGAAATTGAAAAGAGCAATATACTTTTAATAGGACCAACAGGTGTCGGCAAGACGCTGCTTGCACAAACTCTTGCGAGGATACTTGAAGTTCCCTTTGCGATTGCGGACGCTACCACACTTACTGAAGCCGGTTATGTAGGCGACGATGTTGAAACCGTGCTTGTCCATCTTCTGCAGGCCGCGGATTATAATCTTGAACGCGCGCAGAAGGGAATAGTATATATTGACGAAATCGACAAGATCGCACGGAAGAGCGAGAGCACATCTATTACAAGAGATGTGTCAGGTGAAGGCGTACAGCAGGCACTGCTCAAAATACTGGAAGGCACAGTTGCCGGTGTCCCCCCGAAAGGCGGAAGAAAACATCCCGAGCAGAGTCTCATAAACGTCAATACAAAGAATATCTTATTCATTGTCGGTGGAGCTTTTGACGGCATCGACAAAATAATTGCCTCGAGGATAAACAAAAACAAAATGGGCTTCTCACGTGAGGATCTGAAAGATAAGATCAACGAAGAGAATCTCCTTGCTTACGTTCAGCCTGAAGATCTTCTCCATTTCGGTTTGATTCCGGAACTAATAGGCCGTATTCCTGTTACCGCACCCCTTCATTCGCTTAACGAAGCGGCACTTAAGAGCATATTGACAGAGCCTAAAAATGCTATTCTGAAGCAGTACAAGAAATTATTTATGATCGATGGAGTTGAGCTTGAATTTGATCCTTTCGCAATTGACGCGATAGTTAAGAAAGCACAGTTAAGAAAAACCGGTGCCCGCGCATTAAGATCGATTGTGGAAGAATTTATGCTCGACGTAATGTATGAGCTGCCTAATAAGGAAAACGTTGATAAGTGCATTATAACCAAAGATGTAATTGAAAAGGGTGCTGAGCCGATATACCTTGATGCGGACAGAAAATCGGCTTGATCGTTTTTCGGATACGTTTTATATAAGAGAGGCTGTCTGATTCTTTAAGGCAGCCTCTTTAATATTTTAAAAGAAGAAAAGATAGTTATGTTCAGAAAGATATTATTTATACTCGCCCTAACCTCCATAAGTGTTTTTGCCCAATCGAAGATACTGATCTATATGGATCTGCAGCAGACAGATCACCTTAAAGCCTACGGTATCACGTTTCACGCACTGCAGAAAGGGATTAAGTCAGACTGGCTCCTTAATTACCGGGGCGGATCATTTATGATCGACTACGATGAGAAAATAGCGGTTGAATGCAGGGTGGAAGGAGTAGCCTTCGATCTGCTCTCAACTTCGCAGGCTGCAGATATTTATTCTACCGTGCAGAGCGAAGATAACAATATGGATGTGGTGCGGCTTGAGAAAGCTCCGAAGATAGCTGTATACGTCCCGCCCGGATTTATGCCCTGGGATGATGCGGTAACTCTTGCGCTGGAGTACGCGAAGATACCATATGATAAGATATGGAACGATGAGATACTAAGAGGCGATCTTTCGAAGTACGACTGGATCCACCTTCATCACGAAGACTTTACCGGCCAGTACGGGAAGTTTTATGCAAGCTTCAGCAACGCTCAGTGGTATATAGACAATCAGCTGATGTATGAGAACGACGCGAAGAAGAACGGCTTTAAGAAAGTCTCTGAAATGATGAAGACCGTTGCGATGGACATAAAAAATTTCGTAGGACAGGGAGGTTTTCTCTTTGCGATGTGTTCTGCCACTGATTCTTACGATATTGCGTTAGCTGCCCACAATGTGGATATCTGTGCGGAGATGTACGACGGGGACGCTGCTGACCCCGATGCCCAGAGTAAGCTCGATTTTTCAAACACTCTGGCTTTCACCAACTTCAAGCTTGAGATGAATCCTTATGTGTACGAATACAGCAACATTGACATTCAGCCCGCTGAGGTAGGGAATTTCGCAAACGACTACTTTACGCTGTTCGAGTTTTCCGCGAAATATGATCCCGTACCTACTATGCTTACTCAGGATCATGCAAATGTTATCAGAGGTTTTATGGGGCAGACAACAATGTTCCGTAAAGAGCTGATTAAGAAATCGGTGATAATCCTTGCCGAACGTCCCGGTACAGACCAGGTGAAATACATCCATGGAAACTACGGCAGGGGAACATTTACTTTTTACGGCGGCCACGATCCCGAAGATTACCAGCATGCAGTAGGTGATCCCCCAACCGATCTTTCGTTATATAAAAATTCTCCCGGCTACCGGCTGATTTTGAATAACGTACTCTTTCCGGCGGCAACCAAGAAAAAACAAAAAACCTGATACACCCGCAGAATTATTTCGTATATATTAAAGCATATTCAGATTCCGAAATAAATTCGGAATGACACTTACGAGATAGCCTGCTCAGGATGACAATTTGGTTTCAGGGTTAACACAATTGCGGGGAGAATACCAATGAACTCCCCGAAATTTTCTATCTTTGTGGAAGTAGTTTTCTAAAATAAAATTTGTGACAGCAATGAAACAGGTTAAAATTAAAAACAGAGATAAGTCTTATTCCATCGGGAAAATTGTATGTGTAGGCAGAAATTACATTGCACATGCAAAAGAACTCGGGAATGAAGTGCCGGCTAAGCCGGTGATTTTTTTAAAGCCGACATCCTCAGTTATTTATTCGGGTGATAAAATAGTTCATCCATCGTTTTCAACGGATATGCACCATGAAACGGAACTGGTTTTACTTATCGGAAAAACTGTAAAAGATGCCACGGAGAAAGAAGCAGAGGAAGCAATTGAAGCTTACGGTGTCGGGCTTGATATGACCCTGCGGGATATCCAGACGGAGCTGAAGCAGAAGGGACATCCGTGGACTATTGCAAAAGGATTTGATACATCAGCAGTACTTTCTGAATTTATTTCTAAAGAAGACTACAGGCTTACTCTGGATGAAGAAATTATCCTGCGGGTAAATGATACCGAAAGACAGCATGAAAAACTGAATAAAATGATCTTTACCCCTGCCCAGATCGTAGAATACATTTCATCCTTAATGACTCTTGAGGAGGGAGATCTTATTTTTACCGGAACACCGGCCGGGGTTAGCAAAGTTGTAAGAGGGGATAAGCTTCATGCAGAGATCACAGGGATCGCTTCGCTGGAATGTGAGGTGGTTTGATCTTATATAGACTCTATGCTACTTGTTGAGGCCTGATAATGATTTTTTGATGAGTTCCTCGAGGGAGAGGTTGGGATCTTCGGAAAGCACATCCCTGATTATTTTATCCGCAACCTTTGAATTATAACCCAGGGTTGTAAGGGCTGCAGCCGCTTCATTTTTTACACTGAACGGAATTTCTTTTGCACCTGTTTCGGTTACCTGGTCGACTTTATTCTTCAGCTCAAGCACGAGTCTCTCGCCTGTCTTCCTGCCGATACCGGGTACAGCTATTATCCTGGAAACATCTCCCCGTAGTATTGCGTCTTTAAGGTCGTCTGTCTGAATTCCAGATAAGATGCTCTGGGCCAATTTCGGACCTATACCCGTGACCGAGATTAGCAGCTCAAACATCTGCTTCTCGGGTTCTGTGAAGAATCCAAATAGAGTTATCGAATCCTCTTTAACACTCGTATATATAAAAAGCGAGACCGTTTCTTTCTCTGAGATGTTCTCAAAAGTATTTATTGAGATACTGACTGCATATCCCACCCCGTTTACATCCAGCAGCAGCTTGGTGGGCTTAAGAGAAATTATTTTACCGGTTAAATAGCCGATCATATGGAATAATTAAAAATTAAGAATTAACAATTGATTCATTATTCATTGATTACTCTGTCGGGGAAAGCTTCGATGAAGGATTTCCAGTCTTTACTCTTTTTCGTTGTCGATTTTAATCTAAAAGCATGGCACAGAGCAATCGCAAGAGCGTCGCTCTCATCAGATTTCATTTTTACCGTTTTGATTTCAAGCAATGTCCTTATCATAAATCCCACCTGTTCTTTTGAAGCGGCACCGTTACCGACGATCGATTTCTTAACTTCCCTGGGGGAATACTCACTTGTAGGAACTTTATTATGAGCCGCCGCCAGTATCGAAACACCGCGCGCATATCCTATCTTCATTGCCGACTGAACATTCTTACCGTAGAAGGCAGTCTCGATAGCGAATTCATCAGGCTTATACAGCTTAATGAGTCTATCCAGTTCGTCATAAATTATTTCAAGTTTAAGGGCCAGAGGTTTGGAGGGAGGCAGTTTAATTATTCCATGAGTTATCCGGTTAAAATTATTTTTGCTGTAATTTATTACCCCGAAACCTGTAAAAATTGTTCCGGGGTCAACTCCGAGAATAATCATTTAATTTTAAGCGCGCCGCGCTGTTAGTTTATGGAACTTTCGTCGATATCGGCATTCGAGTATACATTCTGGACATCATCATTGTCTTCCATGGCCTCAATGAGCTTCATTACTTTCTCAGCCTCTTCACCAGCAACGGGAACAGTATTCTTAGCGATCCACTGCAGCGAGGCATTATCTATCGAAAGATCTTTATCGGCAAGTGATTTTCTTACAGGCTCAAAACTTTCAAGCGGAGTCTGTATCTCAAAAAATTCATCATCTGACTGCAGATCTTCAGCGCCGGCGTCAAGAATAATTTCCATTATATCATCTTCGGTCTTTCCCTGTTTCGGCAGGCTGATTACGCCTTTCCTGTCGAACATCCATGCAACAGAGCCGTTCTCTCCCATACTGCCTCCGTATTTGCTGAAGATATGTCTTACCTCCGCCACGATCCTGTTTTTATTATCGGTAGCCACCTCAACAAGCACCGCAACGCCAGCGGGGCCATATCCTTCATAAGTAAGCTCAAGGTAAGTAACACCTTCCAGTTCTCCGGTAGCCTTTTTTATTGCCCTCTCGATATTATCCTGGGGCATATTTGCGGCTTTTGCGTTATCCACTGCCAGGCGCAGCCTCGGATTTGCTGCAGGATCACCTCCGCCTTCTCTTGCGGCTATGGTAAGCTCTTTTATTAACTTAGTGAACATTTTTCCGCGCTTTGCATCCAGCGCTCCCTTTTTTCTTTTAATCGTTGCCCACTTCGAGTGACCTGACATTTAAACTATGCTCCTATTTATTTTTTCTTTTACTTTTATGTCTTTTATTTTGAACTGAGGGAATACCCTCCCGTCCCTAACGGATTTATCTATCGAATACACAACATCGAGAAGCTGACCTTCCCTTCCAATAATATCGCAATAACTGCCCATATTGAAACCTATACAATCGAATACTCTTTCACAGCCGTTTTGTTTCAGCGCAACGAGGAGGTGATCATTTCCCACAATTCTGGGATTTCCCGAAACAGTTACTTCCTCTGACAAAAACACAGGTCTCATATTTCCGGGACCAAAAGGTGAGAACAGGTCAATAATTCTCAAAAACTTAGGTGTTATTTCTGAAAATTTAAGCTTAGAGTCAATATGGACCTCAGGAAAAAGATCCTCCTGGGTAACAGTTTCCCTGACGATCTGATTAAACTTAGTTTTGAACTCCTCAATTTTATCAACTTCCACCGCCAGACCAGCCGCTGCCTGATGTCCCCCGAAATGGATCAGCAGGTCCTCGCACTTCTTCAGGGCCTCATAAATATTAAAATTAGAGATACTCCTTGCGGAGCCCTTTGCGACACCGTCAACAGTTGTAAGCATTATAGTAGGACGATAATATTTTTCAACAAGGCGCGATGCAACAATTCCAATAACGCCCGGATGCCATGCTTCCTGGTGAAGGATAATGGACAATTCTTCCTTAAGGTCGATTGTACTTGCTACCAGGTCGAGAGCGCTGTCGAAAGTGTCTACATCAATCTTTCGCCGCTCATAATTTTCTGTCTCAAGGACCTGAGCAAGCTTAAGCGCCTCGCCTTTATCCTTAGTTATCATCAATTCAACAGCGCGTTCGGCATCGCCAAGCCGCCCAACCGCATTTATCCTCGGGGCAAGAGTAAACACTATCTGGCCAGTGTTAAGATTTCCGGGATGAACATTACTTTTAGCAATCAGCGCTTCAACACCGGGGCGAGGATTATCATTTATAATCCTTATACCTTCACTTACGAGCGCACGATTTTCATCAACCAGCGGTACGATATCAGCCGCGCCGGCCAGGGCAACCAGATCGAGATACTGCATTGGCATCTCTCTTTTGCCTATTCTTTCAGCTACGCCCTGGGCGAGCTTAAAAGCAATTCCGGCACCGGATAAATACTTAAAGGGATAATTACATGAAGGTTTCAGCGGATCGAGGACAGCGTACGCATTCGGGATCTGTTCCTTAGGCTGGTGATGATCGCAGATGATCAGGTCCATTCCCAGTTTATTCACAAGGTCTGTTTCCTCGATTGCTGTAATACCGCAGTCGACCGCAATCATGAGGGAAGTACCGCGGTTCTTTATATACTCAACGCCTGCCGCTGAAATTCCGTAACCCTCAGTAAGTCTTTTAGGTATATAATATTCAACATTCGCGCCCAGTTCTTTGAGGAACAGATAGAGAACAGCCGTAGAACAAGTTCCGTCAACATCATAGTCGCCGTACACAGTTATACGTTCATTTTCTGTTAAAGCCTGGATAACCCGGTAAGTTGCGGGTTCCATTCCATCCATAAGAAAAGGGTCGTGAAGAGATTCTATAGAAGGGCGGAAGAAATTTTTAGCCTGGGTAAAAGTTCTAATATCTCTTAAAACAAGAAGCCGGGCCAATACCTCGGAGATATTGAGTGAATCAGCCAGCGACCTTGTAGTATAGTCGTCGATGACTTCTCTTATTTTCCAGCGTTTTTCTGGCATAATACTCTTTTTAAGAGATAAAAACTTATAAAAGAACAAAACACTATTCAGAACTATAAGCCGAATTCTGTAATCCCGCAGGAGCGGGACGGCAATTATTTGTCTTGGCCCTGCATTGCTGCAGAGCTCCAGCGGTCTACCCGGAGATCATACCCGGTTCAGCGGATATCGAAGCGAACAACTTCGCACTATTAAAAGATGAATCTCCATATTTGACCTTGCTTCGAGTGGGGTTTGCCATGACCCGCAAAACGGGCTCCCTTTCGGGACCGGTAATGTTACCATCACCGCGGTAGGCTCTTAACCTGCCTTTTCACCCTTATCCCGGTTAAAACCGGGACGGTATATTTTCTGCGGCACTTTCCGTAGTTATAAGATTTCTCCATACAACTCCCGGGCGTTACCCGGCACTCTGTTCTGTGAAGTTCGGACTTTCCTCCCTTCCGTTTTACCGGAAGAGCAACTGCCCGTTCTGAACTGTATTTTTATTCTTTAAACTCTTTTCAATCTCTTAAGTTTTTTAACTAAAAGAAATGATAATTAATATTTAACTGAGGCGAATATAATAAATTTAACGCCATAAGTCAGCAGAAAAGAGCTATAGGATAGTCTTTATGGAGATTTCCCTTAAAAACAGAAGGAAATAATTCTATTTTTCCACGAACCTGAGTTTAATCCTCAGCGAGCTCAGCTATTTCCGGTGAAACCAGTATCCTGCCGCAGTATTCACAGAAGAAAAGTCTGTTATTTCTTCTTATTTCAAGCTGTCTCTGAGGAGGCACAATATTATGGCAGCCCGAGCAGGCAGATCTTTTAATTGTAGCGACCGCCTGGCCTTTTTTAGCTCTTCTTATCCTCATATATGCAGAATAGTCAGGTTTCCTGGTCTGTGCTTCAATCTCTTTCCTCTGTGCACGGAGCTTTGCTTCTTCCTTTTCGTTAGCTTTAATGATCTCTTTAAGATCAGCTTCCTTTACCTTCAGTTCCTCATTAAGTTCATCCAGCTGAGGGCTAAGAGATTCGACATCTTCAGCGAGATTTTTGCTCTGATCGGCAAGAGCATCATTTTCCGTTTCCAGTTTAGTTATCTGTTCTTCGGTATGATCGATCTCTTTAGTTAAAGCGTCGTACTCCTTATTATTCCTTACCTGGTAGAGCTGAGCTTTAAACTTTTTCTGATTTGCCTTAAGCTTCTCAACCTCTTCTTCATTTTCTTCTCTTTTTTCAAGCGACTCTTTCCGTTTAGATTCCTTTTCAGTCACCTGGTCCTTAATGCCGTCTATCTTGTCCTGAAGTGCCTGAACGGCGTTTGGTAAATCCCCCCGGAGTTCCTCCAGTTCATCAAGCTGGTCATCAATCTGCTGCAATTCATACAGGGTTTTTAATCTGTTTACCAATTTATCCATTCTCCTTTTTATTTAAATAAAATTTAACCGGGTTAGTAGTTTTGCTATAATTAAAAATTTTTATCTCCTTACTCAGAAAAGATTCAAGTCTTTCCCGAACCTCATCCATCGCAAAAATCTCAGTTTCATAATGTCCCGCATCAATCAGCAGAATATCCTCTTCCGCTTCCTGGAAAGTATGATACTTTACATCAGCCGTGATATACGCATCGGCGCCGGCCCTGACGGCGTCATTTATATATTCACTGCCGGAACCGCCGCAGACCGCGACCGTTTTAATTTTTTTCTTACCCCGGCCGGAATACCTGAAGTCTTTCAGCTTAAGCTTACTGCTGACATAAGTAAGGAATTCATCAGTACTCATAGCGGAATGAAGAGTGCCGACAGCGCCGACACCGTGATTAACGTTTTCGTTCATCAGGGGATATATATCATAAGCAGGTTCTTCGTAGGGGTGAACTTTCAGCATATCTGAAAGCACATTTTTTAATTTCCAGGAATCGACCAGAACTTCAAGTCTCACTTCGTTAACCGTCTCAAAAACCTCTTTAGTTCCAGCCACGGGTTTCGTTTTATCAGATCCTCTGAAAGTTCCCTTCCCGGGGATTCTGAAGCTGCAGTCCGAATACTCTCCGATTAAGCCGCCTCCGGCGTTAAAAACAGCCTCAGATACCTTTTCGAGGGACTCTTCGGGAATAAAAACGACCAGTTTTACCTGGTTGGAACTTAATCTGCTAAGAAAATCAATATCATTCAATCCTAATTGTTGAGCCAGTCTGAAACTTACTCCGCCCCGGGTATAATCAAGGTTAGTATGTGCAGAATAAAGAGTTATGTCATTTTTTATAAGTTTCTCGATAACCTGCGACCGGGAATCCCTGTCAGTTGAAATTCTTTTCAGAGCATTAAAGAAAAGCGGGTGGTGCGAGATGATCAGGCTGCAGGATTTCCTTACGGCTTCATCAACCGCGGAAGGCGTTACATCAAGACAGAGGAAAATATTTTCTATCTCTCTTTCACCTGATCCTACCTGCAATCCTACATTGTCCCTTTCCCAGGCTGTTTCTTTAGGAGCCCAATGTTCCAGATATTTAATTATTTCAATGCACTTCATAGCAAAAAAAAATGCACTTCTAAAATTTGAAGTGCATTTTTATAATTTCTCTGCTTTTATGGTTTTTTCGGGAGCAGAATATTCAACAAGATCGAGAAATTTAAGTTTTTCTAAAATTAGTTTATCCATATCAAGTCTCTAAATATACCAGATCAATATGTAATAATCAACAATCAGGCCAGTACCCTGATTAATTAATTGGTTCGATCCAGTTATCGTCTTCCTTAATCAACTCTATCAACTCATCTACGGCATTTTCGGCTGGCACATTTCTTTTCACAATATCCTTTTGGCGGTAGAGGGTAATCTTTCCGACACCCGATCCCACGTAGCCGTAATCGGCATCAGCCATTTCGCCGGGACCATTAACAATACATCCCATCACCGCTATTTTCAAACCCTTCAGATGCTCTGTCCGTTTTCTTATTTTCTCAGTAGTTATCTGCAGATCAAAAAGAGTTCTTCCGCATGATGGGCAGGCGATATATTCCGTTTTAGATATCCTTACCCTTGCGGCCTGAAGAATTCCAAAGAGCGTACGGTTAATGACAGTCTCATTCGACTCTTTAATATTTACAAATTTTCTTACGAGTTTGTTGTGATCATTAAACTCTTTTTCCTCATCTTTTAATTTACCTGTTAAGGCAGCCCAGACGCCGTCACCCAGTCCGTCGATAAGCAGACCGCCGAGGTCTATTGAGGCAAATAATCTCAGTTGATCGATATCAATATTGTCGTAGGTCCTTTTTATAATTACAGGATTCTCAATCCCATTGTTCATAAGTTCAAAGAAAGCCCTTCTCTGTTCGGCATATCCATGAAGGTTTTCAGTAGTTAAAAGAATTACTGCGGTTTTGTCTTCTCTCAGTTTATTCATCACTTCCGGAGTTAGATCTTTTAATTCAAGCTGAACTATATTCAGAGAATCCGAAAGATCTTTTTCTTTTAAGTAAATATCTGCAGAGACAAGCGGGTAACCTTTCAGGTCTTTTTTCCAGGTCTCATAATTGCATATTTGTTTAAGTCCCGTAGGAAGATCAAAAGGTACTCCATTATCCCCCATAAATATCAAATCAGCCGCGCTGTCGCTCACATTCCATTTATCAGTTTCGGCGTTATACCGGTAGCCGATATCTGCCAGATCCTTTGGTTCTGAGATAGTCCTGTTTGAGTAATCTGCCGCAACTACAGGAACATTAGAACCGCCAATGTTTAATACTTCAAAGGTGTGTCTTCTCCTGTACTCAAGCGGATCGATCGGAACATTGGTTACCGGAGGGATCTCTTTGTGTTCATTTCTGTTTTTATATCTTTCAACCAGTTCAATAGCAACAGGAGCCTCGAATTCAGGATCCTCTGTAAGCGAAACGCGCACAGTATCGCCGATCCCATCCTCAAGGAGAGTTCCTATACCCAGGGCAGATTTTATCCTTCCATCCTCGCCGCCTCCTGCTTCTGTTACTCCCAAGTGCGTAGGATAATTCATTCCTTCCTCTTCCATTTTCATTACAAGAAGACGGTAGGCCTGCACCATCACCTGGGGATTGCTGGCTTTCATTGAGAGGACGATTTCCCTGTAATTCAGTTCTTCGCAAATCCTTACAAACTCAAGAGCCGACTCAACCATACCGAGGGGGGTGTCACCGTAGCGGCTCATTATTCTGTCGGACAAGGAGCCATGATTAGTACCTATCCGCATCGCGGTACCGTATTCTTTACAAATCCTTACGAGGGGAGTAAACTTCTGCCTTATTCTATTGAGTTCCTCTTCATACTGCTGATCTGTGTATTCAATTATGTTAAACTTCTTTCTGTCGGCATAATTACCCGGATTAACCCTTACCTTTTCAACAATTCTTGCGGCAATCTCAGCGGCATTTGGGGTAAAATGAATATCAGCGATGAGCGGCACCGTATAGCCCCGCTGTCTCAATTCCTTTTTAATATTCTCCAGGTTCTGAGCCTCAAGTTTGCTGGGCGCTGTTATTCTCACATAATCGCATCCCGATTCCACCATTCTAATCGTCTGTTCAACCGTAGCTTTGGTGTCCATCGTATCGGTAATGGTCATCGACTGGATCCTGATCGGGTAATTGCCTCCCAGCGGTATATCACCTACATTTACAACTCTTGTTTTATAACGGGAATAAGAGGTAAGACTATTGCAGTATTTTTTCGCTTTACTTATCGATTCAAACATTAATATTTTATTATCTGGTTTAATATACGGTTTTAAGCCTGTCAGTACACCAAATATAATAAATAAGCAGTTTGCATTGAATTGAATAATTGTGTTAAAATCTTCCCCTCTTTGTTTGACTATAAATAAATTTTTGACCTAATTTGGGATGCGCTCACAAGAGGGATACTATGTAAAAATGGGTTGAGTAGCTGCATTTCCTGAAACCCACAATTAGTTCAGTATTCATCGGGGATATTTATGTGAATACAATAATTAGAATAAGATATCGATTTCAGAGGATGGGAATGCTTAAACACCGATTTCTGATGATTATTCCCGCCCTGCAGAAATAAACGAAAGGAGGTCATATGATTTGAGTAAATAAAATATTAGCCGGATATTGAAGCATTCTATATGCTATTTAAACCCATACATATGAGGACCTTAAAAATGAAAAAAGAAATTGGGGAATGTTTCCCGAAAGTTTTAATCAGTCTTTTACTCTTAATCCCAATCCTGCTCACTTCCTGCAAGAAGGATAACCCTGTCGTCCCTCCTGTAGGACCGCCTCCGGTAGTCAAAGATACAGTAACAATATCTGTTGAAGGAGTAACCCACAGAAGTGTGGAGCTAAGAGTTCATTCTACAATGAACGATGATCAATTGACAATAGAGATTTTCAGGACACTTAACGATAAAGATACGCTGGTTTCCTCTTACCCTATAACCAGGACAGATACAATAATAATAGATGATCACAGCGGGGAGGGACTTCAGCTTAATACCAGCTACAGCTACTATGCGATAACCAAGGATACCACAGGAGAGAAAAAAGACACCAGCGACATAGTTACTGCCAGAACCCTCGCTCCAACTTCACACGATTACACCTGGCGGGAAACCACTATCGGTGATTTTGGCAGTGTACTCTATGATGTCTGGGGAACTGATGAGAATAATGTATATGCAGTTGGCATAATAAATATAAATGGGGATAGTTATGGGGCAATTCATTTTGATGGGGCTGAGTGGTACCCAATAGAAGACACAGTTGGGGGAACAGCAATCTTTGGTTTCAAAGATGATGATATCTGGGTAGCAGGTGGGGGAGTTTATTATTTTAATGGAAATAACTGGCGCCGAATAGACGCAAAAAGTATTAACAATCAACTTATTCCTCTTGACACTGTTTTATTTTATAACGCCCCCTACACTTCCCTCTGGGAAACCAGCAGCAATGATTTGTATCTGGGGAGTACTTGGGGGAAAATAGTTCATTGGGATGGAACAAAAGCAGAAGTAATAAAGGATTTCTCTGATTTTAGTGTAAGGGATATTTTCGGCCTGAATAATAATTTTATACTTACGTCTGTAGAAACCGTTTCTCAGGGGGAAGTACACTCATATGATGGAACGCAATGGCAGAAACTATCCGGATTAGATGAAAACAGGTTATATGAATCTGTATATGCTGTCAGCCCAAAGGAATTCTATGCAGCTGGAGAACGGATACTCCTTAACCGTAATAGCATCTGGAGTGAGCCTGTAAATACAGATGTTTATATAGAGTGTATTCGTGGAAATGTAGAGACAGGAGATATAATCGCGGCAGGACATTTCAGCACCCTGTATCACTATAATGGCATAGATTGGGAGAAATTTCAATTTCAATTGTCGAGTTATAATCCAATTAGCGGTTTATATCTGACGAAAAATAAGGTTTTTGCCGTAGGTCCTTTCGGGAATCAGGCAAGAATTATAATAGGAACCAGAAACTAAAACTAAGGGAGGCTTAAATGAACATTCATTTTAAGGTAATCAACCGGGGAGATAATTCCGTTCTATGCTGGTCCAAATAACTACACCTCCAACAGGGGTTTCGATTGGGTAACTGATTCAAATGCAGGACAAGATGGAAGGGGGGTTTTAGGCTTAGGTAAATACAGGATTGAAATTCAGCGAGAAACTAGACCAGGTTCGGAAGTTTTTCATAGTGTTTTTTCATTTTATTTTGATGCAAGACAAACTTCGTGGCCCTATAGTCCTGATCTAGCATTCCATTTTGATCACAATTTCGATGGAGAAATAGAAACTGACTCATTGAACGTTTACGCTTATGGTTATCCTCCGGAGAACGTCCAAGAGAATAGTCTGATTAACCTGTGGACCAAACATGGGATATCTCAGGATGGGGATCTAATAGTATTTTACTAAGGCAAGGCATTGGAACTTAAATCCGCTGTCTGGTCAATATGGTCATCTTGCGGATGTCAAAATAGTTGGTGAAGAAACCAAAGCTTTTTTCAAACCTACCCTACCGCTTACAGTTACAAATAACCTGGAAGAAGGGAATGGTGGTAGTTATCAAATTGAATGGCAGACATATGGTTGCAGTGAGGTGCTGAATACCTATAATAATTCCTCTTCTTCTTCCTCTGCTGATGAATCCGTCATAGCCTGGAATGAAAACAATAATACAACAACAAAATATGTAAAGAGGTTAAATGACGGTTACTGTAATTCATCCTTGCTTAGCCCGAATGGGCCGGTAATCAGCAACGGAGGAAGCCTTGCAGATATGAAGGCTCTTGTCTTTAATACTGAGTCTCTGCCATATGTCATAAACAAGTCGGATGCTGATTTCTCAATAGCCTGCAGAGGCGGGGGTGGTGAAATAGGGAAGCTAAGCTCGATTACCGGGGAGAACTCAGTTCTCTACGGCAGATCGGGACTTATAACGGTAAAGGGGATAAACTTTGTATTTAACATAGGAGACATCCTCTCAGGAGACAGTGTCGTTAATTTTGTGACAACAACCGATACCAACCAGTTTCAAACAGCAGAAGAGCGGAATGAGGCTATGAGAACTGTTGATTTTGAACTAAACAGCAGTTCAAGCCTAAGGTTCAGCAACCTGTACTATGTGCTTAATCCTGAACTTGCCGACAGTCTGAGTGAGGATGAGGCTGTGTCCTTCCGCCTGGAGCTGGTAAACTCAGCTGCAGAGGAGACAGTGGGTGTATTTGATGAGATAACATATAACAGAAATAACCTGGAGAAGTATGAAAATATCTCATATGAGATCAACTGCAGCGATATCCAGCAGGGAAGCTATTACCTGAGACTGGTCTCGGAAGTGAGCGGGGAGGCTGAGTATAACCTTGGACTGATACAGAACGATGTTTCAGAAATAGCAAAGAAAAACTATGTGAATGCCAGCTATTACGGAGATAAAGTCCCATCCACCTACGAGATCAGCCAGAACTATCCTAATCCTTTTAATCCGGCGACAACGATAAACTATCAGCTGCCGCAGACTGGATTTGTAACGCTTAAGATATATGATATACTCGGAAAAGA
This sequence comes from uncultured Bacteroidota bacterium, assembly GCA_963771705.1. GTDB lineage: Bacteria > Bacteroidota > Ignavibacteria > Ignavibacteriales > Ignavibacteriaceae > DATFVA01. The sequence goes on from CAVYUP010000005.1 coordinate 291,420, forward strand.
AGTAGCAACTCTGGTTAACGAGCAGAAAAACCAGGGAAGATACTCGGTCAACTTCAATGCTTCTCATCTTGCCAGCGGTGTCTATATATATCAGCTTAGCGTTAATGATTATGTCAGTTCGAAGAAAATGTTGTTGATTAAGTGATTTAAGGGAGCGAGAGCTCCCTTATTTTATAATAAGGGGAACATACCTGAATTGCATTTCGGATAAATGAATTTATGGTATTTTTAGGACTGATTTTTTTAGATTATTGGTTAAATTGAAACCTGATAAATTTTAATGATTTTAAGTAACGAAATGCGAATATGAGGATTTCCGAGAGTAAAATAGAAGAGATACGGTCTGCAGCGAATATTGTTGATGTTATATCAGGGTACGTACAGCTGAGGAAGAGGGGGAAGAATTTCCTCGGACTTTGTCCTTTCCATTCCGAAAAAACCCCTTCATTTACGGTAAGTGATGAAAAACAGATATTTCATTGTTTCGGGTGTCATACCGGGGGGAACGTATTCAAGTTTTTGATGGAATATGAGAAGATATCGTTCGTTGAAGCGGTACAGGAACTGGCGGAAGAGCTGGGAATTCCTCTTGAAACAGAACAGCATGAATCTGATGAAAGACAATCGGAACAGGAAATTTTATATGATATAAATACCGAGGCCGCAAGGTATTTTTCGCATAATCTGCTTAATTCCGACGAGGGGGAAATAGCACTGAATTATTTCCAGAACAGAAAAATAAAACCTGCTACGATGCGCGCATTCGGACTTGGTTATGCTCTGAACGGCTGGGATAACCTTCTGCACTACCTGCAGGAGAAGAAAATTAATATTGAAAAATCACTTGCACTCGGTCTGATAGGGCAGTCGAAGGAAGAGCGGTTATACGACAAATTTTCCTCCAGGATAATCTTCCCTATCTTTTCACCTAACGGCAGAGTTGTAGCATTTGCTGGACGAATTCTTGAAAACAAGGAGGGATCGGCAAAATATCTTAATTCTCCTGAATCTCTTATATATGTTAAGGGGAGAATATTATATGGCCTATCCCATGCAAAGGATGAGATAAGGAGGCTGGATAAGGCTATTCTTGTTGAAGGGTATATGGATCTTATCTCACTATACCAGAGCGGTATCAAGAATGTGGCGGCGGTATCGGGCACAGCTCTTACAGAGGATCAGGTTCAGCTTTTATCGCGGTACACAAAAAATGTTGTACTTCTTTTTGATGCCGACACAGCAGGGATTAAGGCCGCGATGAGGAGTATTGAGATACTGCTCCGAAAAGATTTTGAGATTAAAATTGTTTCTCTTCCGCAGGGAGAAGATCCTGATTCATATGTGAATAATTACGGAAAAGAAAAGTTTGAGGAACTGGTAAAATCGGCAAAGAACTTCCTTGAATATCAATCAGAATATTATGCTTCCCTCGGAATGTTTGAAGATCCCGCAAAAACAACAGAAGCGATTCGCGATCTTGTAAGGCCTCTTGCTTTAATAAGTGATGAACTAAAGGTTAATATTCTGATTAAAAACATTGCTAAAAAGTTTAACCTGAGGGAAAAGCTGATTGAGAGTGAATATGATAAGATTAAGGCGGGGCTGACAAAACAGAAAGCCGTAGAAGAGAGCAGGCAGCAGAGGAAATCGGTTCAGCAGGAAAATGCTGTACTTAAGTCGGAAGCAAAGTTGAGTTTTACTGATATAAGCCTTGAGAGAGAACTGGTTAAAATGCTGCTGGAAGGAAGCAGGGAAACATGCGAGTTCATTCTGCGTCATATAAGACCGGATGAGTTCAAAATCAGTATTCACCAGGAACTAGCCGAACTGGTTCAATCTGCTGTAATGCACGATGAGGATCTGACTGCAGCCTTTCTGATTGAGAAGCTCGAAAGTGAGGAGGCCAAATCATATGCAAGGGAATTATCCTTTGAAAAATATCAGATCAGTAAAAACTGGGATGATATTAATCCATCAGATGATTATGAAAAAATACTGAAAAAATACTCATCTGATGCTGTAAGAAAGTTTAAGTTAAATCAGGTTGAGGAGAAGATTTCTTTCCTGAACAGTAATATTTCATCGCTTGATGACGAGGGTAAAAAACTTAACATGCTGAAAGAGATAAGAGATCTATCAAGAGAAAAACAGCTTATAAAAGAGGATCTGGAAGGCGAAGATATACCATAAAAAAAGCCGCATAAAATGCGGCTTAGTGCCCCTGCCTCTGATTAAATAATTAATCAGATGAATTTCTATAGTATTAATAGAGAAAAAAATACCCATTTCGGAAAACCGCTGAAAAATTCTTTCTTTTTTTGGATATACCCTTTCAGGCTATTTATTTTTAATTTCCGTCAAATAAATTAAAATTTAACAATGAAGTACAGACAGGCTAAAAACGGAAAACTCCTGATTAATATTCTCCCGGGCAGATGCGATTTTTGCGGATGCTGCGTGGGCGTTTGTCCCGAAGACGCCATAGAATTAAAAGAGGCGGAAATAAGCATAATAGATATACGCTGCACCAATTGCGCGAAGTGCGTCTGGAGCTGTCCCATTGAAGTTATCGAATTTAAAAAGGATGGAGTGCCGGCACAGATGCCGGGAGTTGGTGAGATATGAAAAATAATTACGATGTAGTTGTTATAGGTGCGGGTCCTGCGGGAAGCATTGCCGCAAGAACTGCGGCTGAGCAGGGGGTTTCTGTACTTATGCTTGAAAAGGACCGCGATGTAGGATACCCGGTGAGGTGCGGGGAGGCAGTAAGCAAGGCAGGAGTGGAAGAATTTATTCAGCCGGATCCTAAATGGATTGCTGCAGTTATAAGCAAGTTTTCCTTTACTGCACCCAACGGCAGTGAGGTGGTTATAGAATTCGGGGATGCGGGTTACGTTCTTGAGCGCAGGATATTTGATTACGAGCTGGCAAGGAGTGCCGCAGATGCCGGAGCGGAAATTTTAACCAGAGCTTACGTGAACGCGCTGCTTTTTAAGGGAGGAAGTGTAAGCGGGGTAAAGTATGAATTTAGCGGGGAGCAGTTTGAAATAAACGCAAAAGTTGTAATTGCAGCCGACGGAGTTGAATCGCGTGCAGGCAGGTGGGCAGGATTAAAAACTCACATCGACTTTCGTGATATGGAAAGCGCGGTGCAAATTACCGCTGCCAATATTCCTGTTAAAGAGGATACGCTCTACTTTTATTTCGGCCAGGAATATGCACCGAACGGCTACTTCTGGATTTTTCCAAAGGGAGCGGGGAAGGCGAATATAGGACTGGGAGTAAGCGGACTTATCGGGAAAAAGAAATCTGCCCGATCGTTTCTGAATGACTTTATGAACAAGTATTATCCTCAGGCTCCGGTTCTGACAACTATAGCCGGAGGAGTACCCTGCAGCATTACTCTGCCGAAGATCTCGGCGCCGGGAATTATGCTGGCGGGAGATGCTGCCAGACAGGTCAATCCTTTAAGCGGCGGAGGAATTGCCAGCGGTATGATAGGAGGAAGCATTGCCGGAAGGATAGCTGCTGAGGCGGTAAAGACAAACCAGCCTGATCATATTCTGACGTACGATAAAGAGTGGGCAAAACGGTTAGGCAAACGCCACGAAATTTTCGACAGGATAAAGGACGGTATTTATAATTTCTCAGATGAAAAATTTAACAATATTGCCAGCAGCTTTTCAAAAGTTCCATACCAAAAAAGAACGCTTAATAAATTATTCACTACCGCACTAATCAATAACCCTTCGCTCATATTAGACGTCGCTAAAGTTTTTGTATAGAAAAGAACAAATACCAGAATGTTCTGACAGGTTTTAGTGATTCGGCGGCATCCATAACACGGATTGAACTTCAGATCAAAAAGCAGTATAATGTATTCTCAAAAAATCATTTATCGAAAAGAAATGATCAGCCAGCCGGCCCGCCAAACTGTTTAATATTTCATCATTTTAACACTAAAAATAGGCATTGAACCGTCTTTGAACCGTCTCTCCTCCGGTACAACAAGGTTATAAACCGGGGATCGTATCGGTGAAAAACAAGGATAAAGCTAAAAACGAACACGCGAAGAAACCACCGGTACCAGTATTGGTTAAAATTGTTATTGCTTATTCAGATTTTTAGAAATATCTTCAGGTGAATAATTGACGGGAATAAAATTTCCGGGGAAGGAAGATGGCTCTTACAACGACGCGTACCAGTGAAAATGCTCATGTAAAGATTGATTTTAGTCAGTGCAGCGACTGCGGCCTGTGCTCGGTTGTCTGCAAGGATCTCACACTGCAGATGAAGAACGGAAAGATTACGGTTGATGAAAACCCGGTTTTCGGCTGTGTAGGCTGCGCCCAGTGCGTGGCTGTTTGTCCCGAGGACTGTATAGAAGTTGAGGGACGTACGATCACTATGGACGACTTTGTGCCTCTTCCCGAAGCAAAAACGGCCGCCAATTATGAGCAGACTTATTCGCTGATGTTCAAAAGGAGAAGCATAAGGGATTTCAAGGACAAAGAGATAGAGCAGGAAGTGATCGATAAGATTCTTAAAGCTGCCGTAACCTCACCGATGGGCATACCCCCTTCAGACGTGGAAGTCGTTATTTTCAGAGGAAAAGAAAAAGTTAAAGCATTTTCATCAGACTTTATAAAATATCTTGAAAGTATCAGGTGGATGTTTACAAAGTGGACCCTGCCTTTCTGGAGACCTTTTATTTCCGGTGCCGACTATGAAATGTACAAATCATTCCTGGTTCCTCTGATTGAATTTGTGGTTGAGCGGAATAAAAAGGGAGAAGACTGGCTTCTCTACAATGCACCGCTTGCGTTGTACTTTTATGGTTCCCCCTATTCAGACAATGCCGATCCTTATATACCCGCAACGTATGCCATGCTTGCCGCCGAATCCCTGGGATTGGGAACATGTATGATCGGAAGCATACATCCTTTTCTTGAACATGGGGGCGCCGCGCTTAAGAAGAAATTTAAGATAGAAAATAACTGTAAAAGCGGGATTTTCCTTATTATCGGGTATCCTAAAGTGAAATATCATAAAGGTATCAAAAGAACTTTCGCAAAAATCACTGAAGCCTGAATAAAAACGTTCTTTTTTATGCCGTTAAAAACCTCACATCTTTAATGATTACCCCCACTTATTAATTTTTCTGGTGGAGGGATTATTTTTATATTTCAGCTTATTCATTTATAAAATTTGTAATTATCAGACGATAAAAAAACAGACATATTTTGGAAAAACATACACTTCAAAACCCGCCCATTGATCTTTTATCCGAAAACTACAGCGAATTTGATGACAGGTTTACCTGGCTTCTGACTATGGATGAAGATACAGAGGAAATAAATTATTCTGAAAATGCCGCCGTTGTTACCGGGTTCGATCCCTCCGAACTCAGAGGAATGAGGGGGAATTGGTATAATCTTGTTAATGAAGAAGATATTGAACCATTGAGAATAAAGTTCAATGATCTCATTAATAATCCTTCATTGACCCAGTACACAGCTGACTACAGGATAGTGAACAAGCATAATACAAATATCTGGGTAAGAGAATCGGTTCGTGCGGAAAAGTATCCTTCCGGTAAACTGAAAAGTGCTTTCGGAATAGTTCAGAACATTTCGGATCTAAAGAACCGGGAATCGGAACTGAATGATGAGATAAGAAGATTGAGGGACGCAAACTACTCCAAGGATGATTTTATTGCTATCCTCTCTCATGATCTTCGTTCACCATTTACGAGTATACTTGGCTTTTCAGAGATCCTTTTGAACGAACCAAAACTTCCGGAGCCGGAGAAAAACGAATACCTGAACCTGATCCACACTTCTTCGGTAAAGCAGCTGAAGCTCATAAACAACCTTCTTGACTGGTCGCGCCTGAGAACGGGGAGGGTTCACACAGAACTTTCAAAAGTTGATGTAAGAAACGCAATTTATAATGCAGTTTCATCACTTACCGGCGAAGCTGTTAGAAAGAATATTGAGATCAGGGTTTTCATACCCGCCGGACTTTTCATAGAAGCGGATGAAATACTCTTTTCAAAGGTCATATCAAATATTCTGGAAAATTCTATTAAGTATTCTTCGGAAAACAAGAGTATTGATATAAAGACCTCTCCTTTCAACGATAAGCTTGTAGAATTCCTCATAAGGGATAGAGGGAAGGGAATACCGGAACCGAACAAGCATAAGCTTTTCCAGATTAATAAGATATTCTCGACGCAGGGGACGGGAGGAGAGAAAGGCACAGGACTGGGACTAATTCTATGCCGGGAGATAATCGAAAAGCACGGAGGAGAAATATGGTATTTCTCTGAATCTGAATCGGGTTCTGAATTTCATTTTACCTTTCCGATATTCAGGGAAAATATATTATTAGTGGGACTGGAGAACGGCCTCTGTGCCGAAATAAAAAATGTTATTGAAGAAGTAAAACCCTCTTACTCAGTAAGGACCTGTCCCAATGGTTTTGAAGCAGTTGAAGAGATAAAACTGAAGATGCCGTCAACCATCATTATGAACGATAAAATGCAGCTTATGGACGGTATTCAGTTTATGGAAATACTACAGTCGGAGAACCGGACAGCAGGGATACCGGTCTATCTGTTTGCAGATGAACTTGAGGATAAGACCAAAGAGCGTTACAATAACCTCGGGGTAAAGAAAATAATTAATAAATCTATGAAGGGTTCTGAACTAAGATCTGAGTTTCAGGATATCTGAACAAATATTAAACTAAGAATCACAAGATAATGGAGATATAATTGAATATAGCTATTGTTGGAACAGGGTATGTAGGACTGGTAACCGGCACATGTTTCGCCGAGACCGGCAATACCGTTTATTGTGTTGACATCGATACAGAAAAAGTTAAAAAATTAAAAAAAGGGATAGTGCCGATTTACGAACCGGGACTGGACTTACTGATTGACAGAAATATAAAAGTAGGCAGATTAAAATTTACCACGGAACTTTCAGAAGCAGTTAAGAATTCATCGCTTGTTTTCCTCTGTCTTCCCACGCCCCAGGACGACGACGGAAGTGCTGATCTTCAGTATGTACTTAAGGTGGCCGACGACCTCGGCAGGATGTTTAAGTCGGATCCTAAACTGGGATTTAAGGTTTTAGTAAATAAGAGTACCGTGCCTGTAGGCACAAGCGATAAGGTAAGGAATGCCGTAAAAAAGCATGCCCCTGATTTTGATTTTGATGTTGCCTCGAATCCTGAATTTCTGCGGGAAGGAATGGCGGTAGATGATTTTATGAAACCTGAACGTGTGGTTGTTGGAACAAGTAATGAGAAGACCCGCAAGATAATGGAGCAGCTATATGAACCTTTCGTAAGATCCGGAAACCCGATCTATTTTATGGATGAGAAATCGGCCGAAGTAACAAAATACGCGGCTAACTCATTCCTTGCGACGAAGATTTCCTTTATGAATGAGATTGCGAATCTCTGCGAGATCACCGGTGCTGAAGTAGACAAGGTGAGGATAGGCGTTGGATCGGACTCGAGAATCGGCAAAAGATTCCTGTTCCCGGGTGTGGGTTACGGCGGTTCGTGTTTTCCTAAAGATGTAATAGCGCTTATCAACACCGCCAAAGAAAATAAATATGATTTTAAGATACTTAAATCCGTTCACGAGATAAATAAGAACCAGATTATAAGGTTCTTCGGTAAAATTGAAAAACATTACAAAAAGGACCTGGCGGGTAAAACCTTTGGAGTATGGGGGCTTGCTTTCAAACCCAATACTGATGATGTACGCGAAGCTCCTGCTATTAGTCTGATTAAAACACTTCTTGAGAACAAAGCAAAGGTAAGGGCCTATGATCCGGCCGCTATGGAAACCTCTCGCCGGATCCTTCAGGATAAAGTTGAATTCTGTAATACTCCCTACTCAGCTATTGAGGGAGCGGATGCTTTAATTATCGTTACCGAATGGAACGAATTCAGGACACCCGATTATGAAAAGATAAAGAAATCACTTAAGAAGCCGGTAATTTTTGACGGCCGTAATCTATATGATTTATCGAAGATGGAAGAAATGGGATTCACCTATTATTCTATTGGTAGAAAAGCGATTATAAGTAAATAAATGTTATCGGATAATCTCAGGGAAAATGACGGGAAATCCTGGTTTGCTCTTTATACCAAACCCAGGAGCGAATTTAAAGCGGCCGAACAGCTGGAGGCAAACCAAATAAATTACTATCTTCCAACTGTAACAACGCTGAAACAATGGAGCGACCGTAAAAAGAAAATTACCGAGCCCGTTATGCGGGGATATATTTTCATTAAAGCCGATGAAAAAGAAAGGCTGCTATCTCTTGAGCAATATTCAATAGTAAGGTGTGTGACCGAAAGAGGCAGACCGGCGGTGATACCGGACTGGCAGATTGACAATCTTAAGAAGATGCTTGAGTACGACGGAGATTTTTTTGTTATGAACGGCCTTGTTCCCGGTAAAAAGGTCAGGATTAAAGAAGGACCTTTTGCCGGAGTTGAGGGCACATACCAGGAGAGCGAGAACGACAAGACGATTTCTGTTTCAATAGATCTGCTTAACCGTTCTGTCATAGCTCATCTCCCAAGAGAAAGTGTTATAGAAATCATCAAATAATAATTGCAGCGTTCCGAAATGCTCAGTCAGACAGAATTAAATTTATTACAAAAGGGGGATCCGCTTAATCATTTTCTTGTTGTACGGAAAAGTGAACTCCGCGTTACCAAAGCCAACAAGCAGTTCCTGACACTTGAACTTGGAGATAAAACCCTTACGCTGAACGCGAATATGTGGGATAACTTTGAAGAGATATCGGTTAAGATAAAGCCGGGTATTGTTGTTAAGGTTAGAGGCGTAATGGATGAGTACCTCGGAAATTCCCAGATTAAAATAACAAATATAAGACTTGCAACAACGGCGGATAGAATTACCTCAAGCGACTTTCTGGCGCATTCTAAAAGAGACCTGCAGGAAATGAAAGATGAGTTTTCCTTAAGGATGGGTAAAATCAGCGATCCCTACCTGAGGCAGCTGATGGAGATGATTTTCCAGGGAGAGAGATTCGAAAAATTTATAAAAGTACCGGCCGGAAAGTCGTGGCATCATTCCTACATACATGGTCTTCTTGAACACACCCTCGAGATAATTAAGATCTGCGATCTTATGTGCGACATTCACCCTGAGATTAACAGGGACATACTAATCAGCGGCGCGATGCTGCACGATTTCGGCAAGACCGAAGAGCTAAGCTACGAACCTGTTTTTGAGTATACCGATAAAGGGAAGCTGCTGGGGCACATAGTTATTTCAGCAATGCTGGTAAACGAAGAATCCAAAAAAATAAAAGACTTTCCCGAAGACCTGAAGGATTGTCTTATCCACGTAATTTTAAGTCACCAGGGTAAGCTTGAATTTGCTTCCCCTGTAGTTCCGAAGACCCTCGAAGCCATAACACTCTACCAGGCTGATGAACTTAGCGCCAAAGTAAATGCATATAAAAATGCAATTATAAAGGATCAGAAAGCTGACAGCAAATGGACCAGATACATCAGTCTTGTCGCCACAGAACTCTTCAATCATGGAATATCCTCCGAACATGATGAAGAGATAAGCAAATCACTGTTCGACTAATTAAAAGGACTGCCATGCTTATTTATACAAAACTTATCGTCAGAACTTTTCTATTTATTCTTTTTTTAAGCGCTGCTACAGGGGCACAGACAGTGGACTCATTAATACAGTCAGGGGACAGGTATACAGAGGAATTTAACAATCAGAAGGCGCTGGATACATACCTCAAGGCGGATAAATTATCTCCCGATAACTGGAAGATACTGTGGAGGATAAGCCGCGCTTACGTAAACATTGCTGTGAAAATGCCGGCAATGAACGGAGATCAGGAGGATGCACAGCTTGCAGTTTATGAAAAAGCTTTAAGCTATGCAGATCGTGCGGTAAAGCTGGCAAAGGACCAATCGGTTGTTTATGTAAGAAGGGCCGTTGTAAACGGAAGGATTGCCCTGTTTAAGGGGGTCTTTTCTGTAGGAGGCGTTGTAAACCAGGTTAAAGAGGACTGCGAGAAAGCAATTAGGCTGGATAACGGAGACGCTTATACGATGGCGCTTGCTCATTATATACTGGGCAGAACGCACGCGAAAGTAAGCGAGAAATGGGCTCCCGCCAGGGCGGTTCTGGGTCTCGGCTGGGCCGACAAAGACAGCGCGCTGGTTCAACTAAAAAAAGCAGTAGACCTATACCCTAATTTCAGAATGTTCTACCTGGAACTGGGGAAAGTATACCTTGAGGAAGACGAATATGATAAGGCGAAATTTTACCTGAAAAAGGTAATCGATACCCCCAGGAAGGATCAGGACGACGACCAGATACTTGCTGAGGCAAAGCAGCTGCTGAATGATCTTAACGATTAGATTATGATTAATATTCCGGAAAGCACAATAAGCAGGCTTCGTGAGGCTGAATCTGTTGTATTCTTTACAGGGGCTGGAATTTCAGCTGAAAGCGGGATACCCACGTTCAGGGGGAAAGACGGGATATGGAATAAGCTTAAACCCGAGGAGCTTGCAAATTTTAACGCATTCTTAAGAAATCCTGAGATGGTATGGGAATGGTATGATCATCGCAAAAAGATCATTCACGGATCGCAGCCTAATAACGCCCACAAAGCTATTGCGGAAATGCAGGATCTCTTTAAAGAGGTTACTGTTGTTACGCAGAATATAGATAATTTTCACCGAAGGGCGGGAAGCAGAACCGTTTATGAGCTACACGGCAACATTGAGCGCAATTATTGTATAGAATGCAAAACATTTTACAACGAGGAACTTCCCATGCAGGGAAAAATTCCAAAGTGTACAAAATGCGGCGGGTTGATACGGCCTGACATCGTCTGGTTCGGTGAATACCTGCCGCAGGATCAGTTTAAGGCCTCGGAAAAAGCTGCGAGGGATTGTGATGTTTTCTTTGTAGTGGGCACGTCAGCAGTAGTTTATCCGGCAGCATCCCTTATTTACGTTGCCCGTGAGAGCGGCGCCTATATAATTGAAGTAAACATTGAGGAAACTGAGATCTCCTACCTTGCGGACAAATCATTTTACGGTGAAGCGGGGAAGGTGCTGCCTTTAATAAAAGAAGAATTAGTAAAAAAATAAATAGCCGGTCACCCCTCTTTTAATCCTATCTTCTTACACATCTTTTGAAGTTCAAGCTGCTCATCATCCGATAAGACACCTAGTTCATTCAGGATAGCTTCCAGATGTTCCGGAAAAATCTCTGAAATAAATTCCTTTCCCGAAGAAGTAAGATGGATGATAAAATGTCTGCGGTCTATTTCACCCCTCTCCCTCCTTACAAATTTACGTTTTTCAAGATTGTCGATAACCATGGTAATATTTCCGGGACTCTTAAGGAGTTTTGTGCTCAACTCCCTCTGGTTCAGGGGGCCGATATGATATAAAGCTTCAAGAATAGCAAATTGACTTTCGGTGAGAGAATGTTTTGTGAGAAAAGGATATAGTCGTTGATTTAATGACTCAACAGCCCGGACCAGCTTGATGTAGGTATTGAGGGCTGTAACTTCTTTTTTAGGACCTTTGTGATGTGTTCCCATCTTCAATAATTTAATCGATAAGGCAAGCTAACGCTTAACTAAAGAATAATCAAGAATTTTATTTACGTTCTTCTTCTCGGGGAGAGAAGTCCAAGGATTGCTGTAAACACCACAGCTCCCAGTATGGCCCATACAACCGGGAAGGCAACCTCTCCGACATCTATTACGAAGATTTCGGGGAGATTCATTTTATGTGCTATCCAGGTTCCAATAAGAGCGCCGATAAAACCCACCGCAATTGAAAGGAAACAGCCCCCGCTAGAGAATCCCGTTAAAGCCTGACCGATAGCGCCAGAAATACCGGCAATAATGAGAAGTATTATAATTTCAAGTAAGGACATATTTAACCTGGTTTTTGGCTGTAAGATAACATATGCCTGAGGTGTGAAAATGTTAACACCGTCACTTTAACGATAAATATTTAATCCCGGATCAATATGGATTAGTATCTTTATTTTGTTTTTCACGTGTTAAACTTAAGGCTGCAAGCATGAATACGACAAGAAGAGTAATTGAGAATATAATTGTCATTGCATCCGATATAATCTGCATGGTCCTACCCTTTTATTATAAAATATCAATTTATCCGTAATGAGAGGTAGTTTGTGATAGTAAAATATTATACCAGAAATTAACCTGCGTAAAATGCTAAAATGAGGATATTTTAATTTTGCTGATGTTAAAAAATGATTTATAATTATAATTATGTTTCAATTTAAGATTAAAAATACATAGGGATTCAGGATGGGATTAGAGGCTGGCTACATACAGGTTTACACCGGAAACGGGAAAGGAAAATCCACAGCTGCTATTGGGCAGGCCGTGAGAGCCGCTGGAAATGGTATGAAAACCTACATTATTCAATTTATGAAGGAATATCCTTACAGCGAGCTGAATTCGCTCAAATATTTATCTGAATGGATAACTATTGAGCAGAAAGGGGGGGATGACTTTGTTTATAAGCGCGAGCTTCCCTCCGAAGCGGAAAAAACAAAAGCCCGTGAAGCGCTGCGTAAAGCCGCTGATTTAATGGCGGGCGGAGGCTACGATATAGTAATTCTGGATGAAGTGCTGGTTACGGTTTATTTTAAGCTGCTGACAGAAGATGAGATTATTGAGGTGATAACAGAGAAACCCGGGAGGGTTGAACTGATACTGACCGGCAGGTATTGTCCCGACAAAATAATAGAAATTGCAGACCTGGTTACGGAGATGAAGGAGATAAAGCATTACTATTCCAAAGGAATCACCTCGAGGAGAGGCATTGAATCCTGAAAATTATTATTTTAATGAGAGAACTTTGAACTTTAAAGCTGTTATCAGGGTTTTACATTTATAAAGACGGTAGAATATGATAAGAGAAGTTTATTACCTGGATTATTTTAACGGCCTGCTCGAAGGAGACAAGAACAGATGCCGCAAAATTGTCGACCGGCTGCTGGATGAAAAAACCGATATAATTGAAATATATACGGGACTTTTCCAGAAAACCCTTTACCAGGTCGGTAAGATGTGGGATCAGAATAAACTTTCCGTGGGGGACGAGCATGTAGGGACCGAGATTACTGAAGAGCTGCTTTATTACTGTTCATCCAGAATTACGCCCGCGAGGCAGCTGAACAAAACAGCCCTGGTATCGTGCGTTAACAAAGAATATCACAAGCTTGGAGCCCGGATGGCGGCCGATATTTTTGTGCTGAACGGATGGGAGACTTATTTTTTAGGGGCTTCAACGCCAACCAGGGAAATACTAAAGTATATAGAGTTGAAAAATCCCGAAATTGTGGGGCTTTCATTCAGTTTTTACATTAATATAATGAAGCTGATAGACGTTGTAAGGGAAATAAAGACAAACCACCCGGATCAGAGAGTAATACTTGGAGGCAGGGCAGAACTAAACGGTCAGGCCGAGATTCTTACGAAATACCCGAATGTTTTCTATTTCAACACCATTGAAGCCCTCAACAGCTATCTGCAGAAAGAATCTGCCGCTTAACATAATTTTATTGAACTTCCTGCCCGAATCTCTTATGTTAACTTCAAATGAAAAATTATTTTATCAGTTTTTTTAATGTAATTAATCCGGAAGCACTGATCTGGATTTCAGGGATACTGGTACTGGGTTTTATTAACGTTGAGGGGGCTTCCCACTTTTCTATTTGTCCCTTTAAGAACATGGGAATTGATTTTTGTCCCGGCTGCGGATTAGGAAAATCAATTCACTACCTGCTTTCCCTTGAAGTTGAGAAATCAATAAACGCACACCCTCTGGGATTATTTGCATTTGCGGTGCTTCTACGCAGGGTTTACGAACTCCTTAAAGTACCTTTTATTAATTCAAGAAAACTTTTCACAACAAAAACAGAGTACAAATATGGTCAATCTTTTACAACTAATGCCTAATCTTGAACCTGAAGAACTAAACTACATACAGGGAATGGTAAAAGATTTCAGTGACGATCAGATCCGGCAGTTTGCCAACATTTACAATTCGAGAAGAAAAGATCCCCAGATAATACTTCTTTTAACGCTTATCGGCTTCTTAGGAGTTTCAGGCGTGCAGAGGTTTGTAATCGACCAGATGGGAATGGGGCTGCTTTATCTTTTCACAGGGGGGCTCTGTCTTATAGGAACTATCGTTGATATAGTTAATTACAAAAGATTAGCCGGCGAATACAACCAGAAAGTAGCAAACCAGGTTTCCGGTATGCTGATGAGCTGAGATTTATTATCCACTCTTATGCTGCTGCGGAGGAATTTACTCCGCATTGGTTATGTATCGCTTAAATAATATTTGAATGGGACCGGGAGTCTGCAGTTTGTGAGCTCCCGGTTTTTTTCACCCTTCCTTATTAAGCTATGCTTGCTTTTGGATTTAAGCTTGCTTAAATTCATCCCTTCAAGTACTTAAAAATTTATAAAGATGCCTAATATTTCAATTGAAGATTATCTGAGTGCTATATATAAGTACCGGAATGAATCGGGGAATATAAAACCCAACATAATTGCCGAGAAGCTGGGAATATCGAATGCCGCGGTTACTGATATGCTTCGCCGGCTCTCGAGGGAAAAATATGTTAATTATGAAAAATACAAGAGCGTTACTCTAACTGAGAAAGGGAGAGCTTACGCAAGGAACATGGTGAGGCGCCACAGGATATGGGAGGTTTTCCTTAACCAGGTGGTTGGGATGCCATGGGACAAAGTACACGATGAAGCTCACAAGCTGGAGCATTCGGCCTCCGACGAGCTGATAGACAGGATGGAGGAAATGCTGGAATTTCCCGAGTACGATCCGCATGGAGACCCAATTCCTTCGAAAGAAGGGAAGGTTCCGAAACTAAGGAAGAACATCCCGCTTTCGCTGCTGAAGGAGGGTGAAAAAGGAAAGGTTATTCGTGTAAATGATTTTGACGAAAGTTTTCTTGTTTACATATCTGAGATAGGAATAAATCTAAATGAGCTGATCGGGATGAAAGCAGTCAGGAATTTCGATAAATCGATGTTGATTGAGGTAAGCGGAAAGGATTGTAATATCAGCCGGAAGATTGCGGATAATGTTTTTGTTGAATTGGTAAAAAAATAATGTATGGATAAATCACTATCTGAAGTACATTCATCAGTAAAAATTAAAGCCGGCTCCAGTTTCTGGAAACGACTCCTTTTCTTTACGGGTCCTGCTTTTATGGTTTCCGTCGGATACATGGATCCCGGAAACTGGGCTACCGACCTGGCCGGAGGAGCGAAGTTCGGGTATACTCTGATCTGGGTTATACTGCTTGCCAACATAATGGCTATTGTGTTCCAGACATTATCGGCACGGCTGGGAATTGTAACAGGGAGAGATCTTGCGCAGGCCTGCCGCGATCACTATCCGAAGCCTGTTAATTATGTTCTATGGATCATAACCGAAATTGCTATTGCCGCTACTGATCTGGCGGAAGTTCTTGGGTCGGCTGTGGGTTTATACCTTCTTTTTAATATCCCGCTTTTGTGGGGTGTAGCCATTACCGCTTTTGATGTTTTGATACTGATGGCGCTTATGTCATTCGGTATCCGAAAGATGGAAGCATTTATACTAGCACTTGTAGCGACGATAGGAATATGTTTTGCGTTTGAAATGTTCTTATCGCAGCCGGATATGACAGGAATAGCACAGGGATTCGTCCCGGGCGCTTTAAACGGGGAAGCCTTATTTATAGCGCTGGGGATTATCGGGGCTACCGTGATGCCGCACAACCTTTACCTGCACTCGGCACTTGTACAGTCGAGGAGCATCGAAAGAACCGATAAAGGCTTGAAGGAAGCCAACAAGTTTAACCTTATCGATTCTATTGTTGCGTTAAACGCAGCCTTCCTTGTAAACGCTTCAATTTTAATTCTTGCAGCAGCCGTTTTCTTTACAACGGGACACTCGGAAGTAGCCTCAATAATAGACGCACATGCGCTGCTGGCCCCGCTGCTTGGCAGCAACATTGCCCCTATAGCATTCGGCATTGCCTTGCTGGCGGCAGGACAATCGTCTACTATAACAGGTACTTTTGCAGGTCAGATAGTAATGGAGGGATTTACCGGATTAAAGCTGAGGCCCTGGCTAAGGAGATTAATTACCCGTCTGCTTGCAATTATTCCTGCAGTAATAGTCATTAAAATTTCAGGTTCCAGTGCAGTTGACGAACTGCTGGTTCTCTCACAGGTAATTCTATCTCTGCAGCTTCCATTCGCACTTATTCCGCTACTGCATTTTACCAACAGTAAAATAAGGATGCAGGAATTCGCCTCAAGGTTTCTGCTTCGTCTGGCGGCATGGCTTTCGGCCATTCTGATTATAGTACTTAACTTTAAGCTGGTTTATGATTTTCTAATTGAGAATTTAAACGCTCAGGGGATTGGCGGAATACTAACAAGATATACCGTGCTGCCTTTGTTATTCTTCCTGGTTATATTATTATTCTGGATAAGTTTTGAACCTTACCTTAAGAAAGAAAAACTTGCAAAGGTAATTGGAAAAAAATCTGTTCTGCTGACTTTCTTCGAAACAAAGAAGACGTATCCGTCTATGTACAAGAAAATAGGAATAGCGCTTGAGGGTAAGACTGAAAGAGACAGAGAAATTATAAAAGGAGCTTTACCGCTTGTCAGATCGCTTAATCCGGAAATTTACCTGATTCACTGTGTGGAATCAGCGACCGGAAGGTTCATAGGAGATCTTGTAGCCGATAAGAGCGCTGTAGAAATGGACGAGTACCTGCAGGGTTTTGCCATAGAACTGAAAAAAGAAAACCTGAAAACCCATACTATTATAGGGGGCGGTGAACCGGAGGACGAGATAGCGCGTATATCAAAAAGAGAAGAACTGGAAATGCTTATTGTAGGCAGCCACGGGCATAAAATACTGAAGGACATCATTTACGGCTCAACGGTTGACGGACTAAGGCACAGAGTAAGAATTCCGGTTCTTGCAATTCCTGTTGAACAATAATATTAGTTTATGAAAACAATCAGATTAATATCCTGGAATGTTAACGGGATAAGGGCAGTACATAGAAAAGGATTTCTTAACTGGGTTAATTCTGAGAGTCCTGATATCCTCTGTCTCCAGGAAACCAAAGCAGCCGAAGAGCAGCTTGTTGACGGACTGAGGGAGCCCCCCGGCTACAACTCATATTTTTCAAGCGCAGAAAAGAAGGGTTACAGCGGAGTAGCGGTATACACGAAGAAAAAACCACTAAGCGTTGAAAAGGGTTTCGGGATAAGGAAATTCGATGAAGAGGGAAGAATTCTTACCGCTGATTATGATGATTTTATTCTGCTGAACATCTATTATCCTAATGGAAAAGCCTCACCGCAGCGGCTTAAGTATAAAATGGATTTTTATGACGCGTTTCTTGAATATACTGAAAAATTAAGATCCGGCGGCAGAAACCTTGTAATATGCGGCGATGTTAATACAGCGCACAAAGAAATAGACCTCGCACATCCAAAACAGAATGAAACCACATCAGGATTTCTCCCGATCGAGCGAGCCTGGATGGATAAGTTCTGCGGCTGCGGATACGTAGACACCTTCAGAATGTTTAACAGCGAGCCCGGTCATTACACCTGGTGGCACGTAATAACACGCGCGAGAGAAAGAAACGTGGGCTGGCGTATCGATTATTTTTTTGTGAATAAAGAATTCAGGAATAACGTTAAGTCCGCGTTTATAATGCCTGAAGTTATGGGTTCTGATCACTGTCCCATCGGCATCGAAATTTCACTCAGCTGACAATATCCTGCCTCAGACTTTTGTTTGTGAGCTGTCACCTTTCTTTTCATTCTCATCACATATCTTATTGAAAAACATCTTCCCATATGAGGCAAACTAAGCTGATAATTATATTCTGCATAATAGTGCTGGGAACAGAGGTATACTCCCAGGAACCGCCGGGCTCTATAAATGCCGAGAGACCCGGAGTAACCACTTCTGCCCTGACCCTTGAAAAGCAATACCTTCAGATAGAAACCGGTTTTGTTTATGAGAAGAATCATATTGAGGATAATAACTCAGGCTACAATATAGGCAACTATTCAATAGCTGAGACATTATTCCGCTATGGTTTAATTGAAGGGCTGGAGCTCAGAGTGGGAGCCGGTTACCTGAACAGGCACGTTTCCGACGTGAACGGCGAGGTTACTTACCGCGGTTTTAGCGGACTGCTGGTGGGATGGAAGATTCAGTTTTTCAAAGCCGATTCTACATTTAATAATATCGCCCTTACGGCCGACTTTCATCTTCCTGTGGGGAATGACTTATTCACTTCGCACAATACCGAACCCGAGCTTATCCTTGCTTATGAACCACGGATGCCGGATTATTTTAATGCGGGGTTTAATATCGGTGCCGACTGGAATCCCGACCTTGAAGCGATCTTCTACCGTTACAGTGCAGCACTTTCCTATTCTATTTCTAACAGTTTCGGGATTTATATTGAACACTATGGAGAAGTTACCGACTTTGATTTCCCACGGTTTAACGCGGATGGAGGGTTTACATATCTTCTGGTATACAATCTTCAGTTCGATGCTTCAGCGGGATTTGATTTAAGCGATCCCGCAAGAGACTATTTTATTAACGCCGGAGTTGCTTTGAGACTGCCGGATTAATATAAAAACTTTATAATGGCTGGCTATGAGAATAAATATGAAATATATCAAGTACTACTCATTGATCTTTATTATACTGCTGGCAGGCTGCGGCAGCGAAGAAAAAATAAACGGGGAGCTGATAAAAGAATACCCTATCGATAAAAATGATATCATCAGCAAGACGAATATTGTTTTCGACAAAAATGCCTCATATGACGGCAATGGGTCACTGGTAATAACCACAGATCACCCCGTGGTTGTTCACCTCTATGAAACAGGAGATATTGACGTTGAGAATGCCCGACTTATTTACCAGGCTAAGGTTAAGACACGGGATGTGAACGGAAACGTTTACCTGGAGATGTGGTGCCGTTTCAAAAATAATGGTGAATTTTTTTCGAGGGGATTCGAATCATCACTTACAGGTACAGCAGATTGGACAACGCTGCAGACTCCCTTCTATCTGCGCAAAGGAGAAAATCCTGATAACGTAAAACTAAATATTGTAATAGACGGAGACGGCATTGTCTGGGTAGATGATCTGAAACTACTTAAAGTCCCGCTGGATTCAACACAAAGTAAATAAACAGTCCACCCTCTCTTTGAACTTATTACAGTGTGTATTTGTTATTCTGGTAAACAGGAACTGGAATGGATGAATTTAGTAACAGAGTGAAAATATTAAAAGAAGGCAGAGAGGGGAAAGGTGCTATTATTTACTGGATGAGCAGGGACCAGCGGGTTCATGACAATTATGCCCTTCTATATGCACGGAAGAAGGCTCTGGAGAAAAAAGCACCTTTCGGAGTGGTATTTAATCTTGTACCTAACTTTCTGGGAGCCTCGTTTCGACAGTACGATTTTATGCTGAAAGGACTGAGGGAATGTGAGAAAGAACTTAAAGAATTTAACATCCCTTTTTTTCTGCTGACCGGAAACCCGGCAGAAGTGCTTCCTCAATTCATAAAATCGCGGAATGTCAGCGTGATAGTATCTGATTTTGATCCTCTGAAGATCAAAAGAAAATGGAAGAAAGAGGTCGGGGACAACATAGATATCCCTTTTTATGAGGTAGACGCTCATAACATTGTTCCCTGCAGGTATGTTTCCGACAAGCAGGAATTTGCCGCATATACTTTGCGTCCTAAAATCCATAAACATCTGCCAGAGTTTCTTGCTGAACCTCCTGCCTTAGAGAAGATGAAGAGGTTCATGGCGTTCTCATCTGATCCTGTAGATTGGGAAAAAGTTTATGGGGGTTTAGGAGTGGACAGAAGTATAGGGGCAGTAGAGTGGATAAATCCCGGCGAACATTCGGCACACCAAACCTTGAAAGACTTTCTCGAAGAGAAATTTGATAAATATGCCGAGGAAAGAAACGACCCGGTTAAAGATGCTCAATCCGGTTTATCTCCCTATCTGCATTTCGGACAGATCTCAGCGCAGAGGGCGGCGATTGAAGTTAAAAAGTCGGGCGGTGATCCCGAATCTGAGAAGGCATTTCTTGAAGAACTTATAGTAAGAAAGGAGCTATCGGATAATTTCTGTTTTTATAATACAGCATACGATTCAATCTCAGGGTTCCCTGACTGGGCAAAAGAGACACACAGGAAGCATAAAAGCGATAAGAAGAAATATAGCTACACCATTGAGCAATTTGAAAAAGCCGGTACGCATGAAGATCTATGGAACGCCGCACAAAAGGAGCTTACCTCTACAGGAAAGATGCATGGATATATGAGGATGTACTGGGCAAAAAAAATTCTTGAGTGGACTGATTCTCCCGCCGATGCGCTTAAAACCGCTATTTACCTTAACGACAAATATGAACTTGACGGAAGAGATCCCAATGGATATACGGGGTGTGCCTGGTCAATCGGTGGGGTGCACGACCGTCCCTGGGCAGAAAGGGAAGTATTCGGGAAAATACGGTATATGAACAGGAACGGTGCTAAAAGAAAATTCGACATTGATGCTTATATCCAAAAATATAGCGCATAAGAAACACTGATCCCCAAAATCATCCTATTTTTTAATTAATTTCAACTTCCAGCCAACCTTTTGATTCTAAATCCTGCATAATGTGTTAAAAAAGGGGGTAAATACAGTCCTAATTCTATCTCAATACCTTCCACCTACGCTCCACATCCGCTCAACATCCGCTTCACATCCGCTTCACATCCGCTCCAAAACCTTGCTTCACCCTCTTTTCGAGAGGAGCAAAAGTTCGATATTAGCATCTTTTTAATGGGTCAGGTTGTTTTTTATCCTTTCAAGACAAATCGATAATTATTATTTTCCGTCCGGATTTTAGGAATTAAACCATAACGAAGATGAAATACCGCGTATTACTATTCTATAAATACGTCCTGGTTGATAATCCGCAGAAAATTGTGGATGAACACCTGGAATGGTGTCTTAATAACGACATAAAGGGAAGGGTGTTTATTGCCGGAGAGGGGATAAACGGAACAGTTTCAGGCACGAAGGAAAACATTGACAAATATAAGAACCAGCTCAGGAGTTATACTGAATTCTCCGATATCTGGTTTAAGGAAGATAAGGCTGAAGATCATGCCTTCTTTAAGATGCATGTGAGACTAAAAAATGAAATCGTACACAGCGGACTGGAGGAAGTCTCCCTTAAACATGGCGGCAAAAGAATAACTCCCGACAAACTACTTGAATTTTATGAAGAGGGGAAGGAATTTATCATTATCGATGCGCGAAACTGGTATGAGAGTAAAATAGGCAAGTTCAGGAACGCAATAACTCCCCCGATGAAAAACTTCAGGGACTGGAAGAAAGCTGCCGAGAAGCTTAAAGATAAGAAGGATAAGACAATCATTACATACTGTACAGGCGGAATACGCTGCGAAAAGGCTTCTGCCTACCTGGTGGAAAACGGATTTAAGGATGTCTATCAGCTTGACGGGGGAATAGTGAACTTTATAAAGAAGTACCCCGACACCTACTGGGAAGGAGGGATGTTCGTATTTGATGAAAGAAGAGTTGTAAACCCGAACAGCCGCGAGGAAATAAAACATATAGCGAACTGCCATTACTGCGGGAAGCCGACATCTTATTATATCAACTGCCATAACCAGTCATGCGACAAACTATTTGTATGCTGCCACAAATGTAAAGTGAAGTATGATTACTGCTGTTCCGAAGAATGCCGGAGTTCAGAAAATAAAAGACCCCGGTTTTATGGATGAACATTATCAATAATATTCTTTATTTTTAATCATTGAAAATTTTCTACTAATCGTACTTACATATGAATCTTCATCTTGCCGTTCTCATCATCTTATTTGCTTCCCTTTTAATTCCGGAACAAATTTTTTCTCAGGAAAATAAAAAACCCGAAGATCAAAAGGAGAAAACAGAAGAATCCGATACCCTTGAGTATGGACTCCAGGAGGTAACCATCGTAGGTACACGCACCAAAGAAAGAATAATAGATATACCTTACTCAGTATTCAGCGTTGATAAAAAAGAACTTGCTTACGGTAAAAAGGTTTCTGCAAGGAATGTGCTTGCTGATGTGCCGGGACTGTTTTTACAGTCGCGTTACGGCAACCAGGACCTGCGCGTATCCATCCGCGGATTCGGCACGAGATCAAACACAGGAATACGAGGGATAAGGATTCTGCAGGACGGAATACCTTTATCGGAGCCCGACGGAGAGACGGTGATAGACGCAATCGATTTTACTTCCCTTGCCGGCGTTGAAGTTGTGAAGGGAAACCTTTCATCTCTTTATGCAAATGCCCCCGGTGGAGTAATAGACTTCAAAACAGACTATTATTTCAATGAAAATTATGCGGCTACATACAATCAGTTCGGAAAGTTCGGTTTCAGGCAGAATGGTTTGAAGATGGGGCTAAAGAACAGCAGCAACAGGTTTTTTCTGTCTTATTACTACCGCAACCTGAACGGGTACCGTCAACACAGTGAAGAATTTCAGCATCTGGTTAACGCAGTTTATGAAGGGTATCTCGGGCCCAGATCATCCATAACTCTGCTGGGTGATTATGTTGACGGATTTAACCGGCTGCCGGGACCATTGACCAAAGAAGAATTTAATACCGATCCTTATATGGCTAGTCCCCTTGCCGTAGCGCAGGATTTCCGAAGGATCACCAAAAAGGGAAGGCTGGCAGTAAAGTACAGGACAGGTTTCGGTGCACCCGAAGAAAACGAAGTTGAAATATCCGCCTACGGCGGATTAAAAGAACTTACCAAGGTGGATAACGACTTATACGCAGTTTCTACAAGGTATTCACTTGGAACCCTGACACGATATACAAACCGGGGACATATCTTCAGCTTAAAAAATACCGTAACGACAGGGTTCGATTACGCGTATCAGAGCGGTCCCATTACAGATTTTGAAAATATCTCCGGCAATCCCGATTTTTCAATAAAAGATTCTTATGACGCAAGCGTAGGAAATGTTGGATTCTATGTGCTTGATCATATCGATCTGCTGGATGACCTGGGGCTCTTTGTATCGAGCAGGTATGATATCAGTACATATAAGAAGGATACATTTCAGCCTTACGGACGAACAGATTCATCGAGGGTATTTACAGGATTTACTCCCAAGATTGGAGTTAATTATAAGCTTCTTCCTTACCTTGCTTTATATACTTCATATGGTTTAAGTTATGATTTCCCTGCTCTGAGCGAGCTGGATATAAGATCAGCTATTCCGAACCGATATACACTAAACCCGGAACTTGAACCTCAGCGGTCGCTCAACTTTGAATTTGGTGTGAAAGGAAATATTCTGGACGAAGGTTCAGAGTTTATGAAAAAAATAATTTTTGATATTACCTATTTTCATTACATAATCTCCGATGAAATAGTGCCGTATATTATTATAGGCGAACAGGCTCTTTTCAAGAACGCGGCGAAAACAAGGCGTGATGGTATAGAGATAGGCGTACATACCGAACCATTTGAAGAAACGGAAATTACGGTTAACTATACTTATACTGATTTTAAGTATACAAGTTATAAAACCGAAATATCCACTCCATCTGCTGACAACCAGGTTGTTGATTATACGGGTAACTTCGAACCCTCCGTACCGAAGCAGATAGTAAATTTTATATTTAATAAAGAATTTGAAATTAATGATGATATCTCCGGTCTTCTGCAGTGGGACTGTGACTACATAAGCAAAATGTATGTAAATGACGCCAACAGTGAAACAGTTCCGGGATATTTTTACGGAAATATAATGGCGGGAATAACCTATCAGACAGAGTTATTCAGCACCGTGCTTTACGGAGGAGTTTATAACATATTTGATAAAAAGTATGTCGGTTATGTTAATACAAACGACTACCTTGGGAGGTATTATGAAACAGGGGAACCGCGAAGCTTTTATTCAGGAATTAATATACGTATGAATTTATAATTACCGGATCTCAATGCTGTTTAAAATTTTATACTTACTTGTTTTAATAAATATCACTGTCCTTCCGCAGACTGTCCTTGATATTCCCAAATTCAGAGTCTATCCTTCAGCCATTACACAAACTGAGCCGGTAGTAACTGTTTCTCCATTGGACAATAATAAGATGTTTGTAAGCGCGGTTACAATCGATGTAAGTACAGGCTTTAAAAGTGAAGGAGTATATTCCTCTGAGGATGGAGGATTGACGTGGGCTGGTAATGATAGCTGTACCGGCGCTTCGATCTATAACCATGGCGGCGATCCTGGTGTGGTTATTACAAATAGCGGCAGATTAGTACTTACGCATATTGGTCTCCGGTTCCCTGGTATGTATTCAAATTATTCCGACGATCAGGGAGTGACATGGTCGGCTAATCACACCATTACCACTAATCCTGTTGAAGATAAGGGGACTCTTGAAATCGACAATTCAAGCCAAAGCGACTATAACAACCGTTTGTACCTTGCTTATGTAGATTGGGTAAATACTTCTGTTAAGGCTTCAGTTTCAACTGATAATGGAGTGAACTGGAGCCAGCCAGAACAGGTTAATCCTAATCCCCCTACACGCAGCACGGGTTCTTCTATCGCAATAGCGGCTGACGGGTCAGTTTACTTATGCTGGGCGGGTATTTCTTCAGATAACGATACTCATGAAGATTACATTGGTTTTGCCCATTCAAACAGCGGAGGACAGAGCTGGGATTATGTTCACAACATAATAGATATTAATGGTATTACGGGAACACTCCCAGAGAAGAACGATATAAGGGTGAACAGTATTCCCCAGATAGTGATTGATAAAAGCGGAGGGGCAAGGGACGGCTGGCTTTACATAGTTACAACAGAGAAGGATCATTCACCGGCCGGAAGTGATCCTGATATCATATTATACAGGTCGACAGATAAGGGGAATACCTGGTCTGATGGAATACGCGTTAACCAGGATCCATTAAACGATACAAAAATTCAATACTTCCCTTTTCTTGATGTGGATAATACCGGCAGACTGAATATGATCTTTTATGATGACAGGAACACAACCTCAGATTCCGCCAGTGTATTTATTTCTACTTCGGCAGACGGGGGTAATAACTGGTCTGAGTTCGAATTAATAAATTCAACTTTTAAGCCTTATGGTATAGCAGGGGCATCATCAAATTACCAGGGAGATCACATCGCTCTCATTTCGATAGGAAACAATATTAACGCATTCTGGATGGCGAACTATTCAGGAATTTACCAGGTATGGACGGCCATAATTAACAAAGCTGTTCTGGGAACAGAAGATAAAGCTGAAAGCACACCCCATTCCTTCAGCCTGTCGCAGAATTATCCCAACCCGTTCAATCCCTCCACGAGAATAAAATACTCACTGGGTAAAAGAACTTTTGTTACTCTCAAAGTTTACGATACTCTGGGTCGTGAAGTAAAAACGCTTGTCAGTGAAGAACAAGCTTCCGGTGATTACCAGGTGAATTTCCGGGCTGATAACCTTTCCTCAGGAATTTATTTCTACACTCTGCAGGCCGGCGATTTTCAGACAACCAAAAAACTACTGCTGCTGAGATAGGAATATCCTTTATTCTGAGGCCGTATAAGCCGGGCAACTAAGCCACTAATAAAATCTTTCCGAGCTTAAATATCTATTCTATGACTTCAATCCACGGAATGTTTTGAAGCTTTATTCTCATTTTGAAGCATCAGCATTCCTCTGTTTGCGCCTTATAAACCGATAAAATGTATGGCATAAATGTTGAATTTGAGACATATAATTTTATTAAGGCTTTTTTAACTAAATGAGACGTAAAGAAAAAACAAAGACCGAAGGACTAAGATTAGGATTCCTTACGAACCTAACCATTTTCCTTATTTTTACGGGAATGGGGTTCGGGCTTTACATCTTTTTTATGAAAGAGCTTGAATCGCAGAAGCTTGCTGAGTCAAGATTCAGGACAGCTCAGCTTGCTGAAGAAATTGTAAACAAAGATCTCCTGCCGGCAGATTCCACACGCAAAACAAACAGTTTATTCCGTAACTATATTGACGATAACAATATTGAGTACTGTGTACTAACCAGAGATTCCTCGAATGTTCTGAACAGCTATAATTATAAAGAAGCATTGAACAGCAAATATTTATCCTCTGATTCGGCGGGCTCATATGATTATCCTGCATCACTTTACCGCATAAAGACCCGGGTTGAACAGAATAGAGAATCTTATATTGTATACCTTGGACTTAGCGGCAAATTTATCGATAATTATCTGCAGGAGAAAAACAAAACAATTCTTCCAGTGGTTGGAGGATTGATGCTGCTGGGTTTCCTCATTTTATTCCTTTTGAATAAGATATTGATTACTGGTCCCATGCACAGGATAGCTCTTGCAGCCCAGGGAATTTCATCCGGAAATATGGACCTTAGAGCAAGATACAATAGCAGCACCGAGCTTGGAATCATTGCCTCAGCAATGAACTACCTTGCTCATCATCTGGAGAAATCTAATAGACAGGTTTCTGCCTTGAACAAAGAGCTTAAAACGGTTGTTAAAGACAAAATTGGAGAACTCAATCTTGAGGTTAACCAGAGACGGCTTGCGGAACACAAACTCAGGCAAAGCGAAGAACAGTTCCGTCTTCTTTTTGAGAGAGCGCCTATCGGAATGGTTATAACGACGATCGAGGGTAAAATCATCAGAAGCAACAGCGCTTTCTGTGAGACACTGGGTTATACTTCTGACGAGATTGAAAGCAAGAGTATTTCTGATATTACCGTGGATGAATATGTGGAATACGACAGACAGCTGCACAAGGCTTTACTGAACGGAAAACTCTCGCATGTATATTTTGAAAAAGAGTTAAAGAAAAAAGACGGATTAAGCATTCACGCGATTGTAGAATCTGTTATGACGAGAGACGCAAGCAATCATCCTCACCATATTATACAACAGGTAATTGACATTACTGAACGTAAAAAAGTTGAGAAGGAACTTATAATTTCAAAGGAAAAGGCTGAAGAATCAGACAGACTGAAGAGTGCGTTCCTTGCACAGATGTCGCACGAAATAAGGACGCCTCTCAATGTGATATTAACTGCAACTCCATTGCTGGCTGAAGATCTTTCCACAGAGGATGAAGATATAGGCGTACTGCTTGATTCTGTAAGCTCAGCAGGTAAAAGGCTGCAGAGAACAATAGATATGATCCTTAATCTATCGTCTGTACAGAGCGGAAACTATGTTTCGCAGTTTGAAGCTGTTAATCTCAGCGATGATCTGAAGGTGCTGGTTGATGAGATGAGATCACTTGCAATGGAAAAGAATCTTTCCCTTACTTTTACCAATCACGCATACGATCCGCTTATTAAAGGGGATAAATACACACTTAACCAGATCTTCCAGAACCTTCTGGGAAATGCAATAAAGTATACTCAGGCAGGTAATATTGAAATAAGGGTGCTGGAAGAAAATCCTGGAAAGATTGCTGTAGAAGTTAAAGATACCGGTATTGGAATGTCGCAGGAATATCTGAAGAAACTCTTTACTCCTTTCTCGCAGGAGGATATGGGATACAAGCGTGAGTTTGAAGGAAACGGACTAGGTCTGGCTCTGGTTAAAAAATATGTAGAATTGAATGACGCCGAAATATATGTAAAGAGCGAGAAAAACAGCGGTACCACATTCAAAGTAGAATTCAAAAAATCGGCTGATAAAAAAGCTTATGCCTCTTTGCATGACCATAAAACGGTAATATCCTGAAGATATTTTTCCTCTTTACGCCCACATCTTGAAAAGGCGGAAATTCTTATACTAAATTAAGTATAATCATAATCCCGGTAACCTGTCTAACCTCTGAATAACTTTATTTCTGCCTCTTATAATTAGATATTAATTTATATTTTAGCCCTTCAAATAATATCAATTTCAAAATGAAAATCGCTTTCTCCTTAATAATTTTATTTATATCTAATATTTCCTTTGCCCAGGAAGGGCTTGTTAAATCGTATTATCCAGATGATACCCTGAAATCGGAAATAAATTTCGAAAGGAATGTAAGGCAGGGAGACGCAAAGTTTTATTATGAGAACGGTCAGCTTAAAGAAGAAGTGACTTATGTTAACGGGAAAGTTGATGGCGTTGTTAAAGAATATAACGACGAAGGTTTTCTTAAGGAATTGTTTACGATTGAGGGGGGTAAAAGGCAGGGCCCTACTTCATTTTATAATGAGAAGGGAGTATGGACGGGAGATAAGAATTTTGACAACGGGGTACTAGTAATAGAAAAAGAACCTGAGCCGGAAGAAATTGCGTCCGCACCGCAGCCCGCCTCCGATGAGAAAATGGAGACGAATAAACCAGCAGTAAAGAACAAGGTTAAGAAGACGGAAGAAAGAACGATTCCTCCTACTGTAAAGGAGGATAATTTTGATGACGATCCGGCATATTACCTTAGTGCGGAAGTTATGCCTGAGCCAAAAGGGGGGATAGCCGAATTACAGAAAAAACTGATCTACCCTTCATACGCAAAAGAAAATGAGATTGAAGGGATTGTAAAAATAAGGGCTTTCATAGATCAGAACGGGGATGTAACTAAAGCGGAAGTAGTACAGGGAATAGGTTATGGATGTGATGATGCAGCAAGGATTACAGTTTTATATGCGAAATTCAATCCCGGCTTAATCCGGGGTAAGCCCGTTAAAACCCAGATTATAATCCCTCTCGCGTTCAAGCTTGAGAAAAAAGATTAATACTCCTTCAGCTTAAATCTTAGAGACTTCAGTATTCTGATTTCCTTCTTAAGTTTTTTATTTATTCTGACTGTATAATTTGAAAACTCCCGTCTGATGGGATAATTTTTTCTCAGCCAATCGAAATAATCTCCTGCCTTGAGCTTATCATAGACGGTTATTTCCTTAAGCCTCTTATCGTCTTCCCTGATATTATATATTCCTGAAATCAAATCATTAAGAGATCCTTCTAGGGATCCTGAATCAGGGTAATCTATCAGGGGATTTATAATCTCCGGCAAGTCCGGCAGCCATTTTTTATCCTCCCTAAGAAATGAGTTGAATGCATTGAAAACCATTATAGTACCATTTACTTTTCCCTCAAGGGAGTAGCCTGCAACATGCGGCGTACCCAATGACACTAATTTTAGTAATTCTTTATCAATAACAGGCTCATTTTCCCAGACATCGAGGATCACCCGGTTTTTATTTCTCAGTAAAAAAGTCTTAAGATCTTCGTTTGAAACAACGCTGCCACGGGAAGCATTCATAATAATTTTATCACTGCTGAAAGAGCTGAGCTGAGATGACGATAACATATGAAAAGTATTATCAGTTCCGCCGATGTTAAGAGGCACATGAAAAGTTATTATATCGGCCCTGGCCGCTTCCTTATATGAACAGAAAAAAGAACCACCCTTCTTTCTCTGCAGAGGGGGATCATTTATATATAATTTCAATCCTGCAGCCTCAGCTATCCTGGCCGTGCGGCTGCCGATATTGCCGAATCCTATAATTCCCATTGAAAGGTTATTGAGTTGGAACTTCCCTTCTGAAGCAATGTTATAAAGTCCTGCAAAAATATATTCCGCTACCGAGTCAGCGTTACATCCAGGGGCATTTGAATATTTAATATCCATCTTCTGCAGGTAGCCTGTATCTATATGATCAAGACCTATCGTTGCGGTGCCTACAAACCTTACATTCGTACCCTGCAGAAGCTGTTCATTGACCTTTGTAACCGATCTGACAACCAGGATATCAATAGGCCTGAGTAATGCATTAGATATATCTCTGCCAGGAACAAGCTCAACAGAACCGAAATTTGAGAAAGCTTCCCGGGCATAAGGGATATTTTCATCCGCAAGAATTTTATACAGCATTGAGATTTCGGATTATTTAATTATTATATAGATTTAAAATGTTGTTTTTTGAAGCATTAAAACATATTTTTTACAACCTTTGCTTAACTACTCTTAAAAGATAATGAATATGTAGAAAATATAGGTTTACTTTCAAACTTTAGGAGAGATAAATATGCTGAGTCAGCTTCTGCAGCCAGAAATAAAGTCGTTAATAAATGAGCGTAAACTTAGCACTCTCAAAG
Organism: uncultured Bacteroidota bacterium; assembly: GCA_963771705.1. Lineage (GTDB taxonomy): Bacteria > Bacteroidota > Ignavibacteria > Ignavibacteriales > Ignavibacteriaceae > DATFVA01. Next base: position 321,779 of record CAVYUP010000005.1, read on the forward strand.
AAGTTTTAAGTGACTGGTCTCCTGCTGACATAGCTGAACTTATTGCCGAACTTTCCGAGAATGAACAGGCCGTAGTTTTCCGCGTACTTCCCCACGATCTTGCTGCTGATACCTTTGAATACCTTGAGTTTGATATGCAGGTAACTCTGCTCAGAGCTATGGGAAAGGAGGAAGTAGCTTCCATATTAAATGAAATGTCGCCTGATGATCGTACTGCATTACTTGAAGATCTGCCTAGCAGCGCAGCCCGTCAGATGATGATGCTTTTATCGACTGAAGAAAGACATATAGCAAGGACGCTGCTGGGTTATCCTGAAGACAGCGTAGGCCGTCTTATGACTCCCGATTATCTGGCGGTAAAGCCTGAATTTACTATTGAGGAAGTGCTCAATTACATAAGGAAGAACGGTGGGGATAAAGAGACCATAAATACTTTGTATGTGGTAAATGAGAAAGGAAAGCTGATAGATGATGTAAGGATAAGGGACATTCTGCTGGCAGAATTCAGTGAACAGATACTGGACCTTATGGATGAAAATTACATCGCTCTGAATGTATACGATGATCAGGAAACGGCGGTTGAAATATTCAAGAAATACGATCGTATTGCCCTTCCGGTTGTGGATTCTTTCGGTGTACTGCTCGGTATTGTTACTGTAGATGACGTTTTTGATGTTGCAGAAGAAGAGGCCACCGAAGATATCCATAAAATTGCAGGTGTTACAGCCCTGGAAGAAGCTTACTCATCCATTTCGCTGTTTGAGATGATAAAAAAACGGGGGGGGTGGCTGGCGTTACTTTTTGTCGGTGAAATGTTTACCGCTACTGCGATGGGGTTATTTGAAGGTGAGATGAGCAAAGCTATTGTTCTGACCTTGTTTATTCCTCTGATCATCTCCAGCGGGGGAAATTCAGGATCGCAGGCCTCAACGCTGGTAATCCGTGCGCTCTCCCTGGGTGAAATATCGTTAAAAGACTGGCTTTTTGTAATGCGAAGAGAAATAATAACAGGAGTTGTCCTCGGAGCTATTCTTGCGGTAATCGGATTTCTGAGAATTTCGATATGGCAGGCAGCTTCGAATGTTTATGGCGCCCACTGGCTCCTTGTGGGGATGACTGTCTCTATCGCGTTGATAGGAGTTGTCCTATGGGGTACGCTTTCAGGATCTATGCTTCCCTTTATTCTTAAGAAACTGGGAGCTGACCCGGCAACCTCAAGCGCTCCGCTGGTTGCTACGATGGTTGATGTTGTAGGTCTTATTATCTATTTCCTGGTTGCAATTTTTATACTCAGAGGTACTCTGCTCTGAAATAGTAACATTTTTTTTATTCTGAGTCACACTAATAGCCAGCGTTATTTTGTCCTTTCCCCTTTCCTAAGTAAATTAATAGCTATTCTGTAAAAAATTAAGCAGAGGATAAAAGGTTTAGTCATACTTAATATCCGGCCTGGAATTTGAAAGGGATATAGATTCCCCAACTTATATTAAAAGAGGATAATTATGGAATTATTGGACAAAATAAAAGATAAATCAGCTATTATTGGAATTATTGGTTTAGGCTATGTTGGACTCCCCCTGGGTTTGGAATTTGCATCAAAAGGGTTCAAAGTTCTTGGTTTTGACCTCGATGAAGCAAAAGTGAAAAACCTGAATGAGGGGAAGACTTATATAAAGCATATAAACTCAACTAGAATTAAGGATGTAATCGATAAGCAGAAATTCTCAGCAACTTCTGAATTCAGCAGACTGCCTGAGGCTGACGCAATCATAATCTGTGTTCCTACCCCTCTTGATGAACACCGGGAACCTGATATGACATATATAATAAACACTGCCGAAACTATCGCAAAATACATCAGAAAAGGGCAGCTGGTCTCTCTTGAATCAACCACGTATCCGGGAACCACTGATGAGATTTTACTTCCCTTGTTTGAAAAATCAGGTGAACGTGACGGAGGTAAAAAGTTTGTGATAGGCAAGGACTTTTTCCTTTCATTCTCTCCTGAAAGGGAAGATCCTAATAACCCGAGTTTTAACACCGCGACAATACCGAAAGTAGTTGGCGGGATAACCCCGGAGTGTGTTAAAGCTGCCACAACCCTATACAATAATGTTGTTGTAAAAACAGTACCTGTTTCATCAACCAGGGCAGCCGAAGCAACAAAACTTACTGAGAATATCTACAGGTCCGTGAATATCGCTCTCGTCAACGAACTTAAAATGGTATTCGACAGGATGGGTATTGATGTATGGGAAGTAATAGATGCGGCATCCACCAAACCTTTCGGCTTTCAGCCATTTTATCCTGGTCCTGGATTAGGCGGACATTGTATCCCCATAGATCCTTTCTATCTCACCTGGAAGGCTCGCGAGTATGAAATTCATACCAGATTTATAGAACTTGCCGGAGAAGTGAATACTTACATGCCTTACTACGTTGTTGAAAAGGGAGGAGAGGCGCTGAATCGTGCAAAGAAATCTTTAAATGGTTCGAAGCTGTTGATACTCGGCGTTGCTTACAAGAAGGATATTGACGATATGAGAGAATCACCTTCCCTGAGACTCATAGAACTATTCCGGGAAAAAGGATGTGAAGTTTCTTATAATGATCCCTATGTTCCTAAATTACCCAGAACCAGAAAATACCAGTTTGATATGGAATCTATTGACCTGACTAAAGAGAACCTGGCAAAATTTGACCTCGTGGTTCTGAGTACAGATCATTCAGACTATGATTATAAAATGATTGCTGAAAATGCAGATTTAATTCTCGACACCAGGAATGCTTTCGTAAAACACGGAATAACTGATAATAGTAAAATCGTAAAGGCTTAAGATGTTTGAAGAAATCGGATTAGGAATAATTGGTGCGGGCAGATGGGGGATAAATCATGTCAGAACCGCAAACCAGCTGGTTGGAAAGAACCTGAAGTATGTATGCGACTTCAACCAGGCCGCCTGGGAAAAAATCGCAGGTATTTCTCCTGAAATTCCTTTCACAACCAGACTGGAAGATGTTATCGAAAATCCGGATATAAATGCTGTGATTGTCGCGACTCCTGCGGAAACTCATTATGAAATTGCGAAACAAGCTTTAATGAATGGCAAAAATGTTCTTGTTGAAAAGCCGATAACACTGATTTCTACTCACGCCCGGGAACTGGTTGAAATTGCTGAGAGAAAAGACAGAAAACTGATGGTAGGCCATGTTCTTCTTTATCATCCTGCTGTTAAAAAAATTAAAGAGATGATGTCAGAGAACAAAATCGGTAAGCTGCAGTATATATATAGCAACAGGCTGAACCTGGGTTCGATCAGAACGGAGGAAAATATACTATGGAGCTTTGCGCCGCATGACATTTCTGTTATTCAATACCTGCTCGAAAGCAACCCGGTGTATGTGGACGCGAAGGGAGCAACTATCCTCCAGAGCGAAATTGAAGACACAACCGTTACTTATTTATCCTATCCTGGAAATATACATGCGCATATCTTCGTCAGCTGGCTTCATCCATTTAAAGAACAGAGGCTTGTCGTTATCGGAGCTGAAGCCATGGTAGTTTTTGAAGACAGCCTTAAGTCAGACAAGCTGAAGTTTTATCCTAAGGGTTTCAAAAACGTTAATGGATCTCTTCAAAAATTTGAAGGAGACTTTGAAGTAATTAATATTGAAAATCTGCAGCCACTGGCTGAGGAACAGAAACATTTCTTTGATTCTATAATTAACAATAAAAAACCGTTGACAGACGGCATTCACGCTGTGGAGGTACTTGAGATCCTTGAGAAGGCCCAGGCATGCCTTTCGGCTGATCAGTCGATTGCAAAGGTTAAATAAAAAAACATAACAACTTCGAAAACCGGAGCAGAACTAAATGGAAAATAAAAATTATTATGTTAACCAGTACGCTGTGGTTGACGATAACGTCGATATAGGAGAGAATACCAAAATATGGCATTTCACGCATGTTCAGTCGGGTTCAAAAATCGGCAAAAAATGTATCCTTGGTCAGAACGTAAATATTGCTAATAATGTAACTATTGGGAATTTTGTTAAGATACAGAATAATGTTTCTGTTTATGAAGGAGTTGAGCTTGAGGATTATGTATTCTGCGGACCTTCCATGGTTTTTACAAACATCCTTAATCCCCGTTCCAAATATCCCCAGGTTGGAGCTGAGTTTTATATAAATACCCTGGTAAAGGAAGGTGCTTCTCTCGGCGCAAATTCCACCATTGTGTGCGGAATAACCATCGGACGCTTTGCCTTTGTAGGCGCAGGCGCGGTAGTTACCAGGGATGTTCCGGATTTTGCTTTGGTTGTAGGCAATCCGGCTAAAGTAAAAGGATGGTACAGCGAAGCAGGCAAGAAGCTGACCTTCGACGAGAATGGATTCGCTTTCTGCGAAAAATCAGGTAAAAAATATAAATTAGAAAATAACCTTGTAAAAGAGGTTTGAAATTTTAAGCAACAATAGTCTGGAAGTATGAAAGGTATTATACTAGCGGGAGGATCGGGATCCCGTCTTTATCCCATCACTAAAGTTTACAGCAAACAGCTGGCTTTAATATACGACAAACCTCTGATCTATTATCCTTTATCTATCCTTATGCTGGGAGGGATTCGTGAGATTCTTATCATTTCAAATCAAGAGACCATTCCTCTTTACAGGCAGCTGTTTGAGGATGGATCTCAGGTGGGATTAAAGATAGAGTATGCTGTGCAGGAAGCACCACGGGGTATTGCAGAGGCTTTCATCATTGGAGAAAAGTTTATCCGAAATGACAGTGTCTGTCTCATACTCGGTGATAATATTTTTTATGGTTATCTCGATTTCTGGTACAAGGCTCTGAAAAATCATAAAGACGGTGCAACTATATTCGGCTATCAGGTTAATGACCCCCAGAGATACGGAATTGTGGATTTTGATAAGAAGGGTAAAGCTAAATCTATTGAGGAGAAACCTAAACATCCTAAATCGGATTTTGCTGTGCCGGGTTTGTATGTATATGACAATAATGTGGTAAAAATTTCCAAATCTTTAAAGCCCTCAAAACGCGGGGAGCTTGAAATAACAGATGTCAATAATGCATATCTGAAAAAAGGAAAGCTGAGTGTAGAAAAGATAGGAAGAGGAATTGCATGGCTTGATACCGGAAATCCTACGGCACTTCTGCAGGCATCGAATTTTTTTGGTGTTATAGAGGAAAGGCAGGGACTGAAGGTTGCCTGCATAGAAGAGATCGCGTACAGAATGGATTATATAAATAAAAAGAAATTTAAAGAGATTAATTTCTTCAATACCTAAATCGCTTTATAGAGATTACCTGGAGAAATACCTTAAGGATCATAGTTAAATTTATGCAAATTGTACAGACAGAAATATCTGACGTCCTGGTGATTCAACCTGACGTATTCGAGGATACCCGGGGTTATTTCCTTGAATCTTTTAACAAAGTAAGATTTATTGAGAATCATATTGAATCGAACTTTGTCCAGGATAATATATCGCGGTCTGCAAAAGGAACCATCAGAGGACTGCATTATCAGGCAGGTGATAAAGCCCAGGGAAAGCTATGTCAGGTAATTTCGGGAAGAGTCCGTGATATAGCTGTTGATATAAGATTCGGATCTCCCTTCTTCGGTAAATACGTAGCCCAGGAATTATCTGAAGAGAATCATACTCAGCTCTGGATCCCTCCGGGGTTTGCTCATGGTTTTTCTGTGCTTTCAGATCAGGCAATTTTTCTGTATAAGTGCACTGGTTTTTATAGTAAAGAACATGAAAGAACTCTTCTTTATAATGATGCCCGGTTAGATATCGACTGGGGCGTTGATAACCCTGTTATTTCTGAGAAGGATTTGAATGGAAAATCTTTAGATGAAATTGACAGGGACTTTATTTACTCAGAGATGAATACATAGAAATGGAGATAATAATATGACCGTTCCATTATTAGATTTGAAAAAACAATACCACTCGTTAAAAAGTGAACTGGATGAAGCTCTTATAAGGGTTGCTGAGTCACAGTACTTTATTCTGGGACCTGAAGTTGAAAAAATGGAAAAGGCATTTTGCGAATACCTTGAATGTAAATACGCGATTGGTGTTTCGTCCGGTACGGATGCTCTGCTGATTGCATTAATGGCCCTGGATATACAGCCGGGGGATGAAGTAATTGTACCGACTTATTCTTTCTTTGCAACCGCAGGTGTGGTTTCCAGAATGAAAGCTGTTCCTGTATTTGCGGATATTGACCCAGTTACTTTCAATATTGATCCCGGTGAAATCGAAAAGAAAATAACGGCTAAAACCAAAGCTATTATTCCTGTTCATCTTTACGGCCAGAGCTGCGAAATGGATAAGATTATGGAGATTGCCCGTAAGCACAAACTGAAAGTAGTTGAGGACGGCGCCCAGGCAATTGGAGTTCAGTACAAAGACGGCAGACATGCAGGTACAATAGGGGATATTGGATGCTATTCTTTCTTCCCCAGTAAAAACCTTGGCTGTTTCGGAGACGGCGGACTCGTGGTTTCTAATGATGATGACCTTGGTGAAAAACTTCGTATCCTCCGTGTTCATGGCGGTAAACCCAAATACTACCATAAAATTATAGGCGGCAACTTCAGACTGGATGCTATTCAGGCTGCCGTGCTTAATGTTAAACTTCCCCACCTGGATGACTGGTCGGCACAGAGACGCGGAAATGCCGAATTGTATACAAAGCTTTTTATAGAAGCTGGTTTGGCTGAATCAACAGGAAAGACGGAATTTGACGGTAAAAACAAAGTTCTTCTTCCAGAAGCTGTGTATAAAGATTCCGGGGTTAAAAATTACCATATATATAATCAGTATATTATAAGAATGCACGACAGAGATGCCGTAAGGAAACACCTTTCTGATAAAGGAATAGGGTCAGAGATCTACTATCCTGTACCATTCCATCTTCAGGAATGTTTCTCCTCGCTTGGTTATGTGAAAGGTGATTTCCCTCTTGCTGAGGAAGCTGCTGATGATTCAATTGCGCTTCCGATATACCCGGAATTGACAGAGGAACAGCAGAAGTTTGTTGTGGATTCGATTGCTGAATTTATAAAAAAATAACATAACTCGATTAACGTATGACTGAAAGTTTGAAAGAAAAGAAAATATATATTGCCGGGCATGCCGGTATGGTAGGCTCGGCAATTAAAAGGAAACTGGAATCTGAGGGATATGCAAACCTCATATATAAGGATCTTGCTGAGCTTAACCTGATAAGGCAGGACGAGGTTGAGAAGTTTTTTAACGCTCAAAAACCTGATATTGTAATTGTTGCAGCCGCAAAAGTAGGCGGCATACTGGCTAATAATACTTACAGAGCCGAATTTATCTACGACAACCTGATGATTGAATCTAACATTATACATCAGGCATATGTGAATAAAACGAAAAAGCTGATTTTCCTTGGCAGCAGCTGTATTTATCCAAAGCTTGCTCCCCAGCCCCTGAAAGAGGAATATCTCCTTTCAGATTATCTGGAGTATACAAATGAGCCCTATGCTGTTGCCAAAATAGCAGGTATAAAACTTTGCGAAAATTACTTCAGGCAGTATGATTGTGATTTTTATTCCGTTATGCCGACCAACTTGTATGGTCCTAAGGATAATTTTAATCCCGAAACCTCACATGTACTTCCTGCCCTTATAAGAAAATTTCACGAAGCTGTACAAAAGAATTTATCTACTGTAACGCTATGGGGTACGGGAAAACCGATGAGAGAATTCCTCTATGTTGACGATCTTGCTGCGGCTGTAGTTTTTCTTATGGAAAATATTGAGGCCCCAGATATTTATGAGAAGGGTATTTCTCATATAAATATCGGTGCAGGGGAGGATCTGACAATAAATGAACTGGCACATATTGTTGCAGATATAATAGGCTTTAAGGGGAGCATAGAATACGATACTACAAAGCCCGACGGAACACCAAGGAAACTGATGGATGTTTCAAGGATAAATGAGCTGGGGTGGAAATACAGCACAAATCTGAAAGAGGGAATTGAAAAGACCTACGAATGGTTTAAATCTAATGTTCAATAGTTGAGGAAGAAATGAAGAAAGCTTTAATTACAGGGATAACGGGTCAGGACGGGAGCTATCTTACCGAAATTTTACTTGATAAAGGATATGAAGTCCATGGAATAATAAGGAAAAGCAGTTCTTTTAATACAGGTAGAATTGACCACCTGTACAGCAACAAAGAGATACTCGATAAAAAACTTTTCCTGCATTACGGAGATCTTGTAGATACAAGCGCCTTAAACCGTCTCCTTGAAAAAATTGAACCTGATGAGATTTATAACCTGGCTGCCCAGAGTCATGTTAAGGTATCGTTTGAAGTGCCTGACTACACCGCGCAGGTAGATGCACTTGGTACCCTTAGGTTTTTAGACGCCATCAGGGAGGTGGGACTAAGGAAAGTTAAATTTTACCAGGCTTCAACAAGCGAACTCTTCGGAAAAGTTCGGGAGGTTCCTCAGACGGAGGAGACACCATTTTATCCCCGTTCTCCTTATGGCGTTGCAAAGCTATATGGATACTGGATTATTGTTAACTACAGGGAAGCATATAATATTTTTGCCTCAAATGGTATACTATTTAATCACGAATCGCCCCGGCGCGGTGAGACTTTTGTTACCCGAAAAATTACCAGGGCTGTATCCAGGATATCAGCGGGACTGCAGGGCGGACTTCTTCTTGGAAACCTTGACGCTAAACGTGACTGGGGATATGCCCCGGAATACTGTGAGGGTATGTGGAGAATCCTCAACCATAAGAATGCGGAAGATTTTGTCCTGGCAACAGGTGAAACTCATACAGTCAGGGAATTTGCAGAATCTGCTTTCAACGAAATCGGGATTGAACTGACTTGGAAAGGGAAGGGAGCCCAGGAAAAAGGGCTTATTAAAAAAATAGACCTGGATAAAGGAAACAAACTATTATCCAAAGACATTTCAAAGGAAGGCTACAAATATTCCTTCTCAAAGGAATTAAAAAAGGGACAAACAGTTATTGCAATAGATCCTGATTATTACAGACCGACAGAAGTTGATTTACTAATCGGAAATCCTGCAAAAGCAAAAAAGGTGCTCGGCTGGAAAGCCAAAACAACCTTCAGCCGTCTCGTTAAGGTTATGATCAAATCAGACCTTGAAAAGGTTATGATGAGAGGGTATTAAGAATCAGTTCTTTTGCGGTGAAGAATCACAACAACTATAAACGCCGCTGCTACAATTATCAATAATATCATAATTGACAATGACACGTTTTCTTGAGGTCTCAATTGGACTGACGAAACATTTCCTGATAATATGAACGCTCCCCAATAATATGGATTCGGCGAATATTTCTGTATGAATTCAGACTTTGCCAGTCTTAAAGCCTTCGATTTACTATTACCCATACTAAGTTTTTCATAGAAGAGAGTCATCAGTTTTGAAGTGTATTTATCGTTTACATCCCAGAGCGAAACTACAACACTTTTTGAACCTGCTTCAAAAAAAGCTTTGGTCAATCCGAGGATTCCTTCAGATTTGTCGATGCTTCCGAGTCCTGAATTACACGAGCTCAGTACTACCAGATCACTATTGAGTTTAAGCTTTACTATTTCTCCAGCTTCAAGGAACCCGTCATTTTCAGCATCATAGATATTTGAAAAAAATATCAATGGCTGCTTTTTATACAGGAATGAATGGGTTGACAAATGAATTATCCTGCTTAGTTCCGCATTTTCCTTAAAATTAGTTTCTGTAGCATTCTTATCCAGCAGGATGGTGCTTGCATTTATAATCTCTCCAATACTACTGACTTCTTCTCCTGAATATTTAAGCGGAAGAAGTGCGAGATTTCTGGGAACTCCAGGTGGTTCATCCAGGAGTCCTCTTCTTTCTGCAAATTCCTTCGACTCTGAATTTATAGAAGGGTCACCAACCAGGAGCACCTTACCATTATTTTTCAAATGATTTTGCTGCTGTTGTATAAATGCAGAAGCGGACGGGGAGTAGGAAATATCATAATTGGTTAAAAAGAATTTTTTATTGGAATATGAATAAGGACTTTCATCAGTACTGTAGGATGTCACCAGAAATTCAAAAGGAATTGATATCAACTCTGTGCAGGGAGAGAAAATTATTTTTTGTTCGTGGGGAATTTCCTGGACAACTGGTTCAACTATCTTTTTATATAAGTTATTAGATGCTTCTGCGTTAAAGGAAAATAGATCCTGGTTATAAAATGTATTAGTTTTTTCCCGGATGGTATCAAAATAAGGGGAGATATCAGCAATCATTAGGGCAAGTTCTTCAGATGAAATATTGAATTTAAAAGGTTTAAAAGTATCCTTATTTATGAGAAACGCATAAAGGCTGCCGCCATCAGAATAATATGAAATTAAATTCTCATCTTCTGTAAGAGAGCTCTGAATTTCGGTAATTGACGGCCAGTTTTCCATATTCAGATAAGCTCTGAGTTCAGGATGTGATGCAGTCAGGGAATGTTTTAACTCCGTCATCATTCGTTTGGTCTCTTCGTTTTTTTTCTTGCTGTAGATTCCCGAATGAATAATCCAGTCATAATCATACAACTTGCTCAAAACCGTACTGTCGCCAATCAGGGTCTGCAGCTTTAGATTATTAAGATTTTGAAGCGTACTCCTTGAGTGAGACTTGTTGATAAGCTCAAATGCACTGCGGAATTTTTTAAGGCGAAGATAATGTTTAGCAAAGCTATCGTAAACGTCTCTGTTGTCGGAAAAATATGAGATCTGGACATCTTCTTGTCTGAATAACGGACGCGAAACATTTTCAATTAATGCGATGGCTGATTTATAATAACTTTCTGCTGCCTCATTTAATTCTCTTGAATCGTTCAGCTTTGCAAGGTTAAAATATGTCTCAACCTCAAGGGTTTTCTCATTCAGGCTTTTTACTTTCTCAAGAGAATGATTATAAGCAGACTGAGCACCGACATAATCATCTCGTTTTTCCAGAATAACACCACGCAGATTCTCAGCCCGGGCCTGTAAATATTGATTATTTCCGGATGACGTTGTTCCTGTAATTGTATTCAGTAGAACCAATGCCTTTGAGTACTCTTTCTTTTTAACAAGAACTTCCGCCCTGTTTACAGCAGATAATAATGCTGTATAAGAAGCCCTGTTCTTTCCTGCAAGATTCTCGGCTTCTGCAAAATATGCTTCAGCTAAATCAAAACTATCGAGTGCTGAATATACTATGCCCAGCTTATCGTATATATCCGCGGTGAGGAAGGGATTATTAATGTTATCGCATTCTTTTTCTGCCTGCAGATAGTAACCCAGGGAATTGTTATAACGATCAAGATTATAATTTAATGCCCCTAGTCCGCTATTAATATTGACACTCAGCTCTCCTGTTTTAATATCGCTGCTGAGCTTCTTAGCCTGATTATAATACTTCAAAGATTCAGAATAATTTGACAGGTTTGAATACGCATCTGCGAGTCCTGTTAGATTAAGAACAAGAGATCGCTTATTATCACCTGCATACTCAATACCGTCCTTATAACAGCTTATAGCGCTTTCATAATTAAATATTGTCATATAAATCTTTCCGATATTCCCGGAAAGGAGGGCTAATCGCTGATGGTTGCCTATCTCTTTATACAGTGCGTAACTTTTTAAGTAATTCTCCTTAGCTTCGATTAACTCATTCGTATAGCTGAAAGAAACCCCAAGTTCGGAATATGCGTATGCCTTAAGTTCCGAATCATGAATTTTTTCGGCAATACCCACCGCATTTATATACTTAGTTCTGGCCTTATTGATGAAGCCTTGAATGTCGTCCATAATTCCGAGAGCCACATATGCACGACCCATATTTTCGTTCATTTTATTATCCTGAGCCAGCTTGAAGGCTTTCTTATAAATGCTGTCCGCCAGATCATATTCTCCGGATAAAAAGTATAAAGCTCCTTCTGCAAGGTTGACTTTCACAAGGAAATAGACATCTCCTGAGGTTATATCCTCTGCTTTTTTTATCAACGCCAGGGCCTTCTTATAATCGCCAAGACTCCTGTATGTATAAGAAAGCTGGTATAATATCCACTTATCATCCGGATCAGAATTAAAGCTTGCCTCAAAGTGTGCCTTTGCAGAACCGTAGTCTGTGTTTTGATAACTAATCAATCCGCGCAGATAATTTTTTTCGCGAGGATGAATTTTCTCCGAGGTCTCGGCTTTTGATTCAAGCAGTTGTAATCTTGATGAGGCTCCAGCGGCAAAAACGAGTTCATTGTAATAGGGAAGGTAATGAGGCGCCGTATTTAAATAGTAATCAAGAGTCTCAAACATCTCGGTGAACTTATTCTGTTTCTTAAGCAGCACTGCCTTAAGAAGGCCTTTACGGAAATCATTTTTAAGATCTTTAAGTAATTCCATATCTTTTGCGGCTGGGGAAAAAGAGTCAGCCAGATAATATTTCAGTAAGGAAAGATACTGCGGAGTCCATCCCTCTTTGTTCACCTGTTCTATAAGTGAGTCGGGGGAACTAATTGCTGGATCAGGATTGGTTTGTGTATACCCGGGTTCAACTCCTGCTGGCCGCAGAAGCGAAAATATAAAAGCTATGAATAATATTGTTACTTTTTGTATTATCATTTAACACAATTTACTCCATTTCCCCCAGGAGATGTTTTGCTTCTTCCATCTTACTGCCTTTTTCGCTTATAACCAGGTTGAAATATTTCGTTGCCGACTTTTTATCATTCAGCATCAGGCTTGCTTTAGCCAGGTAGAAGTAAGAATCCAACTTAATATTATTGAACCTTCCGGAATCATTCCGTTTAATGCTTTCTTCCAGGTACTTCGCACCCTTTTCTGCTTTTTCCCTGTTGTACCCGGGGAACAATCCCAGAAAATCATGTTCAGCGGTTTTAAGGTAAGCTAAACCAATGATATAATATGAATAAAAGATTGTCTCGTCGTTAGTGTTCTCTTTAATATCTTTCTTCAGATAACTTATAGCTTCATCGTAGTTTTTCTGTTCAAGAGCCTTAAGACTATTCTGAAAATTATACGTCGCTCTGCCTCTGTTTATTGAAAATTGTGAATCCTCCCTTATGGCAGCGTCGTTATAATACCCGGGAATAGTTAAGGAAGAAACGATATAAAGTGCCAGGTAAATGAATCCAGCTGCCAGGATCGATACAAAAGCATACCGGGGTGCTTTATGGCGTGATGTAGTAATTTCCTGTCCAAAAGCTCTCAGGTCCGCATCAGCATTTTTCTCAACAGGAACAGGTTGAGATAAAAATTGCTCAACATCTGAGTATTCTGAATTAATATCCTTAAATCGTTCAGAACATTCAGAGCACCTTCTCAGGTGTTGTTCTATAAAAGGAACTCTTTTAATGATTGAGCTGCTATCAGGTTCCAATCCATTCTTATACAGTATATACTGAGCCAGTTCGTCTTCATTTAAATGAGATGAATGACTTACGATTTTTCCCAGCTGCCGATAGGTATTCACCAGATCTCTCAGCTCTTCATCCCCGCCAATAAGGGTTTCCAGCTCATCATTCTCCGCCGATGTACGGTCCTTTTTTTCGAGCATGGCTATTATTTTTTCTTTTTTGTCCATCTTTGTCTGTTCATTATCAGGATTTATATCACATTAGTAAGTTCTTTAGTAATAAAGTGACAACCCTATAATTTAATTTTTAGTTCTTCAATCGTCCTGTAAAACATTTTCTTAACAGCATCCTCAGATTTGCCTAGATTCTCCGCGATTTCAGCAAATTTCATATCTCCCCAGAACCTCATCTTGATTATCTGCTGTTTATCATCACTCATATTATTCAGTATTGAGACTATTTTTTCGGCATCCAGTTTAACTGATGGATGTTCCTTTTTTTGTTCGATGTAATATGCCTCATCTAGCTCGAAAGTCTTCCTCTTTTTAGACTTTTTGTACCAATTAATGAAGGTAAGGAATAAAACACGTCTAAGCCAGTTTTCAAGACTTTCAATTTTGTGATATTGCTCGGCAAACGAAAGATATACGTTATTCGAAAGGTCATCTACATCTTCCATGTTTGGTATTTTTCCATGCCTTAACTTGGAGAGAAAATAGCTGTAGGAAATCTCTCTTATTAATCCGGATAAGTTGGTGAATGCTGCTGAATTTCCGTTTTTTGCTTCAGAAAAGAGCCCATTCAGTTCATTTCCGGAAAAATTTATGTAATTTAGTTTTTGATCAGCCAAGCGGAGTTTTATATTGTCACTATTGACTTAATTGTATTACTATTAGTATAAATATTATAATCAACTTAAACAACAATAATGAGATTTATAACCGCAGGTATCTTTTTATTCTTTTTCTGTGTTTCTGTAAAAGCTCAGCCCGTTCTGCAGATTAATCCTGATGAACTTGAATATCATGATATTTTTCACCGGCTTCAGAATGCGTATTTTGTTAATACAGGGAACCAAACTCTTCAAATTGACAGTATTTATTACAGCAATAATGATTTTTATTACCTCAGATTTGACCGGAATTGGAGATATCCTATCTCTATTGCACCTGGCGATTCGATTTTAATGGATTGTATACTCTCGGGATACCTGAACTATACTTCCGGAGATACGGAAGATACTCTTTATGTGTATAATAATGGTGTTAATCCTTATGAATATCTGAAAATAAAAATAGATTATTATGAAGATGAATCCTATTCCGGTTCTTTACAGGGGAATGTTAGTTCAAACGGAATTCCTGTTAACAATGCTGATCTATATTTCCTTTATGGCGGCAATTTCGTAATAGGACACAGTGTTTCTGATGCCGCTGGTAATTATTCTGTTGAGCTCCCTGTAGGCAGTTATACCGTAGCGGCTGCTAAAGATTCTTATTATGTATCGTTCTATGATCAGCAGTTTGATCCTTTAAGTGCGACCCAGGTACTTGTCGATACTAACGGAATAACTTCTGCGGATCTTAACCTGGTAAGGGCAGCTCCCACCCAGATCTCCGTTTCAGGAACCATATTTGATTCGCTTGCTATCTACCCTTTAAAAAAGGGAATAGTCATAGTAAGAAGCGGTACGCATACTCCCGATAAAATAGCACACAGCAAACTTAATACTCCTGCCCTCGGGGGCGCATATGCAGCCTTCGTAGATCCGGACGGTTCTTATAAAATTGAGAATATAATTGATCCTGATTACTATTATATCCAATCATTTTCTGATTACTTCGTTCCATCTTATTATGATTCTTTAGGAATTAATCCGGGATTCTGGCAGGATGCCGATTCCGTTTATATCGGGGGTCCTCTACTTAATGCGGATATCTATATGCCGAGGGATTCATCGGTGGGAGGGGGAATAATTTCGGGTACTGTCGGGGTTGCAGGAAATCTTGACAGTATAGTAACTGATGCAATTGTCTATGCTCAATCAGATGAAAATAATCTCATAACTTATGCCTTCTCTCAGGCTGACGGCCGCTTTAGAGAAAATTTCCTTCCTTACGGCAGCTACTATCTTGTCGCTCAGAAAATCGGCTACGATGATGTCGTAAGTGATAAAATTATTATTGACAGCATAATGACCAGCATAGGAAATATTACTCTGTTGTTTTCTTCCCCGAATGGGATCAGTGGATCTCAATTCCTCCCCGATCAGATAAGCCTTTCTCAGAATTATCCTAATCCATTCAACCCTTCAACAACTATAGAGTTTCATATCCCTCATGGTACAGATGTATTACTTAGGGTGACAAATATCCTTGGTGAAACTATATCGGTTCTTCATAATGGATATTTATCTTCCGGGGATTATAAGATGATGGTTGACGGTAGAGACTTAAGCTCAGGAGTTTATTTCGTTTCTCTTATTACTCCTCAATCATCCCTCGTACGGAAAATACTGCTCCTGAAATAAGAATGAAATTTTGCTGAAGGAGAATTGATCCGCTACCCCCCTAATCCATTGTTTATACTAAAGTTATAAAGATCACAGTTCTTATCTGATGTAATCCTTCCCACCATAATTGTTTTTTGATCCGTTAAATTGTTTATGAATTAGATGTAAAACTGATATAGAAAGGTTGGATTATGAGATATAAGCTGACAATTATACTTGCAGTAATGATGATATTGGCAAACAGCAAGCTCTTCTCCCAGGTCAATCGGAATATTAAACATCACGCTTTTTCCGGAACATTGATGCTTGGAGCAGAAGCAGGAGCTACCCTGGCTAAGACAGACTATAATAAAGTCAGACCGGATATAATGGGAAGAGGAGTTCTTGAATATTTTTTCCCTACAACTAATCAGGGAATATTCGGTATAAAAGGTTTCGTTATGGCTGGATATATTGGAGGAGAAGATAACACCAAAAACCCGGGCGTTTTCAGAACTAATATGACTGGTATAGGCGGTGATCTTACATATACTTTTTCTATTGAGGAGGCCGTTTTCCCATATGTGGGTGTAGGGGCAACTTACCTATGGTTTAATCCAAAGGATAATAATGACCATGCATTAACAAATAATCTTTTGGGGAAATATGATAAGCAGGAAACTATTTTCCAGGCCGAGCTTGGTTTGCGATTTCTTCTTTCGGAGTCGATAAATATGAACCTCGGACTTGGCGGGTATTTCAGTCCTCACGACAACTGGGATGATATAGCTGCAGGGGGAAATAATGATTATATGGTAACTATAATGGCTGGTATCGCTTATTCGTTCTTCACCACTTCAGATAGTGACGGAGATGGAATTGAAGATTCAAAGGATATGTGTCCTAATACCCCGCAGGGAGTTACCGTTGATGATTATGGATGTCCTCTTGATAAAGACGGTGACGGTGTCCCGGATTATAAGGATAAATGTCCTAACACAAAATCAGGGATGGAAGTAGATGAGAACGGATGCGCCATTGATGCCGATAACGATGGGGTTCCTGATAAGCTGGATAAATGTCCCAATACTCCTGCCGGAATGCAGGTGAATGATCAGGGCTGCCCTGATACAGATGGGGATGGCGTGTATGATAATAATGATAAATGTCCTCAAACACCTCAGGGTGCAGCGGTTGATGAAACCGGTTGCCCAAAAGACAGCGACGGTGACGGTGTTCCTGACTACAAGGATAAATGTCCCAACACACCTGCCGGAAAACAGGTGGATGAAAACGGTTGTGCAAAAGCCGATACCGTAGTAAAGAAAATAACCCTTAGCGGTGATACTAATTTCGAATTTAATAAAGCAACTCTTCTGCCTAGTGCTTATCCAACGCTGGATAACCTTGCTAAAACGATGAAGGATAATCCCGATACCCGCTGGGAGGTAGATGGATATACCGATGCAGTGGGTTCTGAATCCTATAATATGGATCTCTCCCGCAGAAGAGCTCAGTCTGTTGTTGATTACCTGGTTAATAAGGGAATAGACAGATCAAGATTAGAAGCGGTTCCTCATGGTGAATCCAATCCTATAGCCTCTAATGACACTCAGGAAGGAAGAGCTATGAACCGCAGGGTTGAAATTAAAATGATTGAAAAAAATCAGTAAAAAATTCAAGGTAACCTCATAAACACGAAGGCCGTTTCAAGATTATTTGAAGCGGCCTTTTCTATGGGGTGCCGCTTTTGGTTGCTAGTCTTAGCGATTTTAGATAGTTTAGTTAACCTAACTAATAAAAACTAGAGGTAACAATGTTTGATGATAAATATAAATTTACCTGCGTAGACCGGTTTCTGGAATACGTGAAATACGATACCCAATCTGATGAAGAATCAACTTCATTTCCATCAACAGAAAAACAGAAAGTCCTTTCAAAGGATCTTGCCGCGGAATTAAAAAAGATGGGCCTGCAGGACGCTCATATGGATGAATATGGTTACGTAATGGCAACCCTTCCTTCTAATTCAGATAAAAATGTTCCGGCAATTGGATTTATAGCTCACGTCGATACTTCTCCTGCGGTAACCGGAGAGGGAGTAAATCCTGTTATCCATAAGAATTATCAGGGTGGTGATATAAAGCTTCCAAAGGATCCTTCACAGGTTATACTTGAAAGTGAAAATCCCGACCTGAAGAATATGAAGGGATTCGATATTATTACCACTGATGGTACAACCCTTCTGGGTGCAGATAATAAATCCGGTGTGGCAGAAATAATGGATGCGGTAAACTACTGGCTTACTCATCCTGAAGTTAAACATGGACCGATAAAAATATGCTTTACGCCTGATGAAGAGGTCGGAAGAGGAACAGAAAAATTTGATGTTAAAAAATTCGGAGCCAAATATGCTTACACTGTCGATGGCCAGAGCCGGGGCGAGGTTGAGTCGGAAACTTTCAGCGCTGATGCGGTAACTATTAAAATCCACGGCAGAAATATTCATCCTGGATATGCTAAAGGCATCATGGTTAATGCAGTAAGAGTTGCCTCGGAATTTATGGAAAGCCTGCCGAAGGATAAACTTTCTCCGGAGACTACAGAAGGACGGGAGGGCTACGTTCACTGTACTAACTTCAATGGAAATGAAGAAATGGCAGTATTGAAATTTATCATCAGGGATTTCGAAACTCCTAAACTCAAAGAATATGAAACTTTCTTAAAAGATCTGGCAGAGAAGACTGTAAAGAAATACCCTGCCGCTAAACTTGATTTTGAGGTAACTGAACAGTACCGCAATATGAGGGAGATACTGATAAATCATCCACAGGTTACTGATTACGCCGAACAGGCAATGAAGAACCTCGATATTGAACCCATCATGCACCCGATCCGCGGTGGTACGGATGGATCGCGGCTTTCATTTATGGGTCTACCCTGTCCTAATATCTTCGCCGGGGAACATAGTTTTCACTCAAAGGTAGAATGGGTTGCTATTCAGGATATGGAAATGGCTGTAAGAGTGATCATAGAAATTGCTGAAATATGGGAAGAGAAGTCGTAAAGAAACACGCATCCGTTAACAAACCAGAGCTTATGGCCCCTGCCGGTAATAAAACCATGCTTACTGCCGTGGTTAAGGCGGGGGCTGATGCTGTTTACTTCGGTGTTGAAAAGCTGAATATGAGGGCTAAAGCCTCTAACTTTAAGGCGGATAATCTCGAAGAACTCACCTCCTTCTGTAAGGAAAATGGTGTCACCACCTACCTCACGCTGAATACAATCGTTTATGAAGATGAACTGGATCAGCTGAGGGATGTAATCCTTAAAGCAAAAGAAGCCGGCGTTGATCGAATTATATGCTGGGATTTTGCTGTCGTTCAGCTCTGTAAAGAAGCTGGAATGCCTTTCGTCATCTCTACACAGGGTTCTATTTCTAATTCTATGGCTGCTAATTACTATAAGCAGCTCGGCGCTGAGCGGATTGTTCTCGCAAGGGAATGTTCAATGGAAGATATTAAAAAAGTCCGTTCGCTCACCGATCTTGAGATTGAAGTATTTGTGCATGGAGCTATGTGTATCGCAGTTAGCGGCAGGTGTTTTATGAGTCATCATCTATTTGAAAAAAGCGCAAACCGGGGAGAGTGCATTCAGCCCTGCAGGAGAGAATATGAAGTTTATGATCCAACAATCGGCAAAAGTATGATAGTAGGTGAGGATTATGTTCTATCCCCCGAAGATCTGTGCACCCTGGGTTTTATTGATCAGCTGATTGAAACAGGAGTCGATTCGTTCAAGATAGAAGGCCGTAAGAGGAGTCCCGAATACGCTGCTGCTGTTACCTCAGCCTACCGGAAAGCGATCGACCTGTACTATGAAAACGGACTTACACCGGAGATTAAAAACAGCCTTATTAAAGAACTTGAAAAAGTCTTCAACCGGGGTTTCTCCACAGGTTTTTATTTTGATACTCCCGGAGCTGAACAATATGCAGATATATACGGCAGCAAGGCAGCCAAAAGAAAAGAATATCTCGGGAAAGTATTAAATTACTACAAGCAGGCCGGCGCTGTGTATATCACTATTGAGGCCGGTACTCTCACGGAAGGTGATGAAATCTATATTATCGGTGAAACTACCGGCGTGGTTCAGCTTAAGGCTGAAAATATACTGGAAGACGAACGTTCCATAGAATCTGCCACAAAAGGGTCGAAGATCACCTTCAAATGTAAAGATACGGTCAGACCCCGGGATGCTGTTTATCTGATCAGGGAAGCACCGCAGAAAAAAACAAAGACTAAGATATAGCTCTTAATTTTTCGGCATTCTCTCTGTACATCGCAAGACTATCCTCGATAATTTTATATGCTTTTTCTTTTCCCAGAAAATCTTTTACAAGTACTTCCTTTTGTTCAAGTTTCTTATAATCCTCAAAGAACCTTTTGAGTTCAACTGATGTGTGGGGAGGAAGTTCGTTTATATCGTTTATGTAATTAACTGACATATCATTCTTTGCCACGGCAATTATTTTATCGTCAGTTTCTTCCTGGTCGGTCATATGCATTACCCCTATAACCTTGCTTTCAATTATGCATAAAGGGTCTACATCAAT
This sequence comes from uncultured Bacteroidota bacterium, assembly GCA_963771705.1. Lineage (GTDB taxonomy): Bacteria > Bacteroidota > Ignavibacteria > Ignavibacteriales > Ignavibacteriaceae > DATFVA01. The sequence continues at coordinate 342,319 of CAVYUP010000005.1, forward strand.
TGAACAGATTACAAGTATATCCAGCGGATCTTTGTCATCGCAGTATGTCTGGGGAATAAATCCGTAATTTGCAGGATAATGCACCGATGAGAAAAGCACGCGGTCGAGACGGAGGAGTCCGCTTGCCTTATCCAGTTCATACTTTCCCTTTGATCCTTTTGGTATCTCTATAATACTGTTAACTATACCGGGCACTTCATTTCCCGGCGTCACTGAATGCCAGGGATTGCTTACGAGCTTCATAAAATCCTTATAATTTATGGTATTCGAAATTATGCTTTAAAAAGGGCAAATAAAATTCCAGCCGGGCTTATTTTGATAAGCATCATCTAATCTTTATTTTTGACAACTATTTTTATTATCCTTTATCTGTATAATACTATGAGATTAAGCAAATCCTTCGTTCCTACATTAAAAGAAGTCCCTAGTGATGCCGTGGTAACCAGCCATATTCTTATGCTCAGGGCCGGTATGATTCGTATGATTTCCGCGGGTATCTACTCTTTCCTGCCGGTAGGGTATCGCGTTATGAGGAAAATATCGGAAATAATTCGTGAAGAAATGAATGCAATTGGGGGACAGGAATTCCACCTTCCCGCTCTTAACCCTAAGGAAATCTGGGAGGAAACAGGAAGGGTTGAAGCCTTCGGTGATATTCTTTTTCACGTCGTGAACAGGGAGTATGTTCTTGCACCTACACACGAAGAGATTATGACTTTTCATGCGAGAAATGTTCTGAAGTCGTATAAAGATATGCCCCAGATATGGTATCAGATACAGACAAAGTTCAGGAATGAATCGAGGCCGAGAAGCGGAGTAATCAGGGGACGCCAGTTCCTTATGAAGGATGCTTACTCGTTCGATATCTCGCCGGAAGGACTCGATCATTCATATAGTCTGCACGACAAAGCCTATAGGAATATATTTGATCGCTGTAATTTATCCTATTTTATTGTTGGAGCTTCAAGCGGTGCAATGGGCGGATCAGGTTCTGAGGAATTTATGGTTAAGTCGGATGCCGGTGAGGATACTGTAGCTCATTGTGAGAACTGCGGGTATGCGGCAAACCTTGAAGTGGCAACTTCTAAAATTGATAGCCGGAAAAGAGATAATGAGAGCCTTGAAATAAAGAAAATCCATACGCCGGATGTCAGGTCGATAGATGAGCTTTGTGATTTTCTGAAGATAGATGAGACTCAGTGTGCTAAGTCAAGGGTTTATATTCATAATGGCAGTGCGGTACTCGTTCTTATGCTGGGTAATGAAGAAGTTAATGACGCTAAGCTTGAAAGAGCACTTGGCGGTGCGGTTCGCCCTGCTCATCCTGAGGAACTTATGGAAATCACCGGTGCTGAGGCAGGTTCTATCGGTCCTGTCGGATATAAAGGCAGAATCGTTGCTGATCTGAGACTTAAGGATGCTAATAATCTGTTCAGTGGTGCAAACGAGACAGATTTTCACCTTGGAGGAATAGACCTTAACAGAGATGTAAAGGATATAGAATACTTCGACCTGCGTTCCATAAATTCAGGTGAAATTTGTCCGCGATGCGATCATAAGCTTCAGGTGTTTACGGCTATTGAACTTGGACATATTTTTAAGCTGGGAACAAAATATTCCTCGGCGATGGGCGCTAATTTCCTTGATGAAAATGGTAAGGAAAATCCTATAATAATGGGCAGCTACGGTATCGGTGTGGAGCGTGTTCTGGCCTGCTATATTGAGCAGCATCATGATGATTTCGGTATTATCTGGGATAAAACCCTGGCTCCTTTCCAGATCCACTTAATGGGCCTCAATATGAAGAAACAGGAAGTTATCCAAACCTGCGATAAACTTTATGCTGATCTTACAACGGCAGGTTATGAAGTATTATTCGACGACAGAGTGGATGCCCAGGCAGGTTTCAAGTTCAAGGATGCCGACCTCCTTGGTATGCCGCTACAGGTTATAGTCGGTGATAAGAAACTTAAGGACCTAAAAGTAGAAATAAAGATCCGCAAATCAGGCGATAGACTTGATGTCGATCTTGACCAGGTAGTCAGCAGGATCCCTGAATTCCTGGGCTGATTTCTCCGGTTTATTTGATCAGCAGCATTTTCCTGGATTGAACAAAATCTCCAGCCCGCAGAATGAAGAAATATATTCCGCTTGCTAGATTGGTCCCATCGAATGAAACCTCGTATCTTCCGGAGTTTTGCTCCTCATTTACAAGCGTCTTAATCTCATCTCCCAGTACATCATAAACTTTAAGCGTTACAAATCCCCTGCGAGGAAGGGCATAATCTATATTTGTTGACGGGTTGAAAGGATTAGGAAAGTTCTGTTCCAGAATATAATCTTCAGGCTGATCTGGTCTCGTCTCCTTTATTGCAGTTATTTGCGTCCCGTATTCAACACTATCTATACTTGCATATCGCAGAACAGTTGCTCCACAACTGAATTCACAGGATGAAGCATTGATAAATCCTAATCCCTTTGCAAACATTAAATCTGTACCAGGTATTCCTGATTCATCTTCTAACTCACGAACTTCAGTTGGATAATTCAAAACGGTATCTTCATATTTATCAAGACAGAGAGTTAGGAATATTCCCTGGTTTGATGTAAATCCGGTATATGACCCTCCAAAATAATCGCCTGAGTCAGCAAGCAGACTGTCTATAAGATATTCATTATTTGTAAACAAAGCGTCATCGGTGAACCTGTAAACGCAAAGCGTAGTTGAATCAATTCTCTCGAATGATTTATTAATGTATCCATCAAACGGTATATTTTTTCTGGTTAGGATTTTATAGGATTTATTGTTTGGTAATAACGTATCTCCTGTTACTTCTATCGAATAAAAAGATGAGTCTACTTCGTACGGAATGATCTGGTAGGAATAATCTACATATTCCCAGTAGTATCCGTTTTGGAGGGGATAATATTTTAAGGCTTCAGTGAGAGTATCAGTTTGTGCAAAGGTAAGACACGCTGTAAATAGCAGCATTATTAATGTTTTCATAAGCTCCCCGCTTTCCCAGATTATTTAATACCCGGTTTATTATAAATTAGCTGAACTAGTCCGGTAGAATACGGCTTTGATCCAACCAGGTTAAATCTAATGATTTTGTCCCTTGATGTAAAGAGAGGAGTACCGCAGCCCAGTATTAGAGGATGTACAGCAAGCTGAAGTTCATCAACCAGATCCATATCCAGAAGTTTGTTGAATAAATCCGCTCCGCCGAAAAGCCATATGTTATTTTCCCTTATCTCTTTTAACTCTTTAATTTTTATGGGATCTATCAGCAAAGAAATGGCGTTCTTAGGAACATAATCCGGATTCTCTGAAAAAACTACTTTTGCTTTATCGGGATAAGGATCTTTGTCCATACTTAAAAGTACTTCATAACTTTTCCTCCCGAAAAAGATCGTATCAATCCCTTTCAGGAAATCAGTCATACCGTAATCCTGGTCGGTGAAGCACCAGTCAAATTCACCTTTTGGTCCCGAAATAAATCCGTCGAGACTTACCGCAAGATTTAGTATGATCTTCCGCATAACTAATAAAATAAAACAGGCTGCCTTATTTTGTCTTCAGCGGCAAAATCGTGACAGCCTGATTTAATTCCTATTTCTTCCTGGTAAAATCAATCTCCATTGTTTTAAATTCTTCTCCGTTATCGGTCATGAACATTTCCATATGCGAATGATCTTCATCTATACGCTTAATAGTTTCTTTAACCGGTACATCCTTTCCTGTCATCGGGTCAACCGAATTTCCTGTGTAGGTAAAAGTACTTGTCCCTTCATCATAAGTACCTTCAAGGTACATTACGCCGGTTCCGAAATTATCAATCCAGGTGGAAAAGAATTTCTTTTTAGCATTATCATAGCCTGAAATTTCTTTACCTTTCATTTCCATACCGTTGAAGTCAGAGGTATGGGTACCTTCAAAATATCTTCCTCCAAGTATTGTCTTCACTTCAGAAGTCCCTGAAGTTACTGTCGGAGGCTGGGAAGGATCCATCCACATCTTTATTTCCGATGCCCATTCACCCGTTCCCCTGGAAAGCAGTTCATGCATAGGCCCGGGAGTCATATATTCTGTCCAGGCCTTGTTCATCTCTTCCTGGTAATTTTCATCCTGAGCCGAAATTGGTGCACAATATAAGATTAGAAAAAGGAAAGCCGAAAAAACAATGAATTTTTTCATAGTACTCCTCATAAATAAATATTAAAATCTGTATTAGCAGGGGAGAATTAAGTTATTGGTATTTCCCGAATAAAGCAATAAAAAAAAATGATGTGTGTTATTTGTTCAGATTTTTAACCTCATGGTCGAGCAGCCACTGTTTTCGCCATAGTCCGCCTCCATACCCGGTAAGTTTTCCATTCTCACCAATTACCCGGTGACATGGAATTACAATCGCAATCCTGTTCATCCCGTTTGCTGTTCCTGCCGCCCTTACAGCTTTGGGGTTCCCAATAGTCTCAGCCTGCCGTTTGTATGAACGGGTTGTCCCATAAGGAATTTTCACCAGTGCAGCCCAGGCTTTTTTCTGGAAGTCTGTGCCGAAAATTTTTAGAGGAACATCAAAGTTTTTTCTTCGGCCTTCAAAATATTCATTCAGCTGTTTTTTTAATTCTTTGATATGCTTATTCGTCCCGGGAAGTATGGTACTCTTAAATTTCTTTTCAAGCTGCTTTAATTCTGTTTCCAGCATCCTCCTGTCTGTGAATTCAAGCAGATAAATACCCTCTTCATTGCCGATTATTATCATGGGGCCAAGGGGAGTACTGAAGCGCTCGAATGAAAGAATATTCTTCTTTATGCTTTCAGAGGGAGTTCCGGCTATCGCCTTCTTAAATGAATGCTGAAATCCGCTCAATGATTCGTACCCTGCCTCATATGCTGCCTCTATTACCTTGTCGCCTTTTTTAATATTTCTCAGGGCGTTATTTATTCTAAACATTCTCTGGTAGGCATGGAAAGTCATTCCATGATTCTTTATAAACCATCTTCTTACTCTGGCCGGATCGATGCCTTTCTGTGTAAGCTTAAAATCTGTAATCTTCTCGGAAGGATTTTGTTCGATCTCATTTAATAATGATTTTATCTCCGGCAGTATTTCATCGGGATATTCTAGCGGACGGCATATTTTACAGGGACGGTAACCATAATCCATGGCTTCCTTAGCGGTCTGAAAAAACTCTACATTTTCTCTTTTCGGCTTGCGTGCCCTGCAGGTAGGTCTGCAGAAAATACCTGTCGTTTTTATTGCGGCAAAAAACAATCCCTCGAACTGCGGATCCTTTTTCATCAGTGCCTGGTAGGCATTCTCATCGGATATGCTTAATAAGTCCATTCTCTTTTCCTTTTTTCGATCCAACTTATAAACATGAATTTATGCAATCTACCGAAAACTTTACAAGTATTTTTTCTCAATTTCTGCTGCTCTGTGCCCGGGTAAAAGAGATGGATCTATTTTATTCTGCTGTCCCCATTTAACCCTTGTTAAGATGAAGAATTATGTTGATAAAATAAACAGTATGACAAAATGGCAGACATTCTTTTGGTCTCGGTTTTATCTCGGAGTTATCTCGGATTTGACTCGGAGTTGGACTCAAAATGAGACAATCATAAAGTGGCGAAAAAACGAAATTTTCAGCTATTGAAAATTTCAACGTGTGACAAAATGGCAGTGTTACAATTTGAGCATCGAAACTTGAACGTAGATGAATTTTGCGGTCAGAATATCAACAGCTTATGAAAGATACTAATTTTCTTTCATTTATTTTTTTAATGAAATTACCGTTCCCTCTATACTTTTATTAACAGGGGTTGCTTTGAAGAAATGAGTTTCAAAATCGCTGCTGTCGAACAGATATTCAGAATCGTACTGGTATAGCATTTCATCCATTTCCCTGATTTCTGAAACGAATAAACCAACCATTCTAAGCATCCACCGGGATAGGGTTGTGTAACCTGTATTTTTACCATACGTGTCCTGTACCATTTGGATGAATTCTTTACCCGTCGGCGCATTTATGTCGGTTGGCAGATGCCAGACTCTGTTATAGGCCTCAGGAGTGTTTCCCAGAAGCGCCGTGGCTTTTGCCGCGTCTGCTGTATATGTAAGTGAATGTTTCATATCAGCATTAATGAGCCACTGAGCTTTCTTACCGTTCATTATTTTTTCATAGACAAGCGGATATACGAAAGTACTTTTTGTGGGTCCGTTGAAATCTGCGGCGCGCGCAATAATCGCTTTTATGTTTCCCTGTTTGTATTCATTTATAAGCTGTTCCGAAATTTTTGCACGGACTTCACCCTTTTTGCTTGAAGGGTTCATCGGTGTTTTTTCGGTCATCCATCCGTCAACTTTTCCGTATGAATATACATTATCAAAAAAGACCAGCTTTGTGTTATATTTTTTACATGCGTTTATTACGTTGGTCATTACCTTCGGCCAGTCCCTCTGCCAGATACTGGTTTTGTACTCCATTCCCAAAACAAGGTAGGCAGCTTCGGAATTCTTAACAGCTTTCTCCGTCTGCCCGGCATCTGTAAGATCAGCCTTTACAAGCTCATCATTTTTGTTTACAGGGGAGGGATTTCTGCTCACAAGCCGCACACTGTCTGTGTACTGAGGTAAAATTTTAGCAAGCCCGTTACCAATAATACCGCCTGATCCCAGGATAACCTGCATACTGTTCCTTTCCTATTTCGATTTTTTAGATTTCGCCCATCTCATCAGCGGAATAACTTCACCCTTTTCACAACAGGAAATAAGAATTTCCAGTCTCCTCAGCCTCGTGGCCTCCTGCTTCGCACTCATAACCCAGTGAGTTACCGGTTTCCTGTAAGATGGGGCCCGGGAATTAAAATCTTCCCAGGCTTTCTTATTTTTCTTAAATATATTTTGATACTCACTATCAAGCTTAACAATCCTCTGCTCAAAAGAATAAGTATCACTATTTTCTTCTTTCCTGTTGCTGTAAGCCCTCACTCCTGCCGGCCTCATTTGTTCCAGCTTAATCAGCTCCTCAACCCGGTTTATATTCTTCGTACTCCATTTGCTGCTATTTCTGCGGGGAGTAAAGCGGATTGTGTAGCTTATTTCATTCAGCGATTTCCTTATTCCGTCTATCCACCCGAAGCAAAGAGCTTCATCAACAGATTCCTCCCAGGTTATACTCGGCTTGCCTGAACTTTTCTTGTAGAAGCCTGCAAGCAGCTCATCCTTTTTGTCGTGATTTTTTTCAAGCCATTTTCTTAAGTCCGCCTGCTTCCTGAAGAATACCGGCTTCATTTACTTGCTGCCTGAATCAGGTTCAAAATCCAGTACGATCGAGTTCATGCAATACCTTTTGCCGGTAGGGGGAGGACCATCATCGAATATATGCCCCAGATGCGCGCCGCATCTCCCGCACAAAACTTCTGTCCGGTGCATCCCGTATGAATCATCAGTTTTATAAATTACACTATTCTTCCGGATGGGTTCAAAAAAGCTTGGCCATCCGCAGGTGCTGGCAAATTTAGCGTCCGATCGGAACAGAGGATTTCCGCAGGCGGCGCAGTAATAAGTACCTTTGCCTTCAAAATCCCAGTACTTCCCCGTAAATGCTCTTTCGGTAGCTTTATTACGGGCTACTTCATAAACATCTTCAGGCAGAACTTTCTTCCATTCGGAATCAGGCAGATCAAGTTTTGTCGTATCTGTTCTTGAGTAATACGGGTTATGCGGTTTTACATTTTGTTCCTTCATGGTCTCCTGCTTTCCGTTTACAAAATTGCTATTATTCTGGCAGCATAAAAACGAAAATGCGGAAAGAATAAAAACAATTAAACTTACTTTCATAATGTTAACTCACTTTCTCTTTTTCCCCAAACATAAAATCATTTCAAGTGAAAATAATCACTTAATCATAACATCATTATTTCAATAGTATATAGGTTAATCTTCATCTTCGTCTGAGAAACGAATTGACTTGTCTCTCTTTCCGTTATTAACCTCCTTTTTGTCCGAATCGTTCCCTTTTTCTTCTCCGAAGGTCGCTATCAAACCTGCAATAAATTCTTTCTTCTCCGCATCGGTAAGCCTGGCCTGCGAATGCATCAATGTGTATTGCCACATAGGCATATCGCCCTTCCTTACTTCTTTTGCGGCCTCATCCCCTTTGCCCGGTTTCCAGTCAGACATATTAAAATGTTTTCTCCCATCCTTTACATCATCAGCTACAAACCAGCTCACTGGTGCTACATACGAATAAGCAGGCCATTTTGTTTCATTGCTGTGACAATCGAAGCAGGCTCTTACCGCATATGCTCTTGTTTTAGGTGAATTCCAATCCGGTTCTTTTACTACAGCAGGATTGGTTCTGTTAACCGGTATAAACTGAATTAGGATGAATAATATCAAGATAATCAGGATCGAATATTTTAATGCCTTGCCTTTTTGCCTCTTTGCAGCTGCCATTGATAACCTTTAAACTAGTTGGGAAATTTTTGATAAAGTAATATAATGAGTTTTTAAGAGGATATAAAAACCCTTTTAGTGCATATATCAGCCTGTTATTGGAAACAGTATAAGCAAATTATAACTTCGACTGAAAAGCAAAATCTAATCTTACCGGATTTACCAGCTTTTCATAATCCGAATACGACATTTTAATAAGCTGCGAATGTGAGCATGCGTTAAACGCAATCTCCTCATCCTCGGCAAGACTATTTGCCACAAATACATCCACGCCGTATAAATTTCCGAACGGAGGCATAGCTCCAACTTCACAGTCGGGAAATTTGTCGATGAATTCGTGTTCGTCTGCCAGTCTTACGTTATCAGAGCCCAGCACCTTCTTCAGGTTTTCAAAATTAATTTTGAAGGATCCGGGCAGTACCGCCATAGCCAGCTTACCCTCAAACTTTACCAGCACAGTTTTAGCAATTTCTTTTCCCGGAAGATGCGCCTTCGCGGCTATCTCCTGTGCCGTGTAAGCGGGTGAGTGCGAGACGGTTACGTACCTTACTTTGTTTTCGTCCAGAAACTCGATAAGTTTTTTAATAGCCATTTTCTCATCCTCCTTTTCTAATATTTATTAGTAATCTGTAGTTGATTATATCTTATCTACCAGATCAAGGAATTTTTTGTAAGGGATAGCAATAAGACTCTGTGCCTCGAAAGCACCGTTTGAAAGGCTTATCATTGAAACCTTCGCGGCAGTTTCTTCATCAGGCGCTTCGTAGATATCCAGGAAATCATAAGGACCAAGAAGAGCGTAATGCTCCACGAACTTTACTTCGGGACATTTCTGCTTTACTGTTCCAGCCAGTTTCTGCCCAGCCTCGCACGGTCTTTCATCTGTTTAGAGATTTCCGGAGCTAACTTGGTTAGTAGTATAAATGTTTTCATGGCTTCCTCCCACTGAGTATGATGATTTAATTTGACCCACCATACATCTTAAGCCGCTGAAATAACAGAATGGTTTAAGGTGTGAACACCCCTAATTTAATCTTTGGTCTGATAAAATTCTACACTAAGTAACGAATCGTGCGTTACAGAACTTCTGCGGCCTCATCCTTTTATTATATTTATTCACACTAACACGGGCAGCAGCCCAATCCGGAGCTTAATAAAATTCTTTTCATTAAAAAAAGAAGGATTTATGCAGAAGAACGTCGCTCAAAAGCTTATCGAATCTCACCTGGTCGAAGGTAATATGAATGCCGGTGAAGAGATCGGAATCAAAATCGATCAGACATTAACGCAGGATGCAACCGGCACGCTAGTAATGCTTGAATTCGAGGCGATGCATATAGACAGGGTGAAGACAGAATTGTCGGCTCAGTATGTTGACCATAACCTTATTCAGGAGGATTTTAAGAATCCGGATGATCATATTTTCCTTAGAAGCGCCTGTAAGAAATTCGGGATCTGGTTCAGCCGTCCCGGTAACGGGGTGAGTCATCCCGTTCATATGGAGCGGTTTGGTGTTCCCGGCAAAACGCTGCTGGGATCCGATAGTCACACTCCCGCCGGAGGAGCGCTTGGAATGCTGGCGATAGGTGCCGGAGGACTCGAAGTCGCACTGGCAATGGCTGGTGAACCCCTCTATATTAAAATGCCCAAAATATGGGGTGTGAAATTAATCGGAAAGCTGCCCGACTGGGTATCAGCGAAAGATGTTATCCTTGAGATGCTGCGGCGGCACGATGTGGATGGAGGCGTAAATAAGATAATTGAGTACTACGGCCCCGGCTTAAAGAACCTTACTGCAATGGACAGGCATGTCATTGCTAATATGGGAACTGAATTGGGTGCTACAACTACGGTTTTCCCATCAGATGAAGAAGTGAAAAGATTTCTTAAAACCCAGGAAAGAGCAGATGCCTGGGTAGAACTATTAGCAGACGATAATGCGGAGTATGACGAGTACGAGGAAATAGACCTTTCTGAACTTGAACCTCTGATCGCCCTTCCCGGCAGTCCCGGAAAGGTTGTTCCTGTAAGAGACGTTGTGGGAAAGGAGATTTACCAGGCTTATATAGGTTCTTCGGCAAACCCCGGTTACAGGGATTTTGCCATAGCAGCAATGATGGTGGATGGTAAGCAGGTGAATGACAGGGTATCTTTTGATATCAATCCTACTTCCCGTCAGATACTTGAGAATCTTATTTCAAATGGACTCCTCGGTAAGCTGATTCATTCAGGAGCCAGACTTCACCAGGCCGGCTGTAACGGCTGTATAGGGATGGGCCAGGCTCCGGCTACAGATAAAATCAGTCTGCGGACTGTTCCCCGTAATTTCCCCGGCAGATCGGGAACTAAAGAGGATAAAGTCCATCTCTGTTCTCCTGAAACAGCTGCTGCTTCTGCTCTCACCGGTGTTATTACCGATCCCCGAACATTGGGTATCAGTTATCCTCCCGTTAAGGAACCCGATAAAATTATCATCAATACCGAGATGCTTGTTCCCCCCGCGAAAAGCAGTGAACAGGTTCAGCTGGAAAAAGGCCCTAACATTAAACCGCTGCCTCCGTTTAAGCCGATTCCCGATAAGTTTGAAGGTACAGTGCTTCTGAAAGTTGGTGATGATATCTCAACCGACGAAATAATGCCCGCAGGTGCAAAGGTCCTTCCTTATAGAAGCAATATTCCTGAGATAAGTAAGTTTGTTTTCAGTCAGGTTGATGAAACTTTTTATGACAGGGCACTTCAACATAAAGAAAAAGGATTTTTCATTTCAGCCGGGGAAAATTATGGACAGGGAAGCAGCCGCGAACATGCCGCCCTTGCCCCGCGGTATCTCGGCCTGCGAATGGTTGTTGCCGTATCCTTCGCAAGGATCCACTGGCAGAACCTCATTAATTTCGGAATCCTTCCGTTAATCTTTACAAATCCTGATGATAAAAATAAAATTGAGCAGGGAGATATTCTTTCAGTTGAAAACCTGGTTAAGTCGCTTAAAGAAGGACATAAAATCATCGTTAAGAATAAAACTAAAAATTATGAGATTAAGACCGAACATAGTATGAGTTCAAGACAGGTTGAAATGATCCTCTCAGGCAGCCTCATCGGGCTGGTGAAGAATAAATTTAAGAAGAAGGTGGGTAATTAATTGCTTCGCGTCACAATCCCGGTTACATCATAATACCTTCATTCATTTTTAATTAAGATAATTAATTAAAATCTTCAGGAGGAAAATTAAGAATGAATGAAGTATATCATATCCTGTCTAATATTTTTGCACTCGATTCCCAAAATGTAAATTTCTGGCAGATGGCCGCCCGCTCCGCATTTATATACATAGCCTCACTCATAATTATCCGGTTCGGTAATAAAAGGTTTCTTGGAAAAAATACAGCTTTCGATTTTGTAATAGGTATTGTAATAGGATCAGTTTTCAGTCGTGCCATAAACGGCAGCGGTCCTCTTTTTGTAACAGTATCAGCGGGGGTAACGCTTGTACTGCTTCACTGGCTGTTTGCGGTGATCTCGTTAAATCATAAAGGCTTTGCTGACCTCGTCAAAGGCAAAACATCCGTTATCGTGGAAAATTCACAACCAGATCCTAAGGAAATGAAGAGGGGTCGTGTTTCAGAGGATGATCTTAAAGAACAGCTTCGGCTGGGTATAAACCAGAAAAATCTGGATAATGTGAAAGAGGCGTATCTCGAGAGGGACGGCCAGATAAGCTTTATAAAAGAAAAACACGATCCCAAAGTTCTGGATATAAAAGTTGAGAACGGCGTACAGACGATCAGAATAAAACTCGAATGATCCTTATGTGATTTTTTCTATCAGGTTCATTTTCATTCTGTACAATTTCTCTGAGATCGAAACATGATAATAATGAGGATTTATCAGCCTTTTCACTCCCGGGTCAAGCCTCTCGATATCTCTTTTCCTTACTTCCCTTAGTTCATCGATTGATGGAAAATTATAAACCAGCTTTCCCTCATCAAGTATAGTTTCCAGCAGAGGTTCCACTTTTGAAATATGTTCTTTTCCCAGTGTCCTTTTTTTGCTCTGACTTGTTGCATGATGCAGAAGGATGTCCTCTGTTGTTCCGGGCTCTTCATCTTCCAGCGTAAGCAGATCGGCGTTGGCTTTTTCTTTTGAGTTGTAGAGCCTCCAGACTTTCTTATTCCCCGGGTTCGGGATCTTCTCAACAGATTCTGAAATTTTAATAGCCGGAACCCATTCATCTTTCCCATTCATAACCGATACAAGCTTATATACCCCGCCTATCGAGGGATCACCATAAGAAGTAATTAGCCTGGTACCCACTCCATAAACCAGCCTGTTTATAATCCCTTCCGGATCAAGCTGATATTTTGGAGCTTCATCTGTTATCTGCGTTATAATCTGCCATATATTCATCTCATCTAACTCATTCGAAAGGACTATTTTCACATCCTCAAAGCCGGCATCATTCAGCAGCTTTGCGGCTTGAATGCTCAGGTAGGCAAGGTCTCCTGAATCAAGTCTTACCCCTAAAGGTTTCTGTCCTTTCTTCTTCATCTTTTTAAATACCTTAATCGCATTCGGCACTCCGCTCTCAAGCGTATTTACTGTATCTACAAGCAGTATAGTATCAGCAGGATAAAGAGAAGCAAATTCTTCAAAAGCTTCCTCTTCGGTCATCCCCAGGGCCATAAACATCTGCACCATACTGTGCGCGTGAGTGCCTTTAGGCGGGTAACCGAGAAGATGAGATATGCCCACGTTAGAAGAGAAATCGGCTCCTCCTATCAGTGCCGCACGCACTCCCGCATTGGCTCCTCGGTCGTGTGCTCTCCTCATCCCGAATTCAAGAAGCATCTGGTGTCTGCCGGCCTCATTTATTCTGCAGGCTTTTGTCGCGATGAGGATTTGGTAGTTTAACTGGTTCAAAAGTGCTGTCTCAAGGATCTGCGACATTGCGGCAGGACCCTCAACCACTGTCAGAGGAACATTAGGATGAACCACTCTTCCTTCCGGTATTGCCCTGAGAGTGATCTTGTTGAAATTTCCGTTCTCCCTGAACCAGTCAAGAAAGTCCTTTTCAAATACCGGTTTGCCGTCGCTGTCTTTCTGCGCTGACATCAATTCAATATCTTTATCTGTTGTCCGGGTGTTCTGCATCCAGTCGATCAGCCACTCCAGTCCTGCGTTTATGCAGTAGCCGGCTTTGTGTACGCCGTAATTGGGATAATTCCTGAAGAAATGATCAAACTGAACCGTCCTTTCATGCAGTCCCATCTTAAAGTAGAGCTGCGCCATCACTAATTCATACTGATCGGTGAATAAAACCCCTTCTGTTACCTGCTGATCAAATTTTTTTAACATTAATTCCTTCCCGGGTGATTTAGAATACTTAATAATATGTATAATCTGAAGGTAAGTTATTGAGGCAGCGCAAAATCAGGCTTAATTAAGGGACTAGCAGGATAATTGATTCAAGAATAAATTTTTGACCTGAAACCTTAAGGTTTCATTACCGGAATTACTTCCGTTATTAGTTATTACCAGGCAATTCCTCATTTCTTCACAGCTTCTAATTTCTTATTTTAACCTGATAATTATGGAAAAAGATAAAAGAAATATCGCTGTTGTGGCGCTCAGCGGCGGAATGGACAGCTGTGTAACAGCGGCAATCGCTGCAGAGAAATATGATCTCGCCCTGCTTCATATAAATTACGGACAGAGAACCGAAACCAGAGAGCTGAAATCTTTCAACGATATCGCTGATTTTTATAAAGTTGATAAAAGACTGATCATCGATTATTCGCATCTCGCAAGGATAGGGGGGTCTTCTTTAACTGATCTTTCCCGGGATGTGAGGAAGGCTGATCTTTCGGATAAAACCGTCCCCTCGTCTTATGTTCCTTTCAGGAACGCAAATATTTTAGCGGCCTGTACAAGCTGGGCAGAGGTTCTGGGCGCCGAAAAAATATTCATCGGGGCTGTGTATGAGGATTCTTCGGGATATCCCGACTGCAGACCTGAATTCTTCGAGGCATTTGAAAAGGTGATCAATGCTGGAACAAAACCGGAAACAAATATTAAAATAGAAACACCCGTAATAAACTTTTCCAAGCCGGAAATTGTTAAGAAAGGTATGGAGCTTGGCGCACCCTTGCACCTTACCTGGTCGTGCTACAAAAATGAAGATGAGGCCTGCGGTGAGTGCGATAGCTGCGCTTTAAGGCTGCGGGGTTTTCAGCAGGCCGGCCTGGAAGATCCTATAAAATATAAGGTAAGACCGGTTTATATTTGATAGTGCGTTTACTAAAGTCTTGCTGAATTTATTTCGGCATCTCATAATATTAATTCCTATACTAACAGAAGTTTAACTAAATAACAAAAACGGAAAATGAACGATAAAGTAAAAATTCTTGAAGTGTTCGATAATGCTTATCCCGGACGTGATTACTCAGTAATCCACACAGCACCGGAATTTACATCTGTTTGCCCTAAAACTGGTCAGCCCGATTTTGCAACAATGATTATAGAGTATATTCCCGATAAGCTTTGCATCGAATTAAAATCATTAAAATTTTATCTCAATTCATACAGGAATGACGGGATATATTTTGAAAGCGTAACAAACAGGATACTTGACGATCTCGTTGAGGCATGTAAACCAAGGTATATGTTAATCACCGCCTCCTTTAATGTCCGGGGCGGTATATCATCAATAGTAAAGGCAGAGTATAAGAAGTAATGGTCCCTCTTGAGGTAGCAAACAGAATTAAGCAGGATTTCAGGGAAAAGAAAGAAAAACTTTTCTCATCGTACATCGGTATGGATGCATCGCTGAAGTTCAGCCTTGAATTCAGTCTCCTCGTTGAAGAGTTTATCCGCTCCCTTGCGGCCGATGGTAAATATAACTTCGCACTTGCCTCCGCGGGCAGCTTCAGCAGAAGGGAACTTTCTCCTTATTCCGATATCGACCTTATGTTTATTACCGACTCGGTTGCAGCAAATGAAAAAGATATTGTCGAATTCGTAACTAAGCTCTGGGATAACGGGATCGAGGTTTCTCATACGGTGCGCGAGTTCTCGGATATAAAGAAGTTTATCGAAAGCGATCTCCATACCTTCACGCAGTTCTTTGAAACCAGGTTCCTGCTCGGTAATGATAAAATATACCTTTTGTGGAATGACATTCTCCTGGATTCGGTAACAGAAGAGGTGAAGGTTAAGCTGATAAATGCGATGCTTGAGGATATACAGCACCGTTACGAAAAGTATGATGACTCACCTAAAATCCTTGAGCCGAATGTTAAGCTGTCGGCGGGAGGACTAAGGGATTTCCAGGCCGTTGAGTGGATGTACATGCTTGTGAATAAGACTCTCCTTAATAAGCAGAATGAAATGACGCAGGCCGAGAATTTCATCCAGCAGCTGGATGAAGATGAATATACTACACCGAATGAGTGTAAGAGACTGCTTGAAAGCTATAACTTTGTAATTACGGTCCGTAATACCCTCCATATTCTGAACCAGCAGAAGAGTGATAGACTTGAATTTCTGGATCAGAAAAAAATAGCTGCGATGATTTATACCTCGGAGAATGCAATATCAGCGTTCATGAATAGATATTATACAGCCGCAAATGTAATAAACCGGTTCTCGAAATCTATTGCACAGACTTTCAGGGAAGAAGTCGTAAATCCGCTCCCCGATAGCCTCTCTATTAAACTCGATGATGATTTTAGTTTTAAAGGAAATATTATCTCGTATTCCGGTGAAAAGGAATTTACTTTATCTTCAATCCTCCGTGGTTATTATTACCGCGGCTTGTATAATGCCAGGTTTGATGAGAGCCTCCGCGCAAGGATTATAGAGACAGTTGAAAAGTTCGATAAGAATTCTTCTCACGAAACTGAATCTTCTGTTTTTTTCAGAGAGATCTTAAAACTTCCCAGGAATGTAGGGCAGACACTCTCTGCGATGAATGAACTTGGTGTGCTGGGAGCTTTTCTCCCCGAGTTTAAGGATATGATAGGCTTCCTGCAGCACGGTGTTTATCACTTCTATACCGCCGATGAACATACACTGGTTACAATAAAAAATGTTGAGAGGCTTGAACGTGAGCATTCTCAGCTGGGCAAGCTTTTCACTAGCCTTAAGGATAGGGAGTTTCTTTACCTGGGATTGCTTTTCCACGATATTGCAAAACCTATAAATGTTTCGGGACACGAAATCATCGGCGCTGAGGTTGCCGCTGCCGTTATGTACCGGCTGAATTATTCAGAAGAGGAAATTGAAAAGGTTTCACTGCTGGTTAGAAACCACCTTATAATGGAACAGGTTGCCTTCCGGCGTAACCTTAATGATCCTGAAACCCTGAATAATTTTGCGTCAAGGTTTAATTCAACTGACGAGCTGAACCTGCTGTACCTTGTAACTTACGCTGATCTGTCCGCTGTGAATCCTGCGGTGTGGACATCCTGGAAAAGCGATTTGCTCGCTGAATTGTACCGGAAAACCTATGCTATGCTTGAAGAAAAAATCACCGGCGAGGAATTTCTTATCTCGAACACTTACGTTATACCAAAGGAAATAAGTAAACATTCCGATGCCATTTCTGAAGATAACGTCCAGGAACATATCGATTCCATTAATGATATAGCCTACGCACATAACTTTACAGAGAAAGAAATAGCTAAGCATGTGGAAGAAATTCAGAAGGGTGTTACTATTTCTACCTCCTTCAAAGAGCTTAATGATTTTACAAACATAACTGTCATAACACGCGATTTTTCGTCACTGCTCTCAAAAGTGTGCGGGGTCCTCTCCATAAATGGCGTTAATATTCACGACGCAAGGATCTTTACCAGGAAAGATGGTATAGTGATCGATACTTTCAATGTAACAGATTTTAATACGGGGAAGAAGATTGAGAAAGACCGCTTTGGTAAAATACGGAAGGATATGAGGTCTGTTATTTCTGGACTCCTTCAGCTGAACCAGGAATTCGCGAAGATGAAATCGAAGTGGTGGAGGATTGAAACACGGCTCTTTAAGCGCACGGGCAAAGTGAAAATAGAATTCGAGAATTATGAGAAGTATACTATAATAGATATCTTTTCCCCCGACAGACTTGGATTTTTGTACCAGGTAACTAATAAAATGAACCAGCTGGGCCTTAGTATTTACTTTGCTAAGATTGCCACAAGAGGTGATGATATAGTCGATTCATTCTATGTTCTTGATGCCAGCGGTAAGAAAATTTCCCAGAGCGATTATGATCTGATTAAAACTGAACTTACTGAAACCATATCTCAAATTTTATAGGACTTACCAATTGAATTTTATGGAGAAAGAAAAGCCGATAGGAGTTTTTGATTCAGGTATCGGCGGCCTTACTGTGGTTAAACGTATATCGTCTGCACTTCCGGAAGAGAATATCGTGTACTTCGGCGATACTGCAAGGGTACCGTATGGTTCAAAATCAAACGATACTGTTATAGAATACTCTATGGAAGATGCAAAGTTTTTGATGCAGAAGAATGTTAAGGCAATAGTTGTGGCTTGTAATACCGCGTCATCAGTAGCGATTGAAACCCTGAAGAAAAATTTTAATGTCCCAGTTATCGGAATGATTGACCCCGGTGCGGCTACCGCAATTAAAACCACCAGGAATAACAGAGTAGGCGTAATAGGAACCCGCGCGACTATCTTGAACAAAGCATATTCAAATAAAATCAGGCAGTTAAACCCTGAAATAGAAGTGTTTGAAACCGCCTGTCCCTTGTTCGTTCCGCTTGCCGAAGAAGGATGGATAGATCATAAAGCTACTTATGAAATCGCCGAAGAATATCTCCATGATTTGCGTGATGAGAATATCGACACCCTCGTGCTTGGATGTACTCATTACCCTATTCTCTCAAAGGTAATCCAGGAAATAATCGGCGATGATGTAACTCTGGTTGATTCGGGAATTGTTGCTGCTGAAATGATCAGGGATGAGCTCGACAGGACCGGCCTTCATACTAATAGCTACAGTATGGGAAACCAGGATTTATATGTAAGTGATATTCCTACAAAGTTCAGAGAGGTTGCTGAATTGTTCCTTGGAAATCCTGTTAAGGAAGTTCATAAAGTTGAAATTGAACATCTGAATTTCCTTAATCATTCCGGAAGCTGACCCGCAAAAGTCTTTAACCCATAATCTTAAAAGGTAATTATGGTGATCAATAACTGGTACCCCCCGCTGTTGTCTAACTAATTCTCAAAAAGTTTCCGCAGCTTCTTTTTATCTTTTGTAACCCCAAGTGCCAGCATCAGTTTAATTCTTGCCTTCTGACCGTTCAGATAGTCCGCAAAGATAACTCCCAGTTTGTGCAGCCATTTCCCGGCGCCTGGGTAGCTGTATATGTCAAGCGTTTCTCCGGCGGGACAGCGGGAAACCAGTACAACCGGTATTCCCTTCTGAACGGCGTACTTTATCCCCTCAAAAGCCGGCGGAGGTACATTCCCAACCCCTAACGCTTCCACAACAATTCCTTCAACACCGCTGTCAGCTGAGTATTTAAAGAACTTATCATCCATTCCCGCGTAAACAGTCAGCATATCAACGTTGATAATCAGTTTGTTGGTTTCAATGGTTTCCAGTCTCCGCGGAAGCCGGTTTAGTATTACACGTCCGTTCTGCACAAATCCTAGGTCACCGAAATCAAGACTCGTAAAGCTGTCAATCTGTTCTGTATATATCTTTGTCACTTCACTTGCTGCATTTATCTCCCCATTCAAACAAACCAGCACCCCTATGTTTCTGCAGTTATCGTTCAGGCAGATGTGTATTGCATCCAGCAAATTGCGCGGTCCGTCCCAATCCGGCTCAGAACTGTTTTTCATTGATCCGATTACCACAATCGGTGTCGCCGTTTTAATAGTTAGGTCAAGGAAATAAGCAGTTTCCTCAAGTGTGTCTGTTCCGTGGGTTACAATTATCCCCGCATATTCTTCCTGCTGCATCAGCTCGCGTATCTTCATTGATAAATTCATCATTAGTGATGGGGTCATATGGGGGCCTGGATATTTTCCAAAATCATAGCAGGTTATATCCGCCAGTTCCTTCGCCTCGGGAATTTTATCAAGCAGCTCATCCCCTGAATATCTGGGTACAGCCCCGCCTGTTTTCTTATCGATTTTCATTGAAAACGTGCCGCCCGTAAATACAACTAATATTTTCTTCATCGTCTTTCGAATTATTTTTAAGTAACCCTAAAATATATCCTCAAAAAGCAATTTATCCAATTTGTGCAGGATTAAATCGGGTATGGCCGGCAGAGGATTAAGACTCTGTTAGCACTGGTTTTATCCCGGGGTAAAGATGGTTCATAGACGTTTCAAGGGGATTTTTTAAGGAAATTTGCTGAATTATTCAGCAGTGCAGTCCGCGGGTTGGATTATTTTATAGTACATTATAATTTTTTTTATCCGGAAATTCAATAGTCATAATTGCTTATATATGAGCGCTGGTACAGTCCCGGGCCATTAAGTTAATTATCTTAAATTATTGAGCGGAAAGAGCAGTCCGGAAGTTGATGATGATATCACATCATTTAGACTTGTGGTATTTGATAGTATACCTTATTTTTGCAGTTGAAAGGAGAATACCTATGTTGATGATTGAAGATGTGGAGTTGACGCCCAATCCACAAGCCCTGAAGTTTATATTAAATGAGAAGTTGTTAAATCTGGAAACAAGGCAGTTTCCGGATATGGAATCAGCAAAAGATGACCCTCTTGCTGCCGGTATATTCAAAATAGAAGGTGTCGTTTCTGTTTTTTATATGGATAAATTCGTTACGATTGAGAAATCCCCTAAAACCAGCTGGGGACATATACAGAAACCATTAATAGAATTCATTAAAGATTTTGATAAGGGTCAGATTCCTGCTGAAAAGGAAGTTCAGCCTTTTAACGGAAGTGATAATGAGTTGCTTAAGCAGATAAATACTCTGCTTGATATGAGAGTCAGGCCCGCCCTTGCCGGAGACGGGGGAGGACTTGAAGTTCTGGGACTCGAAGGCTACACTGTAAAAATCCGTTACCAGGGTGCCTGCGGAAGCTGCCCCAGCTCTATCAGCGGAACTCTTATGGCTATTGAAGGACTCCTTAAAAGAGATATTCATCCTTCTCTTGAAGTAGTCTCCGCGTAAAATTTTCTTTGTACTCACTGACATAGGGGAAGAAATGTTGTGTTTCTTCCCCTTTTTTTATTTTGTTTTTTCATAAATTATCATCACGTTAATGATGAATAATCTCATGGAAAACCGGGACCATTTATATTACACTTCTTTCCGCCTCTTTGACATAAATTTCAAAGTGCTCGCTGCAAAAAAAGGGATTCGCGGTATTTATCTTAACAATAAAACAATTACGCCTAAAACTTACCAGGCTATTACTCTTCATCAGGATGATCCGTATCTTTTTAATGTATTGACTCAGCTGGAAGAATACTTTAACCGTGCCCGTAAAATATTCGAGATTCCGCTTGATCTATCGGGATCTGATTTCCAGTTAAAAGTGTGGAAAGAGCTTAGTAAAATTCCTTATGGGAAGGTAATAACATACAGGGAAATAGCCGTTAAGGTAGGAGGAGTAAATTATGGAAGGGCAGTTGGAAGAGCAAACGGAAAAAATCCCGTCCCCATCATAATCCCGTGCCACAGGGTTATAGAATCAAACGGACGACTCGGAGGATACTCGGGCGGAGAGGGTATAAAAGAAAAGCTGCTGGAACTTGAGGGGAGCATAAGTATGGAGTTATTCCAATAAAAAACCCGGGATGTAATCCCGGGCTCAGTAGAGATCATTTTCTTTATTAGGCTACAAGTTCTATATCAACTTCCGAATCATCTTCAAAGTTATCGTCAAAGAACAGTTGTCCGTTCTTTGTAATCAATATCTCGTTCATCTCATCCTGGAAGAAAAACTTGTCTTTACCAAATGCCGGCATTAATTCGTTGTACCACGATACATTCGGATCGTATTTGGCAAAGAATGGCCGTTTAACCCATTCGGGGTTTCTTGCCTGCAGCAGGGTAAGAACAAATACTTTCTCGCCTCTTATCTCTGTAATCCCTTCGATAGCAACTTTACCGGGCAGGCACGACATTGATGGTCCGCGCACTGTTCTGCTTAATCCTGATACCTGGACGTAAGCATCCCTGAATATGTTGTATGCCCTCTCTAGCGGGATTTCAAAATAGTTTTTAGCACCGGTGTTCCTTTCGATGAAGAAATAATAGGGAATGCATCCCAGGTGTACCTGGTCTTTCCACATCTTCGCCCATACTGCAGCATCATCATTGATGTGTTTGATAAGGGGTGACTGGGTTCGAATTTGCGCACCAGAATTTTTTATCCTTCTGATGGCTTCTTTCGAAATATCCGTACTCAGTTCTTTCCAGTGATTGAAATGCCCCATAATAGCCAGATGTTTTCCTGAGGCAGTAACTTTCTCAAATAATCTTAGAAGATCATCCGACTCTTTATCTGTAACGTATTTGTAAGGCCAGTAGGCAATAGATTTGGTTCCGATCCTTATCGATTGAATATGTTCAAATTCAGGCTCAAGGAGTGGTTCAATGTAAGCTTTGATATTATTCAACCCCATAATCATCGGGTCGCCTCCCGTAAGAAGCACGTCGGATACTTCTTTATGTTTGCTCAGATATTTCTGAAATCTGCGCGATTCATCAGTGGCAAATCTCAGGTCGTTCATACCTACAAACTGTGCCCACCTGAAGCAGAATGTGCAGTAGGCATGACATGTTTGTCCGCTTGAAGGAAATATAAGAACGGTTTCCCTGTATTTATGCTGAACGCCGGGCACGGGCTCATCATTAAGCCTGGGTACATTTTCAGTCATCTGTCCGGCCGGATGGGGATTAAGTTCAAGCCTTATTTCATCAATAATTTGTTTGATTTCTGCACGGGGGAGATTTCTGTGCAATGCATCTGCCATTTTTTCGAATTGATCATCAGTCAGCATATCTTTCTGCAGAAATGTCAGCTGGTATATTGGATCATCAGGTATATTATTCCAGTCGATCAACTCCTCAACTACATAATTATTAGTTCTGAATGGAAGAACATGAGAAACAACATTTAAAGCAAACTTTTCATCATTGTTTAGAATTTTGAGTTGAGGGATGCTGTCGATGTCCTTCAGACCGTAGAATTTCATTTTTCTGGGGGTAATCATGATAACATTCCTCCGAATTGTGGATGGATTAAAAAGCGTATTAGATTTTTATACAGTGTACTTGCTAAAACAAGCAGTATCAGGAAAAGTCAGTAAAAGACGATTTCGTGATTTAGGTAGTTGATTTTAAGATAATAAAAAATACTTCGGAGTCAAGGATTTTTTTAATCCGGAAGAATTTTCCTGCTGAGTTTAGTATGAAAAAAAAGCGGTTGAAACCGCTCTTTTTTCATTTACTTAAGGTCTGTAACTTTGCTGATATCGTCGATCTTAACGAATTTTTCGTTGAATTTATAAGAACCTTTTGAGGTCTTCACCGTTTTGATAAGCTTTACGCTTATTCCTTCGTTTTTCTTCTTTGCTTTTGATTTATCAGCAAAACTTTGTTGTTTAGCCATTTTATTCTCCTGAATTAAAGGGAGACAAATATAGAAAATCTAATTTTCAAAAAAAAGTGAATAAAAGGAAATCTTTATTCCCGGGAATGGGTAAGTGGTTACGTAATCTGTAAATATTTCTAATTTTATAATCTGGCTGTAGATTCTCTCTTTATGTCTCCTAAATCACATCAGCAAATTTTGCATTCACCAGTTCGGCCAAATCCAGAGGAGAAATCCGGATCTGCATGCCTCTTATTCCGGCGCTAATGAATATTTTTTCCATTATTTGTGCGGTTTCCTCAATAAATACAGGATATTCCTTCTTCATCCCTATTGGAGAGCAGCCTCCTCTTACATATCCGGTGAGAGGGAGAAGTTCTGTCATCCTGATCATTTCAATTTTTTTACTCCCGCTTGCTGAAGCCGCCTTTTTGAGATCCAGTTCCTCACTTACAGGTATGCAGAAAATGAGTATTGCGTTCTTATCGTTCCTTGTTGCCAGGGTTTTGAATACTGAATCTTCATCAACATTAAGTTTCTCTGCCGCTGAGGTCCCGCTCAAATCATTTTCATCTGCTTCGTATTCAAAAGTCTCGAAGGGAATTTTATGCGCCTCAACTATCCTTACAGCATTAGTCTTGTTCATTGGCCGTAAAGCTCTTGTTAAAATCATCAAAGCTCAGGTCGTAGTTTTCCGATTTTAATAAAAATTTTGTGTAGGGATGTCGCGGTGAATTAAAGATTTCCTCCGTCTCTCCTTTTTCAACAAGTCTGCCTCTGTAGATAATCATAACCTCATCGCATAATTTTTGGAGCAGCCGAATGTTGTGGGCAATACATATCAGCGTAACGTTATACTCCTCCTTTATTCTTTTAAAAAGATTAAGGAAGTTCAGCTGCGACTCAGGATCCTGGGCCGAGAAGGGTTCATCCAGAATAAGTACTTCAGGTTCTACCGCCAGCAGACGGGCCAGCGCCGCTCTCTGCTGCTCGCCGCCGCTTAGTTCGTATCCTTTCCTCTCCCATAATTCAACAGGGAAGTCAAGCGACTGAAACAGTCTCATCATTTTCTCTTCCGCCCCCGCCTTACCCGATTTTATCCTTACCGCTTCTTCTACAACTTCCCTTACCTTCCTGAAGGGATTGAGAACTTCTCCGTTGTTCTGGAATAAAATCTGCACCGATGCGGTTCTCTGCTGATCCGGATTTTTCAGATCAAAATCTATCTTTCCTTCAGTCGGTTTTAAAATTCCGGCCAGAAGTTTTCCAAGGGTGGTCTTTCCGCTCCCTGATTCTCCTGCTATACCTAAGGTTCTGTTCTTTTCGAGTTCAAATGAAATATCATCAAGGATTGAAAATTTGCCGTCCTTCCCCGCCGCGCTGTAAGAAAGATTATTTACCCTGAGCAGTTTATTTTTCATTTTAATTGATTGTAAGCTGATACAAACTTTTCAAGTCCCGGATCAGAACTTTCAAAGAACTCACTAACAGGATAAAAAGAAGAAAGTGTTCCCTCCTCAAGAAAGGCTATACGGTCTCCGGCCTTCCTGGCAAATTCAAGATCCTGGGTTACAAGAAGAACAGAATTCTCATCTTTCTTAACGAACTCCTGAAGCATTAATACTATAAGGTTGGAAACGGGAGTATCTATACCTGAGGTGGGTTCGTCCAGTATCAATACTTCAGGTCTGGCCAGTAAAGCGGATGCCAGAAGAAGTCTCTGAGCCATTCCTCCGCTTATCTCGTACGGATAGAGCTTGAATAATCCTTTCATTTCAGGCAGCATCAGTCTGTCGAACAGTTTTATCAGTTCGGCATCATCTTCATATCCCCGGAAATAATGCCCTACATTCCTTAAAGGATCAAAACTATTAATTGCATCCTGAAAAACATACCTTATTCCGGTTTGACGGATTTTTAATAATTCATCATAGGGAACCGACAATAAGTCTGTACTGTTAAAGAATACCTTCCCTGATACAGTATAAAACCTATCATCCAGCAGGCGCGTTAATGACCTGATCAGGGTCGATTTCCCCGATCCGTTTTTGCCGGCGATTATACTTATGCTGTTTTTTTCCATCTGAAAGTCTGCATTCCTCAGAAGCACCCTTTCATTTCCATCCCCCTTCACCGTAATATTATTTATTTCCGCTTTAAGCATTTAACCCGGTTTTATTTTTTATTTGTTAAACAAAATAATAAATTAACTGCAAATTTATTTAACTACTCTCAGGAGAAGAGTTAATGAAAGTAAGATACCTCTATATTCTGATTTTTCTTTCTTCTTTAATCTTTTTCTCATCCTGCCGGAATAGTTCAACTTCAACCGATTATATAGTTGTGGGAATTGCCCAGGATGTTGAATCTGTAAATCCGCTGTTCGCTTTTAGCGTGGATGAAGGCAGTATATCAGAACTTTTGTACCTCGCGATGGTGGAACACGACTGGGATGAAGAAAAGGGGGAGATAACCTCTAAACCCCTTCTGGCTAAAAATTGGGAGTGGAATGCAGATACTTCCTCCGTAACTGTAAATCTTCGGGATGACGTTCATTGGTCTGATGGTGAGAAACTTACTGCAAAAGATGTGGCTTTTTCATTCGATATTTTTTCTGATCCTGTCGTCGACAGCAGATTGTTCGGCAGTTTTGATAAATTTTATACCGATTCAACCGGACATATCCTTGCCGGTAAGACATTCGAAATACTCTCTGACTATAAAATTAAGATAAGTTTTCTTCCTCATTCGCATCCGACCTTGTTTAATATTGATATCCCGATAATGCCTGAACATATCTTTTCTAAGGTCAACAGGAAAGCTCTCGCCACGTCAGACGTAAATTCAAAACCGGTTACCAGCGGACCATACAGACTCGATAGCTGGGATAAAAATCAATCGTTAACTCTGAAAGCTGATACTTCTTCCTTTTTGTATCACAACGGAACTATAAATAAGATAGTATTTAAAATAATCCCCGAATATACTTCCCGGCTTACTCAGCTGAAAAAAGGAGAGATCGATCTCTGCGAGCTTATTAAGCCTGAGGATACCCCTGCTCTTAAAAAGCTCGATAATCTTAAGATCATACCTGTTAAAGGAAGAGAATACGAATATATCGGCTGGAATAATATTGATCCCGATGTTTTTAATAACAGCGGAAAACTTGTACCCAATAAGTTCTTTGGTTCGGTAAAAATAAGACAGGCGCTGTCATACGCTATAAATAAAACGGAAATACTCGAAGAGTATCTTCATAACTATGGGCAGTTGGCGGTGGGACCTGTATCTCCAATATTTAAAAAAGTCCTTAATAGTGATATCAAGCCCTACAATTATGATCCCTCAAAGGCGAAACAGCTTCTGAGTGAAGAGGGCTGGAAAGACATTGATAATGACGGGATCCTGGAGAAAGATGGAGTTAAGTTCTCTTTCGATCTCTATATACCGGGTGGAAATCCTCTCAGGAATTATTCAGCTACGGTGATAAAGAACGATCTGAAGAACGTGGGCGTTTCTGTAAATATCCAGACCATGGAGCTCAATACTTTTCTTGATAATCTGTTTTCAAAGAAATTAAACGCCTGGATTGCAAGCTGGTATATCGCTATTCCCCTCGAACTTAAGATGATGTGGTATTCGAATTTGAACAGCACACCCCTCAACGTTCAGAGCTATTCCAATAAGCAGATCGATAAAATCCTGGATGAAATAGAGCAGAGTCCTGATAAAGAAAAACTATACAGTCTTTATAAACAATTTCAGGAGATCATGCATAACGATGAACCCGTAACATTCTTGTACTGGATTGATAATATAACTGCGCATAATACGAGAATAAAAAATATTGATATCAATCCTCTCGGAGTAATTCACCACTGCTGGAACTGGGAACTGGAAGATTAAATATTTATTATGAAAGAAAGTTTCGGCAGCGCAATATTACTTAGGATAGCATCCTCACTGCTGATCTTGTTTTTCCTGGTTAGTTTCCTCTTCTTTTTATTGCGTGTCTCACCGGGGGGGCCCGAACAGAAATATATTTCACCGCAGCTGAAACCTGAACTTGTTGAGAAGATAAGGGAATCTTTTAATCTGGATAAACCTCTCATCGAACAATACAGCGCTTTCCTGGTTAATTCCTTTGAAGGTAATTTCGGAGTCTCATATAATTACAGAGAACCTGTGTTTGAAGTGATTATGGATTACCTCCCCTTCACCCTTGTATTCGCTCTTATAGTTGTCATCGTACAGCTGATTCTCAGTTTCTGGCTCTCCTCTGTTGCTGTCGCTAATATGAACAGCGGAACTGATAAAGCTATATCCAGGTTTACTCTTCTGCTTTATTCAATTCCTACTTTCGTCGCGGGTGTGTTTCTTATATATATATTTTCGGAAAAAATCGATCTGTTTCCGTCATCAGGTTTAAGGTCGATAAACCATAATGAAATGAGCTTCCCTTCGCAGTTATGGGATTATGCCGTCCACCTGGTGCTCCCCGTTATTACTCTTGCTCTCGGCGGTATAGCTGTTTACTACCGCTATCTGAGGGATAATCTTGAGGAAATTTATAACAAACCTTTTATCCTTAACCTCAGAGCTTCCGGAATCAGAGAAAAAAGAATAACCGTCAGGCACGTTATCCCTAACGCGCTGAATCCTCTTATTACAGTTGCGGGGATCGACCTTGGACTCTTGTTGAGCGGCGCTCTTATTACTGAGGTTATATTCGGACTCCCGGGCATGGGAAGGCTTACGGTTACCGCTATTCTTACCCGTGATTATCCCCTGGTACTCGGCTGTACCTTCACTGCAGGTGTCTTTATTGTTATTACTAATCTTGCTGCTGATATTATAAAAGCAAAAATTGATAAAAGGTTAATAAAAGGAATTGCAGGTTAATTGAACTTCCAGGTTAAAAATCGTCATTTTATTATATTCATCTTGCTGATGATAATCATCCTGCGGTTTTCACGCCTGTCGGAAATAGCCGAATTAATTTATATTTTTTTTATTTCTCTTTATAAAGATCCCTCGCTGGCATTCTCGCTGCTTAATTATTCACTGGCTGATAACTTCCTCTCGATAATTCTGATTCTACCCTTCATTTTATTAGTAGTGAAGAGGGGAAGAATAACGTCAGTTCTGAATAGAAAACTGAACCTTACATCCGCGGTTATAATTTTACTCCTTACAGTCTTTATTTTCTCTCCGGTGGTTTCTACCTGTGATCCTGATTATCAGGGTGATATCGGTATAACAAAGCTTCTGCCGCCGTTTTCCCGGGTGAAAGTCCTTACCCCATCAGAGGACGTTGCTAATGCCTATGCTTTAAGAAACCGTATGCTGAATAATCCTGTTATCTATATCGATAGTGTAAAAAAGGAGGGTAGCGAATATTACTATTATCAAAAGGAAGTTAAAAACAGAGCTGAACCCGGGAAAATAAATTTCAGGAATGGTGCACCGGTTCTGGATTCACGACTGTTCATCCTTGGTACCGATGAGTTCGGAAGGGATATCTTTTCACGCCTTGTTTATGGAACAAGGATCTCAATGATTGTGGGCTTGGGTGCGGTTATCATAGCTTTCATACTGGGGATAGGACTGGGTTTCCTTGCCGGTTATTCAAAATGGTTTTTTGATACTCTGCTCAACAGGTTTACCGATATGTTCCTCTCAATTCCGGTTATATTCCTTATTATTCTTATCCTTACCTTTTTTGGAAATTCTATATTTACCATCATTTTTATTCTTGGGTTTTCAGGATGGATGAGCTTGTTTAAGATTGTAAGAAGTGAAGTCATTTCAATTAAGCAGAAAGACTATTTTATCACTGCCGTTAAGATAGGCCTGCCTAACCGGCAGCTGCTTGTTAAGGAAATTCTGCCTGTAATTATAGCGCCGGTAATTGTAAATTTAATTTTCCAGTATGGAAATGTTATTCTCGCGGAGGCGGCATTAAGTTATCTGGGTCTCGGAACCGGTTTGAATTATCCCTCATGGGGCGGTATGATTGAAGCGGGTCAGGAATATTTGTCGCAGGCCTGGTGGATGATTTTGTTTCCGGGACTTGCGTTGATAATTACACTGTTTACCGCTAATAACCTGGGCAGGGATTTGAATCAGTTTTATAATCCAAGAATAAATAGATGATAAACGGCCGTTACAAAATATCAGGAAAAGTTGGGGAGGGAAGAAGTACCGTTTTCCTTTGCGAAGATGTCCTGAAAAAAAACTCCCGGCTGGCAGTCAAAATTTTACCTTCCTCGGTAAATAACGAAGAAAAAAAGGCTTTCCGTGATGAATATTTCCTCCTGCAGAAATTAAATCACCCGAATATTATCAGCGTATTCGACTTTGGTGTGGTCACGTCATCCGACGAAGATGATAAGAACTTCAATATCAGTACAGGCAGTTCTTTCTTCACTCTCGAATACTTCGACGGTGTGGAACTTTATGAATCGAAAAATTTAGATAATGAAAATAATTTAATCGATATTATTTGTCAGATCTCCTCTGTGCTCTATTATCTCCACCAGTCATCCTATATATACTACGATCTTAAGTCGGAAAATATACTCATTAAAGAACACGATAATCAGCCGGTTATAAAATTCATAGATTTTGGTCTTGTCTCCGGAGGTAAGGATGTAAATAGTGTCAGTGCAAGGGGAACCTCAGAATATATCGCGCCGGAAATTCTTAGAAAAGAAACAATTGATCACCGCATCGACCTTTATTCTTTTGGAATACTTCTCTATAAAATATTATACGGCAAATTTCCTTTTTCAGCTAAAGATCAGCTTGGAATATATAAAGCTCATCTTAATGAACAGTTTGAGTTTCCTGATTCTTCTTATAGCGGTAAGCTCGTTGAAGTGGTAAAAGTCTTGCTGAGCAAAGATCCTGATGAAAGATATTATACTTCAATAGGTATAATAAATGAGATAGCTCCGGAGAAACTGCATAACCTCAGGAAGGATTGGACCAGGGTCCAAACCTTTACCGCCAGGAAAGACGCCTTCTCTATAATCTCTACCTACATCGGACAGGAAAACGGGGGAGAGGTTTTAGCCTTAAAAGGCGCGGAAGGTTCTGGCAAGACCATGCTTCTGCAGGAGTTAAACTATAAGTACCCTTTCTCTTTCATCCTCTCCGGTGATCAAAGGACTGAAGGCAATATCTGGCAGCTGTTTTTAAGAAAAATGCTGTATCATGAGAAAATTTATTCCGGGATTGATCCGGAGACTCTTTCGGCAGCAGAGAGACTCCTTAACGGTAATAACGCTAATCTTGTTGAAGAACTTAAAACCATTATAATCAAATTCATTTCAGCCGGCAGGTTTATTTTATTAGTAGATAACTTTAATCAGATCAGCGATTTCGATCTGGATATCTTTCTGCAGATCATCCCTATACTTCAGGTCAATAAAATTAAAGTGGTTCTTACCGAAGACTCCTCAACCGAATATAAATCGAAAGCTGTTAACAGTCTTCAGGTGATTAACCTTAATCCGTTTACCGAAACTGACGTTACTGAATTTGTACAAAATAGTTTCGCTTCATTTTATCCCTTTGAGGAAATTAAAAAAGCGGTAATTCTCTATTCAGACCTTTTACCCGGCAGTATCGAAATTTTCCTGAAGGATCTGATTGTACTTGATATACTGAAATTTACAGTGAATGGACCTACGCTCGGGATTGATAAAAATATAGATGATATTCTGCAGGGAAGCCAGGAGGATATTTACAAATTCAGAATTCAGAATCTTGATTCAGAAAGCAGGGACGTTGCTGTTTTCCTTTCATTGTTTAAGGTTAATCTGGATCTCAAAACTATTGCTTTGCTGACTGACAGGACGGAACACAATATTAATAGTACTCTGATAAAATTGTCCGAAGCAAATATCATTCATTTTAATCCTGTTATAGAAGTTACACAATTCACTTCCCGGGGAATAAAGGAGTATATCTGTTCAACTATTGAAAACCCCGAAGAAGCACACCTTGAAGCGGCGCGGCTGATATCCGGCAGACTTCCTGATTTTGATAGGAATGAACTTGCAGAACATTGGGAGGCTGCTGGAGAGTACGAGCTTGCATATGACGCCCTTAAGGAAGAATTAACCAGAGCAAAGAATGCTTCGGCTCTGGCTTATGAAAGAAGTCTGCTCGAACATCTCAAAGGTATGCCGCTCAAAGATGAAAGCCTGAAAGAAGTTAAAATAGAATTAAGCAGCTGCCTGTTCCAGATAGGCGAGCATCAGGCCAGCCTTACGATGATAAATGAATTACTGGAGGAATCCCTTTCTTCTCAGGAAGAGATAACATTAAAAATATTAAAAGGTAAAGCGCTTATCTCGAGCCAGAACCTCGAAGAAGGAAAAAAACTGCTGGAGTCAATATTAACCAGGATTGAAAGCAATGAAACAAGAAATGAGATCTTAGCGGAAATAGCCGAGGCTGAGTTTGAAATGGCTAAATATGATGAGGCCTGGCAGCTTGCTGATAAACTAATAGCCGACCCCGCAACTTCCGTTGATATCAAAGCTAAGATATACAGAATAAAAGGACTGTTAGAGTTATTCAAGAACAATAATCCCTCGAAACTGTATACCTTTTTTGAAAATTCTCTGAAGATGTTTCATAACGAAACAAGCAGATCAACAAAGTGGCGATCTATGGAAAATAACCTTGGTA
Organism: uncultured Bacteroidota bacterium; assembly: GCA_963771705.1. Lineage (GTDB taxonomy): Bacteria > Bacteroidota > Ignavibacteria > Ignavibacteriales > Ignavibacteriaceae > DATFVA01. The sequence goes on from CAVYUP010000005.1 coordinate 374,100, forward strand.
ATATTTTTAATATACTTAGGAGAACGAAAAAGCTGAAGACCATTGGAAACAAGCCATTAGAGTATGAATGTTCAATAGGGAATTTCTTACAAAATGGCGATAATTTTGATTAATTATGGAATCTATAATTTTGAAAATTGTAATTTTGAAAAAGCTGTAGAACATATTATTTAGATGCAAATCTTAATGTTCAAAACATTAGGAGACAAGAACAATCTAGGGAATAGTATTTCATAAACTTAGGAGAAGTTTATTTAATGACTTTGCGAATATGAAAAAGCAATCGGATCTCTTAAAAAAGCCTCTAGATATATTTGATGATATTAGAAAATCGGGTTGAACAAGGCGAAGCAGAATTTTTATTGGGTAAATTATATTATTACATTGGAGATATAGCAATAACCTTTACGGGTTATTACGAACACTATTCTGAAGCATTCGACGTAGACTGGAAAGACTGAGTTTCAATTACAAATATCTGAAAATTCTATATGATCTATTAAATAACGAAGACGCAGATATAGAAACCAGATTTTTCAGTATTAAGAAAGAAAAGTAGAACCTATCCGATCAACTTTCTTTTTTGTGAAATCCAGATTAGAATTATAGAAGAGTTTATATACTCACGAAAAGATGTGATATGAGCAAAACAAGAATTATGCTTGAAAATTTTGTTAAAATATTGTGAAGAGCATACTTATTATAAGGCTTATAGAAATTATTTAACGGCAGAGGCTTGATGTTTCTTAAAGATGAAAGGGTAAAACCATTCATTGATTATTATGAAGAAGCGTAAAATCTTATCAATCGAAATCAGTATTACGGAACTGACCTGGAAAATATTATTTGATTTATTATCTGATCTATCGCAGAAAGAGGTAATATATCCCGAATGAACGAATTCGGAAATTATACAAAACAGACCATTTATTATATTGTTGATCAATTCAAATCCGATAAGCATAAAAAAATATATCCTGGAGAAACCTGAGATAAAAAATACTATAATATGTATTAGAGGAAACTAATTTTTTATTTTTCATATATGGATGGATTTGAAGAAATAGTAATAAAGATATATTCGGATGATGAAGAGTTTAACTCTATTAATTCTGCTCTGGCAAAGCTTAAGAGTTCAAACATAAATATCCTTCCCCTTGCTGATAAAAAGATATTTCTGGAGGATTATGAGGTTCTGGTTATAAATCTTTCCGGAATTGAATCCCATTTAATCCGGCAGGTAATTGAGTTAAAAAAGCCTCTGAACAGTAAGATATTGTTCGTAATCCCAGAAAATAATACTTTCCTGGCTGTTACTCTTGCCAAACTAGGATTCAATGACATTTTTATCCTCCCCTATGAAGTATTTAAATTCTCTTCTTATCTCGATGAGATCATTGATGATTTCGTGGCAAGAAGGCAGGGGGAGCTTATCCTCGATGAGGCTGAAACTTCTGCTGATTTTGAGGGTTTTATCGGCTCCTCCGATGCTGTTTCTAAAATTAAGAGATTGGCGGAGAAGATATCCTTAGAACCCCAGCTCAATATCCTGATACTTGGGGAAACGGGCACAGGTAAAGGTTTACTGGCTAAATTAATTCATAATAACAGCCTTGGCAGCAGCAGTGCATTTGTAGATGTGTTATGTACTGCTATTCCGGAGGCATTGCTCGAATCTGAATTATTCGGTCACGAGAAGGGTGCATTTACAAGCGCTCAATTTAAGAAAAGCGGATTATTTGAAATTGCGGAGAACGGAACTCTCTTTTTGGATGAAATAGGTGATTTGTCGATTACCCTTCAGGCTAAGCTCCTTAGGGTTATTGAAAAAAAAGTTATAAGGCGGTTAGGGGGCGTGACTGATATTCCGGTTAATGCCCGTATAATCTCTGCAACTAATAGAAAACTGGAAGAAATGATCGGGGAAAATTCTTTCAGAAGCGATCTCTATTACAGGCTGAATACTGTTTCTATTGAAATTCCTCCCCTGAGGGAAAGGCAGGAGGATATTCAGGTACTCCTTGAAAGCTTTATAAAGGATTATAATACCCAGTTTAATAAACATGTTACCAGGGTAGACAACGATCTGGAGGATTTTATTCAAAATTACAGCTGGCCGGGTAATGTAAGAGAATTGAAGAATTCTGTGGAAAGGGCTGTGCTTTTGTGCGAAGGAAAAAGCTTGAGCCTGAGGAATTTTTCAAGTATTATCAATTTTACCCCGCGTGCTGAAACTGAAACCGCCGAAGAAATGAAACCAACCCTTCATCCCCATATAATAAATCTTCAACTGAACTATGTTAGCACGGATCTTGAGATATTAAATCAATTATATGCTGAAGAAGTTCTTAAAAAATTCAAGGGTAACAAAACCCGTACTTCGCAGCAGCTTGGTATTTCAAGACCTAAACTTGACAAATTGTTAAAAAAATAAGTATTTGAGCTATCTCGTTTTACCCCTCGCTTAATAAGAGCTTTATATCCATTAAACGAAGTATTTCAAAATTTCTGAATTTTTCACTCTCCCCCGATAAAATCGTAAAATTATTTTACAAAAATCCCAACATTACCGGCGCTCATAGGTAAAATTTACATTCCTGGAATTCTGACAGATAAATAACCCTCATTGATTTGATAAAATAGTGATGGCATAAACATTGCCTATCTATAGTCACTCTTGTGAGCGCAACACTTGAGGAAAAAACTAAATCTATTTTCAAAAAACTCATAATTATGAGAGGGTGTTAGTACTATGAAAAAACTTCTATTTTCCGTTCTTTTTGCTGGTCTGTTGTTAGGGGGCTGCTCCGATATAAATAACAGCACTGCATCCGGTCCGAATGGCAACAATGTAAAGATGTTTAAGATGCCCCAGGCTGTAAGTATGTCTACAGAGGCTTCATTTTCTGCTTCACAGAATATAAGCGGCACTGCAGGTGGTACGCTTCAGCTGAGTGGTTCTTATCAGGGATCATCAGGTCTTGTTACTGTTCAGGCTAGTCTCAATGTTCCTGCGAGCGCATATTCGGGAGAAAAAGTCCTGTACGTTGCTAATAGCAGCGCATTTGCAGAAATCGACTTTAATCCCACACTTTCTTTCGACGCACCTGTGCTTCTGAATGCTACAGTTTCCGGTCTTGATCTTTCAGGAGTCAACCCGGCAGATGTATACTTTGCGTATATTTCTGATGATGGTTCATATGTTGAACCTGTCAGCTGTGACCGTATCACTGTAGATGTAGCTAATGGTACACTATCAGTTACCAATGCTCATCTTTCTCACTTTTCCAGATATATCTGGTCTAGATAATTAAATTTTTGTTATACTTGTATAATCAAAGATTATAACAAAGTGATTAAAGAAGCACAACACTCAATAGAGAAGATATTAGGAAGCTATTTCAATAAGAAGGAAATTTCTGAGTACAAACAACTTTTGAAAACAAATCCTTCTCAGGCTGACGAAATATCTTCTCTTTCTAATTTGAACAAGGAACAGCTTGCTTCTTCCTTCCCCTCGGGATCAGAATTCCATTATAAAATTAATCTTCTTATTACATTCGCTAAGGATAAGCTCAATGCCGCATCCTATGCCGAATTCCTGGTACATCTGGCAAATCTATCCGTTCTGCAGGGCGAGTTTACTTCTGCTGAACAGACAATAGACTCTCTTACAAAATTAGCTAAGAACAGAGATGATTTGAATTCCTTTTATGCCCACGGCCTCTATTTATTAGCTACTGTCTACAGCAGACAGGCAGAATGGAAAAAAAGCATCTCCATTTTGAATAGAGCTAAAAAATTATTTGATAAAGAAAAAGACTTCAGAGGGTATGTCAGGTGTGAAAATCTGCTGGGAGTTATTAATCTTGATTATGGAAAACTTTTTAAGGCTGAAAAACATTTTGAAAATTGCCTTTCCTATCTTAATATAACAAGTGATACTAACCTTATGGGGATGATAGAAATAAACCTGGGGGTGGTTAATGGTATGAAAGGAACTTATGAAGAAGCTTACAATTACTTTCACCGGGCTTTGATTAAGTTTAACAGGCTCAAAAATATAGTTCGGATTGTTGAATTGAGACACAACCTGGCTCTTCTTCATACTCAAAAACATGAATATCAGCAGGCACTTGGAGAGATTGATCAGAGTATTGAGTACGCAAATAAACTTAATTACGTATCCAACCTTGCAATATCCTACCTGACTAAGGCATTTATTTATATTCAGCTTAATGATCTCTCACTGGCCGATGCTTTTTCTGAAAAATCTCTTGAGCTGAGTTATAAGCTGGATGACAGGCTGTCAGTTGCAGATAATTTTAAACTAAAAGGGATAATCGAGAGGGAAAAAGGAAATTCCGGACTGGCTGAGACTCATCTCCTTACAAGTCTCAGGATTAATGAAGAACTTGAAAACAGATTAAATTATGCTGAAACTTCCCTTGAACTTGGAATTTTGTACATAAAATTGAACAGGAAAGAGGACGCTGCCCGCTATTTAAATTCAGCTCTCGAGTTATTATAAATCTATTAAACATACCGAGCAGATAGACCTCATAAAAGACCTTATCGCGGATCTTTGATTCAGTATTTTTTTGCTTTTTTGCAAAAATTACCGACAAATCAGACGGAAAAACCCAATTATCCCTCAAATTTCATCCAAAATGGCTGGCAGAAAACTTGTTGTTTCCTCTTTCGGAAAAGTGAATTAAACTACAACTACTTCAGGATGGGTCATATGAAAAAAGTATTACTGCTTCTTATTCCGGTTATGATGGTATTAGCCGGTTGTTCACAGTCGGTTCTTGAGCCAACGGCTCCCGCTGTGGAAGTCCAAAAATCAATTATCCAGCTTCCTCCATCTAACTCGTTGAGTATAGAAAATAATGTATTTTCAGTTAGTGAGGAAATTGACGGCAGCAAGGGCGGTATGATTAAAATGCAGGAATCATACAGTTCCGGCTCAGGTCAGGTTACTATTAAAGCAAAGCTGAAGATTCCGAAGGATGCATTCAGCGGCACCGAGACTATCGGATACCAAATCAATGATTCTGATGGATCGATAGATTTTTCTCCGGGAATGACTTTTAATGCAGATCTGCGCTATGATATTAAATTTACCGGCCTGGACTTGTCAGGGATTAACCCCGAGGATGTCCATTTTATGTACCTGGATCCCAACCAGGTGTCTCACCCGGTTGAGTATTCAAGTCTGACGGTTGATACTGACAGAGGTATCCTGGAAGTTAAAGACGCTGTTATTTCTCATTTTTCAAGGTATATTTGGTCAAGATGATATCATTCATAATTTTGTATAAAGGAATGCCTGGTTAGAAACAGCCAGGCATCAATTTATTAATAATACCATTTTAGTTTTTTGGTTATTATAATATTTTTAGTTTAATTAATTCTCAGGATACTAAAATAACAGGCATTCATGAAATTCAGTGATTTTAAAAAAAATCTGGATGAGGCTACCTCCGGTATTGCTGCTCCCGATGAACCAATAGAAAAATTAAAAAATCTGGAGGTAATACTTGATATAGTTAAGAGTATTAATAGCTCTTTAATCCTTGATGATGTCCTTGAACTCGTTTTAAAGAATGCCATAAAATTGACCAATTCCGAAAGAGGATTTATTGTTCTTAAAAACAACTCCGGCGACCTTGAATATAAACTCGGACTCGATTCAGGAAATAATACTCTCCCTGAATCATTATTTGAGGTTAGTACTACTGTTGTTGAAGACGTTTTTCAAACCGGTCAGTCCAAGTTTATCGAGGGGGCTCAGAGTGATAATAATTATGATCCCAGTAAAAGTATCTTAAAGCTTGAGCTGCAGACTATTTTATGTTCTCCCTTGATTACTGAAGGAAAGAAAATAGGTGTAATTTACGTCGATAGTAAGTTCCTTCATAAAATACGTGTCAGGGAGATTACAGATACTTTTGAAATTCTGGCGGGACAGGCAGCAACCGCAATCAGGAATGCTCAGTTATATCATGGCCAGATAAGTGCCTACAACGCGCTCCAGGAAGCAAATACTCAGCTTATAATTGCCGAAAGAAAAGCTCTTAAATCGAGTATCGATAGTGAGATAGGGCAGTCGCTGCAGGGACTCGTGCATCTGGCTCTTCTCGAAACCGAAAGCCTGATGAGAGTAGTTGAAAAGTCGCATAAAGAATTTGAGTCGGGCAGCAGCGATATTGATACTATCCTTTTCGACCGGTTTAAACTAAAATTAAAAGTAACTATCGACAGTATACGAAATATTCAGAAATATGCTCAGGTTCTGCTCGAAACTTCTATCGTGAATTTGAATAAGGATCATGGTGAAATAAATAAGACGGTCCAGTCCGTGATTAAGTACCTTTCGCCGATGAAAAAGTTTAATAAGGTAACGTTCGAAACCGAATTCAATACTGTTCCGGTCTGTAATTATGATTCGGGACAAATTCAGCACCTCCTGGTTCATTTGTTTACAAATTCTACGGAAGCAAAAGCTGACGCTACAATAAAGGTGAAAACGTATTCTTCCGGTAATAGAGTGAGCGTAGAAGTAAAGGATAACGGCCCGGGATTTCCGGAAGAAAAACTGGGTACTTTGTTCGAGCTTCCTACATCAAAAGGAAGCGGTTATGGACTGTTCCTTTGTAAAAGTATCGTCGACCAGCATAATGGAGGAATTGAAGTGATGAAGGATGATTCCGGCGCAACAATTATTTTCTCATTGCCCGTAAATTGAAAATTATGAACGATAAGACAGAAAAATACTTCTCCACCTTTTATGATCCCTTAATATTCCCGGTTGAGATCATAAATGACAAGGGTAATATAGTCTACGTTAATCAGGCTTTTTCGAAACAATGGGGGTATACTTTAAGCGAACTTAAAGAGTATAATGTTTTCAAGGATGTTGAATTGAGAAGGAACGGAACGCAGGATCTTATCCGGAAAATCTTTGAGGAACATAATAGTGCCGAAACGGAAAACTTTGCCGATACTCTTCTTAGAAGTAAGGAAATAACTATCCCGATCTTCAGGACGAATCTTTTTTATATCTCATTCGATAATCTCAGCTATATAGTCTTAATTCACATGGATCAGACCGAAATGATCCTTACCGAGGAAGAAATAAAAAAAGCACGACTCGGAAACAGGGAGGCTGAAAGGTTAAAGAATACTTTTCTTAATGTGCTCTCTCATGAACTTCGTACACCTCTGAATATAATCCTTGGTTATTCTTCTATCATCAAAGAGAACCTGAAAGATAAACTTGGTCCTGAGGATAGAATTTACCTGGATAACCTGTACAGCGGAAGTGAAAGGCTTTTTAAAAGCATTACTCAAATGCTTGATTTTGCCCAGCTTGAAGCAGGTAATTATAAATTAAATATTCAGACTGTCGACCTTGTAGGAATTCTTAAATCCAGTATCAACTTGATTAAGGGAACGACGTTAAGTAAAAATATCGACGTAAAAACTAATTTCCTTAAGGATAAAATCTATGTGGATGTTGATGTTCAGAGTACTGAGAATATCATAAACAACTTGTTAAATAATGCTGAAAAGTTTACTAAAAAAGGGTTTATTGAAATAGAGGCCGATATTCTTGCTGAAAGGGAACTAGCCATCTGCAGGATTAAGGATTCTGGTATAGGTATATCTACTGAATATATGGATCACCTCTTTAAGCCTTTCAGCCAGGAAGATTTGAATATAGGACGGAATTTTGAAGGAAACGGACTCGGATTAGCTCTGGCTAAAAAATATATCGAAAAGTTAGGCGGGTCTCTTCTAGTGGACAGTATTAAAGGTGTCGGAACTACTTTTACTTTCACACTTCCGCTTTCTCAGAACATTAGCCACGATCAGGAAAAAATAAAGAGTAATGGAAGCCGTAAAGAAGTCCTGATGCTCGATAATAGCGGTGAATCTTTTGAGTTGATAAAAGCATTTCTTAAAAATTCTCACTCGGTAAAAGTCTATTCACTGAGAGAATTCAAAATTGATATTGTTTTGAATGGAAATTACGGCGTTATCATTTTTGATGTAAATCCGAATTTATGGACTCAGAGTCTTCTTATATGTAAAGACCTTAAGAAGAACGATCCATATAAACGTCCGATAATTATAATCTCCAGTGAATCAATAGATGCGAGGATATCTGAGTTCTTAAACGCGGGAGCCGATAAATTCCTTATTAAACCTTTTTCCAGGTCAGAGCTGGTTCAGTCTCTTGAGGATATTGAAAAAAAGACAGTCCAGTCTATTAGCTGATCATTTTAATTTGTACAGCTGCCACCAGGGGGTTCGCGGTGATTCATGGTGTTCAAAATGATATCCGAAAAAGTAACAGCTTAACATTCCCCACAAATGATTTTTCTTCTGTGTTCTTGCGTTGTGAGGTTTCATCGTATGAACGTGAGGATATTTGTGCGGAATATAAGTTCCAAAGTAAAATAGCTGAAGGGTCCCCAGAAATGCGGGTACTACCCAGAAGGCAATAATAGACGATTCATTAAACCATATCTTAAGTACATTAAAAAGTGCCGCCATTATAATAAGCTGGGTTATGGTTGTGTAGCGTTTCATAAAAACAACCCACCAGATGAAGAAGTTCTGTGACTTACCGTAAAAATCGGGATCATCCTCCAGCCCGGGAGAGGTATGGTGAGCCCGGTGATTTTTAAGAAGTTTATTATATGATAAGCCCGCAAACAGGAAAGCGGAAAGGGTCCCTGTAATGGTATTAACTATCCTGATTCTGGAAATATTTCCATGCATTGCGTCATGGGAGGTGATGAATAGTCCGGTGTAGAGATAACCCTGAAGTATAACATGTAAATAAAAAACCGGGTTCGAAAGTGCCGGCTCTGCGTAGATAAGCGAATACAGCAGATGTGATATCCATAGAAGCAGTATCAGCAAAGAAATTATAATTCCCATAGGTTCGCGGTCAGATAAATAATGATAACAGAATAAAAAAGGTTAATTGTATTGTGAAATAGATTTCCGGAATTTTTTCACTCGTTTTTATTTTCATTAGGTCATAAAATATCGAGGCTAGAAAAGAAATTCCAAACCATGAATAATAATTTGAAATCGGGATAATTCCTGAATTCCATTCCCAGTAGTTAAGTTTTATCGCCATCGGCTCCAGCATAATATCAAACAAAACAGCAAGTGTTCCCGTAAAGAGCGCTGTTAAATATATATTCTGATCAATCTGTTCAGCCATCGTAACAGCACCAAGGATCACTATTACCCAGTTGAAACCTATTATTAAAGGAACTCCCAGGAACTTAAATCCCAGCGTACTGCCGTATATATAACTTCCGAAAATAATTCCTGTTTTTACCCCGATAACTTCCAGGGTAAACGTCAGGATGTATACAATTAAACACCAGGCTAGAAGATTTAGTTCACCTCTTTTTATGGTAATGAAAAGGACAGCGATACCCGTTAAAAAAAGCAGATATGGCGTGAGCATCAGCATCAGGGGACGGGTTGATATTATTGCATGGCCGGCTAAGCCAACCAGAAAAATAACACCCAGAAGGATTATAAACCGCTCACGATTCAAAAGATCCTTCCTTTCCATTGTCTTCTCTTTTTCTTACTTACGATTACTGAATTTATGCCGAGTATTATAAGCATTGTTATCTGCAATGGGTGAAATAGCAGGTTAATTAAGGTATGCTGTCTGCTTTTAACCGATATTAAAATACGCTGCAGGATTATCAGCATAAAAGGGAAAATAAAGATTTTACTAATAAACACCAGCAGTACGGGAACGGTAAAACAAAATGTTAAAAAAGTTATCAGAATCAAAAAGATAAATGGTCCCAGTGCGGAGCCGGGGAAAAAGTTCTTTGTAAAGCCTTCAAATGAAGTTTTGAAGCCGCTGTACATTCTGCAGAATATCTGTTCGCCTCCCAGGTATGTTTTAACGGGGAAGTTATTTTGTTTCAGCAGCCTGGCAAATGCTATGTCTTCAGTAATGCTGGATTTGAGAGCAAAGTGCCCTCCGGTACTATCATATGCGTAACGCCTGAAAAACATAAACTGTCCATTGGCTGCCGCTAATAAATGAGACTTATTTGAATAAATAAAATATAAAGGCAGAAAGGTCAGAAGCAGCCAGTTCATTAAAGGTACTATCAGCCATTCTCCGGCCGAGCTTATTTTCTGTGTGGGAAATACAGATAACAAACCAAGGTTTAATCTTTTAACTTCATTAAAGGCGGAAAGAATGGAATTTTTTTCAAGTATGACGTCCGCATCAATGAAAAGAAGATATCCACCTGAAGCTGATTGCGACAGCTGATGACATGCCCAGTTCTTACCTGTGAACCCTTCCGGCAGAGGGACTCCTTTTATTATTTTAATCCTGCTGTCTTTCTCTGAAAATGACGCGGCTTCACAGAAAGTGTTATCTTCTGAGTTATCATCAAGAACAAGAATTTCCAGTTTGGGATAATTCTGTTCTGTCAACGACTGAAGACAATTTGAAATGTTTCCTTCTTCGTTTCGGGCTGGGATTAAAACTGAAATCAGGTCTTCCCCTGAACTCTCACCCTCATTTTTTATAACGGGTGCGGTGAAAAAGTTGTAGATAACTATGAGGCCGGTTATTATTAAAACCGGCAGAACGATATAAAGGGTAATTATCAAAACAATTCCCTGCAGTTTTTATAATCTGTCAGGGTTTTCAGTCTTTTCAGATTTATATCAAATTCTCTTGTATATGCCTCATAATCATTCCTGATTTCCTCCGCTGAAAATACTCTGCCGAAAGTGCATACTATATCCGGCCTTTTATCGTTTCCATATTCTATTTTCATAGCAAGAGGAAGTACATACTTCCCGCCCCTCTCTTTTTTAAGTAGTAATGTCAGACCGGGTTTTAGTTTTATATCATCTGAAAACATTGATTGGATTTCTCCCTGCGGGTAAAGCACGACAATATTATCATCATCCTTCAGAATATCCCGCGTGTAATCCATCGTCCTTACTATGCTGACAGGGTTCGACTGATTAATAGAAAATGCTCCAACCTTCCTGAAGAACCAGTACTTGTTCAGCTGTTCTTCCAGCATCATCGTATATATATTTTTCGGGGTGAGTTTTCTTATAAGATAATAGGTTATAAATCCGTCCCACCACGAAAAGTGATTCGGCGTTATGATCAGACCGGGATATTTCTCCAGATCGGGAAGCTCTCCGCTCACATATAAATTGTTAAAATTTTTATGTAACAGATTACTGATATATGGTTCGAATATCCATTTTGCCCATCGTTTGTGCTCTGCCCTGATCATAATAACTCTCTGCATATCAGTTCAGAAGCATGTTTTCCGGATAGAAGGACCAGTGGAATTCCTCCCCCGGGATGTACGCTCCCTCCGCAGAAGAAGAGATTCTCATAGACCTTTGATTTTATCGGAGGTCTTCTGAAAGCTGAAGGAATACTGTTGGAGGAAAAACCGTAAATGCTTCCACCCGGACTTCCGGTTTGGGTTTCTATGTCTAAAGGAGTGAGGGTTTCTTCAAAAACTATTTTATCTGAAAGGTCTATACCGAGAATATTCTGAATTTTCCTTTTAACTGTCTCTCTGGTTCTGGCCAGTTCATCATTCCAGTCCTGCCCTGAATTATAAGGAGTGTTTACCATTACGAACCAGTTCTCGTAACCCGCCGGTGCATCATCAGGCTTATATTTTGAAGAGACGTAAATATAAATAGTGGGGTCATCGGGACATTTATTCTGATCAGATATATCCTCAAATTCTTTTCGGTAATCTTCGGAAAACAGAACATTGTGCGTCTCAAGAAAATTATAATTTCCTTTTACGCCCCAGTAGAAAACTATACCTGACATCGAAGGTTCCCTTTTTTCTTCATATTCTTTTCCCAGAAGATGCTGGTATGTTTTTCTTATATCCAGGTTTGAAACCACTGAACTGAAAGCATAATTTTTACTGCCAGCCTTTAATCCTGCAGCGGAAGAATTGTTGACTAATATGCTCTCTACATTATGCTCTTTACAAAAGGTGACTCCCTGAGACTCCCCCAGCTTTTTAAGTGCCTCCGGTACAGCTGAAATTCCCTCTTTAATAATATAACTCCCTTGAATTAATTCAACGTATGGAATTATGTTCAAAGTTGCCGGCGCACGGTATGGATCGGATCCATTATAAGTTGCAAACCTGTCAAAAAACTGAAGGGTTCTTGAGTCACCAAAAAACCTCTTATTTGCGTTATGCATAGTTCTGAAAGGATCGATCTTATAGGATTTGAGCATTGAATTAAGAGCTTTGGGTTTCAGGAACGATTTAATATTTATTTCCGGGGAACATAAGAATTGATCCGAGGTCAGTTTGTAGATATTAGCGCAGTATTTCAGGTAATTTTTAACTGAGTTTGCACTATCCTTTGTTTTTGATCCTATTTCGCCGGCTAGTTTATCTGCATCTGAATATGCGTTAATGATGGTACCATCAGGATAAAAATACTTGCAGCTTATATCAAGTCTTGAGATGGTAAGATAATCTTCTATATCCAGATTGCAGGACTTAAACAGATCGCGAAGGATGAAAGGCATTGTAATTACCGAGGGTCCTGTATCGAATCTGAAACCTTCCTTATGCAGATTTCCCGCTTTTCCGCCCGCATAATTATTCTTTTCAAACACAGAAACCCGGAAACCTTTAATGCTGAGATAGATAGCCGCCGAAAGACCGCCTAAACCCGCTCCTATTATTCCTATGTTAATATTCTTTCCAGGTTCAGACATTGGATAACTTTCCTTTATGTCTTCCGGTAGCCAGGTAAATAAGCAGCCAGAAGGATATCATCGAATATGAATAGAAAAAATCTTCAACCGGAATAGTTATTACTCTCAATCCCCAAATTGCGTTATTATTATACTCAACTACCGGAAGCGACGTCAGCAGGTAGTTTACAATCAGAAATGGAATATAGGAAATCAATATAGAAAGCCAGTAGATCTTTGACTTCAACAAATAATTAAATTTGAATAAACCGGTCAGCAGAAATAAAGCTGAGAAGAGAAGCACTGTAAAAGTATAGTACTGATCCCTGAAGATAAAAGCAGCGGCTATAAGGATGAGAGCAAAAAATAATACTATACCATTTTTAACTCTCAGCTGTTTTTCAACTACATAGTTTCTTAGTACTTCATATAAAAATATGCAGCTGTACGGAACTGTTATAAAAAAAAGAATTTCTTCAATAGGAAGATTGAATATGCGGAGACTTCCGACGAACTTATTGTTGAAGCTCCAGTCTCCCCTTGATACGGCAATAGAGTCCCATATAAGAAAAACCGCACCGACGATTAACAGAGATATAAATACGCGGGATACATTTTTGTAATAAGCTGTCCTCTTATCAAAGCTCAGCAGAAGGGGAAATAAAACTATCAGTAAATTTATAATTAAATATGTGCTCATTTGTTTGCATAGGAGGAGATCAATTCGCGGATTAATCTTTCCTGGTCATTATTCAGCCTTCCCGATTCCAGCATGTATTCTGCCATGCCTTTTTGGATTTCGTGTCCCGGTGAAGTATAATCTTTTTTAAGCAGCAGCCAGCATATTTCATCTTTATCAGCTTCTCTTTCCTCCGAATATCCGAGGAATCCGGGCACATGATCCAGAATGGAAAAGCGCATAAATCTTATCTCAAGGTTTTCGGGACTTTTCTCTACAGCTTCTTCCAGCCTGTTCAATCCTGATATCAGGTGACTTAGCTTGGAGACCGGGTTAAAAGCATGCTTGGCTTTAAGCGTCTGTAGCCCCCCGTAATAAGCAAGTATTAAGGGACTATAGCTGCTGTAGTCTTCCGAGTATCTGGATATTATGTATTCCTCAAGCTGATCCACTTTATCCTCATCTTCAACAGCAGCATAAAAGCCGTTCCTCAGGTAATTGATCGAGGAGGTGTCAGTCAGCATTGAAAAGCTATAAACCTTCATCGCCAGGAAAAACGAGATTATTATTATATATCTTATTCTCATGAGATAGCCGTTTCTTAACACGTCTTTAAAACCTTTACTTCAAGCCAGGATTTTATCAAAAGTGCAATTTTAGAGAAATTTGAAACACGGACCCTTTTACGTAATAAAAGCTCTACATCACTTTTCCTGATCTTGTTGAACAATCCCAGGTAATAAAGGTATGCGGAATATACACCCAGCTTTACACCTGCTGGCAGTCGTTTAATTCCTTTCAGAGCCGATTCAAATTCTGCATGTATATTTTCTTCCAGCTTTCGCTTATTAGCGTCGGTGATATTTGTTTTTTCATTAACACCGGGCAGATATATCCTCCCGCGCTCCGCAAGATCGCTTTTAATATCCCTGAGGAAATTAACCTTCTGAAATGCAGAACCGAGACTTTTAGCAGAGCCCAGCAGTTCCTCAAATAGTCCCGGATGGCCGTAACAGAAAACTTTCAGACACATCAAACCCACCACTTCGGCTGATCCGTATATATAATCGTCATATACTTTAGGTTCGTAATAGTTATTGGATAAATCCATTTCCATACTATTAAGAAAATCCTGAACATATTTTAAGTCGATGCCGTATTTGTTTACAGCCACCTGGAAAGAATTTATTACGGGATTGGTCGAAATTCCTCTGTTGATCGCTTCAAAAGTTTCCCGTCGGAAGTCATCAAGCAAAAGTTTTTTCTCGTAATTATGAAAAGAATCAACTATCTCATCAGCAAGCCTTACATAACCGTACACGGCGTAGATGGCATCCCGGTAGTAGGGGGAGAACACACGTATGCCCAGGCTGAATGAAGTGCTGTAGCTGTTAGTTATAACCTTGCTGACTTTAAAAGCGGTATTATGATAAACTGCTTCCATATTCCTTTTCAATCTTTTCTAAGACAAGCTTTGAACTAATAATGACCATAGGTAATCCCGTACCCGGGATAGTTGAAGCACCGACATAAAAAAGATTCGGAAATTCCTCATCCTGGTTCTTCGGCCTGAATCCGCCCACCTGGTTTATGCCATGTGCTAAACCCAGTCCTGAACCTCTGTACAGGTTAAAATTATTTTCCCACTCAACAGGACTCCAAACTTCCTTCACCATCAAATTCTTTTTAATATCAAAATTTACCCGTTCCGACAGATCCCTTATTATATTATCTGCGAGCTCATCCTTGTCCTCCCATTCCGGTTTGAACCTTCTGTCAGGTACCGGGCAGAGAATAAAGAGGTTCTCAGATCCCTCCGGGGCTGATTCAGGCCAGGATTTAGATGATACGTTTACGTAATAATAAGGCTTGCGGGGACTTATAGAAGAGGTGAATATTTTATCTGCATATTCTCTGAAATTTTTACCCAGGAAATAGTTATGATGCATTAAGCCATCTATCTTTCCCTTAACACCGAGGTATATGGTAAAGGGAGCCAGTGTCCATTCCATTTTGTCAAGTTTCTCTTCACAGAAGTTTTTTCTGCCGAGAATTTTTCCTCTGAATGAAGCAGCATCCGAATTAGAGATAAAAATATCGGCAGTCCACTCTTTTCTGTTCCTGTCCAGAAGCGAAAGCAGTTTTCCGTTGGAACCACCTACTGATACAATCTCGGTATTATAATGAAATTCAACTCCTTTTCTTTCCAGTATCTTTACGATTCCTTCAACCAGTTTATACATCCCGCCTTCAACCTTCCAGTAACCGTCATGCTTCATCTCAGTATAGTTGAGCAGTGAATAAATTGCGGGTGTCTGAAAAGGAGTTGACCCTAGAAAAAAAGCTACCAGTGAAAAGATTATCTTTACCTCATCAGATTCAAATGTGCGTTCTACTTCCTTCCACATATTTCTGAAAAGGTAGGGAAGATGCTTAAGGGGAACTTTCGTCAGTTTCAATAAATAATCAAATACATTTACATAGTTCGATTTTACCACTTTATCTTCGGTGTCGTGAAAGAATTCCCCCGCTCTGCTTAGGTAGCTTTTTACTTTAGTGCCCAGATCCGGTTCAATATCTTTAAATTCCTCTTCCAGTTTATTCAGATCTTTCCAGACCTTGAAAGGTCGGCTTCCTCCTTCAAAAAAAACCTGATAGAGAGGATCAAGTTCAGTTAAGCTCACAGGACTTTTCTCCCCCGTGCTTCTGAAAAGTTCATCCAGCTCGTAGCTCATACTCATAAAAGAGGGACCAACATCGAAAGTAAATCCGTCTTTTTTCATCTGATTTAATCTACCTCCAGGTGTCGCGTATTTCTCCAGGATAGTAACTTTATATCCGGAAACACTTAACCTTAGAGCTGTGGACAGCCCTCCGAGTCCTGCGCCTATAATTATTGCTTTTTTCATCTGATTTAATCCTTGTAATGTCAAAACGCAAAACCTGCTCAATTAGTTCCGGCTGTTGAATAAATTTGCACTCCGGTACTGAAAAGGAGAGAAATTCTATTAATTTCCCCCTTATTTGTCCCTTTATACGGTTTAAAATTTTCTATGTATAATTATTCACTTATTTTTGGATGTGCAGTTATATTATTATCTGCATAGATCAAATAAAGTTTGGAGGAAATGTGGCCTCAATTGATGAATTGAAGAACAAAGTTCAGCAGGCATATAAAGAGTGGGAAGAAAAAACATATCAGAAAAGCACATCCAAATATCCTGAAAGAGAAGAAGAGTTTTCTACAGTTTCGTTTACCCCTGTTAAACCTTTATACATTCCGGCTGATACAGAGGAAAAATATTTAGAGAAAACAGGTTTTCCGGGTCAGTATCCGTATACGCGTGGTATCCAGCCCAGTATGTACAGGGGACGGCTGTGGACTATGCGTCAGTATGCGGGTTTCGGTACGGCAAAGGAGTCTAATCAGCGGTACAGGTATCTCCTTGAACAGGGAACAAGCGGACTTTCGGTTGCATTTGATCTGCCTACCCAGATCGGGTATGACAGCGATGATCCTATATGCTACGGTGAGGTTGGAAAGGTGGGAGTAGCTATAGATACACTTGCTGATATGGAGGTGTTGTTTGATAAAATCCCTCTGGATAAAATCTCAACTTCTATGACGATAAATGCTTCCGCCTCTGTTCTGCTTGCGATGTACATCGCTGTTGCTGAGAAACAGGGATTTTCCAGAGACAAGATAAGCGGAACTATCCAGAATGATCTTCTTAAGGAATATATTGCCAGAGGGACGTATATATATCCCCCGAAGCCCTCGATGAGAATCATTACCAATATCTTCGAATTCTGCGCCAGAGAGGTTCCCCGGTGGAACACTATCTCAATATCCGGATATCATATCAGGGAAGCCGGTTCTACAGCGGCCCAGGAGGTTGGATTCACCCTTGCAAATGGTATAGCATACGTTGAGGCAGCCCAGAAGGCCGGCCTCGATATTGATGATTTTGCGGGACAGTTGTCTTTCTTTTTCAATTCCCATAATGACCTCCTCGAAGAAGTTGCAAAGTTCCGGGCTGCAAGAAGGCTGTGGGCCAGGATAGTAAAAGATAGGTTCGGTGCTAAAAAATCTAAATCTATGATGCTGCGTTTCCATACGCAGACCGCAGGTTCAACGTTAACAGCCCAGCAGGTTGATAATAATATTGTCAGGGTTACAATACAGACCCTGGCAGCCGTATTGGGAGGGACCCAGAGTCTTCATACTAATTCAAAAGATGAAGCATTAGCGCTTCCTACTGAAAATTCGGTGCGTACTGCCCTCAGGACCCAGCAGGTGGTTGCTTATGAAAGCGGCGTAACCAGTACTATCGATCCGCTTGCAG
Source organism: uncultured Bacteroidota bacterium (assembly GCA_963771705.1). Taxonomy (GTDB): domain Bacteria; phylum Bacteroidota; class Ignavibacteria; order Ignavibacteriales; family Ignavibacteriaceae; genus DATFVA01. The sequence continues at coordinate 391,909 of CAVYUP010000005.1, forward strand.
GTTCATATTTTGTTGAAGCTATGACTGACAGTATAGAAAAAGAAGCTGAAGATTATATAAACCGCATTGATGCTATGGGAGGGATGATTAAGGCAATTGAGGATGGATTCGTTCAGCTTGAAATTCAGAAGGCTGCCTACGAATATGAAAAGCAGATTGAAAGCGGTAAACGAACAGTGGTTGGTGTAAATAAATTCAGGATAAGTGAGGATGAAGAGCCTGAACTTTTGAAGATTGATATGAGAGTCCAGGAGGACCAGATTAAGTTTCTCAATCAGGTCAGGAAAGAAAGAGATAATGATAAAGTGCAGCAGTCATTAAAGAAATTGAAAGAAACTGCCGAAGGGAGTGACAACCTTATGCCCCCTATAATTGAAGCAGTTAAAACGTATGCAAGCGTCGGGGAAATCTGCAATACGATGCGGGCAGTCTTCGGCGAGTATAAAGAACATGTTGTCATATAATAAAGGTATTGAAATGAACTTAACCCATATTGAACATATCGGAATAGCAGTAAAGAATCTTGAAGAAGCAATCAGATATTACGAGGATGTTCTGGGGTTAAAATGTTACGCGGTGGAAGAGGTTACGGATCAGAAGGTGAAGACGGCATTTTTTCAAATAGGACAAACTAAAATAGAACTTCTTGAAACAACTGATCCGGAAGGACCAATAGGTAAGTTTATAGAAAAAAGAGGGGAGGGAGTTCATCATTTAGCTTTCGCAGTAAATGATCTTCCTTCTGCCCTCAATGAATTAAAAGAGAAAGAAATCAAATTAATTGATGTAAGTCCGCGTAGGGGAGCAGAAGGCCTGGACATAGCATTTATCCATCCCAAATCTACTCACGGGGTTCTTACAGAATTATGTGAAAAACCTGAGGCTGACTGAGAGTACGGAATATACTTCGATGCATGATAAATTCAGGATCTGAAGAACAACGTCCCTTCTAATCGAGCCCCGGGATACCAACTCAAAAATAAACTAATGGATATATTATGGCGACCCGCGATAAAGTAAAGGAGCTTATGGATCTCCGCAACCAGGCGCGCCTTGGCGGCGGTGAAAAAAGAATAGAAGCTCAGCATAAAAAAGGGAAATACACAGCACGTGAAAGACTTGATCTCCTTCTTGATGAAGGAAGTTTTGAAGAATTCGATATGTTCGTATCTCACAGAAGTATAGATTTCGGTCTTGATAAAGAAGCATATCTCTCAGATGGCGTTGTTACCGGTTACGGCACTATAGATGGCAGACTTGTTTATGTCTTTTCCCAGGATTTTACTGTTTTTGGCGGTTCTCTTTCGGAGATGTACGCGCAGAAAATTTGTAAGGTTATGGATAAGGCAATGAAAGTCGGCGCCCCCGTAATAGGAATTAACGACAGCGGAGGGGCACGAATACAGGAAGGAGTAAAAAGCCTCGGAGGCTACGCGGATATTTTTGAACGGAATATTCTTGCTTCCGGAGTTGTTCCTCAGATTTCAGCAGTATTTGGTCCTTGCGCCGGAGGAGCGGTTTATTCTCCTGCCTTAACCGACTTTATTATAATGACTAAGGCCACGAGCTATATGTTTGTTACCGGTCCTAAGGTTGTTAAAACAGTAACAGGCGAAGAGGTATCAGATGAAGAACTCGGCGGATCATCGATTCACTCAACCAAATCGGGTGTCTCGCATTTTGTTGCCGAAAACGAAGAAGAAGGTATTCAGCTGATAAGAAAGCTTATAAGCTTCATGCCGCAGAACAATCTCGAAGATCCTCCCTCTATTGTATGCAATGATCCTATAGACAGGCTTGAAGATTCTCTTAATGAAATGATTCCTGAGAATCCTAATAAGCCTTATGATGTCAAAGATATTATATATTCAATCGTAGATGAAGGTGAATTCCTCGAAATCCAGCGGGTGTTTGCCCCAAACATCATAACTGGATTTGCAAGGTTTAATGGCCAGCCTGTTGGAATTGTAGCTAATCAGCCCAATTATCTGGCGGGAGTACTGGATATAAACGCATCCAGGAAAGCAGCCCGTTTTGTAAGATTCTGCGACTCGTTCAACTTCCCTATAGTAACCCTCGTAGATGTCCCAGGGTTTTTGCCCGGTACCGCACAGGAATACGGGGGAATAATCATCCACGGAGCAAAGCTTCTCTTTGCATATGGTGAAGCTACTGTTCCTAAAGTGACGGTAATTCTGCGTAAAGCTTACGGCGGGGCTTATGATGTTATGAGTTCTAAACACTTACGTGGAGATATAAACTACGCCTGGCCGGGGGCGGAGATTGCTGTAATGGGACCAAAAGGAGCGATCGAGGTTCTCCATTATAAACACCTGCAGATGATAGAAGATACGGAAGAAAGAATAAAATTCCTTAAAGAGAAGGAAGAGGAATACAGGAAGAAATTTGCAACACCCTATGTGGCTGCTAAATATGGTTATATAGATGATGTTATTGAACCCAGGAATACCCGTTTCAGGGTGATAAGGGCGCTGCAGATGCTTTCAACTAAAAAAGATGTGAATCCTCCGAAGAAACATTCTAACATACCATTATAAGGAGGAGTCATATGCATTACCAGGTGAACGCTGACACTATAAAAAGTGCGGCGGATACAATAAGCAAATCTTTAAATACAGATCAGCTCTTTAATAAAATCGAGTTTACGCCTTCCAACATTTTAGATTCGCAGGGAATATTCATCTCTGTTGTCGGATATCTTATCGTCTTTATCGCTCTTCTGCTTCTGTATCTGATGTTTGTAAATCTTTCCCGGTTCCTTCAGTTCCGTGTAAGAAGCAGACTTACGAAAAAGGGAGATATGAGCAGCAGCGATGGGAAGGATATTTCGGTCTCAGGTGAGATAAATGCTGCAATTTCGGCGGCAATATACCTGTACTTTGAGGAAGTGCATGATATTGAAAGTACCGTTTTAACAATTAAAAAAGTTCAAAGGAGTTATTCCCCATGGAGTTCCAAGATATACGGACTGAGGGAATACCCGGTGAAAAGGCGGAAGTGAAATGAAAAAATTTAAATTTACTATTCAGGGTAATAAATACGATGTGGAGATTCTGAGCTTCGAGGAGAATTCGGCAGAAATAGATGTTAATGGAACGGTTTATAAGGTGGATGTTGAACAGGAAGTTAAAAAAGTTAAAACTCCAAAGCTTGTAAGAACTAAGGTAGAACCATCTGCCGGAGGGGATATCGCCAAGACGAGCAGACCGTCCGAACGAAAGGGTGCGGGAGTGATTAAAGCCCCTCTTCCGGGAACGATAATAGAAGTTAAAGTGAAACCGGGCGATAAGGTTAAAATGGGGGATAAGCTTCTTATCATGGAAGCTATGAAGATGGAGAATAATATTAATTCCGACAGGGAGGGATCGATTCTCAGTGTTAAGGTTAAAGCCGGTGATTCTGTCCTTGAGGGAGATCTTCTTGTTGAGATCGGGGATTAATCAATGGAAGGACTAAAACATTTCCTCAGTTTTACTGGTTTCGCAAACATAACCATCGGTCATATAATAATGATCGCGGTCGGTTTGCTGTTCATCTATCTGGCAATCAAAAAAGAGTACGAGCCGCTCCTGCTTATTCCCATCGGATTCGGCATCCTTATAGGTAATATACCATTCCTTGAGAATGTGGGATTGCAGATTGGTATATATGAAAATGGCAGCGTACTCAATTATCTTTATTTTGGAGTCCTTAAGGGAATATATCCGCCGTTGATTTTCCTTGGAATAGGGGCTATGACGGACTTCTCTGCGCTGCTTTCAAATCCTAAATTACTGCTGCTCGGTGCCGCGGCCCAGGTTGGTATCTTTATTACTTTCCTCGGCGCGATATCGCTGGGATTTTCGGAACAGCAGGCGGCTGCAATAGGAATTATCGGAGGCGCTGATGGCCCTACTGCTATATTTCTGTCTTCAAAACTGGCCCCTGAACTTATCGGTCCTATCGCAATAGCGGCCTATTCGTATATGGCGCTTGTCCCCGTGATCCAGCCTCCAATTATGAAGCTGCTTACTTCAAGAGAAGAACGACTTATCAGGATGAAGCCCCCCAGAACGGTTGCAAGAACAGAAAAGATACTCTTTCCGATAGTCGGTATGCTTCTGACCACCTTTATTTCTCCAGGTGCTCTTCCCTTGCTTGGTATGCTATTCTTCGGCAACCTGTTAAAGGAATGCGGAGTTACAAAAAGATTGGGAGATACCGCAAAGAATGCTTTAATCGACATTGTTACAATTCTTCTGGGAGTTACCGTGGGGGCATCTACCCAGGCCACTATTTTCCTTACGCCACATTCAATATTTATATTTATACTGGGAGCACTCTCATTCGCCATCGCTACGGCCGGGGGGGTAATGTTCGCAAAAGTAATGAACCTGTTTCTTAAAGAGGGGAATAAGATCAACCCGCTTATAGGGTCAGCTGGAGTATCTGCTGTGCCCGATAGTGCAAGAGTTTCTCAGATGCTTGGCTTGAAAGAAGACCCCACTAACCATCTTCTTATGCACGCGATGGCCCCTAATGTTGCCGGAGTTATCGGCAGCGCTGTGGCGGCTGGTATACTGATGGGGTTTTTGTTAAAACTGACAATGTGATTTAGAATTTTCCGGAAAGTTATTTCCCTGCTTAAAGTCTGATCCCTCTCCACGGGATCAGACTTTGGGGTTAGAAAACTAAATTTAGTGGTATGCCCGATCACGAAAAAGCTTTCTTTCTTTGAAAAGTGAAGAAAATTATAGAAATTGAAATGAAAAATTCTCTTTTTCACACCCTTATAAGGAGAAAATGCAAAGAGAAATTCATAAATGGAATAGTAATAACCTTCAAAAAAACATGGAGGTTGCCGTATACGGACATTACGGCTATGCGCTTCTTATGTTTCCTACCGCAGGAACAGATTATCTGGAATATGAAAGATTTTACCTGATAGATAGTATTTCAGAATATATAAATAATGGTACGCTCAAGGTTTTCTCAATAAACAGCATAAATAATGAAAGCTGGATGAACAAAGAGCTGGAACCTTCCCAAAAATCTGAAAGACACGAATTATATAACCGCTACGTTATAGAAGAAGTAATTCCTTTTATCATAGAGCATTGCAGAGGTGAAATCCCGATCGTCGCTTCAGGAGCTTCCCTGGGAGCGTATCATGCAGCTAATATTTTTTTCAAACGGCCTGATCTATTTGCCGGACTCATCGGTATGAGCGGTATCTATGATCTCAAGAAGTATACAGACGGTTATTTCGACGATAAATGCTATTATAATTCACCGGTGGAATACCTTCCGGGATTGACGGATGAAAGTGTACTTTCAACCCTCAGGACTAAAAATATAATTATTGCCAGCGGGAGAGGCGCCTATGAAGATCCGGAAGCCTCTAAGCAGTTATCTGATATTCTTCATACCAAAGATATACCGCACTGGTTCGATTTGTGGGGAGAGGATATGCCGCACGACTGGCCTACGTGGCGGAAAATGCTGCCGTATTTCCTGGATAACATTAATATAGAAAATTCATGACCGCTTCAACTCTGGTTGATTCATATAAATTAAAGATTATACAGTACCGGCTTTTGTTATCAGTTGTGTTTCTTGCGGCTGCCTTATATTTTTATTCCGGGTTTCTTGATTACGTCGAAATACGGGAAGGATTCTCATTCAGCGATCCCATTCTAAGTTTATTTCGTCCGATAAATTTAACCTGGCTGATATTTTCTATAATATATTTGTCTCTGCTTACAGGGATCGTAATACTTGTGAGAAACCCTGTGCGTCTCATTCTTGCTGTACAGGTATACACAGTTATGATATTGGTACGAATGGCGGCAATGTACTCTCTGCCGTTTAATCCTCCGCCTGAGATGATACCATTGAATGACCCCTTTGTACAGTTTTTTGGTTCTGGTAAGCTGCTGACAAAAGATCTTTTTTTCTCGGGTCATACAGCAACATTATTTCTTCTGTTTCTTGTGATCGATAAAAAGCCTTATAAACAGATTTTCCTGATCTTTACTGTTTTAATAGGCCTGAGTGTTATTTTGCAGCATGTCCACTACTTTATCGATGTTCTGGCTGCTCCTTTCTTTACTTACGGCAGCTACAGAATAGTGAAAATAGCAACCGGAAGATTCAGCGGGCATATGCCGGTATGATGCAGCTTGGTTCAACGGCCCTCTGAAAAGTTAAAAAAGCAGAAAAAGGTTTATAAATATATTGAGTGATATTTCTTGACTAATAAGAGAGGTTATAATGAATGATGAAAAAAACCAGGTCATTGAGGTTACCGAAACTATCACAAGGGATTTTGATAAAGCGGGTATTACATCCGTTATTGAACCGGCCGGTATTGATAACCTTAAACAGTTGAAGGAGCGTCTAACTAAAAAAATAACTGAACTGCTGGATACTGATTACGAAAGATTGTTGAATATCCTTTACCGGATTGATATAAACGAACATAAACTTAACGAGTTGTTTGGTTCAAAGAACAGGGATTACATCCCGGAAAGGCTCGCAGAACTTATTATTGAAAGACAGCTTCAGAAAGTAACCATCAGAAATATGTACCGTAGTCAAAAAAACGAACTTCCCGGAGAAGAATAAACTTCTTCCTGCTTCTGCGTGAGTGAGCATACAGTTAATTTCCCTCAAAAACATTATCTATATTTTTATATAACTCATCCTTAATTAAAAGTCTGACTTTAATTGAATAAAGATACGTTTTCACAAAAAGTACTCTATACCATAGGCATTGTGGTTCTGGCAGCGGCTTTAATATATCTGTTTACGGAAGCTGTTCAGGTATTACTGCTAATTTTTGCCGGTATTCTTGTTGCTGTTTTTCTTCGGGGAATTGCCGCATTTATTTCGAACCGGACGAATATATCTTCCACTATAGGCCTGTTAATAGTACTTCTCGTTTGTATTGTATTAATAACCGGCGGAATATGGCTTCTTGGTCCCAGTATAGCAGAGGGTTTTAACCGGATGAAAGAACAGATACCCACGGCCTGGAACCATTTAAAAGATGAGCTTTCCAAATCAGAGTGGGGCAGATCGATTGTTGCAAGTGTACAGAACGCAGAGGGTAATTTTACATCTGACAGCGGTATGATAAAACGGTTGACCGGAATATTTTCATCCACCCTGGGAGCAATTGTAAATTTATTTATTATTCTGGTTATTGGACTTTATTCAGCCTTCAACCCGGGGCTTTATGTAAAAAGTTTTATTAAACTTTTCCCTCCGCGAAACAGAAAAAGAGTCGGAGAAGTGCTTGAGGCAATGAATAACGCTCTAAAGTGGTGGTTTGTCGGAAGGATTGCTTCAATGCTGGTTATCGGAATTTTAACTGCCATTGGTTTATGGATATTTGATATACCTATGCCCGTAACCCTCGGAATTTTTGCGGCCATTCTTACCTTTGTCCCCAACCTTGGCCCGGTGGTTTCCGCTGTACCAGCTGTGCTGTTCGGCCTCGTAATTAGTCCCATAAAGGGACTATGGATAGTTGCGCTTTACATCGGTATTCAAACCCTCGAGAGTTACGTGATTACACCTCAGATTCAAAAGAAAGCCGTTTCACTTCCTCCGGCCCTCCTTATTTCTATGCAGATACTGGCCGGAGTTCTGCTGGGAATATTCGGATTAATTCTGGCTACTCCGATGCTGGTATGTGTTATTGTAGCCGTACAGATGTTATATATTGAAGATGTACTTAATGACAACGTAAAAGTTCTGGGTGACGGACACTCCTCAAAAAGCTGAATTTGATTGATAATTTAGCTCCTAATAATTAAGTTCATGCATTATATAAATCAATTTATTGATATCCTTCCTGTTCCAGATTCTGTTTTGAGGACGATTATTTAAGTTTTCCGGGAGATGAAGTAATGGCAATTTTTAATTCAAAAGAAATCGAAGCCCTGAGAAAAGAGAACCAGGAGCTTAAAAATAAGCTTCACGTGTTTAATGAACAGGAGGAGAAGTCAGATGATCTGGAGGATATGCTTCATAGGCTTCAGGGGGATATTGCGGACCTTAATTCAGCAAAAGAGGAACTAAAGGATGAAATACAGATCCTGCAAAATGATAAGAAAATTAAGGAATCTGAATTAAATGAACTTGCCAACAAAATCCCCGAGTTGAACGGACTTAAAAAAGAACTTCAGCACACTTTGATTGACTATAATAACCAGATTGAAGCACTTAAAAAGGAAATACAATCCTTTTCAGATTCCTCCCCTGATGAAAGCCCATATCCTGATGAGGAAAGTTCTGAAACTTATAAGATTCTCAGGAGGGAGAACGAAGCACAAAGAAAGGAGATTAAAAGATTAAACTCAGAGCTGAATAAGCTCCTGATCCAACAGGAAAAACTTGAAGAAGAAATTAAAAATGATAACGATGGAAAGTTAAAGACTGAAGAAAAAATCCTGGAAGACCTTAGAAAACGTGAGCTGAAAATTCTGAGGGGTATAGAGAGTAAAAAGGAAGAGGTTAAAGAGCTTATAAAAAAGGTTGAAGCTCTTCACGAACGTGATAAAACCGAGAGGGAAAATCTTAAGAATTTATACAAAGAGATTGAAGAGAGAAAAAGAGAGAAAGAGTATTATTCCGGGGAGGAAGTACGGCTGCTTAATAATGTAGCCAGGTTAAAGGAAAAAGAAGAGAAGCTGAACGAGACAGCCTCTAACCAGGAGCAGGAGATTAAAGCCAAAGATGAAATTCTCAATATGCTTACAAAGAATATCGCTCATAAGCAGGAGAAAGAAGTTGAACTTGATAGAGATCTTAAAGATCTGGATGCGGAGCTCAGGGAGAGATCAAATTCTATACATACAGTCTCCACTGATCACAGCAGGATTTTGGAGGAAAAGAACAATAAGCAGCGTGAATTGTATGAAATTAAAAATGAACTTGAAACTAAAAGCAGCAGGTTAAGCAGCCTCAGCGGGGAGCTGAATGGACTTGAAAATAAGCTGGCAGGACTTGTAGAGGAAATTGAAAACTCAGAGGCATTGAAAAAAGAATTAAATAAGAAGGTTAGCGACCAGGTTGAAGTTTATGAGAAACTGAAAGAACAGTCGGATCTGCTCAGGCAGACTATCCCTCTCATCGAGAAGAAAAAAACAGAAATTGAAAATGAAAATGCCGCCCTTGAAGAACGTTTCGGGAAGGTGTTTCAGAAGTACAGCCGGGATGTAAACGAACTTAGCCGTAAACGAATTTTCTATGAAAAGGTCGTGATGGATAAGGAAAAGGAAGTCAATGAAAAGGATCAGACTCTTTTCGAAAAGATTGCGGCTCTTGAAGAAAGTGAAAGAGTGCTTGGAATGAGACAGGCAGAAATAAATTCGCTGCAGGATTCGCTGAGAGAACTCGCCAATGAAAAGGAGATCATACGGCTTGATATAGGCTCGCTTGAAGATAAAACAACTGAAATCTTGCGCCGTAACGATGGACTTCGGATGGAGACAGAATACCTGATGAGTAAGAAGCAGTCGATCGAAGATAATATGAAAGAGATCCTTAATGATATGAGCGAACGGTTTGAGAAATCCCGGACAAAAAAGCATGAAGTTGACGAAGAACTAGCCGAATATGAAGATAAACTTCATATTACAAGGGAAAGAATTTCTGAATCCCGGAAAGAATTATCTGAACTTCAGGATTCAATAGGACAGTTAAAACTTGAACATGAAGAGCAGCGTGGATATATCACAAAACTTGTGGCAAAGAAGACCAAGCTGCTTGAGGAAATCTCGAGGAACCAGACTCTGCTGCAGAAATATGAGCAGATTAAAGAGAAAGTTAAAATTGAGAAGGCTGCTGCCACCGGTAAAGAAGGAGGCATTTTTGAAAATCGTCAGTTTCATGCTAAAGCCGAAAAGGACAACGACAGAGATCATCCTTCTGAATCGTGATTGCCAGGTTTAATTTAATTAAAAGGGGAGAATTCTTTTAAGGAGAATTCATCCCGGTTTCATTACATAAATATTACTGAGAAATTTATGCTAACCCATAACTACAAGATATCTTTACTCCTGTTTGTCTTAATTTTATTTGTCAGTTATTGTCCCGCGCAGGAAATAACTTCTGTTAAACACCCTGCCTGGAGTCACAACGTTTCTATTTATGAAGTTAATACGCGTCAGTACACTCCGGAAGGAACCTTTAAAGCTTTTGATGCCCACATCGGTGAATTGAAGAAACTTGGCGTTGGGATAGTCTGGTTTATGCCCATAAATCCTATAGGTGAAAAGAACCGGAAGGGCAGCCTTGGCAGCTATTATTCGGTTAGAGATTACAAAGCAGTGAACCCTGAATTCGGAACGCTTGAAGACTTTAAGGAAACCGTCAAAAAGGTTCATGATGCGGGGATGTATGTTATCATCGACTGGGTAGCAAATCATACATCATGGGATAATGTATGGGTTAAAGAACATCCCGATTTCTATACCAAAGATTCTCTCGGAAATTTCGTTCCGCCCGTAGCCGACTGGCATGATGTTATTGATCTGAACTATGATAATAAAGAACTATGGAAGTATATGGTTGATGCTATGAAGTACTGGGTGCAGGAGTGCGATATCGACGGGTTCAGATGTGATGTTGCGGGAATGGTACCGCTGGAATTCTGGAAAACCGCCCGTACTGAACTGGATAAGGTTAAGAAAGTTTTTATGCTTGCTGAAGCAGAAGGACCTGAATTCCACGAGGCTTTTGATATGACTTATTCCTGGAACCTGCTTCACCTTATGAATGATCTGGCTCAGGGAAAGACCAGCGTTCAGGCAATAAGAGATTTATTCAATAAAGAAAATAACACTTATCCTCCTGATGCATACAGAATGAGATTCACAACGAATCATGATGAGAATAGCTGGAACGGTACCACTTTCGAGAGACTGGGTGAGGCTGCAGAGACATTTGACGTATTTACCTGCGTTATCAGAGGAATGCCTCTGGTTTATACGGGACAGGAAGCCGGACTGAATAAAAGACTCAGGTTTTTCGATAAGGATACTGTTGAATGGAAAGAAAGTAAATACCGCCTTCTTTACACTGACCTTCTTAATGAGAAAGTAAAAAACAAAGCACTATGGAACGGCAGTGAGGGGGGCAGGATGATACCTGTTAAATCAAGTAAAGAGGAAGTTTTTGCTTTTGTCAGGCAGTCTGGTGAAAATAAAGTGTACGCGATATTCAACCTGTCGGATAAAAAACTCAGAACGGAACTGGAAAGTGATCAGATTGCGGGAGAATATGTAAATCCATTTTCTAAAAAGAAAACACGTATCAAATCAAAGGAATGGCTGGAGCTTAAGCCCTGGGATTACCGGATACTTGTTGCAAGATAGCAGGTTTTTCGATGAACGAATTTTAAGCAGATGTCTATTATACTCAATAATATCTCTAAGTCCTTCGATTCAACCGAAGCGCTAAAGAGAATTACATTAGAGATAGAAAACAAAAAAACTACAGTTTTAATTGGTCCCAGCGGCTGCGGTAAATCTACCCTTATTAGAATTCTGACCGGTATTATTAAACCTGACACCGGTCAGATCTCCATAGACGAACAAACACTCACTACCTCAAACGTCCGTGATATCCGATTAAAAATTGGATACGTAATCCAGGAGGGCGGATTATTTCCTCATCTCACAGCGGAAGAAAATGTTTCTCTGCTGGCCGGTTATCTGGGCTGGAAAAATGAGCGGATAAAAAAAAGAATAAGTGAACTGGCTGATCTTACAAAATTTCCAGCGGTGGGATTCTCAAAGTTTCCTGCGGAATTATCAGGGGGACAAAGACAGAGGGTCAGCCTGATGAGGGCTCTGATGCTCGATCCCGAGTTCCTTTTTCTAGATGAACCTCTTGGTGCTCTTGATCCTTTAATAAGATATGATCTGCAGTCGGACCTCAGGGAAATATTCAGGACACTGAATAAAACGGTTTTAATGGTTACCCATGATTTGAACGAAGCAGTTTTCTTTGCAGATAAAATTGTTTTGATGAAAGACGGGACGATTATTCAGCAGGGAGACTTTAAATCCTTAAAAGACAATCCTTCAGATTCGTTTGTCTCCTCATTCATCCGCGCTCAGCGCAGCGTTATAGAGTTCTGACCCGAAATGAATTTACTTAACAAAATAACAATACTTATTATTCTCGCATCCGCGTCACTGCTGCCTCAACAGCAGGATGTACCTTTCATTATCGGATCCAAGAAATTTACCGAGTCTGTTATACTTGGCGAAATCGGTACTCAAATGGCCCGCACCGTGAATCCTCATACAATACATAAAAGAGAGATAGGAGGGACAAGGGTATTATGGGATGCTCTGCTCAGCGGCGATATTGATATTTATCCTGAATACACCGGTACGATAAAACAGGAAATTCTTTCGGATAAAGAGATAAACAGTGACCAGCAAATGATGGATATCCTGCACTCTAAACATATAGACATCAGCAAACCCCTCGGCTTTAACGATACATATGCGATCGGCATGAAAAAGAGTCTTGCTGAAAAACTGAATATAAATTCCATCTCTGATCTTAGAAATCATCCCGGGTTAAAATATGGTTTCAGTAATGAATTTCTCGATAGGAATGATGGGTGGCCGGGACTGTCACAGGCCTACCATCTTCCGCAGGATAATGTAACAGGGCTGGATCACGACCTTGCTTACCGGGGCCTGGATGAAGGTTCAATAGATGTTATCGACTTCTATTCGACAGATGCGGATATTAAATACTATAATCTTAAAGTACTTAAGGATGACCTGAATTATTTTCCTGAGTATAAGGCGGTTTTTTTATACAGGCAGGAAGCAGAAAAAGAGAACCCCGAAGCCCTGGCTGAGGTTCTTAAACTGGAAGGCTCTATCCCTGAATCCACTATGATAAAGATGAATGCTGAAGTAAAGATCAACGGCAGACCTGAAGCTTATGTGGCCGCACAGTATATCAAACAGAATTTCGGTATTGAATCCTCTTATAAAGTAGAAACCTTATGGTCGCGCCTGCTGAGAAACACCCTGGATCATCTTTTTCTTGTAATCATTTCTCTTTTTGCGGCTATAATTACCGCTATCCCCCTGGGAATAGCGGCTTATAAGAATAAAAAAACAGGGAAAATAATCCTCGGCACCGTCGGTATTATCCAGACAATCCCTTCTCTTGCTCTTCTGGTTTTTATGATTCCCCTTATAGGAATTGGATCATGGCCGGCTATTGCAGCCCTGTTCCTTTATAGCCTTCTGCCTATAGTACGCAACACTTACAGCGGGCTGCAGGGAATCCCGGGCCATATCAGGGAATCAGCTGAAGTATTGGGCATAACTTCCGCTGCGAAACTCCGGCTGGTTGAACTTCCTATTGCTTCACCGTCAATACTCGCAGGAATAAAAACCTCAGCGGTAATCAATGTGGGTACGGCAACTTTAGGTGCTTTAATCGGGGCGGGAGGATACGGTCAGCCCATATTAACAGGTATAAGGCTGGATAATATTTCCTTAATCCTGCAGGGGGCCGTCCCAGCGGCTGTTCTGGCACTTCTTGTTCAGGGAATATTTGATTTGGTGGAGAAGTTCTTTGTTCCACGGGGACTGAAAATATAATCCTATCCCTTAAACTCCAGTATTATTTCCTTATCAGTTACTGAGCTCAACAAGGCATGGACCAGCTTTTCGGCATTTTCTTTTGCCATGTCATATATCCCGAGAGAAACAGCTTTTTTACGCAGCATCTCTTCATTATCAGGGGTCCGCATTGAAGTATCTTTGTTTACTGCCATTGAAGCAGACGATATTTCAGATTGACCTTTGGTTACCTTTGCATAACAAAGCTCAGGAGACGGGAGAGAAATAATAATCTTATCTCTCTGGACCTGTATATCATCGCTTCTCACTTTTCTAAGATTTATACAGGCAGCAGCCTCACCTCCGACGCTGACAGGTTCTCCGGAATTAGTATTGCCGGTTTTACCAGGAGTTTCATCGAAATTATAGTGAATTAGTTCAAGATTTCCTGTTTTCTCCAATTTTGCGAGAATATTCTGATGTTCAGTATCTTCCCGGTTGTCAAGTATGGAAATTCTAAGCATACCTGTGATCACGCCGAACAAAATCAGAAGTCCCACCACTCCTCCCAGACCCATAATCATCATTTTTAGTTTCATATCTATCTGGCTTCCTTAATATTTAAAATATGTATTAATCATTTTCTGTTACCTTAAATGTAAGAGCTTTAGTAATTTAGAGGGGTGATTTACATTGTTTTTTAATTATTCTGCCGGGAGTGATAATGAAACAGCTAATACAGTTACTTATGATAGTTTTTATTTATACTATCAGCCTTTCTGCCCAATCTGCGGGCGGAGGTTTAATGCTGGGCTTTCCCGAGGGTGAATTCAAACAGAACGTAGACCGCCCTGGATTCGGACTATCAGGCCAGGTTCTTTTCTTTAATCCGTCAGAAGGACTCCCTTTTGGATTTGGTCTTGACATCGGGTATCTGAATTACGGAAGTGAATCAAGGCAGGAACCTTTCAGTACCACCATTCCTGATGTTGTTGTTAATGTTGATCGATCTAATAATCTTGTTAATTTTCACCTGCTCTTCCAGATCGCTCCTCCTTCAGGAGATGTTCGTCCTTATGCGGAATTATTATTCGGTGGGGCATATCTTTTTACTGAAACTTCCATAAACAGCCAGGGAAATGAAGATGTAGCCAGTAATACAAATTTTGATGATTTTGCCTGGAATTACGGAGTGGGAGGAGGACTGCTGATCAAATTATACTCACCGGAGGAACAGGAAGGCGGTTTTCAGGCATTATTTCTGGATCTTAAGGTCAGATATCTTCTGGGGAGCGAAGCTGAGTATCTTAAAGAAGGCTCGGTTACTATTGAAAACGGAAATGTCTATTATGATGTTTCAAAATCAAAAACTGACTTGCTGGTTACCCAGCTTGGAGTGATGGTTTATTTCAGTTCCTTCACCGGAGATTGAAGGAAGCATTTTAGAGCTACGTATGGTCACTTTTTTTTCAGGATACGTTCTGAAATCGACTTATCTCCTGAGAATAAAAAATTCTCTTTTTAATATATTTACAGAAATTATTTGAGGAGTGAGGAATGTCCTTCCCATCAGAAAAAACAGATCTTGCAACAATTAATACATTAAGGTTTTTATCAGTGGACGCCGTACAAAAGGCCAACTCCGGACATCCGGGTATGCCTATGGGCTGCGCCCCGATCGCATATACTCTTTACGCAAAACATATGCGGCATAATCCTGAGAATCCCGGCTGGGTTAACCGCGACCGGTTTATTTTATCCAACGGACATGGAAGTATGCTTCTATACAGCATTCTGCATCTCTGCGGTTATAAAATCTCAATGGAGGATATAAAAAATTTCAGGCAGTGGGAAAGCATTACTCCGGGGCATCCTGAATATCACTTAACTCCAGGCGTTGAAACTACAACCGGTCCCCTCGGACAGGGCTTCGCTAATGCTGTAGGGATGGCTATAGCGGAATCCTACCTCGCCTCAATGTTTAATAAAGAAGATTTCCGGATTCTGGATCATTTCATCTACGGTATATGCAGCGACGGAGATTTAATGGAGGGGGTTTCGCATGAAGCGGCATCTATAGCAGGACATCTGAAACTGGGCAAGCTTATCTTCTTTTACGATGATAACGGAATTACAATAGATGGGTCAACCAATCTCTCATTCAGTGAAGATATCGCCAAAAGATTCGACGCTTACGGCTGGCAGGTGCTGAACGTTGATGATGTAAATAACCTTAGTGCGCTTGAGGCGGCACTCCTAACCGCAAGGAATGAATCTGAGAGACCAACTATTATTATTACAAAAACTCATATCGGATTCGGAAGTCCCCACAAACAGGATACATCCGGTGCACATGGCTCTCCCCTTGGTGATGAAGAAATCAGGCTTACAAAGAAGAACCTTAACTGGCCTGAGGATAAAACTTTCTATATACCGGAGGAAGTTTCAGAACTGTTTAAATCACTCTCCAAGCAGTTCGGAAAGTACGAGGCTGACTGGAACTCTCTATTCGAAGAATATTCCGGACGGTACCCGGAAGAAGCCGCGCTGTTCAGGAAAATAATGAGCAGGGAGTATGGTGATGAATGGAAAGACAACCTGCCGGTGTTCGAAGACGATGGTAAAAAAATGGCTACAAGATCTGCTTCAGGCAAAGTTCTGAATGCGATAGCTCCGTTTCTTCCCTCCCTTATAGGAGGGTCAGCGGACCTGGCCCCTTCAAACAATACATATCTTAAGGGATTCGAAGACTTCAACGCATCGGACAGGAAAGGAAGAAACTTCCATTTCGGCATCCGTGAACACGGGATGGCAAGCATCCTTAATGGGATGGCTCTGTATGGAGGTATTATCCCCTATGGCGGTACATTCCTCATTTTCTCCGATTACCTTCGTCCTGCTATAAGACTTGGAGCTCTCTCGGGAATAAATCCTGTTTATGTATTCACGCATGATAGTATCGGGCTAGGAGAAGATGGACCTACACATCAGCCGGTGGAACACCTTGCCGCACTGCGTGCGATTCCGAAAGTTGTTTTAATCCGTCCTGCTGATGCGAATGAAACATCAGCTGCCTGGAAATATGCAATTGAACATAAAGGAAGTCCTGTTTTATTAATATTGACAAGGCAGGGACTCCCGGTTCTGGATCAGACTAAATACGGTTCTGCTGAGAATCTTTCCAAAGGCGCTTACATTTTACAAGACACTCCTGACCCGGAGCTGATCTTAATGGCATCAGGTTCTGAGGTCTCAACCGCACTCCAGGCCGCAAAAATATTAGAAAAGCAGGGTGTGAAAATCAGGATTGTAAGCCTCCCCAGCTTTGAACTCTTTGAAATGCAGACTGAAGATTACAGAGAATCTATTCTTCCATCAAAAATAAAAGCGAGAGTATCAGTTGAAGCAGGCATAAGCCAGTGCTGGTATAAGTATATCGGAGACGGCGGAGAAGCCGTCAGTATCGAAAAATTCGGAGCATCTGCTCCTGAACAGGTATTAATGGAACAATACGGTATTACCGCTGAAAATGTTGCGGAAGTATCGCTCCGCGTTATGGAGAAACTTAAAGTTGTATCCTGAGACCTAATTACATTATTTTTAATAATATCTGACAAAACATAATCCTTTTAATTATATTTTGTCTATAAAAACAGCCGGGGAAAGAATGAAGAACGAAATAAAATATATTGATGTTCCTTTAATCTCATCGATAAGAGATATGCTCTTCCGGTCAGCCCATAGTTTTCCCGATAAGCTTGCCCTGGAAGATCTTGCAGATACACCCATACAAAGAGTTTCCTTCAAACAGCTTCAGGAAAATGTTTTAAAGTTCGGTAATTCCCTTCAAAAACTGGGACTGACTGAGAGAGCCCACCTTGCTATAATAAGCGAGAACCGCTTGCAGTGGGGGATTGCATACCTTGCCGGGATGACATTCAATAATGTTGTTGTTCCTATAGATAAAAATCTTCCGGAACAGGACATCATTAATATCATACACGAATCTGAGGCTGAGGCAATTATTTTTTCCCATGCATATAATGAGTTAATGCTCGACAAAAAGGATCTGCTCAAGAAGCTGAAGATTTTCGTGAATATGGATATCGAAAATGACAAAGACGGCTTTCATTCTATGGTCAGGCTGATTGAAAAGGGAAAAATAGTTGAAAAAGAATCGCTTCCTGAAATAAATCTTAACGAGATGGCTGAAATAAATTTCACATCCGGCTCTCTTGGCAGAGCAAAAGGAGTGATGCTCAGTCAGAAAAATATTGCTGAGAACCTGATGTCGATGACGAGCATGATAGATATAAACGAAAGAGACAGATTCCTGTCGGTTCTTCCTATACATCACACTTACGAATGTACCTGCGGATTTCTTTGTCCGCTCTACAGAGGCGCCTCGGTACATTATGCGAGATCTTTGAAAACAGTTGCAGAAGATCTGCAGAAAGTTAAAGCCACAATTCTTCTGGGCGTCCCTCTGCTGTATGATAAAATGTTCAGGAAAATATATAAGGCTATAGTTGAAGATAAAGTTAAATCGAAAGTTGTTCCTCCTCTTTTGAAGTTAACAAACTTCGCGGAGAAGATCGGCTGGAAAGCATCAAAGAAACTTATATTCAAAGAACTGCATAACCAGTTCGGCGGGGCAATACGTCTATTTATTGCCGGGGCTGCCGCACCTGATCCCAAAGTCGCCAAAGGTTTAAGGGAGTTCGGATTTAATTTTGTACAGGGTTACGGTTTAACTGAAACGTCTCCTATCCTCGCGTTAAATCAGATCGATAACTTTAAGGATATGGCCGCAGGCCTTCCTCTAAAAAATGTTCAGCTGAAAATAAACGATCCAAATCCCGAAGGAATCGGAGAAGTCTGGGCTAAGGGACCTAATATAATGCTGGGTTACTATAAGAACCCTCAGCTGACCAAAGAGGTCTTTGAAGGTGAGTGGCTTAAAACCGGGGATCTTGGATTTATAGACAGTGATGGATTTCTTCACCTTGTAGGAAGGAAGAAAAATATGATTCTTTCCCGCACAGGTGAAAATGTTTATCCCGAAGAAATCGAAGACATTGTTAACAGGAGTCCTTTTATACTGGAGTCGCTTATATACGGTGAAGAGAACGATAAGCATGATGAAATCATCGCCGCTCAGATTGTAACAGACGCCGACGCATTTATAGAATACTCAGAGAAGAATAGTGCTGAGATAAACGACGAACTTATAAGAAAGATAATTGACGAGGAAATGAAGAAGGTCAACAAACAGCTTCCCCTGCATAAGCAGATCAGAAAATTCTATATAAGAACAGAAGAGTTCGAAAAGACAACAACACAGAAGATTAAACGCTACCTGGTAAAGAAAGAAAAGATTGTAAGCTCAGAGAATGTCTGACGGGTTTAAAAAAAGAAAAGCGTTCTTGAAAAAGAACGCTTTTGAGACCGGCCAACTAAATACTAAGTACGTGGTTTAGCAACATTAACAACTATATTTCTACCACCGAGTTGAGCATTGTTTAATGCATTTATTGCACTATCGGCACTCTCCTGAGATGCCATCTCAACGAAACCGAATCCTCTTGATCTTCCGGTCTCACGGTCTTTAACTACTTTTGCTGAAACCACTTCACCGTGTTCCTCAAAAGCTGCCTGTAATTTTTCGTCATCTACTGACCAGGGCAGGCTGCCCACAAACAATTTGGTACTCACTTAAATTTATCCTTTAAATGTTTTATGAATATCCCGGTTTTCTAGCTACCGGGATTAGAAACATACAATAAAAAAGCATACCAACCTAATTAATTTTTTAACCCTGTGCCTTTTAACCATCGGGGATCTAGAAAATATCGCCCTTTTTGAACCTCCAGAAGCTGACAGCGTTAACAAGTACCCCTATACCCGTTAAAACAGCCAGATAAGGAAGAATCTCCAAAAAACCAGACCCATTCCATAGAACCTTGAGAAAGCCCTCGACTGACCAATAAACTATGGTAAATTTGCTCAGAAACTGGAAAAATTCAGGAAGAAGGAAGGTCGGGAACCAGGCCCCCCCGATTGCACTCATCGTTAAAATGAGGAAGGTTGCCAATCCATTTGCCTGAGCGTTGGATTTGCTGAACGCAGCCAGCACCATGCCGAAAGCAGTGGCCGCTGCTGATGAACAAATTATAACCAGGAGCAGATTTCCGAAATTTGAAAATATGTCAATATCGAAGAATACATAACCCGCAAAAAAGAGTACCAGAAGCTGGATTATTCCGAGGGAGATATTATACAGATACTTGCTCCATAGAATGTCTACTCGTGACACAGGTGCCGATAATATCCGCAAGCTAACACCTGAATTTCGTTCATCAAAAAGAGAGGCGGCTGAGGCGGTAATACTGAAGAGAAGGAACATCATAGCCCAGCCTCCCACGCTGCGTGTGGCATTGGGATTACTAACTTCTCTCCCCACCAGCTGTTCCTTATCAAGTTTCACGATGTTCTTGAAAAAGTCAGAAGCTCTTTTAGACGCCGAAGTGTCCTGGTCAGTACTATCATTTTCAGAACTATAAAAACCCTGCCTGAGAATCTTTGAGGTATCTACTCCAAAGTATTCGCTTATAACCGAAGCCAGCTTTTCATTGAACATTGTTCCTTTTTGCTTACCAAGATATTCCTCGGAACGACGCATCATGCTTTGATTGAATATTTCGGGAATTTGTGTCATAATTGCCTGCTGAAGAAGTCCCTGGACAATCTGCATCTCCAACTCATTTTTGGGGTTATAGTAGAACTTTAATTTTAGACCGAAAGAAGTATCCGAATAAGCATCTTCAGGGATAACCAATGCTGAGGAAGCGCTTCCCCGGATTATATAATCCTTAATACTGGTGGAATCAAAAGGAACTTCCTTTCCTTCCTCATTTGTATAAGATTTTATTATCAGGAAAGTTGAAGATGTATCCAGAGTGGCTTCAATTTTTTTGGCGATTTTAGAGTCGCTCTGACTTAAAAATGCCAATCTTATTCCACTTGCACTCCCTCCGTCTGATCCGCCAAAGATTGATCCGAATAAAAGGATCAGTGCCGCGGGCACAATGAAAGTTAAAGCGACAGCTATCTTGTCGTGCCAGAAAAGTATATAATCTTTTTTAATCAGTCTTAAAAGCGTTTTCAATCTCTGAGACTCCTTCCTGTCATATGCAGAAAGAGTGCTTCCAAGGAAGGTCTTCTTATATTAACCGAAGAATAGCTGATACCTGCTTCTTCAATTTTCTTAAATAGTTCGGAAAGGACTATCCCGTCCTTAGGACGCAGCTCATATCTATCCGGTTCCTCAATGATTTCTCCGAAAATTCCGAGAGTTCCCACGGTATTCTCAGTAACAGGATTTTTAGCAATTGAAATGGTCTGCTTCAGTTCCAGACTATTAAGCAAGTCATCAATCGTTCCGACAGAGATAATATGTCCTGAATCTATAATAGCGATCTTGGTACAGAGTCTCTCAGCCTCTTCCATATAATGGGTTGTGTAGATAATAGTTTTCCCCTCATCGTTCAATTTTTCGAGATAATCGAATATTGCATTGCGCGACTGGGGGTCGATACCCACGGTGGGTTCATCACACAGAATGATCTTCGGATCGTGAAGTAGAGAAGCAGCGAGATTCAGCCTTCTTTTCATTCCTCCGGAAAATGATTTTACCGTATCATTTTTCCTCTCAAAGAGTCCTACCATCTTTAACTTTTCAGCAATTATATATCTGAGATCCTTCTTTGAAATACCGTAGAAAGACCCGAAAATCTCCAGGTTTTCCCTGGCAGAAATATCTTCATAAAGTGCAATTGTCTGTGGAACCAGTCCTATTTTCTTTCTCAATTCAAGAGATCCGGTAAGCATCTTCTCACCGTCAATGAGGATCTCTCCGCCGTCTGAACCGAGGTAGCCTATCAGAAGGTTCATCAGGGTGGATTTTCCCGCACCGTTAGGACCGAGAAGACCGAAGAATTCTTTCTCTTTTATATCGAGGGAAACATTATCAAGCGCGGTTGTTGAAGAGAATTTTTTGCTTACATTTTTTATGGAGATCATTTTTTACAGGATAATTGTAGAGTTGAGGCCTAATTTACATAAGCGTTATCCCTGCTGCAATAATCAATCACATTTTTATAAAAGAGCATAGAAAAATTTTCAGTGCTTCTTGATCTCTTCAAACTTAATACATAAATTCTTTTTCATTGGATCACCTTAATCACCAGGAAATGAAATTCAAAAGCAGCATAATTTTATTAATTCTGTTTTGGACTACCTATAGTTCCCCCCAGGAATACAAGTTCCGTTCCCTTACCTCCATCGATGGTCTTTCCTCCAATACGGTCTATTCAATAATACAGGATCACAAGGGCTTCATATGGATGGGGACCGAAGAGGGATTAAACAGATATGACGGTTATACATTTAAGACATACCGGCATGAAAATAATGATTCGGGCTCCTTATCGAATAATTACATCTGGTCAATTTGTGAGGATAAAGCGGGATTTATATGGATTGGCACTGATCAGGGCGGTCTGGATAAATTTAACCCGAAGCTGGAAACTTTTGTTCATTATAAGGTTAATGATGATGATCCGGCCAGCCTCTCCAATAATTCTGTTCAGTGCGTATACGCTGATAGAGCCGGAAATATCTGGGCAGGAACATGGGGAGGTGGACTGAATAAATACAACCGCAATAAGAATAATTTTACATGGTATCAGCATGATTCCCTTGATTCAGGTTCGTTAAGTAATGATGAAATCTTCACGATTTATGAGGACAGCAAGGGGTATTTGTGGATAGGAACTGACGGGGGAGGTGCTTCCGTGCTGGAAACCGCATCAGGAAGATTCGTCAGTTATAGACACGATCCTGATAACCCGAACAGCTTATGCGGGAATACTGTACTGAGTATTTTTGAGGATGGAAACGGTAAGATCTGGCTTGGTACATACGGGCAGGGACTAAGCGTATTTGATCCCGGAGAAAATAAATTTTCAACATTTAAATATTCGGAAAATGGCAGCTCGATAAGTCAGAATATTATATGGAGCATTCACCAGGACAGGCAGGGACTTATCTGGCTCGGGACATTATCCAACGGTATTACAATTTATGATCCCGTAAAGGATAAGTTCACAAGACTGCATCACGATCCATTAAGCCCGGTAAGCATCAGCTCTGATTATATAAAAAACATGTTTGAGGACAGGTCGGGCGTATTATGGTTCGGTACAGTTGCCGGAGGTGTGAATCTTATTGACAGGAAGCCTGAAAAGTTCCATCATTTCAAATATGATCCTAAAAAGCCAGATGGAATCAGCAGCAGTTCTATTTATTCAATACTGGAAGACAGTAATGGCGATATATGGTTTGGAGGCGACAAACATATTCTGAACAGGTACAATTCTAAAAGCCATACTTTTACAAAATATTACAGTAATCCTGATAATCCCAAGAGCCTAAATGGTGAAATCATCAGATGTCTTAGTGAAGACAGCCACGGTGATCTATGGGTTGGTACTTATTTCGGCTCTCTTCAGAAGTACGATAGGAGAACTGATTCTTTTATCAGAATGGATCTTTCAGGTCTTGAATCTGAGAATCCCAATGTAGTAAATATCCGAAGTATTTTTGAAGATAGTAAAGGTATCCTCTGGTTTGCCACGAACGGCGGCGGTCTCCTTGAATACGACAGGGACACTAAAAAATTCAGACGATTTAGCGCCTCCTCAGAATTAAAGCTCAGCAATGATAATATAATCTCTGTATGTGAAGATCCTGATGGATATTTTTGGATCGGTACTTACGGGGGAGGGCTTAATAAATTAGATGTAAAAAATGAAAAAATTACATATTACCGGAATGATCCCCGCAATCCTCATTCGTTAAACGATGATATAATTACAGATCTTTATTTCAGTTCAGACGGTATTCTCTGGGCAGGAACATACCTGGGCGGACTGAATAAATATGAAAAGGCTACTGATTCCTTTAAACATTTTACCGATCAGGAGGGGATGGCAAGCAATATAATCTGCGATATTATCGAAGATAAGCAAGGTATGCTCTGGCTCAGCACTTATAAGGGAATAACGAAATTCAATCCGCTGACCAATAGTATAAAAAATTATGATTATAACGATGGCGCTCCGGGGGAATACAATCCTGGAGCCGGATTCGAAACAAAAAATGGAATGATATATTTCGGAGGCTTTAATGAAGTTACATACTTTGATCCTCAAAATATGGCAGAAAACACAAAAATACCCTCAGTATCATTAACCTCATTTAAAAAATTCAATAAGGAATTCAAGCTGAGCAGAAATCCTGCCTACATTGATACGATTGTCCTGTCCTACGATGATATCTTTTTTTCATTCGAGTTCTCATCACTTGATTTTACTTTTGTGCCTAAAAATAAGTATGCATACATGCTCGAAGGATTTGATAAGAGCTGGGTCTACCCTGGAAACAGGAACATCGCGATGTATACCAATATTGATCCAGGTGAATATACATTTAAAGTAAAAGGCTCAAATGATGACGGGATCTGGAATACCAAGGGAGCCTCGGTTGCTATAATAATACAACCGCCGTTCTGGAAGACCTGGTGGTTCAGAGGGCTTCTTCTAGCCGGCTTTTTAGGCGCAGCAGGATTTGTTTATAAAAGAAGGATTTCAAAACTGGAAAAAGAAGGGGAGATTCAGGAAGAGTTCTCACACCGCCTCATTCATTCGCAGGAAGAGGAAAGAAAAAGAATTGCCTCAGAACTGCACGACAGCCTTGGACAGAATCTTCTGATCATAAAGAATCGTGCGGCTATGGGTCTCAGATCGGGAGCTGACGAGATTAAAAGCAGGCAGCTGGAAGAAATATCGGAAGGTGCATCAGCTGCGATTGATGAAGTAAGAAGAATCTCGTACAACCTGCATCCCTATCACCTCGACAGGCTCGGACTAACAAAAGCAATCAGATCGATTATAGACAACCTCGATGCGGCATCGAGTCTTAACTTTAACCTGAAATGCGACAATGTTGACGGTCTTCTGAAAAAGGAGGATGAGATAGGCCTTTTCAGAATTGTTCAGGAATGTATTAATAATATTATTAAACATTCAGATGCATCTGAAGCAGAAATAGAAATTATCAGAACAAATGGAAGAATAGATATAAGCATCGGCGATAACGGCAGAGGTTTTAATAGTGAAGAATACCAGGCATCCGCCGATCCCGCAAAAGGATTCGGAATAAGGAATCTTCAGAAGCGCGTAAATATTTTAAACGGAAATATAATCATCAGGTCGGCTAATCAAAAAGGTACTAATATCATAATAAACATTCCTTTGGATTATGAATAAAAAATTAAAGATATTAATAGCGGACGACCATCCTCTAATAAGACGTGGGGTAATATGGGCACTTTCACAAAACAGTGAGTTTGAGATTGCGGCGGAAGCTGAGACGGGTACAAAGGCTTTTGATTCACTGGTTAGATATAAACCTGATATTGCCACCCTTGATGTTGAGATGCCGGGGATGTCGGGTTTTGATGTGGCCAGAAAAGCCATGGAGAACAATATAGAAACAAGAATCATTTTTCTGACAATGTACAAAGATGAACATATGTTTGAGGAAGCAATGAGAATTGGTGCGATGGGGTACGTGCTCAAAGAAAATGCTATTGATGACATTGTAGAATGTATAAAGAAAGTTTCTGAGGGATTTAATTATATCAGTCCCGCCTTATCTCACTTTCTCCTCAAGAAGAGCAGGGAACTCGAAGGTTTTCGGAACACAGCTCCTTCCATAAATTCCCTGACCAAAACCGAGAGGAAAATATTAAAATATATCTCTGAGGAAAAAACCAGCAGGGAAATAGCCGAATCGTTATTTATCAGTCTTAAAACGGTTGAAAATCATCGCAGCAATATTTCAAAGAAGCTGAACCTGCATGGAACCCACAGCCTCATAAAATTCGCCCTCAGCAATAAATTATTATTTTAACCGGGATAATTGATTTATAACCTGTAATATATAAATAGGGGTTTACCCCTATATCTTTTAAGGGTTTCCGCTTATTTAAATTCCGTTAAACTATCCGCAAATTGCAGTCAATTCAAACACAGAAGTAAAACGAAAGGAGAACAGCAATGTCTGTTGAATCCACGAGGCAGGTTGTCACAAGGTACATCAACTCAAATCATTCCGACACAAGTATGATGGCGGAAGATGTCGTATTTAAGCACATGGCATCAGGAGAGGAATACCATGGGGTAAAAGAAGTGCAGAATATGCTGAACTACACTTACCACATAGTTTTTAATGCTCATGCAGAAAAAAAGAATATGATCTTCTCCGATAAACAGGCAGTGCTTGAAGCAGATTTTATCGGTAAGCACGTTGGTGAATTTGCCGGCATACCCGCAACAAATAAGGATGTTAGGGTTCCGCTCTGTGTAATATACGATCTTGAAGATGATAAAATAAAAAAAGCCCGGATTTATTTTGAACTTCCGGCTATGATAGAACAGATAAAATAATTTTCTAATTCAATAATAATATTCAAATAAAACTGGAGGATTAAAATGGCCCTATTAAAAGTAGTCCGCTGCAGAGAAGTTGGTTTTGACTGTGAAGGTGTAGTCAGTGCAGCAACAGAAACTGAAGTATTGAACCAGGTGGCAGAACATGCCAAAACCGTACACAACGTACGAGATATCACTGATGATTTAGTGAAAAAGGTAAAATCTGTTATGCGCGATGAAAGCGATGACTTATTAAGAACAGTTGTAAGACTCAAGGCAAAACAGGGAAAAGAGAAGGAATTAAAGGATCTGCTTCGGAACCTGATAAAACCATCAAGACAGGAACCTGGATGCATATCTTATGAGCTTCTGGTCAACAAAGATAATCCTGGCGAATTTACATTCGTTGAAAAGTGGAAAGATGATAATGCCTTAAACGAACATTTTGAAACAGAGCATATAAAAGCCGCATTAAAAAAACTGCCTGAACTGCTTGCCGAAGATATGGATTTAAGAAAATATTATTCGCTGGGCTGAAAAAAGAATAGCTTATGAAACTGCTGATAGCGGACGATAATGAAGCGATTCGTGAAATGATAAAGCGTCTGTCTTTGAAATATTTTAATGAACTGGTTGAATGCTCCAACGGGGCTGATGCTGTTGCCTTTTACAAACAGCACTGTCCCGATTGGGTTATTATGGATATTAAAATGGAAAAATTGGATGGTTTAACTTCAACCAGGATAATAAAACAAAATGACCCTTATGCTAAAATAATAGTGGTCTCCCAGTATAAAGACAGCTCATTCAGAGAAGAAGCGCTAAACGCTGGTGCTGTTGATTTTATCGGGAAGGAAAATCTTATGAAGATCTTCGACGTTATAAATAATCACCTAACAAAATAATGGAGCATCGATGAAAATATTCTATAAAGTATATGGACTTATCTTAATTATTCTTTCTGCAGTCAGCTTCACATTCGGCCAGGAAAATTACAAACCTGCCATGGCTTCAAGACTGTTGACCTTCAATCAGGCAGGGCTGGAGAATATGGGTAATGAAGTGCTGCTGCCGCTATCCGATTCCGCAGGCAATTCTTATAACTTCAGCATGAAAACGATGAGACTGGTTGACGGGATCTATTACCAGGTTCTATCTTCACGAAAAAACGGGAACACAATGAAAATTTTCCTTAGAAAAAGTTCTGACGGTACTAACTGGGGAGATTTAAGAAGAGCCGGGGATGCACCGGAAGAAATCAGTGAAATTGCGGGATGCATTTATGTATGGAAGAAAAACGGAACTGTAAATGTTGGTATTACCTATACAGACAACAGGGAGGGCGGCAACCAGTTAAGGTTTGCTTTAAGTACAGACGGAGGGCAAACTTTTGATAGTTCGACAACGCTCAGTACTCACTCAGGATGCAGTTATATATACAATGGTACCCTTTCAGGGGAGGGAGATACACTGGCAGCCTGCTGGGTACCGAAAATAGGAAATCATAGTAATAAAACCTGGTTGAATTACAGCATTGATGGTGGCCATACATGGCACCAGATGAGCGAAGTATATAGTCAGGGGCAATACAGTGAAGTATCAGATCTGACAATTAACAACGGAGGCATCTGGGTCATTATCGGGGCTGATCAGTATTACCGCAAGAATCTCGTAGTCCGCTACAGCAGCGATATGGGAGCATCATGGACAACAATGACCCAGGTAATGGATATGTCTTCTCCTCATCTAAATAATTTTCAGCATGTACATTATTTCAACGGCAAGCTTTACGTTATGTGGATTCATACATACAATCATGCGCCTAACTGGACAGACACTGTCTATTTTGCTTCCAGTTCTGACGGAGGTAATTCCTGGTCGGATAAAATCGGCGTATCAGATGCAGATACTTTGATGATGGGGAGTACTAACTGGCCCTATTATGCTCATCCGTCATTCGATATAACACCAGAGGGGGAAATATATGCGGTTTGGGCAGACAGCCGTGAAAGAAATGATTCCCGGATGGACAGCAGCAGGTTTAATATCTATTTATCGCGCTCCACGGACGACGGTCTCTCCTGGAGTCCGAATATACGTATTAACGATTCTGACCTGTTATTCAACAGGAATTACTGGGCCGATGTTAAGGTAAGCAGTCAGTCCGGTACAGACCACGTTCTGGTCACCTGGACAAAATACAGGAATACCGTACTAACCGGATTCAGCGGGCAGGAAAGTGATATCCCGAACGGCTATCATTTGAGTCAGAATTATCCGAATCCTTTTAACCCTTCCACGAAAATAAAATATACAGTACCGGAAAAGACACATGTAAAACTGGTTGTTTACAATTTAATGGGTGAGGAAGTAACGATGCTGGTTAACGGAGAGAAACCTGCGGGCCGGTATGAGGTTGAGTTCAACGGTGCCGGACGGGCAAGCGGGCTATATATATACAGGTTAGAAGCGGGATCGTATATCAAGGTTAATAAAGCATTATTAATAAAATGAGTTAGTTCAATTAATTATGGAGGTCACTATGAGAAACAGATTTTTTTCTACGCGGTTCTGACATTCGTTCACTGGTCCCTCAAGCACATTTGATATGACCGGAGCTGCTGAAGATGAAGGCACAATCTTCGAGGTTTAGAATTACACCCGGGGGTGTCGGGTACTGTTTATGGGCACAAAGTTCTTACAGGAGAGAACGGAAAGTTTGAAATCGATTTCTAAGTAATAATTACACCGACAAGTCCCGCCACGGCAATTACAGAAAGAGCGTTTGTCATTCTTAACGGTACGGAAGCATATGAAGGTCTTCATGGTAACGGAGAAACCTATTTTGAGATTGATTTTGACGCAGGGCCTCCCTGACAAAATGCACATTCCGCAGACGGGGAGGTTTTTTTTAGTGAATAATTCTTATCTTTAACTCATCCTAGTAATTCCAGACTAATAAATTTCCCAATAAATTAGCAAATAACAGATTATCGATATGGAAGTTCCGCTGCATAAAGGACGCGAGGCCTTAGCCGTAGGCGAGTGGCAGAAGGCGAAAGAACTGCTGGAAGAAGCTCTTGAAGCAAACGAGTCAGCGGAAATATATGAAGAACTTGCCTGGGCATACTGGTGGCTGAATGATGCTGTAAAAGTTTTCGATTTAAGGGCTAAAGCGTATAATCTCTTTTTAAAAGACGATAATAAATGCGGAGCTTCCCGTACAGCATGCTGGATAGGGCTTGATTATATTGAATTCAAAGGTGAGTTTGCGGTTGCAAGCGGATGGTTCCAGAGAGCCGAAAAACTACTGGAGGGGTACCCTGACTGTCCCGAACTTGCTATGATCAAGCTTCTTAAGGCCCGCTGGTCATTCCAGGTTGAAAAGAATAGTGAGCAGGCTTTTAAACTAATCGATGAGAGTCTGAGAATCAGTAAAGAGTTACAGAACATAGACGGTGAAATGGTTGCCGAAGCATTGAAAGGTTTCATTCTTGTGGTGGAAGGAAGGGTAAATGAAGGGATGCCTCTGCTTGATGATGCTACCCTGCTGGCAGTAACATCTGAAAAAGGGGACATAAAGTTTACCACCATAACCTGCTGCTACCTGATAGATGCTTGCGAAAGAATAAGAGATTATGAGAGGGCCGGTCAATGGTGCAGCAATGTAAAAGAGATATGCAAGCGCTGGAAGTATAAGGCAATGTTTGCAAACTGCAGGATGAAATATGCAGGGGTATTGATATGGAAAGGGGAGTGGGACGAAGCTGAAGAGGAACTGCTGTCCGCGTCAACGGAGCTTCAAAAACTAAGACCCGTTCAGGTAAATGCCTGCACCGTGCGGCTGGCTGATCTGAAAAGAAGAAAGGGTGATTGGGAAGGTGCTGAAGAATTACTTAATAAAACAGAGTCGCATCCTCTTGTGCATTTATATTCAGCCTATCTGTGCTACGATAAGGGCGAATACGAGAGAGCTTCAGACCTTGCGGAAAGGTATCTCCGGAGATTCAGTGCCGATGAAAAGGCAGAGCGAACCGCCGCATTAGAAATACTGGTAAGAATTTATGCTAAGCTGGCGAGGCCCGATGAAGCCGGTAAAATGCTGGATGAGTTGAGAGAGATTTCAGAGGCAATAAATACCGCACCTTTGAAGGCTGCCCTGTTAAATGCAGAGGGCAATATAAACCTCGCCTCAAAGAATTTCCGGTCGGCCAAAGGAAACTTTGAAGATGCTGTGGATATTTACGACAGAATATCAGTTCCGTTTGAAGCCGCCAGGTGCAGGGTAGACCTGGCTGAAGTACTGATTAACCTTGAATTTTATACACAGGCCGAAGCAGAATTAAATGCAGCAGAAAGCAGCTTCAGGAGGCTGGGAGCTAAGAAGGATCTTGAAAAAATAACGCGTACCCTAAAGAATTTGTATAAAAAGAATAACGGTGTTCAGAGTGAATATGAGTTCACCGGGAGGGAAATTGAGGTATTACGACTGATTGCCGGCGGCAAAAATAATGAGGAAATAGCCGAAGATCTTTTCCTGAGTATCAGAACTGTCGAAAAACATCTCACAAATATCTACAGTAAAATGGGAATATCAGGGAAATCTGCACGTGCATACGCCGCATCTTATTCAGTAAAACATAAGCTATACTAGCTGATGTGACCTACATCCTTCCGGAACAATCTACGTACTGATTTTATAAAATTACGTAGTACCCCTGATTTATATCCCTTTCCTCACTGCTATATTGATCTCAGAAAGCAAACATCAAAGTCTAATAAACCGGAGGTGAGATCATGGCTAATAAAGCAGAACGGAAGTACAAAGTAATAATTATAGGGGCGGGACAGGCAGGTTTGTCCGTTGGTTATTTCCTTAAAAAGGCTGGAATTCCATTTCTTATACTGGATGCAAATAAACGAATCGGAGATTCCTGGCGTAAGCGCTGGGATTCTCTTCATCTTTTTACTCCTGCTAAATTCGACGGACTGGCAGGAATGCGCTTTCCGGCAGATCCCAACTATTTCCCCACAAAAGATGAAATGGGTGACTACCTTGAAAAGTATGCGGAGCATTTTGAACTTCCTGTAAAAACGGGAATAAAGGTTACCAGTCTTTCCAAAGAAGGAGACCTGTTTTGTGTATCCGCTGATGGTGAGCAGTTCGCGGCTGAAAATATAGTTGCCGCAATGTCAACTTTCCAGGTTCCGAAAGTCCCGGAATTTGCCCGCAAACTTAATCCTGATATTACTCAATTTCATTCCTATGATTACCGCCGTCCCTCTCAGTTTCAGGATGGAGGAGTACTTGTAGTAGGTGCCGGAAATTCAGGAGCGGAAATAGCGCTGGAAGCAGCCCGCAATGGCCACAAAGTCTGGCTCTCAGGCAGGGATACGGGGCATATACCATTTAATATTGAAGGACTTCCGGCAAAGATTATTTTTGTCAGGCTGGTCGTACGTTTCCTGTTTCACAGAATACTTACCACCAGTACGCCTATCGGCAGAAAAGTAAGACCGAAGCTAATATCTATGGGCGGCCCTCTTATAAGACTTAAACCGCGTGATTTGATTGAGGAGGGTATCATACGTACTTCAAAAGTAACTGATGTTTCGGGAGGACTTCCTGTTCTTGAAGACGGATATAAACCTGATGTAAAAAATGTAGTCTGGTGTACAGGATTCTATCCTTCGTTTTCCTGGATAGATATTCCTGTTTTTAAAAATACAGAGCCAATGCATCAGCGCGGTATAGTGAATAAGGAACCCGGTTTGTACTTCACAGGGCTTCATTTCCTCTATGCCGCTTCTTCAGCTATGGTGCATGGCGCCGCAAGAGACGCTGAGCATATAGTTAAGGATATAGACAGGAGGATAAATCAGGAGTGAGGCGGGATTTAAGGATAAATAGGATGCACGAGTTACCGGTACGGGTATGGCAGGACTTGCAGCTGCAGGTGTTATCCGATCAGCACTCTCAAACAGTTCCGCGCTGGTGACTTAAACCGCAACTGCTGAAATTCCCTGCCAGAGAAGATAAACACCGAAGATGACTAGACCCAGCGAGGCAACCCCGAGCGTTATCCGGGTGACTTTAGGGCCGAGGTTTCTTGCAAGACCGAACAGAATTATAATCCCCATCTGGCAGAGCACCAATGTTACGTAAAAACCCGCTACAAGGGCTATCCCGTTTATTGATGATTCACGGTATCCTCTTATCAGAAGCGGACCCATTATTAAACTCCATCCCAAATAAGGATTCGGATTAATAGCATTAACCAGAACTGCTTTGAATAAAGTATTATAACCTCCGGGTTGTTTATTTTTATTCAGTGAATCAAAATGGAGAAAAGAGTTAAAGGAATCATATGCAAGGTAAAGCAGGAGCAGTCCTCCTCCAATCTGTAAGAACAACAAAAACTCAGGGGGTATGCTGGTAAGTACAAGGAGAACAATAATAATTATGGGAATGTCGCTCAGCAGGGGAGCGAAGGCAGCGGGAATAGTTCTCTTCCATCCCTTCTTCAAGGTTTCCGAAACAAGAAATGTCTGGAACGGTCCCGGCTGTATGGCAGCCGCGAAGGCATAAGTAATACCGAGTACAAGATAAGCTGACAAGAAATTCCGAAGGCTGAGTATAAAAAAAAGTAATGTCAGTGCAAATATATAATTATCGTGTTCTGCTTATCAAGAAATTATTAATAAAAGATGTCTCCCGGTTTAATTCTCATTAAATTATAAACACGCTTCAACGGTTATTAGAATTCAAGGGAATTATTCACAGGATGAGAATGTTATACCTGAAAGAACACGGATAATATGAATATTTTGTTAACCGGCGCCACCGGATATATTGGTAAAAGAATTATCCCCGCCCTTTTAAGTGAGGGGCATAAGATAATATGCTGCGTAAGGGACAGTAAGCGCTTCCCCACTGAGGGTATTTATGTGCATCCCGATATTTCCCTGTTCGAAATAGACTTCCTGAGAGACGGAGAATACCAGGACTTTCCCGCAGGAATTGACGCGGCTTATTATCTGATTCATTCCATGAGTTCCGGCAGGAAGGATTTTGAAAAGCTTGAGGTAAAAACCGCGGAAAATTTTATAAAACTCGTTAAGAAAACTGCGGTTAAACAAATAATCTACCTGGGCGGAATTACGGGGGAAACAAAGCTATCAAGGCATCTGGCTTCAAGGAAGAAAGTAGAAGAGATATTAAGAGCAGGAGGCATTCCTGTAACATCAATCCACGCGGGTATTATTGTAGGTTCAGGAAGCGCTTCATTTGAAATCATCCGCGACCTTGTTGAAAAGCTGCCTGTTATGATCGCGCCGAAATGGCTTAATACTATGCATCAGCCGGTTGCCATCCGCGATGTTGTCCAATACTTAACAGGCGTTCTGTTAAAACCGGAGACTTTTAACAAATCCTATGATATCGGGGGTCACGAGATTCTGTCGTACAAAAGTATGCTGCTTCAGTTCGCAGAAGAACGGGGGCTAAAAAGGTACATATATACAGTTCCGGTTATGACACCGCGGCTTTCATCCTACTGGCTTTATTTCGTTACTTCGATTTCATACAATCTGGCGGTAAACCTTGTAAACAGCATGAAGATTGAAGTTGTAGCGAAGAACAATGATCTCGAGAAAATGCTTGATATTAGGCCCACATCGTATAAAAAGGCACTCGCGTACGCTTTCCAGAATATCGAGCAGAACAATGTTGTTTCAAGCTGGAAAGATGCTTTGATTTCCAGTAACTCAGACAACAGGCTGCTCCAGAATATTAATGTCCCCACCAACGGCTGCTACAGTGATGTAAGGGAAATTGATATCGGAAATAATTATGAAACGGTTCTTGATAACATCTGGTCGATCGGCGGGAAAAAGGGGTGGTACTACGGCAACTGGCTCTGGAAAATGCGGGGAATCCTTGATAAGCTTTTTGGAGGAGTAGGACTGCGGCGCGGAAGAACAAACGAGCACACGATCAATACAGGTGATACTATAGATTTCTGGAGAGTGCTGGCTGCCGACAGAAAAAACGCGCGTCTTCTTCTTTATGCTGAAATGAAACTTCCGGGAGAAGCCTGGCTTGAATTTAAGATTCTGAAAGAAGATGATAAATACAGTCTTCTCCAAACGGCAACCTTCAGGCCGAGAGGGCTGGCCGGAAGATTGTACTGGTACAGCGTACTGCCTTTTCATCATTTCATTTTTAACGGGATGGCTCACAATATTATAAGTGGAGATCAGGGGATAGATAATTAACTTTTTATCTGTCTGCCGCCCGCGTTCAGCAGGCGGCAGTTCAGACTTTCGAAATGAGTTCAGAATTCCAAAGCAGGTTCTGATTATTGTCCTGCTGCACTCCTGTTTTGATACGGAGGCTGTTCAGGGTTGACGGGGGGATTCTTTTTCAAAAGCTCCATGACCGTCTGAACACCTTTTTCGAGCTGCGGGTCAACACCGTTTGCAAGCTGAGTAGGATCATCAACCACTTTAATATCCGGATCAACTCCATGACCTTCCGCGAACCAGGTTCCATCGGGATTATACTGTCTGAATGTAGGGACTGTAATAGTGCCGCCGTCGATCAGACGGGGAGCACCGGAAATACCTATCAATCCTCCCCATGTTCTTGTTCCGATCAGTGGTCCAAGTCCTGCCTTGCGGAAGAAGTCGGGGAATGCGTCACCGCCGGAACCGCTCCAGCCGTTAATAAGCATGACCTTAGGTCCGAAGTTAGCTACCGGAGGCCACTGCCAGTTTACCCCGTCTCTTACGGCAAAGAAAGCCAGGGGTTTACGGTTAAGAAGTTCAATGAACCTGTCGGGTATCTGTCCCCCGTTATTAAACCTTTCGTCAACTATCAGACCTTTCTTATTATACTGAGCATTGAACTGTCTTTCAAGCTCAGTCTGTCCGTCAACGCCGGTACTGGGAACATATATATATCCTATCTGCCCGTCAGTTTTCTCATCCACATATTTCCTGTTAGACTCAATCCAGGCAAGATTTCTAAGTCTTGTTTCATCCTTCAGAGTTTCAACCACTACTTTGCGGGAGCCGTCCATTTCAGGTTTGCTGTTAACCGTAAGCTCCACAGTCTTACCGGCGAGCCCCTCAAACGCAGCCCAGGGATCCTTCGAAACATCCAGAGGAATTCCATTTACAGCGAGTATATAGTCGCCTTCCTTAACACCGATACCCGAAGCATCGAGCGGAGATCTCACTTCATTATCCCAAGGGGCGCCTCTGATGATCTTTTTAATCTTATAAGCGCCGTTATCCAGCTGCCAGTCGATGCCGAGATAACCCACAGGTCTCTGTGGGGCCTGTTCCTCATCGCCGCCGCCTTTATATGTATGCGAAGAGTTAAGTTCAGCAATAAGCTCGCCCAATATATAATTTACATCCCACCTGGTAACCGCATAATCTATCAGTCTGCCGTACTGATCCTTCATTGCATTCCAGTCGACTCCGTGCATATTAGGATCATAGAAAAAATCCCTTTCAAATCTCCATGTATCATTAAAGATCTGTTTCCATTCCTCGCGTGGAACAACCGTCATCTCCATCTGATCCGTCGGCATTTTCTTTTCCAGCTTCTGATCAGGAGCGATATCTATAAAAAAGTAAGAGCGGTCTTTTGAAACAAGAAGTTTGTTTCCGTCTGCAGTTACCGTAAAATTACCGATGTCTGATATCACCGGTTTTTCTATGCGTTTATCAAGATCATAATAGATTATTGTATTTTTCTGATCACGGGCACCTGCGGGGGGAAGCTTGAGATAAATAATTTTTCCTTTAACAGCCTGAAGGTTTGTATAATTGCCTGCTTCAGGCGGAAGGATAACAAGGCGTCCTTCGAATCCTTCAATCGTTATTTTTGTTTCTTTCTTTTTATCTTCTTTTTTAGAATCATCTTTCTTTTCCTTATCGGCTTTATTCTTATCCTCATCTTTTTTTATTTCAGCCACATCATTTTTAGGAGCCATCGGCGAGAGGGTATCCTTATCCAGCGAGACAGCTGCAATGTTAGTAGCATTTGGATAAATGAAGCTGTTATCAAGGTCGCTGTAAACAGGATTAAAACTTCTGTTTGTCAGGAAGAATAAATATTTCCCTTCAGGATCAAAAACAGGCTGTGTATCATTGTAATATCCTGAAGTCACCTGATGGTATTTTCCTTCTTTTGTATCGAAAAGACTTATGGCACTATGACTGTTATCTGTATCCTTCTGATAGGCAAGCCACCTGCTATCGGGCGACCAGCTGACGGTGAAGTTTTCCAGTGCTCGCTCAAACATTGACTTTTCCTGATCGACCTTCGCTGTCTCATCTTCATCCATATTATAGATATAAACATTCATCCCCTTATCTATAAAAGCCATCTTCTTACTGTCGGGCGACCAGTAAATCTGGTACCTGTATCCCGGACCGTAGGAACTTAGTTTTTTCCCGTATCCGGAACTTTCAATATCTTTCACGTAAAGCTCATATTCTCCCGACTTATCACTCCAGTAGGCTATACTCTTACCGTCAGGCGACCAGGAAGGATACCTTTCAGCACTTCCCGAAGTATTAGTTAGATCAAGAACGGGGCCGTTTTCAGCAGGTACAGAAAACAGTTCACCGCGTGCTTCAAACACCGCGCGATTACCGTCGGGGGAGGGCCAGAAACTAGCTGTAAGTTTATCTACATTTTCTGCATGAGGCAGAAGAGTAGACTCATCAGTAACTACATCAATCTTTACCTCATGATATTTCTCAGAGGCAAGATCGAGAAGATAAAGTTTCCCCCCGTTTTCAAAAACGATATCGTCGGGACCGATAGAGGGGAAGTGAGTATCATATTCCTTAAAATCAGTAACCTCCCTTATGTTTTTAGAAGTTACATCATAAGCGTAGATATTAGCTCTTTTCTCAGCGTTTCTGTCGGAAAGGAAATAGATTGTATTTCCGTACCACATAGGGAACTCATCATTGGCAGGATCATCGGTAATATTCTCTGAAGCCTTTGTCTCAAGGTTGAATATCCATATATCGGGAGCCATTCCTCCGCGGTATCTTTTCCAGGTACGATTGCTTCTTGTTCTGGGCGTATAAGCTATTTTTTTCCCATCAGGTGACAACGTTCCGAATTCTCCATAAGGAACGGGCAGTTTATCGGGCATACCGCCTGCAGGTGAAACAGAATAGAACTGACTGAACCTCTGTTTACCGCTCTCCATCGAAGAAGTATAAAGGATCCTGGATCCATCAGGATACCAGTCGTCCATACGATCAAACATTCCCTGATGAGTAACTCGCTGTGCCATGCCTCCCTTTGAAGGCACCACATAAATATCAACGTTGCCGTTATAATTTCCGCTGAACGCAATCTGAGATCCGTCGGGTGAAAACCTTGGTAATATTTCCTGACCCATTGCATTAGTAAGCTTATTTGCCGTTCCCCCTTCTTTTGAAACCACCCAGAGATCGCCCCCGTAGTAAAAAGTTATCTGAGAACGTGAGACGTCAGGATACTGGAGCATCCTGGCATTTACCTGAGCACCTACCTGAATCTGGTAAATGAAAAGTGCGGCGCAGAAAAAGAAGAGTGATTTAAACATAAAGATCCTGATTTTTATTAAAATATGATTAGATAAGTCTTAAATCCCTGGTTAAACGAAAATTAAATTACGGTCCCTTAGCGTGTTACGCAAAAAAAATATTATAAACGGTCAAATAAAAGTTTCATCGAAAACGCGTTAAATTTAAGAATTGCTAATATAAATTCCTCGCGGACCAGAAACGGGTGAAAAAAAACTCAGGGACAGCGAGGAGGAGGAAAAAGTCCTTAAACCTTAATAAAAAAATTAAAATTCCAGGCTTATACCGATGGAAGGAAGAATACCGATCGACTCGCCCTTTTCAGCTTTCTGTGTCCTTGGATTCCAGCGGATCGAATTAGATTTTTTATTATTATAAATATTCTGGATATCTACGTAAGTAATAAGTGTCAGGCTGCTGAAGTACCACCTTCTGTCGACCCGCACGTCAAGACTATGGAGCGGATCATAATACATGCTCAGGTAGCGCGATACCAACTGCGTGCCGTCTGATTCATAAGGAGTATAAGGACTCCCCGAAGCGAAGCGGAATTTCATACTGGCCTCCCACTTCTCATTAAACTTATAACCGCCGCTAAGGTTTACAATCCATTTCTGATCATAAGCGCCGGGACGGGTTATACCATCCAGCGGCGTGAATCTGGTCTCACTGTAAGTAAGACTCGCTATTCCATAAAACGGCAGATCAGATAACTTTTTCTGCGCAGAGAGCTCCACTCCACGGCTGAAGCCTTCACCTTTATCAGCAAGCGGCTCCAGGCCATAAGATGAAAAATTATCATCAGAACCCGCAAATCCCGCCCCGGTATTTGCTAAAATCAGATAAGGGCGAACCAGGCTTGAGGGATAATCACTATACCATTTATAGAAAGCCTCGAGCTTAATAATAGCATCCTCCCTGACCAGATGATCAATTCCTACGACAAGGTGATCGGCACGAATATCCGTGAGACTATTTTTATTCTGATTCAGAGCCAGCCAGATATAGGAAGGGGACTGATAATAAATTCCTCCCGCCGCATTCAATGATGTGAGATCAGAAAGGCGGTAAGAAGCAGATACCCTTGGAGAAGCATAAAATTTCTTATCAAGAGGATTAAAATAATCCAGGCGCAGTCCGATATTTGTTTTAAGTCTGTTAAAGAACAAATGATTAAGATTGACATAGCCTGAACCTTTATAGTAAACTTCAGAATCCATCAGGGAATTCACAGGCAGTGTATCCTGAAAAGACGTAACGAATCCGGGGAGAAGAACATCGGCATTAAACTTAACCAGTTTTCCCATAAGTCCTGCAGTAATCTCCGTAGAAGCTGACAGTTTATAAACGAGATCTCCCCTCAGAGAATTTTCCTGTTCCCTGGAAATACTCCTGAAGATGGGATTAAGAAGAGAATCTCTCTGAAGAGTATTATAATCGACATATGTTCTGCTTAAGTTGACATTAAGGAAGCCATTATCGATTAGGTGCTGGTAACTAATTCCTGTTGCATACTGAGTCTGGTCGCTGCCGAGTATCCGTGAATTATCAAACCTCTGCTCGGCCGTTTCATTAAAATATTTTACCTTATCGAAGGCCCCCACAAACAAATAAGAGATGCTGTTCGAATTATCGAGCTTAAAATCTGCTTTGGTTATTACGTCATAATATTCAGGAACAAATCCGAATCCGGCTGCCTTAAAGATAAAATCAAGATAGCTTCTTCTGGCGGAGAACAGAAAATTATTATTCTTTCCCAGCGGTCCTTCAAGATTTAGTCCGAACTGAGATGCTGAGACAGTAGCTTTACCTCCCAGCCTGTCATCTCTTCCTTTTCTCAGATCTATTTTAAGCACAGAAGAAAGCCTGTCGCCGTACTCAGCCGAAAAACCACCTGTTGAGAAGGAAGTCTCTTTCACATAATCGAGGTTTATATAACTTAAAGGTCCCCCGGCCGCACCCTGCGTACCGAAATGATTGATGTTCGGTATTTCAATCCCGTCGACTATGTAGAGGTTCTCCGAAGGAGCCCCGCCGCGAACTATAAGATCATTCCTGCCCGGATCAGCCTGGGCCACACCCGGCAGAACAGAGAGTGCCCTTATTACATCCTCAAAACCTCCGGGAGCGCGCCTGATCTCCTCATAGCCAAAACTCCTTGTAGAGATCACCTCCGTAGGCGCCTTCGAAAAATATCCCGATTTTACGGTAATATCCTGAAGTTTAACAGCTTCCTCGGCAAGGCTGAAGTCGACCTCGGCAGGCTTAGAAGAACGCACCACGATATCGGTCTTTGTATTAGAAGAATACCCTATAATGGAAGCCTTTATCCTGTAAGTATTTACAGGGATCCCTTTAATTTCATAGCGGCCGTTAAGATCAGTTGCAGCGCCGAAATTTGTTCCTTCAAGGATAACATTAACGCCGATAAGGGGCTCATTGCTTACCGCATCAGTAACCTTACCGTAAATTGATCCCTTCTCATCCTGTGCCCGGAGAGAAGAGGCAATAATTATTATAAGTAAAACGAACGTGAACTTTTTCATTGATTCCCGGCTTTTCCCTGAATAACAGTTTAAACTTACAAAAAGTTCACCTCAGAAGGGTTTCCTTATGCAGCTATTCGGCTATGTAGATTTTCACTTCCATCTTTCCGAACGAATCCTTAAATACGGAGTTTTCCAGTGATAACCGACTAGCGGTACCCGTTGACTCTTTAACCGATTTATATTTTGATGGAAGCACAAACTTTACCTCACCCGCGTTTTTACCATTATTTACCGCAAATATGTAAAGTTTATTATTAAATTCCCTTGTAGTCCAGTCGAGCCAGGAAACACTGCCGGTGATGCCGGAAGCCATCACAGAATCAGCTTTCTCTTCAGACAAAAGCACATCGGAGAAGGAATCAATCTCAGATACGATTTTCTTGAGGTTAGACCATTGAATTTCGAAAGGGACATCGGCATTCCGCTTTAAATCGAAA
The DNA here is from genome assembly GCA_963771705.1 of uncultured Bacteroidota bacterium. Classification (GTDB taxonomy): domain Bacteria; phylum Bacteroidota; class Ignavibacteria; order Ignavibacteriales; family Ignavibacteriaceae; genus DATFVA01. Next base: position 432,669 of record CAVYUP010000005.1, read on the forward strand.
AAAGAGTAATAGATAAGACCATCCGCGCCCTCGCATACTGCCTGCCACGACATACAGCGCATCTCATTATAATCCGGCGACCTGTAATCCTGCGGGTTAGGTATAAACTCCCTGTAATTGCCGATATTATGCGCCTGGATAACCATCCAGACGGGCTGACTATAGGCTGTCTTTTCAAATATCGTTTTGGTTGTCTTCCCGACCATATCCATTTCCTGATTCGGAACCACATACGGATCGCCTCCTATTATATCAGTTGACTTCAGGTATAAACCCGCCTGCAAAGGTTTATCAATTATCGACAATACAGGATGGTTCGGATCTTCAGAGGCCAGAACATTATAATGTTCCTCAAGCCTTTCCAGATGCTCAGGCAGAATCTCATCATTATTATACCAGGCCAGGAGTGGGGGATTATCCTTAAACCTGTTGATTGTCTGATCAAGAAGAACAAGTTCATCTTTGGGTGATTTGATTTGAGAAGGAACAAACTGCGAGCCCGCGTAAAAGTCTTTCACAGAATAAATCACCTTAACGTTGTACTTTTCTGCAAGGTTCATCTGATCGGGAGTCGGGCTGCTGTATGGAAGGATAAAGTTAAACTTACTATCCGAATATATTTTCAGATCGGCCTCGTTAACCGATCCCCAGTACATACCCAGCGGGAAGACCTTTTTGTTATGTACTACCAGTCTCTTTTGATTATCGAAATAAACTTCAGGTATATCTGCGCTGCTTATTTTCCTGATAGTCTTATTCCATGAATCCAGCAAATCTCCGCTCTGACTCTTCAGCATTACGGAAGCCGCATAAGTGCCATTTTTAATACCGGAAGCATCCAGGCTTAGACGGTAATTACTGCTGCCTGCTTTTATCATCTCTTTATCATCGACCAGTTCGCGGCCCGAAGAATCGAGGATTGCCGCTGACAGTATTCCGCCTGAAACAGCATTATCAAGGCTTACAGAAAGAACTATTTTTTCACTGCCGGAAAACAACAAGCCTCTATAGACAGGCTGAAGCATGACCACATTTACAGGTCTGCTCGTATATGGTCTGATATAAGCATCGTCGAACCAGGCTGTGCCTGTCATACCTTTCCTTACATAGCAATAGAAAACAACCTTTGCGGCATTATCGGGGACCGAAACAACGGCATTTATATCTGTCCAGCCGTTCGTTCCCTTAACACCCTTCGGATAGGCACCGCCAATCCATTTACCCCCGGCGTCAAACCATTCCACACAGAAAGAAGCTCCGAAATCCCCGCCTGCAACATCTGAAGTTTTTACCTTAATGCCGGCGGAATAATTCCTTCCCGGTTTCGCATCGATCTGCTGAGAGCATAATTTGTAAACTGAAGGATCGCTGTTGGAATATTTAAGAGAATGGCTGCCGGAGGCAGATTCTCCGCTCAGGCTATATATTCCGGGATCGCCGCTCCAGTCATCCGGCATTTTTCCGTTACTGCTGATCTCAAAATCACCGTTAACCAAAAGATTGCCGTAATTATCGGGGAAAGAAAAAAATAACCCTGCGAGTAATATCAGAATAAGAGCTGCTGATAGTTTCATTTATTTTCCGTCCATTCATATACGTGTTAAATTAGCACAAAATTCACACAATAGCGGTGATTCTATTTCAGGTTCCGAGAAAAAGGGCCAGGTTATTTGATATCCTTTTATTATTTTATTCCCCTGATCCATAGAAGGTCTAGGCGGATTTATTTTTTCCTGCTGTAAGCATTCCTATCGCCGAATAAATTATAAATACCAGAAAAACCGTAATGATAAATGGTCTTAATGTATCACTGACCGAATGAGAGTACCTGTCGAGATCGATGAATCGGTAAATGCAATAGATAAGTGAAAGTACTGCTACCATCCACCCTGTAAATGAGACCGGGAAAAATAGAATTCCTTTTCTTACGAACCATCTTCTGCCCATACTGATCACCTTCCGATTACCTCTTCAATATGCGGAAAATATTTCGTTCTGAAAAGGAAAATTTACCCGGGCTGCTTTCAGGTTACAGCCGCATCTGGTTGTTTAACTTCAGGTAAAAGATTTATTAAACAGGGTAGATCCTTTTTTGTAACTTTCGGACATGAGTTCTATAAAATCAAAAAGATTATGGGAGAGCTAATATGAAACATCTGATAATTTCAGCTTTATTTATGTTTTTACCGGTATTAATCTTTGCACAGACTTCCGCCGCGGATGAGTCGAATGTATACCAGATAAAGCAGGGATATATAGACGCGAATGGTGTGATGATATGGTACGAAGAATTCGGGAAGGGTGAGCCTCTGATGATTGTGCATGGGGGTCCCGGCGCGTCTCACGATTATTTTCTTCCTTATCTTATTCCTCTGGCGAGAAATAACCGTTTAATATTTATTGACGAAAGAGGATCGGGTAAATCGGAGCAGCTTGAAGATGTAAAGAAATATACTGTAGAGAATATGGCAGAGGATGCAGAAGCCGTAAGGAAGGCACTGAATCTTGGCAAGATAAACCTGCTCGGTCATTCATACGGCGGGGTACTAGCACAGGCTTACGCGCTTAAGTATCAGGAAAATTTATCTCATCTTATTTTATGCAGTACATTCCCCAGCACTTCAGAGATGAATAAAGTGTTTGATAAGATTAAGGAAAATATGTCCCCCGAACTGCGAGAGCGCATAAACAAGATGGAAAGTGAAGGCTTATACGGACATGGACTGCCATATGAGCAGAACCGCTACACCGAAGAATATATGAAAGCTGCATGGGGAGAAGGATATTTCCCGTATCTGTATCAGCGGAGGCCTGACCCGTCATACGATCCTTCAAGCCAGGGATTCGCCTGGGATCTATACCGTGAGATGTGGGGATCGGACGGTGAGTATGTAATTGACGGCAACCTGAAATCAGTTGAGTATGTTGATCAGCTTCATAAGATCAAGGTTCCTACACTTGTCAACTGCGGAGATCATGACGAATGCGCGCCTTCATTATCGAAGGAGATGCATGAAAAAATTCCCGGTTCAGAGCTGGTCATTTTTCCGCAGAGCGGACATATGACATTTGTAGACCAGCCGGATATGTTCATGAAGACGATTAACGATTTTCTGCATAAGAAGTGAGTTAAAGACTCTGTAAAATTATTAGAAATAGTTTTATCTTTATTCGGCAGGGATTCTTCATCCTGAATCATATTACCAAACTACCGGGAGCCTGAAATGGTCGACTTTGAAAAATTAGGTGTTTTTTATCTCGGAAAGAATTACGATCCTTCAAAAAGATCTCTGACTGATGATCTGCTTCTGTATCCTTCCAAAGATTTGACCACGCATGCAGTCTGTGTAGGGATGACCGGAAGCGGCAAAACGGGTTTATGCATCTCTCTTCTTGAAGAAGCGGTAATTGATAACATACCCGCGCTGGTAATTGATCCCAAGGGAGATATTACGAACCTGCTTTTAACATTTCCCGATCTTAAGCCTGAAGATTTCCTCCCCTGGATAAACAGATCAGATGCCGAGAGAAAAAATATGACCGAGTATGATTTTGCAAAGTCGCAGGCTGACTTATGGAGAAACGGGCTGAAGGATTGGGGGCAGGACCCTTCGAGGATAGGCAAACTGAAATCATCCGCGGAGTTTGAAATTTATACCCCCGGAAGTTCAGCGGCAAAGCAGGTTTCTATTTTAAACTCATTTGATGCACCTGATGAGAGTATAGCTGACGATCCCGATTTCCTGAATGAAAAAATAACAACAACTACCTCGGGAATTCTTGGACTGCTGGGTATAGATGCTGATCCTATTAAAAGCAGGGAACACATATTAATCGCAAACATCTTTCAGTATTACTGGAGCAGCAAACAAAGTCCTGACCTTGCCTCGCTCATTCAAAGCGTTCAGAATCCTCCGATGAAAAAAGTAGGGGTATTTGATGTCGATGCCTTTTATCCGCAGAAAGACAGATTTGAACTAGCGATGCTTCTGAATAACATACTTTCGGCGCCGACTTTTCAATCGTGGCTTACCGGTGAGTCTTTATCAATCGATAAACTTCTTTTTACCGAAACAGGTAAACCGAAAGTTTCCATTATGTATACGGCGCATCTAACCGATCCGGAAAGAATGTTTTTTACCACCCTGTTCCTGAACCAGTTATTAAGCTGGATGAGAAAGCAGAGCGGAACCACAAGTCTCAGAGCTTTGCTTTACGTTGATGAGATATTCGGATACATTCCGCCGGTTGCAAACCCGCCTTCAAAGAGAGTCTTTCTTACACTGTTGAAGCAGGGAAGGGCTTTCGGGCTGGGACTGGTGCTGGCAACCCAGAATCCTGTCGATCTTGATTATAAAAGTTTATCCAACGCCGGAACCTGGTTTATAGGAAGGCTTCAGACGGAGAAAGACATTGAAAGATTAATAGACGGACTGGAAAGCGCGAGCACTTCCGGGGGAAAATCATTTGACAGAAAAACCATTAAAGAAATAATAGCTAATCTTGATAAGCGCGTATTTCTGTTAAATAATGTCAATCAGGATAACATTCAGATCTTTCAGACACGGTGGGCATTATCCTATCTCAGAGGTCCCTTAACAAAAAGTCAGCTTAAGTTACTAGTACCGGGTGAAGGAACTGCCGCGGCTCAACCCGTCAGGCAGGAAATAAAACCCGTAATACCAGCCTCTCAGGTAAATACTCAAATGCCTGTACTGCCGGGAAATATTTCCCCTGCTTTTCTTAAGAGAAATCTGCAGAACATAAATAAGGACGGCATCACCTATCTTCCTTATATGATCGGCAAGACACAGATGCTTTTCTCCGACCGGAAATCGAAAATTGATACGGACAGAGAGTCGATGTTCCTGGCCGCTGTTTCAGATGAAGCGATTCCCGTAAACTGGGAATCATCATTTGAAGTTGAACTGGACCTGTCGCTGCTAACGAATGAAGCAGTTAAGGAAATTAAATACGCCGATCTTCCGGATGCGGCGAAAGAATCGAAAAGTTATACCTCGTGGGAAAAAGATCTGAAAGATTTTCTATACAACAATTATAACCTGGAGATCCTGTCGAGCAAAGTTCTCAAAGAACAATCAAGACCGGGGGAGAGCGAAAGAGATTTCAGGATAAGGCTGAACCAGTTATCGAGAGAGACAAAAGATGCCGAGGTTGAAAAACTGAAAGGGAAATACCAGGTGAAGCTGACGGCAATGGAAAACAAGATAAAGACGGCAGAAGACCGGGTTACAAGAGAGCAGTCGCAGTCGTCGCAGCAGACCCTGCAGACAGCCATTTCAGCCGGTGCAACAATACTAGGCGCATTACTCGGCAGAAAAACTTTCAGTTCCGGCACACTGGGAAGGGCGGGAACCACAATGAGATCAGCCTCAAGAATAATGAAAGAGAAACAGGACGTTGCCTTAAGCAAAGAAAATCTCGCAATACTAAAAACCCAGATGGAGGAACTCGAGAAAGAACTGCAAAGCGAGATAGACGCTCTTTCAGAAAAATATGATATATCGCTTGAGGAATTTGAGAAGATAAAAATCAGGCCTCAGAAGACGAACATCTTTATAAAGTACTTTAATCTGGTCTGGATCCCTGTCGGGAATGAATCAATTAAAGATATCAGCGAAATAAAATTTATCTGAAAGGCCTGATCCTGAAATATTATCAGGCGTATTTCTTTCCTATTTTCTCGAGTCCAGACTTCTGAATCTCTTCGGGGGTGATGACGATATCGTATTTTATGTCGGCGTTGAACTTAAGAAAGAACGGTTCGGCATATCTCACATAATCTCCCGGTTCGTTCACATTAACGACCATGAAAATATTCCTCTTCCCTGCATTAAGAGAAAAATAGGCCGCTTCAGGTTTCAGTTCCCCCATAATCTGATTGAGAGAATCTCCAATAGATCCCTTCTTAATCAGGGCGTTAAAGTTGTCGTGCGGAAATGTGACATTTAATATCATTTTCATATCGGTCTCCTTTAATTAGTTATTAAATACAATTTACGGACAATCTATAGTCGTAGAGAAGGGAGAGTAAAGGGAAAATTTAATAGCACAGAATAAGGGGTAAAGGTTAAGCGGGAATTAATTTAGGATTAAAATATTTTAATGAGCATAAAGAGGCTGACACTTGAGTCAGCCTCAATAACTGCTTTCCTGATCCTGCTGCTCAGTTAAACAGGGATTTTAGCTTCAACGCTTATTTCATCCTTACTTGAATCAGTGCTGTAAAGATGCACATCCCGCTGAGGGAAAGGAATAGAAATACCCGCCTGATCGAAGGCGAGTTTAACCTTTTCGTGAATATCAAAGTAGATACCCCAGTAATCTGCCGAATTACACCAGACCCTTACGTTGAAGTTAACGGAATTATCTCCCAGTCCTCCCACAACTATCTGCGGTGCAGGATCCTTAAGTACCCTTGGATCGGAATCAGTAAGCTGCTTTAACACTGACTTAGCTTTTTCGATACTATCGCCATAGCCTATACCGAAGACCATATCGACACGACGTATCGGTTCAGTGGAGAAGTTAACCATCGCGCCGTTTGACAAGGCGCCGTTAGGAATAATTACCGTTTTATTATCAGGGGTTTTAAGTATAGTAGTGAAAATTGTTATTTCGTGAACCGTTCCCATATAGCCCTGAGCTTCCAGAAAATCACCAGCCTTAAACGGTTTGAAAATAAGAATTATAACCCCGCCGGCGAAATTTGCAAGTCCGCCCTGAAGAGCGAGTCCTACCGCGAGTCCTGCCGCACCTATAATGGCCACAAACGATGTAGTAGCTATACCGATCATAGAAGCCACGCTGATCAGCAGAAGGACTTTAAGAAGAATTCCGGATATACTGCTGAGGAACTTTCTTAGCGAAATTTCAAGATTTGAGCGCTCCATTGCCCGGTTAGCGCCTTTTAACACCAGCCTTATTAACCAGAGACCTACTAAAAGAACAAGAATAGCAAGAAGTAATTTTGGTCCGTACTCCACTGCTAAATCAATAAGTTTCTGTGAGTAGTACTGCAGGCTGTTTGCATTGATACTGTCCATTTTCTCCTCTTCCTTAGGAATGAATATATGATGTGTTCGTTATAAGATAAAAAATTATGGGTACGGATGTAAGGGGTAGGAGAAAAAAGTGGGGGAGAGGGATTGAGGAGGAGAACAGGGCGCGAAGGGACGGAGGGATTGGGGGATTGAGGAAGAGAACAGGGCACGAAGGGACGGAGGGATTGGAGAATTGAGGAGGAGAGTATGCCACGAAGGGACGAACGGAGGGGGTATTAAGGAGGAGAACAGGGCGCGAAGGGACGGAGGGATTGAGGAAGAGAATACGCTACAAAGACGAGAAGGGATTGGAGGATTGGCGAATCGAAAAGGGTGGGTGGATCAGGAGGATTGGCGGATTGGTAGGGGGTTGGGCGAATTACAAGGATTGGGAGGAATGCGGCAAAGATTCCTCCCTATCGTTAAATGAATTGTTGAAACGGCAATAAAGAGAAGGTGTCAGCGGACCGTCTCTACTTAAAAATTCTGTTGAAGAAATCCTGCATATCCTGCCAGCTCTGCTCATCGGCCTGTTTATTATAAGCCAGGGGCAGATTGAACTCCTTACCGAGGCTGTCGGCAGCGGGATTAGTGAAGCTGTGTTTTGCGCCCTCGTAATTCTTAAAAGTATAATCTATTCCGACGCTGTCCATCATCGATTTAAAAGCTTTCACTTTTTCAGGGGGATTAAACGGATCAGCGGCGCCGTTACATACAAGGATAGCAGCTTTTACAGAATCAGGATGCTCAGGAGCTTTTGACGGCAGGTCGCCATGGAAACTTACAACACCAGCAAGTGGAGCGCCTGCAAGCGCCATACGCAGAACAACACCTCCGCCAAAGCAGTAGCCTATAGCGGCAATATTGGAAGTATCTGTCTGCGGCTGATTTTTAAGCAGCGCGAGTCCCGCATCAAACCTTGCCCGGGCAGTATCCATATGTTCCATAACAGCCTGAGCGAACCTGCCTGCGTTATCGGGGTGCTGTGCTGTTTTGCCATTGCCGTACATATCTATTGCAAGGGCGATGTATCCCAGTTTTGCGAGTGAATCAGCGCGATGTTCGGCATAAGCATTCATACCCCACCATTCGTGTACAACGATAATTCCGGGTCTTTTGCCAGTCTTGCTGCTGTCGTAGGCAATATATCCTTTAAGGGGAGTGCCGTCGGACGAATAGCTGACGGTTCTTGAAACTATAGTCGGGCCCTCATTAGCCGGTTCCTGCTTCGTCTGTGTACATCCGTAAACAATAAACATACTTAACAGAAATAAAAATGCGTATTTCATAAAGTGTACCTCATAATTGTGGATCAATCGAAAGCAATAAGATTATAAAGGAGGGAGAATTATTCCACCCGTTTGATGGATTTCTAAGGTTCAGTTGCGCTGGCGCACCCGGGGAGAATCGGAATAAGTGAGGTGAAGGCAGAGGGATTGCTTCGCTACGCTCGCGATGACAGGAAGGAAGGAGGGATTGCTTCCCGTACAGAGCGGGGCAGGTCACTTCGTTCGAAATGACGGAGAAGGACTAATTCGCGATGACGGCAAATAGTCTTATAACCAGTAGCTGACCTTGAGCATGAAGATGTTATCGGGATGGAGGCTGAACAGGTTATTGAATGAACGTCCGAATTGGAAACTGCCGTCGCCTTCAATGTTCTGCCTGCTCTGGGTCCATACAAAATACAAAGTAGAGCCGGGCATATATTCCCAGCGGAGAACCGCGTTACCGCGAAGGGAGATATAATTAAAATCGGGATTATCTATCACCTGAGCCGGGGCGGGACCCGAGCCGTCAGGATCAAGCTCGTAAGATACAACATCCCCCCCGGCAGAGGTATTCCGCACCAGGACAGAACCATTTCTACCATAAGTATTAAAATCATAGCTCTCAGGACGAGATAAATATTTGAAGCTATTATATGCACCTGAAGCGATAAGAGGCTGGAAGTAAACCTGAAAGCTGAGAGAAGGACTAAGGATCCAGTCGGCTCTAATATTAGCAGCAAGTATATTCTGTTCAAGATGCGCAAAGATATATCTGGCTCCGTACGTATTGACCGCGTAGGGATCGTTAAAGTTACTTACCCACTGAGTTTCTGAAACGTCATTCGTGTATTCGGGACCTATCGACATAGTTAACGTAGTAGTTACCTTGAACTCCACGGAAGCGCGGACCGAGTGAGTATTTCCATCGCTGCTGAACGTACCCGAACCTCCGGTGCTAAGAACCCACCACTGGCGGTTATCCGAATACAGATCCCAAAAATATGAAGTGCCAGAAGGATTTACAGTTAGAGGACCGCCTCGTGTTTTCCTGGAATTAAGAGTAGAAGGACTGTAAGTGAACCCGATATCGCCTCCGTTATAAGTAGGTGTATTGAGGTAGGCCGCGATCCTGTAGCCCTGCGAAGTATTATTACCTCCGAAATCATAGCCCGTATAAGCTCCGAAATTTACCCCGGCGTTCTGATAAATGGCTGTGGGCTCAGTCCACCTGTAGCTTGTAAAGAAGTGGCCGTTTATATAGTCACTATACGATCCATAACCTAAATCATTCACGTCGAAGCCGGGACTGATGACACCCACAGCCGTATTTATCGTCCAGCGTCCGCGGTTTTTATTCAGCATCAACCGCCCGCTGTATCCTGTTAATGACGCTGCCGAAGAATCTACTGAAATATATGACGCATCGGGTCTCTGGAAGTAATGAACAGGGCTCCTCTGCAGAGCCGTTATCCGTTCTTTCGAGCCGGCAACGTTTGACAATGCCGCCCAGCCGGTGAGAACATAAGTATTATCTTCATCGAGGAAAGTCCATCCATCGCTTCCTATTACAAACGCATTCTTATTTATCTGTGTATTCAGGCCGCCGCTCTTAAAGAAACGGTCTGTGAAAGTTGTAAGCAGTCCCAATCCCTGTTTCCCCGAATTAAAATCTTTCTGTGCGCGGAAGATACCGTAGTAAGTAAGCGGTTCCATTTCAACGCCGGAGCGCCGGCCGTCGACTGAGATATCAGCATATTCGCGCTGAGTAACCGCGTGGATAGTACCCATCTTCCAGCCGTCGTACACCTGTCCCGATATCTTCGCCGCACCAAGTATATGCGTACCCTGGGGGATATCGGCATAATCATAAGAAGGGAGACTTCCCTGAGGATTCCTGCCAATGCGCCTGCTATAGAAGATACTTGTTGTAGGCCAGTTAAAAGAAACATCGTTATTAGTTCCGCCGCGTCCGAACCTGTAGATAGAAATACCCTCAGTAAAGAAAGGCCGCTTCTCATCGAAAGTAGATTCAACATCAGAAAGATTAACTACAGCGGGATCTACTTCCACCTGACCGAAATCAGGGTTGATAGTAGCATTAAGAGTAAGACTGCTTCCAAGTCCCGCTCTTACATCCAGACCCGCACCCGGCGAATACTCACGACCCGAATTAAACGGATCGCCAGGCTGAGCGCCGATATACTTTGCCTTACCGACAACGTACGGCATAATCTCGATCCTTGAAGGAGGGGAGACTTCCTCGATTCCGACAAGGTCAGGGAACCTTGAAGCAAAGCCGCTTTCATTTCTGGGTGTATAGACAACCATATCAGTTTCGAAGCGTCTGCTGATAAACCTTTCCACGTTCACGCCCCAGGTCTGTTTCTGACCATCCTTAAAGCGGAGCTGAGAATAAGGGATCTTCATTTCAACAGACCAGCCGTCATCGTCAATACTGCGGGCGCCCTCCCACACGGCATCCCAGCTAAGGTCATTAGGCTGTTTGGCGTCGTTTTCAATCAGTCCGTCCGCCACAGCGCCGGCCGCCGAAACATAGAAAAAGTAGCCGCTCCTTTTATCGCGGTATGAATCCAGGTAAAGCACACATCCATCCGAAGGATCGCCCCAAATAAAATCACGGCGCACCAGTCGTGCCATAATCGAATCCGGGTGCGTATCATAGAACTTTGCCGCGAAGTAGATTGCCTCATCATCATAAGCGAGCCAGAACTCTGTTTTCTGGGAAGGCCGCAATCCCTCCTGAGGATCTGCCTGAATCAGCGTATTAAAACCGGGACCCTGCCACACCTTTTCAGTGAGCCGGCCGTCGACTTTTATTGTTTCGTTCAGCCTTACCGCGGATATCTTAGAGTTCGAATTATCTATAAGTGCGGGGTAGTTATTAGCATACGCAGCAGAAGCAGCCAGCAGACAAAAAAGGAGCAAACGTTTCATAGATATCTTCTCCGGAATTTAATTGACCGCAATTAAGCAAAACAAAGAGCGGAAGGGAACTGAATTTCGACGGCAGGCTTTAAGAGGTGATAAATGGAGATTAGTAAAAAGCAGCGGGCAGGCAGTTATTCACCGGATATCAGATCGCTCGGCGGGAGGCCGTATTCCTCTTTGAAGCAGCGGGTGAAGTACTGGGGACTTGAGAAACCTACCAGGTAAGAGATCTCAGAGATATTTCCCTTTCTTTCTTCAATCATTTTCCTGGCTTCGGCCAGTCTTATAGACTTAACGAAACTGCTGGCCGATTTACCTGTTAACGCTTTAAGTTTTCTATGCAGCTGAACTCTGCTCATACCAGCCTCAGAGGCGAACTGTGCGGTACTAAATCCTTCTTCAGCTAAATGATTATGAACTAATTCCTTTACCTTATTTATAAACTGTTCCTCACGATCACTCAACTTTCGGGTTTTGGTCCCGGGGGAGAGGTGATTCAGTTCAATTCCTTTCTTTACAGGCTGATATATTTCACCGCTGTATTTCTCCTGTAATTTTTTTCTGACGGCTATAAGATTAGTTATTCTTATCTGAAGCTCTTTTATATCAAAAGGTTTTGTAAGGTAATCATCTGCCCCGGTCTGAAGACCTTCAAGCCGGTTTTCCTGTTCCGACTTTGCAGTGAGCAGAATAACGGGGATATGGCTCGTCTTCTCATCATTCTTCAGAATCCTTGTCATCTCATATCCATCCATCCTGGGCATCATAATATCGCTTATCACCAGGTCCGGAACGATCTGTTCCGCCTTTCTCACGCCCTGTTCTCCATTCGATGCCTCTTCAATCCGGAAGTCATCAGCAAGCGAATCCTTTATAAAATCCCTCATATCCGTATTATCCTCCACTACAAGGATTATGTTTTTATCATCCGATAATTCCTCATTAACAGATTCCTCCAGGCTTTTTGATGTAAGATATTTCTCAGGATTAATCGCATCCTCTGATACCAGCGGGGGAGGTGATTTTTCAATTTCATAATCTCTTAAATGTTTCCTGCCCGCCGCAAAACAAATAGTAAACTCAGTACCTTCAGAAGGCTTGCTTTTAACGCTGATAGTCCCGTAGTGAAGTTCAACCAGTTCTTTAACAAGGGCAAGACCGATGCCAGTTCCTTCGTGTTCCCTTGTTGCCGAGTTATCGACCTGGTAAAAGCGGTCGAACAGTTTAGGGAGATCTTTTTCACTGATACCGATTCCCGTATCCTTAACTTTAATTTCAACTGAGCCGTCAGAAGTTTCTGAAGAGGAAGAAGGGAGTTCCGAATGACACTCATTAACAGATACCGTAATCTCCCCGCCGGCAGGGGTGAACTTAAAGGCATTAGACAAAAGGTTTGACACTATCTTAGTCAGCTTCTCAGGATCGAAGTAGAGTTCCACTTCATTTTTTTCAGCTTCCAGTTTAAGTGTAATATCCTTTTCTTCGGCAATCGACTCAAAGGACATAGTCAGTCCTTTTAAGAAGGTTACGATGTTAGATCTTGACGTCCTTAGTTCAAGCTTACCCGACTCAAGCCTGGAGAGATCCAGCAGCTGATTGATAAGTGAAAGCAGACGGGACGCATTTTTCCTTATACTGCCCGCCTGTTTGAGAATATGCTGATTCGGAGCTTCGTTCATAATAATCTCACTGGGGCCCAGGATCAATGTAAGCGGGGTTCTGAACTCGTGGGATATATTAGCGAAAAAGCGGGATTTCATTTCGCTTAATTCCTTATACCTGAAAGATTCAATTGTCTCCAATTCCAGGCTATGTTTCCACTGCTGCCGGTTCAGTTCGTACCGCCTGAGAGTATTCAACAAAATAATGATCAGCAGTAAATAAATTGCATAAGACCAGGGACTTGACCACCAGGGATTAGTTATTACTATACTTAAAGATGCGGCGTTTTTATTCCATATACCATCGCTGTTTGTTCCTATTACCTTAAGAGTATACTTCCCCGGATCAAGACCGGTGAAGGTAACCTCTCTTTTTGCTCCGAGCTGAATCCAGTTATCATTAAACCCATCAAGCTTATAAGCAAACCGGTTTTTTGCCGGCGCATAATAATCGAGTATGGCAAACTCCAGAGAAAAATTATCCTGGTTATAGGCCAGCGTTATTTTGTGGGTATCAGATATTACCCTGCTGAGGATCGAATTAGTATCGCTTGCGGAAACTGAATTGCCGAAGAGTTTAAAATCCGTAAAAACTATATTCGCATTAAAATCTTTATTTGCAACACTTCCCGGATAAAAATAATTAAAACCATTTATGCCGCCGAAATACAACTCGCCCGAGCTGCTTTTGAAGAACGATCCGGTATTAAACTCATTGCTCTGCAGACCATCGTAAACATCATAATTTATAAACTGATTTGTTCCCGGGTTATACTTTGACAGACCATTATTTGTACTAAGCCACAAATTCCCCTGCTTATCCGCTAATACACCGTAAACAACATTATCGGGGAGACCATCTTCTTTAAGAAAGTGTTTACAGTTTCCGGTTTTCTTATCGAACAGGTTTAAACCCCCGCCCTTTGTGCCGACCCACAATTTTTCATCAGGAGAAAAAGGATCCGGGCAGATACACAAGGTATGATTGGAGTACAAGCTGTTTTTATCTGCCGGATTGTTTCTGAAGTAAGTAAATTTTCCTGATTCCTTATCAAACCTGATCAATCCCAGTTCTGAAGTTAACCATATAAAACCCTCTTTATCCTCATACATCTGAGTAGTTCCGCCCAGAGCAGGATCAACATTATACATATAAGAAACGGACTGTCCGGTTCCTGTATCAATCAGCTTACTCAGATAATAGCTTCCGGCAATCCAGATAGTACCGGAATGGTCTTCGAGCATCCCGGAAACGGGGGTATCGCGCCGGGGGTGGGAAATATAAGCAGCCGGTTCATCCGTCTTAATATTTATACGTCCCAGGCCCCGATGATTATCAAACCATAAATACCCTTTTCTATCTTCCATTAATGCATAGCCGCGCCCGTAGCCTGTGTTGTCGTCATACGGCGGGCTGTCATAAGCTTTTAACTTATCCTTCTGCCTGTTCCACCTGAAGAGCACTGCACCCCCTATGAACCAAAGATTTTTTTGAGAATCTTTGAATATAGTACGAATGCTCTGGTCATTCCGGGCCAGCAGTTTTTTATAAGGAAAAGATTTGAACCTTTCCGATTCCGGAAAGTATACATAGATGCCGTAGGCATTAGACCCCATCCATATATTCCCGGACATATCAGCATAGAGAGAAGTGATACCGCCCTGAACCGGGTAATCGGGATATTCAGAAAGGTAATTATAAGTTTTATTATTAACATTGAACAAAACCAGTTTCCCATAATCGCTCATCCACAAATTACCATTACGATCCCGGGCAGCTGCATAAGAAAAACTATATCTGTCGGTCTTCCGGAAATAAATTTCATACTGACCGTTTGATCTATTGAACATAATCAGACCAGATGAAGTAAATAAACACAAAGTACCATCGTGATTATCGAGGATATGCTGAACCCCGGGATTTATTTTATGTGCTTCGGTAGAATCGGGAAAAGTGAAGTGAGCAATTTCCTTTTTACTGCCCGCAGGCAGCTTGTCGAGTCCTGAATCATTAGCTGCCCAGACATTGTTATCATCATCGACAACAATTTCCCGCACTCTATTATTGCTTAAGCTGTAGGTGAGATCAGGATTATGACTATAGTGGACAGCACTGAAAGTTGAACGGGCGATATCGGAACTCTTTATCATGTAAATTCCGTCATACAATGTACCTATCCAGATGTTTGAGTCCTTATCCTCTGTTATGCAGGATACATAAGGAAATGAAGGATGTATCTTTTTGAACTGCTCCGTTTTGGTATCCATTATATTTATCTCACCCTTGTTGTACGTCCCTATCCATAGCAGATTTCTGCTATCCTCAAAGAGGACCGATACTGAATTTCCGGAGATTGTTGTAGAATCATAAGGGTTATGTGTAAAGACGGTAAAAGAATAACCGTCATATTTATTCAATCCATTCAGTGTACCGATCCACATAAAACCCCTGCTATCCTGCGTAATAGCCATGGGGTAATTCTGCGAAAGCCCGTCTTCAATGGTCAGGTGTTTGAATTTAATGTCATTGGATGAGGGAGCTGAATTAGTTTGTCCCGGAGCAGGCGGCTGGTATATGAAGCACACCATAAACACGAGGGCGTAAAAATATTTCACATATTTTCTCCTGACAGAATAGAGTGATTATTTCGAAGATTGAGGATAGTTGAGGTTTTTGAAACATAGTCATTATAAAGGACTAAGTCAAAGCGGAGGAGAATTATATTACGCCCGACTACAATAAAGCTTTGATTTAGCTGTATTAATCCTTATGTTCAATTTACCAGGCCGAGTTTTACCCTTATTCCTCTTTAAATAAACAAAACATAAACAAACTTAAAGGAGCCTTTATGAAGAACACTCTATTGTGGTTAGTGGTGTTTACTGCTGTAATGCTTATTCCGTACACAAGTTCGTCTGCCCAGACGCAGGATGAAGATATGTACGAGCCCGGAGCCGTATGGACGATGACGTTCATCAGGACGGGGCCCAACCAGGCCGACAACTACCTGAACGACCTTGCCAAAACATGGGTATCAAGTATGGACGAAGCCAAATCGGAGGGACTGATAGAAGACTACAAGATCCTCTCGGGGAACGCGTCGAACGAAGACGACTATAACCTGATCCTGATGATCAAGAACAAAAATCTGGCGGCTTTTGATCCCGACAAGGAGAGGGACGCGAAGTTCAAAGCACTTGATCAGAAAGTAAGGGACAAACTCGGCAAAGAAAAATTTCAGGCTGTAGTTAAGAACTACGACCAGATCAGAGAGATGAAAGGCACGAAAATAATGAGGGAAATCCACCTTAAGAAGTAGGAGTCTGATGCAGCGCGCAGAGCCGGACTCCGGCTTCGCTTCATTAAGACAGATTTATTTTGCGGGCGGATGGAGGAACGATCCGCCCCTTTTAATTAGTCAGCAGGGCACCCTCGTGCGGGGGCATTGTCTACTATCCGCGGGGGGATTATTTTGATTCTCTTCCAATAATTCCTTAAAATTAAGCTGGTTAAATTATTCCGGGGAAGAAAATGGGTTCAGCTAATCATAAACGGGCGCTATTATGAAAAAACTCTTAGAAGCAGTTTTTATTCTGACGGTTTTCATTCCACAGACTGTTTTCACGCAATGGAACTATTCTCATCACTTCAATGAAGACGATTTCAACGCTATTTATTTTGTAACACCCGAGCTCGGATACCTTGGAGGGGAAAGTCTTTTTGCCAGGACTACAAACGGCGGAGATGAATGGCTGACAGTATCCGGTATAGAGGGAAACACAGTTAAGGCATTATCTTTTTCAGACCAGGATACAGGTGCGGCAGTAGGGGAGTATTTTATATACGGACCCGGGTTCATTGATTACACTATTGACGGGGGCTTCAGCTGGGAAAGGGTATTTTTCCCGTACAACATCGGAGCTTTGAATGATATTTCTCTTCTGGATGCTCATCATGCATGGGCTGTAGGAGACTACGGGGAAATATTCAGAGTAGTCCCATACGCCGGACTTGATTACTGGGAATTTATGTATCAGGCTCAGACCGACTTACAGGCTGTTTTTTTTATTGATCAGAATACCGGCTGGGCGGCAGGCTGGGGAGAACTGTTAAAAACAACAGACGGAGGCAGCAGCTGGGAAGAGCAGGAGACAGGAGTATCTTCCAGGTTCCTTGATGTTTTTTTTCTGAACCAGAATAAGGGATGGCTTCTGGCTTATCCCGATAAACTATTAACTACGGAGGACGGCGGTACAACCTGGACCATTGATACTTTAAGCACGACAATAATGAACAAAATACATTTTTATAATAATAACGACGGGATATTAACAGGCAACGGAAAGATGATGAGCACAACTGACGGAGGGACTGAATGGAGTGTACGCAGCATAACTCCGGGGGGCTGGTTTGACGGGATCTCAGTTATCGGCGACAGCACCATTTATCTTGCCGGAAGCTACAGCAACCTGACTAAATCAACCGATCTGGGGAACAGCTGGACACCGGCCAGATTAGATGAGTTCAACGATCTATATTCGGTGAGCATGCGGTCTACCACCGAAGGCGCTGCCGTAGGAGCTGAAGGAACCATCATCAAGAAAACGGGAGGCCGCTGGCTTTCAGGGCTGAAATCAACCTCGCAGGATCTGAATTCCGTTTACGCTTTAAGCGGGAACGCCGCCGTGGCTGCAGGCGACAGCGGAACGATCATTAAAAGCTTCGACGGCTACCTTCACTGGACACACATGGCATCGCCCACAGTATCGGATCTGTATGCAATACAGTTTGTTGACGGTGCGGGATGGATTGCGGGGGACAACGGGACCGTCTTAAAATCAAACTCTTACGGGGAAATATGGAATTTATCAGCCACCGGAGTTTCGGGAAGGCTTACTTCCATTTCCTTTGTTGACAATTTAACCGGATGGGCAGCTGGCGACGGCGGGCTGATAATAAAAACCACTGACGGAGGGGGCAGCTGGTTTACGCAGAATTCGGGAACCAGTCTTAATATTCTGAAAATCGAGTTCAAGGATTCAAGCACAGGATTCGCGCTGGGAGAGGGCACAAAATTCTTCCGTACAGACGACGGAGGCACGACGTGGAACCTTATTTACAGCAGTCCAGCCAACAATTACAACACCACCGACGATTTCAGTTTCTTCAGTACCACGAGGGGATGGATGTGCGGCGGGTGGGGAAATATTTACAGAACGACCGACGGAGGATATTCGTGGCGGCAGCAGTATAATTCACCTTCGGTCAGATTTCACTGCATTGATGTTATCGACAGCAACAAAGTTTTCCTGGCGGCCAATGACGGAATTGTACTTTACACCACAGTAGGAGGGGGCGAACCCACGCCGATACCCGTTGAACTAAATTCATTTCAGGCATCTGTGCAGAAAAACAATGTTACCTTAAGCTGGGCAACCGCAACCGAAGCCAACAACCATGGGTTCGAGGTACAGAGGAAACGGGAAGGCGGCGCGTGGATTACAATCGGATTTACAGAAGGAAACGGGACAACAACAAAACCTCATCAATATTCATTTACAGATAAGAAACTCCTTCCGGGTCATTATTCATACAGGCTGAAGCAGGTGGATTTTGACGGCAGCAGCACAACAACAGATGCAGTTGATGCAGAAGTTGGTCCCCCGGAATATTCACTCTCGCAGAACTACCCGAACCCGTTTAATCCGACAACGACTATCGATTACCAGACAGCTGAGCCGGGTTTAGTAACGTTAAAGGTATATAATATACTCGGTGAGGAAGCTGTCGTTTTAGTTAACGAAAATAAAGAGGCGGGAAGCTACACAGCAGAATTTAACGCCGGAAATTTACCGGCCGGAATATACCTGTATCAGTTAAAAGCAGGAAGTACCGCGATAACGAGGAAGTTACTGCTTTTAAAATAGGAACCAGTACGGGGAAAGCTTTTTGCTGAAGATCCTGCGGTCACTTCAATAGCATTGATGATAAGAACGGGGTTACTATTCTTTTTCTTCGGCGGAGGGCGAGTTATCGGGATTATCAAACAACTCGACAATTTTACTTCTGAAAACGATGGCTAAAGCTACTCCAGCGGCAACACCCATAGAAATTCCATAAGCTATATCCAGGCCGTCAAATAAAGCTCCGGCAGCTGCCCCGAAAGCAGCGCCCAGACCGGCGCCATACACCACGATCATTTCACTCTTATTGGCTGATACATTTTTTCCCATCTGAATGATATCCTTTAAAAATTAAAAATTTTACAAATTGCCTGAGTCGGTGGTTAAATACAGCAGCCAGACTTGATAATATCCCCTGGAGTAATAAGAAATAAAGCGTCAGGAAGTTAAATGAAATAACGGAAAGGTACAAGGATCAGTGCTGGAATTAAAGGCCTGACATTCTCCCATATCTGCTCTCCGGACAAATGAATTACAGAAACGGGATAATATGAAGGCTGTTCATTTTCTACGTGGTTGTCAGAATTAGTTATGTCAGTTACTACCGCATAAAGGTCAATCAATTTTGTCAGTCGTGGTACCTTTCACCTCTTTATCAATTTCGCTGTCAACAGATTTCAGAAAATTTTGAACAGCCATATGCCGCTCGTTACTCTCAGCCTCCGGCCACGCGCTGTTAAGCACGACCACAAGACGTCTTGCAGGGTCGATATGGATCATCTGGCCGTGGATCCCTAAAGCTTCGAAAGAATGGTTATTAAAGATCCACCATCCGTATCCATAACCCCCGCCGGGCCAAAGCGATACCTGTATACCTGCAGCTATCGTGAACCAATCATCCGGAACAATGGATTTGCCGTTTATGCGACCCTCGCCGAGAACGAATTGTCCGAACCTCGCAAAATCACGGAGCGACATGCGGAGGCAGCAGCCACCCATTTCCTGACCAGTCCGATCCAGTGACCAGACAGCCTTTTGCTCCATACCAAAAGGAATCCAGATTTTAGAGGAAAGGTAATGGGACAAAGTTTGATGGACAGCAGAGCTTACAAGGACGCCCAGCAGGTGAGTTTCACCCGTACTATACACCCATTTTTCACCAGGCTCTGCCTCAGCCGGCAAACGCCGCATATAACTTACCGCTGCATTCATGCCCGGGTCAATCGAATCTGTACTAAACCTGGCAATATCAGCATTCGGATCAGTATAGTTCTCGTTCCATCTTATACCGGCAGTCATCGTTAATAAATGTCGGATAGTCACTTTTTCATAAGCGCTCCCTTTTAAATCCGGGAGGTAGTCCGTTACATAGTCGTTCACACTTTTTATATAACCATCCTTAACAGCGATCCCCACGAGAGTACTAGTTACCGACTTTGCAACAGACAATGACGGCCATAAGTTCGATTCACTATGTCCAAGCGCGTAGCGTTCCAGGCGGACCTTTCCATCCTGTAAAATGAGGAAGCCGGCAACTTTCTGTTCCCTGATAAAATCTTCCAGCGCTTTTTCCTTTTCTCCGCCCGGGCTAAAAGCCGCAATGGGCAATCCCTGCGGAAGTTGGTGCACTTTTGTCCCACCAGGCACTTCACGCTCTTTCCGGTCCTGCCCAGGAGAAGACGAAGCTGAGATAAGCATAAAGACGGGTAAAATAACACTAAAGAATGATGACGTACCTGGTATCCGCATAATCCGGCTGTTCCTTTTGAATTCTTAAAAATAAACTCCGTCCCTAAGAGCGGTATTCATTTCAATATAACGGTAATTGACATTCAAAGCAAGATGAAGGCCGGGCATCAGACCCTAAAATTTAATTCTTTCCGCGGAGACGGAGCCTGAGGTAGAATCTATCCGGGTGCCCATCTTATCAAAAAGGACAGCAGTTATTCCGCCCTTGTAAGAATTCCCGTCATCCGAGAGAACAATATTCTCCTCAAGCACGCCCCAGCCGCCGGGAGCGAACCCTCCGTTCTCAGACATCTCCTCAAAAGAGGCGGGCATATTATTCCAGTAAAACCGGTACCTTGCCAGGTAGTGACCAGATGAAGTTTTCTTCCAGAGACCATAAGCGGGGGGAGTAGGAGGAACGCCGTCGTAATTAGAAGACTCCGTCATCGTTCCGCCTGTATTATAGACGCGCATGAACTCAAAATCGTTAATCTCCGCATAAACCCCGGAATTAAACTGAACCGGGCCCTTCCAGGCGCCGACCAGGGGATCAGACTGAGGTGCGGGCGTACTACCGCACGAAAAATTCAGAGAAGCCAGAAAAGCAAAGAGCACGGCAGTCGGAACCAGCAAAAACCCGAACCTCTTATTCATACGAACTCCTTTTTAATATGGAACTTATGATAATAACCCCGGACAAACAAAACCGTAAGAAAGGTGGAAGAAAATCACGAAAAAAAGCCGTTCATCCCTATGGGGGGCATCCCGCGGAAATCCTGGCGGCAGGATCAGCAAAAAAGGTGAATATTTATTTATATTAATCACGTAAAAAATATCAGGGAAGCAAACAGAGGAGAACGTGCCGTGAACAACCATCACCTGCTGCCGGTAATCATTCTGCTATTAACAGGACTCTGCAGAGCGCAGGACAAAAGCGACGAGCTCCTGATGAAAGTACTCAGGGCCGAGGGGATAACAACGGTGGAGGAAGCAGATCATTACAGGGAAGCCTTCAGAGAAATACTAGCCGGCGCAGAAAAAGAAACCGATCCCGATGACGACGCATACGACAGAAACGAAGATCTCTTTGAATACCTTCAGGAGAACTGCCTGAAAAAATTCACACAGGAATCGAGATTCACCAGGCTGCTGGACGCGGAAGAATATAACGGCAGACGACGAGGGGGACGAATACATAATAGAACTAACAGATCCCGGGGGTGGATTTGATTACGAATGGGACAAAGACAACTACGTAGAAAACCTGCTTCGGTACAAAGTAATCACGCAGGAAGAGCTTAACCGGAAAGGGGCGAACGCAATTTACAAGGAATACGGAGCAAAATCGCACAGGATAGATGACGACGGGCTGCTTGCGGCATACTATTCAAACCTGGCCCTATACACGGCCGACGGCAGGAACTACGAAGAAGCATTAAAACTGATGAAAACGGCAGTGAGGCTTAATCCCGACACGCTCAACGCGGCAAAATACATGCTAATCTGGGTATTGGAGGCAGCCGAAAAAGAAGACGACACTGACAGTCTCACCGCCTTTCTCCTTTCAGAGATGGACACGATACCGGCATCAGAAGAATTCATAGGAGCGATGATAACGGCGTGCACCGAAGGCATACACAAAAACCTGGAGAACCGGAACTTCAACAAAGCCGATTCAATTTACCGGAAGCTATGCCCGGTACTTCCCGAAGAAAGATTAAAAAGCGGGACAATAACGAAGATGGACAGGGTAATAAGATCAGCGCGCGCGAGGAGCCACGCGATAAGGGGGAACGCCGGCAAAGCGTTTGATATAATGTCGGATTTAACAGACGAGTTCCCGGAAAACGAGCACGTACTGGAGCTGTACATCGGGGTAGGGACAGACTACCTGAGTCAGCTTGCCGAGCGTGGAGAATACGACAAGCTGACGGGCGCCGCAAAAAAAATATTCAGCAAAGCGCGGGGGATTCCCGCCGTAGAAGACAACTACGCCCGGGCGATAGTAATGCAGGTAATGAACACGGGGATGTACAGAACCGACAGCAGGAAAGCCGAGCAACTTCTGCTGGAGGCTTACGCCGAAGTACCGCAGAACTGCCTGTTAAGTCAGGCCCTGGCCTCCGTATACCGCGAGCTGGGAATGGCCGAGATAAGGAACACCCGCAGCTACACAAGAGCCATAGAGCTCCTTCAGGAAGGTTTAAAATACGACCCCGACAACCACGACCTTGAGCTGACAGAAGACCTGATAAGATAACTTAAGGAATAAAGAACGGAGGGAAAGTTAAAATCTTATCAGACTTCTCAAGATTATGTTTCATACAGAAGATGCGGACATTTTCTGATGTTAAACTGGTTCCTCCTTTTTGAAAATTGTGGAGAGGGTAAGAATTATTTAGATTTGGTGAGCAAATAAAGGCGGCTTAAGCTAATGGATGACAGACCCGATAATAATACGCAAAAGGATGAGAAGCATTTATCATTTATAAATAAGATCACCACAGGACTAGGCATTAAAAAAATTCCCTCAATGATTGAGATTATCATCTTCTTCGGGGCTTATTTTCTTTATAAATTTTTTGATCTAGACCTTAAAATAACATTACTATTCTGGGGTATTCTGATTTTTATTCATTTATTCCGATCCCTTAAAATAACTATCCTTCGATATTCCTTCGCAATCATCGCAAGTATATTAACGATTTATTTTTTATTTATTTTATTTAATTCTTTTAACTTATCACCTAAACCCGAAAACGAATATCTTATAAAAAATAGAGCACGTCTAAATTGCATCTTATCTGTAGACAAAATTGAAAGAGATTCTTTTTATTATCATTTAGAAATAACAAATGTTAGTGACATCCCTGCCAGTTCTATTCATTATAAAATGTTGACTGATAAAGAAATGCAATCTGAAAATAGAAACATTAAAAGTGAATTGGGCAAAAACGAGAATTACGATGTTTATCCATTTGCCAATTTTGGTGTTCCAAATATGTTAAATTTCTGCCTGAATTTACAGTATTAAGGGGTGCTTCGACCATAAATTTCCAAATTCTGTTCGGCCTCTGTTCGGCCTCTGTTCGGCCAGTGTTCGGCCTTCAACTACGGGATAAGTACGGGAGTACACGAAAGCTACTAATTTGTCGGCGCTATGCGCCTAAGAGGATTGATCAGTGTTTGGAGGGAGGGTGTCGGGTTCGGGGGTCTGATCTGATTCGAGGCGGACTTTGGGGAGGCATTGGGGGTAGTTCTTCTGAAGGAAGTTCAGCAGTTTTTCTCTTACTTCGCAGCGGAGGTTCCAGGCTGTGGGGGAGTCGGAAGCGCTCATAAGGGCTCTGAGTTCTATCGTTTTTTCATCGGAATCAGTTACCTGCAGTACGTTCACTTTTTTATCCCAGTAATCGCTTGACTCAAGGATCTTTGTAAGTTCGGCGCGTACTTCGTCTACGGGTATGGTATAGTCGGTGTAGATGTAAACGTAGGCGAGGAGGTCGGCCGATTTCCTCGTCCAGTTCTGTACGGGGTTCTGAATGAAGTATGAGATGGGTACGATAAGGCGCCTGAGATCCCATATGCGGATTACCACATAGGTGAGGGTGATTTCTTCTATCCATCCCCATTCGCCTTCTACAACTACCACGTCTTCAAGTTTGATGGGCTGGGCGATGGCGATCTGTATTCCCGCTATGAGATTGCCGAGGGTGCGCTGGGCGGCGAAGCCCAGGATGATGCCTATTACTCCCGCCGAGGCTAAAAGGCTTACGCCTATCTGCCTTACTTTGGCGAAGGTCATCAGCATAATGGCGATGCCGATAATGAGGATTACCACGGAGAGGACACGCTGGATTACTTTTATCTGGGTGTACATCCTTCTTGCGCGCAGGTTGTCTTTCTGGTCGAGCTTGTAGCGGTTGAGTATGACGTCGCGCGCTATGTAGACTATCCTTATGGCAAGCCAGGTGAGCGAGGCGATGATCCAGAGGTTGAGGATGTGGTCTATGATATCTTTTACGCCGGGGCTTATATGGGTGAAGGGGAGGGCGATGGTCATACATACGGCGGGGAAGAGGGCTCTGAGCGGGGGCCGGAGGTGCCCGAAGCGGAGTTCTATGCCGCGTATGGTTATGTTCTTTTTTACGGCGTCGAGGTTGAGTATGAATGATACTACGGCGTGCAGGATGAATCCCGCGGCAAGGGCGCCTGCGAGGATAATTACGGATGTTATCCAGCCGCCTGAAAAGTACTGGCTGATGTCTGCTGCTATGTGCATTGTAAGTGCTGTGGTTGTTAGTGTATTATGGTTAGTTAGGAAATTATGGGACGGGGGGTGGTGAGGGGGATCAAGGAATTAAGGAACGAGGAAAAAGGGGAGGGGAGGAAAAAGTGAGCAGGCAAAAGTACAGAGGGGGAAGAAGGGAAAAAATGATGTCAATAAATAATTTTTAAACTTTTGTATTATCATTCTAATTGTTATCTTTCATCAAAAATTATTCCAATGTTTTTCAATAATAACATAGTACCTATAGAGGATGTAGAGGTAAGGAAAGAGGTGTTAAATACACGCTTTTCGTGCGATTTGGAAAAGTGTAAGGGTGCATGCTGCACTTTTGAGAGTGAATACGGAGCTCCGCTTCTTGAGGAGGAGCTGATGATTATGAGTGAAATTTTACCGATGGTTATGCCTTATCTGCCTGAAGAGCATAAGGATGTGATTAAAAATGAAGGGTTTTACCGGTATAAAAGCAAGGAACTGATGACTCACAGTCTGGATAATAAAGCCTGTGTTTTTGTTTATTATGAGAACGGGATAGCGAAGTGTGGAATTGAGAGGGCGTATTTCGACGGTAAGACGGATTTCAGGAAACCGATTTCGTGTCATCTTTTCCCGATAAGGATAACGAAGTTCGGGAAGGATGTATTGAGGTATGAGAAATTCAGCGAATGTGCCCCTGCCCTTGAAAAGGGGGAAGCAGAAAATATTACAATAGCCGAATTCTGCGGGGAGGCCCTGCAGAGAAAATACGGCAAAAAATGGTATTCAGTATTAAAGGACAAAACAGAATAGAAAAATGCTATCACTAAGTCAAAAACTTTCGCAGCAGCAGAAGCTTTCACCTCAGCAGATCCAGTATCAGAAACTCCTGCAGTTAAATACCCTTGCTCTTGAGCAGAGGATTAAAACTGAACTTGAAATAAATCCTATACTTGAAGAGGTTATGGATGAGGAAATTGAAGTTTCCCAGGAGAAGGAGGAGAAGAAGGAGGATGAGGTTGAGGAGTACGAAGACTATGATAAGGAAGAGTTTGAGCTTGAAGATTTTATGAATGATACTGACTTTGAGGGGGACAGGGTTAACAGGAGCAAGGATGATGATGTTTACCAGCCGCTGGCCCCGGCAAGGGAATCATTAACGGAGCATCTGCGGAACCAGCTTACGATGATGAATCTTGAGGATGATCTTTTTATGCTGGGCGAGGAGATTATAGGAAATCTTGACGCGGACGGCTACCTGAAGCGGAGCCTGGAGGATATTGTTAACGAGCTTGCTATGTTTGAGCACGTGGAAATTTCCAAAGCTGAGGCGGAGAATCTGCTGAAGAAGATTCAGCGTTTTGAGCCCCTGGGCATAGCTTCGAGGAACCTGCAGGAGTGTCTGCTTGTTCAGATTAAATATTCTGACCACGATGAGTATTATACTTACCTTGCCACAATGCTGCTTGAGCAGTGCTATGATGATTTTACGAAAAGAAGGTTTGACGCGATAAAGCAGAAGCTTAATATGACGGATGAGACGCTTAAGATTACTCTTGATCTTATACAGAGTCTTAATCCCAAACCGGGCGAGGGGAACATTGAGTCGGTTGAGATGAACCAGATTACGCCCGACTTCGTTATTGAAAAGGTAGATGACAATTTTGTTATAACGCTTAACGACAGGAGTATGCCTTCGGTTACTATAAGCAGAACGTATCTTGAGATGTTCGACGCCAACAAGAGATCGAAGAAGACGCCGAGGGAGAAAGAGACTTACAAGTTCCTGCGTGAAAAGTTTGAGTCGGCCAAGTGGTTTATCGCCTGCATTCAGCAGAGAAGGGAAACTCTGATGAAGATAATGCGGGCAATTCTTGAAAGGCAGTACGAGTTTTTTGATAAGGGTGCCAAGTTCCTGAGGCCGATGATATACAAGGACATTGCCGAAGAGATAAATATGGATATATCCACCATAAGCCGCGTAGTTAACGGAAAGTATGTTCAGAGTCCTATGGGGATTCACGAGCTGAAGTATTTCTTCAGCGAGGGACTGGCGACCGACAGCGGGGAGGAAGTATCCAACAAACATATTAAAGAGCGTCTGAAAGAAATTATAGAGGCGGAAGATAAAAGTTCGCCATACAGCGACGACAAGCTGGCCGAAATACTGAACGATGAGGGTGTGCACATTGCCAGAAGAACAGTTGCCAAATACCGTGAACAGCTGAGGGTACCCATTGCGCGGCTTCGCAAGGCGCTATGACGATTGTTCAGGATATCCTGCTTATAATATTGTCATTCGCGCTGTTCGGTTTTTTACATTCATACCTTGCTTCCACGGGGTT
This sequence comes from uncultured Bacteroidota bacterium, assembly GCA_963771705.1. Taxonomy (GTDB): domain Bacteria; phylum Bacteroidota; class Ignavibacteria; order Ignavibacteriales; family Ignavibacteriaceae; genus DATFVA01. The sequence goes on from CAVYUP010000005.1 coordinate 459,852, forward strand.
CAAGAAGAAAATTGTTAAGGAGGCGGGATCTTACATAGCGTTTTACCGCATTGTATACAACCTGACAGCTGTTTTCTTCTTCTATCTTATGTATGAGATGCTTCCTCATCCTGATGAAGTTATTTATGATCTTTCCACTCCATGGGATTTAATTATACTCATCCCCCAGTTTATGGGTATAGCGGGGATAATATGGACGCTGAGGTATTTCAGCGGAGCGGAGTTCCTGGGGATAAACCAGGCGGTAAGGTGGTTTAAGGGGGAGTATAAAACAAAGGAGCTGGATGAGCACCTGACGCTGCGTATTGAGGGTCCCTACAAATTTTCCCGTCATCCTCTGTATCTCTTCACCATCATTTTCCTGCTTTTCAGGCCTGTAATGGATATCTTTTACCTCACTTTTTTTCTATGCATAGTTGCGTATTTTTATGCAGGATCATTTTTCGAAGAGAAAAAGCTTATTGAAACTTTCGGGGAAGAATACGCAGAATACAGAAAATCAGTTCCCCGCATATTTCCCTTTAAGTTCTCCGGCAGGTGATTTATTACTGTTATATTTGAACGGTTAAGGCAGGCTGTTTAAATTGTATGGACATATTATTTTTGAATAAGGAGCGATCGTTAGAATGGAACAAATGAAAGCGACAACAATATTAGGACTGGTGCACAAAGGAGTAGCGGCGCTGGGAGGCGACGGGCAGGTTTCCCTGGGCAATACTGTAATGAAGCATAACGCGATGAAGATACGCAAGATAGCGAACGGAAGTGTTTTATGCGGATTTGCGGGTGCTTCGGCTGACGCCTTTACACTTATGGAGCGGTTTGAGGATAAGCTTGAGCAGTACAGGGGGAATGTTTCGCGCGCGGCGGTTGAGCTGGCAAAGGACTGGAGAACGGATAAGTTTTTGAGGAAGCTTGAGGCAATGCTGGCGGTAATTACGGAGGATAAGGCGCTTGTTGTAAGCGGCAACGGTGATGTGATTGAGCCGGATGACAATATTGTGGCCATTGGTTCAGGCGGAATGTACGCGCTGGCGGCGGCCAAGATGCTTAAGAAATACAGCTCGCTGAGTGCTGATAAGATAGTTGAGGAGGCACTGCTGACAGCCTCAGAGATATGTATTTACACTAATGATAAAATTAACGTTGAAGTAATTGGAAGTGAGAAATGAGTAAGAAATTAAAAAAACAAAACACGGAATATACTCCTACCCAGATTGTAACCGAACTGAACAGGTTTATAATAGGGCAGCATGACGCGAAGAGAGCAGTAGCGATAGCCCTGAGGAACAGGTGGAGGCGGCAGCAGGTTGAGGACGCTATAAGGGAGGAAATTCTTCCGAACAACATTATACTTATTGGTCCGACCGGTGTAGGTAAAACAGAAATAGCGAGAAGGCTGGCGAAGCTTGCGAACGCTCCCTTTGTAAAGGTTGAGGCTTCAAAGTTTACCGAGGTAGGGTATGTAGGACGCGATGTGGAGTCGATGATACGCGATCTGACTGACTACGCGGTTAACATGGTAAAGGCCGAGAAGACGGACGAGGTGCAGGAGAAAGCCGATGAGCTGGCTGACGAGAAAATTCTTGATATACTGATTCCCCCGGTGAAGAAGCCGGTTCATACAGGGAACGCGGAGGAAGAAGTTGACAACGAAGCCTTTCAGAACCAGAAGACGCGCGAGTGGATGCGGGAGAAGCTTAAGAAGGGCGAGATGGACGATAAGATGATAGAGTTTGACGCGTCGGCTAATACGAATATGGGGCTGCAGGTTCTTGGTCCCCTCGGACTGGATGACATGGGCATAAACTTCCAGGAGATAATGGGGAATATGATGCCGAAGAAGAGGAAGAAAAGAAAAACGAAAATTTCCGAAGCGAAGAAGATAATAGCGCAGGAAGAGGCACAGAAGCTGATAGATATGGAGAACGTACAGAAGGAAGCCATCGAGCGTGTTGAGAATTCGGGGATAGTGTTTGTGGATGAGATCGATAAAGTTGCAGGCGGGGGAGGGAAGGGACAGGGTCCCGATGTATCCCGCGAAGGCGTGCAGCGTGATCTTCTTCCTATTGTGGAAGGTTCAAACGTGAATACGAAGTACGGCGCGGTAAGGACAGACCATATTCTGTTTATTGCTTCGGGAGCTTTTCACGTATCGAAGCCTTCAGATCTGATACCCGAGCTGCAGGGACGGTTCCCGATAAGGGTTGAGCTGAAGAGTCTTACCGAGGACGATTTTGTGCAGATACTGACCCAGCCGCAGAACGCGCTGCTGAAGCAGTACCAGGCGATGCTGAAGACGGAGGGAGTTGTACTTGAGTTTACAGAAGATGCCATAAGGGAAGTTGCAAGGATAGCGACAGAGGTTAACGACCAGGTTGAGAATATCGGCGCGAGGCGGCTTCATACGATACTGACAACTCTGCTTGATGAGATACTGTTCGATGTGCCGGACAAACTGCCGAAGGATAAGGTTGTAATTTCCGGCGATGATGTGAAGGACCGGCTGGAATCAATTGTTAAGAACAGGGATCTGAGTAAGTATATACTGTAAGAATTTTATAATTATTTTATTCTCTTTTAATCCGTCGGTTGAAACCGACGGAGAGCGGTATGACAATGTCTCCCGGAGATCCTGAAATGAATTCAGGATGACAGTGACCGCAGGGATGGGCGGGAAGATCTCCATCCTTCCCACAAACCGCTCATCCGCAAAATACCGCTGTCCTATAATATTACAACATAAACCCTCCATCAATACATAAGTTTGGAAAGTAACTTTTAGTTATTACTGTCAGCCTGAACTACTGGTTATTTGAAACTACTGTTAGTGTCTACTTTAATATCCGGGACCGTAATAACAACTTAAAATAGACGACGAAAAAGAGGCAAACGCTTCTGGCACTCTCCTTGTCAGCAAGGGAGTGATAAACAATTAAATGTGAGGGTTAAGATGAAGATAAAATATTTACTGCCTGTTCTGTTTATAATATTTCTTTCAGTGCCGGCTCTTCCGCAGGAGGAAGGCAGCGAAGCTGATACAACCAGCGGCTGGAACTGGAACGACTGGAAAGATTTCCATCACGATATGGACGTGCTTGATGTTGATTTTAACGGCAGTCCTACCATTCTTTTAGGATACGGTATGTCGAATATGAGTCTTGATAACTTCTCCGGCGAGTTTGCGGACCCCAACCTTCTGGAAATCAAGCTGGGCTACACCGACGAGAAAGACTACAAGTGGGAAGAGAACATTATCGATTACGGCTTCAAGTACCTGTACCTCTCGAATATTTCCACCGACATAAACAACAATACCGTTACAGCGCCTGAGCTGAAGAACACAGCGTGGAGATTCGGTTTAGGAAAGGCCTCAGGGTATGGGTATAAAATCGGAAGCGGGGCGATTATTCCTTATTACTCCTTTGATCTCTCCTGGTCGAAGCTGGATTTGAAAGAACAAGCGGTGGCCGCGGCCGACAAGCCCTTGCTCGACAACTTCGACGGGTCATTCAGGTTCGGGACAAACGCTGAAGGCGGGATAAAGCTGAAAGTAATTCCGATGCTTACGTTTGATGCATCTTATGAAAGAGCGATCATTTTTCCGAGGCATCTTTTCTGGAAGTGGGCGGGAAGCGTTGCGATAGAAAGCATAGGGCAATTTATGGTTGACGGTTTTGTGAAAGAGATAATGGAATCATCGCCTTATGCGGGTCCCGTTATGAGCTTCATTCTTAAGAACGCGTTATCCTACGGGATATACGAGTTAAGGCAGGACAAAATGAACTGGCCGTTTGCCAGCGCAGCACCCCTTGCCTACGATCAGTTCAAATTCGGCTTCACCGTAAACTTCTGACACGAACTTAAGTATGCCGGGCTTAATAACCCGGCATAACTCTATCCTCCAGCTTGAAAATCTAACTTGTATCTTGTCGTCCATTGACGTATATATACCATATGGTGAGTATTGAAACTCCCGTATTTACCAAAAGAATAAATTCCATTCTACCGGATGAAGATTACAGAAGATTTCAATCGGAGTTAATTCTTGATCCGGGTAAGGGAAAAATCATAAAGGGAAGCGGCGGTTTAAGAAAAATAAGGTATAAAACCCCCGGTAAGGGTAAAAGTGCAGGAGTTAGAATAATTTATTACTGGATTGTAAATAAAAAAACAATATTGATGCTGTTTGCCTATTCTAAAAATGAACAGACTGATTTGACTCCCGCACAATTAGAAGTATTAAAGACATTAGCAGAGAAGGAAATAAAATGAAAGATGAATTATTTGAAGAACTGAAAGAAAGCATAAAGCAGGGGGGCAAAATACTAAAAGGGAAAAGCAAACCTTCCAGAAAATTTGACTTTGATAACCCTGATCCGAAAATGATTCGTAAAAAACTTGGGTTATCACAGAGTAAATTTGCAAGTCTGATGGGAATCAGTACTTCTACACTTCAGAATTGGGAACAGGGAAGAAGGAAGCCGGAAGGCCCCGCCAAAGTTTTATTAAACGTTGCCGCAAGATTTCCGGATGCAGTTCTTAATACTGTGTACAATCAACATTAAGCTCAGTCATTATTATCTTGATGATCGTTTTTTTTGTAGTGCCCTTACAAACCTACAATTACACAGCCTTCAGATATTTATCGGGTTTCGGACCCGAGGTAATGGGAGAACAATTGATTCCGGAATCTGAATGGAATAAGGTATGGAATAGCGTGCTACCGCGAATAAAATATCTTAATTCGGTTGGATTATTATGGGTAGGCACTTCTGAGGAAAAGCAGAAGGCTGGAAGGTACTTGTCCACAGTTGTCGGGGGAGTCAGGGTCGGGGAAGAGTTAAAGCCAGGAGATTATCTAAAGTTGTACAGGAAATATTATGACAAAGTGGATTACTAAGACTTAGTAACCTGACCGGCTCTGGCCTTCATAGTTGAGATATTTTCTATTTGAAATTAACTTTAATGTTGACGATTTCAGTGGGGCTGCCGGTGCGGACAGGGGGACCCCAGGTGCCGACGCCGCAGGTGATGTAGTACTGAGTATTTCCTTTCTTTAAGTAACCCCAATCTTTCTCGTAGATCATTTGAGTTATGTAACTGAGAGGCCACAACTGTGCGTGGTGCGTGTGACCTGATAACTGAAGACCGACATTATTCTGTTCAGCTTCTTCGAGTCCGAACGGAGTATGATCCATCAGTATTACAGGCAGGTTCTCATTTCTTCCGGCAAGGACCTCATTTAATGGTTTCCTCGGTTCACCGGTAAACTGCTTTTTACTTCTGTCGTCACGGGCGGCAATGTAGAAAGCGCTGTCGATTAAAGTCAGCTCATCCCGAAGCAGATTTATATCGTGTGTGGTTATAAACTTAGAGGCATCTTTTATACCGACGATAAATTCGTGGTTTCCGGTACAGGCGTGAATGCCGTACTTCGATTTAATTCTGAAGAAGGATTGGCCGATACCTCTTGAGTTAAGCCAGTCGGACTTTTCATCCACAAAATCGCCGGGTATCAGAACCAAATCGGGTTCCAGTGAATTTACTTTATCGACTATCCTGCTTAAGAACTTTTCATTATTCATCGCTGTAAGGTGAATATCGGCGAAGGAAACTATCCGCAATTCTTTCAGCGGAGATGATTTTTTATCTAAAGTAACTTCCAGGTTCCTTACAGTGGGCATTCTTGTGTTGATATAGCCTGCCGCGACCACCACAGAGGCGAGCACGATTACGGTTATAAATGTGCCTAACTTCCAGATATCATAATTATCAACAACTGACGACGGGAAAATTGAGAAGAAATGATTCAGCAGCCGGAGGATATCCAGCAGGACAAGACTGAGTACAAAATAGAGCATAAAAGCGAACCAGAAGGAGCCGATCCACTGCAGGGTATCATATAGGAAAGAAGGGAGACGATCAGTTAGAAATTTTGAAATGATGTAAGACAGAGAGATAAAAAGAAAAACAATTAAATAAACGAATTTAAGGTGCGGAATGATGGTTAGGGCCTGCCAGCCGCGGAGGAAAATGTAATAATTTATAGCTGCATAGACCGCAAAAAAGACGGAAAAGAATACTAACATTTGGTTCCTGTAAATAAGTTATTAGATGCTGAAGAGTTCAACATGACACTTCAGATGCAGGACAATCTCTTTTTTCCATTTGCTTGTAATAATTACCTGCCGTTTTTAACTTGCCGCAGGGAATTATTTTCAATTTCTCCTGCAATATAAATGTGACAGATGGCACCAAAATTGCACAATTTCTGTCGAACGTTCAAAATAAAAGGAGCCATAAATGGAATATATTGAAATAGGAGTAGTCCTCTATCTCTCTATTCTTGTTATTATTGCCCGCACAAACTCCAAAAAAGTTGAGAGGCAGATGAAGAAATTCAGCATTGACAGGTAAATACCAGCCAAATTTTATCAAAATTTTCTTTTGCAAATGGGTGAGAGTGTTGAGGTCTCACCTTTTATTTTTAGACCAGTATTACGCCTCCGCCGAGACAAACCTGATCATCATAAAAAACAGCAAACTGACCGGGAGCAATTCCTTTATCGGGTCTGTCCAATGTTACTACAGCCTCGTCGTTTCCCTGATAAACAATTCCGCACTTATAAAAGTTCGCTCCGTGCCTTATTTTAACCAGGTATTCTTTTCCTTCCTCTGGCCCTTCGTTGATCCAGTTAAATTTTCCTGCCCCGAACTTATATCTTTCGCGCTTAGCAGTATTTTCACGCGAGATATAAATTTTATTACCGGAAATATCCTTTTTTACCACATACCAGGGGCCGCCTCCGAGTCCTAATCCCGACCGCTGACCTATGGTGTAGTAATAATAACCGTCGTGTTCACCCATAACCTTTCCGGTATCGATATCTACAATTTCGCCCTTCATAACACCAAGATGATGCTTTATGAATTCGGCAAATTTAATCTGGCCCAGGAAGCAAATTCCCTGGCTGTCCTTTCTGGCCTGGTTGGGGAGACTGGATTTTTCGGCAAGTTCTCTTATCTCCGATTTATTATATATGCCGATAGGGAAAAGCGCACGGCTCAGCTGTTTTTGTGTAAGATAAGCCAGGAAGTAGGTCTGATCTTTAACAGGATCGGGCGACCGCTTAAGAGTGAAATTACCGTTTCCCTCTACCCGGGCATAATGGCCGCTTGCCACCTTTTCAAAAGAATCATCGATCTTACTATAGAACTGGCCAAACTTAATAAGGCTGTTGCAGAAGATATCGGGATTAGGAGTGCGGCCTTCCTTTATTTCAGTAAGGGTGTAAGTTACCACGGTATCCCAGTATTCATTCTGAAGCGGGAGCACTTCCAGAGGCACGTTTAGCTGTCGGCAGACGCCGCGGGCATAATCGAGATCCTCCTCCCAGGGACATTCACCGAGAAAAGAGAATTCATCCTGCAGCCAGATCTTAAGGTAAAACGCGGTAAGATTGTGGCCTTCATCTTTTAATAATTTCAGGGCGACGGAGCTGTCGACTCCGCCTGATAGTAATACTGCTATTTTCATACACACAAGTTAGTAAAAACCTTCTACCTTTGACAGACAAATTGAGATGGTTAAAGGAGGGGCAGGTATGTGCCGCCGAGATGCGGGGAATAAATATGCCGCCCCTGAAGGGGTTATGGGGGGTCTGCTTTGTGGATGAATCTACTGATATGGCGGCGCTACGCGTCTGAAGATGTGCCGGCGCGATGCGGCAGGAAGATGCTACTTCAGTCCCACCCTTTCCACAACATCATCATAAACCTTGCGAGGTACTTTGCTGAGAAGAACGGTTTGCAGTTTATCCGCATTCCGCAACCGGTTGAAGAAACCTATGCAGACCTGGTTATTTCTATCGCACACCTTCATCACTCCCGAAAACCTTCCGTCGAATATACCGCCCGTGAGCGATTCAATATCCCTGTAATAGATTGTGAATTCCTTCCGGGAAAAAAGGAAATCGGTGCAGATCATCTTCTCTTCATCCGCCACAATTTTATAAGGAATTATCTTATAAAGGTTCAGATAATGCCGGTTAAGGAGATAAATCATCAGCAGGAGAAGGATAACGGGGATGAGGTAGATGAGGTTCTTATCGACATACACGACTGAGGGGACCAGGTATATCACCAGTATGATGGTTACGGGAATATTGCCATAACGGTATAGAAACTTATGGAACGGGGGATATGTAAAAGTCTGCATTATTATATCAATAAGTTAAACATAACTAAATTAAGCATTATAATGTTTAAATCTTTACTGAATTAAACAATGCAGACCCTGTTCAAGAATGAGGCATTTAAGAAAGCTTTATATTACCGATAGACCGAAACTTCAGCAAGCCCGTGACCCTATGCTAGTTGAACTTTATATGCACGGGATTATTAAGCTCGACTTTAACACCCGGCAGATTTTCAACTATCTTTTTGATCTCCCCGAGGCTTTTAGGATTCTGCTGCCTGAACATCTTCAGTTTTTCAGGATTATCAAGCAGATCATTGAAATTTATATCGAACAAAGTTATGCTGGAGCCATTAACGTAGCTGGCGTTAGTTTGAGTGATACTGCCGTTTACGTCCAGTGTAAGGGAGACCCTCATACCTTTCATCAGTTTAAGAAGTTCATCCATTCCTTCAGTATTAGCAGAAGAAGTATCTTCCGCGGCAACCTCGTTGGACACTGTCTGATCGTTCATAGAAGGCATCCTGATGGTTAACTCTGACGGATTTCCCTTGTCGAAATTAAAATAGAGGAACTCGCGGGCAGTATCCTCCTCAAACTCGACCCCTTCCATATCGATCTTAGAGTTCGGGTTCTGGTTGATCTTCAGATCATTTATATTCCTGAAGGCATAAACCACGTTATAGCCTTCTTTGCCGTCCTGCTTCAATTCCCTGCCGCTCACGTATTCAACCCCGGTGCCGTACTTGGCGGTATCGGCAATCAGCTGATCTTCCCTGAATAAACTGAACGAAGCTGTATCCGTGCCTGTTGAATCGAAAGAGGCAGCGAATGCCGAAATCATTTCTATGACCTGGCTGCTCATCAGAACAGATTCTTCGAGTGTTCCCGATCCATCTTTGTTCAGATGGATAGTGGTATTCACTTCAAGGCAGCCGGTGAATAAAACCGCGGTAAGGAGGAATAAAACGAATTTTGTAAAAGCTTTTTGCATAGGTCTCTAAATAATTTGTGTATAATGGTTTAAGATAAGGAATGGAGTGGTAAAAAGGAATTGGGAATTTGAGCCGACCCGAACTTGGGGATCTGTATAGCGAATTGAGCGAATAAGAGGATTGATCGGATTGGGCGAATCAGGCGAATTGAAGGAGAAATGCTGCCGCAATGGCACGATTGCGCCAGGGATTGAGGGGACCAGTGGATTGGGGTGAGGAAATAAGTTGAAAAGGAATATCCCTATTGCTCCCTAAATAAGGTGCTGGCAGATACCGAAACGAGTTCGGGGATCTGTGATAATCTTACAGAAGGTTCGAGGCCAGTTCCGCGAGGACCGATCTTTCACCTTTTTCAAGATTTACGTGGGCGTATAACTTTTGTCCCATAAAATGATCGATCAGGTACGACAGTCCATTCGATTGTGAATCGAGATAAGGGTGGTCGATCTGGTAAATGTCGCCTGTAAACACAATTTTTGACCCTTCACCCACACGGGTAATGATCGTCTTTATTTCATGGGGAGTAAGGTTCTGGGCTTCATCAACTATAAAAAATATACGCTGCAGACTCCTTCCCCTGATATAAGACAGAGCTTCAATAACAAGCTTATTATCCTTGATCATTGTATTGATAGCCTGGTGCTGCTTATCAGTTTCAGAGAACTGATCCTGGATTACCCGAAGGTTATCCCAGAGCGGCTGCATATAAGGTTCAATTTTACTCTGCACATCACCCGGAAGAAAACCGATATCCTTATTACTTAACGGGACAATAGGCCGGGCAATATATATCTGCCTGTAGCTTTTTCTTACATTAAGAGCGCTTGCAAGCGCGAGCAGAGTTTTACCGGTTCCGGCTTTACCAGTAAGAGAAACAAGAGGGATATCATTATTGGTGAGAGCCTCAACCGCGAAAGTCTGTTCCGCATTCCTTGGTTTGATGCCGTAAATAGTATTCTTATCCACCTTCCGGAAAAACTCCATCTCCTTATCGAGATAGGCCAGAACCGAGCGGTTAGGATTCCGGAAAATATAGTATTTATTCGGGCTCGGCTCCGTATGAAGTTTCTTAAGGATCTTTTTAGCTTCAATCTCGTAGGGAGCCTGGAATAGTTTAATAATCAGATCATCATCAAAATTCTCAACCACTTCCTTGCCGCTGTAAAGCTCTTCCACACTGCTGACGCGGTCGGTGGTATAATCTTCAGCGTGGATGCCGAGAGCTTTCGCTTTCATCCTGAGGTTTACATCTTTGGTGACCAGTATTACAGAGGAGGGATCTTTCTTTTTCTTCAGCGTATCCATTGCAACCGAAAGGATGCGGTGATCGGGATTATCTTCAGTAAAGAGTTCCTTTATTTCAGAACTTATACCGCGTGAAAATCCCACCCTGACTTTACCTTTCCCTTTACCGAGCGAAACGCCGCCGTTAAAAATAGCAGTACCCGTAAGCGAGTCGAGCGTTCTTGCAAATTCTCTTGCATTAAGGTTTATAACCTGGCTGCCCCTTTTGAAATGATCAAGCTCTTCTATTACTGTAAGAGGTATTACAACATCATTCTCCTGGAACTGAAGGATTGAAGATGAATCGTGCAGAATAACATTCGTATCCAGGATAAAAGTTTTTGGAGCTTTCTTGTTTTTCATTGGCTGTAATATGAGTTGTGGTTTTGATGATAAAATGAAGCTGGTTATTTATAGAGTTGGAGATCCCCGTTGAAGGTTTAAGTTGAAAAAAATAGTTAATTATCAAAATTATCAGTCTGGTTGAAACTCAAATAAAAAAATTGAGTGAATTTATTTTTGACCAATATAATAATCAAATTCTTAAATTGTAAAATTGAAACATTAATCTCTTTGCTGTATATTAACAATTCAAATCGGAAAACAATTGATCAGCAAAAAATTAAAATTTATAAATATTTTCTTTTTACCCGAGTTTTATAGCCGCTCATCGAGCGGCTATTTTTTTATCTGAACGGCCAGCCAGCGCTGTGCTTAGGCCGGCATCCTGAAGATCAATTTAATCGTACTATCGAACAGAAAATCCGGCTGAAAAATCTGCCAGGCAGGATGGAAGCCGGAAGCGCATAAGCAACCATTTGAAAGGTTACGACCAAATGACAGACACAAAAAATGCAAAACTAATACTGGAAGACGGCACTGAATTCGTCGGTAAAAGTTTCGGATACGAAGGAAACGCGAACGGCGAGGTAGTGTTTAATACGGGAATGGTGGGCTACCCCGAAACGATGACCGACCCTTCATACAGGGGGCAGATACTTGTATGCACTTACCCGCTGATAGGGAATTACGGTGTACCCGGTAACGAAAAGGAGAACGGGATGCTGAAGAACTTTGAGTCTGACGCGATACACTGCCGGGCGCTGGTTACTGCCGATTATTCCGAAGAATATTCACACTGGAACGCGAAGAAATCATTAAGCGAATGGATGAAAGAGGAGAAGATCCCCGGCATAACAGGGATAGACACGCGGATGCTTACACGGAAGCTGAGGGACCAGGGAACAATGCCGGGCAAGATTATTATTGATGAGAGTTCCGATCCGGGTTTTCAGGATATAAATAAGCTTGACCTTGTCGGTGAGGTATGTGTGAAGGAGCCGGCTGAATATTCGCGAGGCGGAAAGAGGGTGGTGCTGGTTGACTGCGGAACAAAGAACAACGTGATACAGGCTTTTCTGGGACGAAACATTTCTGTGCTGCGTGTTCCATATGACTACGAGTTTCACAAGGAAATGGTGGATGGAATTGTTTTGTCAAACGGTCCCGGCGACCCTAAAATGTGTACCGCGACGATTGAGAATGCCAGGCGGGCAATGGAAAGGAATACGCCGATCCTGGGGATCTGTCTTGGGAGTCAGATTCTTGGACTGGCCGCGGGAGCGAACACTTACAAATTAAAGTACGGGCATCGGGGACATAATCAGCCGTGCAATGAAACAGGCACCAAGAGAACCTATATAACCTCACAGAACCATGGTTACGCGGTGGAAACCGAAACGCTGCCGGAGGACTGGAGGGAGTGGTTTGTAAATGACAACGACGGAACGAATGAAGGCATTATACATATTTCGAAGCCTTTCTTTGCCGCGCAGTTTCACCCGGAGGCTTCTCCTGGTCCCGACGACAGTGAATTCATCTTCGATATGTTTGTACGAGCCTTGTAGAGACTTGTCATCCCGAATTTATTCCGGGATCTAAAAAAAATTAAGATGCTGAAACAAGTTCAGCATGACACATATGAATAATTATTACTTATACATATTAACTAAAAACTCCAGGACACTTTATATTGGTGTTACGAATAATCTTGAAAGAAGGTTATTTGAACATAAGAACAAGTTAATTCCTGGTTTTACTGAAAAATATAATATAGATAAACTGGTTTATTACGAAATCTTTAATGAGATCGACGATGCTATTCGGAGAGAAAAGCAATTAAAAAACTGGCATAGACAGTGGAAAATTAACCTGATAGAATCTATAAATAAAGAATGGGAAGATTTATCAACAAAATTTAGTGATGTATGATTAAAAAATATAAACCAAAGAAAGTTTTAATACTTGGTTCTGGGGCACTGCAGATAGGGCAGGCGGGAGAATTCGATTACTCAGGCAGTCAGGCTATAAAGGCTCTTAAGCAAGACGGGATATTCACTATTCTGATAAACCCGAATATTGCCACAATACAGACTTCCGAAAACTTTGCCGACAAAGTTTACTTCCTTCCGATCCAGACGGGCTTTGTAGAAAAGATAATCCAGAAAGAACAGCCCGACAGCATACTGCTCCAGTTCGGGGGACAAACGGCGCTGAATGTAGGTGTGGATCTTTATGATAAAGGAATATTAGAAAGGTATAATGTAAAGGTGCTCGGCACTCCCGTTGAAGCTATTAAAGATACAGAAGACCGGCTGCTCTTTGGAGACCGGGTAAGGGAGGTCGATCTTAAAGTTGCGCTCAGCAGAACTGCAAAATCGGTAGAGGAAGCTGTGGGCGCGGCAGAGGATATCGGTTTCCCTGTAATGGTGCGGATTGCTTATGCTCTCGGGGGACTGGGATCAGGAATCGTTAATACAAAAGAAGAGCTAATCGAGAAAGCCCGCAGGGCATTTGCCTTCACAAATCAGATCCTCATAGAAGAATCCCTTTACGGCTGGAAAGAAGTTGAATACGAAATTGTACGTGACAGGTTCAACAACTGTATTACTGTCTGTTCTATGGAGAATATCGATCCTATGGGAATACACACGGGGGACAGTATTGTAATAGCTCCTGTACAGACATTATCCGCCAGAGAGAACTTCAAGCTTCGCTCAATCGGAATTAAACTTATCCGGCATCTGGGGGTAGTGGGTGAATGCAACATCCAGTACGCGCTGGATCCGAATTCGGATGACTACAGAATTATAGAAGTAAACGCCCGCTTAAGCAGAAGCTCAGCGCTTGCATCGAAAGCCACAGGATATCCGCTGGCTTTTATCGCTACGAAACTTGCTCTTGGATACGCGCTGAATGAGGTTGAGAATATAATTACGCAGCAGACCTCCGCCTGCTTTGAGCCCGCGCTTGATTACGTGGCGTTAAAGTTTCCGCGGTGGGATCTGCAGAAATTCAAGCTGGTGAATAATGAACTTGGTTCTGAAATGAAGTCGGTTGGTGAAGTAATGTCGCTCGGCAGAACCTTTGAGGAAGTAATGCAGAAGGCGATCAGGATGCTGGACCTTGGTTACCCGGGCTTTACAGGACATTCGCTTAAATTCGAAGACCTTGACCATGAACTTGCACACCCTACAGATAAAAGAATCCTCGCCATAGCGGAAGCCCTTAAAAAAGAATACAGCATAGATAAAATTCATTCGCTCACCAGGATCAACCGCTGGTTCCTCTATAAAATGAAGAACATCATAGAAACTGAAAAACGGCTGGCCGGGAAAAATCCCGCCGATCTTGATGAAACGCTTATGCGCGAAGCAAAGAAAAACGGCTTCTCTGATCTTCAGATAGCGCGTCTGGTTAACGATGAAGAGCTGAACATAAGGGAGAAGAGGAAGAAGCTGGGAATAATACCCTCGGTTAAACAGATAGATACACTTGCGGCGGAATATCCCGCGCAGACGAATTATCTGTATACCACTTATCACGGGAAAGAAGATGATATAGAAACGGGGGAACCGAACCAGATAATTGTACTTGGAAGCGGGGCTTACAGGATCGGCTCATCGGTGGAATTCGACTGGTGCTGTGTAAACGCCGTGATGGCGCTGAACAAATCGGGGAAGCGCACCATTATGATCAACTATAATCCCGAAACTGTGAGTACAGATTACGACATCTGCGATAAGCTTTATTTTGAACAGCTCACGTTTGAAAGGGTGATGGATATCTATGAGAGGGAGAATGCCGAAGGGATAATTGTATCGATGGGAGGACAGATACCCAACAACCTGGCAATGAAACTTCACCGGGCGGGAGTGAAAATTCCCGGAACTTCACCCGAACAGATAGACAATGCAGAGAACCGGCACAAGTTCTCGCAAATACTTGATGATATTGATGTTGACCAGCCCGAATGGAACGAACTAACCGATCTTGTAGACGCCAAGCAGTTTGCGCAGAAGGTAGGATATCCTGTACTAATAAGGCCGAGCTATGTTTTAAGCGGAGCTGCGATGAGCATAGTGCTGAACGATGAAGAGCTGGCGATTTATCTCAAGAAAGCAGCGGATATCAGTCAGGAGCACCCTGTTGTAATCAGCAAATTCATTACAGACGCGCGTGAGATTGAAGTTGACGCTGTTGCCGACGACGGCGATCTGTTCTGCTATGCAATAGCAGAGCATGTAGAGAACGCGGGTGTACACTCGGGTGACGCCACTATAGTTCTCCCTCCGCAGAGGACGTATCTTGAAACAATGCGCAGGGTTAAAAACATCACGAAGAAAATAGCAAAGTCGCTGCAGATTACAGGACCTTTTAACATTCAGTTTATCGCGAAAGACAACGACGTAAAAGTAATAGAATGCAACCTCCGGGCATCCAGAAGCTTCCCCTTTGTATCAAAGACACTGAAGATAAATTTCATTGAGATCGCCACAAAGCTGATGCTGGGTGAGAAAGTTCCGAAGATAGATAAATCATCCTTCGATCTTGATTATGTCGGTATCAAAGCATCGCAGTTTTCGTTTACAAGACTAAAAGGATCTGATCCGGTTACCGGCGTTGAAATGTCGTCGACCGGCGAGGTTGCGTGTCTCGGTGATGATTTTAACGAGGCCTTTCTAAAAAGTCTCTTATCAACAGGACACAAATTCCCGCGCAAAGCCGCACTTCTTTCTACCGGAACACTTAAGAACAAAGCTGAACTTCTCGAAGATCTTTTATCTCTCAGGAAGATGGGACTAAAGTTCTACGGTACCAAAGGTACAGCAGATTTCTACAAAGAAAACGGCATTGATGTAGAGGTTCTTTACCGTCCGTTTGACAACGCTGAGCCGGGGATACTCACATATCTTTCAGAAGGGAAGATCGACCTTGTAATAAATATTCCCAAGTCGGCAGAGAAAGTAGAACTCGACAGTGATTACATCATCCGCCGGAAAGCTGTCGATTTGAACATACCTCTGTTCACGAACATTCAGTTCATCAAGAGGTTCATTAAGTCGATTGAGCATTACAGTCTCGACTCCCTCCCCGTAAAAAGCTGGGACGAATACCAATAAACTGCAAATCCGTTGAGCAGGCTTAGCTAAGAAATAAGCCAGGAAAATGTCCGATGAACGGGTAACTAATATTGAATTAGAACAATCAGATTCCGAAATAAATTCGGAATGACACTTTCGAGACAGTCTCTTTATTTTGCTTGATTTCAAGCATGAGTTCAGGGGGAATAAACATTAATCACACATCCTTAATATAATTTTAGTTATTTCTTCAAATGAATTTTAAGCGAAGTTTAAATTCATAATTGAGAAATCTTATCTTCAATTTAAGGAGGCCGGATATGGTAAAAAATTACTTTTGCATTACTGTAACAATGATATCAATTATTATTATTACAGCATTTTCTACACAGGCACAATGGCAGGAAAGAACTTCCCCGACAACCAGCACTCTTCATTCTGTATCAGTTATAGATGATTCGGTAGCATGGATAGGCGGAGAATCAGGCACTATACTCAGGACCACTGACGGGGGCGCAACCTGGACAAGCGTGGGAGGAGGAAACCTCGGTACCGAACCAGTTTACAATATTTTTGGTGTAGACGCGCAGACCGCGCTATGTACTACCTCACCCTCTGACACTTATATTTACAGAACCACAGACGGCGGAACTACATGGACGCAGGTATTAGCTGTAACGGGCGGATTTATGGACGCTATATGGATGACCGACGCTAACAACGGTTTCGCATACGGCGATCCTGTTTCAGGATTCTGGGAGCTTTTTACTACTACCGACGGGGGTGCTACATGGAATCCGGCTCCTTCGCTTGCACAAAACGGCTCCGAAGCAGGATGGAATAATTCGATGTACGTTTCGGGATCAGATATTTATTTCGGAACAAATAATACAACAATTTATTATTCCAGTGATATGGGAAACAGCTGGACTCCGCAGTCTACCTCCACTGTAACAAATTCTTATTCACTCTGGTTTAATGACGCTTCCAACGGACTTACAGGCGGCAATACAACACTAGCGCAAACTACTGACGGAGGGACCACATGGACTGCCTTATCGAACGTTCCCGGTTCCGGAAATATTTTCGGAATAACCGGAGTTGACAATAAATGGTGGTTTAGCCGTGGAAGCAGTGTTTATTATACTGAGGATAATGGAAGTACCTGGGTCACTCAATACACTGCTACCGCCGGAAGTTACAACCATATGTCGTTATCAAGAAACGGTACCACCATAATGGCGGTAAGAGGCAACGGAGGAATTTCAACTTACAATTTTATTGTTCCTGTAGAACTAACTTCATTTACAGCATCGGTTAACTCATCAGGGCAGGTTGAGCTTAACTGGAAGACAGCCACAGAAACGAACAACAGGATATTTGAGGTTGAAAGGAAAACTGCCGGAGGCAGCTATACAAATATCGGGTCTGTTGAAGGTTCAGGAACAACGACACTTCCGCATTCATATTCATTTACAGATAACCAGGCTGATAACGGTACTTATACGTACAGACTCAAACAAATTGATTTCGGAGGGCAGTCACAATACTCCGGTGAAGTTGAGGTGAATATAAATGGATTAACAACCTTTAACCTTGAGCAGAACTATCCGAATCCTTTTAACCCCTCAACCGACATTTCGTATAATATTCCCGAGGCGGGCAACGTAACACTTGCAGTATACAACGTAATTGGTGAGCAGGTTGCTTTACTAGTAAATGGATTTGTAACCGCCGGAGCGCATACAGTAACGTTCAACGCTAAGGCATTACCAAGCGGCGTATATTTTTACAAACTTCAGCATGGAAATTCGGTCCTAGTTAAAAAGATGATGCTGCTGGAGTGATAGTTTTTCTAAATAGAATTCAATAAAAAAAAGACCGCCATGTGCGGTCTTTTTTTCTTAATAGCCAGCTTTATTGTTTCTGTTTCTACATTGTGTCAATTATCTTGTTGAAGGTTTCGCTAGGGCGCATAGCCTCAAAAGCCTTCTGATCATCGGGAAGATAATAACCTCCTACGTCGGCAGGATTTCCCTGGACTTCAATCATATCTTTCGCTATCTGCTCTTCATTTGCTTTAAGTTCATTGTAGATCTTTGTGAATCTTTCTTTCATTGCGGCGTCTTTATCCTGTTCAGCCAGAGCCGCTGCCCAGTACAACGTGAGATAAAATGAACTGCCGCGGTTATCGATCTCGCCGACTTTCCTTGACGGCATACGTCCGTTCTCAAGGTATTTGCCGATAGCGGTATCGAGTGTTTCGGCTAATATTTTAACTCTGGTATTTCCTGTCTTATCCGCTATCATTTCGAAAGAAGGCACAAGCGCGCAGTACTCGCCGAGAGAATCCCATCTTAAGTGATTTTCCTTAAGGAACTGCTGAACATGCTTTGGAGCAGAACCGCCGGCACCGGTCTCAAACAGGCCGCCGCCTTTAAGCAGCGGAACGATGGAGAGCATCCTTGCGCTGGTACCAAGTTCAAGGATAGGGAAGAGGTCGGTTAGGTAATCACGAAGAACGTTACCGGTAACAGAAATTGTATCCAGGCCTTTTCTGGTTCTCTCAAGAGTATATTTCATTGCCTCGACAGGTTCCAGAATTTTAATTTCCAATCCTTTGGTGTCATATTCGGGCAGGTACTTATTAATCTTAGTGATTATTTCCCTGTCGTGAGCCCTGTTCTCATCAAGCCAGAAAATAGCGGGAGTATTAGAAGAACGTGCGCGGTTAACAGCAAGCTTTATCCAGTCTCGTATCGGTTCATCCTTAGCCTGGCACATTCTGAAGATATCACCTTTCTCAACCTGCTGTTCGAGAAGAGTTTTCCCTTCGGAATTAACAACACGGATAGTACCTTCACCCTTAGCCTCAAACGTTTTATCGTGAGAGCCATATTCTTCTGCTTTCTTAGCCATTAGTCCCACGTTAGAAACTGCTCCCATTGTTGAAGGATCGAACTGTCCCTTTTCCTTTGCGTCCTCAATGATCTGGCCGTAGATAGTCGCGTAGCAGCGATCGGGGATCATAGCTATACAGTCTTCCAGCTCATCTTTTTCATTCCACATTTTACCGCCGTCGCGCACCACATTCGGCATTGAGGCATCTACAATAATATCATTGGGAACGTGAAGATTTGTCTTTCCGATCCTTGAATCGACCATAGCGAGCTGAGGGCGGTATTCATAAACTTTATTTATATCAGCTTCGATTTCTTTTCTTTTGTCCTCAGGCAGCTTTTTCAGTTTACTGAGGATATCCATGAGTCCGTAATTAGGATTAGCGCCGATTTCCTTCAGTGTATCCGCGTGCTT
Organism: uncultured Bacteroidota bacterium; assembly: GCA_963771705.1. Taxonomy (GTDB): domain Bacteria; phylum Bacteroidota; class Ignavibacteria; order Ignavibacteriales; family Ignavibacteriaceae; genus DATFVA01. The sequence goes on from CAVYUP010000005.1 coordinate 479,069, forward strand.
TTCAAGAGCGTCCTTATAGTACACCTGTACAGCATGCCCGAACATTATAGGATCGGATATCTTCATCATTGTCGCTTTAAGATGCAGGGATAACAGCACGTTATCTTTCTTAGCTTCTTCGATCTGTTCGGCGTAAAACTTTCTGAGTTCGCGTACATTCATAACAGCGGCGTCTATAACCTCGCCGTTCTTCAGTTTCAGATTTTCTTTAAGAATAGTTGATTTACCATCCTTATCCGTGTATTCAATTTTAACAACATCTTCCTTATCGAGGGTAACCGATCTTTCCGTACCATAAAAATCCTTCTGGTCCATATGAGCAACGCGGCATTTTGAGCCCGACTCAGGCCATGGCTTCATCATCTTATGAGGATGTTTTTTTGCAAACTTCTTAACAGAAGCAGCTGCACGCCTGTCGGAATTTCCTTCACGAAGCACCGGGTTCACCGCCGAGCCAAGCACTTTAGAAAATCTTTCCTGTAATTTCTTTTCTTCCTCATTTTCAGGTTCATCGGGGTAGTCGGGTATTTTATAACCCTTCTCCTGAAGCTCTTTTATTGCAGCGTGAAGCTGAGGGATAGAAGCGCTGATGTTAGGAAGCTTAATAATATTGGCGTCGGGCGACTGTGTAAGATCACCGAGCTCTGCGAGGTAATCAGGCAGCTTTTGTTCTTCGGTAAGGTTTTCAGGGAAGTTAGCGATTATCCTTCCCGCAAGGGAGATATCTTTTACTTCGATCTCAATTCCTGATCCTTTGGTAAACGATTTAACGATTGGCAGTAAACTATACGATGCTAATGCCGGGGCCTCATCAATTTTGGTCCATGTGATTTTTGTGTCCATTTATTTTCCCGCTAATTAAACGATATGATTATATTTAAAAAATAAAATTCAAAATACTGAATCTTTGATAATTATTAAAGATTGTTATTTAGGGACATACCTATCCTCCGGGATCAGGTGTGAAACAAGGTACTCCGCTGCAAACTAAAACTTAAATGATAAACCGAACTTAGTGACAGTATCGAGTTTTTTGATTGTATCCGGCGGACGCGAATCATAACGAAGGCTGACGCCGAAGGTTATATCCAGCAGCGCACTAAGCTCTGAAACAAACGAGTTATCGGACAGGGCTTTAAAGTCGCTCCATTCAGCAATCTTCGGCTGGAAGTACGTTACCGATATGAAATTAAATCCATCCTTAAGCCTGACATCGAAAGTTGCATAGCTGCTGAGGCGGCTGGCATCGGTAATTCTTCCGTGAGAAGAATTAGGGGGGAGGTCATATTCCTCGTGTTCAAACATATACGCGAGGCCGTATCTTATTTTTATACCCTCCTCCGAGAGGAGTTTAAGTCGCACCCCTGCCCCGGCCAGTTCCCTTGAAAGAAGGAGGCGTTTTTTATTGTAATCGGTCTGCAGAAAAAATTCCAGCTGGAGAAAGCTATTCATCCACTTTACATGCCGAAGGTGAGCCAGAGCCTGGTTGGAAAAAGCTTCTTTATCCTGCCAGCCGTAGCCGGCGCTTCCTACGAAGAAAGTGTAGCTTTTTCCCCAGTTGTAATTTAACCTTGTATCTCCGTTGATCAGCTGGAAATCCGTATTGCCGGTAATAGCGGTGGCGCTTATATCGACGATGCCGGAGAAGCCTGAGGAATCAATGTCCGCACGGAATTTTTCTGTATTAACCTGCGCGGAGGCGGTATAACTAAATAAAGTTAAAAATATTAAGGGTATAATAGTTTTCATAATTCTATTGTATTTTTGAGGAAGTTCTAATCTAAGAATTAAGAGACATTTGTCAAAAATGATGGTGGAGAGCCCTATGTTAACACTATAAAAAGTGCAGATGGAGAGCAGGGGGAAGTTAGGGAGAGAGAAGGTTTTTTGGGGTGAAGCTGATTGGGACTGTATGAAATTATATGAAACCGTCCGTCGTTTAAAACCGACAGCAAAGTCGTTTAAAATCGAGGGAAAGGCCTTAAGGAGTGGCCTTTTAAATAGGATCTTTTATATTGGCTAATAGGGTTTTGCGAGTCGGTAAACTCGCTAGCTTAATACTTTCTGTCGGCCTAGAAACGGCCTACAAACGGCCTTCAAATACAGAACGACCCCGTAACTAATAAACTCTTCAGCCTCATCCCGGCCTCATTTGGGCCTCATCCCGGCCTAAAACATCGGCATTACCCTAGAATAACACTATCAAAAAAGGAAACAAAGGAGATTTGTAATGTTAAATTGTTGTTTGGGGGGACAACTATTATCCGTTGGTTAAAAACAACGGCAATGTCGGTTAAAACCAAGGCAATGTCGGTTAAAACCAAGGCAAAGTTGGTTAAAGCCAGGGGCAAAGCTGGATAAAACCAGGGACAAAGCTGGATAAAACCAGGGACAAAGCTGGTTAAAAACGATGGTGAAGCCGATTGAAGCTGTCGGTCGGTTAAAACAGGCGGCAAGACGGGCTTGTTTATTTACCATTTGCTGAAGGGATTTTGGACGAGATTAGCATTCTTGTAACGAGAATCCTCAGTAACATCCTCACCGATCCAATCAGGCTTTTCAAATTTCTGATCAGTAGAATCTAGTTCAATTTCTGCCAGAATCAAGCCGAGGTTCGCGCCGAAGAATTCATCCACTTCCCAGGTGTTCCCTTTATAGCTGATTTTATACCTCATTTTTTCTATGAAGGGTTTAATGCAGAGGCGGTCAATTAAATAGGCGGCCTCATCGCCGGGGATATCGTATTCAAATTCATCGCCGGCGCCATTCTGCTTCTGTCCCTTTATAGTGAGCTTACCCTCCTCACCTTCAAGCCTGACCCTTACCGTCCTTCCAGGCTCAGTACTTAAATAGCCCTGCCGGTAGAGGATTCCCTGGGAATTTCCCTTCCATTCATCTGAAGTAACTAAAAACTTTCTTTCGATTTCTATATTCTTTTTAGGCATAAGTCTCTGTTTTTTAAACACAAATCTAATGGTTTTGGGGAAATAGTTTTATTGTTTTGTTCACATACTTAATAATTTGCCCGGAAAGACGCCGAAACAATCCTGAAATGAATTCAGGATAAAGTTCAGCGTGACAATTTGCCGCGGAAAGATGGTGAAAAAAGTTCAGCATGACAGCTCTTTTGAGTGCTGAAATATTCTATAAAATTTATCTCAGATGTGAGAATTTGGAAGAAATACACATCTTTTGATTGTCAATACTGGTAATGGCTCCCCCCATTTCTTTTCTTTTTGAACCAAAATTGCTGGTATAAAAGTTGGCTCAATATGTATTCAATATTTTATGCGAAATTCTCAAAAAAATTAATGGTAAGGAAAATGGAACGGAAAAAAGTAACAATTGACGGAAACGAAGCGGCTGCCTACGTTGCCTATCATACAAACGAAGTTATTGCGATATACCCCATTACACCCTCATCAAATATGGGCGAGTGGTGCGATGCATGGTCTGCTGTAAGGATGAAAAATATCTGGGGACTAGTTCCCTCGGTGAGTGAATTACAGAGTGAGGGGGGCGCGTCTGGAAGTGTTCACGGCGCACTGCAGACAGGAGCACTTACAACAACATTTACGGCAAGCCAGGGATTACTCTTGATGATCCCGAATATGTTTAAGATAGCAGGTGAATTAACCTCTGCCGTATTTCACGTTTCTGCCCGTTCGGTAGCTGCTCAGGCACTATCGATTTTCGGTGATCACAGCGACGTTATGGCTACCCGTTCCACAGGATTCGCGCTCCTTTCATCGAATTCTGTACAGGAAGTTATGGACTTTGCTCTTATAGCCCAGGCCGCAACGCTTGAAGCAAGAGTGCCGTTTGTACATTTCTTCGACGGATTCAGAACTTCGCACGAAGTTATGAAAGTTGAACAGCTTTCTGCTGAAGATATGCAGGCGATGATTAATGAAGACCTGGTTATAGCCCACAGAAACCGCGCTCTTTCATCAGATCATCCAGTACTTCGCGGAACAGCTCAGAATCCCGACGTATTCTTCCAGGCCCGTGAAACAGTTAACCCGTTCTATATTGCCTGTCCCGGTATTGTTCAGAAACATATGGATAAGTTTGCCGAACTGACCGGCAGATCGTATCATCTTTTTGATTATGTAGGCGCCCCTGATGCCGAAAGAGTAATAGTGATGATGGGTTCAGGCGCGGAAGCCGCCGATGAAACGGTTCAGTATCTGCAGGAGAAGGAAGAGAAAGTTGGACTGATAAAGGTAAGGCTGTATCGTCCTTTCTCAATTGAACATTTTATAAACGCCCTACCTAAAACCACCAAATCAATCGCGGTACTAGACAGAACCAAAGAGCCGGGCGCTCCGGGCGAACCTCTTTACCTTGATATAGTTAACGCGATTTCTGAAATGTATAATGAAGGTACACTTCCATTCGAATATCCGAAGATCATCGGAGGACGCTACGGACTTTCATCCAAAGAATTTACTCCCGGTATGGTTAAGGCTGTTCTTGATCAGCTTAAAGAAACAAAGCCGAAGAATCATTATACCGTTGGAATTATTGATGACGTAACTAATACAAGTCTTGATGTTGATCCCGCTTTTTCAGTTGAAGATAAAGATACCTTTACCGGAAAGTTCTACGGACTTGGTGCAGACGGTACTGTAGGCGCCAATAAGAACTCAATTAAGATTATAGGCGAAGGCACTGATTATTCCGCACAGGGATATTTTGTTTATGATTCGAAAAAATCGGGTTCAGGTACAGTTTCGCATCTCCGTTTCGGACCAAAGAAAATAAAATCAACCTACCTTATTCATAAAGCTAATTTTGTTGCCTGTCACCAGCAGGTATTCCTGGAAAAGATGGATATGCTGGCTGATGCTGTTGAAGGCGCTACATTCCTGTTGAACACCAAAGTTCCTAAAGACCAGGTATGGGATTCACTTCCCGAAAAAGTTCAGAAGGATCTGATTGATAAAAAGATGAAGCTTTACGCTATCGATGCTTATAAAGTTGCCGATGAAACAGGAATGGGTGTAAGGATTAATACAATAATGCAGACATGCTTCTTCGCGATATCCAATATCTTCCCGAAGGAAGAGGCAATTGAGATGATTAAGAAATCGATTAAGAAAACATACGGCGCCAAAGGCGACAAGATTGTTGAGATGAACTTTAATGCTGTTGATCAGACTCTCTCGAATCTGTTTGAGATAGAAGTTCCCGATAAAGTTACGAGCAAGACTCAGCTTCAGCCGGCAGTAGCAGGCAAAGTTCCTGAGTTTGTAAGAGAGGTAACCGCTGAGATAATCGCAGGTAACGGCGACCTGATACCTGTAAGCAAGCTTCCAAACGACGGAACCTATCCTACCGGTACCGCACAATATGAAAAGAGAAATATCGCGCTTGAAGTGCCGGTATGGGATGATGAAATATGTATACAGTGCAACAAATGCGTTATTGTTTGTCCTCATGCAACCATCCGTTCCAAAGTATTTGAAGAAAGCGCTTTGAAAGACGCTCCTGCCGACTTCAAAGCTGTTAAATTCAGGGCTAAAGATTACGGAGAAGGTTTATACTATTCGCTGCAGGTAGCGGTAGAAGACTGTACAGGATGCTCGCTCTGCGTGGATGTTTGTCCTGTTAAGAACAAAAAAGAAGTAAAGCTGAAAGCAATAAACATGCAGGAGCAGCTTCCATTGAGAGAGACCGAGAGAGCAAACTGGGACTTCTTCCTTACCCTGCCCGATCTCGACAGAACCAAAATAAATGTAAGCAAAGTTAAAGATTCGCAGTTTCTGCAGCCGCTGTTTGAATTCTCAGGCGCCTGCTCAGGATGCGGCGAAACACCTTATGTTAAGCTTGTAAGTCAGCTCTTCGGCGACCGCATGGTAGTTGCAAACGCTACAGGATGTTCATCCATATACGGCGGAAACCTGCCTACAACACCGTGGGCACAGGACAAAGACGGCAGAGGGCCGGCATGGTCAAATTCACTTTTTGAAGATAACGCCGAGTTCGGTTTCGGGTTCAGGCTTGCAATCGACAAGCATAATGATCAGGCTAAGACACTTCTGCAGAAACACATTGCTGAGCTTGGAGAAGAGCTTGTAAACGGACTGCTAAACGCAGATCAGAAAGATGAAGCGGGAATTTATGAGCAGCGTGAAAGAGTAAACGCGCTGAAAGAAAAGCTGAAAGCCAAGATGAATAACGGTTTCGGTTCGGAAGCAAGGAAAGATTTCGTTCACCTTGAGAGTGTTGCCGATTACCTGGTTAAGAAATCAGTATGGATTATGGGAGGCGACGGATGGGCTTATGATATCGGCTACGGCGGACTGGATCACGTACTGGCTTCAGGAAAAAATGTAAACGTGCTTGTACTTGATACAGAGGTTTACTCTAATACGGGGGGACAGATGTCGAAATCAACTCCCCGCGGTGCTGTAGCAAAATTTGCGGCAGCAGGCAAGCCGATGGCCAAGAAAGATCTCGGTTTGATGGCAATGAGTTACGGTAATGTTTATGTTGCCAAAGTTGCTATGGGAGCTAATGATACCCAGACACTAAGAGCGTTCATTGAAGCTGAGGCTTATGACGGTCCTTCACTGATAATAGCATACAGTCACTGTATAGCTCACGGTATCGATATGGGCAGAGGAATGCAGAACCAGAAAGCCGCGGTGGATTCAGGTTACTGGCCGTTATACCGGTACAACCCGGATGAAGCAGCCGCAGGTAAGAATCCCTTCAAGCTGGAATCAAAAGGACTGAAGATACCTTTAAGAGACTACGCATATCTTGAAACAAGGTATAAAATGCTTACAAAATCTCATCCTCAGGAAGCAGAGAAGCTTATGAAAGAGGCACAGGAAGACGTTGTCTCTACCTGGAAATTGTATGAGAGGATGGCAGAGGACAGAAAGTCATAACTTAAAGAATAAGAATTATTGAAGAATAAAATTAAAGGAAATTAAAATGGATCTCTCAACAAACTATCTGGGTTTGCAGCTGAAAAATCCAATAGTACCGTCAGCAAGTCCATTATCCGAAGATATTTCGAATATTAAATTAATGGAAGACGCGGGAGCAGCAGCAGTAGTTCTCTATTCGCTCTTTGAAGAGCAGATAGAACACGAATCGCTCGAGCTCAATTATTTCACATCAGTTCATAACGAAAGCTACGCTGAAGCCACCTCCTATTTTCCCGAGCCTTTCGAATTCAAGACAGGTCCCGACGAATATCTGGAGCATATCAAAAAAGCCAAAGATGCTGTAGGAATACCTGTTATAGCCAGTCTTAACGGCAAATCTTTAGGCGGATGGGTTGATTACGCAAAGAAGATAGAATCAGCAGGAGCAGACGCTCTTGAATTAAATATCTATCTGCTGGCAGCGGATACCTCAAAGAACAGCGCGTCAGTTGAAAAAGATTATGTAGATATAGTAAAGGCTGTTACTTCAAGCATCAGCATTCCTGTAGCTGTTAAGATGCACCCCTATTTCAGTTCGGTTGCCAATATGGCATCACAGCTTGATAAGGCGGGGGCAAAAGGACTGGTTCTGTTCAACAGGTTTTACCAGCCTGACATTGACCTTGAAACCCTTGAGGTTACTCCTAACGTTCTGCTGAGTACACCAATGTCGATGAGACTCCCTTTAAGGTGGATCGCGATGATGTACAAAAAAGTTAACGCCGATCTGGCCGCAACGAGCGGAATATACTCTGAAGCAGATGTAATTAAGATGCTTATGGTTGGCGCAAAGGTTACACAGATGCTTTCATGCCTTCTGAAGTTCGGTATCGGGCATATATCAGACGTGCTGACGAAGCTCAAATTCTGGATGGAAGTTAACGAGTATGAATCTGTTGAAATGATGCGCGGAAGCATGAGCTATATGAATGTAGCAGATCCTTCTGTATTTGAGAGAGCCAATTATATGAAGCTCCTTCACTCATACAACAAGTAAACGAAGATAAAGATGAGTTAAAAAGCTGCCCTGATGAGGCAGCTTTTTTTTATTCATTAACAAATGATGGTCCTGACGTTACTCCAAGTTCATTATCAACCTCTTTAGCTCCTCCCTGGTAGGCTTCCAGCGCTGCTGTAGTTTTTTCCAACCGCGTCGCCACAAACCCGGTCAGCACAGCATTACCATCTTCAACAGCAACATGTATCTTCTGAGCATTGGTAACGGGATTCCAGTAGAGCTGCTGCCGGATATTCTCTTCGATCTCACTATCGCTTTTAACTTCAGCCTGGGGAGCCTGGTAAGTAATATCATTTTCAACCTCAGTAACGCCCTTAACCGAAGAAGCCGTCTCGCCGGCAATATTTTTCCCGAATTTATTATCAACATTTCCGGTAAGGAAGATTTTACCGTTCCGGGCTGTAACATCAATTTTAAACTTCTCAACGTAAGGATTTTTAGTAAGAGCTTTAGAAACCCTTTCTTCGAGTTCCGTACTCTCAGGAATTGATTTCGGCTGGACCTTTAGGTCATTTATAATCTGAAAAACTCCTATCGTACGACGGGCATCTTTTTCCGCGGCATTCTTTGCCTGCAGATCGGTTACAGTACCTCTGAGCGTGACAGTACCCTTATCAACCATTATATTGACCCTGTCAGACATAATCCTGGGATCGAGGATATAAGCCTGTTCAAGCGCCGCCTCCAACTCTTTATTTCTTAAAACCCTGTTGTTCTGTGCTGCCTGCTGCGTACTATTCTCCCACCACTGGATTTTAAGGTCATTATCATTAACAGACTTAACTCCGTTAACCCATGCATCATCATAGGCCCATTCTTTTTCCGCAGCACTAGCCACATTACCGCTTAAGGAAACATCGCCGTCATCAACCGAAACATCAATAAACTGCTGATTCACATAAATATCCCATTTAAGCCGGCTCAGAATATCAGCCTTAATATCCCTGTCAGTCCTGAAAGCTGTGTAATTGATATTAATATTATTCTTCACATCCCTTACCCCCCTTACTCCTTCCGTGATCTTTCGGCACAGCTGCTTTTCCTGCCAGCTCTGAACCTGACCCGACAATACCACGTTGCCGTTATTAACTTCAGTATTTACCTGGAAGGCTTCAGTAGCCGGATTATTTGCCAGCGCGGTAATAACATCATCTCTTATCTGCGCGTCATTCCTCTCAGCCATTGTTACCCTGATGTTATTGACAACCGACACAACTCCCATAACAGATTCAGCAATCTTCGCCGCCCTTTTCTTTGTAAGTATGTTATTTGTTCTTCCGGAAAGAGTAACCACACCGTTATTTACGCTTACCTTTAATGAATCGGGATTTATATTCGGTGCAACCAGCAGCTCTGTTTTAACTGCTCTGGCAAGATCTCCATCATTTATTTTATGAGAAGCAGCATAGCCTGTTGAATCGATTTTTTCACCTGCATAAGTCCGCATTGAAATAATCAGCGGAAACAGACACAGCAGAATAATTACCAATCTGATACTTTGAAATAATTTCATATTTAACCTCCTTGATACTTATTAATATTATTTACTCAGAAAGGTATAGGGGAGTTTGTTATGGGTATCACAACAGACCGGATTTGTGAATCATCTAACACACAAATCATCATCCGGGAAGATTAATCTTCGTACTTTTAATTTCGTAAAAGATTGTAGAATAAGGACTTAAATATGCATCCTATTAAAGACTATTACCTCACAGGAGACCTTCATTCAGCTGCCCTTATTTCTAAGAGCTGTTCAGCAGACTGGCTATGTTTTCCGAACTTTGATTCTCCCAGTATTTTCGGTTCGCTGCTTGATAAAAACGGCGGAACCTTTAAAGTCGGGATGCCCGATTTCAACGTTGAAAGCAGCTACCTAGAAAACACCGGAATTGTTGAGTTCATATTTAAAAGGAAAAAAGACGAATTTCATGTACATGATTTCATGGTGCCGCAGGAAGTTGATGAGTGTAATAATCATTTCTTCGTTCGGAAACTGATTGGTGTTAAAGGAAGCAGCAAAGTAAAGCTGCTTTATGACCCGAAACCAGATTATGCAAGGAAGAATCCCGACTTCCAGAAAAAGGCTTCCACCATTCAATTAATGGTTGAAGAAAACACCCTGATGCTGCACCTCCCTGAGAATACCCAGGTTGAAAAGGCCGATATGGCATATGAGCTTACAATAGACCTGGAAGAAGGTGACGAGGTGAACCTGATAATTGAATATATCCATAAAAACCACAACTCTTCATACAAAGGACAGGACCTTGAAAAATCAACCCGCACTTTCTGGGAAGACTGGGTTGCCAAAGGACACTTTTTCGATTTTCACAAAAATCAGCTTATAAGATCTCTAATAACTCTAAAAATGATGCTTTTTTATCCTACGGGGGCAATAGTAGCCGCCCCGACAACCTCCTTACCCGAAGAGATCGGGGGGATAAGGAACTGGGATTACAGGTATGTGTGGGTACGTGACGCGACATACACACTATATGCTTTCCACATAGCTGATTATACGGAGGAAGCAGAGAGTTTCTTCAAGTTTGTTCAAAATATAGCCTTAAGGCATAAAGAAGAAAATTTTGACATAAACACTGTTTATACAATATGGGGTGACCGTGCACCGACGGAAGTTGAACTTGGGATGAAGGGATATCAGAACTCATCCCCGGTAAGGATCGGGAACAACGCAACCAATCAGCTTCAGCTTGATGTATACGGAACCCTGATTGATGCGCATTACTTTATGGCTAAGAATCAGAAGGACAATATCATACTCGATAAAAGAGCGATTATGGCTCTGGTTGAAAAGATCAGGATGAAGTGGAAGGACGTTGACAGCGGTATCTGGGAGGTAAGGGGACACCAGTACCATTACACATACAGCAAAGTTATGTGCTGGGTAGGAGTAGACAGAGCCTTAAGAATGAAAGATGACCTGGGACTTACAAAAGAAGAGACTGAAGATTTGAGGGAACTGCGCAGCGAAATATATAACTGGATATGGGAAAACTGTTATGATGCGAAGAAAGAGAACCTGATACAGTACGCCGGAGGTGAAAATGTTGACGCCACGAATTTTATGTTTGTTCTTGTCCAGTTCCTTGACAGGAATGATGACATAACAAAAAAAATTATGGATAATACATTTAAGGAACTCAGCAAAAACAAAATTTTCATATATCGCTACAGGACAGACGACGGACTTAAAGGAGAAGACAGTACCTTCATCCTCTGCATCTACTGGTACATTTCAGCACTGGCGATAATGAACCAGATAGACAGATCCTCCTCATTTTTTAATTCATTTGAAAAATATTTAAGCAGTACCGGGTTGATTTCAGAGCAAATTGACGCAGATTCAGGAGAATACCTGGGTAACTACCCGCAGGCTTTTTCTCATTTAGGGCTTGTAATGTCGGCCTATTATCTTGACAGATATGGAAATAAGGGCTGATTTTGATACCCATGGGAACTTTCAGGGATAAAAAACTGTTTATAAGGTGTGATCTGAACAGGCGGGTTCATTGAAATCGACGAAATATTGAATTTTTAATCAGAATACTTGTTTTTATTTGCCGATGTAATTACTTTTACAGAGCGCAATTTACCCCCTACACAGATATAATAAATACGATAATAAATAACTGTTGATGAGCACTATGCCCAAAATAAACCTAACGAACAAACCGACCTCGGAGCAGGTGAGAATCCTCAAAGATTATCTCAGCCGCAGATCGCAGCACGAAGGTCAGGGGGACATAAAATTGAGCCAGGTCGTTAAAAGATTTAAACATAAATCTTTAATGTCCGACAAGGATAAAATGGCCCATTTCAGAAAGCTTTTAAGGTTGGCTTCTGATACAGATAAAACCAAAAAGGAAGAAAATAAATAAGGAATGTAGGGGAACGCATTCCTGTTATTCCCGGAAAAGTAAGACGGATTTCTTTTGATGATGCTGAATTATCATAGTTATCCCTTACTATATTATTTTTTCCTAAGGTTTTATTTATACTGAAGACATCCGTAAAGATCTGATTATATCTCTCTGATATAACAGGCTGTCAGCCGGCAGTCTATTCTTTACTGCGGGGCTGAAGAAGCTTTGCAATCAGACCTGTCCATCCGGTCTGGTGTGATGCTCCCAGTCCTTCTCCGGTATCGCCGTTGAAATATTCATAGAAGAGGATATAGTCCTTAAAATGTCTATCATTCTGCAATTTTTCATTTTCACCATTAAAAGGTCTCCTTCCTTCAGAATCTCTGGTAAACAGCTTTATTAGTCTTTCCGTCAGCTCAGCGGCTATTTCCTCCAGTGTAAAATACTTCTCTGAGCCGGTGGGATATTCAACCTTGAATTCATCCCCGTAATAATGATGAAAACGCTGAAGGGATTCAATAATAAGAAAATTAACCGGGAACCAGACCGGACCCCGCCAGTTGGAATTGCCCCCGAACAAGCCTGTTTCTGCTTCTGCCGGTTCATAGTTAATTGTATAAGAATGGTCACCCAGCTTCATCGAGTAAGGATGTTCCTCATAAACTTTAGAGACAGATCTGATTCCATGATCTGAAAGAAACTCAGTTTCATCAAGCATTCTGAACAGAAGCCGTTTCATCCTGTGGCCCCTAAGCAATGAAAGAAGCCTCCGTTCTCCCTTACCCGGAACATGCCAGTGAGAAACAAGCGAAGCCAGATCCTTGCGGTAATTCAAAAACCAGGAAAGTCTTTCGGAGAATTCAGGGAGAGAGTTTACAATTTCCGGCTCCAGAACCTCCACAGCAAACAAGGGGATGAGACCTACCATAGAGCGGATCCTGATCTGCCTATCATATTTTTTATCGAGGTAAAGAACATCATAGAAGAATTCATCTTCTTCATTCCACAAATTAATATGGCGATTGGCAATGTTAGTCATAGCCCCCGCAATAAAGAGGAAATGCTGAAAAAACTTCGAAGCCATGTCCTGGTAAGAAGGATTATGCTGAGCCAGTTCGATAGAGATTCTCATAAGGTTAAGGCAGTACATAGCCATCCAGCTGGTAGCATCGGCCTGTTCGACGTGTCCATACCCCGGGAGTCCCTCACTTCTGTCGAAGATCCCGATATTATCCAGTCCCAGAAACCCTCCCTGGAAGATGTTTCTATTCTGAGTATCCTTACGGTTCACCCACCATGTAAAGTTAAGCAGGAGTTTATGAAAGACTGATTCAAGGAAGTTGATATCCTTTTTACCGCTGGCCTTCTCATCAATTTTATACACACGCCATGCGGCATATGCGTGAAGCGGCGGATTAGCGTCAGAGAAATTCCATTCATATGCGGGGAGTTCGCCATTAGGATGCATATACCATTCACGTGTAAGAAGTACCAGCTGTCTTTTTGCGAAATCCGGATCAACAAGGGCAAAGGGAATACAATGAAAAGCAAGATCCCAGGCAGCGTACCATGGGTATTCCCATTTATCGGGCATGGATATTATATCTTCATTGTTCAAATGAAACCAGTCGCTGTTTCTTTCGTTCAGCCTTTCTTCCGGAGGAGCGGGCTGAGCCGGATCACCTTTAAGCCAGCGTGAAATATCGTAATGGTAGTATTGTTTGTTCCAGAGCATTCCCGCAAAAGCCTGTCGTTGAATATCTTTTCTCTCTTTATCGGCAAGCTTTTTCTGGATATCGTTATAGAACTGATCCGCTTCGCTTATTCTTTGAGTGAATACTGATTCGAAATCAGAAAGGAAATCCTCTTGTGTTTTGCTCGTCAATCTTAGGCGGAAAACTTTATTTGACTTTCCTTCTACCGACGACTTAATAACTATTCCGGCTTTGGTTCCTTCTTTCTCTGGTGAGACAGCCTCAGCATTACCCTTAACGATATAATCGTTTAATCCGTCCTTAAATTTACCTTTACCGGGTATGCCGTAAAGTCTTTCAACATTAGTCTCATTTTCACAGAAGATAAGTTCACCTTCCTCAGCGTAAAGCAGATAGCGGCCCAGGCTCTTATGGTCGGCTTCAATTAAACAACTGCCTGTTTCCGTGAGGCACGGTTTATAATCATCATAACCCCATGCCCAGGTATTTCTAAACCACAGCTGAGGTATCAGATAAAGCAGAGCCGTTTCATCTCCGCGGTTATGAGCGGTAATTTTAATTAATATATCGTCGGGATCGTTTTTAGCGTACTCAATGAAAATATCGAAATATTTGTCGTCTGAAAAAATCCCCGTATCGATAAGCTCATACTCACGCTCCTTTTTATTTCTTTTATCGTTTTCCGCGGCAAGCTCAGCGTAAGGATATTGATCCTGCGGGTATTTATAAAGCATCTTCATATAGGAATGAGTGGGCAGGTTATCCAGATAATAAAAGTATTCTTTTACATCCTCGCCATGATTTCCTTCAGGACCCGACAACCCGAAGAAAGTTTCCTTCAAAATAGGATCCTTTCCATTCCAGAAGGCAAGCGAAAAACAGAGCAGCTGCTTTCTGTCGCATATTCCTGCTATACCCTCTTCACCCCATCTATAAGCAAAACTTCTTGAATGATCGTGCGTTGTATAATCCCAGGCATCGCCGTTGGCGCTGTAGTCTTCCCTTACCGTACCCCACTCCCGCTCACTGATATAAGGACCCCAGAGCTTCCAGTCCTTCTCCCTTTTTGAATGTTCTTCAAGCCGTCCTTTTTCTCTATTCATCATCCATAGCCTGTAAGTATTTCTTTTATAAGTAAAGAACCTTAATTTAAATCAGAGATTTAATTAGATTTAATATAATAGTTTTACGACTACTTATCTTTGAACCAGAATATTCAAATAATTATTTATAATCTTTAATACTACCTGTGAATTATGCGTAAAATACTTTCATTTCTTACCGCCGCACTTATTTCAATTTCTATTATTTCATGCAATGGGAGCAGCAATAATCCCGGGAAAAGCACCAGGACCATCGGGGTAAGCCTTTTAACACGGGGGCATATCTTCTACCGTGACCTTGAGGAGGGATTAAAGAAAGAGGCTGACAAATATGGTTATGACCTGGTTATAACCTCTGCAGACTGGGATCTGGGGAAGCAGATATCCCAGATTGAAGATTTTATTTCCCGTAAAGTTGACGCTATTATTGTTTCTCCCGTTGACTCAAAAGGAATAGGTTCCGGTATCGCTGAAGCTAATAAAGCCGGTATTCCTGTGTTTACTGCTGATATTGCTGCAGAAGAGGGGAACGTAGTTTCACATATAGCCTCAGATAATGTGCAGGGAGGGCGGCTGGCCGGAGAATATATGGCCAAATTGTTAAACGGGAAGGGGAAGGTTGCAATCATTAATCAGCCCGCTATCACTTCTGTGCTTGACAGAGTTGCAGGGTTCAGAGAAGCGATTGAAAAATATCCGGATATAAAAGTAGCAGCCGATGTGAACGGCCAGGGTGTGCGTGACAGATCGCTGCAGGTTACGGCCGATGTTCTCCAGGCTAATCCGCAGTTAGACGGTATATTTGGAATAAATGATGACACTGCCCTGGGTGCTCTGGATGCGGTAAATCAGTTTAACAGAAAAGGTATTTACATCATAGGTTATGATGCTACTCCTCCTGCTGCCGATGCAATTATGAAAGGTTCTCCGCTTAAGGCTGATGTTGTTCAGTATCCGAAAAAAATCGGGGTTGAGACTATCGATGTAATTAATGATTACTTTAATCATAAAGATGTTCCCGCAAATGTTCCTGTAGAAGTTGGGATTATTGACAAAGAGGCTCTTCAGAACCAGAATAACTCCAAATGACCAATCTTCTTGAAATGAGGGATATCGTTAAACGATATCCGGGTGTAATGGCATTAGACAAGGTTTCAATTGATTTAAGAGCCGGCGAAGTTCATTGTCTTGTAGGTGAAAACGGTGCAGGTAAATCCACACTAATGAAGGTATTATCAGGAGCAGTCGGGAAAGACAGCGGGGAGATACTAATAAACGGATCTTCAGTTGAGTATGACTCTCCCTCAGAATCACAGTCGCTCGGAATCAGCATTATTTACCAGGATTTCAAACTCGTTCCTGAACTTTCCGCAGCTTCGAATATCTTCCTGGGAAGAGAAATTAAGGATTCGTTCTTCCTTAATGAGAGGGAAATGAAAATTAAGGCGGAGGAAGTACTCTCACAACTGGGCGAACAAATCAACGTGAATCTGCCTGTAAACAGACTAAGCACCGCGGAGCGCCAGATGATCGAGATAGCTAAAGCTATTGCAGGCAATGTAAAGATCCTCGCGATGGATGAACCTACAGCTCCGCTGACAAGCAAAGAAATAAAAAATCTTTTCGGGGTTATAAACCGGCTCAAAGAACAGGGTGTGGGAATAATTTATATATCTCACAGGCTGGAGGAAATCTTTGATATAGGCAGCAGGGTTACAGTGCTGCGCGACGGTAAGTTTATTCACTCAGCTGATATGAAGGATGTTGATAAAAATTACCTTATCAGACTTATGGTGGGGCGCGAACTTGCTGAAGAGTATCCCCGGAACAAAGCGGAGAAGGGCGAGGAGATTCTGAGGATTGAAAACCTGAACTCCGATAAGATCAATGATGTATCCTTCTCCCTTCAGAGAGGTGAGATACTGGGAATAGCGGGACTGGTGGGCGCGGGAAGAAGTGAGCTTGTACGGGCTGTATTCGGTGCGGATAAGATAAAGGGCGGGAAGATTCTAATAAAAGGGAAAGAAGTAAAAATACATTCTCCCGGTGACGCGATAAAGAACGGACTGGCGCTGCTGACGGAGGATAGAAACCTGCTGGGACTTTTTATGAATCTGAGTATCAGGGAAAATATTTCCGTTTCAAGTCTTGATAGTATGAAAGGAACTGTATTTCTTGATAGGCGGAAAGAGGTTGCCGAAGCGCAGAAGCAGTTCGATCAGCTTCAGATTAAAGCTCCGTCTGTTGAAACCAGCGTTGAATCATTAAGCGGAGGGAACCGTCAGAAAGTTGTGCTGGGCCGCTGGCTTGAGACAAATTCGGATATACTCATTTTTGATGAACCGACATCGGGAATTGATGTAGGGGTAAAGTATGAAATTTATAATTTAATAAATACACTGGCAGAAGAGGGCAGGGGAATTATAGTAATCTCATCTGAGTTACCTGAGTTAATGGGGATCTCTGACAGGGTAATGGTGATGTGCGAAGGCAGAATAACCGGGATACTATCACACGAAGAGTTTGCACAAGAAAAAATCCTAAATCTGGCAACAAAATTTTCTTCAAAGGTAAAAGATGCAGGCTGACATAAGGAGAGCCCGACTTGTTGAAATAATCAGTGAATTCAGCATTGGTCTTGCTCTAATTGCTGAAATCATATTATTCTCACAGTTGTCACAATATTTTTTTACAACAGACAACCTTCTTAATATTTCTCTGCAGGCTTCCATAACGGCTATAATAGCGGCCGGAATGACATTTGTAATTCTTACAGCAGGGATCGACTTATCCGTAGGCTCACTGGTTGCCTTCGCGGGTATACTTGCTACAAGCGTTATTAAGATTGACCTTCCGGTTTACGTTAGTCTTACCCTTGGTATCCTTGCCGGGCTGCTGTTCGGTGTTTTCTCCGGGTACATTGCCGGGAGTATTTGTAACCAGGTTTAAGATAACACCTTTTATAGTTACCCTGGCGTTAATGACGATCTGGCGCGGAGCCTCTTTTGTTTATACTGAAGGAAGACCAATATGGGAACTGCCTGATGTATTTGCTTACCTCGGGGGCGGACGTATTATCGGTATTCCTGTTCCGACCATCATAATGGTGATAGTGTTCATTATATCTCATATAGTTTTAACCCGAACCAGATTCGGGCGTTATGTTTATGCCGTCGGCGGAAATCTTGAGGCGGCAAGACTTGCGGGCATAAAAACAAACAGAATACTTATAGCTGTTTATGTTATCTCGGGAGTATTATCCGCACTGGCCGGCATACTGCTGGCGTCGAGGATAAACTCGGGGCAGCCGAATGCGGGACTAATGTACGAACTTGACGTTATCGCGGCTGTGGTTGTTGGAGGGACGAGTCTTTTTGGCGGAAGGGGAACTATTATCGGGACGTTTCTCGGGGCAATGCTGATCGCCGTCCTCAGAAACGGACTTAATTTACTTAATGTCGGCAGCTATGTTCAGCAGGTAATTGTGGGCTTAGTAATACTCCTTGCGGTTCTGCTTGATCAGTTAAGAAAAACGTAATAGGGATTTTTCCTAACGAGTAAATTGATAATTTACATTGAAGCCAATAAAATAACCAACGATTGGTCCGATCAGAAATCCGGCGACCGCACCCATTAACGTTGCAGTTTCCTGATCAAACTGTTCAGTCATACCGCCATTCATAGGATGGAAAATCCATCCTGTTGCACCCAAAGCCCCGCCAAGCAAAATACCACCAAGAGCTCCATTCACGACGCCTCTCCAGTGATTTTTATAGGTTACCATTTTCAGTTCATCGACAGGCACGAGTGGTTTTTTGTTAATCCATTCTCTGGTACCTCTAAAGCTGATAGAATCAGTTGAAATAAAGATTGATTCGGCTTTTAAATTTATACCTGTATCCAGTATTAAATCGGCGCTTTTAAAATCGTTAGTAGTATAATGGATGCTTCTTATTTCACTGTTCGGCAGAACATATTCTTTTCTTCGGTTTCCTCTTTAAAAATATAAAGAGTATCGTTCCTGATCGCCGAGTGGTTATCCCGGGTGATAAGACTATCATTAGTTAAAACAACCTCAATATCTTTATGCGCTGCGGAATTATTGTAATCATCGTAAAACTCATCTGTTGATTTCGAGTATTGCAGGTAATGGGTTGTTGAGCAGCCCGTTAAAAAAGTAATTATGGTAAGAATTAAAAAAATAATCAGTTTCATTTTTTCTCCCTTATTCTTCCCGCACAATTGACTCCTTATATCTGATAGGGAAATTAGCTAATAAATAATCAATCCTCAATCATCCCAATCCCCCAAAATCTTCCAATCCGCTAAATTTAACACTTGTTTTATATAAATTTGTACTAATGAAAACTAAAACTTTCGTATTCTATCTGCCCTTTATAGTCTTAATTAATTTCTTTCAAAAAATCCCGCGGTAAGAAATGAATAAATCGTATCACAAAGCAGCAGCCTTTTTCTTTTTCATAATATTTTCAGGTCTGAACATGGCACAGACAAACGTTGATAAATTATCTGATGCACTCGATTCGCTGACGGCGAATAGTTTCAATAACTGGAGGATTAGTCCCGACCTTGCTAAACCTATCGAAGGTGACCCGACATCAGCGGATTTCGACGATTCTGGGTGGGGAATTCTCAGGGTAGAAGAAAAGAACTACGAGGATTCATGCTGGCTCAGGAAGGAGATCATTCTTCCGGAAACAATCCTAGGGAAGCCGGTACAGGGAAAGATAACTTTTCTGGTTACCGTTGACGATTACGGCTACTTTTATGTAAACGGAGAAAATAAGGGATACTTTCCATGGGACGGAGAATTTACCTTAACCGAGAATGCAAAACCGGGAAATAAGTTTCTTATTGCAATAAAAGCGATCAATACAGGAGGACCGCTGCGGCTCATAAGGGCAAGGATTGATATGGCCGGAACTAAAGACCTGAGACAATCAATACTTGATTTTTCTCTGAGTATGAAGGTGGGGCAGAAACTCCTCAGCTTTGATACATATCAGACAAATGCCCGTGTGAAAACAGATCCGGGTACGGATAAATCGAGGCTGGATAAGGAAGAGAAAACGCGTCTGAACGAACTTCTTCAGAAGCTGGCTGCCGAAGTTGATATTGAATCCCTTGGAAAAGGCGATATACCTGCCTTCAAAACCTCAATGGATAATGTCCGTTCTCAGCTTCAGCCCGTGAAGGATTACGCTAAAAAGTTTACCCTGTTTTTCGATTCCAATGCCCACATAGATGCTGCATGGCTATGGAGAGAGAAAGAAACAATTGCCGTCTGTAAAAATACCTTCAGCTCGGTCTTTCATATGATGGATGAAAAGCCGGACTTCACTTATACACAGAGTGCCGCTCAGTATTATAAATGGATGGAGGATTATTATCCTGATGTATTCAACGGAATAAAACAAAAAATGGCTGCCGGGCGGTGGGAGGCAATAGGAGGGATGTGGATTGAACCCGATTGTAATCTTATAGACGGTCCCTCCTGGATGAGGCAGATCCTCTACGCGAAAAAGTATTTCAAGAAGGAGCTTGGTGCGGATATCCACATAGGATGGAATCCTGATTCATTCGGTTATAACTGGAATATGCCGATGTTCTACCAGAATGCAGGAATCGATGCTTTCGTTACTCAGAAGATCGGCTGGAATGACACGAACGTTTTTCCATACCGTGTTTTCTGGTGGGAATCCCCTGACGGATCAAAAATACTTTCTTATTTTCCTTTTGATTATGTGAATACAATAACCCAGGCATACGGACTGGTTGATTGGCTAAGGCAGTTTGAAGCTAACACCGGCTTTACAAATATGCTGGTACTCTTCGGGGTCGGAGATCATGGAGGCGGACCTTCTATAGAGATGATCGACAGGATACAGCATTTAAGAACACTTGACATCTACCCGAATGTTGTCTACGGAACCACAAAAGAGTACCTGGACTGGATGAAGAAGCAGGATTTGTCGGATATTCCTGTGTGGGATGATGAGCTTTATCTTGAGTATCATCGTGGTACATATACCACCCAGGCAAATATGAAAAAGTATAACCGTCTGAGTGAAATAAAACTGACGAACGCGGAGAAATTGTCTTCACTCTCCAGCGTTTTATTTAAGGGTCCATACAGAAGTAAAGATATTGAAGAGGCATGGCAGGGAGTTATGCTGAACCAGTTCCACGATCTGCTTCCGGGATCGGGTATAAGAGAAATATATATAGATGCTATGGAGACATATAAGCATTCACTTGATATTGCGGATTTTAACTCAAACGAAGCTTTGAAAAATATCAGCTGCAACATAAATACTTCCTTCGTTAAGGAGGGTAAACCGCTTATTGTTTTTAACCCGCTTTCCTGGGACCGGAAGGATGTTGTTCAGTTTGACCTACCTGAGGGAGACCTGACATCTTATGCTGTTTACGATAGTGACGGAAAAGAGTTGCCCTTTCAATTGATCAGGGAAGACACATATAAAAATGAAATTATTTTTGTGGCTGAAGGTGTGCCTTCATATGGATATAAGACTTTTTATCTGAGAGAAAAAAAGAATCCGGATTTAACGGGAAACAAACTTTCCGATAAAAATACGATTGAAAATGAATACTTTAAGGTTACCATAGATCCTGACAGCGGCTGGGTAAAAAGTATTTATGATAAGAAAAACGGCAGGGAAGTACTGGCCGGAGAAGGCAACAGGCTTCAGCTTCTGGAAGATAAACCGACTGCCTGGGATGCATGGAATATAGGTTGGACAGGTGTTGAGTATCCAATGACTTTGAAAAAGATTGAACTAAAAGAAGACGGTCCTGTCAGAACTGTATTAAGCGTTTACCATGAGTATCTTAAGCCGGGGGTTGTGAAAGATTTCCCTACGCCGAACTTTCCATCATCTTTTTTCAGACAGGATATAATCTTATATAAGGGAATCGACAGGATAGATTTCCTTACGGATGCCGACTGGTGGGAGGAAAAAACCATGCTGAAAGTTGAGTTCCCCCTCGCGGTTCAGGATACCGAAGCAACCTATGAAATTCCTTATGGCTATATACAGCGTTCAACCCAAAGAAATACTCCCTGGAACAAGGCAAGGTTTGAGGTACCGGCTATCCGCTGGGCCGATGTATCAAATAACGGGTACGGAGTTAGTCTGCTTAACAATTCAAAGTACGGCTATGATGTTAAAGACAATGTTATGAGGTTATCGCTGCTTCGCTCACCCAACTGGCCTGATCCGACCGCCGACCGGGGAGATCACCAGATAGAATATTCTTTATATCCGCACCGGGGAAGCTGGCGGGATGGAAATACAGTAAATAAGGGTTACGAATTTAATTACAGGCTGATTCCGTTTTTAACCGGAATTCATAAAGGAACTCTTCCTGCAGAATATTCCTTTGTAAAGATGAACGCACCCAACCTGATTCTTACTACATTCAAGAAGGCTGAAGATGAGAACGCTTACATTTTCCAGTGGTATGAAAGTGAAGGTAAAGATACCGAAGGTGAGATTGAATTTCCTGAAGTTCCCGTTAAGGTTGTAAAATCGGATTTTATGGAAGGTGATGGTGAGCTATTAAAACCCAGCGGAAAAACTGTGAAGATAGAGACACCAAAGAATTCGATTATCACAATTAAGGCTTACTTCAAAAAAAATTGAGTTTAGTGGTTGGTCTAAAAACCGTCTGCCGGCGGAGGATAAATAAAAACAGATTTCAGACAACCCCGGGTAAAAATCCGGGGTTTATTTTTGGGATAAGGTTACAGCAATATTTCAGGTTACACTTATACTCGTAAAGGAAGTTGACTTGAGGGCATTTAAGCTGAACCTGAACAACCGATAACCGGTCCGGTTATTACTTATTACCGAGTTTTTACAGAGATTCTGCCGTTCATAATCTTTTAAATCCATTCATATAAACTTCGCAGAAAACAAGTAACATTTGAGTTTCTTTACAGTCTAAAAGGGCAAAAGGAATCATTACAATGAGCGGAAGGATATGAAAAAATTACTGTTTTTAACATTGTTTTCAACCTTATTATTTGCTGCCTCAAGCAAAAATCAGAATAAAGTTTTGTTTTTAAAAGAAATGAATACCGGTATAAAAATCGACGGCGAAATAGATGCTGAATGGAGTAAAGTTGATTCCGTAAGCGACTTCTTTCAGCTGCAGCCATATTTCGGACAGCGGCCTTCACGCAGAACAACAGCAAAAGTTTTAACCACACAGGATGCTCTCTACTGCCTTATGGTTTGTTATGATAACAGAAGTGATATACAGGCGAGCACCGGTTCAATTGATAATTTCGACGGTGATGTAGTATCTATAATGCTCGATTCATTTAATGATGAAAAGACCGCATACAAGTTTGCTGTGTCTGCTTCAGGTGTACAGGCCGACTGCCGTCTTCTGGATGATGCCCGGAACAGGGATTACAGCTGGGACGGTATCTGGTTTGCAGATTCGAAGGTTTATGACTGGGGTTACGTAGTTGAAATGAAGATCCCTTATAAATCTTTTCAGTATGATGATAAAGCGAATTCATGGGGATTGGACTTTGACAGATGGATTCCCAAACAGGCTGAAGATCTTTACTGGTGCAGCTACGAACAGAATGAAGGTCAGCGTATCTCTAAATTCGGTAAGCTGGTTTTTGAAAACTTCAGGCCAAAAGTTCAGGGAGTGAATCTTGAGGCGTACCCTGTCGGAATAACCAAAGCGAGTTTAAACGAAAATGACAAATATAATGTTGAAGGTAAATTAGGGCTGGATCTGCTTTATAATCCCTCTCCTAAATTAAAGTTTCAGCTGACTGCAAATCCCGACTTTGCCCAGATAGAAGCCGATCCTTATTCATTCAATATATCCAGGTATGAATCTTATTTCGATGAGAGAAGACCGTTCTTTACAGAAGGAAATGAAATATTTATGGCCTCGGGAAGGCAATCGAACACAGGATTCTACAGACCGCTTGAGTTATTCTACTCCCGAAGGATAGGGAAAAAACTGCCGGATGGTTCAGAAGTGCCCTTATATGCCGGAGCCAAAGCCTTTGGAAGGCTGGGTGACTGGGAGTACGGAGGTTTTGTTGCGATGACGGGAGAAAGGAATTATACAGATGACGGCGAGCAACTGACCGAAGATCAGGCATACTTCGGGTCAGTAAGATTAAAGAAGCAGATATTCGGCAACTCACAGGCGGGAATTTTATTTGTAGGAAAACAGACCAAAGACAATACTTACGGCGTTATCGATATCGACGGTGCATTTCGGCAGTCGGAATGGCAGCTCTCATATCAGATTGCAAGATCAATTAAAAATTCTGACGGCGATTTTGCTTTTTCCACCGGGTTCACCAGTGTAACTGATAATTGGCTGACATATGCACGGAGCAAATATATAGGCGGAAATTTTGACATTAGTGAAATTGGCTACGTACCGTGGACAGGAACAGGAGAATTCACTGCCATAACCGGACCCGTTTTTAATTATGAAACCGGTTACATTCGCCAGATGCTAATCTATGCAGGACCAATTCTCAACTATGAAAAGGCCGACAACTTTACAGATTATCTGGGTCTAGTAGGATTTAATATGCAGCTGAGAGATAACTGGGGATATGAGATAAATGGCCAATACGGAAAAGCTAAAGACGAAGGTCTCAAGTATTCCACCTATTCCCTTTCGCTCAGCTCGTGGTACAACATAAATCCCAAATGGAGCGGGAACTTATACGGAGGATATGAAAAGACCTATAATTTTTCCCGTGAATATTTAGCTCCATACTCCTGGGCCGGCATCAGCTTCAACTGGAAAGCTGCTGATATTCTTGATCTGGGAACTTCGTACGACATGTATGTTGAAGGGAATCCTGAAGGACACGTAGAAGATATAACCTATAACGCACGCCCTTACTTTTCATTAACCCCCGTTAATAATTTAAATATAAGGGTATATGTGGACAACGTTTTTATTAAATCTGTTGACAGACTTGACCATGTTATTGCGGGATTCCTTTTCTCATACAATTTTTCACCCAAGTCGTGGATATATTTTGCTTTCAATGAAGTAAGAGACAGGAGCGATCAGTTTGATAAGTCCGGAAACATGCTGCCCCACAGGATGCATACTGTAGAGAGGGCGGGAGTAGCCAAAATTAAATATCTGTACTATTTCTAAAGCATCTCCCTTTGAATCCACATGGAGTTGATAAAGAGCCCTTCGCCGGGCTCTTTTTATGTTTCACTCTTTATGCAGAGTTAAGAGAAACCTTATCAACTCAAAGATCTCACCCTTCCGGCGCTGAACGGGACAGGATGGCACTGCAACTTGCAAGAATTATTTAACATACAATCCTGCCGAAAGGAACCCGCACCAATGTTCAAGAGAAAAAGGAGCAGTTGTTCCCATATGAGTTCCATAAACAGGAAGAGGTTTTTCTGTCCATGTATCCGAATATTTCAGAAGTCTGCCATTAAGGTCTTTAAGGTTTAATTTTTCGGCAATATGGTATATAGAAAGGAGTCCGAACGGAACAGAATATTTCCCGCACCACAAAGGAACGGGAGTTTTAATATCGGGACTTCCCCAGAGCTCCTTCGACAATCCCTCAATATCCTGGTAAGTTAATGCCGAGTTAATATATGTACCGGCTATTCTTCTGTCATTCTCCGTTGCTTCACGGTGAGCTTTTTCATCCTTCCCGAAAGGAGAATTATTAAAATCGTCCCCATAGTGATCGGCATCGGTAGAAATCAGGAAGAAAATATCTTTGCCCGGTTTAAGGTTATTCGACTCAACATATTCCTGAATTATCCCCGCGAGATCATTTGAAATCGAATCCATTCTATCAAAGGACATCCCGGTGATCATAATAGGCGTTATTTTAACATCTCTATTGTAGTACTGCAAGAACGGAACGAGTGCCTCTATGGAATGCTCGATATCCTGCGCCTTATCGCTGACCATATAATATTTTTGATCGAGCTTCGACTTTATTAACTCACGGAGAGGTGAAATCCCGACATTTTTATAAGGTCCCTTCCAGAACTTATAATCATCGAGGATAAGGACATTCTGAGGATCATTCATCGCCTTGCGGACAGTACCGTGAGTAACGCCGAAGATCACTACTTCCCTGGCTTTAATGAGCGGGTAGAGCGGGTAGTATACCCTGCCGGCGTATAAAAAATCATCGTGAGGAGAGATCCCTCCAATTAAAAGTCCGTTATCAGGCGTTTGAGTCTCTGAATTCTCCGAAAGATAACTTATAAGAGTATCCATTTCGGAAGCCCGCCAGCAGAAACCAACGTTATCTCTTACCGGTCTTATACTGTTTTCCTGAGCTGGTACCATACTATTAAATAAGATTATTATTGTGAGAAAAGTTAATTGAATTATAAAGTTCTTCATTTAATAAACCTCCGGGATAATCAAACAATGAGGCATTCATTAAGCAAAATTTTCTTAATTTTCTAATGAACAAAAATATGATAAAAAATAAAAGAAAATATCTTCTTTTCTACCTAAAAACAGGCGGAGGACATTTTGCGCCCGCTTCATCCCTTGCGAATTATTTTAAGCATCATCATTCCGCGGAAGTTGAGCCTGTACTGATAGACGGCTTTACCAGGACCAACCGGCTTGTAAAGAACCTGATTGAAGATGGTTACCGCCGGCTTCAGTCGAAAGCAAAATGGGCATACGAAGCCTTATATGCATTCAACAAAATCCCTGTTTT
The DNA here is from genome assembly GCA_963771705.1 of uncultured Bacteroidota bacterium. Taxonomy (GTDB): domain Bacteria; phylum Bacteroidota; class Ignavibacteria; order Ignavibacteriales; family Ignavibacteriaceae; genus DATFVA01. The sequence goes on from CAVYUP010000005.1 coordinate 505,506, forward strand.
TGCCAGGACCTCTTGTTATATAGTTTCCAAATCATCTGTAAAATTTATTAAGGAAAAAATCGCTGAGGAGAAACCCGAAAAAATAGTAGTTCTCCATTTCTTTTTAATCGAGCCAGTATATGAAGCCGTAAAAAAATTAAAACTCAACATTCCCATTTTCACCATAGTCACCGATCCATACACAGCCCATCCTATGTGGTTTCTGAAAAAGGACCAGAGATTTATCATCTTCAGCGAGAAACTAAAACAGACACTATCGCGCAGGATTTCTCCGCATCGCCTGAATGTATTTCCTTTCATTCTTGAGGAGAAATTCTCACAGCCTGTACCTCCCTCTGCAATTCGGAGTTTGAAAGTTGAAATGGGATTTGAACCGGGAAGTAAAATCATTTTGATACTTGGAGGAGGGGACGGGATACCTCATGGAAGGACAATCCTGGAGCGGGTTATTGCCTCGAAACCGGAAGCGGCCATTGCCGTAGTTACAGGTAAAAACAATTCATTATATTCCGCCGCGAAAAAACTGAAAGAGAAGCATCCCGAAGTTACGGTAAAAGTTTATGAATTTGTCAGCTTTGTGTATGAATTATTAAACATAGCCGATGTTGTAATCACCAAAGGCGGGGCTTCAACCATAATGGAGATCCTGATCTTAAATAAAGTTCCTGTGGTGAACAGCTATATTTGGGAACAGGAAAAAGGAAACATTGATTTTGTTCAGGAGAATGAGCTGGGGATATATGAAAGCGATATCTCAGCAATACCGGAAGCTGTAGGCAGACTAATAAGTGATGACGAATATTACGGGAAATTCACTAAAAACATTAAACGTCTGGGATTAAAGAACGGCGTAGCAGACGCAGCAGAGTTTCTACTTAAGGAAGAATGAAAAAAATCTATCTGGAAGCCGGCTGTCTTAATTCCTTAAGAATTTTCTGAATAACGGTTCTTCTGGTTTTTAATTTTTCCCGGTAATCCATCCTGTCGGTATCGGTAATCTCCATCCCGAGATCCGACAGATAGCTGTCTAATGCTTCAGCCAGAACTTCCTTTTCCTGATCAGATAAAACTAAAGTTGTATCAGGCATTTTCTCTCCTATCTTTTTCAATAAATATACATAAAATCAGTGATTACTGAAGTGGCAGAGTTGTGATATACGTAGTGATTCAACCAGAATTATTGAAAAAGGCATTATTGACGATTACTTCTGATATTATTGATCAGCTTTTCGTGAAGGTTCCAAAACTTTTGTATCTATTCTTTCAAGCACATTATTAATAATTCTGGAACAATTCTCATCAACCAGCAAAGTACCGCCGAAAGTTATGGACGAAGCAGAGAATAGCAGACCATGCTGTCCATCTTGTTCTCTTACGATCATATCCGCACCCCCTTTGAAATTATTCGAACCTTTTGCAATAAGTTTTATATCTGCGGGAGCTGTAGCGCTGAGTTTATCAGTTTCCCAGCCCGAACCGCCTTTTCCCTTAAGCCTTGCCATTCCAGGTCTCGAAGCAGGATCTTTTATAAAATCCGGGTGAAGACTATCCATCTGGTTATTAAGGCATTTCAACCCGAAAGTGTCATTTTTTTTAAGATTAGTATCTTTGAAGACCCAGTGTCCCGGATCGATTACTCTATATGGAGCGCATGTTCCATATCCGCTCATATCAAACCGTACCCCAATGACCTGAGTTTCATCCTCTCTCGTCTCACCGAATTTCAAACTTATACACCTCAGGCTGGCGTCATCAAAGTATTCAATCTCCCGGTAGATAGAATTCCCTGACAGGTTAAGAACATTTCCACCATTACTGAAAAAGGATTTTAATCCTGAAAACATTTCTTTACTCCAATATTCAGAGTGGGTACTAAGGATAAGAGTGTCATACTCTTTGAGCAGTTCAGGGTTTTTATGGAGTTCGAATCCGCTTATCAGATCGTAGCTGTATTTCTCCCTTTCCAGCCAGGCCAGAATCCTCCATTCACCCTCGGCAAGATGACTTGTAAACTGCTGATTAGGATCCGTACTGTTAATGCTGCAATTAGGGTGGGGGCGTTTCAGAGATAATTTCACGAACTGAGGAGCATCAGGGTGATCTTTTATGGAAACAATTATGTTCTTTTTAACAACTTCTCTTAATCTTTTTTTAAATGTTTCAGGAAGAAATTTAACTCCAACAAGTTTTATAAAGCCTTTTAGAGCTGAGCCTGCGGAAGAATTCTCAAAATTTCTGTACCGGCTTCTTCCGCCCCAGATGTTGTAAGTTTGCCAGTTATTGGTACTGGCAAGTACAAGCAATTTGGTATTCTTTCCATAATCTTCCTGTTTTGGGGAAACAACAAAACTCAAATTATAAAACTTTATATTGTCCGAAAGAGAAGTAATCTTAAGGGTATAGAGACCGGAATTGAGGTCTTCAGGCAGCATGTAGCTGAATGAAGGTTTCCATTCCAAACCGGTATCCACGAAAAATCTATCAGGCACTTTCTGGGTCATTGCCTTGAAAGAGCCAATCTGAATAATTCTTTCGACTTTCAGACCGTTTCTGAATAACACAGCCTCATAATTATCGGTCGAATTTACGTAGGTAGTAATTGTATCTCCCGGATTAAAGCTATGCCTATCCTGGTACCCAATTATATCATCTTCAAGCAGGCGTACTATTTTAGGAAAAGATTCTCCAACAACAATTTCTTTTTTAATATAACCACTCTTTTCAAAAGTCAACCGATAAACTTTTTCAGAATGAAATTGGAAGCTGCCGTCACTACCAGACCTGCTTGACGACAAAAGCTGGTTATCTGAGGTATAAAGTTTTATAGAAACATCGGGAATAGATTTACAAAGGAAAGCACTGTAAAGAACACCAGAGATTAAGGATGCACCCATTTATTATACCCTTTAAAATTTAGTTAATTAATGAATGAATTATTTCAGCGTACCTGTCTCTTACGTAAGCTGCAGAAAAGATACGAAACTCACCTTTCTGCTGCAACTCTTTTATATGTTTTCTATAATCAGAATGATTTTCAATGAGGTTCCGGATTCCGTCTGCAATCGATTCTACTGAGAACGGATTTACCCCGACCCCCACATTTTCAAATATGCCGTCGAACCCCATTGCATCTTTTGAGTACATAATAGGAGTACCATTCAAGAGTGATTCGGCATAAACCATCCCGAAAGATTCGCTCAAACTTGGCATAATAAAAGCCATTGAAGCAGAATAAAACTTATCCATTTCTGAGTTTGGGATCCGGCCTTTAAAAGAAAGGTTGTTTTCTATGCCGAGTTTTTCAGCCCAACTTTTCACCGTTGGCAGATATCCGCCATCACCTATAACAACAAGCTTGAAATCAGGATTATTCAGAAGTTTAACAGCCTTAAACAATCGCTTGATATTTTTTCTTTTTACTGAACGTCTGTCCATTCTTAGCGCGGTAGAATAATAACCATTCCTCGCAGAAAACAGCTCAGGATCAATATCTCTCTCCACAATATTAGGAATAAATTCTAATTTATCCTTCATATGTCTTGAAAAGAACTCTTTACCCAGGTGCTCTTCCATCAATTTGTTTATATATGGCATCAGGTAAATTATTTTATTACTTCTTTCAATGACAGGCTTATAATGCCTTATTAAGTCGGGCCTTCTTTTGAAGATCCATGCATCTGTCTGACGCAAGGTCAGGATTAGTTTTGAATTATATCTGAGAGCAAGTTTGTAAGCAATATAGCCTTCAAAAGTAACCTTATGGGCATGAATTATATTAGTTCCGCTGAAATCAATAATACCCTTTTTTTCTGCATCGACGATTTTGGCATAAGCCCTTTTCAAATTGAAAATCAAAAAAATTCCGAATGGAAGTCCAAACGAATTTACAAGTAATCGGTTTTTTTTATCAACGGTGACCATCTCCTCCTTAAAAGACGGAACGCGGAGAAGATCGACAATTTTTACATCAGCTATCTGCTCAGTTTCTTTAATTACATCCCTCACCGCAGATGTAACCGGCTGATTATTTCTCCTTCTAAGGTCATACGAAATATGCAGCAGATTAATCACCAGGCTCCTCTGCATACTCAGAATCATTTTCCATTTTAATTTTCTCAGCAAATAAAGCCAGATAAGCAAAGAGGTATAAGACCCCGGAGGTTATATTTGGTCTGATTAGAGTTGATTCAGTTATATTTACAACCAATGCTGCAATGACCAGCCACTTCCAAAAATTTCCTTTATTAATTATTCTAAGATTTATGAAATAAGTTATGATCGTCCCCAGGAACAACAGCAGGCCGATTAAGCCAGTTTCATTAAGGATATCGAGATAACCATTATGAGCCTGAATAGGTATCCAGATATAAACCTGGTATAATTCCTGAGTTTGTACACTATCAAATATCCAAAAACCCTGGAAACCACACCCAAGAAGAAGGTGAGTCTTAACATATTTAAAAACGTCTGCCCAAAGCTCAGTTCTTCCAGTGAATGTAAGATCTCTCCCTGTTTCATTTACAAGGTCAGATAAAAGTCGGGGAGCAAGGAAGAGAAGAGACAGCACAACTGAAAAAGTAAATAATATTATAATTACAGACACCGTTCTTCCGATCCCTGCTGCAGCGAATTGTTTATCCAAATACTGAGATAGCAGCAATCCGCCTATGATCATTAGAGTAAGCATTGAAGTTACGCTACTTGAGCCTATAAATAATATCACTGTAATTAATAGCATAAATATAAAAAACAACTTTTGCCTCAGAGGCGAAGTAATAATGAAATGGCTAAAAAATATAATCGAGATCAAAGTCATCTGTCCGAGATGATTTTTGGAAGAGGCCAGTCCTCGCCAGAGCCCATTTTCATCTACAGCGCCTGGTATTGTAAAAACAGAAATAAAGGATAGCAGGATATAAACGGATAAAAGAATCTTGAAATATTTAAAGACTTTTTCTGTAGAACTAATGTGCGCAAGAATGCTGAGGAAGACAACATAAGAAGTTACATACTGGAATAAACGTTTAAATGAGATAAAAGGATAGTCAGACCAAAGCAGTGTCAAGGTACACCAGAGTAAGAAAATAAAAAATATTTTCTCAGATCGAATAATTGAAATTACAAAGCGCCATTTAGGGATTAGTGAATAAAGAGCCGTCAGGAAAAGAGTAGAGAATACAATCTGGTTAATTATATTTGACGTTTGAATGGAGGTATCCATTTCCTGAAGGGTTTTCTGAAATGGTAAATTTGTACCATAAATAACGAAGAACATGTACATGAAAAAAGTAAAATTGGCCACATAATAAAAATTGGTAAAAGAGGCCTTTTCCTCGTAATCAAGTTCAAAATCCGCCTGGTTTTCAAAAACTTTCATATACTCGTATTGATTTTTTTGCTGCTTCTTCCCAGGAATATCTGGTTCTATTTAATTGCTTAATATAATTAGTCATATCAATTGTTTTATATTTTTGAGCAAACGCTGTTTCAATTTTAACTGCAAGATCCTGGATGTCATCGGGTTTAACGATATAGCCAGATTTTTCGTTCTCGATAATCTCACTAAAATCGCCTACATTTGTCGCAATTACGGGTGTGTTAAAAGAATAAGCAAGATGAACAATACCGCTGTGATCTATTCTCTTATAGGGTAAAACGACAAAATCTGCAGCCAGAAAATAAGAAGCTATTTCTTCTGCAGGAATAAAATTCAATTTAAGAATTATGTTTGATTTATTTTTAATAGAATCTATGATTTCATTATAACTTTCCCATAACTTTCTTGTCGCCGGGTAACCCGCAATAATCAATTTTATATCACTATTCTCTGCGTTAAGCATTTTAAAGGATTTCAAAAGTAAATCAAGACCTTTATATTCTTTTATGTATCCGAAAAATAATAAAACCTTATCCCCGGCTGTTAAATTAAATATTTGACGGGCCTCGCATTGGGTTGGAAGCTGTTGAGGAAGATAGATATCAAAATTCCCATGGGGTACAACAGTTGTTTTCTCCGGTTTAATATTAAAATTAGACAACAATTTCTTCTTTATCGTCTCTGAGTGAACTATTATTCTGCCGGCTGACTTATAGAGGATGTAGTTAAGCCATAAATCTGACTTTTTTCTTTCATGAGGAAAGATATTATGCGCGGTATAAACAGTCTTTGCTCCAATCAAGCTAAGAAATGCTAAGAAAAATATATCTGTCTTGAACCTGAAAAATTGAAAATGAACAATTGTGTTTTTAAACTTACGGATGAGTCTCACGGTTTTAAATAAAAAAACCGGATAGGAGATAAGCTTTGACAGCGTAGTTTCACCTGGATCCTTAGAAGGCATCCATTTATATATTGTAAAATTATAAGATGATTTAAATTTGCGGTTTGATGGACAAATAAAAAATAGTTCAATACCTTCTGCGTTCAGTGCTTCAGCTAAACAAACAGAATAATCATTTCCAATTAACGCATCAATTAAAACTAATTTCATAAAGAGTGAGGATTATCGATTTAATAATTTATTGAAGTTGCTTATTGCGAATATCTTATGTAATAGAATTGCATTCATTCCTCTTTTTTCATATTGATGAATCAGTTTCTTAATTTCCGAAGCAGGAATAATATTTTTGAAAATATCATAATCTATTTTATTTCTGATAAAATCAGGCTTTAATATAAGATCATAACTAACTTTCCTGTTAATCGAATTTCTTAAGTATCTAAAGATGGCTTCAACTTTTGTATAATTAAAAGGAATATTTCGAATATGCTCCGGGAGGGTTGACAACATTGTCTCGTGGAATTTACTATTCATAATACCACCTTTCATCCTATAACCAAGACCTAAAAGATCACTCGATAATATGGGGGAGTAAGTTTTGACATAACTTAAGCTGGTACGCATATTCATTGATGCCCAGAAGTGGGCTCTTTCTCTTTGATAAAACAAGTTCAGAGAATTCACATTACTTATATCTTTATAATATTTGTAAGAACTCAGAGCTTTTTCAATAACAAGTTCTTTGTTATTTTTATTCAGGAAAGCCGTTTTTCTACTTAAAGATCTTGTAAGGTTTGAATAAAATCCTTTGAAGATTTCCCCTCCATATCCCTGAAGTTTACTTCTGTTTTTTAAATTATCCTGATCCAGGATATATTCTTTTAAAAAGATAATCCAGTTGCGGGGAATAAATTCAGCATTGGTCTCTATTGTCATCCGGTCCATTACTTCATCTAAATTTTCAATATTTCTTTTACTGGCGTCAGTCTGAATATGTTTAATATTTAATATTTTAGCTATTTCACCTGCAACTTTAACGTCTCTTCTGTCTGTACTTGGTGCCGTTCCTGTCATTAAATTGAATTTTTCTCCTGACAGCAGACCACCTGCCAGCACAACTCTTGAATCCGACCCTGCAGTCAACGAAATCTCCGGTGAGGGATCTTTTAGTGATTTTTTCATTGATGAGACAAACTGCTCAACCAAAAGTTTGCGATCTTCAATAGAATCATCAAAACCAAGCCATTTTTGAAGGTCATTTTTCACAATTCTAAACGAATTGGTGTTACCAATAAGTATATCTCCTCCGTAAGCCTTTTTGATACCTTTTATAAAAGTTGAACCTCCGAATGTATGATCAAAAGATAAGAATGTTGCAATACTAACTTCGTCTAATTCCCTGGAATTTGCCAAGCCAGCAATCAAGAAAATGCTGTTCGAAATGACAAATGGTTTTTCCTTATAGTACCAGGGCAGTTCATTATTAATTGAAGAAATAGCCCGGATTTCTCTTGTTGTTTTATCTTGAATAATACAAGACCATATTCCATCAATTTCATGAACAAATAACTTTTCATTATCAAGCTTTTCCAGCAGATCATTCTTAAGCAATATCTTATTAGGATTTATTATCCATATAGTAGACTTTTGCGTTTCAACCTTTTCTACATATTCGGAATGCTCACAAGTGCCGTTATAAAAGAGAGTAGAATACTTATATTTATTCATAAAAAAACTTATATCCGACATTTAATTAACCTTCGCTCCTCTTTATGTTTGAAATTGTAACCTGCTTGAGAGATACAAAAATTTCTAATAATATTTTTCTGAAATCTTTAAATACAGCGATCTCACAAATTATAAACAAAGCTATCAGCATGATTTTAATATATAAATTATCTATACCTGTAATCTCATATAACACAATAAACGGAAGAAGTAAAAGGAGAGGTGAATTAACTTTTAAGAAATTAATATAAAGCTTCAATTTGTTAAGGTACATTATTAAAATGCTGCCGCTAAGTATTCTTGCTATGATTACTGCATAAATCGCTCCTTCAAAACCTATCCTTGGGGTCAAAACCAAACTGATTATTACACCAGATATAACACCAATAAAGTTTGATTTGAAAGATAATAATGTTTGACTGTTTGCAACGAGTGAATAACCTGCAATGCTGGAAATCGCTCCAAAATAAAAACTAACAGAAAAAAGAAACAAAGCAAATGCGCTGTCAGCATATTTGCTGGAAAAGAGTAACGTTATAATTTCTGTTCTCAGAATAAAGAATGTGAACAGCATTGGTAAGATTAAAAGACTTACACTGAACATTGACTTTTCCATTAATGCTTTTGCTTCGGAAGTTTTATTCTCTCCTATCAGCCCTGCCAAACTTGGAAAAAATACCAACAAAAAAGAGGTGTACAATTTATTCGCTGCAGAAGTCAATTTGCCGGATACGTCATAATTAGCTACGGCCACCACGCCCAGATATCCAGAAATTATAAATGTGTTGGTCCTGTTATTTATTAGTGCCAGGAGATTATCAAAATACAAAGGATATGAAAAATGAAAAATTCCTTTTATTTTCATGAATTGAAAGTTTGAAATTAAATCTATATTTGATTACAGAAATTTTCTGTTGTACGATAAAAGAAATAAAGAGGGTGCCTATTTCTGTATATATCAGAAATTCAAGTGATAATACATTTAAGAAATAACCTATCAGATAAAGCAGCAGCTTACTTCCTGATGCCACAACCTGAATAAGAGCATAACCTTTAAATTCTTTATACGCCTGAAGCTGTGCATTATAAAAATCTCTCAAGCTGCTCAAAATAAAAATTGCTATCATCTGGTAGATAAATGCATCAATTGTGGAATCGATTAAAAGGAAAAAGAAATTAAAAATTAGAAAGAGGATGGCAATAAATATCAATGAAAGAACTCTGATTGTCAGCAATTTCATAAATATTACGTCTTTCGGCTCATCTTTCCTGGTATTAAGGAATTGGATGAGGGTAGCATCTAAACCAAGTCCTCCAACCAATTGTAATAAAACACATATAGCTAAAATTAAAGTAAAAGATCCGAAATCTTCCTTTAATATGTGCCGGGTTAAAATCATAATGCTGACGAAGTTGGCAATTATACCAAAAAGCTGGCCAACAGTTACAGATAATGAACCTTTTAAAAACTTTTTCTTGAATGATTTGTCCATATAGCCGGAAGAGATCCGTTTTAAAGTGAGCGATACATTTTAATAAGAATTAGACTGATTTTAAGTAAGCAGGGAGTCAATTAATATGCCACATAAAGTAGCGGTAAAACAATCAAATACAAAGATAAAATAAAAATTATCTTGTTGTTAATATGAGATTTTGATCATTTCGATAAATAAGGGGAAAAAGTCAGGTACTAAAAACATATAACCTTACAAAACGTGTTAGAAATCAAGTATTAATTTGTATCACATATTCACCCTTAGAAAATTTTGGGTCTTGACCTAAAATTTGTATTGACCACATTAGGAATTTTGCTTAGGTTTGTCTTAGATAATTTCAGAGAAAAAATCTGAAATGAAGATTGTTCTTATAACGGGTAATGAAATGAAAGAGTGTTGTGCTTCACCTTTCAAAAAAATCAGGTTAAATAACTACTACCTGAATTAACCCATCATAAAATTAGAATGTTACATTCTAATTCTACATAATAGCCCTTTAGCAGTAGAAGGCTTTTGTTGAGAGAGTATTCCAGAGGGTGGAACAAAAGTAATCTAACTATTCCGTGATAAACGGAAATATGAAGTCTTCTGAGACTAAGGAGCGGGCTTGAATAGTTACATCAGGGTTATCCTTGTAATTATTTTATTACAGATCTTAAAAACATCATCGACTGTATCAAGGCAGTGCAAGGCTGTCTTATGGGATTTTAACGTCCTGAAGAGACTAAATCCTGCATACGGTAACAATGATAATTCTTTCCGCCTATTTCTCCGAAAAAACCAGAAGAAAAAATTCATAAGAATTTTTGATGTTCACATTTTCTCTTATTGAAATATCCATGCAGGCAAAAACCACTAAAAGAATGAACTTAAAAGCGACATCTAATAGTCTGCTGGTTAGATAACTATATCCAATATAAGCTGAATATTCAGTTTGGTCCGAATTACTTAAAAAGAGCTAACTATATATAAGGAGTGAGTTGTTATGTTGAAGAAAATGTTTATCCTGGTTTCTTTATTGTTAACCATACCTATCTATGCAACAACATATTATGTTGATTACGCGAATGGAAGTGACAGCAATAATGGAACAAGCAAGACTACTGCATTCAGACACGCGCCGGGAGACCCTTCGGCAACAGGGACAGCAGGGGGCATCAACCTGGGGGCCGGAGATGTAATACAATTCAGAGCAGGAATAGAATACAAGGGACAGATACAGACATCGTGGAGCGGTAGTTCGAACAATTATATCGAGTATCGCGGACAAGGATGGGGAACAGGGCGAGCCACCTTCAATATGGAGGATACGCGAGGATATGCATTTAAGGGAGGAGCGGATTACATAAAGATAACGGGATTCAACTTGTATCACTATTCAAGTTCAGGGTCAGATTATGTAATTTATCCTTCAAGCGGGGCATCATACTGGGATATAGATTCCTGCAGCATAGCATACATAAAAGACTGGGAAAATGTAAGTGTATTTCCTGATAAGCCGTGTGTATATTTAACAAACTCGACAAGCCACATAACAATAAACCATACAGAGTTCTTTGCAAGCGGGCGGACTGTAATAAGATTAAGGTATACCAGCTATGTAACCATAAAGAACTGCAACTTTGGAGGAATAAACAGGGGGAGTGAAAGCGGCTGGTTCTCAGTAGGGATAAGAGGAGAAGTAACGTGTAATAATATACACATAGAAGATAATGTATTTCACGACGGATGGCAGTATGGAGGAGACCAGGTACCGGAGCTAAACCACGCCCCTGCGTTCATACATATATATGGAAGCGATGCCACCACACATCCTGACCAGATATATATAGAGAGGAACTACTTCTATAATGATAAAACCTTCTCGACGGGAACGGGGACAGGGTCAGTAGAGATAACCACACAGGTACATAATATATACATAAGGAATAATATATTAGCAAATGCCTGCCAGTACTGGGGGACGCAATTAATGCTGGCCGACGGATGTGATAATGTATATGTAGAGAACAATACATTCATAGACCGGGCATATGTTACAGGTTATGGAGTAAACAGCTTAAAGGTATATCTGAACAGCATTCCAGTAGGGAACAATGTTTATATAAGAAACAATATTTTCTGGAGCGATGCAAACAGTTCAGGTGATTGTGCTGTATCTTTTCAAGGAAGCGGGACATTCCAGGGAGTAATAAACAATAATGAATATTACAGAAACAGTTCAAACCAGGTAAACACCTTTAACGGATCGGTAGTAAGCTGGTCAGCCTGGCAGGGACACGGATTAGATGCAGCCTCACAATACCATAATATAACGGAGCCGGCATTTGTATATATGCCGCCAAGCGGAGCAACGACATCCAGCGGAGATTATTCATTGAATCCTGCCGCAATAAATCTGATAAATAAGGGAGTAACCTTAAACGGGTTTAATGACTCATATAACGGAGTAAGCAGACCTCAGGGAGCTGCCTGGGATATAGGGGCGTATGAATATAATGGTCAGAATTCTGATATTACGCCGCCCGAAGTAACAGGAGCATCGATACCAACTTCAACCAGTGTTATTGTAGCTTTTTCAGAAGCACTGGAACCAAGCACTGCACAAACACCAGGAAACTACAGTATAAATAACGGAATAACCGTAAGCGGGGCGGTACTGTCAGCAGATGGGAAAAATGTAACGCTTACTACAAGTGCTCATACCAGCGGACAAAACTATATTGTAACAGTAAATAATGTAAAGGATCTTGCCGGTAACGTGGTAAATCCGAATGCGAACACGGCAGGGTACAGTTTTTTTAATGGTACAACCCCACCTGAGTTAGTGGGAGCTTCATTATCAGGTACATCCACCGTTGTTGTAACGTTTTCCCGGGAAATGGATCCCCTGACAATTGGAAATAAAAATAATTATATAATAAACAATAATATAACTGTAAATTCAGCAGTTGTATTCAGCAATAATCAAAAAGTAATTTTAAGTACCAGCGATCATAAAATGGGAGACTGGTATACATTAACTGTTAGTAATGTTAAAGACATAGATGGAAATCCTATTAATCCAAATAATAGAACATCTGATTATCATGCCCTTAATAAAATTGAAGAGCCAATTATTCAGGCTACAGGACAGTGGTATCAGAATTTTCTTCCTGGAAACGCGATAGATGGAAGTACAGATACAACATCCGAATCCCGCTGGGGCGGTGTTGTAAACTTACCCGACTCAATAACTTTTGACATGGGGAGTGTATATAAAGTTGATGAATGCCGCTTCTCTTTCTATAGATGGAATGATGGCAGGACCTATACCTATTCCGTACTAACTTCTCTGGACGGAATTGAGTGGACGGAAGCAGTCTCAAATGGTTCATCTGCCCCCACGGAATGGACGATTGATAATTTTGCTGTCATTGGAGCAAGGTTTATCAGACTTGTAGTCTTAAGCTGTAATGAGAGCCAGTTTGCAGGGTTATGGGAAGCTGAGATGTATGGACCTGCTGATGTAACTGGCTTAGAGAATGGGAATGAAGTCCCCTCGGATTTCAGCCTTGATCAGAATTATCCGAATCCATTTAACCCGACAACAACTATTCAGTTCAATATTCCATCAGATCAGCATGTGAAAATTAACATCTATAACTCAATCGGAGAGCTGGTTACAGAACTCGTTAATAAAAATTATTCGGCAGGGAATCATTCAGTTGAATTTAATGCGGTTAATCTGCCATCAGGGGTGTATATATATAGAATGGAAGCCCAATCATTTACTGCAACACATAAAATGGTGCTGATGAAATAATAGAATGTTTTGCCAGGGGAGGGTTCAACCCTCTCCTGTTTTTTTTACTGATGGACAAAATGTAATAATTACCTGTAATATAGGATGATAAAGAAAATAAGGAATGAATTTGTTGAAAATATAAAAAAATCTGCTGGTATGGGAATTGTGCTCACCTTGCCAGTGTGCTAATAAAGTGGATTCTATAAGAGGTGTTAGGCTTTTGTTTGGGAACAATATCTAGAGGGAAGAACATTATTGATGGATCTTAAAGCAAGGAGTGGTAAATGGATAAGAAGATTCTACCCTTTTTAGTGTTGTTCTTTATATTGATGAAAACAAGCATTTATGCAACAACATATTATGTTGATTACGCGAATGGAAGTGACAGCAATAATGGAACAAGCAAGACTACTGCATTCAGACACGCGCCGGGAGACCCTTCGGCAACAGGGACAGCAGGGGGCATCAACCTGGGGGCCGGAGATGTAATACAATTCAGAGCAGGAATAGAATACAAGGGACAGATACAGACATCGTGGAGCGGTAGTTCGAACAATTATATCGAGTATCGCGGACAAGGATGGGGAACAGGGCGAGCCACCTTCAATATGGAGGATACGCGAGGATATGCATTTAAGGGAGGAGCGGATTACATAAAGATAACGGGATTCAACTTGTATCACTATTCAAGTTCAGGGTCAGATTATGTAATTTATCCTTCAAGCGGGGCATCATACTGGGATATAGATTCCTGCAGCATAGCATACATAAAAGACTGGGAAAATGTAAGTGTATTTCCTGATAAGCCGTGTGTATATTTAACAAACTCGACAAGCCACATAACAATAAACCATACAGAGTTCTTTGCAAGCGGGCGGACTGTAATAAGATTAAGGTATACCAGCTATGTAACCATAAAGAACTGCAACTTTGGAGGAATAAACAGGGGGAGTGAAAGCGGCTGGTTCTCAGTAGGGATAAGAGGAGAAGTAACGTGTAATAATATACACATAGAAGATAATGTATTTCACGACGGATGGCAGTATGGAGGAGACCAGGTACCGGAGCTAAACCACGCCCCTGCGTTCATACATATATATGGAAGCGATGCCACCACACATCCTGACCAGATATATATAGAGAGGAACTACTTCTATAATGATAAAACCTTCTCGACGGGAACGGGGACAGGGTCAGTAGAGATAACCACACAGGTACATAATATATACATAAGGAATAATATATTAGCAAATGCCTGCCAGTACTGGGGGACGCAATTAATGCTGGCCGACGGATGTGATAATGTATATGTAGAGAACAATACATTCATAGACCGGGCATATGTTACAGGTTATGGAGTAAACAGCTTAAAGGTATATCTGAACAGCATTCCAGTAGGGAACAATGTTTATATAAGAAACAATATTTTCTGGAGCGATGCAAACAGTTCAGGTGATTGTGCTGTATATTTTCACGGAAGCGGGACATTCCAGGGAGTAATAAATAATAATGAATATTACAGAAACAGTTCAAACCAGGTAAACACCTTTAACGGATCGGTAGTAAGCTGGTCAGCCTGGCAGGGACACGGATTAGATGCAGCCTCACAATACCATAATATAACGGAGCCGGCATTTGTATATATGCCGCCAAGCGGAGCAACGACATCCAGCGGAGATTATTCATTGAATCCTGCCGCAATAAATCTGATAAATAAGGGAGTAACCTTAAACGGGTTTAATGACTCATATAACGGAGTAAGCAGACCTCAGGGAGCTGCCTGGGATATAGGGGCGTATGAATATAATGGTCAGAATTCTGATATTACGCCGCCCGAAGTAACAGGAGCATCAATAAACAATCAGACGACAGTAGTTGTAAGCTTCTCAGAGGACGTTCAGGCAGCAGGAGCACAGAACCCTTCAAACTACAGCATAAGCGGAGGGGTAACGGTAAGCAGTGCAGTACTGAACGGAACACAGGTAACGCTTACCACCAGTACACACAGCTTCAATCAACAGTATACGGTAACTGTAAGTAACG
This sequence comes from uncultured Bacteroidota bacterium, assembly GCA_963771705.1. Taxonomy (GTDB): domain Bacteria; phylum Bacteroidota; class Ignavibacteria; order Ignavibacteriales; family Ignavibacteriaceae; genus DATFVA01. The sequence continues at coordinate 520,841 of CAVYUP010000005.1, forward strand.
TAAAAGATCTTGCAGGCAACCTTATAAATCCAAATGCCAATAGTGCTCAGTATCTGCTTGAAGGAGATACAAACCCGCCAGAAGTTATGGGGGCATCAATTCTAACTGCTACCAAGATAATAGTAACATTCTCAGAATCTCTGGAGCAGGCAAGTGCACAGACAGCTGCAAATTATAGTATTACAAACGGCATAACTGTAAGCGGGGCCGTACTATCAACAGACGGGAAAAAAGTAACACTTACAACCAGCACTCATACAAGTGGACAAAACTACGTTGTAACAGTAAATAATGTAAAGGACCTTGCCGGAAACGTGGTAAACCCAAATGCGAACACGGCAGGGTACAGTTTTTTTAACGATACCACCCCGCCTGAGTTAGTGGGAGCTTCATTATCAGGTAATAAAACTTTATTGCTGACATTTTCTGAAGAATTGGACAAAATCTCCGCTGAAGTCATCAGCAATTATTCAATTGATAAAGGAATATCAATTGATAGTGCAACTTTATTAAGCGGTGGAACAGTTGTCAGTTTATCTACCTCAAACCATTCGCCTAACACGATCTACACTGTAATCGTAAGCAATGTTACAGACATTGCTGGAAACATTATTTCCTCTCAGGCTAATTCCGCACAATATCAAAAGGAAAGCGGAGGGGGGGTCGGCGGCGTCGGAGGAAAACGCAAAATTCATGTCAGCCATACATCGGCACAATGGTTTCAGGGTTATGTTCCTGATAATTCGATCGACGGAGATCCGGATCCGACTACCGAATCAAGGTGGGCCGGAGTATTGCCTATGCCTGATTCTATAATTTTTGATCTGGATGCAATTAACCTAATTAACGAAACTCATTTTTCTTTCTACAGGTGGAATCAGGGCAGAATCTATAACTTTTCGGTGCAGGTCTCAGTCGACGGAATTAATTGGACTGAGGTACTTACCAATGTGGTTTCTTCTTCATCCCAATGGACTATAAACCAGTTCGATTCTGTGGAAGCCCGTTATGTTAAGTTAGTTTCTTTAAGTAGTAATGAAAGTGAATGGGCAGGTTTATGGGAAGCTGAAATATGGGGTCCGGATCAGACGACCGAGAGTATAGCGTCAGATAAAATCCCTGCAAATTATAACCTGGAACAAAATTACCCTAATCCATTTAATCCAACAACTACAATCAAATTCAATATTCCAAATGACCAGCATGTAAGAATCAATGTATACAATATTATCGGTGAGCTGGTCACTGAACTGATCAATAAAGATTATTCAGCAGGAAGTTATACAGTAGAATTCAATGCTGCTGACTTACCTTCTGGTATTTATATATATCGTTTAGAGTCGCAATCATTCACTTCAGTGAGGAAGATGATTTTAATAAAATAATTTGACCTGGAGATCAGGTGTAATGTTGGGAAGGCATTACACCTGTATGATAATGCTTAAACATTTGTGAATTAGAGGAGCCGCTATGAAAATTTACTCAGACTACTTTTTTAGGAGAGCTATATTTTGTTTATTCCTAGCCCTGTTAACCGTACCTGTCTATGCAACAACATATTATGTTGATTACGCGAATGGAAGTGACAGCAATAATGGAACAAGCAAGACTACTGCATTCAGACACGCGCCGGGAGACCCTTCGGCAACAGGGACAGCAGGGGGCATCAACCTGGGGGCCGGAGATGTAATACAATTCAGAGCAGGAATAGAATACAAGGGACAGATACAGACATCGTGGAGCGGTAGTTCGAACAATTATATCGAGTATCGCGGACAAGGATGGGGAACAGGGCGAGCCACCTTCAACATGGAGGATACGCGAGGATATGCATTTAAGGGAGGAGCGGATTACATAAAGATAACGGGATTCAACTTGTATCACTATTCAAGTTCAGGGTCAGATTATGTAATTTATCCTTCAAGCGGGGCATCATACTGGGATATAGATTCCTGCAGCATAGCATACATAAAAGACTGGGAAAATGTAAGTGTATTTCCTGATAAGCCGTGTGTATATTTAACAAACTCGACAAGCCACATAACAATAAACCATACAGAGTTCTTTGCAAGCGGGCGGACTGTAATAAGATTAAGGTATACCAGCTATGTAACCATAAAGAACTGCAACTTTGGAGGAATAAACAGGGGGAGTGAAAGCGGCTGGTTCTCAGTAGGGATAAGAGGAGAAGTAACGTGTAATAATATACACATAGAAGATAATGTATTTCACGACGGATGGCAGTATGGAGGAGACCAGGTACCGGAGCTAAACCACGCCCCTGCGTTCATACATATATATGGAAGCGATGCCACCACACATCCTGACCAGATATATATAGAGAGGAACTACTTCTATAATGATAAAACCTTCTCGACGGGAACGGGGACAGGGTCAGTAGAGATAACCACACAGGTACATAATATATACATAAGGAATAATATATTAGCAAATGCCTGCCAGTACTGGGGGACGCAATTAATGCTGGCCGACGGATGTGATAATGTATATGTAGAGAACAATACATTCATAGACCGGGCATATGTTACAGGTTATGGAGTAAACAGCTTAAAGGTATATCTGAACAGCATTCCAGTAGGGAACAATGTTTATATAAGAAACAATATTTTCTGGAGCGATGCAAACAGTTCAGGTGATTGTGCTGTATATTTTCACGGAAGCGGGACATTCCAGGGAGTAATAAATAATAATGAATATTACAGAAACAGTTCAAACCAGGTAAACACCTTTAACGGATCGGTAGTAAGCTGGTCAGCCTGGCAGGGACACGGATTAGATGCAGCCTCACAATACCATAATATAACGGAGCCGGCATTTGTATATATGCCGCCAAGCGGAGCAACGACATCCAGCGGAGATTATTCATTGAATCCTGCCGCAATAAATCTGATAAATAAGGGAGTAACCTTAAACGGGTTTAATGACTCATATAACGGAGTAAGCAGACCTCAGGGAGCTGCCTGGGATATAGGGGCGTATGAATATAATGGTCAGAATTCTGATATTACGCCGCCCGAAGTAACAGGAGCATCAATAAACAATCAGACGACAGTAGTTGTAAGCTTCTCAGAGGACGTTCAGGCAGCAGGAGCACAGAACCCTTCAAACTACAGCATAAGCGGAGGGGTAACGGTAAGCAGTGCAGTACTGAACGGAACACAGGTAACGCTTACCACCAGTACACACAGCTTCAATCAACAGTATACGGTAACTGTAAGTAACGTAAAAGATCTTGCAGGCAACCTTATAAATCCAAATGCCGATAGTGCTCAGTATCTGCTTGAAGGAGATACAAACCCGCCGGAAGTTACATCGGCGGAACTTTCAGATTCTATCACAGTTCTTGTTCATTTTTCTGAAGCAGTCTCACAGACTGCCGCTGAAAATGCTTCTAACTATTCTATCGATAACGGTATCGATGTATCATCAGCTTCGCTTTCTTCAAATGGCATGAATGTTACCCTTACGACCGGTATACATATTATCGGGCCCTCCTATACAGTATCGGTCGAAAATATTCAGGACCTTGCAGGAAATACAATTTCTGTAAGTGCGAACTCAGCCCAGTATCAACTAATAATAATCCCTGCCGGGGATTTGAATCAGCTTAATATTGTGGAAGCTGTTTCATCGAACTGGTATCAGAATTATATGCCGCCGCTTTCCATAGATGGAATATCTGACCCCTCATCTGAATCAAGGTGGGCAGGTGCGGTTGTTATGCCTGATACAATCACTTTCGATTTAGGAGAACTAAAGCTTCTAAAACAAAGTAAATTTTCTTTTTATCGATGGGATCAGGGGCGTATTTATCACTACTCGGTACTGGTTTCCTCAGACAACATCAATTGGTTCCAGGTAGTTACTGCTGCCCCTTCCGATGATCTTCAATGGTCGGTGATGAGTTTCTACCCAATAGTAGGTCAGTATGTGAAGCTGATTTCACTAGATAATAATGAAAGTCAGTATGCGGGAGTTTGGGAAGCTGAGATATTGGGATCGGAAGCTCCAGTTCCTGTTGAACTGACTTCATTTACTGTCAATCAATCAAGTAATTCGGTGGAAATTAAGTGGTCAACCGGCACTGAAACCAATAACAAAGGATTTGAAGTTCAGAAAAAAGTTAACGGTAACTATTCCGTAATCGGCTTTGTGGAGGGACATGGAACCACGACTGAGCCTTACGATTACAAATTCAACGATAACGAGATCCAACCAGGAGATTTAACTTATAGGATCAGGCAGGTAGACTTAGATGGTTCTTTCGAGTACTCTGATGAAGTCACCGTCTCCATTGATAAACCTTCTGATTTTGAACTGAGCCAGAATTATCCGAATCCGTTTAATCCTACAACCAAAATACGGTTCAGCATTCCTTCAGATAATCATGTTAAACTGACTTTATATAACCTGCTGGGAGAAAGAGTGAGAGATATAATCGATAATGATTATAAAGCAGGAACACATGAGATCAATCTTGATGCTTCCGGGTTATCAAGCGGAGTATACCTGTATAAGCTGGAGAGCGGAAATTATGTGAATATTAAAAAAATGATGGTGATGAAATAATTCTTTTATTGATGTAACTATAATAAATCCTTTCCGGACTCCCGCCGGGGAGGATTTGTTTTATATTTTGGGGGATAATTCTGCGGATGCGTGGAAGATAATCTTTGAGGTGGATTTATTTATTCCTTCTATGAAGCTGGTGTTCTTTTCATTGCCGGCTGCTTTGTACACGTCTATTGAATCGTTATACTTTGATTCGGAAACAAAATTTACCGTGATGCTTTTTACTGTGAATTTTTCGTGCTGCTCCCTGGTGAAACAATCCATTATCATCTCTATATATTTAATATTGTTCACATGCTGGTTCAAATCGATATCTGTATAACGTATCTGCCTGTTGAATACAAACTCTCTGCTGCTAAGCTCCGAAACCTTGCCGGGCAAAGCATCCAGAGCGGTTTCATTTTCCTGGTAATTTATCGGTGCAGGCAGATTTGATGTATCGATGATCCGTTTGGAAGTCAAATTAATCGGAAGCCATGCCGTGGTTGCTTTTATAATTATTTCTTCCTTTTGGTCATAAATCAGAAAATCTCTTAATGAATAAAGTTTGTACTTTTTCTTAGGCCAGGTTTTGATTCTGATCTCATCCCCAAAGCCAGGTAAGGAAGCAATCACCACTTTTGACCATGACAAAACCCAGGCATAGTTATGTTTAATAAGTGAAGTATAACCAAGATCTAATTTATCGGCGTGGGCCGCGGCTGTATCCTGAAGGAAGATGAAAAGGGAATCCAGTCTGAGCAGGTTTGTAAAGTCGACTTCATGGGCCTGCAAAATCTTGCTGTTTTCGAAAAATTCTAACACGGGACAGTTCCTTTCTGAATCAGAATATTCTGAAAATCCGGTATCCCAAAATAAATGTCTGCTGCTTAAAAGCAATCGGGGAATGACGGAGGGGAGACAGAGAGGGACCGGAGATGGAGCGGATTGGGGAGAAACGGGGAGGAAACGGCGGAGGTCGGTATAACCTGAATGAAGCTAAATCTCCCTTCTTACCGATTTACACCAGTGTAATCAGGGAGGGATGGCAGCAGAGGGATCAGACAGGATTCAGGAAGAATGAGCGTAGACTTCCTCAATTGAATATTGATAAATTCTGTTTTAAGTTTTAGATTAGTTCCTTAATTCAAGGGCAGCTTAGAATAAAAAGGGTTCTGATGATATCTCCCGGCCTATGCTCGGCCTATGCTCGGCCTATGCTCGGCCTATACTCGGCCTACAACCGGCCTACAACTACTATCCTTCTCCGTGTCTTTCCCTTCCTGCATAGTACCTATCCCTCAGGACAGGTGAGCCGCTATAGAGGAATTTCCGGGTCATTTATAGTTTTTGAGAATATTAGCAGGAATGAAGATTCCCTCAGGCGAACTGCTTCATTATCAGCTTTATACCCTGCATAGGGATGATTACCCAGTCGGGCCGGTTATTAAGCTCGTATTCAATTTCATAAACAGATTTATCCAGAAGGAAAACATTCAGCAGTATATTGAGCTGTTCTTTATCCTCCGGTACAAATGGATATCCTTCGGTGGTTTCCCTGTATGCATTCAGAAAAGCCCCGCTCACATAATAATACCATGGTTCAATCCATTGCTGCATAACTTCGGCATCTTCGGGCCTGACTTTAGAACGCTGGAAATAAACGCTGTACACTGCATAGTGAAAAGATCTAAGCATACCCCCAACATCGCGGAACGCGGAATATTTAAGTCTGCGTTCTCCAGGCGAGCGCACCGGTTCTCCTTCAAAATCGATTATTATAAAGTCATCCCCCGTGCTCAGAACCTGACCCAGGTGGTAATCGCCGTGTATTCTTATTTTCTGAGCAGAAATCTTCTTCCGCAGTACTTTTTTATGCTGTGCTAATATTTTATCTCTTAGTGAAAGTATATCTTCAGCCTCCTTCTTAATATGCCGGGGAAGCTTTGATAGATTGCCGGCAAAGAAATTTAATCCTTTCTTCGCATTTGAATAGAGCGTCTGGTACAGAGCTTTCTGATAAAGGGTTGAGAATGATTCGGGGGCAAAAGCGGGATTTTCAGTTGAGGAAAGTTTAATATGCATTTCTCCTGTTCTCTTCCCAAGCAATCTCGCTTTTTCAAAAAAGACCGCCCCGATGTAATCCTGCAGGACCGGAGGCACATCATCAAAATGAATATCGAAGATACCGTCCAGATCGGGCTCTTTCACGGGACACTCCTCCTTCTCTGCCATCGCTCTTTCAAAATATCTTCCTACCGCATCCAATGTAACCGTCCAGGCATCACCCTGGTTGGGAGTAAACTTCTGAAGCAGAGCCAGCACGCGCGGATCTGATTCAGCATTCTGATATTCGAGACTACCCGCGTATGCAGGCACATTGGCAAAATTCTGTTCTTCACTAAGGAACTTTATTACCTCAGGGTCGGGATTTGTTCCTTCCTCAACCCTCCTGTAAAATTTCAAAAAGAACGTTTCACCATAAAGGACGGATGAATTACTCTGTTCTGCCTTCAGTACTCTTGAGGTTTCAGGCAGTTCGCCTGATTCTCCCAGCAGCGATTTAAATTTTTTACTTTTAACAGATGCCAGCGTGCCGTTCTTCCCTTTAATTTTTCTTTTCTTATTAATCATATTCAGGATCTGAGTTCTGAATTTTTCACCATAGATTGCGTCATAAAGAAATCCTTCGTCATCCGGCAGATGAAGCCTTGAAATAATACTCTGGGGAGAATCCCTCAGCAGTTTTTCACCCCGTCCTTCGGGAATAAAGGATACTACCAGAACATAATTTTCGGGTGCCCCCATAGCATAGGTTACATGCAGCAGCAACAGAGAAGCCGTTTCTTTATCAAACTGGATTGGAAGGTTTTCCTTTATAGAAATATTTTTAAGCTGACGCGCCTTACCGCCATACCACCTGCAGGTTTTGAGATATCGTGGCAGAACTCTCCTTTCAAGCTGAGTCTTGTTTTCGCCCGCAAGAACCTCTGTCCATTGTTTTTTTACCCTAATCTCCGGCAGAGATTTCTCATCCATTTCACCCTGGTATTCTTTCTCCTGCACAAGTCTGAACCAATAATGATCGTAGGGTCCAAGTGTGATAATATAGGGTTTATCCATTATATGGGGAAATGTATTCTGACTGAACATTTCCTCCGGTGCATATCCTCCGAGCTCTTCTGTATTGAGCCTGACAACCTGAGCAAACCGCGACAGGTTGATAACCACGAGGATAATCTCATCCTCATAGGTTCGTATAAATGATAATATTTTAGGATTATCAGAAGATATAAACTTCAGGCTCCCGCGGCTGAGGGCTTTAGATTGTTTCCGCATCGCGATGAGGCGTTTCATCCACCAAAGAGGCGAAGAAAGGTTTCTTTCCTGTATCTCAACGTTAATAGATTGATACAGATATTCCGAGTCAATTATTACCGGCAGGTAAAGTTTCTGAGGATTAGCTTTCGAGAATCCCGCATTCCTATCTGCCGTCCACTGCATTGGCGTCCGCACGCCGTCTCTATCGCCTAAATAATAATTATCTCCCATCCCTATCTCATCGCCGTAATAAATAACGGGTGTGCCCGGAAGTGAAAACAGCAGGATGTTTATCAATTCAATTTTCTTTTTATTGTTTTCAAGTAAGGGCGAAAGTCTTCTCCTTATCCCCAGGTTAAGTCTCGCCCTCGGATCCTGGGCGAAGATGCGGTACATATAATCGCGTTCCTCATCGGTAACCATCTCAAGCGTAAGTTCATCGTGGTTCCGAAGGAACATCACCCACTGACAATTATCGGGGATTTCGGGTGTCTGTTCCAGTATATTTATTACAGGAAAGCGGTCTTCCATCCTTAATGCCATAAATAATCTCGGCATAACAGGGAAATGGAATGCCATATGAGATTCGTCCCCTTCGCCGAAGTAGGCGACAGAATCTTCAGGCCACTGATTTGCCTCAGCCAGCAGCATCTTGTTCTTAAATTTTTTATCGACGTGTGCTCTCAATTTTTTCAGGAATTCATGTGTCTCGGGAAGATTTTCGCAGTTAGTTCCTTCGCGCTCATAAAGGTAGGGGACGGCATCAAGCCGCATTCCGTCAACACCCATACCAAACCAGTAATCGAGCACTTTAATTATTTCCTCCTGAACTTTCGGATTATCATAGTTCAGATCAGGCTGGTGAGAATAGAATCTATGCCAGTAGTACGCATCGGCGACCGGTTCGTACGTCCAGTTGCTTGTTTCAAAATCCTGAAATATTATCCGTGCCTCGCCGTATCTTGAAGGATCATCACTCCAGACATAATAATCACGATACACAGTTCCGGGTTTTGCTTTACGCGCTCTCTGAAACCATTTATGCTGGTCGGATGTATGGTTGACCACAAGTTCAGTAATTATCCTTAAACCCCTTTTATGAGCTTCCTTCAACAGTTTCTTAAAATCGCGCATGGTACCATAATCGGGGTGAACGTTAAAGTAGTCAGCTATGTCATATCCATCATCCTTCAGGGGAGAGGGGTAGAATGGAAGCAGCCAGATCGCAGTTATGCCAAGGTTTTCCAGGTACTCCAATTTTTCGATAAGTCCGTTTATATCCCCTATTCCGTCGCCATTGCTGTCATAGAATGATTTTACATGAAGTTCATAAATGACCGCATCCTTATACCACAAAGGATCATCTGTAAGCTTAAGTATATTTTCTGCCATAAACTCAATTCAATTATATTACATAAAATAGTCAAAGTCGTTTTCGCGCCGCAATCGTCTGTGAATCTTAAAAATATATGCAGGCGACTCTTCCGGATCAAGTTCTACCACATTCTCACCGCCCATCCACATAAACTTATTATCATGAAGGAGTTCGTGAACCAGGTACGACTGCCGCTTCGGAATTCCGTAGCTTTCGATAGGGATCTGCACACTCCCCCTCTGTTTATGGTAGTAATCGAGGTTCACCACAATCAGCAGTATATTGGAGAGATCGCCGGTAACCTTACCATAACAAAGCAGGTATTTATTATCAGTATGGTAGAATTCAATATTATATGTAGTATGCAGCGCGGCATTCTCACGGCGGATCCTATTAATTTTTTTCACGATATCGGTGATATTACCAGATTTATTATAATTCCAGTTCTTTATCTCATACTTTTCAGAATTTATATATTCCTCCTTTCCCGGAATAGCTTCATTATCGCAAAGTTCATAGGAAGGGCCATAAATTCCATAGTTGGATGAAAGAGTTGCCGCCAGTACAAGCCGGGTTATAAAGGCAGGTCTGTCTCCATACTGAAGATTCTCCGGGAGAATGTCTGGTGTATTCGTCCAGAAATTCGGTCTATAGAACTCACGTGCCTCTTTTTTTGTAAGTTCTGTAAGATAATCGATGAATTCATCCTGTGTATTCCTCCAGGTGAAGTACGTATATGACTGTGTAAAACCAACCTTACCAAGTCTATACATAACCTTAGGCCGGGTAAATGCCTCAGCGAGGAAGATTACCTCGGGATTAGTTTTCTTTATTTCTTTTATCAGCCACTCCCAGAAGGGAAAAGGTTTTGTATGGGGATTATCCACGCGGAAGATCTTAATTCCTTTTCCAATCCAGAATTCAATTATGCTTTTAAGCTCTTCCCAGAGCTCCTTCCAGTTTTCAGTTTCAAAATTAAGGGGAAGCACATCCTGGTATTTCTTCGGAGGATTTTCAGCATACTGAACCGTTCCATCGGGGCGCCACCTGAACCATTCAGGGTGTTCATTAACGTAAGGGTGGTCGGGTGAGCATTGATAGGCTAAATCTATTGAGGTTTCAATTCCCAGCGATTCAGCTTTCTTTACGAAGGACAGGAAGTCTTCCATAGTTCCGAGATCAGGATTTACCGCTTTGTGTCCTCCTGCGGCAGAACCTATTGCCCAGGGACTTCCGGGATCACCCGGTTCAGCATTTGGCGAATTATTCTTCCCCTTTCTGTTTGTCTGTCCTATCGGATGTATTGGGGGAAGATAAATGACATCAAAGCCCAGCTCAGCAATACGGGGTAAAAGTTTTTCCGCATCCTTAAAAGTTCCATGCTTACCATTCTTACCTGCAGAACGGGGAAAGAATTCATACCAGGAACTGAAAAGAGCTTTTTTCCTTTCGACCCATATCTCGTATTCATTTTCAAACCGGGTGGCCAATGAGCGATCGGTATATCTGAACATAAGCTGCGTCATAGATTCACTTAAGGCAAGATCTGCGGCAGTTGTTACCTCATCCGAATCTTTCATCTTGTTAACAGCTCTCATCATTTCTTCATTATCTTCTTTTGATCCGACATTTGCGGCAGTCCGTTCTATCATTTCAGACCCTATCAGCAATTCCACTTTTATATCCTGTTCTGCCTCTATCCTTTTCTTTAAGTCCTGCTGCCATGTATAAAAATGATCTACCCATGCACGCAAAGTATAATAATAGGTGCCGACATCCGTTACCGTAAAAAGTCCCTGCCACCTGTCATTATCGGCATGCAGCATACGAGAAGCCGTCCATTTTTTTTCTCCGGATTTACGGTAAAGCAGTTCCGCAGAAATTGTATCGTGTCCGTCGCTTATTATATCCGCGGTTACCACAACCTGTTCCCCGGTTACCCGCTTTACCGGGAGTTCGCCGCAGTTAACATTCGGCCTGACATTTTGTATCTCAACTCTCTTTCTTCCGTCTTCTTTGATTACTTACTCCTCCGGTTGGTATATTTATAATCTTAAAGAAAAAGTTGTTCGTTATATATGATCTGAATCAAAAACACGAACATATCTTTTTTAATGATGTCCGGTTTATTACGGTGATGAGAAAATTGATGAAATAAAATATTGAGGGTAGTTTACAGTAACCTTTTTCTGAAAAGCAGAGTCTAATACATATAAACCATTGGACAAATAAAATGAAAAAATTGAATATACTTTTACTATTTACCCTTCTCATAACAGCTACCACTACTATTTCAGCATGCCGTATGGAGATAGGGTCGGATTTAAGGGGCGGCCTTGAGACAATACACGAGAAAACCTTTACTATTCAGCCAGGCAAGAACTTAAAAGTTGAAACTTCAAGCGGAGACGTTACCATAACTACATGGGATAAATCTGAAGTCTACATTAAGGTTCTCGGCAACGAAAAAGCCAGGGACAAAGTGAATTTCACTTTCAAAAACGATGATGACGAAGTTTCAGTAACTGCCAAACGGGAAGGTTCGTTTTTCAACTGGTTCTCAAGCGGAATTAAGATAAAGTTTGAGATAAAAGTTCCCGCCGAATTCAACACAAATATAAACACATCAGGCGGCGACATAATGATTAGTGAGATCCGCGGCAGCAACCGTCTGAGAACATCCGGAGGCGATGTATGGGTTAAGAATACCGACGGAGTTCTGAAGGTAAGCACTTCCGGCGGTGAGATAAATCTCGATTCCAACAGCGGTCAGATAGATGTTTCAACATCGGGTGGTGACATTAAAGCAAGAGAGTTTAAGGGTGATATTTCAGCATCAACCTCGGGCGGTGATATTTACCTGAAGGGGAATGATTCAAAAATCTTCGCTGAGACTTCCGGCGGCAACATTACGCTTGATTATACAGGAATGAATAAAGGAATCGATCTCGAAACTTCAGGGGGTGACATAAATATGAAGCTTCCCTCAGATTTCAATGCCTCTGCTTATATGCACACATCCGGCGGTGAGATAGAATGTGATCTGCCGGCTAACAGGGCAAAAAGAATTTCTTCTTCAAAGTTTGAAGCTGATCTGAATAACGGCGGTGCATCACTTACTGCGAAAACATCAGGGGGCGATATTTCGGTTAGAAGAAATTAGCATCTCTCACACATATGTTCATCTCAAATGCGCGGGTGCAGTATGCATACACACCTGCGCTTTTTTATTTGATATAATTACATCACTTTTATAGTTTAAATGAAAACAATTACTGAAGTATGAAAACTCCTTTGATATATAAATTTCTTAACGATGATGAGCTGCTGAGGATATCAAATAAGATAAAAGCTGAAGAAAAAAATACTGCGGGAGAGATCTGTGTTAGTATAAAAGAGCAGCGTACGTTCCTTCAAAAAAAGAAAACGGTGAAAGAACTTGCCCGGGAAGAATTCTTTAAACTCGGAATTGACAACACAAGAGATAAAACAGGCATTATCATATTTCTCCTGCTGGAAGCACGTCAATTTTATATACTGGCTGACGAAGGAATAAACAATAAGGTCCCGGGAAAAACCTGGGATAAAATTAAAGATGAGATGCAGGAACATTTTATTGAGGGAAGATTCTCCGAAGGTATAATCCACGGAGTCGGCCGGGTAGGCAGAATATTAAGCGAACACTTTCCTATAAAACCCGATGATACCAACGAAATCTCAAACCGGGTTATCTTAGAATAAAAAAACTAAAGAGACTTACTTTTTAAGTTCTTTCTCTATTGCAGACGTTATTTCTTCACTTTCAGGCGTTACTTTACTTCTGAACCTTGCTACAATTTCTCCATCGCGCGAGATCAGAAATTTTTCGAAATTCCATTTTACATCGCCCTGCTCGGTATTAGTATTTGATGTCAGCGCAGCGTAGAGCGGCGACCGATCCTTTCCATTAACATCAATCTTATCAAAAAGTTTAAACGTCACATCATACTTCGATGAACAGAAATTCTTTATTTCTTCATTAGTACCAGGTTCCTGACCGCCGAACTGGTTGCAGGGGAATGCAAGAATTTCGAAGCCCTGATCTTTATATTTTTTATAAATACTTTCAAGACCCTCATACTGGGGAGTGAATCCGCACTTGCTTGCTACGTTCACTATCAAAAGAACTTTTCCCTTATATGCAGAAAGATTAACATTATCCCCATCCATATCCTTAACTGTAATGCTGCTTATATTATTAGCCGTCTTACCGCCTCCACTGCTGCCTGCAAATGGAAAAACAGATAAGAGGATTAAAGACAAAACTGCCGACAAATGAAACATTTCCGAACTCCTTGGTTTTAAGTATGAACAAATCTTCTTAAAAAATAGTTCACATTTAATTCAGAGATCTTAATATATCGCACACCATGCACGAAGACAGAGGATATATCAGCCTGTTTTTCCTGTAATTAAAGAAATATTTTCCCGCAAGCTGACCACCGAAGAACGCAGCTATAATCACCGGGTAAGTTACAAGCTGAAACCCCAGACCCGACATTAACCTGATAGCAATTACGAAAGGCACAGGGAGATGGATGGCAAGAACCCACTGCAGTGAGAATTTTTTAACATTTGCCCTCCAGTATCCGAAGGGCAAATTGAGAATAATAACTGAAACAGCCGCAAATAATAAATTCATATAAATTAAAATTACGGTTAACTCATTAATGCTGCAATGGCAGAAGTATTGACTATATCATCAACGCTGCAGCCCCGGCTGAGATCGAAGAAAGGCCGCTTTAGTCCCTGTACTACAGGACCAATAGCCTCAGCTTTTCCGAGTCGCTGCGCTATCTTATAGCCAATATTTCCGGCATTCAGGTCAGGAAAGATAAGGACATTTGCTCTGCCGGCGACATCACTGCCCGGAGCTTTTCTTCTCCCTATTGAATCAATTACCGCCGCATCAAACTGAAGTTCACCGTCAATATTAAGCTCAGGGTGCTTTTTCTTAACAAGTTCAGTGGCCTGCAATACCTTATCAACAGCTTCGTGCTGGGCACTTCCCTTTGTTGAAAATGAGAGCATAGCGATATAAGGCTCTTCTCCGGTCAATTTCTGATGATTTATCGCAGTAGATATGGCTATATCGGCCAGCTGTTCAACGTCGGGTGCAGGAACAACAGCACAGTCGGCAAAGCTATATGTTTTCTCAGGTGTGACCATTAGAAAGAAGCTTGATACTGTCGAAATTCCCTCAGGCATCCCTATGCACTGGATCCCGGCCCTTAGAACGTCAGCAGTTGAAGCGGTAGATCCAGCAACGCTGCCGTCTGCCATCGACTCCTTAACCATCATAGCCCCGAAAAAGAGATCTTTTTGCATTGTATCCCTGGCAGCTTCAATTGTAATCCCTTTTTTCTTCCTAAGGTTGAAATATATATTTGAAAATTCACTGAGTTTATCCGATTTCGCGGGATCTATTATTCTTACTCCCGACAGCCCGCATCCCAGTTCCCGGACTTTTGAAATTACTTTTTCCTCATTTCCTATTGTAATAACAGATGCTATTTTTTCTTTCGACAGAATCTCTGCGGCTTTTATTACCCGGTCATCGTGAGATTCGGGTAAGACTATAGTTCTTTTACGTGAGGAAGCCTTATTTATAATGTCTTCCATTAGTTTGTTGTTCATTATTTTTCTCCCGTTTTCTGAAAAGACAACTTTCAAAATTACGAAAATAGGACCAGAGATATGACTAACAATAAAATAGTGACATTCCCGGGGTTATTTCTTTGACTTATTAACTATTATTTTTATTATAACAGACTATTATTTAATAATAGTTCGGGCAGGCCCTGTACTACCTGAATATCGTTGATTTTTCTCTAAAAAAAGGATAGATTCACACTCTTAATTTTGTCATGATTGCTGAAAATATTAAATCACTGCAGCTAAGAATTGAACAGAAATGTTCCGGAATTAACAGGAATAGCAGTGAAATCAAACTCATAGCCGTTTCAAAGACATTCGGCGTTGAGGCTATTGAAAAAGTATTCGATGAAGGGCTCAGGGATTTCGGTGAGAATAAGGCGCAGGAATTATCAGCAAAATACGAACTACTTGGCGACAAGATAACCTGGCATTTTATTGGTCACCTGCAGCGTAATAAGGTGCGCAACGTAGTTCCTGCCGCAGCTTATATTCATTCTGTCGATTCCCTTCAGCTTGCTTCTGAAATAAACAAGTACGCTGCCAGGCACAATAAAGTTCAGAAAATTCTTCTGCAGGTGAAGACATCTGAAGAAGAATCAAAGTCAGGTATTGAAAGCAAGAGCGAACTTATAGACATTGCCCGTTACTGCAGGGAGTATTCCAATATGCAGCTTGAAGGGCTTATGACGATTGCTCCACTTACTGAAGATGAAAAACTAATAAGGCAAAGTTTCAGGCAATTGCGTAAATTGAAAGATGAATTAAATATACAAGGTTTTGATCTTAAGGAACTCTCAATGGGTATGACATCTGACTTTGAGATAGCGATTGAAGAGGGAGCTACAATGCTGAGGATCGGATCGGCCATTTTCGGTGATAGAGATTATTCAACAGATTGGAAAGATTCATGAAAGTTTCTCCGATCAGTATTAAAAAGCAGGAATTCAATAAATCCTTCAGAGGGTATGACCCTGAAGAGGTTCAGGCATTCCTGGAAAAGCTGGCTGACGAATTTGACGATCTCCAGAGAGAAAATGAGAATTATAAAGAAGAGCTTGAAAATGCTAACGCCCATCTGGCAGAGTTCCGCAGGATAGAAAAAAATCTGCAGGACACTCTGCTTAAGGCGCAGGAATCTTCTTCGAAGGCAATCGACTCAGTTAAGAAACAGACTAACCTTATGGTTAAGGAGGCTGAGATCAAAGCCAGCCAGATCCTTGAAAAAGCCCGGGAAAATGCTAATGAAATAAGGGATGCTGTTATAAAACTCAGGGAAGAACGCGACCTGCTGATCTCTAAACTAAAGGCTATGATTGATTCACAGTCTCATCTCTTTCAGGTTAAGGTCAAAGAAGCCGGCGAAGAAAGCCGCGTTATCAGGAAACCGGAACAGGCAAGCAAAGTTGATATAAATGTTGATGATATAGTAAATAAAATTTTATAAATGAGCGAACTCAAAAACAAAATAGACGAAACCCTTCAAGCTATCCGCAAAGTTACCAATGAGAATTACCCTATCGGAATAATTCTCGGCACAGGTTTAGGCGGACTCGTCAGAGAAATAGATATCGCCCATGAAATAAGTTACGGCGATCTTCCGCATTTTCCTCTTTCAACAGTTGAATCTCACGAAGGCAAGCTTATCTTCGGAAAAATAAACGGGAAAAATGTAGCAGCGATGCAGGGTCGCTTTCATTACTATGAAGGCTACACCATGCAGCAGATTACATATCCGGTTCGTGTAATGAAATACCTCGGGGTTGAAACCCTTCTTGTGTCAAATGCCTGTGGAGGAATGAATCCTCAATACCGGCGCGGCGACATAATGCTGATGGCAGACCATATCAACCTGCTTGGTGATAACCCGCTGATCGGGAAGAATGAGGACGAACTTGGTCCCAGATTCCCTGACATGAGCGAGCCGTATAATAACGGACTGATTTCACTAGCAGAGGCCGTTGCCCTGGAAAACAAGATAAAGCTTCAGAAGGGAGTTTATATTGCTGTTCCCGGTCCTAACCTTGAAACCAAAGCAGAATACAGGTTCTTAAGAGCTGCAGGGGGTGACGTAGTTGGTATGTCTACAATCCCGGAAAGTATAGTAGCCAACCATATGGGAATGAAAGTCCTTGGTATCAGCATAGTTACAGATGAATGTTTTCCTGATTCCCTAAAGCCCGTAAACGTTGAAGAGATCATCGCAGCCGCTATGAAAGCCGAACCGAAAATGACCTTAATAATGAAAGAGGTTATAAAAAAATTATAATGGAAAAGAGACCATTACATAATTACGTAGTACCGGTACTTCTGGGCGTTCTGATGTTCGCATCGAATTTTATAAACACCGGAATATTCCGGTTTGGCGGAAATGATTTTGCCGTCTGGTTTGTAATTTCACTACTCTGCTTTGCCTGCGGATATTATATGAACAAGGTCTTCGGATGGCATACCGGAGGAAAGGTTATCTTTTCAATTATTATAGCTGCTACTGTTTTAAGCATTCTGGTAATAACATTTTTCAGAGAATATTTCGCCGCAAATGAATTATTAACTGAAAACCTGATCCTCTATAGTCTCAGGAATATTACCCTGGGGGCTATGGCTCTCTTCGGAATGGCAGTTGATGAAGTACTACATCGTGAAAGAGAGGCTTCGCTGCTGAATCAGAAGCTAAAGATATATGAGGAACAGCTTCAGAATGCAAGAAAAGAAGCGGAGGTTGAACTTCGGGATGCAAAAGTGCAGGCAGAGAAAATAGTAAACGATGCCCAGGCTGCGGCAAAAAATATAATCCTTAAAAAGGAAAGAATAGAAAGTGAACTTAAAGAGTTCATCCAGGCGGAAAAAGAATTGATAAAAAGATACGAGGAATCCTGAAAAGATCATGTTCAAACAATATTCTGAAAAAATAAATTATCCTGATCTTGAAAAGACTATACTTGAGTTCTGGGAGAAGAATAAGATTTTTGAGAAGAGCGTTTCTTCAAGAGATGAATCGAAATCATTTACATTTTATGAAGGACCCCCTACAGCAAACGGAAAACCTGGTATTCATCATGTAATGGCCCGTGCTCTGAAGGACCTTGTATGCCGCTATAAAACCCTTCAGGGATACCGCGTTGAACGAAAAGGCGGCTGGGATACTCATGGCCTCCCCGTAGAAATTGAAGTAGAAAAGAAACTCGGCATCAAGCATAAAAGCGAGGTTCTTGAATACGGAGTTGAAAAGTACAACCAGGCCTGCAGGGAATCTGTCTTCACTTACCTGGATCTCTGGGAAAAGATGACCACCAGGATGGGTTACTGGGTGGATCTCGATTCAGCATACATAACGCTGAAGAATGATTATATCGAGTCGGTATGGTGGGCGTTAAAAACCCTATTCGATAAGGGCCTCATATATAAAGATTATAAGATCGTTCCCCAGGATCCAAAATCAGAGACAGTTCTCTCCTCACACGAACTGGCATTAGGATACCGTGAAACCAAAGATCCTTCTGTATACGTTCTTTTCAAAATTAAAGATTCAGATGATTATTTCCTTGTATGGACAACCACACCCTGGACACTGATCTCGAACGTAGCTCTGGCTGTAGGTGCCGATATAGACTATGTTAAGATAAAACACAACGAGAAAAATATTATTCTTGCCAGGGAAAGATTAGGTGTAATTGACGGTGAATATGAAATAATAGAAGAGTTTAAAGGGAGTACCCTTGAGAAAACCGAATATGAGCAGCTTCTACCCTATATTAAAATTCAGAAGAAAGCTTTCTTTGTAGTAACAGGCGAATTCGTCAGTACAGAGGATGGTTCCGGTATAGTTCACATTGCCCCGGCATTCGGCGCCGATGATTATGAAGTATCAAAGAAATACGACCTCCCAATGGTCCAGCCTGTTACACGCGGCGGCCTGTTTACCGAAGAGGTAACAGACTTCAAGGGTCAGTTTGTAAAAGACGCAGACCCGGGTATCATTAAAAAGCTGAGGGAAGAAGGCAAGCTTTACAGGAAGGAAACCATCGTCCACTCCTATCCTTTCAGCTGGCGCCACGAGGATGTACCGGTGATTTACTATGCAAGAGAAAGCTGGTTCATCCGTACAACTTCCATTGCTGACAGAATGGTTGAATTGAATAAGACCATCAACTGGCAGCCTCCGGAAGTAGGAGCAGGAAGGTTCGGCAACTGGCTTGAAGAGAATAAGGACTGGGCTCTCTCACGCGACCGTTTCTGGGCTACTCCTCTGCCTATCTGGGTAAGCGGCAATGATATGTTCGCTGTCGGCAGTATTGAAGAGCTGAAGAAAGGTTTCATAGAAGAAGACGGGAAGAGGATTCCTGTCAGCGAAATAGAAGACATTGACCTTCATAAACCGTTCGTCGATAGAATTATGTTTGAGAAGGACGGGAAGATTTATAAAAGGACTCCTGAATTAATCGACGTCTGGTTTGATTCCGGTTCAATGCCGTTCGCTCAATATCATTATCCGTTTGAAAATAAAGAATTATTTGAGAAGAATAATTTCCCTGCAGATTTCATCTGTGAAGGAATTGACCAGACAAGAGGATGGTTCTATACCATGCATGCTATAGCGACAATGCTTTTTAACAATGTTGCTTATAAAAATGTTATTGTTAATGAACTTATCCTGGATAAGAACGGACTAAAAATGTCCAAGTCTAAGGGTAATACAGTTGATCCGTTTATACTATTCGATAAATATGGAGCTGATGCTACCCGCTGGTACCTTGTGACAAACAGTCCACCCTGGCGGCCCACATTATTCGATGAAGAAGGACTGGTTGAGGTTCAGCGTAAGTTCTTCGGAACCCTGATGAACAGCTATGCGTTCTTCGCCCTATATGCCAACATAGATAAATTTACCTTTAAAGAAGATCTGGTTCCTTACGAGGAAAGACCTGAAATCGACAGATGGATTATCTCGGTTCTCGGGTCACTTGTTGATGATTACAGATTCTATATGGACAATTATGATGTAACCAAAGCGGCAAGGGCTGTTTCCTCATTCACAATAGATCAGCTTTCAAACTGGTATGTTAGGAGATGCAGAAGGCGTTTCTGGAAATCAGAAATGAATAAGAATAAGCTTTCAGCTTACCAGACGCTGTACGAATGTCTGATCACAGTTGCAAAGCTGACTTCACCGTTTGCTCCTTTTGTTTCCGAGGAAATCTTTACCAGTCTTAATTCTGTTACTGGTAAAGAAAAATCTGAATCGGTTCATATCTCCGAATTCCCGGAGGTATCATATAAGAACAGGGAGCTTGAAGGTAAAATGGAGATCGCCCAGAAGGTGGTATATCTCGCACGGGCGATGAGAGCGAAGAACAACCTGAAGGTAAGGCAGCCGCTCAGTAAAGTTATGGTTGTAGTCGACAGTTCACAGCGTTCTGCCCTTGAAGAAATGAAAGAGGTAATCCTTGAAGAAGTGAACATCAAAGAGCTGATCATACTTAAGGATGACGCGGAAATTGTAAATAAATCGGCCAAACCGAACTTTAAATCGATCGGACCAAAATTCGGAAAAAATGTTAACAAGGCAGCGGGAAAAATAAGAGAATTAGGAAAAGATGAAATTGCGAAATTAGAAAGAGGAGATGAGATAAAGATTGATGCTAACGGAGACGAACTTACTATTAGACCTGAAGATGTTGAAATTATCAGTACAGAAATAGAAGGCTGGCTGGTTGAAAATGAAGAAGGCATAACAGTTGCCCTGGATACTGAACTGGATGATAAGCTGATCTCAGAAGGATTAGCCCGGGAGTTTGTGAACAGAGTTCAGAATATGAGAAAAGATTCAGGATTCGAAGTTACTGATAAAATTAAAATAGACTTTGACGGCAGCGGTAAACTTGTTGATGCAGTTAATGCATTTAAAGATTATGTTTCGAATGAAACACTTGCTGAAGAATTAAATACAAAGCATTCTGTCAACGGTGAAGCCGGGCAGAATTGGGAGATCGGGGAGTATTCTTGCTCTATCCGTATCACAAAGGTCAATTAAATTAGGAGTGTGTTATGGCTAAGAAAACCACTACGAAAAAATCGTCTTCAAAAAAGTCTGCAAAAACAAGCAAAAGCAAAGCTGGACAGGAAAAGAAGACGACTCGTAAAACTGCAGCAGCATCTGTGAAAAAGACAGCTTCTCAGAAAGCAGCATCGAAGAAGGCACCGTCAAAGAAAACCGCAAGTAAGAAAAAAAGTGTCACTAAGGCTAAGAAAACAACAAAACCAAAAACTATTGTAAAACCAAAGGAAAAGAAGAGTGCTATGCCGAGAAAGAAGAAAGAAACAAAGACAGAGATGACAAAAAAAGAGCAAACCGGAATTTCACAGGCTGACAAACAAGCCGAAGAGCGTGCAAAAGCAATGCAGAAGATCAAGGGATACAGCAAAAAAGATCTCGAACATTTTAAAAAAATAATTCTTGACAAGCGTGATGAAATAATTGAACAGCTCCAGAACCTGAAGGAACAGATGCTTGATCCAACCACCGGAGAGTACATCAATGAAAATTCACCTTATTCACTTCATATGGCCGAACAGGGCACTGATGCTATGGAGAGAGAAAAAACATTTCTCTATGCACAGAGGGAGAATAAGTTCCTAGGCTACCTTGAAGATGCATTAAAGAGAATTGAAGCGGGAACTTATGGTATCTGCATAGAGTGTATTGAAGAACCGCAGCATTTATGCGAAACATGTCCGCTTATACCGAAAGCACGTCTTGAAGCCGTTCCGCACAGCCAGCTGTGTGTGCCTATTAAACAGAGACAGGAGAAGAGGTAGTTTAACCTATCAGAACAGGCAAGGTGTTTAAGTGAGATTATTATTTGTTTCAGCTTTTATTGTGATTGTTGACCAGGTAACGAAACTATTAGTTAAAGGACTACCGGCATTAAATCTTTCAGGACTACATCCCGGGCAGAAGGTACCCCTGCTGGGAAATATTCTGGGTATTACGCTCGTTGAAAATCCCGGCATCGCTTTCGGGATAAATTTCGGTTCAGAGTTCAAACTCATAATTTCTATTTTTACTCTGGCCGCCACTATTGCCCTGTTCATATATTTGTTCAAGATCAGGAACAAAAGCTTTGGGTTAAGGTTCTCAATTGCCTTAATTCTTGGCGGGGCAGCAGGCAATCTGATAGACCGCCTTTTTTATGGACTCATCTATGGGTATGCTCCGCTCTTCCATGGAAAAGTAGTGGATTTTGTCAATATTCAGCTTTTTAACATTTATCTATTCAATAATACACTAGGCAGCTATATATTTAATACAGCAGATCTCTCAGTTACAGCCGGAATGGTTTTTTTAATATTTGCCATTAAAAAACTGCATAAGGAACAGGAAGCCGGCAGTCCTGCCATCGGAAACTTAGTGATAAAAGGCAAGGAGTAGATTGAGAGTATTATTTGTATCATTATTTATAGTAATCATAGACCAGGTTACCAAACTTCTCGTAAAAGGGTTTTCAATTCCTTTCCTTCACTTCCGGTATTCGGGAATGTACGAAGGCGAAAAGATTCCTGTTATCGGGAATTTTTTCAGGATTACCTTTATAGAAAATCCCGGAATGGCTTTCGGTTTTGACCCGGGCATAAATTTCAAGCTATGGATATCAGTCTTTTCTCTGGCTGCCAGCGTTGGATTAATAATCTATATTTTTTATGTAAGAGACCAGAGATTAAGTCTGCGCTTAGCCCTGGCTTTTATACTTGGAGGCGCTGTCGGCAACCTCATCGACAGAATGTTCTACGGTGTTTTCTATGGTTACGCATCTGTTTTCTACGGCAGAGTAGTTGATTTCCTAGATGTAGACTTCTTTGATTTTTCGATATTCGGGAGAAGCTACGACAGATGGCCGATTTTCAATATTGCAGATGCAGCTGTGACGATCGGCGTTCTTATTTTAATTATATTTTATAAGAAAAACATTGATGAAAGTATTTCACCTGAACCTGTTTTAACAAGTCCTGATGAAGCATCATTTGAACCGGATACTAATGAAAAAGATCAGGATGAAGCATACGATGATTCAACTGAAAAGTCATCCGGAGAAAAAAGAAGAGAAGATGGCGAAACTGATCAGGGAAAAGAAATACCGCTTTGACGTTCCCCCCGGAAAAAAGAAAGAACGGCTTGATCTATATCTTTCAAACGCAATTGAAAATGCCACACGTTCCAAGGTCCAGAAATTAATAGAAGCGGGATTTGTAACCGTAAACGGCAAATCAGTTAAATCAAGCTATCCGGTTCAGCCGGGAGACCTGATAGAAGCTTCTCATCCGATAACCCCCCGCCCTGAAAAAGCTGAACCTGAAGAAATTCCCCTGGATATTGTATTTGAAGATGAATACCTGATCATCGTTAATAAACCTGCCGGCATGGTAGCTCATCCGGCGTATTCGAACTATACAGGAACACTTGTAAATGCTCTTCTTCACCATTCTGCAAAGCTCAGTGATGTAAATGAACCGGGAAGGCCGGGAATAGTTCATCGCATCGATAAGAATACAAGCGGCCTGCTGGTTGTTGCTAAAGATGACTGGACCCATGCGCAGCTTGCTAAGCAATTCTCAAAACATACCATCGAGCGCGAGTACCAGGCTATTGTTTGGGGATTATTTAAAGAAAAAAAAGGCGAAATAAATTATAACATCATCCGCAGCAAATCTGACAGGAAAAAATTTGCCGCGTCTGAGACTGAAGGGAAGAATGCACTGACCTATTATGAGGTTCTTGAGGAATTTGAATTCACTTCTCTTCTTAAACTGAACCTGAAGACCGGCCGAACCCACCAGATAAGAGTTCACCTTTCCGCGATTAACCATCCTGTTTTTGGTGATGAGACTTATGGCGGAACCAAAGTTGTCTATGGTTCATCCCTCCCTAAAATCAAGAGCCGGGTTGATAACCTGTTGAAGCTGATACCGCGTCAGGCACTTCACGCAAAAACCCTCGGCTTTATACATCCTCACACAAAAGAATTTGTGCGTTATGATTCTGAATTGCCCGCTGATATGACTGATCTTCTGGAAAAATTGAAATTAAATCTGTAATCCCTTAAACTTCGGTATTAGCTTTTTTATTCCTTGTACAACAAAGAGGAGAGAACTATGCCTTCCGGAATACCAAAGACATTAATAGCTGGGGTGGCTGTTACAGCAATAATCCTTATAATAATTTATATCTTCACTCAGCTTCCTTCCGGGGGTGAGCCAGGAAAACAGCAGGTAAGTGTTAACCTTGCGGACAAATGTTCTACCTGTCATAAGAGAGTTTCACCCGATATTGTTAATCAGTTTGCAAGAAGCACTATGGCGAGATCGGGAGTTAAATGCGTCGACTGCCATGTAGTTGATCGTGATAATCCTATGGGCAAAGACCACGAAGGATTTTTTATAACTGTTTCTCCAACACCAAAACAATGCGGAAAATGTCATCCAGCTGAAACAAGACAATTTGATCATAGCCGTCACGGCGCTCCTGCCTGGATGGCATTGAACGGCTTTGCTGATTTTTCCGAGGAACAGCAGAAATTCGTTAATCAGAATATTCCTGAAGCTAATCGTGGTCCAAACGGCATAGTTACTGCAACCCGCAATTCATTATTTGATATTGAAGGGCCTATGGTAACTCCTCTTGCCTGCCAGAGCTGTCATTCTATAGGTAAGCCGAATGCTGACGGCAGTATCGGAAACTGTAATAAATGTCACCTGAGACACGAATTCTCACTTGGGCAGGTAAGGAAGCCTGAGATCTGCGGTCAGTGCCACCTTGGTCCCGATCATCCACAGATTGAGATATATAATGAATCAGCTCATGGTGTAATGTATCAAACACAGGGTGATACATGGAACTGGGATCAGAAACCGGGTAGACTCACAACTGCCGATATGCCCGCTCCAACCTGTGCAACCTGCCATATGAGCGGATTCGGTACGCAGGGAACTACTCATGATGTGGGAGAGAGACTGTCAAAGTTCTTATTTGCCGCAGTAACTTCAAACAGGCCCAATTATGTGAGCGGCAGGGAAGCCATGAAATCGATCTGTTCCAACTGTCATTCACCAGAATTTGTGAATGATCTGTACACCAAAGCAGATAGTGTAACCGCATTCGTTAATGTAAAAGTTAAAGAAGCCTCTGATATAATTAATGGTCTAATCAAAGACGGCATAATTACTTCCGAACCTTTCGCAACACAGATAAGCTTCGATGCATTCGACTTGTGGCATTATGACGGAAGAACAGCGAAGTTCGGGGCATATATGCAGGGACCGGATTTTGTTCAGTGGCATGGTGTTTATCCTCTGCTGCGTCAGTTGAATAAAGTTAAAGAAGATGCTGCAAAACTCAGAAAAGAACATGGAAGGAGATAGAAATGGATAATGTTGAGATTTTCCACCTCGCAAATATCAGACTTCCGATGGAGAAGAATCGTCTCCTCTTAATTTTTGTGGGAATTAATCTCTTCTTTACAGGACTGGATGTAGCACTCGCGCATTCCATAAATTACTTTATACCTGTATATGAATGGATCCCCATTTTTTATTTCCCGTTCGGGGCAATATCCTGCTTTATAATTTCATTTCAGCCGTCCCCTAAAAAGTGGGCGGCACTCGTCCATATCGCTTTAATGCTTATTGGAATACTGGTGGGTGTATTAGGCACGGCATTTCACCTAAATGCAATACTTAATCCGCTGGGAAGTCTTACCTGGACCTGGGTGGTTTTTGGATCGCCGGTACTGGCCCCGCTGGCATTCGCAGGTATCTCACTGCTGGGACTATATGCAATAACGGAAGAAGTAAATGGGAAAGAAGGAGTGCTGAATGTACCGGCACTTGGGACGTTTCACGCTCCTATATCCAGGAACCAGCATTTCCTCTGGCTGGTGGGACTTGGCTTCGGAGCCAGTGCATTGACTTCAGTTATTGACCATGCTCAGTACGGCTATACGCCATATAAGATGATAGCAATAGTATTTGGCCTTTTTGCAACGGCAGTTGTGGTTACTATAGCAGTATCAAAAACCTGGACCAAAAGAGATGAGTTTGTATACTTCTGGACGATGATTGCGGCTATAGTTGTTGGAGTGATGGGATTCGGTTTTCATTTATCAGCAGACCTTGCCGGAACAGGACAGCTGAGTATGGAACGGATGCTCTCATTTGCACCTGTTTTCGCCCCGCTGCTTTACGGTGATCTTGGCATGCTGGGTCTTTTGGTGGTTGCCGATCAAAGAAAAGTAAATTAAAATAGAAGCAGGGGTGGGTCAGAATTCAAAAATATATTTCAGGCCTGCTGTAAAAATAAGACCTGTTTTGAAATTATTATTTTTTTCAGCACTTTGAGTCAGATAAGCAATTTCGAAATACTCCTGAAATTGTTCTCCAATGACGAGTCCAACGAATGGGTATAAGAATACTTCATTTCTGACAGAGGAACTCATCGTGGAATCGTAGGTGTTTACACTTTCTCCATCTGAATAAAGATAGTTAACCTTAAGACCTGCATAAATACTTTTCAGGTTCTCAAAGAAGCTGACAGAATAATTATTAAATTCTTTTGGTTTATTGTTTATCATATAGGAAAATATTATACCAGGAGAAATTCCAAACGCAGAATATTTGTCTGTCTCCAGCGTGCCGGGAGCATCAAAAAAAGATGTTATTCCATATGAGGCATTATAGCCGAAAACATTTGTTATTAAAGACCAGGTAGATTTTGAATTCTTTTCAGTGAGCCTGTGTTTCAGACTGAGTTTTATACCGATATCCCTGTCTTCATGCTTCGGATTAAAAATATTATAACTCCAAAGAGAAATACCCGCATCAGTATTTTCGGAAAGGGGAAACTGAAACCTTCCTTCAGGAGGCAGAGACCCAATGGTAATAGCTCCGTTACCTCCACCAAGTGTTTCAGCATCCTGATATTCATTATAGCTGATTCCTGAACAGGATATAAAGAGGAAGGAAAAAAGCAAAAGTAAATATTTTTTGCCCATAAACACCCTTTGAATCTTTATGAACCTACCATAAAATAATTATTTAATTATAGAAATAACAGTAATTGAGGGTGATTGACTTTTTAATTTTGTTTTATAAAATGGTTATCTTTTGAACAGCGATTAATAAAGAAAACAGAAATGCAGATTTATAATACTCTTTCGAAGAAAAAGGAAGAATTTAAGCCGATCGATCCGCCAAATGTGAGAATGTACGTGTGCGGACCTACAGTATACGACTATTTTCATATCGGAAATGCACGCTCATTTGTTATGGCGGATGTCATTCGTAAATACCTGCTTTATAAAGGATATAAAGTTACTTATGCGATGAACCTGACCGATGTTGATGATAAGATCATTAAAAAATCGAATGAGCAGAAGAAGGATGCATCACAGGTGGCCGAACAGTACATCAATTCCTTCTTTGAGGATATAGACAGGCTCAAAATTATGCGGGCTGACGTATATCCTAAAGCCACCGCTCATATGAACGATATTATTTCAATGATCAAAAAGCTTGAGGATAAGGGGATAGCATATAATGTAAACGGAAACGTTTTCTATGATGTCTCCAGATTTAACGGATACGGTAAACTGAGCGGTAAAAAGACTGAAGATCTTGAATCGGGCGCGCGTATTGAGATAAACGAGGAAAAAAAGAATCCTCTTGATTTTTCATTATGGAAAAAAGCCAAGGAAGGCGAACCATACTGGGAAAGTCCCTGGGGCAACGGTCGTCCAGGCTGGCACATTGAATGTTCCGCAATGAGCTGCAAACATCTTGGAGACAATTTCGATATACATGCAGGAGGGAATGACCTGATATTTCCGCATCACGAAAATGAGATTGCGCAGAGTGAAGGCGCAAATGGAACAAAGTTTGTTAATTACTGGATTCATTTCGGCTTTCTTAATATAAACGAAGAGAAAATGTCGAAATCGCTGGGCAATTTCTTTACAGCGCGCGATGTACTTGATAAATACCCGGCAGAAGCTCTCAGACTTTTATATACGCAGGCGCATTACGGCGGTCCTCTTAACTTTACCGAAGAGCTGCTAGCAGGCGCTCAGAAGGGGCTGGAAAAGCTTAATAATCTTGCTGAGAAAATCGAACAGGAATTAAAATCTGCTGAAGGAGATCGCAGTCCTCAGTTTGATTTTAATAAGTTCTACGGAGCATTTGAAGAAGCAATGGATGACGATTTCAATACTCCGCAAGCCGTTGCTGTTATCTTCGATTTTACCAGAGAAGTAAACCGTGTTATTTCTGAAAACGAGAATATCAGCAGGGATTTTTATATCCAGGTAAAGGATTTCCTGCGAAAAACCGCTGCCAGCGTATTAGGTATTATGGATTTCGATACCCAAAAATCAGGAAGTGACGGGAAGCTTGAAGGTGAACTTATAGAACTGCTGATAAAAATACGGCAGGAAGCGAAGAACGATAAGAACTTCAAGCTGGCAGATTCGATCAGGGATGAATTAAAAGCCCTCGGTATACAGCTGCAGGACAGCAAGGATAAGACGACGTTTAAAAAGGTTAATTAATATCAGGATCCGGAAGCTGGATGAAGAAAAAGTTTAGTTGTGCTAAGTTATATTTAAACGATACTGAGCTGACCTACCGGATAAGATACAGTAAAAAAGCAAAATACCTGCGGCTGCAGATAGACCCCAACGCCGGACTCGAAGTTGTTATACCCCGGAGATGCAAATCTGAAGATGCCGAAAAGTTTATTTTCAAAAAAAAAGACTGGGTATTAAAGCATCTAAACACCGTCAGGCTTAAAGAAGAGTTCTTATTTCTTGGAAACCGGGTTGAAGTAAAGCAGAAATTTGATCTTTTCCTTAAGAAACACAGATTAAGATTTCAGGGTGATATACTGATAATTGAAAGTCCTGAAGGCTCTTCGGAAAATATTGATGCTCTTTATAAAACCTGGTTGAAACACCGGGCAAAGCTGTACCTGCCTGAGAGAACAAAAATACTTGCCGAAAAAAATAACTTTTCATACAGCCGCATAACTATAAGAAGTCAGAAAACAAGGTGGGGAAGCTGCTCTACCTCCGGAAGTATATCGCTTAATTACAAGCTGATGAAGTACAGACCGGAGATCATAGATTATGTAATTATCCATGAGCTTTGTCATACAGAACAGATGAATCATTCGAAGAAATTCTGGAAGCTTGTAGAGGAAATTGTTCCTGATTATAAGCTGCTTAAACGGGAATTGAAATCTCACCCCTAATGTATCCGGGCATTAAGGTCTCTTCGATTTGTAATTATTCCAAAGCAACATTGGTATGACATGTCTGAGGGAATCTTATATTACAGGTTAAACAGGGTGCCCCGGCCGAGGATAAGAGATGGATCTAATATTTTTTTAATCTCAGCCA
Organism: uncultured Bacteroidota bacterium; assembly: GCA_963771705.1. Classification (GTDB taxonomy): domain Bacteria; phylum Bacteroidota; class Ignavibacteria; order Ignavibacteriales; family Ignavibacteriaceae; genus DATFVA01. The sequence goes on from CAVYUP010000005.1 coordinate 550,247, forward strand.
TTTCTCTAATATTCTTTTTACCATACATCATCTCAAGATATTCTGTCTTCAATTTCCCCACTCCATGTTCCGCAGAGATCGTCCCGCCCGAACTTACGGCCTTTTCACAGATCTGGCGGTAGATCTCTTTTCCGCGTAAATATTCCTCTTCATTTGAAGGAAGCATATTAAGGTGCAGGTGTGAATTTCCAAAGTGTCCGTATGCGATAAATTTCAATCCCGATTTACCTACCAGGGATCTGCATTCCTTATAAAATTCTCTGAAATTTTCATCAGGTACAGCGACGTCCGTTCCCAATTTCTTAACCTTATTCTTCGCAATAAATTCATTCGCTTTAGCCGAAACAGAATGACGAAACTCCTCAAGGCTCCTTTTATCCTTTTCCGAGAAGGCAAACCATGCTGTTTCGGTATTTCCTTTATGTTTTGCGATCAGCGAGGCCCATTCATTAAATAATTTTTCGTCATTTTCTTCTGTTGTTTCCTGTTCGAACCATACAGAAGCTTTTACATCTGAAGGGATCTGAGGATAGTCATCTTTCAAAAAATAAAGACAATTTTCATCCATAAATTCAAGTGCAAGGGCATCGATAGAATCACTTTTTTCACTTCTTGTTCTGAATGACAATTCTCTAGCTTCCTCAATAAAGGAAACGGCGTTATCCTCAGAAGCAAAAAAGATGACGGACGAGAGAATATTTTCAGGGAGGTCTACAAGACGCAGTTTAATTTTTGCAACAACTCCAAGCGTTCCTTCAGAACCTATAAAAAGATCGACAGCATCCATTCCTTCTTTAAGGTAATATCCAGACGCGTTTTTTACTCCCGGCATCCTTATATCAGGAATTACAATATCTAATTCTTTCCCGGCTCTCGTTTTTAATGCTAGGCGATTCCCGGAAGCTTTATTCTTTCCTCTGCGGAGGTCAAGAACCTCACCAGACGCGAGTATGATTTCCAGTTCTTCTACAAAATTCCTTGTTGGGCCGTACTTAAAAGTTTTCTCACCTGAGGCATTAGTCGCTATTGTTCCGCCGATAAAACAATTCCACTCAGTAGGATCAGGAGGGTAGAGGAGTTTCTGCCTGTTCACCTTTTGCTGCAATGTGTCAAGAATAACTCCAGGCTCTGTAATAACATATTTCTGATCAAAATTAATCTCTATGATATGATTAAGTTTTTCAGTTGAGATAAGGATACCGCTGAGAGGAACCCGAGCTCCTGTAAGTCCCGTTCCATTTCCTGAGATCGTGACCGGAGTCTTTTCCGAATCAGCCTTCTCAAGGATCTCCCGGATTTCACCTGCGGATTCGGGTATATAAACAGCTTCACAACTGCCTCTGAAATTAGAAGCATCAGATATATAATTTTCTATTTCATCTGCTGAAGTTTTTATAATCATAGAAATTCAGTATTTAAATGTGCCTTAATATGTCCAGGTAATCTCTCTGTACATTTATCCCCGGCACCTCGCTGCGCGTCCTATCCGGCTTCCAGGAAATATTTAGATTGTCAAACATCTTGTCAAGAGCATCGAACATATTAATAACCGGGAATCCGTTATCTCTCAGGTGATGGATGAATTTTAATGTAAGGAAACCGTCGAACCATCTTGATTTCTGAAGCTGAAGCTGTTCTTCCGTCTTAGAATTTTTCAAAATATTAACCAGATCAGGTTCGAAGTTCTGATAATACAAAAAACGGAGAAGTTCAGGATGAATTTCTTTTGCACCATTAAGGTAATATTCTATATCGGTATGTCCCGGTTTATTAAATATTTCGAGCCATTTTTTCAAAATATCGAATGATTCAGGATTGTACAATGTATATTCATTCTGAATTCCCGATAGGAAGCGGTTGACGCGCTGACCAGTTCCGAAAGGCACTCTCCATGAACCTCTTCCCGAAGGATAAACAGAGGTGGAGTTTATAGCTTCAACCTTAACATTTTTAGCAAGCTTCTCCAGGAAATAAAAATCCTCTGCCGCCTTACGCTTATTCATACCTTCAACTTTAATATAACTTTCATAATCACAGACCAAAGTGGAGCCGATTGTATGAAAGGCATAGGGTGAGCCGGCATATTTAAGTGCCGTGACGTAATATCTCAGGAATATCTCATAACATATTATCGCTTCGGAAAGCTTATCATTTCCGGATACATCATGCCGGAAATCTACAACAGCCGCCGCCAGATCTCTTTTATTAAAATTATTAACTACTTCTGTAATATAACCTGACTCCAGCGTGCAGTCGGCATCTGTAGTAAATATTATCTTTTTATTCTTCGAGACAAAATCGAAAACATTCAGTGCTGCATCCATGCCGATCTTCCTGGCAAGTCCCACCCCGCCGTCTTTTTCCGGCATCGTTTTCCTCGGAGATGCGGCATCGATTATTCCCAGGTTAATATCTTTCTCAAGCAGCTCCCGTCCTGTTTCATCTTCGGGATTACCTGTCAATATTCCGCGGAGATACAGCAGTGTTAACTGGTTATCAAGCTTAACCTCATCGGCAGAAGAACTCATATTATTTATTACGAAAAGAAGCAGAGTAGAATCTGAATATGTTTGATTAAGATTTACATAAGAGGCAAGAAACCGTTTAATATTTTCAAACTCAGCGATGGCCGGCACCACAATAACATTGGTTATGCCGGAAGTTATCGAGGTTTCGATATTCCAATAGCTCAAACTATATTTCTTAAGATATTCTTCCACCTGAGCGGGAACGTTAACCATCTATATTATCCTGAATAATTGTTTTGGCTTTCCGGTATTCTGCCTGCCCGATCCAATGGATTTGAACTCCTTCTCTTTCCATCTTTCTGAACCAGGTCATTTGTCTTTTAGCAAACTTATGAATGGCAGTATTCAGTTTCAAAAACATATCGTTATAGTTCAGTTCACCTTTCAGGTAAAGACTGACAAATCTGTACTCAAGCCCAAAGCTTTCCAGTTTTTCATATGATACACCTGAACTGACGAGTTTCTGTACTTCCTCAACCATCCCGCTATTCAATCTTTTTTTAAGTCTTTCTGTTATTCTCACTTTAATTGTCTCTCTGTCGGCGGAGATACCAATTACAACAGAATTTATCTCCGGGATTTTACTTTTGAGATAAGTTTCTGCCTCAGCAACAAGTATAGCTTTAATCAGTCTGTCTTTGTTTGTCAGATCAGTTTTATTATGAATCTCAGTCTTTTTAGAAAGAAAGATCTCCAATAAACGGGATTCATCCAAATTTCTTAATTCTTCCGCACGGGGAGATGAAAAATCGGCCTTCTTGAGGTTATATTTCTGAACAACAGCACTGAGATATAAGCCTGTGCCGCCTACAAGGAAGGGAAGCTTCGTTCTATTAGTTATATCCTCGAAAGCGGTATAAAAATGGTGTAAAAATTCATAAAGATTAAATTCATTTTGAGGATCAATTATATCTATCAGGTGATAAGGGATTTGAACACCATTGACTGTATAATCGTGAAGGTCTTTTCCTGTTCCGATATCCATTCCCCGGTATACCTGACGGGAATCAGCAGAAATTATTTCACCATTAAAATCGAGGGCGAGTTGGGCTGCAAGTTCTGTTTTTCCTGAAGCAGTGGGTCCGAGTATAGCAACCAGGTTAGCCGGCATGAGCACTAATTTTCATCAAATACAGGCAGGGAAATAACGAAAGTTGCCCCTTTTTCGGGACTGCTTTCAACCGTTAGCTCACCTCCGTGATCCCTGATTATTTTTTGTGCTATAGTTAATCCCAGCCCGGTTCCCTTATCTTTCTTAAAAGATTTGAAAGGTTGAAAGATCTGACCAATAAAATCTTCAGGTATACCCGGACCAGTATCGCGAAATTCTATATTTACCAGATCACCCGACTGTTTTGCAGTTATGTAAATATTTCCATTTTCACCCATTGCATCACAGGCATTTTTGGCTATCTGGTGGCAGGCCTGATAAAATGCTTTCCTATCAAGTCTTACTTTGATATTCCCCTCAACTTTTTTGTAGAGACCCACGTTGCGGGATTCAACATATTCTGCAAGCAGTCCCAGTGCATCATCCATAACCTCCTGCAAACTGCCTGTTTCAATGCTTAGAGGATTCTGGTTCTCGGTAAAAGCAAGGGTAGAATCAAGAAAATTTACGACTGAATCAGCCTGATCCATAAGTACACTCAGCACTGTTCTGACATCCTGCGGAACATCTTTCTTTTTTATCTGCGAAGCGTAATACTTCATTGTGAGAACGGGAGTCTGGATATTATCAGTAATAAACTCAGTTAACTTCGACAGGTAAGTATTTTTATTGTCATCCAGCATATTGTCGATACCGTCGATGCAAAGGAGTGCCTGGGAGATATGGGACGCCAGCTTAGAGATCTTCTCTTCATCCGAAATTGAAAACTTCCCCGAGCTGCTATTGGCCAGGCTTATAACTGCAATAGTATCATTATTTTCATTTTTTACAGGTACGCACAAAATACTCGTCCCTGCAATGCCGCTGATACCATCCACATCTTCCGAATAGCGGAAATCTTTTGCAGGTTCTCTCACATTTATTATTTCACCTGTTTCTGCCGCTAGTCCTGTCAATCCTGACGAGATCGAATAGCGGGCTTCAACCAAACCCTCTTCGGACTCTATCTGAGTAACCAGGTGGTTTCTGGTCTGATCAACCCGGTAAAGGAGTCCCGCCTGAGCTTCTGTAAGTTTCACCGATTCACGGACAATATTTGAATATACGTTCTGCTTATCAAAGGAAGAATTTATTTTCCTGATCGCATCGAGTATTCTTTCAGCGTTAATTTCCGTATCATCATATTTCAGTTTTTCATCCTCCATTTCGTACCGAAGTTTTTCCTCTTCAGAAAGATCATCGGGGAATTCATCAGGTGTTTCAACAGGATTGAGATTTATCCATTTTGTTTCTTCATGCTCCGGTTCTGATTTATAGTTATTCATTTCAGCCACTTTTTCTGTTAACTCATTTTCTTCCAAAGCTTCCTCATGAATTTCAGAGGCCGCTTCATCTGCCGATTCAACAAATTCATCAGGATTATTTTCATATTCCTTTTTTATATCATAAGACTGATCTTCATAGGATTCTTCCTCAGATCCTTCTGAAGTAATAGTATCTTCCTGATCATCACTCTCATCTATCATCTTCCCCGAAGAGGATTCTTCTGAGGAAGAGGAGACCTCTTTTTCAGGAAACCTTTCTTCAGGATTTTCTTCTTCGCTCTCTATCGGAGATATATTCTCTTCAAGGTCAACATTTTCTGTTGATGAAAAACTTTTGTCTTCTTCCGTTTCCTCAGTTCCGGGGTCACTTTTCTCAGGAACATTTTCCTCACCCGCAGGAGCAATTTGCTCAAGGTTCGGTTCTTGTGGTGCGTTAATATCTTCAGGGTGATCAGTTTCAAGTGCTGTTTCGGAATAATCCTCAGGTTCCGTGATTTCTTTTGCTTGATCAGCAGAAGATAAAAATTCTTCAGGAACGCTGTCAGCATCAGAAATAAAATCTTCAGATGAATCTTCTTCAAAAAACTCATCTTCAGAATCCTCTTCCTCATCTCCGTTTATTTCAAGGATCATCTCAGCGCTTTTTTCAATCTCTCTCCGTTTATTCTCAAGTTCGTTCCGTTCAGCGGTATCTTCCTGCCGGATTTCATTGCTATTATTTTCAGGTTGAGGGCTTAAATAAAGCTTATCCGTATCCTCCTTCAGAAGTCCCGGATTTATAGTAAGCTGAAGTTCAGGAATCTCCACCTTATTGTATGCTATGATATTGTCATTGATCTCAGGATTTTCGGCCAGGAAAGTCCTTAAGTCGCCTTTCGATAGGGCATACAGAATACAATCGGTATTAGCCACAGCAGCTGAGCGCCGATAAGTATCCTCAAGGACTTCGATCTCTCCAAAAAAGTCATTAATTGATTTATTAAGCTTAACAGATTTATTCTCGATATAAACCTTAATTTTCACACGTCCGGCTACGATAAGGTAAGTACTGAGGCTTTCATCCCCTTTCTGAAATATAATCTCTCCCTCTTTCCGTCTAATTATCTGTTCATCTCTAAAGTTTATTTTCAGGTTTTGGGGAGGGATTCCATCGAACAATTTATTATTTTTAATGACTTCTTGATAATTATTATCAGACATAAAATTACTCTTGTTCTGTCCCTTATTTAATAACAATTGTAATAATAATGATTTTCCTGAGAAATAGAAAAAGTATTGTACATATTTATAAGAATGATCCGTCACTTGCAAGAATAACAAGTATTTCATCACAATGCGAAACAATACCTGCAAATAAGATAAATGGAAATAATTTTTTGATTAACGCAACCATACATATTCACAATAAATATGAAACCTCAATAAAAGAATTGCATCTTACAATATGGAAGAAACAGAATTAATAGCGGAAGCTAAAAAAGGAAATAAGAAAGCTTTAGCGGAGATAGTAAGAAAATACGAACAGACTATCTATAATTTTTCTTTTAAAATCTGCCGGGATCCTGAAAAAGCCGAAAATATCATGCAGGAAACCTTCTTCAGCATGGTAAAATCCATCGGCCAGTTCGACGGAAACTCGAAACTCTCAACCTGGTTATACCGGATAGTTGCCAATCACTGCCTGATGCAGGCCAGGAAAGAAAAAAGAAGGAGCTATGTTTCGCTGGAGAACGATGAAGACCTTTATTCAGAAAAACATATTGCCGACTGGACGTCTTTACCGTATAAGAGTACAGAAAACAACGAATTAAGAGTAATTCTCGACAAGGCCATTAAAAATTTATCGCCCGATTACAGGATAATTTTTTTACTTCGGGATGTTGAAGGTTTATCTACCGAGGAAACGGCTGAAGCCGCTAATATTTCCGTTCCTGCTGTTAAATCAAGACTGCACCGAGCGCGGGCATTTTTAAGAAAAGAAATTGATGAGGCATTTAAAAAATGAGCAAAGAAATAAAAGTTACCTGTCTCGAAGTAATGAGTCACATCTGCGACAGTCTTGGTGAGGACCTTGATTCCGAGCGCTGTAAAGACATTAAGTACCACCTGGAAAAATGTCCCGAGTGTACTAATTACTTTAAATCTGTTCAGATGACAATTGATTACTACAAAAAGTACAATGTTAATCTGCCCAGGGATGCTCACAACAGGCTGATGTCTTTTCTTGATCTCGATGAAAATGAGGAATCCTGACGCAGGGTACAGATTCTTATTCTAAAGATTACAAAATTCATTCAAATAATTAAAAAAGGTTATGGATAACATTCATCATTATAAAATAAATGTAAAATGGGATGAAGGCCGAATCGGAACACTTTCATCAGAATCACTTCCGGATATTAAAGTAGCCACTCCCCCAGAATTTCCCAAAGGTGTTGCGGGAATATGGTCACCTGAGCATATGTTTGTTTCTTCAGCCGCTATATGCTTAATGACCACTTTCCTTTCAATTGCGGAAAATTCATCACTTCCGTTTAATTCATTCAGATGCAGCGCGGAAGGGAAGCTCGAAAAGGTTGACGGAAACTTTATGATCTCAGAAATTGAGCTTAAACCGGAATTAGTAATTCCGGAAGAGAAATACCGGGAAAAAGCAGGCAGGATAATTGAAAAATCTGAAAAAATGTGTCTTATCTCGAATTCAATGAAAACAAAAATCATTCTGAGTCCAGAAATTAAGACAGCCGGGTAGACAAATAAATATAACAAGAACAGGAAAATCATAATCAGGAGAAATATATGAAAAGACTTATCGGCTTTTTCGTTTTAGCAATCATTCTATCAAACTTTATTGCCTGTGCGCAGAGCGTACCGCCGCAGAACAGCATCACAGTACAAGAACTTAAAAATCAGATCAAGAATGATTCTGATCTGGTTATACTTGATGTACGCACTCCCGAGGAATTAAAAGGTCCTCTTGGTCATATTGATGGTATCATAAACATACCTGTCCAGCAGCTAGCAGGCCGGGTAAACGAGCTTGATAAGTATAAGGACAAGGAAATTGCTGTTATCTGCAGAACCGGTCACCGGTCATCTATGGGGACAAAAATCCTGCTGAATCATGGATTCACAAAGGTGGAAAATGTGGAAGGCGGGATGACTGCATACAGGGCAAAAGGCAATTAGCCCACTACTCAAGTTTCACTAATCTTTTCTTTGCTTTTCTAATAGCGAACTTATCCCTGAAATTTTTTTGGGGATAAGTTAGTAATTCCTTTAAAAGCTTCTTCTCTTTGTCTGTTTCACCCATAGCTTTATAAGTTAAAGCCAGCTGATAAGAAGCCACAATTGTGCCGGGTTTAACATCCAGCGCTTTTTTGAACATCTCAACCGATTGATCAAAAGTACCTTCGGGTACATCACCGAAAAAAGTATTCGCAAACATCCTCTCGAACCAGCTGAGGTCAGCTATCTGTCTGTAATAAATTCCCAGGATCACGTATGAGAGGTACTGATCAGGATTAATCTCAAGGGATTTCTTCGCATTATCCTCAATTTTATGAGCCAGCTTAATCTTTTCTTTTCCTCCTTCATACAAGGCCTGGTTGCCGAACGACATTGCAAGGTAGGCGTATGAAGCCGCGCTATCAGGAAAATTATCCTTAAGCTTTTCGGAGAATTCAATTGCTTTCATAATCATTATTTCAGAACTGTCTCTTTGCCTATATTCATGGTATTCTTCACCAAGATCATTATAGGATCGCGCCAACCGGTAAAGTACTTCATAGCTATCCGGCGCCAGTTTATATGCATCCAGGTAACTGTTAAGGGCGGAGTGATTATCAAATGAAGAATAATATTCATCCCCCTGCTCTATATATTCCTCAAAATTATCCGGTAGAATCCGGTTGAAAGGAATAATAATAAGCACCAGAAAGACCAAAGCTGTCTTCATCCAGGTATATTGCTCCAACAACATGGGTTTATTAAATGGTAAGTTTATAGGGATTTCTCTTTTAAATTATTATTCAGAAAAGAATAAATCTCATTCCATGCTTTCCGGGCCGCATCCTCATTATAAACCTTTGTATTGCCGGGATTCATAAACGCATGATTGGCACCGGGGTAAATTATTATATGGTTATCGACTCCTGCCTTATTAAGTGATGATTCAAATTCTTTTACGTCAGAAGGGGTTATATTCTGATCCTGTTCACCGAAGATTCCCAGTACCGGGCAGTTAATTTTTTTAAGAATCCGGGGATCTTTCTCAAGTCTGCCATAGCAGATAACACAAGCCGCAAGATCGTTTATATTAAGGGCTGTCCTGAGTGAATAACCTCCCCCCATGCACCAGCCAATTGAACCAATAAGATTATCACTTACATCAGACCTGCCGCGAAGATAGTCGAAAGCCGATCTCAAATCCGTTGAGGCGCGTTCCTGCGGTACGCTGCCGGACAGCTTTCGTGCTTCCTCCGGGGAGGAGGTTGACTTACCATGATAAAGATCTATCGCAAGGGCGACGTACCCGCTGTCGGCAAAATCATCAGCATCCTTCTTTATCCAGTCATTCAGTCCCCACCATTCGTGTATTACGATCAAGGCAGGAAAAGGACCGCTCCCTTCAGGGACAGCCAGGTAAGCTGAAACGGTATCTTCGCCGCTGATATATTTTATCATTTCACTATGACTATTTTCCATTTGAACCGCCTCTCCTGATTTCTGATCCTGGCCGGGAGCGGCTTCAGCCGCTGCTGATTTCATTAGCAGAATTCCTATACAAAGTGATATAAAAAGGTAAAAGGCCTTCATTATTCAACTTTCAATTATTTAATAAATAATTAAGTATAAATATTGGTATCACCGTGATAATCTGATCACATGGAATAAATGGAAGGAAAAATACCCCTTTTTACAGCAGCGTGCTATACCGCTATATTTCTCGGCTTCATACGGATAAGGAGGGAAAGATCTCTGGATGCGATGATTTTCTTTCCCTGACATTTGTACACAAGAACAAGTGCCTCATCTAAAGGTGAACCGTCATCCTTGAAGATAGGGAGTATGTTATTTAGGGGAACAACTTCTTTTTGTACCTGAACAAAATTTTTAGCCTCAAGATAATCGAGAAGATTTACAAACTTTTTTATTTTTCCAAAAAACCGGTTTTCATCCACCGGCACGATAATCTCATCAGTATTAAACACAACATTAAAATACCAGAAATGATTTATCTTATAATGAACCCGTATATACGAGCAGCATTCTGTTATAAAAGATTCAACATCGGTTATCTTACCATCCGATATTTTCTGAATTATGGCTTTATCTTCTTCATCAAAATACATTAACGCCTCTCGTTTTTCCCTGCAGGATGCAATAGGAGTGCCAATTCATTTATTCTCTATGCGCCGCGAAATAAAAGCTATCTGCTTCAAAGGTTGACGCCGATGTCATTTCTGACGGAAGAGATAATGTGATTTTGCGCCTGAGACCCGATATGTATTACGGTATAAAACATGATTTATAATAAGTAAACGAATATTTATATTATGCGAAAACTAAGAATAGCACTGGGAATAATAATTTCAGATTTAGGCGGGATAGCCTTTGCATCAATTCCGCTTGTGATATTTTTATCATTCTCAAATTTCTTTGTAAGCACGTCGGGAATTAAACCTTTAATGGCAGCTTTCCTGCTGCTTGTATTGCTTTCATTTTTCATACTGCCTTTCCGTTTCATGCTGATTGGAGCAGAACTTTTGAAAATTGAGCTTGATAAATACGGTAGACTTTCAGTAGCGATTATCGGCGGATTGACCGGGGGTTGTCTTTTTTACTTTATTGTACTTTCCCGTTTTTCACTCGACTGGTTCAATATTTTTGATTATGCTTTAATCGGAGTAATTCAAAGTGTTTTTGTACAGCTGATATATAACTATGTTCCTGAACACTGGAAAATGCAGCCGGCAGAATAACTTTAGTTTATCAAGGTGGAGGGTTCTGTCAAGTTCTGTCAGGTATTTCGAGCTTAAAGCTGAACCTGGATTCAATCCATTCACCTGTTCTGGTATCAAGCGACTTTTCAACAAACAAAACTTCATTAACGCTGTTCACAAGAATAATAGTAGAAGATCTTGTTCCGTATTTATCACTCTTTATAAAAACAGGGGATATTGCTTTTTCAAGTTCCCGGCTCAAACCGGTATCGGGAAGCTGGTCATCCGGAGCCTCACGATCATCTGATAATATGCCAAACAAGTCTTCCTCTGAAATTTTTTCCTTCGAAACAGTACTAATGAAAGCTTTCTTACTCACAACCACCTTAGGCCAGGGTGTATCAAGCAGATGATTACTCAAGCCGTAAACTCCAGAAGAAAGTTTATCTGCTTTCTTTGTTTGATTTGAGAAGTAAAAAAGGTTTTCCAGATCAGAAAAAAGCAGGTTATAGCCGTTATACAGATCGGACTTCCTTATCAGGTTTTTACCATATTCAAATGCAGGAATTTGCGAGACCAGGAAGTTCAGAGTTAACAATCCTCTTGTTGGAGCATTTTCTTTAATCGTACGCATATCCCTATAGTTAGTTATTGCCGCGAACCTTCCCGACTTAGTAATTCCAAGCCAGGTTCCTCCCGCTTCAATATCCTTTCCGGCAAGAAGAAAAGGGTAATCATCCCAGAAGCCGGCTTTCTCCGTGGGTCTGGCGTAAAACTCGTCCCTGTTTGCTGCCACAACGAGAGGATATTCAGGATTGGTATTATATGATATTAAGAGTAAACACATGGTCAAGTAAAAAGTAAAAAGTGAAACCAAGTAAAAAGTAAAAAGAAATAAGGAGAAAGAAAAAGGAGGAAGGTAGGGGTTGCTTCGATCGAGGACTCCCTCAAGTAAAAAGTAAAAAGAGGGGTCGGGAGAATGAAATTACAAAAGAGATAAAAAGAAAAGCCTGCAGAGTCAGTCTACAGGCTTCAATTAAATCAGCATCACTTATCCGGAATCCGTTTAATCCTCTTCTTCATCGTCAATATCAACATCTTCGTCTTCCTCTTCTTCGGGATCCCACAGCTCATCATTTACATCATCAGGTTCAGGATCGAATTCGCTGTCATCAGAAGGGTCGTATTTTTCAGCTAAACGAAGATATCCGGTCTTTCCCGATTTTTCTTTTTCAGAGAAATCTTCATCTTTATGCTCTTTCATCTTATCCTCACGTATCTTTTCACCTCGTTCAGACCTTCCCTTTTTCGCTCTTTCATCTCTTTCCCTGGAATCCATAATTCCTCCTAATTAAGTTAGTTTTATTTATTCACTGAAAAGATATTTGCGAATAACTTAGGATCAAAACAATTCAATCTGAGATACCGCACAGTGTGATGAAGTACAAGGTGAACTATTGGACAGCTATACCGGGTGAAAATGCTATAAAACCTGCGATATTCAGGTCCTCATTTTTAACATCAGGATAATACCAGGCTCCGTTCCAGTTAATAGCATCGCCGACCCTGATGTTATAGAAATTAGCAGTACCCAGATCGGCATCAATATGCTTGGTATAGCTTTTCTGCAGATACTCTTTTTTGACTGAATTCGGGGGGAAATAGATATATCCGTTCAATTCTTTAACCTTCTTACTCTCAGCAATAACTTCACCATTCCAGACAGCTTTTGCCATATTTTTCCTCCATTAATTAAATGATATAATTAACTTTAAAAATAAATTACCAATTCTTTATGCGTGTTCTCACAATAATATAATGTTGAATTAATTTCAATCCCCTTAATTTTCGCCTTCCGGGCGTGAACCTCTGCCTAGTTGATTTTGTTCGCATATTAGGTATTTTAGTACACTAGAAAATAAAAGAATAGGAATATAAATAGATAATTAGTTACTGCAATCCGAGAACCATCAGCCCATGGAAAAAATTTCAGTTTCATTACAAGAAACCGCTATAAAGCATATGATTTATTAATGTATAATATTACAGAAATGAATTATTGTGTATAAAGGCCTGATGTATAAAATTGGTTGAAGACTGCGTAAAGAATCTCTAAAAATATATCCCGTTTCAGATTCAGTGGTAATGAAATTTCTCTTTTTAAGTTGACAGCATTAAAGGAGAACCTTTATGAAAAAATTTTTACTGATTATAATTTACACCCTTTCAGTATCTACTTTAATATTCGCGGGATCTACAGGCAAGCTTACAGGGAAGGTAACTGATAAATCTACCGGCGAAGCAATTCCTTTTGTAAACGTGGTTATCACGGGAACAACAATGGGCGCTGCGAGTGACATCGACGGAATTTATACCATTCTGAATATTCCACCCGGCACTTATTCTGTAAAAGCATCCGCAATAGGTTATAACAGCATAACCGTTCAGAATGTAAAGATTCAGATTGATTTTACAACCAAAGTTGACTTTTCATTAACCCCAACCAGCGTTGAATTAGGGGAAGAAGTAGTTGTAACTGCAAGTAAACCTCTGGTTCAAAAAGACCTTACCTCTTCAACAGCAATAATCAGTGCCCAGGATATCCAGACCTTACCGATAACCAGCTTTCAAGATGCTTTACAATTACAAGCAGGAATTGTGAAGGATAAAAATGGTGATTTTCACTTCCGCGGAGGAAGAAAGGGAGAAGTATCCTTCTGGATTGACGGTGTACCGGTTACTGATGCATACAGCGGAGGTACCGTAGTTGATGTCAACAAAAATTCAATTCAGGAAATGCAGCTGATTACGGGTGCTTTTAATGCTGAATATGGGCAGGCGATGAGCGGAATAGTGAATATTGCCACCAAATCCGGAGGAAATGAGATACATGGCAGCCTTACCGGTTATCAGGGAGCTTATGTTACTCAGTACTCCGATCTTTTCTATGGAACACAGAGGCTAGATCCTTTTTCCGGGGGTACGGAAAACAAAATAAGCTGGCTGGAAGGATCGTTAAGCGGTCCCATTTTGAGTGATGTTCTTACATATTATGTTAATGCCCGTTACTACTCAACCGGAGGCTACCTGTTCGGCCAACGCAAATACAATACCTTTGATATAGCTAATACAACTGATCCTAATCCAGAGAACTGGAACATTCAGCAAACGGGTGACGGTTCCATCGTATCTATGGCTCCTTTCAGAGAAGCATACGCTCAGGGGAAATTTACACTTAAAATTTCACCGGCATTCACTATCGCATATGATTATATACTGGATAATACATCCGGCATGAATTATGATTTTGCCTACAAGTATAATCCCGGAGGACTGTTAAGCAATTTCAAGAAAGGCTACTTAAATTCATTAACAGTTACTCATGCCCTGGGAAGCAGCACGTTTTACACGGTTGGTTTATCTAATTACTTTACTGATTACAGGCAATACCTAGATCAGTCATCTTTTTCTCTATCTGATCTATTTAACAGAAATGATCCATTCGATCAGAAATATGTGCATACTAAACTGCTTACTGCTCCTGAAGCCACCTTCTATACAGGCGGTACAAATATGACTCATAATGTCAGGAGTACTAATACCTATGTAGCAAAAATAGATCTGACCAGCCAGGTTTCAAATAATCATGAAATTAAAACGGGAGCTTTATTCAACTATTACACACTGTTTTTACATAATATCAACTTACATATGTCGCAGGCTGACAATAACAGAGACCCTGTTGTAGATGGTAAACCCTTTCTGCAGGAGCCGCCGGTAATACCATCTATTGAAAGTCAGGATAATCAACTTTACCAGCACAATCCCTGGCAGGCATCATTTTACGCACAAGACAAGATGGAATTCCAATCTTTAATAGTGAATTTCGGACTGAGATTTGATTACTTCCACCCGGATGGTAAAATTTTAGCAGATCCAGCCGACCCGAATGTTTATCTACCTGTGAAACCTCAGAATCAGGATAGTGTTGTTGCACCAGGAGGGACGCATGCTCAGGCAGTTGCAAAAAGGAAAACATACTGGTATAAAGAAGCTTCAGACAAATGGCAGGTTAGTCCAAGACTTGGAGTATCTTTCCCGATAACTGACAGGGGGATCATCCATTTTTCGTACGGACTATTTTTTCAGATCCCATCATTTGAAAGATTGTATGAAAACCCGATGTATAAACTTCCGGTAACAGGCGGCAGTACAAATCTCGGAATAATAGGCAACCCTGATCTAAAACCTGAACAAACGACAAGCGGTGAATTAGGCGTACAGCAGCAGATAACCGATGATATCGCAATTGACATAACCGGCTACTTCAGGGACATCAGGAACCTGGCAGGAACGCTTAATGAAATTCAGTACGTTTTCGGCGGAACAAAAATATACAGCAAATATGTAAACACCGATTTTGGTTTTGTAAGAGGAATCGTACTGTCAATCAATAAACGATTTTCCGAAGGAATTTCTGCCACGCTGGATTACACATTCCAGACAGCTAAAGGAAACGCTTCTGATCCCGCCGCCTCATTCAATTTAAGAAACAGCGGAGTACAACCCGAAACACAATTAATCCCGCTTGATTGGGATCAGACACACACCGTTAATGCTACTTTTAATTACGTTAACAAAACATCAGACTGGGGCGGAAGCCTTATTTTTAGATTCAGTACAGGGCAGCCATATACTCCTCAAGGCATAACCAATGTAGGAACTTTAGTTTACAACTCTCAAAATATTCCTCCCAGTACCAACATTGACATCCGGCTTTATAAAGACTTCAGAATCGGCAATGCTTCAATAATATCATTATTCCTGAGGATTAATAATCTGCTTGATACAAAAAACCCAACGCAGGTATTTACAGATACCGGACAGCCGAACTGGTCTCTGGATGAACAACAACAATTAAGAATAGGCGGCATTCGTCAAGTTTCCTCTGTAGTTGACTGGTTTACACGGCCGAACTATTATTCCGAACCAAGAAGAGTAGAATTGGGAACTTCATTTTCATTTTAAGTCACAGGTTTAAAATGCATAAATATTTTATTATCATAATTTTTGCGCTTACAACACTAACAGGATTTGCTCAACAAAATTCAGATTATATTCAGTGGGCAAAAACCCATCGCGGAACCAGTCTTTATACAAGGTTCGGATTACTCAACGGAAACCGAACAGCAATTACTTACAGTAATGACGGTTCCATAGCAGGCACAAATCCTACCGACCTTAGAGGGTACTGGCCGTATCCCGCAACCCAGGATGGTTACATAGGCGACGTTACCCCGCTGGTAGGAATTGAGCTGCCCCTCAGAGATTATAATGGTGATGGAATTGTGGATACCCTTCATTCGGTGACAATCACAACTGGTCCCCGTACAGGTCAGGCTGCGAAGACAGATCCTGTAGACGGACACTTCCAGGGATTTGCACCGGAGCCAGGCTATGTTAATGCAAGTCAGGATACCGTAGCAAAAAACACTGTACCGAATTCGTGGCCTCCATTCTGGCCTGATCATCCAACCTGGCTCGATTCTACCGGTGCTCCTGTTTGGGATGGCTACTTCGGAAAAGGAGTTGAGCGCGCTGATCAGGAAACATTTTTCGTTATGGACGACGCTCCTGATAACAATCCTCAATATAGAACCAATTTTAAGTTCCATCCTGATTCAACGGACACCACCAGGAATGGTATGGGACTTTTAGTCAGTGTCAGAGGAATGCAGTGGTCCCAGATTCAGGCCCAGGATGTTGTCTTCTGGCTTTACGATATCACCAACATCGGTACAACCGATTATACAAAAGTTTGTTTTGGTGAGGTACTGGGAGGATGCGTAGGAGATGTAGGACAGGTTTACGTAGACTGCCGGGACGATCTGGGGTTTTTTGATTTGAACAACAACCTTACCTACAACTGGGATAGTGATGATAAAACTTCAGATCCATTATGGATTCCTGTTAACCAGGTGATTTCCGGAGTAAGGAGAACCACAGGATTTGCGGGCTATGCGTATCTTGAAAGTCCGGGCAATGGATATGATGCTATTGATAATGATAATGATGCTGTTGATCCTAACAGTCCTGTTTTTCAGGAAAGCGACTTTCAATTCAATTCTTCTGTAAATGGATACCAGGCCGTTCGAACTCTGCACAAGAGCGAACCCGGTCCCAATCCAAACTGGCCGTCAAATAAAATAGTTTTAATTGACCCTTCCACTTATGCGAGGACTGTTGTAAACCTGGACACATTACTACACAGCATTTCCGATACAGTTATTGTGTCTTCCCAGGGACGTACGTTCCGGATTTACGATGGTGCCGTACTGGCCGAAATTGTTAACAACGGAATCGACGATAACCTGAACGGCTTGATAGATGAAAATCATGACCTGCACTACAAACGTATCTTTAAGGATAATAACGGCAACGTTATAAAAACAGAAATAAGACCGCTAGCATATATAAATTATCTCTTAAATCAGGGAGGAAATAATACTCTCATTGATGAAAGAAGAGATAGTGGTCCCGGAAGCGTTGTATCCGGTTATGTACCGGATTATTCACAAAACCCCGATCCTATAACCGGCAAATATCCAGGAATTGTTAAATCACACTGGTCGGGAGATGAAAACGGCGACTGGAATCCTTTAAAAGATGATGTAGGAGCAGACGGAGTTGCAGGAACACAGGATATGGGTGAAGGCGACGGAATGCCCACCCTTGGCGAGCCGCATTTTGATAAAACTGACGTGAATGAATCTGATCAGATTGGTTTAACCAGCTTTAACTTCTTCAACCAGACAACTTCACCGGCTATGAACAATAATGAAGTTTTATGGAACAGAATGAAGCCGGGATATTTTGACGTTATACCTCTTCAGCCTCAGGACGGAGATTTTATTTATTCATCAGGTTACTTCCCGCTTCTATCAAACAGAACAGAAAGATTTTCTTTAGCGTTAGTTTTTGGCGCAGACAGCTCCAATATCTTTAAGAATAAGAGGATAGCTCAGAAGATCTATAATTCAAACTATGACTTCCTGAAACCTCCGCCAAAACCTAATTTAACTATCGTGCCGGGAGATAAAGAAGTTACATTAATATGGAACACCAACGCAGAGAACTATATCTCTTTTCAGGGTTATAAAATATACCGCTCTACGGATCCAGGGTTTACTGAAGGGGGAGGGGAACCAATAGCGACATTTGATCTGAAGGATTCAGTAAGCGGCTACTTTGTTCCCGTGACCCAGGACCTGGCCGAACTGCCGAGATTCTACCTTGGAAATAATTCCGGTCTCGTACACAGTTTTGTAGATAAGGAATTACAGAATGGTCAGAGATATTTTTATGCAGTAACCGCGTATACATCCGGGAGTCCTGAAAATAATTTTTATCCTGCCGAAGATCCTAAATATGTTACAGTAAACAGCGATGGAAGCGTGAATTCCGATATCAATACAGGCTTCGCCATTCCAAGATCCTCTGTAGCCGGCTATCAGGGGCCCGAAGTTCCCAGTCTGCTAGGATATGTTCCGGGAACAATTCCTTTCGGAACAGGAAAAGTTTATTTAAACGTAGTTGATCCTAATTCCGTAAAAAACAGAACTTACCGTGTCACTTTTTCTGATTCGGTTATGAATTATATCCCGGTCACAGAGTACTATTATGTTATAAATTATACCGGAAACGCACAGGATACGCTGCTAAAGGTACCTCTCTCCAGGTCTGATACACTGAAAGGGGATTACGACAAATATGTTTTTGACGGAGTTTATCTGACAGTTAACAATGACTGGAAAGTTAAATATGACACAGCAAGATCCAGATGGAGTTCAGTACATCCTATTAAAGACTACCGGATTTCGTTCTCTCCATTCTCTCTCGCTAATGTTAAAGAGCAGGGATTAGCTTATCCAAGAGATTACAATATAATTTTCGATGACACTCATATTCCGGCTGATACATCAACTTCCATTACAATAACTTATAATAATCAACCCTATACTATTCCTAAAGTAAACTCGAATTTCAGAATAAACGATCCTTTGACCGGTGACGCTGTCAGTTACGCTTACCTTGATGCTGGAAGCAATCACATTTTCTCATCTCTGGACAGAATTATATTTTTACAGAAGACCAAAACCAATGCCGGGCAGGATACGACCATAATAACCTGGCTGCTGCAGGTCTCCGGAGCGGACACTGCCAGTTATCATCCAACCAGCGGAGACACTTTAAAGATAAGAGTGACAAAACCGTTTTCTGCCCAGGATCAGCTTGAGATTACAACTACCGCGGCCAGCGTAAATAACCAGCTTGCCGCCTCAGAGCTTGATAAAATAAGAGTTGTTCCGAATCCCTATATAGCTACAACAGCCCAGGAATCACCGCTGCCTCCTACAATCACGAGCGGCAGAGGAGAAAGAAAGATATCGTTCATACATCTCCCCAAAGATTCCAAGATTTATATTTTCACGGCAAGAGGTGAACTTGTTCAGACGCTTGAAATGCCGTCAGGACAAAGTATTAATGACGGATCGGTTGACTGGGACTTACGAAGCAGAGAAAACATTGAAGTTGCATATGGAGTATATTTTTACCTGATTGATGCGCCGCACGTTGGTAAAAAGACAGGTAAAATAGCCATTATAAAGTAAGAGGTAAAATATGAAGAAATTTATACTGATTCTTTTTATTCTCATTTTTGGAACTCTTCATGGACAGGATAAAGTAGGAACCACTGCTGCCCCCTTCCTGGGAATCGGTGCGGGACCCACGGCGATAGGAATGGGAGGAGCCTTCGTAGCGGTTGCCAACGATGCATCGGCTTTATACTGGAATCCATCAGGAATTTCACGAACCGGTCATAATGAATTTTTGTTTGAACACACCAATTACCTGATCGGGACCAGCTATAACTTTTTCGGCGGGGTAATCGCATTAGATGATGAAAATGCAATCGGGGTTAGTGTTACTTATCTGGATTATGGAAGCGACCGGGTCACTACCGTTGAACTTCCGGACGGCACCGGGGAGACATGGTCAGCCAAAGATATGTCGCTGGGTTTAAGTTATTCCAGAAATTTGACCGATCGTTTTTCTATCGGCGGGACCGCCAAAATGATCCTGCAGCAGATATGGCATGAATCAGCTACGGGCTGGGCTCTGGATGCGGGCTTACTCTATATCACGCCATTCAATGATCTGAAAATTGGAATGAATATATCGAATTTCGGTACAGATATGAGAATGACCGGAGAAGATCTTTATATAACACATGATCCAAACCAGTCGGTAGCGGGAAACAACAGCAAAATCCCTGCAGAATATTATACGGATTCATATCCTTTACCTCTTTTATTTCGTATAGGACTATCGATGGATGTGATAAAAACAGAGGATAACGTTGTAACGCTTGCGGTTGACGCACTTCACCCGAGCGATAATGCACAAAGTGTAAATTTGGGAGGCCAATATGAATGGAATAAAATGATTTATGCCAGGGCGGGTTATAAATCGATCGGTATTCCGAATAGTGAGGAAGGCTGGACACTTGGTTTCGGACTTGCGTATGAGATCATTGCAAATCTGACTTTTAAATTGGATTATGCGTATGAAAATTATGGAATACTTAATGATATCCAAAAATTTGCAGTATCAGTTAGATTTTAGTCTGTTAATTAGAAATTTCAAAAATATATAAATAAGATCTTGTTCTATAAATAATAGTTATTTGTTACTATCAGAAAGGAGAGCTCTATGTTAAAAAGGTTACTAACCATATCACTATTCCTATTGGTGTATGGTTACGCAAACAATGCTTTGGCTGCAGTTGATGTCACATTTCAGGTTCATATGGGTATTCAAATGCAGTTAGGTACTTTCGATCCCGCGACCGACTCTGTTGTAGTACGCGGTGATTTTCAGACGATGGCAGGTGATACAGCCGACTGGGGCGGATACATGTTCTTAATGACCCCTTCGGCTTCAAATGATTCAATTTATGAAGTCACTGCTACTTTCCCTGACACAGCCGTTTCACACACCATACAGTATAAATTTGTGAGAGTCAATAATGGCACAGATACGTGGGAAAGCGTTGATAACAGAACGTATGATATAACAGCGGATCCCAGTCAGACCACACCTTTAGTTTACTTTAATGATGTTTCAACCCTTGGAATAACGGTTAATATTACCTTCCAGGCAGATATGACAAATTTGTTGAATGAAGGATTCACTCCCGGTACAGATTCAATAGAAGTTAGAGGTGATACATATCCTCTGGACTGGGGCCCTGGAGCACTTATGTCACAGGATCTCATTAATCCAGAAATCTTCACAGTAACTCTTTCTTTTACAGGAGTTCCCGGAAGTACTGTACAATGGAAATTACATTGCGATCCTGCAAATAGTTTTACAAACGGCGGCTGGGAAAGCATTGATAACAGAATGATCACCTTCCCATCAGCTGATACTACAGTAGGACCAGTTACACCGGTAATTCATGTAGCAACACCAACAACAGGTATCAATACAGTGTTGTTCAGAGTTGATATGACCAACGCACATGAGAGATATCATAATACCCCAATTACTGGCTTATCCAGCGTCTGGTTGGGCGGGTCTGCTCTGCCGCTGCAATGGCCTTCCAACTGGGTATTCGCTGATACTGCTACCAGCTTAATTAAATTATACGATGACGGAACTCATACCGATTCAACTGCCGGCGATAATATATACTCCGCTTCAGTAGATTTTCCAGTAGGAACACCTGCTACAGTAGAATTCAAATACGCTGCAATTTTTGACGGTGTTGATACTTTAAATGCAGGAGCCAGCTATCTTGATAATGAAGCAGGTTTCAGCCAGAATCACTTCCTGAGTCTGATAATCGCAGGAGGAACCGTATATAAAGTTAATGTATTTGGTGATCAGGCAACCGGAGTTGAGGAAGTACCGGGAAGTACCATTCCGGAGACATATTCTCTGAGTCAGAATTATCCCAATCCTTTCAACCCGACAACCAAAATCAACTATACAGTACCGAAAAGCGGTCTTGTCTCGTTGAAGATTTACAACATCCTGGGCCAGGAAGTAGCTACGATATTCCAGGGATTCCAGAATTCAGGAAAATACAATGCTACATTTGATGCTTCCAAATTATCGAGCGGTGTTTACATATACCGCCTGCAGGCCGGAAGTACCAGTCTTAGCAAAAAAATGCTGCTGATGAAATAACGACATATGTCGCCTCAGAAAAGATTAAATTAACAAAAAACTGAGGTGATAAATGAATTTAAGAAGAAGCTTAATAAACAGGCAGCAAATAAAAAGTTCGGAAGGAGAGTTCATCTGGGAATTAAAAAACTCATATGAACTCTCTCCGAAGTTAAGTTCATTAATACTAATAACAGCCAAAGAATGTTTAATAAGGGAGAATAATTTAAGGGAAGGGCAAATAGAAGTTACAGTAATCGGGATAGAGGAAAGAGCGGGGAAAGTAATAGAGAAGATGGAAAAGAAAAGAGTCAGGTTGACGATTGATAATGGGATAGAAGACCTGGAGGTCTTAAGGGAAAATGGAAGAGTAGAGCTGCGGAGAGTAAGGCTGCAGAGGATAAGCCAGGAAGCGATAGAACAGGAAGGAGTCGTAAGTCAAGAAGATTTATCCAAATATTTAGGATGTACAGTAAGGACTATTCAAAGAGATATAAGGATTATAAAAAAAGAAGGAATAGAAGTAGTAACCAGAGGATATATTCATAATATAGGCAGATGCCAGACACATAAAGTAAAAATAATAAGTATGATGTTAGATGGGATGACCTATAGTGAAATAAAACTAAGATCCAGACATTCGATAGGAGCAATAAAGAGATACATAGAAAGTTTTACAAAAGTCGTAATGGCACAAAAAAGAGGAATATACAGAGTAAAAGATATAAGTGCAGTAACGGGTTTAAGTGAGGGATTAGTAAAACAGTACGTTGAGTTGTTGAAGGAAAGCAAAAAAGATAAAACAAGGAGAGAGAATCTCAAGCTGTTGATAGAAAGAAACAGTTACAGAGAGCATATAAAAAAAACGGTAAAGAAGCATTCAGAGCCTCTGGCAGCTATGATGGGAGGCTTGTTATGAGTTTAAATCAGACAAGAGACCGGTATGAAAGCATAAACAAAAGGAACTTTCATCAGGCAATAGTAAACCTGCTGGAGAATGAATATAAAATATTAGGCTCAAGAAAAGTACTGGATATGCTGGCAGACGATATAGAAGATCTGCACAGGGAATATTATCCGGTAAGCAACCAGGTAGGGATCGGGGAAATAGTATTCAGAACGACGAAGGATGATGGTCAACGACAGAATTATGGTAAGAGGACAGAAGATTATGCGGCAGTGACAGTAGTACTTCCCCTGATAACCGAAGAAGATGTAGAAAGAAGAATCTTCTATAAGAAGGGAGACCGTAACAGTAATTATAAACACCGGGAAGCAAGAGATATAGAGACAATGGTAAGGTTGCTGAAGGTCGCCAAGGCACAGGGAGGGTTACTAAGCGGAGCAGAGCTGAGTGTTCTGATGAATAGGAGTCTTAGTACAATAAGAAAATATTTAGATGCTTACAGAACTAAAACCGGAGAAATACTTCCGCTGAAAGGATATGTGCTAGACCAAGGGAGTTTACCCACACATAAAGGAATCATAATAAGTTTATATGAGCAGGGTGTCTCTCCGGCTGATATAGTATTGAAAACCAGTCACAGCCAGGAAGCAGTAGACAGATACATAAAACAATATACGCAGATAAAAAAACTTATAAGAAAAGGAATGGATGAAGAATCTGTTAAAGAAATAACTGGAAGATCTATGAAAGTAGTAAGAGAATACATTAAATTATATTATGATCTAAATCCGGGAGAGATTAAAAAACAGTAAAATTTACCAGGCGACAAATGTCGTAATAGTAAATAACATCTTTTTCTAAAACTTTCCATAGGGCCGTTGAAATATGCGGCCCTTTTTTATTCCCCCCTTTCTATCCTCATCATTGTGAATTGAACAGTACATTAAAAGTAATTATTTTGCATCAACTGTAATATCGGATATTCTGAATGCTCAGCTTTAAGATATTTTATTTTGTATTATTTTTATCATCCTTTTTATTTCTTCCTGTCCATTCTTCATTTGCGCAGCAAGATACCCTTGCGCTTGTAAACGGGGAACCAATAACCAGTGATGAGTTCATAACCCGCTTCGAACTGACCATTTATCCGGGTAAAAAATCAAGCAACCTGGCTGAAACCAAAAAAGAATTTTTATACTCACTAGTAGCTGAAAAATTACTTTCAAACCAGTCTCAAATATCCTCACCTGAAGATCCTGATGAGAAATATTTAAAAGATGAAATAGAGTCTGTCTTTTTAAGGGATGCCCTCTTCCGTAAGGAGATTTTGTCAAAAATTAAAATATCGGACGACGACTTAAACAGAGGAATCAGGTATTCAAAGTATAATTATATAGTAGATGCTTTTTATTTCCCGGATAGTATCTGGGCTGATAATTTTCGTAAAAAGATAGATAAAAGGAGCGGCCAGTACGTATATCATCTTTCTGACAGTTTAAACCTATGCCATGATACCCTTGAAATAGGTTATGGAGAATCCGATGAGACCATTGAAAATGCTTTTTTCACGCATGACATTAATTATAATTCACACGCTGTCAATACTATTGACGGATGGGTAGTGTTCAGAGTTATCGATAAACAGCCGGATGCCAGATTTTCTTCAGTATCCGCTGAAGAAAACGCGGAGATGGTAAGAAAAATTATTTCTTACCGGAAGGGCTACAGAGCGGGACGTGACTATATTCTTGCTGTTATGAAGGGTATTGAGGTCAATGTAAATTACAGGATATTCAACCCATTAGTTTATAAGATAAAAAGTGTTCTATCTACTCATCAGCCTTCGAGTTTTGAAGGAGGATACTATTTAAGCCGCAGAGAACTCAGCGATTTAAAAACTAATTTCTCCTTTGATCCGCGCGCGCCTATGTTGAGGTTCGACGGGGGTGAATTAACCCTCGGATATATTTTTGATAATTTGTCGCTTGCCGGTTTTGCTCCAGTTGATACTTCAATTCGGGAGATTACATTTTCCCTTCACAACGCAATGAAACTAATAGTACAGAACTATTTCCTTGCCAGGAGGGCTAAAGAAATGGGATTAGAAAACTCATCGGAGGTACAATATAATACCCGGGCATTTCTAGATGCTTACCGTTCATTCCAATATGAAAATGCTGTTACAGATACGGTTGGTATTACGGAGACTGAACTGAACAAATTTTATGAATCGCATCAGGATGAGGTTTTAAGGGATATAAGACTAAGGCTACAGATATTCCAGCTCGATAATATTGATGAGGCAGCCAAAATATTAAACAGGTTAAGCAGAGAAAATCAGAGTCCCGACACAACAGGAGCCGTATGGCTGTACGCCTCTCAACTCGGTGAGATGGGAGCAGTTTTATCTGACCTGGATAACGGCAGCAGTTATGGACCTCTATTAATGAACGGCAAATACACTATTTTCAGACTACTTGAGAAGAAATCGAATTTGTCAAGAAATGATATCGACAAAAGTATGCAGGCCGCAAGGGAT
Organism: uncultured Bacteroidota bacterium; assembly: GCA_963771705.1. Taxonomy (GTDB): domain Bacteria; phylum Bacteroidota; class Ignavibacteria; order Ignavibacteriales; family Ignavibacteriaceae; genus DATFVA01. The sequence continues at coordinate 575,837 of CAVYUP010000005.1, forward strand.
TTAATGCTTGAGCAAAAGCAGAAAGAAACTTTAAATACTTACATATCTAAGCTAAGTACAGAACAGCGTACAAAGATATTTGAATCGAAACTTGATAAGATAGAAGTTACACCCATACAAATGCTGACATTCAGATACATAGGATTCGGGGGAAAAATAATTGCCGCCCCGGCATTATATCCCCGGGAGGGATGGATTAAGTATCTGGATGATAAGAAAGATATTCTCCCTTAGTGAAAATAGGGGGTGCTGAAGTTATAATTAAGACTAGTTTATCTTAATTATTTTTCCTGAAGGAGCTGATTTTTACAGCTTTCCAGATTAGCTTTCTGTTCATCAGATAATACAGGGTAAGACATTTTGATTCCCCCCATGGTTTCAACAATTACCTGAGAAACCGCATACCTCATATACCATTTATGGTCAGCAGGAATAATGTACCAGGGCGCATGTTTTTTACTTGTAGCAGAGATCGCCTCGGCATAAGCCTGCTGGTATTTATCCCAGTATTTTCTCTCATCAATATCAGAAGCCGAGAACTTCCAGTTCTTTTCAGGCGTATCAATTCTTTTTAGAAATCTTTTTTTCTGTTCATTTTTTGAAACGTGGAGGAAAAATTTCAGAATGACGGTTCCGTTTTCGTATAAATACTTTTCGAAGTCGTTTATTTCCCTGTAACGCACATTCCATATATCCTTATTTACCAAGTCCGTCGGAATCTTTTGATTTTTAATCAGGTTATGCACCCTCACAACCAGGACTTCTTCATAATGCGAACGGTTAAAGATGCCGATCCTTCCTCTCTCAGGAACGTGCTGATGGATCCTCCAGAGGTAGTCGTGATCAAGCTCTTCCACGGAAGGCTGTTTAAAGCTGAACACCTGGGTGCCCTGCGGATTCAGGCCCGACATAACATGTTTAATCGTTCCATCTTTTCCCGCCGCGTCCATCGCCTGAAAGATTATAAGCATTGAATATTTATCATGTGCATAAAGCATATTCTGAAGCGAGAACATTTTTTTTATATTTTCCTTTAATATATCCTTAGCATCACCTTTTGATTTAAAGCTGCCGGTATCGGAAGTGCTGAATTCCTTAAGGGAAACTCGGGTATCGGGCTTAATCAGATAATTATTTTTCTTCATTTCTGATCAACCTCTTTTGTTTCAAACCTACTGAGCTTATGATTTACAGGGGGAACAGTTTTAAGATAATCATAAATCGCGCTCAAATCCTTTTCCGTCATACCGGCGTATAAAGTCCATGGCATGGGAGTGTTAAACTCACCCGGTTTAACATTTATGACTTTATTTTCATACTGCTTAAACCTTGAGAGGAAATCCTCCTTTGTCCACCGGCCGATACCAGTTTCAATATCAGGAGTTATATTAGCTGATTCAGTAGTGCTTCTATTAACGGTAAAAGAGGTTCCGCCCGAAAAATCGAGATCTTCAACAAATTGACCTTTATCCATCGGAGTATGACAGCTTCTGCAGCCAGCTATGGTTACAAGGTATTTTCCATATTCAACCGTTTTAGATTCGTCCACAGAAGTAATCGGAATATACTTTTCAGAAGGAATTGTTTTAACGATAAAGTTCATAGGAAAATCGATAGAACTGAGGGGAACTTCATTTACGATTGGTTTAAGAGTCCTGATATATGAAATTATCGAATACACATCCTCCATTCCAAGCTGGTGATATTCGGGATAGGGCATAAGGGGGAAAAGCACCCTGTTATCTTTTGTAACGCCGGTAGTAACAGCTCTTAAAACCTCACCATTAGTCCATTCACCAATCCCTGCAGGAGTAATGTTACCCGCATAAATTGTTCCCGGCACACCTTCCTCAAACTTTTGTCCTCCCATACCCTCAGTTCCGGGCACAACAGGACCTGAAAAGACCGACCAATCTCTTTGAGAATGACAGGGGAGACAAACAGCAACATGGTTAACAAGATAACTGCCTCTATCTATTCTTTTCTGTGTAGGATAGATTTCAACCTCCACTGCAGGCCGTGTTACGGGGTAGGTCATATTAAAATAAATATACCCACCGATTATCAGTATAATTACGGTCAGGAAAAGATATTTAAGAAATCTGAGAAATCTTTTTCTGCTCCTTCTCTTACTCATTAGTTTTGCCGGTTATAAATTGTCATAAAGAACAGGATAAACCTAAGCAAAATATCTATATGTAGAAAGAAAAAGATCAAAAAGACGGTGCTGTTTCAGACAAAATTCAGATGAATAAACCTGGCCAGATGCCTGCGCCTTAGACGCAGGCAGTAGTTAACTTCGGGGTATTATTTTTCCGCAAGGGTGAAATGAATAACATTATTGTGAACAGGCTTTACGGTTCTCAGATAATCGTAGATAGCCCCAAGATCTTCTTCACTCATTCCGGCCATAAGTGTCCATGGCATAATTGTGTTAAAGCCTTTAGGACCGACAGTAATATTTGCGGCAGAATCTGAAGCAAATGTTTTAAACCTTCCTATGAAATCCTCTTTTGTCCAGCGGCCGATACCCGTTTCGTTATCAGGAGTTATATTAGCTGTTCTTAACGTTCCCTGAGGCAGATTAAATTCTTCACCTCCGGCATAATCCATCCCGGGTATTCTTTCACCTTTTACCGAAGGAGTATGACAGCCTGCGCAGTCTGCAATTGTAACAAGGTATTTTCCATACTCGAGAGTATTAGTTCTGTCGGGTTCAGGAGCAGGTGTATAGGATTTCGGAGGAATCGTTTTTACGACGAAGTTCAACGGAAAATCGAGTTCTCTATCAGGGATCTTACTTTCGACAGGCTGAAGCGATCTGATATAGGCGACGATTGAGTAAAGATCCTCCTTTGATAAATGATTAAAGCCAAGGTAAGGCATAATAGGGAACAAAGCCTGGTCATCTTTATTAACGCCCTGAGTTATCGCTCTTATGAGTTCACCGTCAGTCCATTTTCCTATAGCCGCGGGAGTAATATTTTTGGCATAAATAACACCAGGAAAGCCAAGTTCCCTTCCGAATTTATCTCCTCCGGCACCCTGGGTACCGGGTACAGGAGGACCCGCAAATTTCGACCAATCCCTTACGGCATGGCAGTCCATACAACCTGTAACGTGATTAGCAAGGTACTCACCTCGTTTAATTCTTTCCGGCGTTATCTCAACCTTAACATTGGAAGGCTTCTCAACATCAGGATATCTGGAGTTAAAAAAAATAAAGCCTGCAGCCAACAGAAGAACTATTCCACCGGCAACGTAGCCGGCAATTCGTAGGAACTTTTTCATTATGAACCTCTCATTTATTTTTTTGATTTATGGAATAAAAAATTCTACTCTAATTTTTCTGTTTTTGGTATTAAGGCTGAATAAGGGGAGGTTTAATACGATAATACCATTACAGCCCGTCACTCAGCACAATTCACGGCCCGGGCTTTTCTAAAAATTAATTGGGAATCAGACAGGAATCTAAGGTTCAAAATGATTTTAGTCAATACCGCTCGTGTAAAAAAAATGCCTTTACTGCAGCAAGGAAATGTATTTGTAGAATATCGATTTTAGTTTTAAATTATAAATAAACCGGAGAAAATTATGATAAGCAAAGAGTTACTTGAAATACTATGCTGTCCTGAAACCAAAGCGGACCTTGTGTTAGATGGAGAGACGCTAGTTTCAACCGATAAAAATACCCGCAGGCGTTACCGTATAGAAGACGACATCCCCATTATGCTCATCGATGAATCAGAACAACTGAGCATGGAAGAATGGCAGGAGATTATGAAGAAGCATGGGAGGAAAACTGACTGATTTTCTTCGTAATTTTAAATATGTCTTATTCACATTTCAATAATTCTCATTATGGATCCAATTAATATTATAATAGGTCTCAATGTTGTGGCCACCTTCGGGGCGCATTATACAGGCGCAAAAAAAGGACTCAGAACAACAATAGGGGCGGCAAGGGAAAAACCCAAAAGTTATCTGCAGTCGGTTCCCGTCTACCTTTCGACCATAACGCTGCTGGGAACCATCATCGGCGTCTTCCAGATTGGTACGCTTGAATATCTTCCGGCATATCAAACGGTGAGGATAATAGGATTGTTGTTCTTCCTGGTATTCTCATGGGTACAGATATTAACCGTTAAGACACTCGCTGAAAGCTATTCCCAGGAAGTTCTGATACAAAAGGATCATGTCCTTGTTACCAGCGGGATTTTCGGGGTTATCAGGCACCCTCAATACCTGTCGCAGATATTAATGGACCTGGGAGCCGCGGCGGCATTACTTAGTTATATTGTTCTGCCTATTGCAATAATTGAAATCCCCTTTCTAGTAATGCGGGCTGTGATGGAGGAGAAACTACTTGAAAAATACTTTAAAGATGATTATAAAGAGTACAAAAAGAAGAGCGGATTTTTAATTCCGTTTATCGGTTAGATGATGGAATATGCGGAAGTCAGTTTATTTTATTGTTAGTCTTATAATATTACTACAGGGGTTAATATCTGCACAAAACGCAGACGAGATAGTACTAAATACATCAAAAGGGACCAGCTACATTCCGGTATATAAACGCCAGGGAATAATTTACTTTTCAATAAATCATTTCGCTGACGTGACATCAGCCTCGTATTACATAAACGATGAAACAAAAAAAATCGAGTTAAAGTATCCTGAACACAATCTGAAAATAACTGGGCAGAACCCCTTTCTTATCCTTACATCCAAGGATAACAAAACCGAAAAAATATTTCAGCTTCCAACCTCAACGTATTTATTAAACAATAATATTTACATACCGCTGCGTTATTCCATTGATATCCTCAGGGAGGCTTCGGGGCAGGATATAGTAATAGAGAGCGACAGAAGGATAGCGATAAAAGGGAGACTGACGGACGAGACTCCCGACGTGACGTCAGCGAAGTTAAATATCACAGATCTCAGGATACAGCAGAAGGCAAACGGTACACTTATAAGGGTTAAAACAAATAAGCGCATACCTTCATACTACAGCAGCTACAAAAACGGAATACTTACAATAATATTCCGCAAAGTGAACGCTGATCTGAAAAGGCTTGCACAGATAGACGGCAAAGGGTTGGTAAAGGATATTAAGGTTAAGAATATCGGGGCCGATACACAACTGGAATTTTCTGTAGGGAAGGATTATTCGACCAGTGAAGTGCTGAATGTTGACGGAAGCAAAGACATCCAGATAGCGATTCACAACAAGGTATTTTCAACCGTGGTTGATAACGATAAAAACAAAGAAAAATGGAAGTTTGATGTAATCGTGCTGGACGCTGGTCACGGCGGCAAGGATGCAGGTGCAATAGGGATTAACGGAGTGAAGGAGAAAGACGTAAACCTGGGGGTAACGCTTGCGCTTGGCAGGCTGATTGAGAAAGAGATGCCGGATGTTAAGGTTGTTTATACCAGGAAAACCGATACCTTCGTTGAACTTTACAAAAGGGGAAAAATAGCGAATGAAAACAACGGCAAGCTATTTATTTCCATACATTGCAACTCCACACCAAAGAAGCCCACTGACGCAAGCGGCTTTGAGGTTTATTTGCTAAGACCAGGAAGGACGAAAGAAGCCATTGCGATAGCCGAGAGGGAAAACAGCGTAATTCAGTATGAGGGGAATCCCAAAAGATACGAGAAACTTACCGATGAAAATTTCATACTTGTAAGCATGGCACATTCAGCTTATATGCGTTACTCTGAAAGATTTTCAGAACTTGTTGATAAGAGTTATGGGCTGCAGACCGACATTCCTTCGCGCGGTGTTAAGCAGGCAGGATTTTATGTCCTTGTAGGGGCTTCGATGCCGAGCGTGCTGGTAGAAACAGGGTTTATCTCCAATCCTCACGATGCCAGATATATTTCAAGCAAGAAGGGACAGCAGAAGATAGCCGAAGCCGTCTTTAACGCAATAAAGAACTATAAAAAATTCTACGACAATTCAATTGAGAATGAATGAGAACATTGATTTATTAGAAAATTGCTCAATTAAGAATCAGGAAACAAGTAAGAATCATTATCTGCTTGATATTTAAATTTATTTGTAGGAATTTCAGGCAGACAATAATCTAAAAAACCAAGGGAGGGGCAAACCCTGAAACTACACTTATACTTTATATCCTATAACAAAATATAAGACTCGATTAAAACGAAGCTTCTTTCAGTGTAACGCCCCTTTATTAAATCCGAACAAGTTGTTTGGGATTAACCAACCGAAGGAGTAATAAATACGAGATTATGATAGAATCTATTGCGCACGTAAGAAGGAATATTGATGATTCCTGGGAAGAGCCGCATCTTTTAGTAAACCATCTCCGTGAAACTGCAAACAGAGCCGGAAATTTTGCAGCAGATTTCGGCAATAAAGATTGGGGAGAAATTGCCGGATTTTGGCATGACTTGGGAAAATTTCTTCCAGCATGGCAAAAGTATCTTTGCCGAAAATCGGGTTATGATCCTGAAGCGCATATCGAAGAAAGCAACAACAGACCAAATCATAGCACGGCTGGTACCATATTATCAATTATTAAACTTGAAAAAAAATATCTAAAAGCTTCAAGACTGCTGGCTTATGTTATTGGAGGACATCATGCAGGATTGCCTGATTGGTACGCACACTTAGATAATCGCTTGCTTGATGACGATGGAAATCTAAATTCCTCAGAGGTTGAGCTAATTAAAACTATCCCAGATGCAAAGCAGTTTATTGAGAAGCCAATACCTAGATCATTCCCCTCTGTATTTTCCAATATTACTTCAAAAGAAAAACAAGTAGAGGGACTTGAGCATCTTCATCTTTGGGTAAGGATGTTGTTCTCCTGTCTCGTTGATGCGGATTTCCTGGACACAGAAAAATATATGGATGAAAAAATACGGAGTGGTTATCATTCATTATCTGAACTGAAAGACCTTTTCGACAAATACATGACAGAGAAGAAATCGGATAATAAACTTAATCTAAAGAGAAATGAGATTCTTGAACTATGCAGAACAAAAGCAAGCTTGCCGCCGGGATTCTTTTCTTTTACCGTCCCAACCGGCGGAGGGAAAACACTCTCCTCGATGGCTTTCGCTTTAGGCCATGCCTTAAAATACAATAAAAAGCGGATAATATTGGCAATCCCCTATACCAGTATTATAGAGCAAACAGCAAAAGTATTTAAATACGGCACTGATAATGACGAAGAAATTCAAGAAAGAATTAAAAATAATAAACTACTTTTTGGTGAAGATCAGGTTGTAGAACATCATAGCAACCTTGATCCTGGAGAAGAAACATCTAAAAATCGATTAGCTTCTGAAAACTGGGATGCCCCCATAATCACTACCACTAACGTACAATTATTTGAATCGTTGTTTGCAAACAGAACATCCGCTTGTAGAAAACTTCATAACATTTCAAACAGTATTATAATTCTTGATGAAGCACAAATGCTGCCGCAAGGTTACCTGAAACCTGTCCTTTCTGTTTTAAAAGGACTGGTTAATTATTTTGGTGTAACAGTTGTTTTTATGACGGCAACCCAACCTGCAATAGCCGGAAAAATAGGTTCTGCACCAAATACCTTTGAAGGAGTGAAAAACGTTACAGAATTAATTGATGATCCAGCTTCACTTTCAAAAGACTTTAAGAGAGTTGAAATTAAATTCCCATCTGATTTAGGTCAACGCAAAGAATGGAATGACATTGCGGAAGAGCTTAGAACATATGAGCAAGTCTTATGCATTGTAAATACACGAAATGATTGCCGCAAACTTCATTCTTTAATGCCCGAAGGAACTATTCATCTCTCTGCATTTATGTGTGGAGAAGAACGAAGCGAAATTATTTCTGAAATAAAGAACAGGCTTAGACTGGGTAATCCCGTTCGAGTGGTAAGTACACAGCTTGTTGAAGCCGGGGTAGATATCGACTTTCCCGTTGTTTATCGCGCCTTTGCCGGACTTGATTCTATAGCACAAGCGGCGGGAAGATGCAACAGAGAAAATAAGCTGCCTGATCCTGGAAAAGTTATAGTATTCAATCCGCCAAAGCCATCCCCCCCAGGATTATTAAGGAAGGGCGAGGATGCCTGTAAAGCGATCATTCGCAATGATCAGAATAGGGAACTCACTCCTCAACTTTATTCCGCCGATTTTAAATATTTATATACGAATCTTAATTCATTTGATGAAGCAGACTTTTATAACCATCTAGTAAAAGATGCCCCGGATTTCGCCTTTCAGTTTCGTACTTATGCTCAAAAATTTAACTTGATCGATGCGGGAAAACAAATTAGCATCGTAATTTGGTACGAAAGCAAAAGGAAAGGTGTAAATAGCCTTGACCTTATAAAAAAGCTCAAGTATGGAGATCCGTCACGAGAATTATTGCGAAAATTGCAACGGTTTATTGTGAATGTTCCTGTTTACATCTTCGAAAATATTCGAAAAAATAATTATATAGAAGAAGTTAATGGTTATTGGATACAGAGTGATCCAAATCTTTATAAACCCGGTTTAGGGTTATTAGGAAATGAACAGGATTGGTTAATTGGAGACGGGGTTGTTTGAAAATTCCATCTGAAAAATATGACATCCCTAATAGGATTTTACCTGCCCGATATTTTGGAGAAAATTTATTTGACAATAATTTAAGCCCTATAGGGTTGAATATCTTAGGAGGAAACATGTATGAACAGTATTAACTACAAACCCTTTTGTCTGGAGATTTGGGGAGACTATGCCTGTTTTACACGCCCTGAAATGAAAGTAGAGCGTGTAAGCTACGATGTCCCCACCCCATCTTCAGTTCGGGCAGTTTTTGAATCTATTTTCTGGAAACCTGCAATTCGATGGCATCCGATAAAGGTTGATATAATAAATCCAATAAAATGGATTTCTGTTAGGCGAAACGAAATAGGAGCGGTTATGAGTCCAAGAAGTACTGAAATACTAATTGAGGATAATCGTCAGCAGAGAGCAGGATATTTTTTACGTGAAGTTAAATATCGTTTTTATGCCGTCTTGGAATACATTCCTCTTAACCAAAGAAAGAATAATAATCATTCTGCTGTTCCTGAAAATCTATGGGACCCCGAAGAAAGAGATTTTATGTGGGAGAATAAAAAGGCCTGGGAAGAAAAGAAGGACACCATAAGAGAAGAAGAAACACCGGGGAAATACATCTCAATCTTTGAAAGAAGAGCAAAAAAAGGACAATGTTTTAATCGACCTTATTTAGGCACACGAGAGTTTAGCTGTTATTTCAAATTGATAAAAGATTTTGAATCAAATCCGGCAGCAACAATTGATGAAACCAGAGAACTAGGTTTTATGCTTTACGATATGGATTTTACCGATTTGAAAGATCCAAAGCCAATGTTCTTCCCGGCAAAAATTGATCATGGAACTGTAAGTTTTCCACGATTAGATAGCGAGGAGATAAGGAAATGATATTAAAAGCATTGTACGATTATTACCAAAGCAATAAAGATTTCCTCCCACAAGAAGGCTTTGAATTAAAGGAAATAAAGTTCTTGATCATTATTAATCAGGAAGGAAAATTTATAGATCTTCAGGATTTAAGAGAAGGTAGAAAGGGAAAAAACTTCCTATTACCTAGATCCATAGAACGTTCCGGCTCCAGTTCCTGGCAAACAGCTTTTTTGTTATGGGATCACTTTGGATATGTTCTTGCACATCCCAAAAATAATTCGAATGAGTCGATTGAGATGGCTAATAAACAGCAGGAATCCTTTCTAAATAAAATTAAAGCCTTACCGGAAAATATAAAGATTGATGAAGGTGTTAAAGCAGTTTTGTTATTTTATGAATCAAACCAAGTTGAGGAAGTAAAAAAGCATCCTAACTGGGAAGATTGTGTTAAAATTCCAGGTTGTAATCTAACTTTTCGTCTTGATAATGATACAGAACTTATTCCACAAAGAAAATTAATATCAAAATATCAAAAAAAGCAGGCATTTAATGACCGAAATATAAATGATGAACCACAAATTATTGAAACTTGTTTAATTACAGGGGAGAAAGGACCTATAGCACGTTTACACACACCGACGTCAATTGCTGGTTCAAAAAGTAATGCCAAATTGATTTCTTTTCAGAAAAAAAGTGGTTTTGATTCTTACGGCAAAGAGCAGGCATTCAATGCTCCAATTTCTGTAAAAGCTGAGTCGGCTTATAGCACCGCATTAAAACATCTCATCGGTTCTTCAACAAACAAAAAAATAATTTCCGATACTACGGTTTTATTCTGGTCTGAGCAAATCTCAACAGTTATAAATGCTGAAGAAGTTTTTTCATGGGTAATTGCTTCACAAAAAGTTGGTGAAGACAATCCAGATAAAGGTGTAAAAGTTATCGATTCACTCTATAATGCGATATTTACCGGACAATTACCCAAAGAAAGGAATAATCACTTCTATGTATTAGGACTAGCCCCCAATGCTGCAAGAATTTCCGTTCGGTTTTGGAAGATGCCTTCAGTTGAAGATTTTGGTATGAATATAAAACAACATTTCGATGATTTCAAAATAGTCCACGGACCGAAGGATGTTCAACATCTGACTCTCTATCAGATTCTTTCAGCTACTGCTTTAGGTTATAAAATGGAGAATGTACCTCCAAACCTTGCAGGAAAAGTAATAGAAAGCGTTATAGACGGAACAATTTATCCTAATACTTTATTACAACAATGCATTAGAAGAATAAGAGCAGAACAAACTGTAAACCGTTCACGAGCTGCTATTCTAAAAGCTTATATGAATCGTTTAAACAGAATTTATAAAAAAAATGAAAAGGAGATAACAATGGCTCTTGACCTAGCAAATAGTAATAGCGGATATCGAATGGGACGACTTTTCGCTGTATTAGAAAAAATACAAGAAGAAGCAAATACTGGAATAAATTCCACCATTAAAGACAGGTTTTATGGTGCTGCATCAAGTAGTCCTGTATCTGTCTTTTCTCAATTGCTCAAACTAAAAAATCATCACTTACCAAAGCTTCCACAGGGAAGAAAGATTTATTTTGAAAAATTAATTGGAGAAATAATGTCTGAGATTTCTACTTTCCCAGCGAACCTTGCATTAAATGAGCAAGCATATTTCTCTATTGGATATTATCATCAAAGGCAGGATTTCTTTGCAAGTAAAAAGGATTCTGAAAAATTAGAAACTTCAGTAAATAATATATAAGGAATAAAAAAATGAACTTAATTAACAAACGCTATGATTTTGTTTTTTTCTTCGACGTGAAAGATGGTAACCCGAATGGTGATCCAGATGCTGGAAACCTTCCACGTATTGATGCCGAAACAGGCATGGGATTGGTTACTGACGTATGTATAAAAAGGAAGGTTCGTAATTACGTGCAAATTACTCAAGCAAAAGATAATCAAATTAAAAATGGCTATAATATTTTTATTAAAGAAAAGGCTGTCTTAAACCGTCAAATTTTAGATGCTTATAATAAGCTAGGTATTAACCTTGAAGAGAAGCCCACTGATCAAAAAAATGGAACAAAGCGAAATAAAAAAGGGGAGGCTCAGGGTGAAGAAATTCCGACAGGACGTGACAAAATGTGCGCCGATTATTATGATGTTAGAACATTTGGAGCAGTAATGAGTACCGGGGCAAATGCCGGACAGGTCCGAGGACCAGTCCAGCTAACTTTTGCCCGTTCAGTTGAGCCTGTTATTGCTTTAGAGCATAGTATAACGAGAGTAGCCAAAACAACTGAAGAAAGGTCAGAAACAAGGGGTTCTGAAATGGGACGCAAGTATACTGTGCCATATGGTTTGTACCGCACACATGGTTTTATTTCTGCTCACCTTGCAAAACAAACAGGGTTTTCTAGTGAGGACCTTGAGCTTTTCTGGAACGCGATGCAAGAGATGTTCGATCATGATCATTCTGCTGCACGTGGACTCATGAGCACCAGAAAACTAATAGTGTTCGAACACAAAGATGCTCTCGGCAATAAACCGGCACATGAACTTTTCTCGAGAGTCGATCATAAAAGAACAACTAACGGTCCCGCAAGAGATTACTCTGATTATGAAATTTATCTTGATGGAGAGACATTCCCAGAAACATTTAAGGTCGTAAAGGTTGAATAGCTTCTTATCGACAGGGAAGACACCGTTCAAGAAACAATATTTTGCTTATGGCAAACTTACTTCTAAAGTAAGTAAGGAAACCAATGCCTTAGGATGACAAAGGTTTTAATACAGAAGTAGTAATATTAGGAGAAAGTAGTGTACTCCGAAGATGATTTTATTTCAATCAGCGCGCTGCAGCATTATGTTTATTGTCCCAGGCAGTGTGCACTCATACATGTAGAAGATGCCTGGAGTGAAAACCTGTTTACTGTTCGTGGGGAAATACTGCACGAAAAGGTTGACACGGACACTTATGAGACCCGTGGAGACATTAAAACAGTTCGGGGTTTGAGGATACATTCTTTTACATATGGATTGGTCGGCAGATGTGATGTTGTTGAGTATCGTAAGACAAAGACTGGTATGATTGTTTTCCCTGTTGAATATAAATCTGGCAAACCAAAGGAAAATATCAGTGATATGGTTCAGCTTTGTGCACAAACACTTTGCCTGGAAGAAATGCTTGAAACAAGAATTGAAAAAGCAGCTTTCTTCTATGGGAAGATAAGAAGAAGAAGCATTATTGAAATAAATAAAAAGTTAAGGTTAGAAACTGAAAATATAATAAGTGAAGTTCGGAAGATAGTTTCATCCAAAATCATCCCTTCTGCAGAGTATGAGTCAAAATGCCGCAATTGCTCCCTGCAATCAATTTGTCAGCCGAAAGCAATGAACAAAAGAAAACTCCAAAACTACATCAGCGAATTGTATTCAGCATGAATTACCTCCAAGTCTTAATGAATATGAGCTACGTGATTAAACTTTATTTGTCTCTATATATTAATCGAAACGACAATTAAAAATGAAAAAACATCTTAACACACTTTACATCACTTCAGATGATGCATATCTTCATAAAGAACGGGAAACTTTTATAGTGGAAGTGAACGGAACTAAAGCTTTTCAGGCACCTGTTCATTCAATTGAAAATATTGTGTGCTTTGGATTTAAAGCTTTGACCCCGCAGGTTATGGCATTTTGTGCCGAGAACAATGTTGGAATAAGTTACCTGACTGAAACAGGAAAATTTTTAGCAAGGGTATATGGTGCCCAAAAAGGAAATGTTTTGCTAAGGAAAGCGCAGTACATAATTTCAGATAATGAATATGAATCATTGAAGATTGCAAAACCAATAATTGCAGCCAAAGTTTCCAATTACCGTCATTTGCTTCTTCGGCACCAGCGTAATCATCCAGATAATTTGCCTGATGAGATAGCGCTTTCAGCAGATACCTTAGGTAACAGACTTAACAATATAAAACAGGCAGAAACCTTAGACGAACTACGTGGTTATGAAGGAGAATGTGCGAACGTTTATTTTGGTGTTTTATCTCATCTTATTACGAGCCAACAGGATGATTTTTCTTTTATTAAAAGATCAAAGCGTCCCCCGCTAGATCCAGCAAATGCTCTATTGTCTTTTTTGTATGCAATATTAGCGAATGATGTTCGATCGGCACTGGAAACCGTAGGGCTTGATCCACAGGTAGGTTTTCTTCATCAATTAAGACCGGGAAGACCATCGCTTGCACTGGATATTATGGAAGAATTCAGGGCTTATCTTGGTGACAGGGTAATGCTGAATTTGATTAATCTGAGACAGGTGGCTATAAAAGATTTTGAAATCAGAGAGTCGGGAGAAGTACGAATGTCTGATAAAGCAAGAAAAGAATTGCTTACGGCATATCAAAAGAGAAAACAGGAAGAAATTACTCATCCATTTCTGGGTGAAAAAATGACAATCGGACTTTTGCCTCATATACAGGCACAACTGCTGGCAAGATATATACGCGGTGATATGGATACTTATCCTCCATTTTACTTGAAGTAAAAGATAAAATAAGTCCCAAGTTTATTATTCATTTTAAATGATAAATTGAATTATGATGGTAGTAGTAAGTTATGATGTATCAACTAAAACCTTAGCTGGAAAGAAGAGGTTAAAGAAAGTTGCCGATACATGTCTGAACTTTGGGATACGCGCTCAAAACTCCGTTTTCGAATGTGTAATCGAACCTGCACAATGGGAAATCCTTAAGAATGAACTATTAAATCTATATAATGAGGAAGAAGATAATCTGCGTTTTTATTATTTAGGTTCCAATTACAAGAGACGCATTGAAAGTTTCGGAAAAAGTAAAAACCTTAATATAGACGATACCTTAATTCTCTAGGCGCTAACTTAAGCACACATAGAAATGCCAGGGTGTTAGCGGTGGGAAAATTTTATAATATGACAACTTTAATAATTAAATTTTCATTTTTAGCGATAATAAACTATCTAAGCGATATGAGGGATTTAATTCCTTTTATAATAATAAGTTAAAAGGATAGCAGTCGCACCCTTCACGGGTGCGTGGATTGAAACATAATGCTAATTCAAGTATTCGTCGCACCCTTCACGGGTGCGTGGATTGAAACTAACTCATATGCCATACTGATTAGTCGCACCCTTCACGGGTGCGTGGATTGAAACTAATATAATCGCACTAATGCATTGACTAATTGATTCTAGTCGCACCCTTCACGGGTGCGTGGATTGAAACCTATATATGTGAAGATTCACCTGAAGGTCGCACCCTTCACGGGTGCGTGGATTGAAACTTGTAATATGCATAATCAGTCGCACCCTTCACGTGCGTGGATTGAAACTAGTATATCTAATGTTATGTCGCACCCTTCACGGGTGCGTGGATTGAAACATGAATTATAATCTGTGACATCATATAGACTGTTCATGGTCGCACCCTTCACGGGTGCGTGGATTGAAACTTGAACGATATTGATCCTTGATAGAATTAACGTCGCACCCTTCACGGGTGCGTGGATTGAAACCTGGTCAGCTTAAAATAACCGTACTTTAGGTCGCACCCTTCACGGGTGCGTGGATTGAAACTTCCTTGTAGCCGTAGTGACGTAGAATCAGATCGTCGCACCCTTCACGGGTGCGTGGATTGAAACATGTAGAAATGAACTTATGATATATAATGCCATCAAGTCGCACCCTTCACGGGTGCGTGGATTGAAACGGCTCGGACTATTTTTATCAATATTTCCGCAACGTCGCACCTTCACAGGTGCATGGGTAACGGGATTAGATTATGGGGGTTTTTGATCCAAATCACATAGTATATAACCATTCATCAGAATTAATTTGGATTTTAGCTGACGATATTCTACATTTGGAAACCGAAAAAACAATATGAGTTTCCTAAAGGATCTGACAGATGAAATATCTGTTTTTTTTGAAGCCTGCAGGAAACTAAATAAACTATTCCAGTGTTCTGCAGCAAAGGAGATAAAGAAAGATGCACGAAGAAAAAGAGATAAGAGAGAGGATATTGAATCAGGCTGAGGAATTATTTCTTCAGTTCGGTTACAGCAAGGTGACGATGGATGAAATAGCCGCAAGTCTGGGAATGAGCAAGAAGACCGTGTATAAATTCTTCCCGGGGAAGGAATCATTAGTAAAAGAAATGATAACATCAATGAAATGTTCGATTGATGATCATATTGAGGAAGTATGGAGCAACAAAGAAATGGACTTTATGGATAAGCTTAAGTCGGTGATGAATTTTATCGGTAAGCAGACTACGAAGCTTCATGGTCCTCTGCTGGAAGATCTTCACAAAAACATTCCGGAAGTCTGGCAGGAGATCCATGATTTCCGTAAAGCTAATGCTGTGAAGAGATTTACCGTTTTCATTAACGAGGGCGTTGAACGGGGCGTATTCAGGCAAGACATAGACAAGCAGCTTATAATTCTTTTTTATCTGCATGCCATCCAGGGGTTAATAAATCCTGAAACCTTAAGTCAGCTCCCGTATTCAGCTAACCAGGTTTTCGACGCTGTTATCAGGATAATATTTGAGGGAATTTTAACTGAAGAGGGGCGCCAGGAGTATTTATCATATAACACTGAAGAAACAAGTAAAGGAGAAAATCAATAATGAAATCCGGACTAACGGGGATTTTTATATTTCTCTTAACAGGAATTTTATCTGTTAATTCATTCGGACAGGAAACACGCAGGCTTTCCCTTGAAGAGAGTATTCAAATTGGATTAAAAAACAGTGAACTTATTCACTCGTCGCAGATGAAAGTAAATTACGCCGAAGCAAAGTGGAGCGAGGTAAACACATACAGACTTCCATCCTTAAAGTTGAACGCTGCGTATACAAGGCTCAGCGAAATTGAACCTTTCATACTGAACACACCATTCGGCAACTTTGATATTCAGCCTTCAATAGTAAACAACTACAACATCAAGCTTTCTTTGCAGCAGCCGATATTTACTGGCTTCAAGTTATCCAGCGGTTCCAACATTGCGGAGTATAACTACGAAGCGCAAAAGCAGGAATATACAAAGGATGAGAAGCAGCTTATTTACGATATTAAGAATGCTTACTGGAGTCTGTTTAAGGTGACCAAAGTTAAAAGCGTAGTAGATGAAAATATAGATCTCATCAAAGCGCATCTTTCAGATGTAAAGAATTTCTTTGAGAACGGAATATCAACAAAAAATGATGTGCTGAAAGTACAGGTTCAGCTTGCCGAAGCGCAGCTTCGCCAGATAGACGCAGATAACGGCGTTAAACTCGCAAGGAGCAATCTGAACAATGTTATCGGACTGCCGTTAGCAACAGATACAGAGGTGCAGTCAGATGTTGTTCTGGATGAGAACAACGCTCAGGATCTTGATCAGCTGATCCAGGAGGCCATTGAGAACAGACCCGAGCTAAAGGCAATGGATTTCAGACTGAAGGCAGGTGAGAGCGGAGTTACTATGGCTGAATCGGGATGGTATCCTCAGATCTATCTTGCAGGAGATTATATCTACGCGCGGCCCAATCAGCGCATTTTCCCGGCAGAAGACAAATTTAACGGGACCTGGGATGTAAGCGTAGGATTATCATGGGACATATGGAACTGGCTGGCCACAAGTGACCAGACACAGCAGGCTGAAGCCCAGCTTGAGCAGGTGAAGGATGGATATAAGAGTCTGAAGGACGGTATCAGTCTTGAAGTAACACAGAATTACCTGAATTTGCTGAAGGCAAAGGAAAAAGTAATGGCTTCTGACCAGAGTGTACACCAGGCGGAAGAAAATTACCGTGTAACAAATGAAACATTTAAGAATGGTCTTGCACTGAACTCAGATCTGCTAGACGCAGAGTTTGCTCTTTTACAGGCAAAGACAAACTACATACAGTCACTAGCAGATTATGAGCTTGCAAAAGCAGGTTTAGAAAAATCAATTGGTAAATAAATATAGAGGGCGCATATAAATATGAAAAAGCTAAAGTATTACGTTATCTCGTTTGTTCTGTTCGCAGTATTAATATTAGTACTGTTTAACAATCGTGCTCAGCTTGAAGCAAAAGCTAAGAACGATAAAATAAGTGCTTATCCGGTGACGGTTTCGACCGTTGAAAAAAAGGAAGTATCGAACAACATAGAACTGGTAGGGACAATAGTGGGAGAGAATGATGTACAGGTTATATCAGAGGCACAGGGAAAGGTAACCTGGGTATACGCCAATGTAGGAGATTACAAGGCAGCAGGTTCTGTAATCGCTCAGCTGGATGATGAACTGAAGCAAAGCGCATATAAGACGGCACAGGTAAACTTTGAAAAATCAAAAAAAGATTTTGAAAGGTACGACGCCTTATATAAGAATAAATCAGTTTCGGATGTTCAGTATGAGCAGGCAAAGCTGGCATACTATAATGCACAGTCGATGTACGTAGCAGCCAAGAAGGAGTATGAGAATACAAAAATAACAGCGCCTATATCCGGGGTAATCACTGCCAGGAATATAGATATGGGAACATACGTTAATAAGAATATGCCCGTTGCGAATATAGTTGATATATCGCGGCTTAAGGTAAAAGTAGGAGTAGCGGAAAAGGATGTATTCTCCCTTAAAAAAGGGGACAAAGTTACTGTAACGACAGATGTTTATCCCGGTGTTCAGTTTACCGGAGCCATTACCACAATAAGTGATAAGGGAGATGCAGCACATAACTACCCGGTAGAAATTTTACTGGCCAACAGCAAGGAACATCCGTTAAAATCGGGAATGTTCGGTAAAGTCACCTTCATCCCGAGAACCAGCGAGCCGAAGCTGATAGTTCCACGTGACGCTCTTCTGGGAAGCATTAAAAATCCCCAGGTATACGTAGTAGAGAACGGTGTTGTTCACCTGAAAGATGTTACCGTCGGCACTTCTTATGATAACAACCTGGAAGTAATCAAGGGACTAAAGGACGGTGATAAAGTAGTTGTGAACGGTCAAAACAACCTTGAGGAAAATACTGCTGTTTATGTAATAAACCAGGATTAGGAGATTAAGAAAATGACAATAACCGAATTAGCCATAAAACGACCCACGCTGATCGTTGTAATATTCGCAGCACTAACGGTGCTTGGAATTTACAGCTATACCCAGCTCGATTATGAACTGCTTCCGAAGATAACTCCTCCTGTTATTACGATTGCGACGGTTTATCCCGGAGCTTCGCCCAATGAAGTTGAGACTTCGGTAACAAAACCAATAGAGGACGCGATTTCCACCCTTGATGAGATTGACAACGTAAACTCGACTTCAACAGAGGGTGTTTCGTTTGTTATGATCCAGTTTAATCAGTCGGCTGATGTTGATTTAGCACTGCAGAACGCTCAGAGGAAAGTAAACGAGGTACTGACAAAACTACCTGCGGACGCCAAGCCGCCGACGATATCAAAATTCGCACTTGATGAAATTCCCGTACTAAGAATGGGTGTTACGAGTAACATGCGCTCAACGGAATTTTATCAGTTTATAAAGGACAGGATACAGCCAAGGCTGGCGAAGATACCGGGAGTGGGACAGATAACCCTGGTAGGCGGAGACGAAAGAGAGATAAGAGTTAACCTTAACGCGGATAAACTGAGAGGTTACGGACTTTCAATACTTCAGGTTACCCAGGCGATAAAATCGTCGAACCTGGATTTTCCGACAGGGAAAGTTGAAGACAGCAAGGAACAGCTTATTGTAAGGATAGCAGGGAAATTCAGCTCGATAGACGCACTGAAAAACCTCATTGTTGCCCGCACCCGGGATGGAAGTGATATTCATCTTGATGACGTTGCAGAGGTTTATGACGGCACAAAAGATATGAGCATGCTTAACAGGATCAACAACATTCCTTCTGTTGGTGTACTGGTTCAGAAGCAGACTGACGCAAACGCAGTTGAGGTGAGTAAACTGGTTCGTGCTGAAGTAGCAAAGATGGAATCAGATTACAAGGCCCAGGGTGTGTCATTTAACATAGCACAGGACGGATCACAGTTTACTATAGATGCCGCAAACGGCGTAAAGTTCGATCTTGCTCTTGCTGTTGTACTTGTTGCCATTGTAATGCTTTTGTTCCTGCACAGCATTCGTGATTCATTTATAGTGATGCTGGCAATTCCGGCTTCGATGATATCGACTTTCATTGTAATGTACGCATTTGGATTCACCCTTAACCTGATGACGCTTCTCGGATTATCATTGATTGTAGGTATCCTTGTGGATGATTCAATTGTGGTGCTGGAGAACATTCACCATCATCTTGAGAAAGGCGAGAAGAAGAAGGAAGCCGCTCTTAAAGGCAGAAATGAGATAGGATTTGCCGCACTGGCAATTACAATGGTGGATGTGGTGGTGTTTGTACCCCTGGCATTAACAGGAGGGCTTGTAGGTAATATTATCCGTCAGTTTGCTGTAGTAGTTGTTATAGCGACTCTGCTTTCACTGTTTGTATCATTTACGGTAACTCCGCTGCTGGCTTCAAGGATAGGAAGACTTGAAACCCTTACAAAGCGTACCATAATAGGGCGTTTTGCGATATGGTTTGAGAATAGTTTTAACAGAGTAGTTGATCACTACCTGAAAGTATTAAAGTGGGCGCTACACAACCGATGGAAGGTGATTACACTGACGGTAGTATTATTCTTTGCCTCGTTTACTTTAATTCCTGCAGGCTTCATAGGAAGTGAATTCATTACACAGTCAGACCGTGGTGAATTTGCAGTCATCCTTGAAATGCCCGCGGGTTCCTCAATAGAGAATACGAACTTTGTTACACAGAAAGTTGAAAGATATATCAATAACCTTCCTGAGGTGAAGAATACTTTTGTTACAGTAGGCGCCTCAAATGAGGGACTGCTGGGACAATCATCCAACAATTCCTCTGAGATAGATGTTGCTCTTGTGCCGAAGGACAGAAGGGCAAAAAGCACAGATGACATAGGCGATATTATTAAAAGAGAAGCAATGAAGATCCCGGGCGTAAAAGCCAGGGTTAACCCTATTGGAATTTTCGGAACCGCCAACCAGACGCCTATTCAGTTAATAGTTTCTGGTCCCAACCGGGAACTGGTTAAGCAAGGCGCCGACAAGCTGGTTTCAGCATTGAAGAAAATTCCGGGAACAGCCGATGTAAGGCTTTCTTCAGAAGACGGCAAGCCTGAGACCAGAATAGAAGTAGACAGGGCCAAAATGGCCGAGCTTGGGTTAAATGTTGCTGAAGTAGGGTCGGCTTTGAGGGTGGCGTTAAGCGGTGATGATGATTCCAAGTTCAGGGATGGAAATGATGATTATGATCTGCGCATTGCGCTGGACCGGTTCGACCGTTCAAAAATATCCGATGTAAAAAACCTGGCATTTATGAACAACAAGGGAGAACTTATTCAGCTTCAGCAATTCGCGGATGTTTACCAGACAACGGGACCGACCAAGCTACAGAGAAGGAACAGGATAAATTCTATTACAGTTTACTCGCAGGTTAACGGAAGGCCCAGCGGAAGCATCGGGCAGGACATACAGAAAGAGATCAATGCAGGTATACTTCCCGCGGGTGTGGATGTAGCCTATGAAGGCGATCTTAAGAACCAGGCGGAATCATTCGGTGATCTGGGGCTTGCTATGCTTGCGGCCATTCTCTTCGTTTATATGGTAATGATTGCCCTGTACGATTCATATCTGTATCCGTTTGTGGTACTTTTCTCGATACCCGTGGCGATGGTAGGAGCGCTGCTTGCGCTGGCTCTTACTATGAAGTCGCTTAGCATCTTCTCCATTCTCGGTATCATCATGCTGATAGGACTGGTAGGCAAAAATGCTATTCTGCTGGTTGACCGAGCCAATCAGAAAAGGAGAGAAGATGGGATGAGTTCCTATGACGCACTTATAGAGGCAGGCAAAAGCAGGATAAGACCAATTCTGATGACAACTACGGCAATGGTAATTGGAATGCTTCCCCTGGCAATTGCTACGGACTCCGGTTCCGAATGGAAGTCGGGACTTGCCTGGGCGATCATCGGCGGCTTAATAAGTTCAATGTTCCTTACCCTGGTTCTGGTTCCTGTTATTTATATGAGAGCAGAACTATGGAAAGAAAATATATCCGCGTTCATCAGGAAAGTTTTCAGAAGAAATAAAGACGTACAGGATATTCCTGTAACAAGTGAACTTCAGCCTGAAGAAAACTAGAATTTTTCGTAACTTTCGGGGTCAGAAAACTCTTTGTTTATCTGACCCCCGGAAGTTACTTTCTCACTATTATAAACCTTACATCCGGCCTGTAAACCCACTGCTACCCCAGTACAACCCCTACCCACAGAAATTTCATTTTCTCGGTCAATAAACGTAATTTTGAACATCTAATTATTGAATTAATGTTAAAAACCCTCCGTTCGGAGTAATTCAGGGAGAGATAAAAATGAAAAACCATTCAAAACAGGATTTCCAGACCAAATGCGTTCACGCTGGCATTGATGAATATGAATTTGGTTCGGTTGTTCCGCCAATTTACCAGACATCAACTTTTAAATTTGAATCCGCAGAGCATGGTGCTTCTTTATTCGCAGGAGAACAAAAAGGCTACATTTATACAAGAATGCTTAACCCTACAGTTGAAGCAATGGAGAATGCGATAGCAGAGCTTGAGGGAGGCCATAAAGCCCTTGGGTGCGGCAGCGGGATGGCAGCGGTTCATACAATTTTCGCTAGTCTTACCCAGACAGGCGATCACGTGGTATGCTCGTCATCAGTATACGGACCGACAACCACTCTGCTTAATACTATAATGAAAAAGTTTGGTGTTGAAACTACCTTTGTTGATACTTCCAATCCGGAAAATGTTCTTAACGCAATGAAGAAAAATACCACGGTTGTTTATATAGAAACGCCGGGCAACCCTACTCTTTGTATAAGTGATATAGAAAAAGTTTCAAAAATAGCACATAGTTATAAAGCGAAGGTTATAGTTGACAACACGTTTATGAGTCCTGCCCTTCAGAACCCCCTTGCGCTAGGCGCAGACGTTGTTATGCACAGCCTCACCAAATTCTTAAACGGCCACGCCGACGTTGTAGGCGGTATAGTAGTAGTAAAGGATGAGGAAACCTACGTACAATTCCGCAAGACTTTAAATCAGACGGGCGGAGTGATAGATCCCTTCAATTCATTTCTTGTTCACAGGGGATTAAAGACTCTTTCCATAAGGATGGAACGTCACAGCAGCAACGCTCAGAAGATAGCAGAATGGCTTGAAAAACATCCTGCAATAAAATGGATAAAATATCCAGGATTGGAAAGTCATCCGCAGTATGAAACCGGGCAGAAGCAGCATAAAGGCGCCGGAGGTATGATCACCTTTGAACTCAAAGGCGGATTTGAGTCGGGCAAGGTACTTATGAACTCGATGAAGCTCTGCCAGCTGGCTGTAAGTCTAGGCGGAGTTGAAAGTCTCATTCAGCATCCGGCAAGTATGACTCATTTCTCTATGGGAAAAGAGGCCAGGGAAGCAGCTGAAATTACAGACGGGCTGGTAAGGCTATCGGTTGGTATTGAAAACACCGACGATCTTATAAACGACCTGGAACAGGCGCTGGAAAAAGTAATGAAGTTAGAAAAAGCCAATGCTATAGAAATGTAAAAAGTTACAACGCTGAGCTTGTCGGATTCTTCGGCAGGCTCAGACTAATAACTTTCAAGTTCTTACCCCATTTTACAGCGTTATTTTATATATTTGATACAGGCAAATATCATGATTATCTACTAATAAAGCGATTTTTTGTAACTTAGTTCCCGCCACGATATCATTACAGATTCATTCATTAATTTCCGGGGAGATTATGAAAAAATTATACACTCTTTTTGTCCTTCTCTTTTCAGTTATTTTAATTACCGATTCACTTGCATACACCCCTGAAGGTATATCTTTAGTAAAAAACAGTGACGGGTATACGATTAACTACGTTCTTCCGCCGTACCAGTTTAATACGGTAAAGGTGAATAATGAAAATTACTATGCTATTAAGGTTTCTGATTACGGTGTAGTAAACGAGGCCGGATTACCGGCTCTTCCCCAGGTTTCGTTTGATATGTTCATACCCTATAGTGAAGTAAATCCTTCAGTCAGAATTAACCGCGTGGTTTCTGAAATTAAGGAACTGAAGCAGAAAATCTATCCATTCCAGGAACCGTGGGAGAAGAACAATCCTATCTCTGAAAGACCATTTACGATTGACAGGAACTATTACAACTCAACAGGTAAAACGTACGATCCAATCAGCGTATCAGAACCTTTCATTATCAACGGAGTTAAGGGAGTAGTTGTGACTATCCATCCGTTTAATTATAGTCCTGCCGAAAATAAACTAACCATCATAAGTTCTGGACAATTCAAGTTAAACCTGAGCAGCAGCATTTTACCTGTAACCGGTAAATCCGCGGTATTCAATAATTTTTACAAGAATATCTTCATTAATTATGAATGCGGCTCACAGAGAAGCGGGGGGAACTACCTTATTATAACAGCGCCGGCCTACGAAGCCGATCTGACACCGTTCGCAGAGTATAAAACCAGCAAAGGATTTACGGTTGACGTTTTTAACACCGGCACAACAGGTACAACCAACACAGCGATTAAGGCATTTATTCAACAGAGATACGATAACATTGCTACCAGACCCGAATACATCCTTCTGGTGGGGGATGTAGCGAACATACCAGCCTGGACCGGCTCGGGTACAGGGACGCCGACAACAGACCTGAAATACGCTCAGCTAGAGGGAGGAGACGTATACCCCGACGCATTCATCGGGAGGATGTCCGTTGCGAATACAGTACAGCTCGGCAATGCTATCAGTAAAACAATGAATACCGAATCATACATCGGCACGATGGATATGAAAAATGTGTTTATGGCTTCAAGCGATAACTACTCGATTTCAGAAGGAACGCACAACTACGTAATAGATACATACTTCGATCCGGCCGGTTACACCAACCTGAAACTTTACAGTCAAACATACAGCGCAACAACTGCGCAGTTGATTAATGCCCTGAATGATAACCAGATCTTTGCTATCTACTCGGGGCATGGTTCAGAAACCTCGTGGGCTGACGGACCTCCTTTGAGCCAGTCGCAGGTTTCGGCACTTACCAATACCTGGTATCCATACGTATATTCATTTGCCTGCCTTACCGGCTCATTTTCAACAGGGGAGTGCTTCGGCGAAACCTGGTTAAGGACAGAGCATGGTGCCGCTTCATTTTACGGTTCTTCTGTAACTTCTTACTGGGATGAGGATGATATACTCGAGCGCGGGGTAATAAAGGCTATGTTTGAAGATGAGCTCACACGAGTAACACCTATGTTTGTGCAGGGAATGATCTACTTTGTAAATCATTTCGGCGGGGTAAACGGAACAACACTGAGATATATGGAAATGTACAACCTTATGGGGGACCCCTCGCTGCCTGTTGTAGAAACCCTTCCCCCATGTCCTGTTGCGGAGGCATCAGATCCGAATCCCGAAGCAGGCGCGGTTGATGTTCCGGTTAATTTATCAGAACTAACGTGGACAAACGGCGCGGATGCTGTTTTCAATGAGCTATACTTTGGTACGAGTCCCTCCACGATGACCCTTGTACAATCCGGTTCACTGGCAACATCGTGGACAATCGATCCATCATATCTTCCGCTGGACTATTACACAAATTATTTCTGGAAAGTAGTTGAAATAGGGGACACCTGCAGTTCTCCGGTAACATTCAGCTTCAGAACAGTGCAGGATCCAAACCTGGTTACAGCAACGGATACACTTTATCCACAGAATGCAGATTACTGGACAGGAACATGTAGTTCTACATCAAAGACTGACGTGAGCGAAGTAAGGACAAAGTCGCCCGAATGCGGATGGATGACCTTCGACATCAGCTCAATTCCTGAAAATGCTGAGATATTGTCTGTTGATTTTAGCGGCTATGTAAATGACACCCACTACCCTTACTGGAGTGCCACGCCTATGGGGTCTGTAAATCCGGTTACAGCAAACGGAGGGACTATCTTCAGCCAGGTAAGCGGCAATACAGGGACAGGCACTGCTTACATTTACTCGGACGAATCATCCACCTTTGCTCCCGGCTGGCATTCATATGAGATGGGGAACAACGCGGCCGCTGATCTGCAGAGCGCAATTCCCCAGGGCTGGTTTTCAATGGGAATATACGACAGGGATTTCTCAACCACATATTATATAAACTTTGACGGCTGGAATGAGACAAATCAGCCCTACCTTATTGTCAGTTATCAGTATGTAACGCCAGTTGAACTAAGTTCATTTAATGCGGCTTCCGCGGACGGAAATGTTACTCTGAGCTGGTCGACAGCTTCAGAGACCAACAACCGCGGGTTTGAAATAGAACGCAGAACTGGTAACAGCAGCTTTGAGAAAATCGCATTCACTGCAGGCTCCGGAACCACGACCAGGAGCAGAAGCTACACTTACAGAGATGAAAATCTGAGCTCGGGTACTTTCATTTACAGGCTGAAGCAGATCGATTTTATGGGAACCTGCTCATACTCGGATGAAGTGACAGTTAATGTTACATCACCAATTAAGTACACCCTGGAGCAGAATTATCCCAATCCTTTTAATCCATCTACGAAGATTAAATACTCAATTCCTGAAGACGGATCCGTAAAGCTTAAGATCTATAACCTTCTTGGCGAAGAAGTATTCACACTTGTTAATTCAGTTCAGAAAACAGGAAGGTATGAAGTTGTATTTGATGCCTCAAGACTGGCAAGCGGGGTTTACTACTACCGTCTTGAAACACGGAAATATACTTCCGTAAAGAAGATGATTTTAATGAAGTAGAATGTAGTGAGATTAAGTTAAGGCCCGGCAGAGAGCCGGGCTTTTTTATTAGCGGTACCACTGGTTACTTTGAAAATTTACCATTGCTGACTGCCTATTTTTCTTCCTCAAGCAGTTGCTTAAGAAGTGCGATGTTCTCAAGTCGTGTTTTACTATATTTTGCCTTTGCATATTCGGTATGGAAAGGATTTGATTCCAGAAAGCGGATATTTTCCTTCAACCATTCACCTTCCGAGTATTCCTTTTTTTCCGTACTACGCCATTCCTCACGCAGCAGAGGAATCTTTTTAATAAAATCCGGTTTACCTATATAAGCGATATCAGCATCGCACATTATTTTTTCGAGTTTGGTTTCGGGATACTGAGGAACTTTTGTAGATAATATCAGCTTCTTTATAACCCCAATTTTGGAATCGGGATAATTTTTATTCCTCAGATATTCTTCAGCTTTTTCAGCACTTTTTTCCTCATGGTAGGGAATCGTTTCAGGATAGCTAATATCGTGAAACCATGCTGCTATTCAGAGTAATTCCAAATCATCGCTGCTTACCCCGGAATTTTCAGCCAGATCTTCAATTATATCTACAACTTCACTAGTATGCTGAATATTATGGTATCGATAAACAGACGGATGAGTTTCGAATTGCTTCTTAACATAATGCGAGACTTCTTCGATTAAGCGATTCATTTCCGACCAGTTGTTTTAAATAAGGGTGAATATAATTAATTTGCTGTAAAGACAGAATGATCCAGCTAATAAATGCCTTACGTTTTATTGAGCTGAAGCCGCTGCTTTTTTGCACCCTGTTTAACGATTATTACCCCTGCTATTATCACAGCCGCGGCGATAATAATAGGAAGAGTCAGCTTTTCAGCCAGAACGAGCCATCCAAGAAAAAGAGCAATTACAGGATTTATATAAGCATATGTAGAAACAAGAGACAGGGGGAGGTGTTCAATCGCATAAATATAAGAACCATACCCGAACATAGAGCCAATCAGCACCAGGTAAAAAAATGAAATAACCCCGTCTGTATGGAAGGATATGCGGGACCATTCGCCCAGAAACGATCCAAGTATGGTCTGGGCAGTGCCTGCAACGAGCATTTGAACAGCCGCGCTCATCAGAGGGTGCACGGAAACCTTTTTATACTTGGAATATACAGTTCCGAAAGACCACGCCACCACAGCGCCCAGGATGCAGAGTACTCCGAGCAGATAAGTTGGGTTCAGGAGTTCAGCCCAGCTGCCGTTAAAAATAAGGGTAACCCCCAATAAACCAAGAAAGAGTCCTGACAAAATCATCCAGTTAATCTTAGGACCGGAGGGAATAAAAGCCTCCATAGCCACAACCCAGAAAGGAACCGTTGTAATAAGAAGGGCAGCCAGTCCGCTCCCTACATACTGCTCGCCTGTAACAACCAGACCGTTTCCGATTCCTATTAAAGAAATACCGACGACAGAGATATGAATCAGGTCACTTTTTGAAGGGAGTTTCTTTCCTCTAAGCCTGAGAAACGAAACAAAAATAACACCGGCAATTATCCATCTTAATCCCGCAAACAGCATAGGCGGTATATGTTCAACGCCGATCCTTATTGCCAGGTAAGTAGTTCCCCAGATTATGCATACCGCTATCCAGGCTGAATAGGCTCTGAAGTTACCCGTGTTCATAATTCAAAAAAGTCCTGATAAAATTGGAGTTTTCTGGAAAATTGAGACGTAAAATACTACTTTTATAATTAAGACCTATTATAAAGAGAGTGAATATGATTGAGGATATAAATTCCTGGCTGAGCAATAATCCTATAATAAATGATAACCTTAAATTTGCCGGTATCCTGCTGCTGGCATTTGTTCTTTATTTCCTTACAAAGAAGGTGGTTATAAAAGGGATAAGAGTACTAGTTAAACGAACCTCAACAACTTATGACGATCTTCTACTGAACGAAAAACTAATGCGGCGCGCATCTTTAATAGTACCGCTGCTGGTTCTCCGGCAGTTTACGTACCTGCTGCCCGGCGCGGAATTATATCTGGGGAGGTTTTTTGATGCCCTGGTTGTTATTGTTGTACTCCTTACAATAGGGACGCTCATTTCGACTTTTAATGATCTTTATGAGCTTACAGAAAAGGGGAGGGAAAGGCCTATTAAAGGATATCTGCAGGTTGTTAAGATTATCTTATATATTATCGGCAGCATAGTTATAATCGGGATATTTACAGGGCAGGAACCCTGGACGCTTATAACAGGGATAGGGGCTCTTACGGCCGTGATTATTTTAATCTTCCGCGACACAATACTTTCATTTGTGGCCAGCATCCAGATTAATTCATATGATCTTATAAGGATAAACGACTGGATTGAGATGCCTAAATTCGGCGCAGACGGTGATGTTATAGATATTGCGCTTAATGTAGTAAAGGTTCAGAACTTTGATAAAACGATTGTAGTAATTCCCACATATAAACTGATTGAAGAATCCTTTAAGAACTGGCGGGGGATGAAGCTGACAGGGGGACGAAGGATTAAAAGAGCCGTATATATAGACATTACCAGTATTAAGTTCCTTGATGATGAAATGCTTGATCATTTTGAAAAATTTAGGATGCTTTCTGATTACATAGAAAAAAAGAGAAGGGAACTAAAAGAGTACAATGAGAAGCTTGATCTTAAGCCGGGTGAAATTATAAATAAACGAAGGCTTACCAACATAGGCACATTCCGTGAGTATCTTAAAATATATCTCAGGCAGCGTGAAGATGTAAACGAAAGCCTGACATTCCTGATAAGGCAGCTTGAACCGGGACCCCAGGGACTGCCTGTTGAAATATATGTTTTTGCAAATACAACCGACTGGGCGGAATACGAGGATGTGCAGTCGAATATTTTTGACCATATACTGGCAATCCTTCCCCAATTCAGCTTAAGGGTATTTCAGACGCCCACAAGCAATGATATTCAGTCGCTGGGTAAACTCACCGGGGAAAAATAAAATTATCGTAATATCCTGAATAATTCCTTATTTTTACATCCGATAAAAAAACACCTTTTGAGGAAAATATGGCGGACGAACTAATCACACCTGAAAAAGAAGAAGAAGAAACAGTACTTAGACAAACCGTAAAAGAAATTACCCAGCCCTTCAAAGACCTTGTTCGTGCTTCAAGGTTATTGTGGGGTGTAAATATATCCTACTTTCTGGAAGGACTGGTCTATTTCGGAATGCTGGGTCTGCTGGCACTATATTTTAACTCGTATGCAGGCCTAAACGATATTCAGGCAGATCAGATGGTGGGAATACTGACAGCCGGTATAACATTAAGCATGCTTTTCCTGGGTGCAACGGTTGATATCATTGGTGTACGAAAGTCATTTCTTATTTCACTAAGCCTGATGCTTATTGGAAGGGTGATGATCACTATAAGTCCTGACATTTTCCCCTCCAGCGGGATGTGGTCCGGAGTTCACAGCTTTGCGATGTTCGGGATCCTATGGATAGTACTAGGTTACGGAATTTATCAGCCTGCCGCATATGCCGCCGTAAAAAGATTTACAACCAAAGAAAACGCGGCAATGGGGTATGCGATGCTTTACGCGCTTATGAACCTGGGGGGATTTATGCCGGGACTTATTTCCCCGCCCGTAAGGAAAGCATTCGGCATTACAGGAGTTTTCTGGGTTTACGACGGACTAACCCTTGCCGGTATAATTGTAGTAGCTGTTATCCTATCCAAAAAAACCATACAGCGTGCAACTGAAAAATTATCAGATGAACAAAAGAAAGAAGTTGCCGAAGAAACCGAAAAACCTTTCAAGGAAAAATTAAAATATTACATAAAAAATTTCCCTTTAAGGGATTTAAGGTTTATGTATTTTATATTTATCCTAATTCCGGTTCAGACACTTTTTGCGCATAACTGGTTAACGCTGCCGCAGTATACCAGTCGTGCCTTCACCGGATTCGTACAGGATAATTTCGAATTCTTTGTGAATTTCAATCCAATCCTTATTTTTATACTTACACCTATGATTGCGGCCCTAACAGCCAAAAAAGATGCTTATAAGATGACCATACTTGGAACCCTTGTAATGGCCTCACCAACATTCATACTCGCACTTGGACCGAATATATACACGCTTTTTGCTTTTATCATTATTATGACGATCGGCGAAGCAATGTGGCAGCCCCGTTTTCTGCAGTGGGTAGCCGAAATTGCTCCGAAAGGAATGACAGGCATTTATATGGGTATAGGTCAGTTCCCGTGGTTCCTTACAAAGGTAATCACGGCTATGTACGCCGGCTGGTTCCTGATGAAATACTGTCCCGAAGGAGTACC
Organism: uncultured Bacteroidota bacterium; assembly: GCA_963771705.1. Lineage (GTDB taxonomy): Bacteria > Bacteroidota > Ignavibacteria > Ignavibacteriales > Ignavibacteriaceae > DATFVA01. The sequence goes on from CAVYUP010000005.1 coordinate 606,567, forward strand.
GCCCGCACAGATGGATACCGAGACGATGTGGTTTATTTACGGACTGATCGCGATGATTAGTCCCATAGGTTTATGGCTCTCAAAAAAATGGATGATGAAAGGGTTTAAGACAAAAGCAGAATAGGTTTATTTTGAGTAATTTTGTATGGTAATATTAATCATTTAAAGATCGATAATAGAAAAATCAGGAGAAAAAATGACAACTATAATAGATATTCTGGGAAGAGAGATACTCGATTCGAGAGGCAATCCGACAGTAGAAGTTGAAGTACAGCTGGAATCAGGAATAATAGGAAGAGCAGCCGTTCCCAGCGGTGCCTCTACCGGAGAACACGAAGCTGTAGAGTTAAGAGACGGCGACAAATCACGCTACAACGGAAAAGGAGTTCTTAAGGCCGTAGAAAATGTAAACGACAGGATAGCGGACGAACTAATAGATTTTGATGCCGCAGACCAGGCAGAAATAGACAATATGCTTATTACTCTCGATGGAACGGAAAACAAATCAGCATTAGGCGCTAACGCGATTCTGGGTGTCTCGCTGGCCTGCGCAAAAGCAGTTGCCGAAACACTTGGAATTTCTTTATACAGGTACATAGGGGGTACAAACGCCCGCACACTGCCTGTTCCTATGATGAATATATTAAACGGAGGAAAGCACGCTGACAACAATGTTGACTTCCAGGAATTTATGATAATGCCTTATGGCGCATCGAGCTTTTCGGAAGCACTAAGAATGGGAGTTGAAACATTTCATTCATTGAAGTCTGTTTTAATGAAAAAAGGCTACAACACAGCCGTAGGCGATGAAGGAGGATTTGCGCCCAATCTAAAATCGAATGAGGAGGCCATAGAAGTAATTCTTGAAGCGATCGAAAAAGCAGGTTATAAGGTAGGAAGTGAAATAGGAATTGCCCTCGATCCGGCCGCGAGTGAATTCTTCCTGAAAGAAAAAAATGCATATCATTTATTTAAATCAGCACCCAATAAAGAAATACCGATTGAGAAGATGGTTGATTTCTGGGCCGACTGGGTTAAAAAATATCCCATCGTTTCTCTTGAAGACGGACTGGCGGAAGATGACTGGGATGGCTGGCAGATTCTTACCGAGAAACTTGGAAATAAAATTCAGCTAGTTGGCGATGATCTGTTTGTAACGAACACCCAGCGTCTGGCCGAAGGAATTGAGAAAGGAGTGGCAAATTCTATACTGATTAAAGTAAACCAGATTGGGACACTAACCGAAACTCTGGATGCGATAGAGATGGCCAAGAAAGCGGGATATACAAATGTGATCAGTCACCGTTCAGGAGAGACCGAAGATACAACCATTGCTGATATAGCTGTTGCAACTAATGCCGGTCAGATAAAAACCGGATCACTCTCAAGAACTGACAGAATTGCCAAATACAATCAACTATTAAGGATAGAGCAGGAACTGGACACAGTAGCATTGTTCCCGGGATTATCTGCGCTAAACTACACCGAATAATTTTTTCACTAAGAGCCGGGGAAATTACCCGGCTCCCTAATTTTCCGGGGAGAATATGCCTGTAAATGATCTTCAAAAATGTAAATCTCTTATTAAACAGAGCAAAATAGAAGTAATTGATCTGAAAGCAATCGATCTTACCGGGAGGCTTCACCATATATCGCTCCCGGTCTGTGACAATATTCTTGATAAAATGATTAAAGAAGGAGTAGGTTTCGACGGCTCCAGTTACGGGTTCAGGAAAGTTGAAAACAGCGATATGGTACTGATTCCCGACCTGAAGACAGCAGTTATTGATCCTTTCCGTGAAGCTCCTACTCTAAGTTTTTATGCACATATTGCACTGACAGATGAAAAGCATACACCTTTTAACCAGGACGGGAGATATCTGGCCAAACAGGCGAAGAATCTTCTTAAGAAAACCACTGGTGCCGATTCATCCTGGTGGAGTTCCGAATTTGAATTCTACATATTCTCCAACGTGGAATATGATACAAGGACATCTTCATCCTATTATAAGGTAGAACACGCCGAAGAATTTTATAAGAAGGCCTATCACGCCGCAAACCCGTGGGATGAATATGACGACTTCCGTGATGAAGCAAGCAAGCTTCTGCAGAAGTTCGGGATTAAGGTAAAGTATCATCATCATGAAGTAGGTGAGAGGGGACAGCAGGAGATCGAAACATACTTCTCAGATCTTCTGTCGACAGCCGATAATATTATTACTGCCAAGTATATCCTCTTTAACTTCGCACGGCGTAAAAATCTTTTTATCACCTTTATGCCGAAGCCGATGTATCATCAGGCCGGCAACGGAATGCATCTTCACTTTTACCTTACGAAAAACGGTAAGAACGCCTTTTATAAAAAAGGCGAGTACGGCAATATGAACGAGCTGGGAAGGTTCTTTATAGGAGGAATGCTGAAACATGGACCGGCATTATCGGCTTTCACCAATCCCAGTACAAATTCCTATAAAAGGCTGGTGCCGGGATTTGAAGCACCGGTTGCCTTAACCTATGGGCAGGGAAACAGAGCTTCGGCAATAAGAATTCCCAAGTATGTTTCGAATCCTGAAGAAACCCGCTTTGAGTATCGTCCGCCTGACGCCACCGCCAATCCATACCTCTGCCTTATTGCTATGCTGCTTGCAGGGTTAGATGGTGTTGCGAATAAGATTGATCCGGTAAAAGAAGGTTTTGGTCCTTACGATAAAAACTTCCTTGAGGATCCGCAAAGTTCGAAGTTCCAGTTTCTTCCCAGGAACCTTGCGGAAGCTCTTGATGCTTTAGCCGCCGATAACGATTTTCTGCGGCGGGGAGGTATATTTACCGATGAGCTTCTTGAACAGTGGACCAAGATAAAGCTGGAAGAAATTCATTCAATTGGTACCATGCCTCATCCATTTGAATACAAAATGTATTTTAATTTATAAGGTAAACAAGGCTGTCTCAGGATCATTTGAAGTAATCTGAAAAAGACGAGTTCAGGTTAACAGATAAAAGCTTTTGAGACAGCCTGTTATTTTAACAGAATCATCTTCCTTACCTTGACAAAGATTTTCCTCTGATCACCTGAAGGAACTGCTTCAAGGCGGTAGAAATAAACGCCGCTGCTCAGGAGAGAGTTACTAAATGACAGGAATATATTATGGCTGCCTTCTGAGAGAGATCCCTGATAGATTAACCGGACCTGTTCACCGAGAGAGTTGAAAAGCTCGATCTTAACATCAGCCGCACTTTTAAGCGAAAAGTAGATAGTTGTTGAGGGGTTAAAGGGATTGGGATAGTTCTGGTAAAGGGTGAAATCATTATTCTCTGAAGTTACCGGATCCTGCTCTATCAATCGGGTATGCTCGTTGAATAACTTCATCAAATCGGGGTCCTGAACTTCATTAAAAGCAAATCTGTCAGCTATGCTCATTAGTTCTGGAGGGACGTACTGCCAAACGACCGCCGAGCGGGACGGGGTGTTCCTTATTGTTTTCAAGTAGTTTTGATAATTAGTCGATCTTTCGTTTATAACCCCGAATTCACCCAAAAGCGAAGGCTTTTTACCTGAAAGTCTTATATGATCATTTATCCATGTATTACCTGCCAGAGGTTCACATCCCCAGCTTTCGGGATATAAATGGAAGGAAGAGTAGTCAATATTTTTTATTGCGCTGTTTTCAGTAAAACTACTTCCTTTATATCCATCGAACAAAAAGCGGGTATTATTATAAAACAGATCAGGATCAGAATAATCATCTTCATTTATATCATAGCCTGTTTCTCCTGTTGTCAGCAGGTGGTTGTGGTCTATTGATTTAAAATAATCAGCCATCTCATTGTACCAGTTTCGTATAAACTCAGAAGACCCACCATCATTGTCAGCCTCATTAATTAACTCAAAGCTGAAAATAGCCGGTTCATCCTTATAGGGAATCCCTGTATATGCATTTACCCGGTGAAGGATTAATTTCATATAATACTTATACCAGCTTCTCATTGAATCATCAGTAAAGAAATCACTATGGCGGTATGTTCCGGTACTTACCCCGCCAGAGAATTGATCAGCCCATTCAATATACTGCTTAATACCTCCGAAATCGTCAAAATTATTTTCAAGTGTTAAAATCAGATTTACATCGTACTGTTTTGCCTTATAGATAACATAGTCAAGTGCCCTGAGTCCGTTTTCTTTGAATCCATACGGCGCATACCTGATACAAGACGCTATTGAGGAATCACTATTTGAATTAAATGCCCAGGTTCTGACCACCTTTATCCCGTTATCACGCGCGGTGCGGAAGACTTTATCAACAAGGTATTTTCGGGAAGAATCCGAAGCAATCCATTGCAGGTAATAGGCACTAAATCCAAGGAAAGAAAAAACAGAATCATTCCTATAAAACTTCTCATCCTTTACATAGAAAAAATCCTGAGGGTAAATATGAGGGAACAACATCAGGAAAAATAATATAGGCAGGAATAGCTTCATCCTTGAAATTTATTAACATGATTGATGTGAAATCAATTTAATCTTTTTTACAGATTAAAACATGGCAAGTTCAGGGGGAGAAAAAAGCAGTCCGACAGGGGGAGAAACTGCCAGACCGCAAGGGAGTTTGACGAAATTACACTACACTACTTCTTTTGGTTTTTGATTAGTTCTCATCTTTGTATACATCACGGAAATAATAAGAAGTATGATGCTTACTGCAAGAAATGAGATGATTTTATATGTAATATCATTTGAAGTTATGCCGAATGCAGCCAGGTAAAGTGAAGTAAGTATCAACGTGGATACGGCCATCATTCTGTATTTTTTGTTATTAAGGACCTTGCTCATCAGGTAGTAGAGAAGCGCCAGGCCCGCCCACGACAGACCGACGAAGCTTGAAGGCAAAACTTCGTAAAGTACGTAGGGGAGGACGAAAAAAGCCATTATGAGATAAGCCAATCTAATATTATTAGTTGTAAGCTCAAGTCTTGTTTTCTGCCAGTTAAGGATACGGGCACTAACCAGGGCTGCCAGTCCGAAACTGATTCCCTCCATTCCCACAGAATTAACATTGATAAGATAGGTAATGAGTATACCACCGAAGATGAATACATTTGCCACTATAATAAATTTGGATCGGAACCATAGTGCCGTTGAAATTACAATTATACTCTGCCAGCACAGAAGGATGAAGAAGGCAGGATTACTGTAGGATGCAATTATTGATGTGCTAAGAGCCGCGTAAGCAAACATTGCATAGATGAAGGAACCATATTTACTTCTTTCCCGTGTCCAGAATAATACAGCCAGCGCCATCAATATCACGAATGCACCAAGGTGAACAACGCCAAGATTCTGGATGCCGCTTAAAATTGAGATGAGGAGAAACAATCCGTAACCGAGAGAAGCGTTCATAATAGTCATAAACAATTCATCCAGCTCGCGCTTTTTCCCTTTTATTAGGAGAAGGCTGCCGGCGCCATAGACTGCAAGATAGGCAAGCAGAAAGATAAGATTATAATGAAAACCTGTTGTTATCTGAAGGTTATGTCCGAGCATAGGGTTATTAACGAACCAGAAACAATGCGCCAGGCAGGTAAATATGATACCAAAAACCATGAGGTTAGAGGAATTGAATTTTAATGAGAGGAACACCACTGAAATACTAATTAGAGTAAGCATCACGAACATCAGCAGGGGGATTTCGGTTACCAGTGCAGTCATCATGAAGAAAAGTTCCGCCAGAGCGATCAGGTATATCGATTGACGCCTTAACGCTATCCAGGATGCCAATGCCCCGACGATAAGAAGAAGGATTACAAGTAAAAATCTGCTTGAAACGACAGGCTCCATTCCAAAGAAATGGAGTCTCAGAGTTGTAAGGTAGAAAAGTGCTGCTCCGCCGCCGATAAGAAATCCCGATATATACTTAAATGACTTAAGCCAGATTTCAGGTATAAGTATCAGTGTAAAGCTGATCAGGTAGCCGATAAATATAGGAAGCAGCAGCGGGTAATTGTCGAGCGGCTGGGTCAATAAGAAGAACATACCGAGAACGAAGGCAAGTATACCGATTTTAGCAAACCAGTATTCACCAATGGCGAGTTCCAACGAATCATCATCATCCCGGTTTTGAGGGTGAGGCTGAATAACAGGCTGTTCTGATGTTGCTGTTTCCTTTTTAATATTCAATGCCGCTTCCACATCAGTCAGTCTTCGTTCAATCCGTTCAACAGATCTGACAAGTTCTTCAATCAGAGAATTTGATACTTCACTGTTCATAATACCTCCGGTATTTAATCCTTTAATGGATTTTGTTTTTCTATTTTCCTGATGTAGAGATAAAGTATTAATATCAGAAAACTTATTATCAGGACCGATACACCCAATCCTACCCTTCTGAAATAATATTCATGGATTGCGCCATTTGCTTCTGCAATTACATTTTTGGAGGATGTGAATCCTTTGTTGACAATGCTTTTGAATTTTTCCTTATTGAAGGAATGCAGAACCGTTCTTGTTTCTATCAGTGACTGATGAATATTCCTTAGCTCAAATTTTGCCTCCTCTACCTCCATGCCTTTCTGTTCAGCATCGAAGACCAGTTTTTTAGCAAGGGTATCCTGCTGAGCAAGACTATCGAGCCAGCTCTTCATTTCAGAAGCCGCAGCGAACCCTTTACTATTATTTGAAGCTGAATGACATTTGATGCAGACTGCTCCCTCAGATATGCCCAGCATTTTATCCTGTACAGGCATTATTTCATGATTTCCATGGCAGGTTTCACACTCGGGATAATCATTTGCATCGAACGCTTTTTTATGTGGGCTTCCTGCAAAAAGTTGAGCGTTCAATGCATGGCACGTACCGCAAACCTTGGATATTGAAGTAAGTCCCGGAGGCATAGCCGCATGATTACCGTGGCAGCTATTACAGACCGGAGCGCTAAGATCATTTTTTACAAGGAGAGCCTGTCCATGGACACTCTTTACATACTTTTCATACTGATCTGTCGGGATGCCATACTGCTTCATATATTCTTTATTGCTATGGCAATTTGCGCAGGTCTTCGGAATATTCGTGGGATACACCGATGAACGGACATCTTTTGTTGAAAGAATATTATGGCTGCCATGACAGCTTACACATTCTGCCGGTTTGGGATCTCCTTTTGCGTTAAGGATACCGTGTTCGCTCGTTCGGTATTTCTCGTACTGGTCAACCGCTATTTCAGGATTATATGAGCGCATGAATTTGACATCACCGTGACACTTATTGCAGGTTTGAGGTACGTTAGTTGGATACACAGGTGACGCTGAATTTTTAACAGAAACGATTCCGTGTGCATTGTGGCAGGTTATACATTGAACAATCCTGTCGCTACCATTAAGGCTCAGACTACCATGCACGCTGTTCTTCAGCAGCGACATCTGGTTTGTTGAAAGCGTCTTATCATACTTTGCGATAAATAAAGAATCAGAATGGCATTTTGCACACATCTCTGAGATCTGGTTTCCCTTTGGAACTCCGATAAAGCCGCTTGCCTTATTCATTGCTTCTTCCATATCATCACTGCTGCTATTGCCTCCGTGGCAGGATGCACAGGTGAATCCAGCCAGATGATGCACGTCATTTTTGAACAACTCTGCAGGTGAGCTTCCCAGGTCTGAATGGCAGGAGTAACACTTATCCTCCGCGGCATAGCCATTTGAGCTGAAGGAGATAAGAAGAAACATAAATAATAAACAGGTTCCTATGAAAGTTTTCACGACAACCACCCGAGAGAAGTTAAAAGAATAATAAACATCACCGCAAACAAGCCCATATAATTTATTTTTCGATTCCGTTCACCACGAGAACTCTTGCGGTCCCAGAACGGAACCAGCAGCCAAAGGATTCCTGCTATTCCGAACATCAGTATTCCCACAACCTCACCTTCAAAAAGAAAAATATGCGAAGGGAAATACTTCAGGGTCTGGAACATAAACAGGAAGTACCATTCCGGTTTAATACCTGCCGGGGCTATACCGAAAAGGTTTGCCTTAATTCCGAGTTCGGCAGGGAAAAACACCGCGAGTATTGCAAGCAGGTTAAGTACAACGAGCCACAGCAGAAGATCCCGAAGAAAAAAGTTCGGGAAGAAAGGCATCCTTTTAAGCGGAATCTTTTTTTCCTTTACTTCCAGAGGTTCACTCATTCCCTGCCGCTGAACGAGTATAAGGTGAATTCCAAGCAGTATAGTAAATATGCCGGGAAGCAAGGCGACATGAAAACCGAAGAAGCGGGAGAGCGTAGCACCCGTAACATCATCTCCGCCGCGAAGGAATATCTTTATCGGATCCCCTATTACAGGGATTGCTCCGGCTATGTCCGTTCCTACCTTTGTGGCAAAAAAGGCAAGTTCATTCCATGGCAGAAGGTACCCGCTGAAGCCGAAAAACAGGGCGAGGAAGAACATCAGCATACCGGTAAGCCAGGTTATTTCCCTGGGTTTCCTGTATGCCTTCTCAAAGAAAACGCTGAACATATGAATGAAAAGGGAGAGAATAAAAAGATTAGCCGACCAGGCATGGATAGACCTGACGAGCCAGCCGAACTGTACCTTGGACATTATGAACTGAATACTTTCGTACGCAAGGTCCGCGCTTCCTTTATAATAAAAAAGGAGGAGGATTCCGGTAACAACCTGAATTATGAAGAAAAAAACCGAAACGCCCCCGAAATAATACCAGACTGAATGCCGGTGAACGGGCACATATTTCTTACTGAAGAACTTAACGAGATCTCCAAACTGTACCCGATCATCTAACCAACCGTAAAGATTTAAGAATATTTTTTTCATTATTATACTATGTAGTTTTTGCAATCATTAATTCATCCCCCTTGATAATAGTTTTGAATTTAGTAAGAGGCCGGGGAGGGGGGCCCGAAATGTTTCTGCCGGTAAGATCATACTTGCCGTTATGACAGGCGCACCAGATTACGTGTTTTTCTTTTACATACTGAACCGTACAATCAAGGTGAGTACACCTTGCGGAAAAAGCCAGAAACTTTCCGTCTGACGGGATGACAATAACAGGCTCGTTTCCGAAACGGACGATCTTGAAGTCAATGTTTTTAAGCTCAGCTACTTTACCCGCGCTTACCACAGAAACTTCGACCTCCTTCTGCTCGGGGGGACGAAGAAAAGAGAACACGGGGTATAAAACCGATGCAGAGAAAGCTGTTATACCTGTGAGACCGAGAACCTTTAAGAAGCCTCTGCGCGATGTCGGTTTAGTTTTAGGATCAGATTTTTCCATAATAAGAATATTTTTGTTTGTTACTGTTGTTTATAAAATGGAATAGCCGCTGTTATAATTTCTTTAATAATGTTGTTATCCAATGGTTTATCTGTCAGGTTAAATATTCCTTCCTGGTAGAGGATACCGCCTTCGCGGGGACTGGTTCTTTCATTAACTATGATCAGTGGTGTTCTTGGATTTATCCGCCTGATAATTTTCACCCAGTTATGACATACGGAAAAACTTTCACTGCAATCACACAAGATCATATCGTAGTCATTTTCCTGTAAATCAAGAATGAATCCCGCAAATTCCTTTTTCTTTACGAGTGCGATACCAACTTCTGAGCAAATTTCGAAGCACTGTGAGATTATGGTTTCATCGCTGCTAAGTATTATCCCTCTGAACTTCATAAGCGATACCTTTTATGTCTTGGGGCAAAGAAGGCATTTATTATACCAGAAGTTTCTGATCCCGAATAACTGCCGTTATGGCTTATTTTGAAGGATTTAAGGAAAATCCGGATAAGAATTTAGGAGTGGAGGACCTGCAAAGTGTATCCCTGATGTCACACTTTTAATTGCTAAAGGCCAATTAAAAATTATTAACCCTTGCGGTACTGCTGAGGATCAAGCTCATATTTTTTCAGGATACGGTGTATATGTCTCCTGGTCATCCCGGCTTCCTCGGAAACACGGGTAATATTTCCATTATGCTTGGTAAGGAGAAAAAGGAAATATTTTTTTTCAACCTCTCCAACAGCCTTATTCCTTACATCAGAGAGAGAGCTTTGAGGAAAGCCAGCCGATTCCTTTCTGCCGGATGCAAACTGGGGAGGAAGTTCATTTAAGGTAATCTTTTCACCCTTTGCGAGTGCCACTGCCCGTTCTACAGCATTTTCCATTTCTCTCACGTTTCCGGGCCAGTGATAAGTTTCAAATAAATCCAGAACCGAATCATCAAATCCTTTGATATTCTTAGGGGACGATTTTACAGTTTTAACAAGGAAATGTTCTGCGAGGAGCCTGATATCCCCCTTTCTTTCTTTAAGTGAAGGCACCTGAATATTTATAACATTAAGGCGATAATAGAAGTCTTTTCGCATAGTCTCAGTCTGAAGAGCCTTATTTATATCCTGGTTGGTTGCAGAGATTAATCTTATATCGGCCTGCAGAAGTTCATTGCCTCCAAGTCTTCTTAACTGCTGATCCTGAAGCGTTCTGAGGAGCTTAATCTGCAGATTAACAGGCAGTTCGCAGACTTCATCAAGAAAAAAAGAGCCGCCGTTAGCGTACTCCAGCAATCCTATTTTCCTATGAGACGCACCAGTGAAAGAGCCCTTCTCATATCCGAATAGCTCGGCTTCAAAAAGATTTTCAGGGAACGCACCGCAGTTTACAGGGACAAAGGGTTTAAGTTTTCTGTGGCTGTGGGCATGGATACTGCGTGCAATGAGTTCTTTACCCGTACCGCTTTCTCCTGTTATCAGCACATTAGCATCAGAATCCGCGACACTCTCAATCATCTCAAAAACCTTCCTTATAGGTTCACTTTTACCAACAATATTATCAAACCTGTACTTATCTTCGAGCTGTTTAAGCAGGCTGACTCTTTCCTTATAAAGTGCTCTTTGTCTTAAACCTTTTTCAACAAGGATCTTAAGGTTTTCAGTTTCAAATGGTTTCTCTATAAAATCGAACGCGCCTGCTTTCATGGCAGCAACCGCCCTATCGATAGTTCCATAAGCCGAAAAAATAATGAATGGTGTATCTGGAGCAAGTTTCTGAACTGCTTCGAGAACCTGCATACCATCATAGTCGGGCATAAGAAGATCGCAGAAGACAAGATCAAATTCTTCATCCTGCAGCATTCGTAAGGCTTTTCTGCCATCAGGCACGGGAAAAGGATTATTCCCCAATGCCGAAAGAATTTTTGAACATCCTCTAAGCATATCAGGTTCATCGTCAATGATAAGGATTTTTGGTTTTACATTCATAGTTTAATTCCTTCAGGACTATATGGGAGAGTGATTGTAAATCTAGTATATTTACCCTCTTCGCTTTCAACATCAAGCCTGCCGCGGCATCTCTGGATAATTGTTCTGGATATTGACAGGCCAAGTCCTGTTCCCTGTGTATCGAACTTAGTTGAAAAGAACGGATTAAATATTTTACCTATATTTTCTTTTTTTATGCCGATACCATTATCTTCAATAGAAATAAAAATGCCGCTGAGGTGATGTGCTTCCAGGGATGATTCAGAATGAGTCCTGTCCGTTTTTATCGTTATCTCACCACCATATGGTAAAGCATCAACAGCATTATTTAATATATTCATAAAAACCTGCTCCATCTGTCTTTTATCAGCGAACAGAAGAGGCAATGACGGATAATAGGACTTAATAAGCTGGATTGATTTTGATTTGAGTCTATGCCCTATCAGAAAAACACATTCATCCACAAGGTCTTCCACGCGGATAGCTTCCGGTCTGAACGGCATTAGCCGAGAGTAGGTAAGCAGACTTCTGGTATAATCACTAATCCTCCGGGTCTGATTCCGGATAATATTCAGTTCTTCAATCAGAGGGTTATCCGCATTATTTTCAAGCAGGATAGCATCAGTATGAGCAGCAATTATTCCTGCCGGAGTATTTATTTCGTGGGCCACGCTATCAACAAGTTCACCAATAGAAGCGAGCTTTGAGGCCTGGTTAAGCTGTTCCTGGTATTGATGGACTTCCTCCAGGTTCCTGTTTGCCTCTTCAGCGCGTATCCTCCTGAGGTTTAAGAAATAAATAAGCAGTCCCAGGGTAAGAATAACGGCCAGAATAATTAAGCCGAGAACGAAGAACAGCTGAAAGCGGCTTCTGAGTCCTTTTGTAACTTTCGGCAGAAAAGTGCTTATAGCGATAATCCAGGTTTGATTTTGAAGTTTAACAGGGACATACGCCATAATCTTATCCGGTTCATTACCCATCACATAATATTCATCAATGGATGGGTGTCCCAACTTTATCATCCTGTTCTGAGTAATAAAATTGACGTGACATTTACTGCAAACAGCACTGGTTTTAAGAATAGATTTGAAGAGCATTTCCTGATGCCGCGGATGATATATTAATCTCCCATCGCCGTCTAAAACCCAGGCGAAATCATCACTGCTTAATTTAAGGGGCTGTATGAACCTTTTTATCAATATATCGAAGTCAACTATATAACCGATAAAATAATATGTTCCGGAAGGTTCATCTTCAGGCAGCCTGACTATCATAAGGAACGATTTGGGACTATTTCTATCATTCTGATGATCAGGCATCACATCCGAGAATACATATTCAGGAACACTTTTATTTATTTCTGAGGTTAAAGGTTTTATAGTAGTATAGGACCACCCGGGCAGTTTATTTCCTGTTGAGAAGAGGATCATTCCAGTTGAATCTGTCAGAAAAATTGTTCTGATGATGGTACTGTCATAGTTTTCTTTAAAGAACCTCAACGAAGCGTATTCATTCCGTCCGGCAGGCTTAAGTACGTCGGGATTATGGGTGAGCAGTTTCATATCCCTTACAAGATGTTCGATGAAGAAATTTATTCCCTGGGCTACAGATTTTGCCATCTCGAGCTGCTGGAGCTGGTGGTCTCGTTTCGCATCCTCAAGGGTATTCGTATATATTCTGTTTACAAGAAAAAGAAAAAGGACTATAAGGAGGAGTACTCCCGCAACGATTAAATATTTCCCTCTGCTTTTTTTCATTCTGCCGATTTATTCCCCGAAAATTATTGAGAATCGAACATGCAAAGAATGTACTAGCCGGAACGTGTGTAAAGAAGAATACCAGAGCTTTTTTTCAAGGCTTCGCTTACAGGAGGTAGTCTTGAATGTCATACTGTGACATTTCCTGTCACACACTGCACGTTACATTATTTTATACCCAAACACAACTGAAATATTAAAGATAATTGGCTATTATTAAATTTTTATCCAAAGCAATTATCATTAGAATGACAGTATTCTATAAAAATTCTTCCTTAACTACTGGCTTATTCATTTCGCCTAATTTGATTAGATTCCTCTTGCTGAGCCAGTCTTCTTTTAATTTGCTGTTTTTTTAATCGAAGCGGGGGCAGGATGGAACCTGGATTAAGGGGAAAGGAGAGGGGCAAAACTACCCATGTAGATCCAAATTGAGGCACGCCATTTTGTCATACTATAGAATTTCTCAACAGCCGAAAAATGCGTTTTTTTGATGTATTCAAATGTCTCATTCTGAGTCCATCTCCGTTGTAAATCCGAGATAACCCCAAGGCAAATCCGGTATAAAAAGGAGACCGCCATTTTGTCATACCTGATGATATTTTCTACAAAAGGCGACCCCCTGAAATATTTTTTTTTGAGAATAAATCCTGGACCTTAAGAGTAAAGTTTTATGTAAAACCGGAACTTTCCTTTATCTTTATTCTTTAATTTTTATAGTTTTTCTCCGACCGACAGCTGGCGGGTCTAACTTTATAATTTTCCCATTTACTTTTAATTTATAACATGCCCTACGTCGGTGAAATCAGCGCTCTTGCTACTGCCTGTCTCTGGTCAGTAACCTCATTTCTTTTTGCGTTCGCGGCTGAAAAAGTAGGCTCCGTTCAGGTGAACATCAACAGAATAATACTTGCGGCTATTATTCTTTTTCTGATCATTCTGGTTTCAGGAATTGATTATTCCCTCTCTTCATCACAGGTAGAATATCTCATAATGAGCGGTATAGTTGGACTCGTAATAGGTGATTCATTCTTGTTCAAGTGCTATCAGCTGATAGGGGCGCGGCTCGGGATGATACTGATGTCGCTTGTTCCAGCCATCAGCGCAATTCTTGCCTGGGTATTTCTTGAAGAGTACATAACCCCTCTGGGGGTTATAGGGATGGTAGTTACTATATCCGGTGTAATTCTGGTTGTTACTGAAAAGGCTCAGGGCGCCGTTAAGAAAAACTTCAGCAAAATAGGGATCCTGTACGGATTTTTAGGCGCTGCCGGACAGGCAGGGGGGCTCATCCTTGCCAAGTTCGCGTTTGCCGAAAACTATGTAAATGGTTTTGTAGCAAGCTTTACCCGTCTATCGAGTGCAGGAATTATAATACTTGCAGGAGGTCTGCTGCTGGGAAGATACAGGAATCCTGTTAAAACTTACAGTAACGAAATACCGGCTTTAAAGGCAACAATAGCTGCGACTGTTCTGGCGCCTGTTCTGGGGGTAACGCTTAGTCTTGTTTCGATCGAATTTACAAAAGTTGGAATTGCATCGACCCTTATGGCGCTAGTCCCGATAATTATGCTTCCCATTTCCAAATACTATTACAAAGAAAAACTATCTCTCCGGGCAATCTCCGGAGCTTTCATTGCCGTTGCGGGAGTTGTAACCTTATTTTTAAGGTAAATTTATTTCAGCAGCACCATCCGCCTGGTTAAGGAGTTTCTTCCGGATGTTAGCCGATAAATATAAATGCCGCCTGCCAATTTACTCCCATCCACGTCGATACTATAATTCCCAGGTCTCTTAATCTCATTAACTACCGTAGATACCTTCCGGCCAAGTATATCATAAATAGCAATAGAGACTTCAGATTCCTCTTTTAATGAATAATTAATAGTTGTTACAGGATTAAAAGGATTAGGATAATTCTGTGAAAGAGAAGAAACGACAGGATTTGACGCTACTGTGATCTCTTTTGAATAAGTAAATGCGCCGTCGAGATCCATCTGTCTTAATCTATAAGAAACTATTCCGGACTGAGTAATAGGGTCGGTATAAGAATACGAATGCTGAACTGTAGACGTTCCGTTTCCTTCAACAAATCCTGCATCTTCCCATCCCAGGCTTCCTGATGTCTTTATTTTTCTTTCAATCTCAAACCCATAATTATTTGTTTCTGAAGAAGTTTTCCAGGTAAGGATGACCTTATCATTTTCCATTATGCCTTCAAATGATGTCAGTTCAACAGGGACTATATCCCCATCAAGCCTGACAAGCAGAATATCCAGATTATCACCATATGGTATCTCTGAGGATCGTCCCGTTATCAGCAGTCCATCATCTTCTGTAACAATAAAACTAACATCTGAATAATTACGTTCGCCGGAAATTTCCTGTTCCCATATGCTGTTAAAGTCATTATCCAGTTTTTTAATTTTAATTACAGAATAGTCACTGCTGCCAAATAGTTCTGAGTAAACACAGATAAAGTTTAAGTCAGGGGATTGTATGATTTCCGGCATATTGTTTCCCATGGAAAAATTTAATGAATCGAGAAAAAAACCATTAGCATCAAGTTTCAGGAAGGAGACACTGCCTGAATTTTCCACCCCAAGAATTAAATCTCCGTTCACAGCCTGATGAATTTTACCCCAGGTGTATTTGGGTTCAAAAACTCTATCTAAGATTTCTGAACCATCTTCGTTTATCTTAAGAAGCCATAAATTATCTATCAAAGCGGGAGGGTTATACACAGAACCAAGTATAAAAAGACTGCTGTCCTGAGAATGAATTATATCCATACCGTAAGTATTTTGATAATTCCCATAATAATTCAGCCATATAATATTCCCTTCAAAATCTGTCCTCGCACTGAAGGCTTTAGAGGTATTTTCCCAGCCACTTATGCCGGTTACTGCGAATCCACCATCAGGCATATTACAAACTGACATAATTCTTGCCGAGTCAAGTAACGTTTTTGACCAGAGAGTATCTCCGTTCTCGTTAATTTTAAGCAGCCATGCAGACCAGAACCCAATTGCAGTTTTTACTTTCATACCACCTATTACATAGCCGTCACCTGTGCTTAGAATTTTCATCCCATAATCGCTGCCGTTTTGTACTCCGTACTGCTTCGTCCATATAGTATCTCCGGACAGATCAGTACGGATAAGAAATAAATCCTGAAAATCTATCTGAGTATTTCTGTAACCGCAAATGATATAACCGTCGCTGGCATTCGTTTCAGTTACTGAAAATCCACACTCATCCAGCGAAGAAGTATCATACTCCCTTAACCATGATATTTCCGGCTGTGAAAAAAGGAGAGAATTAATTAAGAGAAGAAGTACTGATAATTTTGACCTCATAAAATCCCCGACATATTTGAAATCTAAGTAACAACTAATATGCCCGGAATGGATACATCATTCCATTCCGAAAAAACAGAACTTTACGGTAATTAATTACTACATTTTTACAGAAAGATGCGGAAAGTCAGAAGATTCTACCTATTCTTCCTTACCGTCAAGGATACCAGTGTAAGTATTAAAGGTTTCGTCATCGAAGGCTACAAAAATGACCTTTTCAATCTCATCATTTTTATTGAGGAAATTCTTTACCTCCCTGACCGCTATTTCCGCCGCTCTTTTCAGTGGGAAATGATAAGCCCCTGTGCTTATGGAGGGAAAGGCAATGGTTTTTACTTCATTTTCAGCAGCCATCTCCATTGAATTACTGTAACAGCTTGCAAGTAGTTCATCCTCGTCATGCTTACCGTCCTTCCAGATTGGCCCAACAGTAGAAATCACATATTTGGCAGGCAGTTTAAAACCGGGTGAGATTTTAGCCTCTCCGGTAAGGCAGCCGCCGAGTCTTCTATTATATTCAACAAGTTCGGGGCCGGCAGCTTTGTGAATAGCTCCGTCAACGCCGCCGCCGCCCAGCAGAGAGTTATTAGCTGCATTAACTATTGCGTCAACTTTTTGCCTGGTTATATCACCTTTTTCTATAAAAATTCTATCTACCATCCTAGTCCTCAGGTTATATTTCCGTATTAATATAAAATAAATATCCAACTTATCATGCTTTTCAGCAATCCACCCTGCCTAAAAGTGATGCTGATCTCGGAAGGGCAGCCTGGCTGTTTGCTGAAACTGCGAATTATATGTTTACTCTCATTTTTGTAAAAGTAACTATGTTAAGCAGTCGGCATTTAGCAACCTCTCCCTAACCCATCGTGTGGATTGTCATCAAACTCGAGAAACTCTGTGAAGCCTTTTCTCTTATCTTGCTTCCTTCTTTGAGGGTTCGTGGTTCTTTAATATGCTTTATGATGAGCAATCCAAATAGAGATTGACAATAAAGTCTCAGATGCTTTGTTTCTTTAAATCCTTCCTCAGTTCACAGGTTTCAAGAGGCCGTCGCCCTCTTAGCCGCACAATTGCTCTCCGAATAATTGCAGCCGCAAGCATTAACCACCCTTGACTTACCAACTTAATCGCTTCTCTATAAAACCCATTGCGCAGCCCCCTCATCATACCAAGATAGATCATCCCGCCGTGATATGCGTACCTATCAAATAACCTCTGAGGCCCACCTGGATACATACCAGCCTGCTCTCGTTTAATTAAGAGATTAGCTCCGCTCAAAAATTGAGGAACAGATCTTGACATGCCTCCAGCATGTTTTCGGTATAAGAACGTATAGGGGGAAAAGACGACAATCGTCTTGCATAAGAATCCTAATCTTAAGAAGAGATCGTGATCATCGAAAGAAGTCAGCCCGGGAGCAAAACCCTCACAAGCTTGAAAGGACCGTTTATTGATCAGGTAAGCACCATTATATAAGCCGGACGTTCGATCCTTGATCAACAAGGAATCGTACTCCACGAAGTCCACTCTTTTCGGTGCTTCATCCAGCCCAATTGACGAGACAGTACCCTCAAACCAGCGTGCAGAGGAAACTATGGTAGAGGGATGCCGTTCCTCAATGAGCAAATCGTATACATCAAAAGCCCATGGAGGCAAGACATCATCTCCATCCAGGAACAACAAATACGCCCCACGGGCAATAGCCGCCCCACGATTGCGAGCCTCAAGGTATCCGTGATTAACCGGTAGTGATAAAAACCTGATAGAGGATCCGTACTGTTTCAGCGCCTCAATTGAACCATCCTGTGATCCATCATCTACAACGATAACCTCCTTTGAATTGCAGTTCTGTGACAGGGCTGACTGAACGGCCTCAGTTATAAAGAGGCGCTGATTGAAGCAAGTGATAATAATGCTATAGCGCAGATCTAACACTTATTACGCTCCTTTCTAATACCGTAAATCAGGATTTTCAGTATTTCCTAACCCTATACCCATTAGGCTAACCTGCCTGAAAAATAAAGAATACTTTTCGAGAAATATGTTGCGTATAACCTGAGTTGACAGAGGACACCAGACGTGGAACATTCCCTTGAGTCATACAAAAAGAGGATGAATTATGTTAAATCCGTTGCAAGTGTACGGTTATTTTAGGAATTTTAAAGACTCAATTTTATAGATGGGGAGAAATGAAAGGAATAATTTTCGATATAAAGAAATTTGCTCTGCATGATGGTCCCGGTATCCGTACTACTGTTTTCCTTAAAGGCTGCAAGCTCGACTGCTGGTGGTGCCATAATCCTGAAAGTATAAAAAAACTTCCGAAGGAGATAGAATTAGGCTCATTGCTCGGTCTGGATAAAAGATGGGGTCCAGCTGGAAGGGAATGTTCAGTTGAAGAACTTTTCAGCGAAATAAAAAAAGACCAGCTATTTTATGATGAATCCGGCGGGGGAGTAACATTCTCGGGCGGAGACCCATTAGTTCAGTATGAATTTCTTACTGAGCTTCTGATTAAATGTAAGGATGCAGGAATTCATACTGCTGTGGACACCTCAGGTTGTGCGGATAGAAAGCTATTTGACATGATTTATGAGTATACAGATATTTTTCTGTATGATGTAAAGATTCTCGATGAAGCAATGCACAAAAAATTTACCGGAATAGGGAACTATGGAATTCTTGAAAATCTAAGGTACTTAACTAAAAAAGGGGATAAAGTTATCGTGAGAATTCCCTTGATACCGGGTATAACAGATACAGAAGAAAATCTTTCCGGAATCTCAGAGTATTTAAGGAGCCTGGACAATATAAGAAAGATCGATCTCCTTCCCTATAATGAAATTGCAGAATCAAAATATAAAAGATTTAATATGACTTCCCGAGCAGGGAATCTCAAAACTCAGGATGAAGATAAACTTCACGAAATCCTAAATTATTTCCGAGATCCGAGGTTCGAAGTCTCCTTAAGAGGATAATCATGAATGAAAGAATAAACACACTACGTGAAAAAACATTATGCACCCAGCCCTCAATTTCTATTGAAAGAGCGGATCTGATTACCGAATTTTATAAAAAAGGTGAAGCTGAAAAAGTATCAATTCCTGTCGGCAGGGCTCTTGCTTTCAAATATCTTCTGGAACATAAATCATTGTATGTAAACGAGGGAGAACTGATTGTAGGTGAAAGAGGTCCAGGTCCGCACCTGACGCCGACTTATCCCGAGATATGCACTCATTCCCTGAAGGATTTTAGGATCCTTAATTCACGCGAAAAGATATCCTTTAAAGTTGACGAGGAGACGACCAGAATTCAGAAGAAAAAAATAATTCCATTCTGGAAAGGCCGTTCAATTCGCGACAGGATTTTCAGTGAAGTTGACAGAGAGTGGATCGACTGCTACGAGGCTGGTATGTTTACAGAATTTATGGAACAGCGTGCACCGGGACATACAGTGCTCGATAATAAAATATATAAAAAAGGATTTAAGGACTTTATAAGAGACATCGATGAAAGTATGAGCGGTCTTGATTTTTATGCTGATTCTGATGCTTTTGATAAAAGAGAAGAGCTGAAAGCAATGAGAATTGCAGCCGAAGCGCTAATAAGCTTTGCACATCGTTATTCTAAATATCTTTCGGAACTCAGCGAGAAGGAAGAAGATGCGGAGAGGAGAGCAGAGCTCGATAAGCTTTCCAAGATCTGCCTCCGTGTTCCTGAAAATCAGCCCCGTACTTTCCACGAAGCCCTTCAGTACTACTGGTTTGTTCACATCGGGGTTATCACCGAGCTGAATACCTGGGATTCATTTAATCCCGGCAGACTCGATCAGCATCTATATCCATTTTACAAAAGGGACCTGGCCAACGGAATTTTGACAAAAGACAATGCTAAAGAACTTCTTGAATCTTTCTGGGTAAAATTTCACAATCAGCCAGCACCGCCAAAAGTGGGAGTAACCGCACAGGAAAGCAATACATATACCGATTTCTGCCTGATTAACCTTGGCGGACTTACAGAGGAAGGGAATGACGCTGTAAATGAACTTACCTACCTTCTGCTTGATGTAATCGAGGAGATGAGGATGCTTCAGCCGAGCTCAATGATACAGGTAAGTAAAAAGAATCCTGATCAGTTTTTAAGACGCGCACTGGATATAATTAAGACAGGTTTCGGCCAGCCTTCGGTGTTCAATACCGACTCAATCATACAGGAACTGCTGAGGCAGGGAAAGAGCATCATAGATGCAAGAAACGGAGGGGCAAGCGGCTGTGTAGAGACGGGCGCATTCGGAAAAGAAAGCTATATTCTTACAGGATATTTCAACATCCCAAAAGTCCTTGAGATAACACTCAACAGCGGCATAGATCCAAGAACAGGTAAGCAGCTGGGGTTAAAAACCGGTAAGCCCGAAGAATTTCAATCCTATGAAGAGCTCTTCGATGCTTTTAAAGAACAGCTTAATTATTTCATCGATATCAAGATAAAAGGCAATTTAATTATCGAAAAATTATGGGCTGAATATCTTCCCGCACCTTTTCTATCGATCCTGATAGATGACTGCATTAAGAACGGCAGAGACTATAATGCTGGCGGCGCCAGGTATAATACTTCTTACATTCAGGGGGTTGGGATGGGTACAATAACCGACTGTCTTGTTTCGATCCGATATAATGTGTTCGACAAAAAGAATTTCACTATGAGTGAACTATTGTCATCTCTCGGAAATAATTTTAAGGGGTTCAAACGTTTAAGGAACGTTGTTAAGGATAAGACTCCTAAATATGGAAATGATGACGACTATGCCGATGAAATACTTAAAGCAGTTTTTGAAAGTTATTTTGAATCAATTGACGGGAGGCCGAATACTAAGGGTGGACATTTCCGTATAAACCTGCTGCCTACTACCTGTCATGTATATTTCGGAAGCGTTCTCGGTGCAAGTCCTGACGGAAGGAATGCAAAGAAACCTGTATCTGAAGGAATCTCGCCGGTACAGGGTGCTGACCGTAATGGTCCGACAGCTGTATTAAGATCCGCAGCAAAGATCGATCATCTGAGAACAGGGGGTACACTGCTTAACCAGAAGTTTACTCCCCAGATATTAAGGGACCAGTCAGGACAGGAAAAAATTCTTCATTTGATCCGGGCATATTTTAAGATGGACGGACATCACATTCAATTCAATGTTGTAAGTGTAGAAACGTTAAGGAAGGCGCAGAAAGAACCGGAAAACTACAGGGATCTTATCGTGCGTGTTGCGGGTTACAGCGACTACTTTGTGAACCTTGGCCCTGATCTCCAGGAGGAAATAATCATAAGAACTGAACACGCTGAAGCTTAATTGTATGCCTGCAGAAGCTTCGTCTCCCTGAGACTGTGTAAGGATGACTCAGAATGTCAGGATCTACTTACGGCTAAGAAATTCCGTTAAGACTTTAAAGAATTTATCCTTCTCTTCAACATAGGGGTTGTGACCGCTCTTCTCAAACATTACAAACTCGGCCTGCGGTGCATACGTTTTATATTTAACTGCGAATTTTGGATCAGATATCCTGTCGTACCTCCCAGCAGTTATAAGAATAGGCATATCCAGATTTTTAAGATCTCTCCTGAAATCCAGTTTGCCTATGTCCCCGCCTATAATAAAATCGCCGTCAACCCCTACTATCTGGTAATAAACATCGTAATTCCAGCTAAGGGAATCCTTACGAACTTTTAATGCATTTTCGGGATTGTACCAGTACAGCAGTCCCGAAGGAATCGTATATACTTTTATATGTTCAGGCGAGCTTGAACGGTATCCTTCCTCCCGAACTTTCATCAATTTATCCCATTTTTCGGGACACTGAGTTCTCATCACGTAATTCGAATTATTATCGTTCTCCTGCCACATCTCTGCATCATAGAAGGAATCCACCAGGATCAATTTATCGAGAGAAGCAGGGTGCTGAATCGCGTAGGCCTGCGCCACCATACCCCCGTATGAATGTCCAAGCACGCTCCATTTTTCAAATCCGAGTGCTTTACGCAGTCCCTCAAGGTCATCAACATCACGCTGGAAGGAATATTCCTCTTTATTTTTTGCCCTTGATGATTTCCCTCTTCCGAAAGCGTCGAAATAAATTACTTTGTGATCTTTCGACAGCTCATCAAACCAGGGTGTAAAGTAGAGATGAGAATCTCCCGGTCCTCCTGGTATCAGGACGATAGGATCACCTTCACCTTTAACCTGATACCATATCTTAGCCCCGTTTATGACGGCATAATTATCGTCTTCCTGTGCGAAGTTAATGGTTTGAAGGGTAAACAGTGCAGCTGTAAAAAGCAAAATTGACAATGATGATTTGGTAGAAAAAACCATAACAGGCCCTTGTTATATCAAAAATAATTTTCACTAAAAAAGAATTTTAACAAATCTTTTCCCTATAGCACACTTTATGAATAATCCTTGAAAATCTACTTAAGCAGGATCATTTTTTTTACGCTGGAATAGCTGCCAGATTGTATTCTGTAGAAATATATTCCGCTCGATAGGCCAGACCCGTCGAATTTTAATGAGTAAGTACCCGCCGGTTTATATTCATCCATAAGGGAAGCGATTTCACTGCCGGCCGCATTGTAAACCTTTACAACCTGCTGACCTTGTACAGGAGAATACCAGCTGATGGTAGTTGAAGGATTGAAGGGATTCGGATAATTCTGGAGTATCTTAAAGTCATTCGCAGCAAGGGAAGTACTATTACTTATACCCGTAGGGGAGCCCCCTGCATTTATCCATTCAGTATAAATAACGCAGGCAATTCTGTATGAGGCTTTTTGAAACAGACCGATTGTAAAATCTCCGGCTATCTCCCAGAATTTATTATAGTAAGTTGAACTGCTATGGTTACCGGCATAAGCCTGGGCTACGGAGTCGGCATAAAGTACCGAATCGACATACTGATAATTATCATAGATCATATTAAAGATAAAATCGGGCATGTTCTCTATGTACTGAAGGCTGTCCCCGGTATAGGTTATCTGGCTTTGGAAGTCTCCAATCAAATTTGACTCGTAGCGTGAATGAACGCCGGTCTGATCGGTATACTGTCCGTTGTAATTTCTTGTAATATGTAGCGGCATATGAGAATCTGCAATGTAGTGTCCAAGATCTGCGGAAAGCAACATTGCCTTATGCAAATCGTTCTGTTCAAAAGCAGCTTCAATCGAATCCGCGGTATTAAGAATTGCCCATGGCAGAATTCCCTGCTGCATCACAAAAGAATAATTATGCTCGGCAACCAGTGAATCAAAATCCTGCGTAATAAATCCATTGGCGACGAATTCAGGATAATTATCTATATCTATAAAATGCTTTGGAGCTTCCGTCGGGTCCCATGATTTCCTCGCGTCTGCATCTGACGCGTGCGCAGCGAGAGAATCAGCCCAGGTATTGAAAAATTCCATTTGAGGGAGCGCCGACATGATAGTATTATAATTTATTATATGGTGGCCTAGTTGACCCCATCCCAGGAAAAGCAATGAAGATACACTTATTATGGTGAAAAGAGTCCCTGCCCTTAAGAACCTCTTAATTTTTTCAATATTCCGCAGCATCAGTAATCCTTAATAATGTGTGAGAACCTTGGGTTAAAGTTACTAACACCGGGGCACTTCATCAATGATAATTATAAATCATCACGTTATCGGTTCCTGATCACGGGTTAAAACAAATCTATATGGGTCATATTTTACCAGCATCATTTTCTTAATATCAATATTGTCTCCCGTTCTTAAACGGCGGTTATTTGTTTCTGTAGCTGTCTGCCAATTGAGTATCAATTTATTATCCAGCAGATTAACGCTGAAGGTAACGAACTTAAGGAATTTATGAATAGCTGCTCCGGTGTTTTTTCCAAAGAACGATCATACAAACTCTTGTTTGTATTGTACATTTTGCCTCCGGTTAGTTCTTAATACTTCCAGTTACTTCCTGGTTTTTCTCAACCAAAAAGTAACCGTTTTTTATCTAACTAACCGGAAGATCTTCCTTATTTCAAGAAGATCATATTTTTAACTGCATTAAAATCCTTTGCTTCTAGTCTGTAATAGTATACGCCGCTTGCCAGTCCGCGGGCATTGAAATTGACCTGATGACTCCCGGACGTCTTAAATTCATTCACAAGTATTTCTACCTCTTCTCCGACGGAGTTATATATCCTGATTTTAACATTCCCATCGAAAGGAATTGAATAGCTGATAGATGTTGAGGGATTAAACGGATTCGGGTAATTCTGCGCAAGTCCATAATCGCCTGGCTGAGTAGCTTTAATTTCAACAATAACTATTTCTGAATTATGCCTTGTTCCATCAAAGTCGACCTGCACCAGCCGGTAGGAGTACCTTCCCTGTGAAAGGTTCTCATCAATATAGGAATATCTTTTTGATTCTGTTGTTGTTCCAGAACCATTTACAAATCCTATTTGCTCGAAGTTGTTATTATCTTCCGCGCGTTGAATTTCAAACCCGGCGTTGTTTGTTTCAGTTGACGTTTCCCATAATATTTTAATATTATCCTGATCAGATGAGGCAGTAAATGAAGTCAGTTCAACAGGCACGACGTATTGTGTATGCACAATCGTTCCATCAAAGCCGACCGCCCATCCATTACTCTCACCCGGAAAACAGATTGAGCTTAAAAAATTATTCGTTCCCGGATCCTGGTATGTCCAGTTTGTCCCTCCGTCAGTTGTATTAAGAATGTAGGCATTATCATTATCACCGCCCGCAACCCATCCGGTAGATTCATTAATAAATTGAACTGCCTGGAAGGCCTGACCGGAAGGAAATGTCTGGATATTCCAGTTTGCTCCTCCATCCGTTGTTTTGAATATTACCGCAAAGTGATCTAATGACAGATCCACACCAACCACCCAGCCTGTATTTTCGGTAATAAAAAAAACATCGCTGAACTGATAACCGGGTCCAGACATTTGAAAACTCCAGCTGACACCGCCGTTTGTGGTATGCATTATCGTACTGGAGCTGCCGACCGCCCAGCCATTTTCATTATCTAAAAAGTAAACAGCAGCAAGGGGTTCCTCATCGCTTCCAGAATACTGGAGAGACCAGGAGTTACCGCCGTCGGTAGTATGCATTATTTCCTTTATCGGATCTGTAAAAGTTCTTGCTTTCCCGCCGACTGTCCAGCCTGTGTTTCCATCAGTAAAAAAAAGATCCGAGATTCCGTAATCAGTCGGGGTACTTTGCAGGCTCCAGTTAGTTCCGCCGTCAGAAGTGTGGATGATCCTTGAAGCATACCCTGCAGACCACCCATTCTGATCATCAATAAAAAAGATACTGCCATAATAATTTGCAGGTGGAACACTCTGGGATTCCCAGTCGATTCCGCCGTTCGATGTATGAAGTATTATGCCACCGTGGCCGCAAATCCAGCCGGAATTCTCATCAACGAACTGTACCTCATAGAGCACATTACTCACTCCCGAGTTCTGTGCGTTCCACACATTCTGAGGGTAAATAGCTGAAATGAAAAACATCAGCAGCAGCAAAAAAGTCAATCTGAAAGCAATCATATTATCGCCTCCTATTTTAACTAAATTATTTACTCCAAAAAAAGATAAAGCTTCACGAAATCATAACGGAATAATAAAAGTTTTATTTTCCCGGCTTAGTTAAGTTTTTGATTATTCCGGGGATAGGTAACAGAAGTAATAAGAAACAATGGACTGGATAAATATTATGGAAATCTCGATTTTTCTCATACTCTCCCCGTTCGTTCTAATGGTTAATGCAATTAATTATGCATATAAGCAATAAATAAGAAAAAATCATCACGAAATAGTAAAATTTGAAGGTATGTTATAAAAATTTTAGGAAAGTACTGAAAATGAAGAAAAAACTATCATTCCCGATATATACGAGGTACTCTGGTATTTATATTCGTTAAGATTTCGTATGGAATTGTGCCTGACCACTCGGCAAGATCCTCACAGGTAATATCATTTTTTCCATCTGAGCCTATTAAAATAACCTCATCACCATGATACGCGGTTCCGTCTTCAATATTAACCACAATCTGATCCATTGAGATAGTGCCTACTACAGGATATTTATTCTCCCTTATTATTACCCGGGCTTTTCCGCTCATACTCCTGAAATATCCGTCGCCGTAACCAACCGGCACTGTTACTGCCCTTACATTATGGTCTGTTTGCCAGGTTAAACCATAACCAACCGGGTGCCCCGGAGTGATAACTTTAAAGTATACTACAAGCGATTTCCATGATAGAACTGGTTTTACCTGTATAGTCTTTTTTATTTCCCTCGAAGGGTAAACTCCGTAAAGGAGAATACCGGGACGAACAAGGTCAAGTCTCGCTTCCGGAAACTGAAGCACTGCCCCTGAATTCGAAATGTGTCTTATCGGGGGTTCAATTGAATTCTTTTCGAAAAATTTCAGTACTTCCATAAATCTCTCAAATTGAAGCTTAGTATGAGCGAGATCATGGGAATCTGAGTTTGAGAAATGAGAGAAAATTCCTTCTACCAGGATGTTGGAACATTTATAAGCTTCGGTTAAAAAACTTTCAGCATGATAATAATGTACTCCAAGCCGCTCCATCCCTGTATCTATCTTTAGATGCACTTTAGCTTTCTTTTTTAACTGATTGGCACTTTCCTCAATTTGCCTGAGTTTATCTATCGAAGTTGCGGTTATTGTCAGGTCATTTTTTATAAAAAGCGGTATCTGATTTTCCCATATTCCTCCCAATACAAGGATAGGAACTTTTATACCATATTCCCTCAACAGAATTCCTTCTTCAACAAAAGCTACTCCAAGGTAATCAACTCCCAGCTCCTGATAAAACTGAGCAACTCTCACCAGTCCATGTCCATATGCATTCGCTTTCAGGATCGGCATTATTTTCACTGACCCCACATGCTTTTTAACACGGAGATAATTTTCTTTTAATGACTTCAGGTTTATTTCAACAAGAGTAGGCCGTACTATCTCATTCACGCTGATTATGGGATGATTGCTGACATTATTCATATATCTCTGTTTGGGTGATACTATTAATGAGTAATTTTCCGTACGGAATCTATAGAAAATTTTCCGGTGCTTCAATAATGGAATAGATAAATCTTATATTTGTCACCTGATCAACCTGAAAACTTTTCGGTTGATAATTCTACAAGATGTAATGAATTTATCAAGCTATTTTAATTTTGATATCGTTTCAAATGTCATAAGGTCGCTTATGTACCAGCCTGGCGCCCAGCCCTCATCTTTGCTGCTGTAATATTCCGTATACTGACATGGATGTTTTAATACTTCAACTGCTCCGTTCAAGAGTGCGCTAAAAACCTTTTTACTAACCGTATTCAAGAAGTCTGCTGCAGGCAGACAATCTGTGTTCGGATCTTTAAGGAAAACTCTGCAGAATCTATCCTGACTTTCGGGAGAACAGGGGACCCAGCTCTCTCCGCCGTCAGTGGTTTTCAATGACGAACAGCAGATTCTTGCCGACCAGATAAATTCTTTGGAACTGAAAGGTGGTAATTCTTTAAGCTCCGTCGCGTTCCAGTTGTTACCGTTATCATACGATAAGAAGAGGATGTTGTTATTAGAAACTGCATATCCTGTATCATCAGTAAAAAAGACATCAAAAAGCGGAGAGCTGTCCATTCGGGCATTTTTCCAGTAGTCATCATCCGGTTTATCAATCCAGGTGAGTAATACGCTTGAGACCAGGACGGTCAGATAAAAAAATCTCATTTTAGCACCTTATTTTTAATTGGTTCAGTTTTCTTTAGAAACATGAACAACTCAATACCGATCGATCTGATGTAATCGCGCTCCGATAATTTCGGCACCCACTGTGGTTACCTTGTACTTAACACCTAATCTGGTATCAGGTCTGTTTGTTATAAGGTAGTTTTTTTCTACTATAGCAGGACTAGTACCAATTACGTATACGGTATCACAGCTGCAGCCCAAAATCAGGTAGGGTGCCATATGCAGCATCCTTGTGGACAATTCTGTTTTCATCTCGAAACCTATCTGTATCCTTGTCAAACCTCCGGTATTGGATAACGTAGTGTGTATGTAAGTAACACTTCCCTGTAGATTACAATTTCCAAATACCGGATCATTAATTTCGCAGCAAAGTTTAATCTTACCATTTCTGATGGGCTGGCATACTTCTGCTTTGTTTGATGAAGTCTTTTCAATAGAATTGTTGAAAGTTGTTTCTGGCTGAGTAAGCTGATTTTCCGAACAGCCGAAAAATGTGATAATCAGTAAACCGCTGATTGTTGTGATTAGAGTCTTCATTGCATACTCCCGGTTGATTTTGTTATTAAAAAACTCACGGGTAATTAACAAAATCCGACCGGGGGGTACATATTAACAATGTTGCAGAGAGTATAAATTTCTTATGGAAAGTCTGTCCTGATGTCGCATCAATTTGCAGATATGTCGTATACATCGAAAAGCTAATGAAAAGGGTGAATATCGCCAGGAATGAAAATGTATTCTATATTTGTGTATGATTTAATAATTCACTCGGAGGGAAGCCAAATTCTTCTTTGAAGCATCTTGTAAAGTAGGCCGGACTAGAAAACCCAACAGAATATGCTATTTCTGAAATGTTTCCGGTCTGATCCATTATCAGCTCTCTTGCTTTCACCAGTCTCATGGATCTCATATATAAACTGGGCGACTTTCCAGCCAAAGCGGTAAGTTTTCTATGTACCTGCGAACGGCTCATATTTACCTCTTTTCCCAGATCCTCTATGCTGAATTCTTCCTCGGTAAGATGCTCATAAATCACTTTATTAACCTTATCTATGAAATTCTGATCCAATTTACCGAAATGTTTAACTTCCCGGAAAGGACTCTCCCCGTCTTTTCTGAATTTTTCCTGAAGCTTTCTGCGGTTTTCAATCAGGTTTTTTATTCTGATTTTCAATTCGTCCGTATCAAATGGTTTGGTAAGATAGTCATCAGCTCCGGTTTCCAGGCCTTCAAGTCTGCTTTCCTGCTCGCACTTTGCGGTAAGAAGAATGATAGGGATGTGACTGGTTTTCTCTTCATTCTTAAGTATTCTTGTAAGCTGATTGCCATCCATCCTGGGCATCATAATATCGCTTAGAATCAGATCGGGAATAATTTTTTCAGCCTTCCTGACCCCCTGTTCTCCGTTTATTGCTTCTTCCACACAGTAATCTTTATTCAGAATTTCTTTCATATACTCCCTTACATCTTTATTGTCTTCCACAATAAGAATGATAGTTTTATCATTTTTACTTTCATCAGCTTCTTTTACCTCTTCCTGAACCGCCGCAGGGATCTCAATTACCTCGGGTTCAGATATGTCGTGGTTTTCTATTGTTTCCGGCTTCTTAAGTATCTCATCCTCAGTAAGATGGTATTCACCTCTTGGAAGTTCAATAGTAAGTTCGGTCCATCCGGTCCCGCCGGTTTTTGGATTGCCTACTTTACTTTCAACATTTATTGTCCCATGGTGAAGTTCCACAAGCTCTTTGGTAAGAGCTAGCCCAAGACCGCTCCCTTCGTATTCCCGTGTCTGCGAACTGTCAACCTGATAGAACCTGTCGAACAGCTTCGGTAATTCAGATTCAGGAATCCCTATTCCGGTATCACTTATTTTTATAAGTATTGTATCCTCATCTTTTTCTATTATCTTAACAATAATTGAACCTCCTTTGGGGGTGAATTTTATGGCATTAGAAAGCAGGTTCGTGATGATGTGTTCCATCTTATCCCTGTCGAAGAAGAGGCTTATATTATTTTTAGAGCTCTGGATACCGAGAGTTAAATCCTTCCTTTCAGCGAAAGCTTCAAATGACATTACAATTCCTTTTATAAATGATACCAGGTTTGCCTCTGCCGCATGAAGCTTCAGTTTCTTTTCATCCAGCTTTGAAAGATCAAGCAGCTGGTTTATGAGGCGAAGGAGCCGTCCCGCATTCCTTTTTATTGTTTCAGCCTCTTTTTTAATTTCTTTGCTGGAATTACTTTTTATTATATTGTCACTGGGTCCCATTATCAGCGTTAGCGGAGTTCTGAACTCGTGAGAAACATTTGTAAAGAAGTTTGATTTTATTCGATCGACTTCCGCCAGCTTTAATGCATGTTCGTGTTCCAGCTTCAATTGATTTTTCAACACTTTACGGTTCAGGTAAAACCGGCTGCTTCCTGCAAAAACTGTTAAAAAGATGAAAGCGTACAGCGAATAAGCCCACCAGGTACCCCACCATGGATGTCTCACTATCAGAGTCAGCGAAGTTCCCGCCACGTTCCAGACTCCATCACAATTTGCACCCTTTATTCGGAACATGTATTTCCCGGGGTTTAAATTTGTGTAAGTTACATAACGCTGAGAGGCGTCTTTGTATGTCCATTCTTTATCAAATCCTTCAAGCATGAATGCATATTTATTGCCGCGCGGGTTCTTAAAGTCCAGTGCAAGGATTTCAAACGAAATAATATTTTCATCATAATTCAATTCTATCTGTTTAGTCTCCGAAATAGCTTTTTCAAGAATGGTCCGGCCGAAGATGCTGTCATACCCTATTGAAATATTTGTGTGGAGCAAATTAATATCGCTTATCACCATCTCCGGAATGTGCTGGTTGTCCTTTATTTCCGAAGGATCAAATGAAGTAAGACCATTTGTTCCGCCGAAATACAATCTGCCCGTGGGACTTTTGAAATAAGCCCAGGTATTAAATTCTGTTCCCTGTAATCCGCTGGCCGCATCATATGATGTAAAGCTCTCATTTACGGGATCAAATCGTGAGAGTCCTTTTCCTGTACTTATCCATAAGTTCCCCCTATCGTCTTCAAGAATGCCGTTTACCGTATTGCATATAAGTCCTTCTTCTTCAGTATATAAATTAAAGGAATGCTTTTCACGTTGAAGTTTAATAATTCCGCCGTTAGTCCCTGCCCAGTAATTTCCTTTTTTATCCTGAAAGATCACCGAAACGATATTTAATGAATTTCCTATCGGAAAAGGTTCATATTTTCTGAAATCATCAATCTGCTTGTCATATTTATAAACTCCTCCTCCATTGGTTCCCGCCCATACATTATCCATCCTGTCTACATACAGTGAATAGATCAGCCTTCTGTCAAGACTCCCGGGAACATCATCCTTATGCCTGTAATGAATAAATTTGTTTTCGCCCGGGATGTATTTATCAATCCCTTCAGTCATCCCGATCCACAAATTTCCTTTACTATCGCAGCGTATCTGACATATGACGTTATCTCCGGGGCTGTTCGGATTGCCTTTTATATTTTTAAATGTGGTAAACTTTCCTGTACTTCTGTCGAACCGGTTTAACCCGCCTCCACCCGTACCGGTCCATATGAAGCCGTTATTATCCTCGCATATTGTATAAACTGCATTACTGTTGATACCGTTAGGATCGGAAGGATTGTAGGTATAGTGAGTTATCAATTTCCTGTCTTTATTAATCCTGTCGAGTCCGGTAATTTCCGTTCCAATCCATAGCTCATTATACTTGTCAACATAAATAGCATAAACTTCATTACTGCCCAGGCTGTTTTGGTCCTCGGGATTGTGGCTGTATGTTTTAAATTTATATTTCTGGCCGTACTTATTAAGCCCCCCTGACCATGTACCGAACCAGAGGATGCCCGATCTGTCTTCAATTATTGAATAAATTCCATTATCATTCAGCCCATCACGATTATAATTTTTGCTTATCCGTATAAAATTATTTTTTCCCCTGTCGAACAGGTTAAGACCTGAGTCGTAAGAGCCAATCCAGAGCCTGTCCTTACTATCTTCAAAAACTATTCGAAGCGCGTTTGAGCTTATGCTGGTATTATCTCCGGGAGAATTCAGATAGTATGCAATTTTGTCATTAGCTCTGTCGTAACAGGCGGCCCCTCCGCGGGCCATAGCCATCCATAGTAAGCCGTAATGATCTTCACAGATTGAATATACCCCTCCTCCATTGCCATCGTTAATCGGCGGCCTGAGGTTAAACGAAGTAAATTCATTTTTAACTGGATCGAACCTGTTTAACCTGCTGTATCCTCCGATCCACAGGTAACCATTTTTGTCCTGATATAGTGAATAAATTTTACGATCCCGTAACCCCGATTTATCACCCGAATTGCTCATATAACGTATGATCTTTTCTCTTTTTATATCATACATATTTAAGCCGTTATCAGTGGCTGCCCAGATGTTTCCATTCAAATCTCTGCAGACTGCATTTATCATATTATTACTAAGGCTGAAAGGATCGTCTTCGTTATTCAGAAACCTTATAAACCTTTCCTTGGTGCGGACAAATTTATTCAGGCCGTTATGCGTACCAACCCAGATATTACCCTCGTTATCCTCGCATATACCCCTTACTACATCGTTGCTTATTGTCGATTCATTTCTGTCGTCATGTTTATACTCTTTTACCTTGTATCCATCATACCGGTTCAAACCGCTGTAGGTACCTACCCACATATATCCTCTGCTTCCCTGGAAAAGAGATAGAACAGTATTACCGGAGAGACCATCTTCTACAATCTCGAACTGGGTTGTAAGATGGTCAAACCGAAAAATGTTATTCTGCGCACAGCAGAGAAAAGACAGCAGCAAAATGAAATAAGGTACTCTCTTAAACATCTTCACAATACCTGTCAGTCAATTATAATTCTTGGCGGAGCGGCTACCTTAAAAGTTGTACCATTCGATAATCCCAAACTATAATATTTCGTTCCAAGTGCAGCTGATTTACTAATAGTTAGCGAACCGGGGGTGCCGCTTGTTATCTTGAAATCAACATTGCTGAACGCCGGGTTATTTTCAAACTTGATATATAAAGTTTCCGGCATTGCAGTTTCAAATATAATTGTGTCACCCGGGCGTACCTTACATGGGGCTGGGTTCAAAGTAGGATCAAGCGAAATTTTAGTTGTTGACATTTTAATTCTCCTATTGTGGATTGATTTTATTTATAGATTCAAATTGAACTAATAAAAACTTAATTATCGTAGGAGAGAGAGGATAAGATGCAGTTATGCAGATACTTGAAAAAGCTGGTTTGGAAAGGATAATCGGATTTTCCTCAGATTTATTTTCCGGTTGCATCATAATGTCCCCAAATGCTAATTAAACCGGCCCTCAGAAGAATATCAATAATTGAATATAAGGATATTTGTTATTAATAAGCAATAACCTCACATTATTATTAACTGCCTGTGATTCCCGGCCTTCTTTTTAATAATAAAATTGTGATCACCTGTACCAGTCTTCAGTAGACGGCATCCTGAATGGTTTATCAAAAAAATCTTCCATTATCTTCATAAAAATATCCTGCTTTTCCCAGGCAGCCCCATGTGTGGCTCCGGGCAGGATGCACATCTGGGAATTAGGGATATTCTGGAAAAGTTGAAGAGTGTGCTCGGGACGAATAAAATCCCTGTCGCCCGCCGCAATTAATACAGGGGCATTTATCTTATGTAAATCTGAAAATGGTAATTTTGGATACGTAAACATCAGAGTATACCATCTTCTTATCCGGGCATCGTTTGTTTCTTTTATTGTGGTGGTGATATGGTCAAAAAGCGATGGAAAGATTGCCAGGGTGTCCGGCTGGATATTAGCACCAAAGGCAACAATTTTTTTCACTTTGTCGGGATAATTTATTCCCATCAAAAGCCCTAATATAGCTCCGTCACTTTGTCCCCATATATAAGCCGAATCAATATTCAGCTGATTCAGCAACGCATTTACATCGGAAGCCATAAGATCATAGGTCAGTTCTTCATCATTTTCTGACGAGTTTCCCTGCCCACGACTGTCTACGGCAATTACTTTGTATTTTTTGATAAGATCAGGGTACATAGGTGTGGCGTCGCTTATTGAGCCTCCGTTTCCATGCAGTACCAGTAAAGGTGAACCCTCTCCGTACATCTCATAATAGAGCTTAATTCCGTTTATATCAGCGTATGCCCCTGCCTTTTTATTTTGACCGAAGTTCGGAACGTTTTTCCCTTCTATATAAAGACAACCATTTCCTGAGGCAGCCTCGCCCGATTTAATACCCGCTGTAAAAAATGGATTGCATCCTGAGATCGGTTTATCATTGCCGATGCTCTGTACCCAAAGATCCTCTTCTTTTTCAAAATCAGAATTATAAAGAGTGATCCAATTACCTTTTTCCTTTTCAACTTCAACCTTGATGTCATCATAATAAAACCTGCCATTAAACTGACATAAAGCACCGAACCTCAAAATGTCAGCATCTGAATCAATTATACCTTCAATTGAATAAATCTTCCATTGGCTGCCTCTGATGGGTCTGTACCACATGTTATCAAAAAATCCACCCCCCGACACGTTCTTATCTATCCTCACCCACAAACGGGCCGAGGCACTGTCATCATCTCTTTCGGTTTTAACATACGCGCTGAGGTGAAATGAACAACCTCTATAATCCTCAATAGAAATCGACTTGCCGTATGCCACCCAGTTTTCCTCTGCATTAACTTTTTGATGAATGCATAAAGGAAGTAAAAGCAGCAGGAACATATAGTAATTTTTCATTATTAATACCTTTCATTAAAGTGATGAAGAGGTTTTAAAATGAGGGCTGTCCGAATAATATTCAGGCAGCCCTATCCCTGCTTTACCTCTGCTTAATCAAACCATCTTCAAGAACTGTTTTCCCCATACAAACAATAACTTAAACTCAAGGGATAATAAAAGAAAAATGGAGGGCTGCTGCATAGTAATTATGTCGTCACTTCTATAAACTATGTCGCAATTCTTACTAAAATAAAGAGAATTTAGCAGGCAGGGTCTTTTTCACGGACTAGTGATAATTAAGGGTGATAAATTTCTTATCCGGATAAGCTGGAAAGAAATAGAGACAGGCCATGACCTGTCTCTATAATACGCGGAGCGAATATTTATTTAACCAGGATCATTTTCTTCACCGAAGAAAATTCACCTGCGGTTAGATGGTAGAAATATATTCCGCTGGGAAGGTTTGATGCATCGAAACTGATATTAAATTTGCCGGCTTGTTTATATTCATTAACCAGCACCGCGGCTTCCTGCCCGAGGGCATTATATACCTTCAATGTTACAAAGTTCTTTTCTGAAATCTGATAACTGATTGTTGTGGAAGGATTAAATGGATTTGGGTAGTTCTGTGAAAGTCCGAACTGCAAAGGGGCCTCAACATCTAAGTTCACAATCTTCGAGTATTTGTAACTCCCGTCGAAATCCATTTGCTTTAATCTGTATGAATAACTTCCTGCTTCCGGGTTTTTATCATTGAAGTAATAATTATGGATCTGTGTTGATGTTCCATTTCCTTCAACAAAACCGATCCTCTCCCAGAACCCTGATCCCGAACTTTTTCTTTGTATCTCAAAACCACTGTTGTTCGTTTCTGTGGCCGTTGTCCACTTTAACTGAACTCCTTCTGCGGCTTTCTCTGCATTAAATGATTTCAATTCTACAGGAACTATACTTTGGTTAAGAAAAACAACAACTGGTGATCTCGCAGTACCTACAGCCAGGTCCAGAAAACCATCGCCATTTACATCACCAAAAGAAATCGCTGTTCCTGGTGAGCCTGTAGTGTATGTCCAGCTGGGACTGCTTTCCAGAACTCCGCCGTTATTCATAAAAATTTCAAGGCGTGAGTATCCGAAATGAATTACTGCCAGCTCGGGATATCCGTCGTTGTTTATGTCTCCCCAGGCAAGACCCTGAGTTGATGTGTTTGAGCTGCCCGATGTCCATACGGGACTATTGCTGAGCGTTCCGGCATTATTTTTATACACAACTGCAGGAATGCCGCTCCCTCCTATGGCCAGATCCATATACCCGTCATTATCCATATCGGCCCAGGCAATTCCTTTCTGTGATTCTGTATTGCTTACCATCCATCCAGGAAATGTGTTCAGTTCAAGTCCGTTATTGAAATAAACTCCGGAAGAATAAGCTACCCATTTAGCCGCGGCAAGGTCTCCCTTATTTATATAGCGGTATTTTACAACTACCTGGTCGCCGCTGGAGGGCAATGTTCCCAGCGATACCCACCCACCGGTCTCATCCAGCGTAAAGTTTGCGGCCGGAATACCATTAACGGTTACCGAATCAATTTTGTATAAGGGTATCGTCGATAGTGTGAAAACTGATCCCGTCCCATTAGCAGTAAAAGTTTCTGTTTTTTCTGTAAGGTCACTGTTATCAACATCAGCAAAAGCTACGCTGTTTGTGATCATTTCATCGCCTGAAAAATAATCGGGACTTGTGTGCAGGGTTCCGTTCACATTATAGAAAACGCAAATTGGTCTTTCAGGAATAACTGAATTTCCCTGGTTGCCGAAAGCAAGATCAATATATCCGTCGCCGTTAACATCACCGAAAGCGGCTCCAACCGTCCAGTCAACGTCATTGGAAATCCACGACGGAGTAGTCTCGAGTCCCGCAGCCGAATTCATATAAATCACGGAAGGTACCTGCGATTCATCTCCGTTGGCTGCAAGAAGATCCGGGTATCCATCACCGTTTATGTCGGCCCATTTCAGATCCGTGGTTGATCTCATATCAGTGGAAGACCAGGCGGGAGAAGAAGTCAGTACGCCATTGTCATTTCTGTATATCTGAGTCTCGTAATCAGGTATAGGGGGATATGAATTGCTGTGGTAATTACCTAAAGCAAGATCAAGATCTCCGTCGTGATCATAATCTGCCCACGCAAGCCCTCCTACCTGGCGCTCAAGCGTACCCTGCCACTCAGGCGTTGATCCGAAAGGAACTGTGTCTGTAACAGCGGCCTGCCTGTTATTGTAATCATAGGAAGTATATGTTTTCGTTTGTTTCCCGTCAGGACTAACATCTGTATAGGTTTTTGTCTGAGGGAATAAGCAGGTTAATGAAAAAAGTGAAAAAGTAATAAGTTGAAATGTCCGCATAAAGTAACTCCGGAATAAGATGAACTAATACTACACCCTTGAATAAAGGCTGTAAACCTGTATTAAAATTATTCTTTTCTTTTTAACCATTCAAGTGTCGGACGTAAGGCTTCAGTAATATTTCTCCTAATTGCTTATAATATCACCGGTTGATCTCAAATATTTTTTTATTTTGTAAGATCAATTAATAATTTCCGGGATATGAAAAATTTAGTAGTAACCTTTAAAGCAGATGAACGCCAGCGTGATCTGATTAATTCTAATGCTGCGAATGATGTAAAGATTAATTATCTGGAAGATTTTTCAGGAGATAAGAAAAGGGAAGTGCTCAAAAATGCTGAGGTACTTTTTGCCTGGAACCCTCCGAGGGAATTGGGTAATGCCGGTCCTCATTCTTTTCCTAACTTGAAATTTGTACAGGTGCTTTCTGCAGGATATGATCACGTCGATTTTGATATGTTTCCCCGGGGCTGCAAAATTGCGAGTAACCAGGGTGCTTATGCCGAATCGATGGCTGAGCACATCCTTGCGATGATACTTGCCCTGGCTAAGCGATTGCTTGTTAACCATAATAAGATGGCTCACGGTGAATTCAACCAGTCAGAGCGGAATATTTCTTTAGCCAATTCTGTAATTGGTATCCTGGGATACGGAGGCATTGGCAAAGCTGCGGCCCGGCTTATCCGGCCCTTCGGATCTGAAATTTATGCGGTGAATTCATCCGGTAAAACAGATGATGATGTCGATTTTATAGGAACTCTGAAAGACCTAGATCATATCCTGAGCAGCTGTGATATAATTCTTATTTCTCTCCCTCTTCTGAATGAAACTGAAAACCTCATCGGCAGGCGTGAACTTGAGAAGATGAAACCGGATGCCATTCTTATAAATGTGGCAAGAGCGCCGATAATAAATGAAGAAGCTCTTTATAATCATCTTAAATCTCATCCCGATTTCTACGCGGGAATCGATACCTGGTGGGTTGAACCTTTTTCGGAAGGCGAGTTCCGTGTGAATTATCCATTCTTTGATTTACCAAATATACTGGGCTCTCCGCACAATTCACCGATAGTACCCGGTGCTTTAGCGGAAGGTATGAGAAGAGCTATACAGAACATAAATCTCTTCTCGCGGGGTAAGCAGCCGAAGCACATTGTAGAGACTGGGTGATAAGGCTGTTTTCTGATTAAATATTCAACAGGTATGACAAAATGTCATACTCCTTGTTTATACTGGTTTTATACTGGGGGAATGCCGTAGTTATACCGTAGGTGAACTCAAAATGAGACATTTGAAAACTGCAAAAAAAAGCAGTTTTATATTGTTGAAAAATTATATAGTATGACAAAATGTCAGTGTTTCAATTTGGTTATGAACCAACTGTATACCGGCAGAAAGCCCGGTCATTTTCCTCTTAAATTCCGAACTCTTCTTTAGTTTCTTTGAATTTTGATATCGCAAAGTCAAGATCTTCCTTGGTATGAGCCGCGGAAATCTGAACCCTTATTCGCGCTGTTCCTTTCGGTACAACAGGATAGAAGAAACCGATTACATAAACACCTTTCTCAAGCAGACTTGCAGCCATTTTTTGAGCAAGCACGGCATCACCCAGCATAATAGGAACAATTGGGTGAGTCCCGGGCTTTATATTTAATCCCGCCTTAGTTATTCCTTCGCGGAAGTACTTTGTATTCTCTTCAAGCTTGTCTCGTAAATGCGTGTTTGCACTCAGCATATCCAGAACTTTTATAGAAGCCGAGACAATTGAAGGAGCAACTGTGTTGGAAAATAAATAAGGTCTGCTTCTCTGCCTGAGCAAATCAACAATTTCTTTCCGGGCGCTGGTATATCCTCCGCTGGCACCGCCGAGCGCTTTGCCAAGCGTTCCTGTAATAATATCTACTCTTCCCATCACATCGTTATATTCGTGCGTTCCTTTTCCGTGCTTGCCCATAAACCCTACCGCATGTGAATCGTCTACCATTACCATAGCCTCGTATTTATCCGCTAGGTCGCAGATCCCTTTCAGATTGGCGATAGTTCCGTCCATCGAGAACACACCGTCAGTCGCTATCAATATATTCCTTATCTTGGCCTCGCGTGCTTCTTTCAGCCTCGACTCAAGATCATTCATATCATTATTCTTATAGCGGTAGCGCTGCGCCTTGCAGAGCCTAACCCCGTCTATAATGCTCGCATGGTTCAGCTCATCGCTTATTACAGCATCTTCCTCTGAAAGGATGGTTTCAAACAATCCTCCGTTAGCGTCGAAGCACGAAGTATAAAGAATAGTATCTTCCATCTCGAGGAACTGCGAAATCTTCTTTTCAAGTTCTTTGTGTATCTCCTGGGTGCCGCAAATGAAACGTACAGATGACAGCCCGTATCCCCATTTATCAAAGCTCTCTTTTGCGGCCTGAATAATTGTGGGATTGTCTGCCAGTCCCAGGTAATTGTTTGCACACATATTAAGAACCTCTTTGCCGCCTTTTACCTCGATGGTTGCTTTCTGCGGACTGGTTATTACGCGTTCGTTCTTATATAATCCTTCTTTTTCTATTCCGTTTAGAATATTCTGGTAAAATTCTCTTGTACTATCTTTCATTTTTAATTCCCTCCGTTTTTTAATGGAATCCTATTCCATCCAGTTCAAAATTATTTTTCCTGAATTTCCTGATCTCATTATTTCAAATCCCTGTTCAAAGTCCTGATAAGGAAAATGATGTGTAATAACAGGAGTAATATCAAGTCCGCTCTGTACCATCGCCTGCATCTTGTACCAGGTCTCAAACATCTCTCTTCCGTAAATTCCCTTAAGATGGAGTCCGTTAAAAATAACTTTCTCCCAGTTTACTGCCGTGTTTGCAGGGAGAAGACCAAGTAGGGCAATCTTTCCTCCGTGGAACATCACTTCAATCATATCGTTTAACGCTTTTGGACTCCCGGACATTTCAAGTCCTACATCAAAACCTTCTCTCATTCCCAGTTCATTTACAATATCGGGCAGCTTCTGCTTGGTAATGTCAACAGCCCGGGTTACGCCTACTTTCTTTGCAAGCTCAAGCCGGTAAGGGTTCATATCAGTTATTACAACATTTCTTGCTCCGGCATGCTTGGCTATCGCCGCAGCCATAATTCCTATCGGACCCGCACCCGTTATAAGCACATCCTCTCCCAGCAGATCGAACGAAAGGGCAGTGTGAGTGGCATTTCCGAAGGGATCAAATATTGAGAATATTTCTTCAGGAATTCGCGGGTCGCAGTGCCACACGTTTGTAACGGGTATAGAAAGGAACTCCGCAAAACATCCGGGACGGTTAACACCCACGCCTTTTGTGTTGGGACAAAGGTGTCTTCTTCCCGCACGGCAGTTTCGGCAGTGCCCGCATACTATATGACCCTCTCCGCTTACCAGTTCGCCTATCTTTACATCCTGCACATTTGAACCCATATCAACTATCTCGCCTACGTATTCATGTCCGGTTACCATTGGAACAGGAATGGTCTTCTGAGCCCATTCATCCCAGTTATAAATGTGTATATCGGTACCGCAGATAGACGTTTGATGAATTTTAATAAGCACATCGTTAACTCCAACTTCGGGAACAGGCACCTCGTCCATCCAGATGCCCGGTTTCGCGTACTTTTTAACGAGAGCTTTCATTTTTTTAGGCATAAATAATTCCTTCGTAAGTATTTACTGAGTGGATACAGTTATAAATAATAAAAAATAAAATTTCAGATTTTGTGACATTAAAATTAGATATAAGCGGGACAAAGGACAAGGATAGACATTCAAGACTGAAGAAATGAAAATTTATAACGGAGATAATCATATAAGGAGTGATACTGTCTGGAACAGTATCACTCTCCAAAAGGTGTGGAAACGAGGCCGTTTCAGATAATTGAATAAAGGGCGAAGTCTGAGTTCATTAAAATTCCAGGGGAACTTTTATGAAGGCCCATCTTTTCATCAAACCACTTTTTCTCAATGCCGTTTACTTCGGCGGTTGCTTTAAGCCAGTTGATTTCGTTGTCAGTAACCCTGTTGTCTGAAAAGGCAAGTCTTAACCCATCGTCAACAAAAGATTCCGCAATCTTCTTGTCGGAGAACTTTATGGGTTCATCTGTTATATATTTATTACTGAGCAGACTTTTTATTACATCTTCATAAAAGTCGCTTGCGAACCCCAGTTTTACAGATATGTCCTTAATAATTTTCTTTTCAGATTCTGCTAACTGATTGTCTTTCCTGGCTGTAATTAATAATCCTTTTAAGTAGTTACTCTTATCAATAATTGGTATTTCCATCGAATTCCCTGATTTACTTTCCGAAGGCTAAACTAAGAAAAAAAAGAACTTTTACAAATTCACAAATTCTTCATCTATAAATCTAATTGTTTTAAACATAAAAAACCCCGCAATTAGATTGCGGGGCCGTACTCACAAACAAGAGGGCAAAAATTACTTCAGAAGCATCATCTTCCGGGTCTGTACAAAATCTCCTGCTTTCAGCTTATAGAGGTAAACTCCGCTTGAGAGCTTTGATGCGTCAAAGTTTATAGTGTAGTGACTTGCCGCCTGATTTTCATTAACCAGTGTGGCTACTTCCCGTCCCAGCAAATCGTATATCTTAAGTGTAACAAATGATTTAACCGGCAGGTCGTAATTAATTGTAGTTGCCGGATTAAACGGGTTCGGGTAGTTTTGCGACAGGTCAAACTTCACAGGTGTGGTATTATTGTTAACCATCACCTCATTAGAGTACTGGAAACTGCCGTCTAAATCCACCTGTTTCAATCTGTAGGCAAAAGATTTATTACTACTCGTAATCTTATCGGTAAATGAATATTCGTGAATATCAGTAGAAGTACCATGACCTTCTTTAAAACCAATTGTCTGCCAGGTTCCTTCACTATTAGGGTCAGCAGTTTTTCTTTGAATTTCAAACCCGCGGTTGTTAGTTTCAGTGGCGGTAGTCCAGTTAAGAGTAACCACGCCGTTTGCGGCTTCAGCAGTGAATGAAGTCAGTTCAGCAGGCAGTATAGTACTGGTCATAAAGTTGTCTATAATATATTCGTAATCTGCAGCCAGAGTAGTATTATCAAACCTGTAAGGACGTCCGGCTATATATGTGAAATCTCCCTCGTCTGCTTTGTGGATTGTAAACCCGGCTATGTAAGCAGTTGCGGTATTTTCGTCAAAGATAGGCACTGCTTCAGATGAAGTACCGAGTGTGGGGAAATGTACTAAACTATTTGCTCCTACTGCACTTACGTCAACAAGGTTCGGATCAATCGCCAGCAATGTTGTCAGCGTCATATCCCCGGTAAAACTTGCTACTCCGCAATAGGTTTTAAGATCATTATTGAAGAAACGCGAACCGTACCTGCCTGCAAGAAGGAAGTTTCCTCCTGCCTGAACATATTCAAGAACCTGGTTCGGATCATAAAATGCTATATCTCCGCCGTAATCATTTCCAATCCATATTACTTTCTGATACTGGTAGAGAAGAGAATTCGGCACTGAATGGCTGAACAAATCAGTTTTCAGAATATTGGGGTTCGATGAATAATCAAATCCCTGGTCGCCGAAAAGATCCCATACATCCACCTGGTGGCTGCCGAAACAGGCAGAACTGCCGTAGAAGTCTTCCATTTCAGCAGGATAGGTTGCGTACGCTATTCCGTTCACTACAAGGATGTCTGAACTTCTGCCTATCGCGTGAACATAATCATTAACAGTTCGTGTATACGAATTTGTTCCGTCGCTTACAGTAAGAGAAACAGAATAATCACCCTCGGCTGTATATGTCCATGAAGGATTTTCATCCTGCGAATCAATAGTTCCGTCATTATTAAAATCCCATGCCCAGGAAGTAATAGGCCCGCTGCTGCTGCCTGTGGAATAATCAGTAAAGTTAACTGTCATTGGAAGACCGCCTACTGTCTGATCTGCCGCGAAAGCCGCATTGAGGTTAGTAGAAGGTTCAGCGTCTGTCATTTCAGATTGAAATACTTCCTTGGTATCATCATCCTGAATGAAGGCTACAATACGCAGATTATCCATGTTCACCAAATTCAGAAATTCAGGTGTAGGGATATATACGAAGTCCATATCAATTGTCTCACCCGGAGCCGGAATATCCAGCAGGGTTCCCTGTCCGTCAGGCAGCATTTTCCTTGTGATACTGTAAAATACTGATTCTCCATTCGGCTGAGGAGTTGGGTAAGAAACTGTTTTTTCGGTGATGCCCAGCTGTAGTTTAACATTGCTGCCGAAAACAGTAACATCATTTGCGTCCCTGTTAATAGATACATGCACATTAATAACATTATTCGAATAAATTTCGGGAGTAAGCACTATGCTGAAAGGTGAAAATTCAGCATTCCCGTTATTAACCGCGTTAACAAATCCGGTTGAGCCTAAGCTGGTGCTGAAATCGGCTCCGTTTATGTCTATCCATGGAACGGAATTTACACCGTAATAGCCTCTTCTCATATTATTGTCGGCACTGTTCAGCAGGTACATTGGATCCTGCAGGTTAGGCCAGTCGACATTATAAACGATATGTGTTATAGTGCCCGAACCGATCAGCTGAGAAGTGGTTGCATTATACCATGCATTGTTAAGGGTGGCGCATGGACCGCAGCCTGAATTTGTAAATCTTTCAACAAGAGATTTTTTATCGTGCGCATATGAAGGAATTATCAAAGCACAGATAAA
Source organism: uncultured Bacteroidota bacterium (assembly GCA_963771705.1). Taxonomy (GTDB): domain Bacteria; phylum Bacteroidota; class Ignavibacteria; order Ignavibacteriales; family Ignavibacteriaceae; genus DATFVA01. The sequence continues at coordinate 650,679 of CAVYUP010000005.1, forward strand.
TAATACCAGTAACAGTTTTTTCATTGAGTACTCCTCTGTTTTTTGTTTATACTTAAACCCGGATAGAATTTACGAAATAATTTAATGGATGGGAATAAAAATTTTCAGGATTGTGCCCCTGCCTTAAATGAGATTTATATACCACCTTGTTCCCAATTATTATTAAATTTGTCTATAATTTTTTAATAAATAACCTCTAAGATCAAGGGAGAAGGAATATGGATTATAGAACCGAAACCGATAGTATGGGGGAAATTAAAGTTCCTGCAGATAAATATTACGGAGCGCAGACAGCACGGTCTCTTATGAATTTTAAAATAGGAGGGGACAGGTTTCCCCGCGAGCTTATAAGAGCGCTGGGAATTTTGAAGAAAGCAGCCGCGCTTACTAATAAGGAACTCGGAATCCTTCCTGCGGAAAAAGCGGACCTTATTGTTAAAGCGGCCGATGAAGTTATTGAAGGAAAACTCGACGAACATTTTCCGCTGGTTGTATGGCAGACCGGCAGCGGCACCCAGACAAATATGAACGCTAATGAAGTTATTTCTAACCGCGCTATTGAGCTTTCGGGGGGACAGATGGGAAGTAAGAAACCTGTTCATCCTAACGACGATGTTAATAAAGCACAGTCATCTAATGATACTTTCCCTACCGCAATGCATATCGCCGCTGTTGAGGAGATACACCGCAGACTTATTCCTATGGTAACGAAACTCCGCGACGCTCTTGCTGCTAAATCCGAAGAGTTTAAAGATATAATTAAAATTGGCCGTACCCACCTGATGGATGCAACTCCACTTACGCTGGGACAGGAATTCAGCGGCTACGTTCAGCAGCTTACTAATGGTCTGGAACGTATCAACGGCGCTCTTCCTCATCTTTATGAACTCGCGCTCGGCGGAACTGCTGTGGGAACAGGACTGAATACTCACCCTGAATTCGCTGTAAAAGCAGCTGCTAAAATAGCTGACCTTACAGGTAAACCTTTTAAGTCGGCAAGAAATAAATTTGAATCTCTCGCCGCTCACGATGCTCTTGTTGAATTCCACGGAGTGCTGAAAACACTCGCTGTATCATTAATGAAGATTGCTAATGATGTAAGATGGCTGGGGTCGGGCCCGCGGTGCGGTATCGGCGAGCTTCAGCTTCCCGAAAACGAACCTGGTAGCTCTATTATGCCTGGTAAGGTTAACCCTACTCAGTCTGAAGCAATGACGATGGTCTGCACCCAGGTATTCGGAAACGATGTGGCTGTTAACTTCGGAGGCGCCAGCGGCAACTTCGAACTTAATGTATTTAAGCCTGTCATAATCTTCAATGTTCTTAATTCAACTCGACTTATTGCGGACGCCTGCGAAAGCTTCACAGATAACTGTATTGTTGGTATCGAGGCAAATAAGCAGAATATTCAGAAGAACCTTGAGAATTCACTGATGCTGGTAACGGCTCTCAATCCTCATATTGGATATGACAATGCTGCGAAGGTTGCAAAGAAAGCACATAAGGAGCATACCACGCTGAAAGAAGCTGCCGTTGCATTAAATCTCTTAACAGCAGAAAAATTCGACGAGGTAGTCCGCCCCGAAAATATGATCGGACCAAAGAAATAGTTTAATTGAAGATAAAAAAATTGCCGTCGGCTTAAGCCGGCGGCAAAGTTTAAGAATTAAAAAGAATCCAGGAGCTTCAGCCTTTAATTACTTCAGCTCGAACCTGTCCAGGTTCATAACCTTATTCCACGCGGCCGCGAAATCATTCACAAACTTCTCCTTGGAATCCTCACAGGCATAAGCTTCAGCCTGTGCACGCAGTTCTGAGTTAGACCCGAAAATGAGATCAACCCGGGTGCCTGTCCACTTCACTTTATCCGAAGCACGATCACGGCCTTCAAAAACTTCCTGTGCTTCTGAAACGGCTTCCCACTTAATCCCGAGATCAAGCAGATTTACAAAGAAGTCGTTGGTTAATTTTCCGGGACGTTCGGTGAAAACCCCATGCTTTGAATTATCGTAGTTTGTATTCAGCACGCGCATCCCGCCGAGCAGTACAGTCATTTCGGGAAGGGTAAGGGTTAGTAACTGTGCACGGTCAAGAAGCCTTTCTTCCGCTGATGCGGTGTAGCCGGCCTTGTTCATCACATAGTTGCGGAATCCGTCTCCGGAAGGTTCAAGGGGACCAAATGCGTCTACATCGGTCTGCTCCTGCGAAGCATCTGCGCGTCCAGGGGTAAAGGACACTTTTATATCGTGACCCGCGTCCACAGCCGCTTTCTCAACAGCCGCGCACCCTCCAAGAACTATCAGATCGGCCAGCGAAACTTTCTTTCCGCCTGGCTGTGCATCGTTAAAGTCTTTCTGTATTCCCTCAAGTTTCTTCAGCACTTTTGCAAGCTGGGGCGGGTTGTTAACTTCCCAGTCTTTCTGCGGAGCAAGACGAACACGTGCGCCGTTTGCGCCTCCGCGTTTATCTGAGCCTCGGAATGTTGCCGCCGAAGCCCACGCTGCTGATACCAGTTCTGATACTGACAAACCCGAAGCAAGGATTTTCTTCTTCAGTTCCGCAATATCATTACTGTCAATTAGTTTATGGTCAATAGCAGGAATGGGATCCTGCCAGATAAGATCTTCTTCAGGAACTTCAGGACCCAGGTAGCGTACCTTGGGACCCATATCGCGGTGCGTCAGTTTGAACCATGCACGTGCAAATGCATCTGCAAATTCATCGGGATTCTCGTAGAAACGTCGTGATATTTTTTCATAGGCCGGATCAAATCTTAATGCCAGATCTGTTGTTAACATAAATGGTGCATGTTTCTTTGAAGGATCGTGAGCGTCGGGTACCAGCCCTTCGCCTGCGCCGTCTTTCGGCTTCCACTGATGTGCGCCAGCGGGACTCTTTGTCAGTTCCCATTTATATCCGAACAGATTCTCAAAAAAGTTATTGCTCCACTTTGTTGGTGTGGTTGTCCACGCTCCTTCAAGGCCGCTAGTAATTGTATCGTCTCCAAAGCCCGAACCCATCTTATTCTTCCAGCCTAATCCCTGGTCTTCAATGGCCGCCGCCGCTGGTTCGGGGCCAACGTACTTATTAGGGTCACCGGCACCATGTGTTTTTCCAAATGAATGTCCACCTGCAATCAGCGCCACAGTTTCTTCATCATTCATAGCCATGCGTCCGAATGTCTCGCGGATATCCCGGGCAGCGGCTACAGGATCAGGATTACCATTAGGACCTTCCGGGTTAACATAGATAAGTCCCATCTGAACAGCAGCCAGGGGATTCTCCAGTTCGCGGTCGCCTTCATAACGGTTGTCGCCAAGCCATTCGCCTTCAGAACCCCAGTAGATATCTTCAGGCGACTGCCATACATCCTCACGTCCGCCGCCGTAACCGAATGTCTTGAATCCCATCGATTCCAGTGCGCAGTTGCCAGCCAGAATTATCAGGTCGGCCCAGGAGATCTTCTTGCCATATTTTTGTTTTATCGGCCATAGAAGCAGGCGTGCCTTATCCAGGTTAGCGTTATCAGGCCAGCTGTTAAGGGGAGCAAAGCGCTGGGCTCCTGTGCCTCCGCCGCCTCTTCCGTCTGAAATCCTGTAAGTACCGGCGCTGTGCCACGACATACGGATAAAGAAGGGTCCGTAATGGCCATAATCTGCCGGCCACCAGTCCTGCGATGTTGTCATCAGTTCGAAAATGTCTTTTTTAACTGCCTTAAGATCCAGCGTCTTGAATTCCTCTGCATAGTTGAACTCTTCTCCCATCGGGTTTGATTCAGGAGAATGCTGCCGGAGGACGTTCAGATTTAATTGATTCGGCCACCAGTCGCGGTTGCGTGTTCCGCCGCCGGCACCGTGCTTCAGAGCCCCTGTGGTAAAAGGGCACTGAGCCTCACCTTTATTCAGGGTATCTACTACTTTGCCGGGTATTTTCTTTTCTTTTTTTCCCATTGTTTGTCCTCTTATTTAATGATTATTTAAAATGAATAAAATTAAACTTAAACTCGTCAAAGTTTAAGAGTAAAAATCTTATTTGGGGGTTTATCTCAACGGTTCAAAATTTAAAGAAATAATGATAGTATAACAAGGCTATCAAAATCCGCATAACCGAATAAAATCTATGAATATTATAACAATCTAAATGCCTCGGAAGTTCACAGACAGCATCTAAACATATCGCCTTATGATTCCTGAATAGTTGCACAAGATCACAAGTAAGGCAGATTTAAGGAGGATGTCGATAAATTCAACAAATCTTTATAAGGACTTGAAAATTATTGACTTATGTAAATATTTGATGTATGTTATTCAAACCAGGTTATTGCCGGATATCTCGTAAGGAGATTCCGCGTATCAAAGTTTAGAAGTAATCCTATTTCATCAATCTAAATAGAAGTCGTTTATCAGTTTGCAGTTCATAGGAAACTGAGTTCAAAGGTCTAAAGGGAAATCTATTTCAGTCTTTTTGTATGTGTTTATATTTTTTTTCAAAAACAAATATCTATGGAGTAGCTTATGAAAAGAACAACTTTACTTCTTTTGTCCATTTTTATCTTTCTTCCGGTTTGCATTTTTTCGCAGATCCCTAATGCGGGTTTTGAGAACTGGACGAATGGTGAGCCTGATGGCTGGGTAACAGATAATGCGCCTCCCACTTTTATACCAATTACTCAATCAAATTCAGCCCATTCTGGTTCTTCGGCAATGAAAGGTACCGTTATAGACCTCTTCGGAACCCCTGTTGCCCCTTCATTCGTAAGCGGTCCCGATGGTTCGGGATTCCCGTATACTTCACACCCTGGGTCATTCCAGGGATGGTATAAGCTGACGTCGGCGGGTTCAGGCGGTGATATTCTTGAGATATCTGTAGCTTTTTATAAAAATGATCAGGCGATGGGTTCAGCATACGTAACAGTGGGTGATGCCGCATCGTACACTCAGTTTTCCAGTGATATCACCTGGTTTTCATCAGATACTCCTGATAGCGCGGTAATCGTCGGTGTAGTAGCAAATGGAGGCGGGGGAACAGTAAATGCAGGCACCACATTTTATCTCGACGATCTCACATTCAGCGCCGCAACCGCCGTGCAGGCTGATGAAAATACAGCATTAAGTTTTGATCTGGACCAGAACTATCCCAATCCTTTTAACCCGACCACCACAATAAATTATACCCTTCCTAAATCTTCATTTGTTACTCTGAAGGTATATAACTTATTAGGTCAGGAACTGGCTGATCTCGTTAACGGGAACCAGTATGCTGGAAAGCATAGTATTGAGTTTAATGCAGCCAATGTAAAAGGATCTGATCTGCCAAGTGGTTTATATATCTATAAACTTACCGCGGGAAGCTTTACGCAGACACGCAAGATGATGCTTCTGAAATAACGACAAATGTCGCCTCAGAAAAGGTTAAATTGACAAAAAACTGAGGTGATAAATGAATTTAAGAAGAATAAATAGACAGCAAATAAAAAGTTCGGAAGGAGAGTTCATCTGGGAATTAGAAAACTCATATGAACTCTCTCCACTATACCCCACCGCCGCAATGTGAAGCAGACCTGACTTCACTAATATCATCGCGATCTTTTCTATTTCAACCTTAAAAAGTAGCTTTCAAAGTATTTATAACTTAAATGAGCAACCATAACAGATGCCGCAAAAAGTAAGAATAAATCCAGGATTAAAGATCCGGTGATTGCGTACTCCAGCAGTATGAATAAAACTCCAACGTGCCAGACATAGAGTCCGTAGCTTATTTTACCAAAATACTGGAGAATTCTGCTTGATAATATCCTGTTAATCGTCGTTTGAACGTTACTGGCCACCAGGTAGCCTATAAGACTGAAGAAAATCAGTGCCTGCAGCGTAGATTTCAGAATTTCTTTGGTAAAGAAAAAATGCTTCTGCAGATAGTAAGTCAAAGCAGCGATCGGTATAACTGATAATCCCAAAATTATAAAGTATAGGGGAGCCTTGCTGCTTTTAATGAATCCATTAAATTCAAGGAGAGCCAGAACTGTTCCGAACAATAACTGATCGATCCGGGTAAATGTGAAATGATTTATCGCCAGTCCCTCACTAAGCATAAAATACCTTAGAATGAAAATCAGGATAATGGAAACTCCTATTACCTTCCACAATTTCCTGGGCGGGGTGAAATAAATAATAAGCGGCCATATCAGATAAAAATGTTCTTCCACAGCCAGCGACCAGTAATGCCCGGGTCCTGAAGCATCTATTCCTAGCAGGTCCACAAAATTCTGCGAGTAGAGGTAATAGGGGAGCTGAAGCTTAAGGTTTACAAAATCAGTATCAAGAATAAAAGGCATCAGGAAAAAAACAAAAAACAGATAGAGGTAGTATAAAGGGAGAATTCTTAATACCCGTCTTTTGTAAAACGCCTTGAAGTAATTAGGCTCACTTCTATTGTTGATTAATATCCTGGTAATTACAAAACCGGAGAGCACAAAAAATAATGACACTCCGTGTTGTAGGAAATCCGTCATCTCCCGGTAAAAACCCATATTAATAGGATAATCAGCATCATTGAAATAAAAAAAATGATGTACAAGCACCATCACCGCTGCAATCCCGCGCGTGCCGTCCAGATTTTTATAGTACTGCAGTTTCATAAGTTTCTAACCCGATGATGAAATAGATATAAAATTGTATATGTAATAAGGTAAAGTAGTTTGGGTTCAGCAGAGTACCCTTTAAGCAACTGTCAATTAAAGACAGTTGTAAAGCGTCATAATTATAAAATATGGTGAATGATCCTGTGCGGAATATAATTAAGGCGTCACCAAAATCCAATAAAAAGCTCGATAAAATCACCCTGTATCAGCTAAATCTGGATGCGTGCTTTCCTGAACATCCTCCGGCAAAATAACCCCCCTATTTCATCAATATCATCGCCTTCGTCTTCTGCAGTCCGCTAACTTCAATCGTATAAAAATAAATTCCGCTTGACAAATTCCTGCCGTCGAATGCCAGAGTATGAGAACCGGCATATTGATACCCATCAGTTAGCGTCGCTATACTATTCCCAAGAATGTCACACACCGTTACCTTCACATCAGTACCCTGTTTAAGTGAATATTTGATAGTGGTAGAGGGATTAAAAGGGTTCGGGTAATTCTGAAGCAGCTCGAATGAACTGAGATCAATACCTTCCTCCTTAACCCCGGCGGCGGGATAATATAATGTCTTCGCTATCCATATTGTGCTATGGATGCCATCATGGTGCTCCCAGACTATAGCAGCGTAGGCCATATTATCATATGACATCAGTTCCGCTTTAGGCTTATAATCGTCTCCCTCCATATAGGAAAGATTTATGAACTGATCCCCGTAAGCAAATGCCTGTATCATTACTTCATGGTTATTCTCAATTGAATCAGTATCGAAGACTATAAAAAATGGGGTGTCCTCTTGATCTGTTACTAGCGGATATGAGAAAACATCGGGATTATTATAATTACAGCTTGTATTCTGTGTAATTAAAAAATTAGAGCCCGGATCGAGATATGGATAGTATTCGATTTTGCTGATATTGTTTACAACAGATTCAAATGAAATTCCGTCGCCCACTCCGAATTTGGGATTCCGGTTATCCCCGTCAGCAAGTTCGGAGTATATCCAGTAAGAATTACGAAAATTAATGTACTCCGCAAGGTAGATATGGTGATTGCTTCCGAATGATTTTTCATAAATCAGTGCCGGCGCTCCTGACCATGACTCATTTGAAATTATGGAAGGTGACATACACGAACTATCAATCAGTACCGCTTCGGATATTTGCGGGTGCAGTTCTTTAAAATATAAATCATCGTCCATAATCCAGGCCAGGTAGTTGTAATTCATGGTAATCTGCGGATCATTACTTAATGAATCCTCATATATAGATTCGTTTGAAAGTGAACTATCAGAATAATCACGTCCAACTATGCGGTAAAAAGGTTCCGAATAATTTTCCCACAGAATAGTTATTCCCTGGCCTGAAGTATTGCGTGCTATTTGAGGATTAGACTTAATTGTGGTACTAGAGGATATAACTATATTTGTATCTATTGTTTCAGGAGTAACTTTTTTCAAATATATAGTATAAAGTGAATTGGTTTTGTTAACCCAGGTTACATAAAAATCATAGAATGGATGGGGCTTCCCGCTTGATAGCAGATCAAAGTCGTAATTATCACCCGGAATATCAACCAGAACGTTTTTTTGAAAGTCTGCAAAATTCTGCGATATTAAGACTGCAGGAAAGAAAAGTAAGACAATTAGAGTCAATACGAAAGATTTTTTTAAGCTCTCCATTCTAACCTCCCCAAAGAATTTCAACTACCCATTGTTTATGCTGAAGGATTATAGTTTCAGTACTCGAAAAAAAATCTTAAACTAATTGTTAGTACTAAAAATTTAGTATCAATATAAATAAAAACTTCCGCAACCTCAATAATAAAAAACATTCAAATCGATTAAAATAAAGCAAAAAATATCCATTAAGAATTTTTTACTTGCATGGGGTCATTATTACCGGATAAATTCAATAATCATTTCCGATTTATGAATCATATGGCTGGATAGAAATTTTTACAAAAGGGTGGGAAGAATTTCTTGTAAAATATTCTTTCACCAGAAAGTCTAAAATAAGATCGTCCTCCGATCCTGCTTTTTTTAACGGTATGCACAGTTATGAGAATTCATACATAAATGGTACAAATATTGTCTGACAACCGCCGTTAATGACATTTAGTTATGCGGTAATACTTAATCCGACTTAACTAAATATTTCCAATAAAACAGAGGAGTAACCAAATGAAGAGGTATCTAATTATTTCAGTAATTTTCCTTTCAGTTCTTTTAGCATCTTGTTCACAAACGGATAACAGTCTTTCACCTGTTAGTCCTGTGTTAGATAAACCGGCAGCATCTTCGCAAATTATGCCGGTCCCATTTCCATTTCCGCTTTATACTACTTTCAAATCATTCACTATTAAACAATGGATGCCTTCAGAAAAAGCAGGCGTCATCACTCTTGAAATAGCAAATGATATGCCTAAGGGCTGTATTGTTTTCGCGGTAATAACTTATAAAATATCAGGATGGGTAAAATCTCCAGCTGTTGATAAAGAGATGGTATTTCTTGATCATCAGTACGGAAAAAAGATAGATGTTCCTGTAACAGAAGGAAAAGACGTTTCAAAAATCACGATTTACGGCGGTGTTGAAAATCCCCGGATAGATGTAAATTATTATAAATATGGACAAAGATTTAAATTCTTTGCGGTTCAGGATTGGAAATTCGCGAATGATGGTATTGTATTAGCTGCAAATGAAAACATGATGAGCGCTACCAATATTTATACAGAGATATCGTATAAAGGTGCCGGTGAACTTGTTTTTATGCAGAAACCTTCATCCAACGTATTTTCTGTCCCTTCCAGTAATTCCATAGGAATAACTGGACTAAGTTTGTTTGGAATCCCGGTAAATCTGCCTATGATTTCAACAAACAAATTCTAATGTTGATTCAAATCTGATTAGGGGAAGATTAAAATCAGACAAATAAATACCCGGCATACTGTTTTTACTCGCCGGGTATTATTTTTTTTAAAAACCACCCTTCAAATCTGACTCTGATTTGCACTGTTAAGATTTTCCGTTCCTTCGAAAAGGCATCCTGAAAAGAACTACATATAATATTATACAGCCGTCCATCATTTTATCCATCCAAATTTTTCGTCACTTAGCTTATATTTGGGAGTCTTTTGTTCAAAAATACCGGAGTGAGTCATGTTGAGGTATCTAACCTTATTTGCCAGTCTTATCTTAATTTCAACTTTTGCTTATTCACAGAGCCAACCGCTGCTGCTGTATCCCTCAATCAATAATGACGGATCGAGGATTGCCTTTTCATATCAGGGTGATATATGGACGGTATCTGCTTCCGGCGGTCGTGCGGAAAGGATTACGGAACACGAAGGAATTGAAACTTCAAGTGCATGGAGTCCCGACGGCTATAAAATCGCATTTAATAGTGAACGTTTCGGGAATTCTGATGTCTATGTGGTAGATGCTTTCGGCGGCAGGCCTGTCCGTTTAACTTACCACTCGGCGGGTGATGAGGTAAGCAGCTGGTCGAAAAGCGGGAAGATCTATTTTACTACCAGGAGAAATTATAATTCGGTGGAGTGGTCTCCTGAGATATACGCTTCACTGCCTTCCGGCGGAACTCCCGAACGCGCACTCGATGCTTTCGGGTATGATCCGGCTGAATCACCCGATGGAAGATTTATAGCTTTTACTAAGGGCGACTGCCGCATTCCGCGCGAAGAATACCGCGGCTCTGCTAACCGGGATATCTGGCTTTATGATACTCAGACAAAAAAGTATATCCAGCTGACCGATTTTATGGGAAATGATTATTCGCCTCAGTGGGGAGGAGAACGCAATATCTTCTATATAAGCTCTTCAAGCGGGAAGTATAATGTCCGGAAATTATCTCTCGATGCGGACGGCAATAAGATTAATGATATCGCTGTTACTACGTTTACAGATGATGGTGTTCGTAATTTCAACGTAAGCAGTAATGGAAACAAGCTCGTTCTGGAAAAGGATATGAACCTCTATACCATTAGCCCTGATGGCTCAGACCTTAAGAAACTCTCTATTGATGTTTCCTCAGATTATAAACTCGATCCTTATGAGTGGAAAACTTTTACTTCCAAAGCATCTGAGTTTTCTCTTTCTCCCGACGGGAAGTATATCGCTCTTGCTGTCCGCGGAGATATTTTTGTTACCGAGAATGATAAAGACAAAAGCCTCACTGTTAACCTCACTCAAAGTTCATCCCGCGAGGAAAACCCGCAGTGGGTTAATGATTCTACCATTATTTTTGTTTCGGATGAGAGAGGACAGTTCGATATCTACGCTGTCTCTTCTTCGGATAAAAATGAAACTAATATTTTCAGAAGTCTGAAGCATAAGATCAGCCTGGTCACTGAAACGGATAAGGATGAATCGGAACTGGCGATGTCCCCCGACGGCAGGATGCTTGCATACGTCCGCGGGAACGGCCAGCTGGTAACGGCTAAGATCGATAAGGATGGACAGTTGTCAGACGAGAAAATACTCTCAGATGACTGGTCTCAGCCGGAGGACCTGGCATGGAGTCCTGATTCAAGATGGCTCGCTTATTCAAAAGCCGATCTTTATTACAATAATGAAATATTCATTCAGGCCGCGGATAATTCCCACGAGGCTGTTAATGTAAGTATGCACCCCAGAATGGATGCCCAGCCGTTCTGGAGTCCCGACGGCTCAAAGCTCGGTTTTGTTTCCGAAAGAAATAACCGCAGCGCCGATATCTGGTTCGTATGGCTGAAGAAAGCCGACTGGGAGAAAACTCAGAGGGACTGGGAGTATGACGAGCCGGAAAAGAAAACAGATAAGAAAAAAGGTAAGGACTCAACTGAAGTAAAACCCGTTGAGATTGATTTTCCGGATATATACAAACGACTGGTGCAGGTTACTTCAATGCCCGGCGATGAGAGGAATCCTGTTATCTCCGCTGATGGAGAAACTTTTTACTTCACTGCGCCTTATTCATCCGGTAAGGCTAAGAAACTCGATTATTCCCTGTACAGCATTAAGTGGGATGGTAAGGATTTCGAATCAATCATTAAAGGAAGTGATGCGTATTCTTCGCTTGAGCCTGATAAAGATGTGAAAAATCTGTACCTGTTCAAGGGCGATGGAAAACTCACTAAGGTTGACCTCGATAAGAAGAAGGAGGAGGGACTATCGTACTCCGCGAAGATGCAGATAAATTACACCGCTGAGCGCGAACAGATATTTGAGGAATCCTGGCGGATGATTCGCGATGGTTTCTATGATCCTGAATATAACGGGCACGACTGGAATGCGATAAAAGCTAAATACAAACCTTGGGTGATGGCTGCTTCAACCAGCCGCGACTTCAGGTATATGTTTAATTTTATGCTGGGTCAGATAAACGCAAGCCATATGGGTATGTACGGAGGCGACAGGGAGGAGACGCAGAAAGAAACTACAGGACTGCTTGGTATTGAGATAGGAAATTCAGACGGCGGAATTCTCGTTGAAAGGGTTGTGCCTGAAAGTCCTGCCGATAAAACTGAAAGCAAACTTTTCGTCGGTGATGTTATTACAAAGGTGAACGGGCAGCCGGTAGGCGGCGATGTGAATTTTTATTCAAAGTTTGTGAACACGGCTGATGATAGAGTGCTGCTGGAGGTGAAAGGAAAGGACGGCAAAACCAGGGAGGTGATTATCCGTCCTGTTGATAATATAAAAGACCTCCTCTATAATGAATGGGTTCAGGATAGAAAGAAACTGACTGAGGAATATTCAAACGGCAGGATCGGATATATTCACATTAAAGCGATGGGATGGGACAGCTTTGAGGAATTCGAGAGAGAGCTTGCCGCAACCGGTTACGGCAAGGATGGTCTTGTTGTAGATGTTCGCTACAACGGTGGCGGCTGGACAACTGACTACCTGATGATGGTGCTGAACTACAAGCAGCACGCTTATACTATACCAAGAGGTGCGGTTGATTCACTGGCAGTAAATCATTCAAAGTTTGCTGATTATTATCCTCTTGGAGAAAGACTCCCTTATTCTGCCTGGATAAAACCAAGCATTGCTCTCTGCAACGAGAACAGTTACTCGAATGCCGAAATATTTTCTCACGCTTACCAGACTCTCGGAATAGGGAAGTTAGTGGGACAGCCCACATTCGGTGCTGTGATCTCTACAGGCGGCAGAAGAATGGTTGACGGAACATTCGTTCGCCTCCCCGGCAGAGGCTGGTATGTGAAAAAGACAGGCAATGATATGGAAGACGAGCCCGCAACTCCAGATTTCGTAGTTGAGAATGCCCCCGATTACCGCGCTAAAGGCACCGACTCTCAACTGAAGAAAGCCGTAGATGAACTGATGAAACAACTAAAATAGAGGTGTCCTGCTGAACTCGTTTCAGCATCTAAGTAGTTCTGCTGAACTCTTTTCAGCATCTTCTAAATATTAGATCCCTAATTTTACCCCCGGTTCCCACCGGGGGCTTTTTTCTTATCTCACCAAAACCATTTTCTTTATTTCCATGTATTTCTCAAGATAAGAAACAAATTCAAAGATTATTTCTTTTAATTTGCATTAATGTAAAAATAAGATATAATTAATTATTCTATTTCAGCATAATATGACAATTGATCGGAAACGACAGCTAGTAGAAGAATAGTAATTTTCCCCCGTTCCTTTCACTTTTTACTAATCGAAAATATCCGATCCAACTGAATCTCATCCGGATAAGGTTTGCGCAGTATAGTTTTGACAGTTTCAAAGCCGGCTTTTGTGAGTGCACCTTCAATCTGTACTTTTGTAAAAAGGGAGAAGTAAATTTTAGTTTTTATTCCTAGCAGGTTTTCCTCATAACCTTTAGTTTCACCCTCTTTTACAACAACAAGAAGGTATCCATCTTTCTTTAGTACTCTGTGAAATTCCTTCAGAACTTTATCCAGATACTGCACGGGTGTATCTATTATTGAATAATATGATACCAGCCCGTCGAAATATTCATCTTCAAATCTCAGCCTGGTAAAGTCTCCTACCTCAAACTTAATTTCAGGAAAGTGTTCTTTAGCTATATCTGTACATCTTTCTGAAATGTCGATACCTATAACCTTGAATCCCTTTTCTGAGATATAATTTTCTATGTGCCCGCACGGTCCGCACCCAGCACTGCAGATGCTTGAACCTGGACTTAAATATTCCAGGTACTCATCAATAAACTTTCGGTCGAATTCTTTCTTTTCTAATTCATCGTAAAATAAATCATAATACTTCTGCGCCGCTTTGTCATAAGCAGCCTGCGTCAGCCGGTTTATTTTCTCTAAAGATTCTACTTGAATATCTCCCCCGCATAATTAACGAATTAACGTTTATAAAAATAAGAAAGGTAGGCTTAAGTATATAAATAGGAATAAAGTCAGGCCTGCCTCTGCCTTGAAGGATAATCATTTTTCAATAAAGACCGAAGGAGAAACTGAAAATATTTTACTAAGTGCAACCACCTGTCTTATATTAAGCTTCCTTTTGCGGTTCAATATCTCCGATACAACCCCCTGGCTGCCGATCTCATGAAGATCACTTTGTGTCATCCCATGTTCTTCTAATAGAAACTTAAGATTTCCGATTGGATCTCCCGCTGGTTCTGTAATATTTCTATCTTCATAATCCTTAATTAAAGTACCAAGTGTATCAATTAATGACTCTTTTACCGGATCAGCTTTTTTATTTACATCGTCAATCAACTCGTCAACGATTTTTACTACCTTATTATAGTGACGTTCTGTATGGATTGTCGATACCACATCCGAAACAGCAGGCCAGACTTTGACTGTTCTTTTAATTTCTTCTTTTTCTTTGACCATTTTATTTCTTCCAACTTTCTTTATCGTAATCGGTATGAGTTAAAATGTGTCGTATATAAATACGTTTCGCAGAGTAAACAATATAAGCAATAAGACGGTACTTGTTTCCTCCAATATTAAATATTATATATTTACCAACCTGATCAGCCGAAGGAAATGTCTTTTTTAATTCAGCAAACGAATTATAATTACTTTGTTTTACTATGCGATACCATCTATCCAGAGGTTCTCTCGAATCCTGATACCTTTTACTGAATTCGTGCAGCCTTTTTCTTGTAATAATATGAAAATAATATATCTCATATTGAGATGATTGTCAAGTAATTAAAATGTCATTGGGGATATCGCACATTCATATATACTCATAGACATAGGTGTCTCCCCGATATTATTTCCCGCAACAAAATTAATCCAGTCTGCGTAAATAATCAATTTAATGAAGATGAGGAATTACCAATAATGTCTGTTCAACTAGCAGAAAACAGGATTGCAGGTAATTAATTATATTTACAGATAAATTTGATAACCACTTGTAAAAACTATTGAATAATCTCGACGGAATTGCTTCTCTTTTAATCGCTTGTATTGAAATTGTCCTGCTGGTGAACCTGGTTATTTTTGCGGACAAGAATAAGCTTAACTTCCTGGTATTCTTTATCGTCCTGCTGCTTGCAGCCTATCAGGTAACGGAATACCTTATCTGCGGGATAGGAATTAAGTCGCCGCGAATGGCTTATACAGCTTTCGCGGTAATATCTTCTCTTCCCCCGTTAAGTCTCCTGCTTGTATTGACTTATCTGAAGATAAGATTCAAACTTGCGCCGCTGATCTTTCTGCCTGCTATCTTTTTTGTTCTCTATTATGCCTCTGTCATTAATGAATTTTCGGTAGTGAAATGCACGGTCCTTTATGCCTCATATAACTATCCTCTTGGTACTTTATATGGAGTGTTCTTTTACCTCCCGATTTTTATTTCATTATACTTCTTATACCGTAAACTTCATAACAGGGATTTTCCGGTAAAACAAACCAGACTTTTAATAACAGGTCATTATTTTATTATTGTCCCGGTTATAGCATCTTTTACTCTTCTTTTATTAAATTTGCCCGGTTTGGTTAACAGTATTGAGAGTGTGCTGTGTAAGTTTGCGTTTGGTTACGCGGCTGTGCTGGGATTCTTTGCACTAAATAATAGGAGTGATAATAAAGATCCCGAAATTCCGCAGGCAAGGCCCCGATAAACGGAAGCAAAGGCTAAATTCAGGATAATACCGGAACATGAAGCAAGTCCGGTATGGTATAAGATTAGGAGATTAGAAGAATTAGTAATGAATGAAATTATACTGAACATATACCTCATCATAAATAATAATATCGTGGAAGAGTTCCGCGCTGTAGCCTACGAGCGTGAAGGCGGAGACGATAATAAGATTAAGTTTCTGAAGAGCCGCGCGAAAGAGGATTTTGATTCGGCTTACCGCTTCGATGCTCCTACAGATAAACACGGCAGGTTTATGAACTACAACCGTTTCGCCAAGCTCGAGAAGCGCGGCATGCAGTTCCAGCTGTTCGAGGAGATATTTTCTAAATTTAAATTACCTGAAAGTCCGCTTATTTGTGTTACCCCGGTTGTAGACGGTAAGATCCTGGCCGGGGATTAAATCACATCATAATTGCTTAATCAGATGAAATTTTATACGATAATAAATTGTATCCTTTTGATGGTTTTAATTAGCAACAAAATTACAGGTGCTGAATTGTTCGTAACTGACAAAAAATTGAAGAAGAGTAAGAAACAGACTGAGTTCCTTCAGCATCTCCAGGAACTTGATAGATACTATTCCGATAAAAAGCTCGGTTCTTTTGTGCAGGATGGAAAGACGGTCTTCCGCCTGTTCTCTACTTCAGCGGAAAATATTACCCTGGTGCTGTTAGATGAACCTTCGGATGAAAAGGGAAAAGAATTTGCGATGACAAGGGATGAGAACTTTGTGTGGGAAGTCTCCGTTGATGGTGAGATGTACGGAAAGTATTATGATTATAAGGTTCAGCAGCCGGATAGGGAACCTGTACTTTGTATCGATCCTTATTCAAAGGCGGTAGCTTCTTATAATAGCTACTTTACACCAAGGCATTCGATTGTGGTTAAGGAGGATAAATACGACTGGGAAGGTGATCAGTGGATAAGACGCGACTGGCGTGATCTTATCATCTATGAAATGCACGTGCGCGATATGACTGAGGATAAAAGCTCCGGCGTTGAAGAGCGGGGTACTTACCAGGGTCTTACAGAAAAGAATAAACCAGGGGGACTCAGCTATATTAAATCCCTCGGTGTGAATACTGTCGAACTTCTTCCTTCTCAGGAATTTGCTAATATCGAAATTCCTTATAAAGATTCATTGAACGGAAGACTGAATTCCTGGAATTCTTATGAACGGAACCACTGGGGCTATATGACGGCTGCTTTCTTCGCCCCTGAAAGCTACTACAGCGAAAGGACCGACCAGATAAAATGGAATGCCTGGAGCGGCACAACCACTAAACCGATGAACGATTTTAAGGATATGGTGAAGGCTTTCCATAAGGAGGGGATTGCCGTAATGATGGATGTGGTTTATAATCATATTTCTGAGTATGAGACCGGAAACCTCAAGGAGATCGATAGAGATTATTATTTCCGGATGGATGAGAACAAACATTTTATTGCGCAGAGCGGAACAGGAAATGATATAAAGACTGAACGCCGGATGATGAGGCGCATGATAGTTGAGAGCATTCTTTACTGGATGAAAGAGTACCACATTGACGGCTTCCGCTTCGATCTTGGAAAGCTGATCGACTGGGAAACAGTTGAAGCAGTGATCCACGAAGCGCAGAAAATAAATCCCGATGTTGTATTTGTCTGTGAACCATGGGGCGGAGGGTATGATCCTGCGGGATTTTCTTTGAGAGGCTGGGGTTCATGGAATGATCAGATACGCAACGGTGTGAAGGGTGAAAATCCTGTTGACGGTCTGGGATGGATCTTTGGTAAATGGTACGGAAATAATGATCCCGCCCGTATTAAAAGCTATGTGAACGGCACACTGGTAAGGGATACGCTTGGATTGTTTCAGAAGAAGGAACATTCGGTAAATTACCTTGAATCTCACGACGGCTATACTCTGGGTGATTTTATACGTATAGGACTCGGGAACGTGAAACCGGATGAGGTAATAACCGACGTTGATAAAAACGCGGAACTTACTCCTGAACAGCTTAACCTTAATAAGCTCAGCGCCTTGTTTCTGATGACCTCTCAGGGAATGACGATGATACACTCAGGCCAGGAGTTCGCGCGTAGTAAAGTTATCCCTAAAGATGTAAATGTGAACGATGAGGAGAAGGGCCGGATAGATCATAACAGCTATAATAAGGATAACGAGACTAACTATATCAATTATGAACACGCTGATGATAATGCCGAACTGGTTAATTACTATAAAGGATTGATCGCTATACGAAATAAATATGAAGCGTTCAGAAGAGCAGGGTATGAACATATTACATTTTATGATATAAGTGATAATCAGTTTGCCCTGGGCTATGATCTTAAGTACGAAGGAGATGAGTTCATAGTTTTATTCAATGCGCACCCCGAAAGTGATGAAGAGTTTCACCTCCCTAAAGGTGAATGGGAAGTGCTGGTATCACCGGAATTAGCAGGCACAGATTCTCAGGGAAGTGTAGTATCGGAGATCGAGGTTCGGCCCTCATCCGGGTATGTACTGAAGAAGATTTGATACAGAATTGATTAGGTTTTGTAAAGACTACTAAATATTAGTGCTGTTATAAATAAACTCAGAAAAAGTATCCCTGCGGAAAAGAAAAAAGTTTTAACAAAATCAAATTTGGTTTCATAAAGCTTATTTATTTCTGACAGGTTGAAACTCTCTTCATTTAACCCTTGTTTTACCACAATCGTAGTATCTGTAAGGTACTCTATAAATTCCTGCTCATCCAGCTTTATTACCTTTTTGTTCTTTAGTTCAACTTTGGTTACACCTGTCAGGCCTGCTTTCTTTGGGTCAGCATCCTTAATTTCATAATAAGAATAGCAGCAGTAGTTGAAAAAAGAAAATATCAAAACGATTATGAAATTCTTTTTGAGCAGCATGAAGATCTCCCGGCTTAAGTGTGTTACCCTTGAATAATTAGAAAAAACACTATTAGAATTTAATCAAATTTATTCAATGTTCTTACCTGTGATATACGAAAGTTACCGGTTGCTTTACCCGCTAAATTTCTTATTTTACATAAAGAATTCCCAAACAACAAAGAGAACGGGTGCTTTATGAAAAATATTTCATTAGTTCTGCTTGCATTTATGTTAACATTAACATTTACCGCATCAGATATAATTGTTGAAAAGGGGAATAAACCGGATAATACAGCAAAATGTCCTTACCTTGAACAGCTTCAAGAAGGCGGTGCGCATTCAGTGTGTCCTTATCTTAACGGCAAAATAGGAAACTCCGCCTGTCCTTATATGAAAGAGAATAGCGAAGCAGAAACAGGATCGAATGGGTGTCCTTATCTGGAAGGACAAACAGGCGAATGTCCTTATATGAGCGGTAGCGCCGAGGGCTGTCCGTATCTTAAAGAACATGGCCAGGAAGCCATTAAAATAATGGAAACACACCCTCTCCCCGAAGGAAAAAATACCTGAAATCCATTGCTTCAAGCACAGCATCTTCTTTGAGCTTACCGGATTGGTATATATAAACACCCCTTGCCAATCTTGATGCGTGCTTCAGAGGGCTCTCAGTTCGACGATATGGTCGGGGGATGAATCCATAAGGTCGTTTTTGTTGAAACAAATCAGGTATTATTGTCCGAAATCGTATCCTATCTCAAACATTCCAGGTGGCATTTAGTTTGTCTGCTTATTTACGGAGGTAAACATGAAGACACTTATATCTGCCGTAATATTGTTCATTCTTTTCTCTGTTCCTGTATTTGCACAGGATGGCGACAGCACTCAGACAAAGAAAAAGGAAGTCGTTAAAACAGAGAAAAGGCAAAAAGAAACAGTGACCACACGGAAACGAAATAAAGATGTATTTATTGATAAAGATGGCGACGGTATCTGCGATCAGCGTGTTAAAGGTCTGCTGTTTGAAAAGCTGCGGAAGCGGCATAGGGCTGGACAGAATGGCGGCAGTGGCCACCAGGGCGGACGGGGGCGGCAATGAGAATATTTTCTGCTGCCTCCTTCTGCATAGTTTTATTAGGGATGGTTACACAGACTGCTTTTCCCCAGCTGTCACTGAGTACCCGCTTTGAGAATTACTACGACGATAATATATATAACAATTTTGAGAAGACTTCAGATTTGGTGCATAGCGGCTCTCTGGAAGCCGGGTACAACTTTGAGTCGGAAGCAAATAACCTGCAGCTTTATTATACGGGCAATGTTACTTACTTCAGGGAGAATAATTTCAAATCATCGAATTCTCATAAGTTCGGAATAGTAAATACTTTGTTCGTCTCTGAGGATGAGAATCCTGTGAACTCGGGTATCAATTACGCTTTTCGTAATAACCGCGATGAACTTTCGGTATATGATCTTTCACAGTTGTCTGCTTACGCTAATTACAGACACTTCATGAATGAAACCGATTATCTCCTAGGCGGCTATACTTTCTTCTTTAATGATTACAAAAACTTCGATTCCTTCACTCACTTCGAGCATCGCGTTTTCCTGAAGTACAGCAGTACATTCTCTACTAAGACAACACTGGCAATTGGTACGGAAGCTGACTTGAAGCTCTACAAGCTCAGATATAATAGCCCCGATATAGCTGATAATATTTCACAATGGAAGAGCTATATTCAGATTGCTCAGAACATAACCGAAACTACAGGATTAAGCGGATACTTCCGGTATCGTAAAAACCTTACTACGGGCAACAGATATGTTACCTATACCGATTATATCTACTATGAAGAGGAAATTTTTAACGATGCTTATTCGAATGACGGTATGGAAGCGGGAACGGCTGTTACGCAGATGATAACAAATAACATCGTATTTCAGGGTGAGTTCATCTATACGCAGAGGAAATTCAACAATCTCCCCATTGCTTTGTCTGATGGTACTGAAACAGATATTCTCAGGAAAGATAATTACTACGCTATTGGTGCGGAGCTGAATTTTGATCTTCAGACTATAACTGAGGGATTGGGATTATCGCTTGGCTACAATTATCTGTTCAACAACTCGAACGATTATTTCTATGAATACAACAACCACCTTTCAGCAGTTACGCTGGAGTGGGGTTTCTGATCATTTCTGAAATTTAATATCGTACTTTTTCATTTTATAACGAAGGTTGCGCTCGGTGATGCCGAGCAGCCTCCCCGCCTGTGTCTGGTTGCCGTTCATTTTCACCAGCGCATCATAGATCATTGATCTCTCCAGGGCTTCAATTTTGTTATTCAAGGTTTCAGATCCTTTTTGTCGTGCCGACGATTCTTCCCTGAATCCCTGCACATTCATCGGAAGGTCGTTGAGCGTAATCAGAAGGCCCCGTGAAAGAACAACGGATCGTTCGATTATATTTTCAAGCTCTCTTATGTTGCCCGGGAAGTTGTATTTAAGCAGACTATCGACCGCTTCTTTCGAGATCTCCATACCCGGTTTATTGTTCTGCCTGCCGAATTTCTCTATAAAAAACTCTATTAAAGGAAGTATGTCTTCTTTACGGTCACGCAGCGGTGGAATGCAGATGGTAACTATATTTAACCGGTAAAACAGATCCTCTCTGAATGTGCCTTCCTTAATTTTCTGCTCAAGGTTACGGTTTGTGGCGGAGATTATCCTTACGTCAACAGGAATTTTTTCTGTGCCACCGACACGCTCGATTTCACGCTCCTGAAGCACACGAAGAAGCTTTACCTGCATCGAGGGCGGTATGTCGCCGATCTCATCCAGAAAGATCGTACCTCCTGATGCGATCTCGAATCTTCCTTTTCTCATTCTATCGGCTCCTGTAAAGGAACCTTTTTCGTGACCAAATAGCTCGCTCTCCAGCAGGTTCTCGGAAAGGGCCGGAATATTAACGGCTACAAAAGGACCGTCTTTACGGGAACTGATATAATGGATGGCTTTAGCCAGTACTTCTTTTCCCGTGCCGTTCTCGCCTGTTATCAAAATCGAGGCACTGCTTTCGGCAGCCCGGGAGGCTATGCTTAATACTTCCTGCATTCGTGGAGACTGGGAAATGATTGAGGTGATCTTGTGCCTTTCCTGCAGCTGGGATTTGAGGTTACGGATTTCCGACTTAAGACTCCGGTTCTCAATTATCTTTTCTATCAGCAAATCAAGTTCATCCAGGTCTACCGGCTTTGAGATATAATCATAAGCTCCCATACGCATTGCCTTAACCGCTGTCTCAACCGTGCTGTAGGCAGTTATTATTACAAAGCTTATTTCCGGATTTATTTTTTTGACCTCTTCAAGTACCTCCAGTCCCGTTTTATCCGGCATTTTAAAATCAGAAAGTATGATATCCACCGCATTCTGCTTCACCAGCCTGATTCCTTCTTCGCCCGAATCCGCAGTAAGAGTATGATAACCTTTCTTCCTGAGATAGCCGGTCAAAACTTCCCGTTGGGTTTGTTCGTCATCTATTATTAAAATGTTGTATTCTTTCATTGGGGTATTACTATCTTAAATTTAGTTCCCTCGTTCACGGCACTCTCAAACGAAATTGTCCCGCCGTGCTGCTCAATTATTTTTTGTGTTATGCTTAATCCAATTCCTGTACCGTCTTTTCTTGAGGTGTAATAGAGATCGAATATTTTCCCCCTGTCATCTTCAGGGATGCCCCGTCCGTTATCAGACACTAATATCTCCAGATTATTATTTCCGCAGCTGTACTGAACCCCAATGCGTCCCCCCTCACCAACTGCATCGAAGGCATTCTGTACCAGGTTCATCAAAGCCTGCTTCATCAGCTCAGGATCGATTTTAGTTAAGCAGGAATTTATTCCATGCATCGTGAATTTTATCCTTCGCCTCTCTGCCTGACCCTGGAAGAGCTGATAGATTTGTTTGAAATACTCATCAGCGTCTGCTTCTTCGGCATTTACTTCCAGAGGCTTTGCATAATCCAGGAACTGCTTTATGATCTTATTTATCCTTGTTACTTCGGTACGCAATAAATTGGTGATTGAATTGAATTCATCTTTATCGGCGGCAGGGGAGAATTCCTTCTGAAGCCGCTGCGCTATCATTCCGATTGCGTTGATGGGATTCCTTATCTCGTGTGCAACTCCTGATGCAAGCTCTCCCATGGCCGAGAGTTTTTCTTTTCTTCGGGCATTTTCTTCAAGCGATTTTTTCTCTGTTATATCGTTAAAGACAACCGTATAGCTTTCGGTTTCATCCTTATCATCATAATTTGCTGTTGAACTGATCAGCAGATATTTACCTTCGCCATTAATATTCAGAAACTTCTCCGTGCTTCTCTCCGATCTCAGGATATCTGTAAGAAATTGAAGGTCATTTATTTCACTAAGCTTTCTGCCTGATGCCTCCTCTTCTTTAATTCCGAAAAGTTTTTGTGCGGAACGGTTGAAAAGAGAGATTGCAAAATCTTTATTTACAACAATTACAGCTTCATCCATATTTTTCAGGATCGAGCCGGTAAAAGTTTTGAACTTCTTAAATTCATCAGAAATCATTCTGAGGTTCTGAGAGGTAAATACTATGCTCAGAGTAATAATGGAAACCGCTGCCAGGATGAGTGTGATCAGCAGAATTCTTTTGTAAGCCCGTGCTTCAATATTGTTTAATTGATCAAGGGTTAATCCAATTCTGAAAATCCCTACAACGGAATTATCATAGGTGAGTCTCTTTACTACTTCATATACATCCTTACCGGCGAAAGCTGCGGTCCTGTAATATACCGAATCACTCTTCATAGCTGTCTGAAGGAAAGTATCCTCAGGTATAGCGTCAAGTGAATCTATATTCGTGCTTGCAGCAAGAATACCCCCCGTATCCTGCAATGCGATATACCTTATACCGGTGTTTTGGGAGATATCCTGGATGATCTTTCCGATACCGATTCTTTTTCTAAAATCAAGCAGCTCTTTTGCGTCAAGATTAACTACTATCGCCCCCTTTTTCCCTGAACGTGCAACCGCAACGGCATATCTCTGCCCCTCATTGAACTCGGCCTGTTTTAGTCCGATTATCAATTCATCTGTGGTGCCGTTCAGGATCGGCGCGATCTCTGAATACCGGTTGATATTCTCTTCCCCATGACTGTGGTCAGGTTCGGGAACACGGTTAGTGAGCACTCTGTCACCGGAGCTGTTGAAAATATTGATCCTGTACAGATCGTTTGCTTTGCCGATTTCGATAAGCTTCTGATGAGTCAGACTACCCGCAGCATCAAGGTCTTTAATAAGCCTGGCATTGTTGAGCAGTCTTTCCGTAATAAGGTCTTCAATCTCAAATCCTGAATTAATAGTGTTAACAGAGCTTTCGGTAATCGTTTCGATTAATGCGAGCGACTGTTCATTAAGGATATGATATAATTCCTCTTTCCCCTGCTTTAGTTCCAGATAGGCAGAGGTGATCATCACTATTCCTATTACCACACTGATCGCGATGACGGCCGAAGAACGGAGCTTAAATTTCCATTTCACAATATTTCCCGTACAATTCTCATTCCTTTAACAAACATTTGATTCACTTGCTGTATCCAGGGTTCGGATGCTGAAATTCGCCGTGATGGTCGGAGGAAAACGTCTATATAGTCGAAGTGCAATTATCCGCATCTAAAATCTCCCCAAACCGAATAATTTAACAATGGCACACCCGTTGAATATAAAACTGAAACGGACGTCCTGTAAAATAACAAATTGAAATGGAGATAGAAATGAAAAACATAGTGAAGATTCTGATGACTTCAGGGATGGTTCTGATACTGGGTTTGTATCTTAACAGCTCTGAGTTAAACGCTCAAAATAAAATAAACAAAACGGGTAAAGGTTATATAGATCTTAACAATGACGGAATAAACGATAACGCAATCGATTCAGACGGTGACGGTGTTCCGAACTGTGTTGACCCTGATTTTGTGAGGGCACAAAAAAGAAGTTCAAACCATTACAGCTTCTGGTATAGGTATAATTATAAGTATAGTAATGCCCGTGGTAGTGGAAATGGAAACGGGTTCGGCCCGGGTGACGGCACGGGACACAGCGGCATAGGTCCTCGTGATGGTACAGGTTATGGTCCTGGAGCAGGGACGGGTGTTTGCGACGGCACTGGTCCTAAAGGCAAAAGGGGTGGCAGAAGATAGCACAACTCTCTCTCGATAAAGCGGCGGAACTTCTCTGCCGCTTTTTTTTTGCCTTAAAGCTTAAGGATACCTGATGGAAAAGATTTTACTATTTGAACCATTCCGCCTCTTTCTTTTATTACCATATGAATTAAGACCATTCCCTGGAATATCCTAAATTACCGGTATATGGTTTTACTGTTTTTTTTTACAGGGAGAGTGGTTACAGAGTATTTAGAGAGGGGATAGAGTTAAGCCGGAGGAGCTAATTGACCCACTAACTTTTCCAGGATTGCACTATCAGATGCTCAAGAGGTATATCGCCGTAATTCCGAATCCCATAGCCCACCACCCGTACACGTTCAGCTTTTCTTTCCAGATAAGGAATGCGGTAAATGTTGTTAAAACGATTATCCCTATGTTGATGGAAGGGTAAACAATAACGGCAGGGAGACTGTTTAGCGCATCAAGCATAAAATATGAACTAAAAACGTTCGGAATCCCCAGCAGCAGTCCTGTTGTTAAGGTGCGGTATTCTATTCGGATTTTCCTGAACAATACATATGAAAGAGAATATATAAACGCGAAGGAAAAGATGACGAATATGAAGAAATTTTTTTCTTCAGCGGGACGCCAGTTCTGGAAAATCTTGAAACAGAAATCGTTTATGCCGATCGCTGTCAGAAGAAGTACCAGGTAGAGGTAATCTGCCTTGTTAAAACTTCCGGAGGAAAACTTCCTGATGGAAAAATAAAAAAGAAGAATGGTGACCAGGGCAAGTATTATCCCTGTCGACTGAAACAGGGAAGGGATTTCATTATAGATGATGACAGAAAGTCCTACCGGAATTATTACAGATAACCTGGAGCTTACCGCGGATAATGAAGCCCCGGCTTTGCCTACCGCTATTGCGAATATGAAGAACCCTACGAAGAACAATAATCCCAGTCCGGCCCCGAAAAACAGCGTACCGCCTGAATAAGCAAAATCCTTTTCCGAAATAATTAAGATAAGACTAACGATTGAAGCGGTAAAATAATTCCCGCAAAGGAGAAGTACGGGATTCCCTTTCTTTGTATCGCTGTATTTCAGGATGAGAGCAATCGAGGTTGAGCAGAGTATCGTGAGCAGAAGGGGAAACATATTAAATCATCATTAGTGGATCGGGGAAAATAAACTTATAACCAAGGTGCCGTTTCAGCTTATCGGAATTAACGACTTTATAGCTGTCTTCTGTATCGATAAATTCAGGTGCAGGGAGGTTATGTTTTTCTGCCGCTGCAGTATA
Source organism: uncultured Bacteroidota bacterium (assembly GCA_963771705.1). GTDB lineage: Bacteria > Bacteroidota > Ignavibacteria > Ignavibacteriales > Ignavibacteriaceae > DATFVA01. Next base: position 676,786 of record CAVYUP010000005.1, read on the forward strand.
GAATTCTCTTTTTGTCGGATGCTTATCAGAGCATGCATTGAATATTTCATTCCATATATTCTGTGAAATTATCTCGTAAATAATATTAATACAATCTGTTCTGTGTATAAGGTTCACCGGGATGCTGCCGCTAGGAACGTTTCGCCTTCCGGCAAAAAATCTAACGGGATTTCGGTCATTGTCTATCAACCCGGCAAATCTGATAATCGTCTTCTTAAATGAGTCATCGTCGAAAAGCATCTCCTCAACAGTTTTTAATGCGCTGCCCGATTCTTTCTCAGGAGTAAGCTTATCTTCTTCGGTAACCTCACGATTAAGGTTTCCGTAAACGGAAGTAGAACTAATAAAAATAACTTTGCTTACGGCAGACTTCTTTACTTCATTGATAACAGATGCAATCTGCCTGGGGTGGTAAGCGGCTTTATCGTTTCCGCCGCCGGGGGGAATGTCTATGATTAAGATTTCCGAACTAAAGAAATCAGGTATCCGTTCTCCGGTTATTTCGGGATTTAACTGCAGCAGGAATGGCTCAACCTTCTTTGATGACAGAAGGGAAAGTTTGCCGGGACTTGTGGTCGATCCTTTAACCGTAAATCCTTTTGAGATGAGGTATTCCGCAAGAGGCACTCCCAGCCATCCGCATCCTAATATGGAAATAGTATTTTTCATAGTAATAAATTATGGTGCAGAGCTAAGTTAGGACATTTTAAACATAGTTTCCGACCTGCTTCGGAAATGTTCCCCGGTGAAATGAATTGATCATTAAAATCCAAAATGATACATTTAGTTCCGTGTAGAATCATTTTTATCGGATTTCGGCACATTAGTTAAACCGTATAACTTATTATAAAAGAATAACTTGCCAAAGCTTAAACTTTACTTCAGCTTCTATAACCCGATAGCATGATAATTGATATCAGGGGGAAGCAGCTCTTTGATGAAAATAATAAATAATGCAAAATACATCCGGAAAAACAGGATTTACTAACAGGGAAGATTACCTCCTTAAAGTTATTGAAAACGCTCCCATAGGCATTTTAACTTTCACTGCTGAATGGGAAATCGATTTTATCAATGATAATTACTCAAGGTATGGAGTACTGTATGGTATTGATTCCTTTGCTCTAAAGGGATTAAATATCCTCGATCAGGATCTGTTCCCGGGAGTAAGTATAAAAGAGGAACTTCTCGAACTTCAGGAAGGTTATTCTTTCGAAAAGGAGATAAGGCATATCCCCGCCTCAGCGCAGGGAGTAATTTCTCTTTTTGTAAAAGCTTCGCCTGTTTTTATCGAGGGTCAGTTCAGCGGCGGCATTCTGATCATAGAGGATCTGAAAACCCTGAAGCATTCTGAGGAAGATGATCTCCAGCTTGCCGGCACAGTTAATAAGATCGCCGACCGGTTTTATGATCTTTTCCTTATTATTGATACTGAAAGACATGTAAAATATTTATCGGGAAAAGATTATGATAAACTGCTTTTCCCCGACCAGTTTGTAAACGATAAACCTCTCACAGACATCTTTCCTGAAGATGTTATCGACAAGCTTGGAGCTGCGGTTACGAGATCAATTGAAAACCGGGTACCCGAAGAATTGTCCCTTGAAATAAAAAAAGATGAACAGCAGTTTTCATACAACTGTAGAATATTTCCCTACCAGACAAAACACCGCCAGATAAAATTTGTTTATCTCTTTTTTGAAAATACAACCGCTCTGCAGAAAGAAGTCGCACATCTCCGCGATGAATCAGCTCAGCTTGAAGCTTATACAGTGGCATTGAGAAATATTCCACAGCCTGTATTAACCACGGGACCGGAAGGTGAAGTGAAGTTTTTCAATGATGCCGCACGGAAATGTTTTAATGCGTCTTCCGGATCATACGGCAAGTTCGTGGGTGAAATAATCGGACAGTTCGACAGGTCTTATTTCAATAAAATAAAAGATGAACTTGATAAATCGGGGAAATGGAAAACAACCTTATCTATATTTAAAGCGAATAAGCAGAAAGAAACTTACGAGGTTAAGTTTGCCGCAACGCAAAGTCCTGAGCATCCTATAATTGTAAGCTGTAGTGATATTACAGACCAGACACTCTTTGAATCAAAATTAAAGTCATCGGAAGAAACTTTCCGGACAATAATAAATCAGGCAGGCGAGCTTATATGTTCTATGGATATCAGCGGGGATATTTTTTATGCTAACAATAGTTTTTGCGAAAAACTGGGATATACCATTGAACAGGTACTTGAACAGAACATAACCAGGTTTATTTCTCCTGATTACCTTTCATCAAATGTCTTCGACCTGAGCCTTTTCGATCAGAAAAAAACGAAAGTCAATCTGCCGTTTGCAGACAGCAGGGGGCAGCGGATTCCGACCCTTGCCTGGTTTACATCGTCGGTTAATGAAAAGTCGGGTAAAAAGTTTTATACAGTTTATCTCCTGGATATATCAGATAAGTATCAGGTCGATAAAAAACTTGAGCTGTATAATGCCCTGTTTGAGTCGGCAAGCGAAGGTATCGCTCTTGCAAATCAGGGTAAAATAGTTTTGTGCAATGAGACATTTTCCGAAATATTCGGCTATAAGGGAACCGTTGAACTGACAGGACAGCAGTTACTTGATCTCGTTTCCAACGATGACATCCTTAAGGTTGCCGAATACCTGCAGCTTCTTGAAATGAATAAGTATGTCCCCGGAAGATTTGAGTTCCTCGGCAGGAAGAAAGATAATACAAGGTTTTACGCGGAGATTACCTCCTCGAGGTTCGTGCAGGATCAGAAGACTTACATTGTTTTCGTTACCAGGGACGTTACTGAAAGGAAACGTGCACAGCAGGCAATCAGGGAGTCGGAGGAAAAATACAGGAACATAACGGAAAACATCGACGATTTCCTCTATACTTTCGAAAGAACCGGAAAAATCCTCCGTCCCGTGTTCTATACTTCCTCCGTGGAACGGATTACAGGCTATTCACAGGCCGAATTCCTGACTGAATCGAGACTGATACTGAAGATCGTTCATCCTGATGATTTTGAAGAGGCAAAAAAGCATCTGAAAAGATTATTGAACAGCAGGATCCAGAATTCCGCGGAATTCGAACTAAGGATTATTAACAAACTGGGTAATGTTGTCTGGATAAGGAATAAGATAAACCTTGTGCGCTCTGCCGACGGTATGATCATAAAAGTTTATGGTTTGATAAGTGATATCACCCTTAGAAAGATGGCGCAGGATGAATTAAAGAGATCAACAGACAATCTTATTAAGCTTAATGAAACCAAGGATAGGTTTATTTCAATTATCTCTCACGACCTTAGAACTCCTTTCAGTTCTATCCTTGGCTTTACTGATCTTCTGCTGAATGATGACGGACTGAACGAGGAAGAGAAGCGGCAGTATATTGAGTTTATACGCGAGTCTTCACAGTCGATGCTCCTCCTGGTTAATTCCCTGCTCGACTGGACCCGAATTCAGACAGGCAGAATTAAATTTGAACCGGAAAAATCCGATGCAAATAAGATCATAGAGAATTCCATTAATACTCTCATTGGAACAGCGATACAGAAAAATATCAATGTCGGCTCTGAGGTAGAAGAGGAACTTTATGTTTTTGCTGATCAGGGGCTTCTGCTGCAGGTGTTTAATAATTTGATCTCAAATGCCATAAAGTTTACAAGAAGCGGTGGAAGTATAGTTATTTCAGGAAGACCGGCTGACCAGATGAGGTTTTATGAATTCAGGGTAAGGGATAATGGAACCGGGATTAAAAAAGAAAACCTGGATAAACTCTTTAATGTGGATACTAAATTTTCTTCCGAAGGTACTGCGGGCGAAAAGGGGACCGGACTCGGTCTTTCTCTGGTGAAAGAGATAATTGAAAAACATGGAGGAGAGATTCACGTTGAAAGTCAGTACGGAGCTGGTACTGACTTCATTTTTACGATCCCTGTGGCCTCGTCAGTTATATTGCTTGTCGATGACAGCAGGACAGACCGCCTTCTTTATTCTAAAATATTGAAGAGCATAACTCCCGATTATACCGTTGATGTAGCCTCAAATGGAAAAGAAGCTCTCGAGAAGATTGTCGAGTACCCCCCGGCCATTGTAATAACCGATCATAAAATGCCTGTTATGGACGGCTATGAGTTTGTTAAGGGGCTTAAGAAACTTGAAATGAAGGGTAAACCTCCTGTAATGGTGCTTAGCAGCGATATAGACAGGCAGATAATAACTGATTATAATGAGCTGGGTATAGAATATGTTTTTTCAAAACCCGTAAACCTTACAAGCTTCAAACAGGCTGTTGAAAAGACGATACGCAAAGGTATTTCCTCATCATAATTTCCATAATTCAAATCCTATAAGATCCTGATCGCCATAAAGCCGTAACGTAATACGAAGTTTCGCTTCGGGTATCACGACTCTGAGAGCCGCGACTTAAGTTCTTTAAGTTCCTTTTTGAGCTCGGCCGGAAGTCTTGTACCGAACTGCTTATAATACTTTTCCATCTCTTCTGCTTCTTCGCACCATTCATCTTTGTCAATCGAAAGGATCCTGTCAAGATTTCTGTCGGGTACTTCTAGTCCCGAAAGATCGAGAGACTCTTTTGTGGGAAGATAACCTACTTCAGTCTTCTTCGCGTCTGCTGTTCCGTCGCAGCGTCCGAATATCCATTTCATTACCCGGACGTTATCTCCGAAACCGGGCCACAGGAACTTTCCATCCTTATCTTTTCTGAACCAGTTCACATAAAATATTTTAGGAAGCTTGTCTTCATCAGTCATTTTGCCAATCTCCAGCCAGTGATTAAAATAATCACCCATATTGTATCCGCAGAAGGGAAGCATAGCGAAGGGATCGTGCCTTATCTTGCCTACTACACCCACAGCAGCGGCGGTCATTTCAGAAGAAACTGCCGACCCCATAAACGTTCCATGCTGCCAGTTGAATGCCTGGTATACCAGAGGAACTGTGGTCGACCTTCTGCCCCCGAAAATTATGGCGGATATCGGGACACCCTTGGGGTTTTCCCAGTCGGGATCAACAACAGGACATTGAGAGGTTGGGGTGGTAAATCTTGAGTTGGGGTGAGCGGCATTTTCTTCCGAACCCGGGGTCCACTCGTGACCCAGCCAGTTTATAAGTTTCGCCGGCTTCTGGCTGGTCATTCCCTCCCACCATACATCCTTATCCGGAGTAAGAGCTGTATTTGTGAAAATGGAGTTTTTCTCCATCGTGAGCATCGCGTTGGGATTGGTATCCATCGAAGTACCGGGCGCGACGCCGAAGAATCCTGCTTCAGGATTTATTGCGTAAAGATGGCCGTCATCGCCGAACTTCATCCACGCAATATCATCACCTACTGTTTCAACCTTCCATCCCGGCAGTGTAGGGGTGAGCATTGCGAGGTTTGTCTTTCCGCAGGCACTTGGAAATGCTCCTGCTATGTATTTCTTTTCTCCCTCAGGACTTGTAATTCCTACAATCAGCATATGCTCGGCAAGCCAGCCTTGCTTCTGCGCCATAAAAGAGGCGATCCTTAGCGCAAAGCATTTTTTACCTAAAAGAGCATTACCGCCGTAACCGCTTCCGTATGACCATACACTCTTTTCCTCAGGGAAATGAACAATGTACTTTGTTTTATTGCACGGCCAGGGAACATCCTCAACCCCGTCGGTTAAAGGCATCCCGACCGAATGAAGGCATTCCACAAAATTTCCGTCTCCCAGTACATCCAGTACCTCATCGCCTATTCTCGTCATTATTTTCATGTTGCAGACTACATAGGGAGAATCTGTAAGCTCAACACCTATATGAGAAATATCAGAGCCGAGGGGACCCATACTGAAAGGAATTACATACATTGTCCTTCCTTTCATGCATCCGTCGAATAATCCTTTAAGCGTTTCCTTCATTTTTGCGGGATCTTCCCAGTTGTTGGAGGGTCCTGCATCAACCTCTTTTTCAGTGCAGATGAATGTGCGGCCTTCAACCCTCGCCACATCTGAAGGGTCGGAATGACAGCAATAGCTGTTGGGCCTGATGCTCTCATCCAGCTTTGTAAATGTTCCGCTTTCCACAAGCTTTTGTGCCATTTCCTTATATTCCTTATCCGAACCATTACACCAGTAGACAGAATCAGGCTGACACATTTCCGCCATCCTATTTACCCAGTCGTTTAATTTTTTATTCTGAACCATAAAATTCCTTTCCTGAGATTTACGAATATAAAAACAGGTGTTCCTTTCCGGGAAGCCTGTTGTCCGTAAGTCTTTATATTATTGGATACTATTGAATGCTTAAAGATAATATTTCAGCCTCTGTCAACAAAATTATATCCGGACGAACTCGTTCTAAACACCCTGTATGTAAAAATTTATTAAATTTGCTCCATTATTAATATGAGCAAAAGCAAAATGCTCCTTTTCCTGCGCTATCTCGGAAATAAAACAATTAACTTCTTAAGAGAAATGGGACAGGTTTCCCAGCTCCTCTGGGGTATTATAAGAAGCTTTCCCGCTATCCCGAGGAGCAGGAAGATTATCTTTTACCAGATGGAGCATATCGGTGTTAATTCTCTCCCCCTGGTACTGATCATTGCTGTTTTTACCGGTGCCGTAGCAGCCTGGCAGGCTGCATATCAGCTGAAGGGAGTAGCCCCTATGTCTTTTCTTGGCGCGGCAACCAGCAGAGCAATTGTAACTGAACTTGGTCCTGTGCTTACGGGAATTGTAATTGCGGGACGTGTAGGAGCGTCTATCGCTGCAGAGCTGGGTACTATGAAAGTAACTGAACAGATTGATGCTCTTGAAACTATGGCTATTAGTCCTGTCAGGTATCTTGCAATGCCGCGTTTTCTGGCTGCCGTTCTGATGATGCCTCTGCTTGTAACTTTTGCTAATGTAATAGCCGTTCTGGGTGCTTACATTGTATCAAATTACTTCCTGGATGTATCTTATGCTGTTTTTTTTACCTCGGTTAAGCGGTTCTTCGTAATTCCGGATTTTGTTGCAGGACTAATAAAGACCATTGTTTTCGGTGGATTAACCTCGCTTCTCGGCTGTCATATCGGCTTCAGAACTGAAGGCGGAGCCGAAGGTGTGGGCCTTTCAACTATCAGGTCATTTGTATTGTCGGCCGCACTCATTCTTATCTTCGATTATATACTCTGGATGCTGATTTTTTAGGTCAGGATTCCGGTGAGTTCTACGTCATATCTTCTTTAATAATTTGCACTTATATTGGTTCTTAGCTGGTCAGTAGTTCATTTATTGTCAGTTGCCGGAAGGTATCATTTCAATTAAATATCGGTAGCCCTCCACCGGTATTTATGTTTAAATTCTCGAATAATTTATGTATAATTGGACAAATTTAATTTATTAATTAGGTGCCTGCCATGGATAAAATTATTTATCAACTAAAAGAAAGAGCTGAGAAAGTTGTACTGCCCGAGAATCCGGGATTTGGAGCCATTTTTACTGATCATGTTTTCGAAATGGACTACAATCCCAAACAGGGCTGGCACAATCCTGTAATAAAACCACTTGAAGACCTCTCTATTCATCCTGCGACTATGTTTGTTCATTATGGACAGGCTGTGTTTGAAGGATTGAAAGCTTATAAAACCGAGACCGGCGATGTTGCGATATTCAGACCTGATGAACATTTTAAAAGACTTAACAGATCATCTAAAAGAATATGTATTCCTGAAGTTGATGTAGATTTTATGCTGCAAGCTCTGAAGGAACTGGTTGCTATTGAACAGAACTGGATTCCGGCTAAACGGGGGGAATCTCTCTATATAAGGCCATTCATATTTGGAACAGATGAGCTTCTGGGTGTGCGTCCTTCAACAACTTATAAACTTATTATATTACTTTCCCCGGTGGGAGCTTATTATCCCGAAGGTTTTAAACCTGTTAAAATACTCGTGCAGGATGATTATGTGAGAGCAGTAAGAAAGGGCCTTGGTGAATGCAAAACTCCAGCCAACTATGCGGCAAGTCTTCTTGCGGCTCAGCAGGCAAGGGAACAGGGTTTTACTCAGGTATTGTGGCTTGACGGGGTTGAGCAGAAGTATATTGAAGAAGTAGGTACGATGAATATCTTTGTAAGATTTAAAAATGAAATTGCAACTCCTAAATTGACGGGAAGTATTCTTCCAGGTATCACGAGGAAATCCGTTCTTCAGATACTAAACGACTGGGAAATGAAAGTTACTGAGAGACTCATCTCAATGCAGGAAGTTATTGATGAATACAAAAAAGGGAACGTCCTTGGCCTGTTCGGTACTGGCACAGCAGCTGTTATCTCAAAGGTTGGATTGCTCAAATATAAAGATCTTGATATGAACTTTACCGATGATAACTTCGCATTGAAACTTTTCAATGAAATTACCGCTATCCAGTATGGTTCAAAGCCTGACCGCTATAACTGGCTGACTTATCTGGAAAAAAAACAGGTTGAAGTCTGATCTGAACTAAATATCTTTCTTTTAGTAAAGGCTGCCTCAAAAGGGCAGCTTTTTTTGTATATAAAAAAAATTTCAAGTTACTCTTGACAAGTGCGCAAATGTACACTATATTAGCAGTGAACAATTGAGCACTATATATGAAAAATGTTTTAACAGATCGTCAGCAGGAAATACTTGACTTCATTCATCAGTTCAGAGATGAAAACGGTTATCCCCCAACTCTTCGCGAAATCGGACGCAGATTCTCAATTTCTTCTACTTTCGGCGTTAAAAGGCACCTTGATGCCCTGGTAAAAAAAGGGTATTTGAATATAGAAAGCAACGCCAGCCGCGGAATTTCCATAGTTAAAGATGATCCGACGGGAGATGAAAGAGTTAGTAATGACATATACCGCCGTATTCCTATTGTTGGTCGCGTTGCGGCCGGTTCACCGATCCTTGCGATCGAGAATATTGAGGGGAGTGTTGTTATTGATTCAACGTTTATGAAGAAATCGCAGGATTGCTTTGCTCTCAAAGTTAAAGGTGATAGTATGGTTAACGCCGGAATATTCGAAAATGACCTTGTGATCGTTACCCCACGCAGTGAAGCCTCTAATGGTGATATTGTTGTAGCGATGCTGGAGGACGAGGTTACTGTTAAAAGATTTGAAAAGAAAAATAACCAGGTTCGGCTTCTTCCGCAGAATGACAATTATCAGCCAATTGAGGTCGATAAATCCAAAGAATTTAAGATAGTAGGTAAAGTCACCGGTGTTGTCCGGTGGTTAAATTAAACCGGAGTCAAAAATGAAATCTCAGTTATTTAAATCCGCTATATTGAACAGGAACCGTGTAAGATTCCTTTATCAGTTAAATGAAGTTGTACTTGATCCTTATTATATAGCCCGTGAGAAAAACGGCAGGATGGTTATATACGGAAGAGCGAATAACTCAAATGAAATCAGGAAATTTGAATACGATAGGATTGCTAATATCAGGATATTGAAGAGTAATAGATTTTCACCAATAATTCCTTTAATGCAAAGAGCAGTTTAAGGAGGTTAACAAGATGAATACTATGAAACGAAAAAACATAGATTACCTAATCGAACAATTCTGGAAGAATGGCTACTTAACTGTAAGCAGAAAATTAGGAACGTATCTCCCTGAACCGGAAAAAATAGGGGGGTTCGAGGTTGATATAATTGCCCGTCAGGGTAAAGATTATGCTATTGGCATCACCCTGTCTGAAGATGATTTAAAAGATCCTCAGCTGCTCGACAGAATTACCTACCTTGCAACCAGACGCACAAAATTCACACAGAAAAAAGTGGTGCTTTATATAGGTGTGCCTGAAGAACATCTTCTGCTCGCGAAGGGATTAATTAATACCCTTTCAAATGAAATTAAGAGCAATATAAAGCTTTTCAGCATTATTGATAAGTCGCTGCCGAGTCTGAATCAGTCTCGCAAAACCCGAAGAGTACCTGTTTCCTGAGTTTATATTTCGGGCTGATACCCTGGTTAACAGACTAATCCTTTTTTACCCTTTTATTATTGTTTAAGCGCGGTATATTTGTACTTCTAAACCCCCGGTCAGGCTGTTTGTCTACCTTGACATTCAGAAGGGTTAGGGTTAATTTTACACGCTTAATCAATTTTTAGGACAGAATTTGGTCAGACGTACTGAACAGGATGAAAAGCTTCAGCAGGACTTAAAAAAATCAGGCGAGGTTCCAGTTCATATTGCCATAATAATGGACGGAAACGGCAGGTGGGCACGGGGTAAAGGTCTCCCCAGGGCCGCTGGTCATAAAAGAGGTGTTGATACCGTAAGAGATATCGTTGAAGCATGTGCACAGATCGGTGTGAAATACCTTACCCTCTATACTTTCTCTACAGAAAACTGGAAAAGACCTAAAGATGAAGTTTCTACCCTTATGCGTCTCCTCCTTAAAAGTCTTAAAGACCGGACCGATGAGTTGATGAAAAATGACATTAAGCTTACTACTATAGGGAATATTGAGTCGCTTCCCGAAGAAGTCTGCAGCAGGCTGAAAGAGGATATGAAAAGGACTTCTAAAAATAAAAAAATGACTCTGAATCTTGCACTCAGCTACAGCGGCAGATGGGAGATTCTTGAGGGAATTAAAAAGGTTGCCGAAAAAGTTTCGAAAAATGAATTGTCAATAGAAGATATTAATGAGACCGCTTTTTCAGGTTACCTTACAACACACAATATGCCTGATCCGGATCTGCTCATAAGAACGAGCGGTGAATTCAGGGTCAGCAACTTCCTGCTCTGGCAGATTGCCTATACTGAATTTTATATTACTGATGTGTACTGGCCGGATTTTAAAAGGGTTCATCTCTATGATGCTATTAAAAGCTTCCAGAAAAGAGAACGCCGATTCGGTAAAGTAAGTGAACAAATAAAAAAGAATGAAAAAGGCTTAAAGAATGTCTCAACCCGTCCCAAAGAAACTGCTTAATTATTCATATATAGTATTCTTTTTTCTGCTGGGATGCGGTTTTCTGCATGCCCAGGGACAGCAGCCGAAGGTTTATAAAATACTCGGAATCTCCGTTGAAGGGAATCAATCTGCTGATGCGTCTACGATAATAGCAAACAGCGGCTTGAAAGTAGGAGATGAAGTCCAGGTTCCCGGTGATCAGACTATGAATGCGATAAAACAACTCTGGTCGCTTAATATCTTTTCTAATGTTGAAATTGATATAGAAAAACAGCTGGACAATGGGGTCTTCCTGTTGATTAAAGTGTCTGAATATCCCCGTTTTGAGAAACTGGTTATCGAAGGAAATGATGAGATCGATGCTGATGATATTGAAAAGAAATCTAATTTTGTAAGGGGACAAATATTAAAGCCCCAGGAAATTACAAACTTTGAACAGCGTGTCCTTAAGCTTTATGCCGATGAAGGCTACCTAAATGCGAAAGTAAATACTGAAAGGTTCGATTACTTCACCGCTGATACAACCGAGGATAATATAGTAGTTACCTGGCGCAGCGAAAAAGATCTTTCTGATGAATATCAGGTGGAATATCCCAGGAGCGAGATTTCTTATTCCGACCTGATATCAAGGATAAAGGAAAGAATACTTCTTAAACTAGTGGTGGATGAAGGTGAGGAAGTAACCGTCAGAAAAATAGAATTTACAGGGAATAAAGCTTTTGATGATTCGGACCTTCGTGGTGCTATGGATAAAACCGAGGAATCAAAATGGTGGAAGTTCTGGAGCAGCGCTCAGTTCCATCCTGATAAATACCAGGAAGATAAAGATCTTATTGTGAAGTTCTATCAGAAGCACGGTTACCGGGATGCAGAGATACTTTCTGATTCTCTTATCTATTATAACGATAATAAGGACCTTGAAATACTCATAAATGTTTATGAGGGTCCTCAGTATAAAGTCAGGAACATTACATTTACGGGCAATACTGTATTCCCTGATGATGTTTTGAAGCAGAGACTTGATTTTGCAAAAGGGGATGTATATGATTATGAGAAGTTCGAACGAAATCTTCACGGAAATGAGAAACAAACTGATGTTTCTTCGCTTTACCTGGATAACGGCTATCTGACTTACAACGTCCAGGCAACTGAACATAAGGTTCCGCCTGATTCAATGGATATTTCTATTCGTATTGAGGAAAGAAACCAGTTCAGGGTTGGTAAAGTTGATATAACAGGAAATGATAAAACAAAAGATAAAGTAATAAGAAGAGAGCTTTATACAGTACCTGGCGATTACTTCAACCGCGGATTGCTGCTGAGAAGTGTTCAGCAGCTTGCAAATCTCCAGTACTTCAACGTGGAGAAGCTTTACGGTCCGCAGGCAATCGACTATTCACTTAATAATGACAGTACTGTAAACGTGGTGTTTAACGTTGAAGAAAAATCAAGCGATTATCTGAACGCTTCTGTCGGCTACAGCGGTAGTTTCGGCTTCAGCGGATCTGTTGGAATAACCCTTACAAACTTTTCTATCGCTGAACCATTCCGTCTTGGCGGAGGCCAGATATTAAGTTTTAACTGGCAATTCGGTGTCGGCAGTCTCTACCGTACATTTACCCTCGGGTTTACTGAACCCTGGTTTATGGATACTCCTACGCTCGTAGGTGCGGAAGTTTTTGATACCCGCCAGGCATATATTTACGATTTACGTCAGTCCGGTGGAACATTAAAAGTAGGACGAAGGTTAAAATGGCCGGATGATTTCTTTTATATACAGGGACTCTTCAAGTTCCAGTATAATAATGTAATAAATGGAGGGAATTATTATGCCGAAGGTCAGTCGCGCCAGTATACGGTTGGTGCTACAATATCCAGAAAAGATATAGATAACCCGATCTTTCCATCAACAGGCTCCAATATTTCCCTCAATGGCGAACTTTCCGGCGGTCCCCTCCTTCCGGGAGATGTGGATTATTATAAACTTGGATTTAAAGCCGAGTGGTATAAGAGGCTCTTTAACTCAAACAGACTAGTTTTCTATACAGTTGCTGACATGGGCTATATAGAAGAAATAGTAAGAGGAACCCAGATACAGCCTTTCGAGTTCTTTTATATGGGCGGGAATGGTCTCATTATAGCAACAACTCCTCTGAGAGGGTACGATGACCGTACTGTGGGACCAAGAAATTCCATTGGTAATGTTATAGGCGGACGTGTAATGACACGGTATACTTCCGAACTCCGCTTTGCAGTTACTCTTGATCCTATCCCTCTGTACCTTATCGCTTTTGCCGAAGCAGGCAATGTATGGGAGGATCTGAATAAGACAGATCCTTTTGATCTCAGACGTTCTGTTGGTTTTGGTGCGAGGATAATGATTAACCCTATAGGACTTATAGGCTTTGACCTCGGGTATGGATTCGATAGAAAAATTGTCGATGGAAAAGACCCTGCATGGCTTTTCCATTTTCAGTTCGGAAGAGGATTTTAAAACGTAAAATGAAATTTTATTGTAAATTATATAACTGTAGTTAGCAATTTTTGCAGAATGCTAATCTTTTTTTAAAATAACTGAGGTATACGTAGTGAAAAAGTATCTTTTAATTCTTTCAATCTTATTCCTGGGTGTTGGTTTTACTGCAGCCCAGACAAACCAGAAACTTGGTTATGTTGACTCACAGGTTATCCTGACCCAGTGGTCTGAAGCAATTAAGGCACAGGGCGACCTGGACGCACTTACTAACAAATGGTCTTCCCAGCTTGACAGCATGACTCAGGCATACCAGCAGAAAGCAAATGACTATCAGAAACAGGTCAATACAATGCCTGAAGATAAAAAGCTTTCAGCCCAGCAGGATCTGGTACAGATGGAACAGAATATCATGAACTTCAGGAAAGACAAGTTCGCGCAGGGTACCGGCGAGATCTATAAGAAGAACGATGAAATATTTGCCCCTATTAAAGAGAAGATTTATAATGCCATTGGTCAGGTTGCTAAAGAAGAAGGCATGAACTTTATCTTTGACAAATCCGGCGATATTATCCTTCTCTATGCAGATTCGGCATTCGATGTTACTTATAAAGTGCTTGATAAGTTAAAAAGAGGAAGTTAATTTTCTTTCAAATATCGGGATGAAAACAGTTCTATGTAAAAAAGAACTGTTTTTCATTTTCCCGGAATACTTAACCAGTTCGGAGTTTTTATGAAAAGCTTTGGGATTCTTCTCTCAGCGTTCGTTCTAATAGTGTTTTCTATCCCCTCATTCGCCCAGTTGAAAATAGGATACGTCGATTCGAATACGATTATGGATAACCTTCCTGATGCACAGGATGCCCGGCAGAAGCTGGATGCTCTGGTTAAAGAGTGGCAGGCGGAGCTTAATAAAAAAGAAGCTGCCTGGAAAGCAAAATACGACGACTACGAAAAAAGAAAACTTATTATGACAGACCAGACACGCTCAGAGATGGAAACAGAGCTGATGAATATGGAAAAGGACATTTCCGATTACAGAGAAAAGAAATTCGGAACTAACGGCGAACTTTTTCAGAAACAGGATGAGCTGATGAAACCTGTTCAGAATAAGATTTTTAACGCCATCCAGACTATCGCTCAGGATGAGAATCTCGATTTTGTTTTTGACAGAAGCGGCGACGTGATGCTGCTGTATGCGAAAGAAGAATACGATATAACAAATAAAGTCCTTGATAAACTGAAACTCGAATAATGAAGATTACTCTGTTTGATATTGCTGACTTCGTCGGCGGAGAAATTACAGGGGACGGTAATCTCGAAATAAAAAACCTTGCGAAAATAGAAGAAGCCGTTTCAGGGGATCTCACTTTCCTTTACCTTTCTCAATACGAAAAACATTTTGATTCAACACAGGCTTCCGCGATACTTGTTAAACCAGGATTTGAAAAATCACGGAACGATATTGCATATATAGAAGTGCCTGACCCAAACAAGGCATTCTTTAAACTTGTAAGAAAATTCTTCCCCCCGGATTTTCCTCTTGAGGGAATCGACAAAACTGCTTTTGTTCATCCTGATGCTCAGCTAGGTGAGAATACGTCTGTTGGAAAGAATGTAGTTATCTCCCGCGGCTGCAGGATTGGTAAAAATGTTAAGATATTTCATAATACTGTTCTTCTTGAAGATGTTGAGATTGGCGATGACTGTTTAATCTTCCAGAATGTCAGCGTACGCGAGAAATGTAAGATTGGGAACAGGGCTATTATTCACCCCGGTACCGTTATTGGTTCAGATGGATTCGGGTTTGAACCTGATAAAGAAGGCAGGTTCCATAAGATACCCCAGATTGGAAATGTAATTATTGAAGATGATGTTGAGCTGGGTTCGAATGTATCTATCGACCGTGCCTCTATTGGATCTACGATAATTAAACAGGGCGTTAAGGTGGATAACCTGGTTCAGATTGCCCATAATGTCTACATCGGTGAGGATACGGTTATTTCTGCCCAGGCTGGTATATCAGGCAGTACAAAGGTAGGCAAGAATTGTTTTATACTCGGGCAGGCGGGTTTAACCGGACATATCGAGATTGCTGATAACGTTATTCTTATCGCACAGGCTGGTGTTTCAAAAAGTATCCTTAAAGCTGGTACTTATTTCGGATCCCCCGCCAAGGAATTAAAAACCGCATTTAAACTTGAATCACATATCAGGAATCTCCCGGAATATGTGAAAAAAATTAATGAACTTGAAAACGAAATAAAGATGCTTCGGAAACAGATTGAAAATAAATCCGCAGATGACTAAGACCTGGTAACCCTTTCTTTTATTGGATTTCAAAACTCAGAATGCTATTTTATTAAACGATTTTAAAAACAAAAATCCGGACAGCTAAATGCTAGAACAACAAAGAACAATTGCTAAAGATGTTTCAATTTCTGGAATAGGACTCCATACGGGTGCCGAATGTACAATGACATTTAAACCCGCCCCGGAAAACTATGGAGTAAAGTTTGTAAGAGTTGATCTTAACGGTAATCCCGAGATTCCTGCTAATGCCGATTATGTTATTGATATATCACGGGGAACCACTCTGGGAATAGGTGAGGCAAAAGTTCATACAGTGGAACATGTTCTGGCATCAATTTACGGACTGCAGATTGATAATCTTATTATTGAGATCGACGGAATTGAACCTCCCGTAGGTGACGGCAGTGCGCTGCCTTATGTTAATGAACTGATAAAAGCAGGATTTGTTCAGCAGGATGCCCCTAAAGATTATCTTATCATCGATGAAACTGTAATGTATCATAACGATGAGAAACAGATTGATATAGTTGCACTTCCCCTGGACGGTTACAGGATAACAGTAATGGTTGATTATCAGAATCCGGCTCTCGGGAGTCAGCATACAGGATTATTTGATCTTGAACATGAGTTTGTATCGGAATTCGCGCCTGCAAGGACATTCTGTTTCCTCAGCGAGGTGGAGGAGCTCGCGGATCAGGGCCTTATTAAAGGCGGCGATATAGATAATGCTGTAGTGATTATTGATCGTGATCTCGATGAGAGCGGATTAAAAAAACTACAGGATAAGGTAAAGCTTAAACAGAAAATATCTATCGGTACAAACGGCATCCTGAACAATAAGGAGCTGCGTTTTAGGAATGAACCCGTGAGGCATAAGCTGCTCGATCTTATCGGCGATCTTGCTCTTATTGGAGCGCCTGTTAAAGCGCAGATACTGGCAGCTCGTCCCGGTCATAAAGCAAATGTTGAATTCGCAAAGCAGGTAAGAAAACTTTACCAGCAGAGAAAGCTCGTTAAGAAATATCAGTTCGTGAAGAAAGAAGGGATTGTTTTCGATATAAATGCTATTCAGAGAATACTTCCTCACAGGTATCCTTTCCTTCTTGTGGACAAGATAATCGAACTTCAGATAGATAAAAAAGTAATCGGTGTTAAATCAGTAACGGTTAATGAACCTTTCTTTCAGGGTCATTTTCCCGGGCAGCCTATCATGCCCGGTGTTCTGATAATTGAATCAATGGCACAAACAGGCGGAATACTGCTTCTTAATTCGTTCCCTGATCCTGAAAAGAAGCTTGTCCTGTTTATGCAGATAAATAACGCAAAATTCAGAAAACCGGTATTCCCCGGTGATCAACTCTACCTGGAGATTACGCTTACGAATAAGAAAAGTAAAGTTGTAATGATGCAGGGCAAAGCCTTTGTGAATGAGGTTCTCGTTGCCGAGGCTGATTTTATGGCGGGTATTGTTGATCGCGAATCAAACTTAAAGCCCCAGGCCTGAATGGAAAAATCATGGTTAGTATACACCCTACTGCAATTGTCAGCAGCAAGGCAAAGCTCGGAAATAATGTAAATGTCTTGCCTTTCACTATCATTGAAGATGATGTCGAAATAGGTAATGACTGCACTATCGGTCCTTCAGCGGTTCTCTATAACGGCTCCAGGCTCGGCAATAATGTTGTCATTAACCAGGGAGCTTCAATAGCACATACCCCGCAGGATTTTGGTTATGCCGGAGAAGAAACTTTCTTTTACATAGGTGATAATACAATTATACATGAATTCGTTACACTCCACCGCGGCACAAAATCAACCGGGTTCTCAAGCGTAGGTAAGAATTGTTTTCTGATGGCGTATTCACATGTGGCACACGACTCTACCGTAGGTGATAACTGCATTCTTGCAAACGGAGTACAGATTGCGGGACACTGCACACTAGAAGATTACGTTATTATAGGAGGTCTTACGCCCGTGCATCAGTTCTGTAAAGTGGGCCGGCATTCAATGACCGGCGGAGGTTTCAGAATTGTTCAGGACGTTCCGCCTTTCGTTCTCGCCGGAAATGAACCGCTCAGATATTCGGGATTGAATGTAGTAGGTTTACGGAGAAGAGGTTTTCCTACTGACGATATCCTTATATTGAAGCAGGCCTATGCTGTCCTTTATGATAAAGCTTATAATGTCTCGCAGGCAAGAGAAAAGATATCTGCCCAATATGGAGATAATAAATATGTTCAGATAATGCTGGAATTTTTGAAAGAAAGCAAGAGAGGAATCATAGGTAAATGACCTGGCAGTATCTTAATACCGGGCAGAATACAGGATCATTTAATATGGAATATGATCTCGGCCTGGTGAAGGAAGCGTCTCCCGGATATTCAACTCTTCGCCTCTACAGGTGGAAGCCTTATTGTGTTTCTCTTGGTGCTAACCAGGATATTTCCGAAATCAATACCAGGAAAACTGAGTCTGATGGAATAGATATAGTAAAACGTCCAACCGGAGGACGTGCAATACTTCACTCTGAAGAACTTACTTACTCGGTTGTTATGCCTCTAACTTCCGAGTTGTCCCCCCGCGGTATTTACAGACAGATTAATTTTGCTTTGCTGGAAGGCCTTAAAATTTATGATGATGCATTAGCAGAACTTGAGCTTGAAGGAGTACAGCCTGACCTCCCCTCTTTTTACAAACAGAACCTGGGCGTAGCCTGCTTCGGAGTTCCGGCAAAAAGTGAAATAAAGTACCATGGAAAAAAGGTGGTCGGCAGTGCACAAAGAAAAATCGGAAACGTCCTTTTACAGCATGGTTCTATTATGTGTGGTAATTATCATGTAAATTTGGCTGATTACCTTAACCTCCCTGAGGATGAGCTGCAGATAATTAAAAAAGAATTATTGAATAAGACAACAGAACTTGAATCTATCCTGGGCTGTGAAACAGATTACTCAAAACTTGCAGAAGCTATAGTTTCCGGTTTTGAGAAGTATTATGCGGTTAATATGACAAAAGAAGAATTATTATTTAAATAATGTTTGGTTAAAATGAGCACAGAAAAAACTATTAAGCGGATCACTACAAAATCCCTTTCTCTTCTAAAGCAGAAGGGTGTTAAAATCTCTGCATTAACAGCATATGATTTTATTACCGCTAAACTCCTGGATGAAGCAGGGATCGATCTGATACTCGTGGGCGATTCGCTTGGTAATGTGTTTCAGGGAAATGATACTACGCTCCCCGTAACGATGGACGAGATGATCTATCACACTAAGGCAGTCTCAAAAGGGATCAATCGTGCCATGCTTGTTGTTGATATGCCTTTTATGTCGTACCAGCTCAGCAAAGATGAGGCTTTCCGTAATGCCGGAAGAATTATGAAAGAAACCTCGGCAGGAGGCGTAAAACTGGAAGGCGGCAAAAGGGTTGTTAAAGCTATCAGGAAGATCACCAGGGCAGGTATACCGGTAATGGGACATATTGGTCTTACTCCACAGAGCATCCACCAGTTCGGCAGTTATAGGGAGCGCGGACGGGATGAAGAAGAATCAATCGAGCTGCTTGAGGATGCAAAGGCGGTTGAAGAAGCCGGAGCGTTTGCACTTGTACTTGAAAAAATTCCCGCCGGTCTGGCTAAAAGAATTACTGAGTCGGTTGATATTCCAACAATTGGTATCGGCGCAGGACCTTACTGCGACGGTCAGATACTTGTTACTCCTGATATGCTCGGGCTCAATATCGATTTCCACCCGAGATTCGTAAGGCACTATGCGCATCTTGCTGATGAACTATCGGCCGCAGTTAAAAACTATATTGAAGATATTAAAAATAAAAATTTCCCTTCAGAAGAGGAAAGTTATTAAGTAATTAATGACTTTACTTACTAACCTGGATTTGATTAACATTCGGCATATGATATTACGACTATTTCTATTTACATTTATTCTCTTCTTAACAGCGCCTTCAACCTTTTCCCAGGATGAAATAAAAGGTTATCTCGACGGCGCCAATATAACCGCCATCAAAAGTGAACCAGGCTATATCTGGGTTGCAACTTACGGACAGGGAATATTCAGATACTCGGTAAAGGATGACGAATGGGAGAATTTTTCAACTCACAAGGGTAACCTGAAAAATGATCTTTTCTTTAATATTGCCGTCAGTAAAGATTATGTATGGGCAGGTGCTGCAGAAGGACTATTCATCTATAATAAAAAGAAAGACATCTGGACAAACAGGAAATTTGCCTTAGGCGGTGAGATGGGAAACTGGATCCGGTCCCTTTGTTATGACCCCGATGAGAATGTTCTCTGGATCGGCAGGTTTAAGAACCTTACGCTATTGGATGTGAGAAGGGGGAAGTTTACCGATTATGATAAGACCATAAAGGGGGATACAAAAACAAATAATTTTACGTCAATCGCACTCGACGGCGATAGTCTCGTATGGTTTGGAACTGAAGGTGGCGTTCATAAGTATTATAAACACAGGAATATAAACAGCAGTTCTGCCTGGGATTTCTATAATAATAAAAAGGGCGAATTCCTGGAAGAAGGCTCTTTTGTTTCTGTGAGCGACCTGATGTTCGATAATAAATACGTATGGTTTGCAACCGATGAATTTGTTACAAAGGAGCAGCCGGAATTTAACCTTGGGGGAATATATGTTTTCGACAGGAACCGAAGATGGCTGAGGATCTCTAAAAAAGATGGGCTCCCGGCAAATGGAATTTATTGTCTCGAACGAACAGGTAATACAGTCTGGGCATCTGTTTACCAATTCTCCCGCGACGACCGTGCTGAATACGGTCACGGTATAGCCCTGATAAACAGGATCACCGGGGTGGTTAGAGAACTGGATCTTGATAAGGCCAAAATTAAAACCTCTACAATATTATCCCTTCTTTTCGACGGAACTGATCTTTGGATCGGGACAGATGAAGGATTATTCCGTGTTAAAATTGACAACCCCCTGGCTCACTGGAGCGGGAGAAAAAAGCCCATAAAACAGGAAAAACCAGCTGCCAGGAAAAGGAAGTAAATCCTTTTATTGTCTCCATTTATACCCCCGATTCTTTTTGAAGAATCAATTTATACTTATTTTTACCACTGTAATTCAAATTAAGGATAATTATGCTTTCGCTTTCAGTGCGTAGAATGAACGAACTCAAAAAGAAATTTAAAGGATTAAATGTTGCTGTCATCGGCGATATGATGCTTGACGGCTACTTTCAGGGAGATGTAAAACGAATTTCCCCGGAAGCACCTGTTCCCGTGGTTGAAGTAGGAAGCGAATTTTTCCGCTTCGGAGGAGCTGCGAATGTCGCATTAAATATTTTAAGACTTGGAGGAATACCTCTGCCTGTAGGTGTTATCGGCTACGATAACGACGGTACAATTTTTACCTCACTGATAAATGAACTGAACATAAAATCGGAGGGGATATTTGTTGATGATACCCGCCCTACCACTTCAAAAACGAGAGTAATAGCACAGACACAGCATGTTGTAAGAATAGATAAGGAAAGCAAAGAGTATCTCAACAGAAAACTGCAGACAGAAATCTATAATTACCTTGAGGCACATAGCGGAATGCTGGATGCGATAATACTGGAGGATTACAATAAAGGAGTCCTTTCCGCATCGCTGATTGAAAAAATAATTTCTCTTGCAAAAGCTAAAGATATCATCGTAACGGTCGATCCCAAGTTCAACAATTTTTTTGCTTACAAAGATGTAACCGTTTTTAAGCCTAACAGGAAAGAAGCCGAAGATGTACTTGGTATGAAAATAAAATCGGATGAAGATATTGCTGCTGCGGGGCAGAGGATCCTTGAAAAGCTGAACTCAAAGTACGTACTTCTCACACTTGGTGAGAGCGGTATAGCAGTATTTGAAAAAGGGAAGAAAGAAAGAAGGATGCCAACAAAAGCAAGGAGAGCAGCTGATGTATCGGGTGCCGGGGATACTGTAATATCTACTTTGACAATGGCGCTTGCTGCAGGGGCTGATATTTTTGAAGCATCGTATCTTGCCAATTATGCAGGCGGAATAGTATGTGAAGAAATAGGTATCGTTCCAATTGAGCTTGATAAGCTTTTTAGTACGGTAAGGGAGGAAAGTTGATGAGCAATATTTTGAGCATTGAAGGAGCGGTAAAAGCAAGAGAAACTTTCAGGAAAGAAAAGAAAAAAGTTGTTTTTACGAACGGCGTATTTGATATACTTCATGCGGGACATGTGGATTATCTCATTAAAGCCAGGGAAGAAGGGGACATACTGATTGTTGGGATGAACAGCGATTCTTCGGTTCGAAGTATAAAAGGTGAATACAGGCCAATTGTGCCGCAGGAACAGAGAGCTTTTGTTCTTTCGAACTTAAAACCGGTTGATATTGTTGTAATATTCGGGGAGGATACTCCCCTGGAACTGATTGAAAAAGTAATTCCCGATGTTTTAGTAAAGGGAGCCGACTGGTCAATAGATAATATAGTTGGAAAAGATATTGTGCTGAAAAATGGTGGTGAAGTAAAAACCATAGAATTTGTGAACTTTCAGTCAACGTCCGATATAATTCAGACAATTCTTCAGAAATACAGCAGTTAGGATATAATTCATCATTTGATGTTACATGAAATTTCTTTATTTAATAATCCAGGAAACCGGTTTAATAGGATTATCCCCATTACATAGTGGCAGAAGAACAGAAAAAAAATAAAAAGAAAGAAAAGAAAAAACGGACGCTTTTTCAGAAGATAGTTAATGTCTTCCTTTATATCGGCCTCGGTATTTTTCTTATACTTGTTATTGCTTTTGCAGTAAGTCAGACTTCCTTTTTCCGCAACTGGCTTCGTGAAAAAGCAATGAGTACGGCTAATAGCGCCCTTAACGGAGAAGTACATATAGGCCAGCTTGACGGCACAATTTTCACCTCTCTAATTCTGCACAATACCTCCATAACCATGGATTCAGATACTCTGTTAAACGCCTCAAAGATTGAGGTCAGAACCAGTCCTCTTCAGCTTCTCTTCAAAAAGATCTATGTTAGAAAACTTGAGCTTGACAGCACGCAGATAAACCTTGTAAGGGACCGGAACGGGACCCTGAATCTTTCAAAACTTATCCCTACGTCTAATACAACGGATACCACATCCTCTTCGTTCCCGTTTAAGATCCTTGTCGCTGAATTGAATATTAAAAATTCCGGAATGTCGCTGAGGGATTATAACATAAACACAAAAACTTCTTATGACAGTCTGAACCTCCATAACCTTAATGTCAGGAACTTAAATCTTCAGCTTAGCGCTTTTGCCGACATCAACAAAAAAGATTTTGAAGTAGGAATTCATTCCCTCTCATTTAATCCCAATGTAAACGGTTTTGCTGTAAAAAACCTGTCAGGCGAATTATCCGTGAACAGTGATTCTATAAATATAAATGAACTTAACCTTAATACAGATTCATCGGATTTTACACTAAATGCCCTTGTGAAAAATTTCTCGATATTCGACAGCACTAAAAACAATGATTTTACCAAAGCTGAGTTAAACCTCCGGCTTGACGCGGATAAATTTGCTTTATCCGATCTCTCGGTTTTTGTACCATCAACTGATCAGCTGCACGGAACAATCTCGGCAAACCTAAAGACCTCAGGATCCTTTAAACTCCTTCACCTGGGTAAACTGGAGATAGCCTTCAAGAATACCCATATTGAAGCTGAAGGACAGATAGAAAACCTGGATGCCGGGCAGGATATGCAGATCGCAGCAGCGTTTAAGAATACATACATTAACCAGGGTGATCTTAATGATCTGATGCCTTCACTAAATCTTCCGGTTTATAAAGAATACGGTACACTGAAATTTGATACTCTGACGTATAATGGCAAGCCTCTCGATTTTAATATGCGTATCAAGCTTATTACGGATAAAGGAACCCTGGCTGTCAATGGTAATCTTAATCTTGATAATAAACCGATAACATATGACCTGAATTTCAGCACCGGCAGCCTTGACATTGCCCCGATTGCGGGGGTATCCTCAAACCTTACCTCCAGAGGTTCAATCAAAGGGAAAGGTGTTAAACCGGATAGTCTTAACGCCGCGGTCAGATTTTTTGCGGGCGGTTCTATAATTGACGGAAACAAAATGGACACGCTGCGCCTGATAGCAAACGCGGAGAATAAAAACATAAAGTATAATCTTAACGCAATATCAGACACATTACTGGCTTCTCTTGAAGGTTCCTTTGATTTTACAAATAAAAGTTTGCCGGCCTATGATCTCAGTGGAGAAATTAAGAACCTGAACCTGGCGCGTGTTACGAATGATAGTTTGAAGACTGATCTTAATTTCAGTATAGAGGCCAGTGGTGAGGGATTTAACCCCGACAGTATGAATCTCTTCCTCAGTACAACTTTGTATAACTCATCGATCATGGGCATAAATATTGACAGCACAAGGGCTATCGTTGATCTAAGAAAAAATGACGGCGGTGAAAGAGTTGTAAATATTATCAGCGATCTTGCCGATATTACTTTGACGGGAAATTTTACTGTGACTGATGCTGCGGCATTAATGACAACGGAAATGAAAATCGTAACTAATGCTGTTAAAAATAAACTTAATAAACTTATGCCTTCCAGCATCGGGGTGGATTCTTTAGGAATTGCTGTATCCGATATTCCAACGGTTCAGACAACAGGCGGAAAAATAAGTATGGATTATGTTATAGAGTTTAAGGACTTTCAGCTTCTCTCGCTTTTTCTCGGCGGCAAACAGCTTGAACTTAACGGCGATATGCAGGGTAAACTCGAAGAAACAGCCGACTCTCTGAATTTTACATTTAACACGAACCTCGACTATCTTAAATACTGGGGTAAGAATGATGTATTCTTTTTATCGAAGCTTAACCTTGACCTTAGTCTTCATAATGACCTCCAAACTATTTCTCTTTCACAGCTTAATGCTAATGTTGATCTCAGTATTGAAAGAATTTTCACTGGCAGTGATATTAAAAACCTCAGACTCGGTTTAACTGTCGAGGATGATTCGGCGGCTGTTAAGTTTTCTGCAAATATTGAGAATTATTTGGCTGCTGATATCGATTCCAGAATGAATTTTGTCGAGGATGGTGTAAACATTACGTTCGATACCCTGTCAGTTAACTATAATCAGTTCAACATTGAAAATAGAAATCCGGTTACGGTTGAATATTCACCAGATAAAGTTCAGTTCAAAAACTTTGAACTGTTCCATAAAAAAGGAAGTTTAGCTGTAGACGGTGTTATCCAAAGGAACGGCACCCAGGATCTGAAGATAACTATGCAGGGAATTACAGGTAAAGAAATAAGTGAAGATTTGCTGGGAATGAGGCCGGAAAATGCTTTACAGAGTTACCTGAAATTCTCGGCTGATGTAAAAGGAGAATTCAGTTCACCTGTAATGAAAATAAATCTTACTGCCGATAGTGTTACATTTAAGAATAAGAATTTTGGTTCTCTTGTCGCTCAGCTTGATTATAAGAATAAAAGTCTGAATACCGATATAAGGTTTATTGACAGTGTTCGTAATATGCAGCATCCTTTACTCAAGGTTACAGGAGACGTACCCATTAACCTGGCATTCTCCGGTGCTGATAAGCGACTACTTGAAAATGAACCTTTGAACATTAATGTAGAAGCTGATAGCTTCAGACTGGGGGCCCTCGGTAACCTTCTGCCTGAAATTAACAGAATAAAAGGTGAATTAACCGCCAACCTGCATATAGGCGGTACATTTAATAATTTTGAACCGACAGGACATATAGTTATTGATCATGCCGACTTTGTTGTTGTAAAGAATAATCTTGAATACAATGCAGGACTTAAGTTGTCATTAACCCCCGACGTTCTGAAAATTGACAGTCTGCTGATTAAGAATTCCCCGAATACTAAGAACGGGGGACAAATGACCGGCAGCGGCCAGGCAGCAATTAAGAATCTCCAGGTTGTATCATCAAACTTTAATATCAGCGGACAGCTGAAAGTTCTGAGCCAGGCAAGCAAGTCCGCTAGTCCCTCTGTCTACGGTGATCTTGTTATTTCGACACAGGGCAATATAGAATTTAAGCTGGACAGCAGCGGTGCGTTTATATCGGTTCCGGTTGTGGTTAAGCAGGCAAATCTTACTTTTCCTCCGACAGAGAGTTCGTACCAGAACAGTTCAAAGGATTTTATATATGTGTATCCTGCCGATACAGCAGCTGCTTCAAAGGGAGGTCAGGCCGATCTGCAAAGACTGGTAGATCTCTCACACAGGCACAACCAGTCGCAGCAAACTAAAAGCGGCTCAGGAACGTCTTTTGATTACAAGATAGATGTTCATGTTGAAAAAGAAGCTAAGATTAACTTTGTTCTTTCAAAAGAACTGAACCAGAATCTTACCGCGATCCTTAAGGGCGATTTTCATTACGAGAAAATAAATGGGAAATCGGATGCCAGCGGGCAGCTGAACCTGTTGAACGGATCAACCCTTGAGTTTCTGAAAACATTTGATGCCGATGGATCAATAAGATTTGAAAACCAGCTGGACAATCCTTATCTCGACATAACAGCAACCTATACCGATTATTATTATCCTGCGGGTGATTCTGTTTCAAATAATGAGGTGAAAGTAGCCGTAAAGATTACAATTAAAGGTTTTCTTAAGGACCTTGGAAAAAATCTTGTGCAGAACCAGAATAATATTGCTGTATATTACGGTGCAAATAATATTGAGAATAATAATCCGGATCCCACAAAGACCGCATCCGATGCGGTATTGTTCATACTGGCAGGGAAGTTCACTGAAGGGGCCACGCAGCAGGATAGAAATGCGGCAGCTTCAACTGCAGCATCGCTTGCTGGATCGGTAGTAGGAGGATTTCTGAATAAACAATTCGGAGACGTCATTCGGAGAGTTGAACTGCGGCAGGTTGGTACTCAAACTAAATTTAACCTTGTCGGTAAAGCCGGAGATATAAATTATTCGATCGGCGGCTCCACAAATGTATTCCAGGATATTTC
Organism: uncultured Bacteroidota bacterium; assembly: GCA_963771705.1. Classification (GTDB taxonomy): domain Bacteria; phylum Bacteroidota; class Ignavibacteria; order Ignavibacteriales; family Ignavibacteriaceae; genus DATFVA01. Next base: position 703,548 of record CAVYUP010000005.1, read on the forward strand.
CCAGGCCAACATTAAACTGGAATATCCTATAACCAATCAGCTGTTGATAAGGCTTGAACGCAAACAGTCGGTTACAGAAACAACCGCGAATATAAACGAAATGATAAATGAACTAGCACTTAAATATAAATTCGAGTTTTAATGAAGAAAAAAATAATAGCACTCTTTAAAAGCAATCCTGGAAAAGGCTTTAAGAACAAAGACATTGCAAAAAAACTAAATATTACCACAGATCATGAGTACAGCTCACTTAAAGCCGCTGTCTTCAAACTTTTCGAGGAAAATTTTCTTACCAGATCGGGGAAAAAATATTACCTGAATCAGACTCCTTCATCCAATGTCGTAACCGGTGTACTGGAATTGAGCCAGGCAGGCTACGGCTTCGTAGTTTTAAAAAATTCAAGTCTGGGTGATATTTTTATTGCCGCAAGAAATCTGGGTACGGCCTTTCATGGAGATACAGTTGAAACGGCTTTATTTGCGGGGAGGAAAAGAAAAAACATAGAAGGCCAGATTATAAATGTGGTTAAAAGGAAACGTGATGAGATTGTAGGTACACTGAATAAATCGCATTCATTTTATTTTATTAAACCTGACGATCCTAAAATTCACAGGGACATATACGTCAATCCCGATAAAATCGGAAAGGCAAAGGTTGGTGATAAAGTTACCGTTGGGAATATTGTATGGGATAGATCAATGATAAATCCCGAAGGTGAAATCATACAGAGACTTGGAAAAACGGGGTCATTTGATACCGACATTGCCTCAATAGCGAAAGAATTTAATCTACCTTATATGTTTCCCAAAGAGGTTCTGAATGAGGCTGAAGGAATTCCAGTAGAAGTGTCTTCAGGCGACATACGTAAAAGGTTGGATTACAGGAAGAAAGTTGTTTTTACAATCGATCCTGTCGACGCGAAGGATTTTGACGACGCTTTGTCAATTGAAAAACTGGAGAACGGCAACTATGAGGTTGGAATTCACATAGCGGACGTAAGTAATTATGTGCCTGAGAATTCAAATCTTGATAAAGAAGCCCTGAGGAGAGGGAACAGCGTATACCTTGTAGGCAGAGTAATACCAATGCTGCCAGAAAGGCTGTCAAACAACGTCTGCTCTCTTGTCCCGGATGAAGAACGGCTTTCTTATTCTGTTATTGCTGAACTGACAAAGCGGGGAAAGCTGGTTGATTTTAAGATCGCGAAAAGCGTGATAAAAAGTAAACGCCGTTTTACATACGAAGAAGTTCAGGAAATAATAGATAAAGGAGAGGGGGATTTCAGTGATGAGCTCTACCAGCTTAATAGTCTTGCCCAGACACTCCGGAAAAAAAGGATGATGACGGGAAGCATCGATTTCTTTACTCCCGAAATAAGATTTGAACTGGATGAGAGCGGAAATCCGGTAAGTATCCAGAGGAAAGAAATTAAACAAAGCAATATGCTTGTAGAAGAATTCATGCTTCTTGCGAACAGGGTGGTCGCTTCAAGGATTGCGTCTCCGCCTAAAGGAGATATTCATCCCTTTATTTACAGGGTCCATGATCTTCCGGATAATGAAAAGCTGCAGGAATTTGCCCGTTTTGTAAAATCGCTGGGCTATTCCTTTAATCCAAACGCAGCTTCAAAATCAAAAGAATTCCAGGTTTTGATGCAGATGGTAAAGGGAACGGAGGAGGAAGGGGTAATCAATGAGCTTGCAATACGTTCGATGGCCAAAGCAGTGTACTCGGCGAATAATATAGGTCACTATGGACTGGGGTTTAAATACTATACTCATTTTACATCCCCCATCAGAAGATATGCAGATATGATTGTGCACAGGATGCTTTTTAATTACCTGGAAAAGAAAGGCAAAGAAAGATATTCTTATAATGCACTGGAAGATATAAGCGACCATATCTCTGTAACCGAGAGAAACGCAGTTGATGCTGAGAGGCTGTCTGTAAAATTGAAGCAGATAGAATATCTTAAGGCCCATCTCGGCGAGGAATTTCATGCAATTATCTCAGGTATTACTCATTTCGGAATTTTCGTTAAGGTTACGGATATTCTGGCAGAAGGACTCATAAGGGTCAGAGATTTGGAGGGAGATTTTTACGTTTACGATGAAAAAAAATATTCATTAATTGGCAGGAGAACCAGAAAACAATTCCGTCTGGGCGATAAAGTTCAGGTTAAGCTGATTCGTGCAGACCTCGAAAAATCCGAGTTAGATTTTATTATTTGTGAATAAAAGTACCTTAAGGCCAAATCAATGTTAAATAGAACCAGAATATTTATAGGTATCGTGCTGTTACTGCCAGCCATGGCATTTGCCCAGTTTGGAAAGAATAAGGTTCAGTATAAAGACTTTACCTGGTACTATATCCAGACTGACCATTTTGATATCTACTTTACCGACGGAGGCGATAACCTTGCCGAGTTTACTTCAAAGGAAGCAGAAGCGTCGCTGAAGTCGATACAGAACAGTTTCGATTACAGGATCAACAACCGGATTTCGATTATAGTTTATAATTCGCAGAATGATTTCCAGGAAACAAACATTACAGACCAGTATCTTAGCGAGGGTATTGAGGGTTTTACCGAGCTTTTCAAAAACAGGGTAGTGATACAGTTTATGGGTTCCTACAAAGAATTCCGACACCTGATCCATCATGAACTTACCCACGCCGTTATAAACGATATGTTTTACGGCGGATCAATTCAGAATATAATTTCAAACAATATTACTGTAAGTCTTCCGCAGTGGTTTAATGAGGGTATGGCCGAATATCAGTCGCTTGGCTGGGATATCAATACAGATATGTTCATACGCGATGCAGCTATAAGCGAGTACCTGCCGGATATACAGAACTTAAGAGGTTATTTTGCGTACCGAGGAGGGCAGGCAGTATTCTACTACATTGCCAAAAAATACGGTAAGGAGAAGATTGGTGAGCTTATAAATAAGATCAAGGGTTCGGGAAGTGTTGAAGAGGGTATGAAAGCCTCAATAGGATTATCGCTGGAGGAGTTAAACGACAGGTGGAAAAAGGATATTAAGAAAACATACTGGCCGGATGTAGCCGTTAGGAATGATCCTGATGAGTTCGCAAAGAGGTTGACGGATAACAGGAAGTCGGGCGGCTTTTATAACACAAGTCCTGCTCTTTCCCCACAGGGTGATAAGATTGCTTTCATAACGGACAGAAACTACTATTTTGATTTATACCTGATGGATGCTATTGACGGAAAGATTATAAAGAAGCTTGTTGCCGGAAACAGGACCCCGGACTTCGAAGAGCTCAACATAATAACTCCCAGCTTAACCTGGTCTCCTGACGGAGAAAAGATTGCGCTTTCGGTGAAGAGCGGAGGTTATGATGTCATTTACCTGATTAATATTGAAAGTGAAGAGAAAGAAGTAGTTCCGGTTCAGCTTGATGGTATACAAAGCGTCAACTGGTCCCCTGACGGTACCAGGCTTGCTTTTGTAGGCCATACCGGCAGTCAGTCAGATATATATGTTTACGACCTCGAAGGGAAAAAACTTGAAAACCTGACCAATGATATTTTTTCAGATAAGGATCCTGCATGGTCGCCTGACAGCAAAAAAATATTTTTTGTTTCTGACCGTGAAAACAACCTGGATGCTTCGGCACTTCCGAAATCTTTTAAGATCTATAATTTCGATTACGGACAGAATGATATTTATGATTTAGACTTAGCCGACGGTAAAATTTCCCGTATAACAAATACACCTGACGATAATGAATCATTCCCGGTTGTCGGTCCTGAAGACGAACGTATCTTATTCATTTCCGATCACAACGGCATAAACAACATTTATAAACTTGACCTTACAAAGGATGAACCCGCGGTACCCGTAACCAATTCACTTGACGGACTCTATCAGCTTTCAATTTCCAAAGACGGTAAAAAACTTGCTTTTTCATCTCTGTATGAGGCTGGATTTAATATCTTCCTGCTTAATAATCCGTTCGATATAAATCTTGACGATAAAGAACTGCCGCCGACAAAGTATGTTGCGGGATTAAAAAATATTACAAACGAAGCAAACGAAGATACCCTGGTATTTGAGAAGGCGCGCAGGGAGGATGATGATTCAGATAAGCTTTCATTTTATACCGGAAAATATGTTGATACAACAAATGTTTACGGAGATTCAGTAAAAATAGATTTTAATAATTATGTGTTCGGGTCAAACTCGTCGATGAATATAGACTCAACCGACACGGTTAACACCAAGTTCAACCTTACGGACAACCTCGATTCTCATGGCAACTATAAGGTCAACAGGTATAAGATTACTTTTTCGCCTGATATAATTTACGCTAATGCAGGATACAGCTCGTTATACGGACTTCTTGGGACAACGGTGTTATCGTTCAGCGATGTGCTGGGGAACCACAGGCTGATAGGAGTTACCAGTCTCCAGATAGATTTAAAAAACAGTGATTACGGTTTAACATACCAGTACCTCGGCGGCCGGATGAATTACGGAATAGAAGGATTCCACACGGCAAGGTTCCTGTTCCTCGCGCGCGGCATCGGCACAAATCTTTACAGATTCAGGAACTTCGGCTTTATCGGATCGATGAGTTATCCTCTGAACAAGTTTTACAGACTTGAAGGAGCTTTGAGCTATCTGCACGTATCGAGTGAAAATCTTGATGATCCAGGTGAACCAACCGAAAAGGTTTCCTACCTGATACCAACAGTAAGTTTTGTTCATGATAATGTACTCTGGGGGTATACATCTCCTATGGATGGAACAAGATACAGGTTCGACGCATTCGGTTATCCAGGATTCTTTGATGGTGATAAAACCTTCTTTTCATTACTTGGTGATTACAGGACATACTTCAAGATGGGAGACTTTTATTCATTTGCTTTCAGACTTTCGGGCGGCTATTCAGGCGGTAAGAATCCTCAGAGGTTCTTTATCGGAGGAATCGATAACTGGATAAACAGAAGTTTTGCCACTACCGAAATACCTATAAATTCAGCTTCCGACTTTGCGTTCCTGACTGCGGGTTTACCTCTTAGAGGATTCGACTATGCAGAAAGGATAGGAACAAAATACGCGCTGATGAACCTTGAGCTCAGATTTCCTTTAATCAGGTATCTGGTTACAGGTCCTTTGCCAATATTGTTCAGTAATATAATGGGAGTAGCTTTTATCGATGCTGGTGCTGCATGGAATAAGAATCACGACTTAAGGCTGTTCACAAAAGATGCTTACAATAATACTTTCAGTCAGGATCTTCTGATGGGAACAGGTGTGGGCGCGCGATTATATTTCCTCTACTTCCTCTTAAGGTTTGATGTAGGCTGGCCGTACAATGTAAATGCATTTGGGCAGCCTAAGTTCTACATTTCTCTGGGGGCAGATTTTTAAATCAGTTAGCCGCCTGGACTATGTTTTTCCAGGCGGAAATTCATTTTTATCTAAACTCAGCACCTGATTTTTCTTTGATCCGGCGGGGTTTAGTCCTTTTTCTTCTCAGACGGCTTGCTTTTGGAAGTATTTTTTTCCGCAGGTTTGGCGTTTTTATAATCAGTCTGATAAAATCCCGTTCCTTTAAAAATGGGACCCGCCCCCGGACCAATCAGTCTTTTTACTTCTCCATTGCATTTAGGGCAGGTTTTAACAGGTTCAGCACTCATTGTCTGAAACAGTTCAAACACATAACCGCACTTATTGCACTTATACTCATACGTCGGCATTTCTTTTTCTCCACATAAATTAAACGGGAAAACATAATGAAAATAATCAAAAATTTCTATAATTTATTTTATATACTTTTTTTGAATTTGATACAGCATTTTGTCCCGGTCATTAATGAAAAAAATCGCACTCTTAGTTTTTCCGTTTTTTATCCTTTTCCAGGGATGCCTTAATTATATCCAGGATATAAATCTCTTTTCCGACGGTTCGGGTAAAATGAGAATCACATACTGGATGAAGATGCACAACAATGAAAATCTTCAAATACTCGATAAAATCGGTCTTTTTAACCCAGATTCAATAAGAAGTCAGTTTTCTTCCCCGTATAATAAGATAACCGATGTTGAAGTCTATACCGACACTACCGACAGCACAATACATGCTAAAATGGAAATGACTTTTAATCATATAGACTCGCTCAATTATACTAAAGCCTTTTCAGACGCTCATTTTTCACTTGAAGACGGTGCGGCCGGGCAAAAGATATTCACCCAGTTTATTCCCCCTATTGCCACAGGATTCGGTTTTGACGGCAGTGATTTCAAGGTCACATATAAGTATACCTTCGGGGGCGAGATAATTACGCATAATGCAACAAAGACGGACGGCAGAGTACTCATCTGGGAATACAATCTATCAGAAATAGGGAGCGGAAAGACGATTTCCGTTACTTTTAAACCATACAAGCTGAAAGAAACGCCCTACTGGATCTTCGTTTTATCTGGAATCGTTCTGTTGATAGTAATAGTCTTTCTTTTTAAGAAAAAGAAAGATTGAAAACCTGTCACCAGGTCCAATAGACCTTCCTGCAGGTTACCCAGGGGATTCATCTGGAAACAGGCCTGTGTAGAAAACATTTTATTGACATGCCTGAGGCTTTTAGTTATATTTACCGTCTATATTTTAAACAGAAAGCCGGTTTATGGCTGCCAGCGATTACAAAATCTTTTCAGGTAGTTCTAACAGACCTTTAGCTGAAAACATAGCCCAAAAATTAGATAAGCCACTCGGTTCTTTGGAGTTAAAAAGATTCAGTGATGGTGAAATCTGGGCTAAATATGGAGAAAATATACGCGGATGCGACATCTTTGTGATTCAGTCGACCACTCCGCCGGCTGAAAATCTGCTTGAACTCCTTATAATGATAGATGCCGCAAAGAGAGCCTCGGCAAAAAGAATTACGGCTGTTATACCGTATTTCGGATATGCCCGGCAGGACAGGAAAGATCAGCCGAGGGTTTCAATAACCGCAAAACTGGTCGGGAATCTGATAACGGTTGCGGGTGCTGACCGTATAATGACGATGGACTTGCATGCACCGCAGATCCAGGGATTTTTTGATATTCCATTTGATCATTTATACGGATCTACAATTTTTATAAATAAGTTCGAAGAAATAAAAGAAAATCTTGTTGTGGTTTCTCCCGATGTCGGCGGAATAAAAATGGCGAGGTCATACGCAAAGAGACTTCATGCAAACCTGGTTGTAATCGACAAGAGACGTCCGGTACAGAACCGGGCAGAAGTTGTGAATATAATCGGTGATGTAGAAGATAAAGACGTTCTTATAGTAGATGATCTGATTGATACTGCAGGCACTTTTGTAGGTGCTATTGATGCTTTAAAGCAAAAAGGAGCAAAGGAAATTTACGGCGCAATTACTCATCCTTTACTATCCGGAAAAGCAGTGGAAAGAATAGAATCTTCCGGGCTTAATAAATTATTTGTATCAGACACAATACCCCTGACAGTAAAATCGGATAAAATAGAAGTTCTGACTGCTTCTGAAATCTTTTCTGAAGCAATAAGAAGAACATATAATAATGAATCAATTAGTTCACTTTTTGATGTAGATAAAAGTTAAAATTAAGTTCTGGAGTTTATAAATGGAAAAATCGATATTAGAGGCAGAAGTCAGAGAAACAGGCACCAAGCGCGCAAGTAAACTTGTAAGGAACAATGGCAGGGTCCCGGGAGTTTATTATTCAAAGCATGATGCTCCGATTCACTTCTCAGTTACTGAAAAAGCTATCAAACCACTTGTTTATACCGCTGAAACGCACCTTGTCTCTTTGAAAGTTGACGGAAAAGAGCTTGATTGTGTATTAAAGGATATTCAGTTTGATCCTATAACAGATAAAGTAGTTCACTTTGATCTTATTGGTCTTACCTCAGGCGAAACATTCCAGCTGGAAGTTCCTGTTCAGCTGCATGGAACCCCTGTTGGTATAAAAGAGGGCGGTATCATTCAGCATCTCATCCACAAACTTGAAATTGAATGTCTGCCAAAAGATATTCCCCAGCGTATCGATATAGATATCACTGAGCTTAACATTGGGGACTCCATTCACGTTGAAGACCTGAAAATTGAAAATATAACATTTCTTAATCCCGAAGATTCTGTGATTGTATTAGTCGCTCATCCAAAAGTTGAGAAAGAACCTGTTGAGGGTGAGGAGACAGCCGGAGAAGAAAGTGCTGAACCTGAAGTTATTGGTAAAGGTAAGGGAGAAGAGGAAGAGGAATAAATAATTCAATTAACTTAAATTGCGGCTGATATTAGGCATAGGCAATCCGGGCAGCAAGTATAAAAACAACAGACATAACGTCGGGTTTATTGTATTGGATCATCTGGCTTCATTAAATTCCATATCATTTTCGGCCGCCAGGGGTGATTATTACTCCGCTTCAGGAAGCCTGAACGGGAATGATTATCAGCTTATTAAACCCACTACTTACGTTAATAACAGCGGCCTGGCAGCAAAGCAGGCACTGGAAAAATTTAATCTGGATGCAAAAGATCTGCTTGTGATTCACGATGACGTGAATCTTAATCATTCAGATATACGCGTAAAAGCCAGGGGCGGAGACGGGGGACATAACGGACTCAACTCACTAATCTATCACCTTGTGTCGGATGAATTTCCAAGAATAAGAATAGGTATAGGAAACAATTTTGAGAGAGGTGAGATGGCCGATTATGTTCTATCTGATTTCAGCGATGAGGAAATGAAAGAAATAAAAAAGAACTTTGATATAGTTGAAACCCTCATCAGCGGGTTTATAACCGCAGGCATAAATGGTCTGTTAGACGCAAACAGCAGGATATCTAATCCCGATAAAAATTCCGAAAACAATCAAACCAGCACTTAGGAGAAATCATGGATAATCTCATCATTATCATACCTTTTTTTGGTGTCCTTGGTCTTATTTATACTTACTGGAAGTCTACCTGGGTAAAGAAACAGGATCCGGGTACCGATAAAATGATAAAGATATCGGGTCACATTGCAGAAGGTGCAATGGCCTTCCTTAAATCCGAATACAAGGTATTAATTATCTTTGTTATCTGCGTGGCAATATTGCTGGGTGTTTCTGCCGATCCGGTAGAATCATCTCCGCTTATCGCAGTCTCCTTCCTGGTGGGTGCTCTCTGCTCTGCCCTCGCGGGTTTTATAGGAATGAGGGTTGCCACAAAAGCTAACGTAAGAACTACCAATGCAGCAAGAACAAGTCTGGGCAGAGCCCTGGAAATAGCCTTTGCAGGAGGTTCCGTGATGGGACTGGGAGTGGTTGGGCTGGGTGTTCTTGGGCTGGGTACTCTCTTCTTAATATACGGCAACTTATTCGGACTAGGTCAGCAGGGTCTGCCGCGTGTTATAACCGTAATTACGGGCTTCTCTTTCGGTGCTTCATCGATAGCACTATTCGCACGCGTGGGAGGCGGGATATACACAAAGGCCGCTGATGTTGGTGCCGACCTCGTTGGAAAAGTTGAAGCCGGAATTCCTGAAGACCATCCTTTGAATCCTGCAACTATTGCCGATAACGTAGGCGACAATGTGGGTGACGTTGCGGGAATGGGCGCCGATCTGTTTGAATCATATGTTGGTTCAATCGTCGGTACGATGGTTCTCGGAGCCGAGTTTTTAGCCTACCCTGAGTTTGCGGGAAAGTTTAACGGCCTGGGCGCTGTCCTTCTTCCTCTTGTTATTGCCGGGGTGGGAATAATAATGTCAATTATTGGTACCTTCTTCGTCAAAGTTAGAGAAGGCGGGAATCCACAGAAGGCTCTTAACAACGGTGAGTTCGGTTCATCAATTGTTATGATTGCAGCTCTGTATTTCATTATAAAGTGGATGCTGCCCGAAAGCTGGACGCACGAAGATCCTCTTTATGGAATTACATATACGATTACTTCTCTGGGAATCTTCTGGGCTACAGTTATTGGTCTTGTAGCCGGTGTTCTAATCGGGGTAATCACTGAATATTATACCGGAACAGGTAAAGGCCCTGTCATGGGCATAGTAAGGCAGTCACTTACCGGTACTGCAACAAACATTATTGCCGGAATCGGCAACGGAATGATCTCAACAGCTATTCCGATAATCATTATCGCGGTTGCAATAATGGGAGCTTTCTATTTCGGCGGACTTTACGGAATCGCCATAGCCGCAGTAGGAATGCTTTCAAATACAGGAATTCAGCTTGCCGTAGACGCATACGGACCCATCTCAGATAACGCCGGCGGTATAGCCGAGATGTCTGATCTTCCAAAAGAAGTAAGGCAGAGAACGGACAAACTCGACGCAGTAGGAAATACAACGGCTGCGATTGGTAAAGGATTTGCCATTGGATCTGCCGCACTTACAGCCCTTGCTTTATTCGGCGCTTTCATGACAGCGGCTCATATCAGAACAATTGATATTTCCAAAGCCAACGTAATGGCTGGATTGTTCCTCGGAGGAATGCTTCCATTCCTGTTCTCAGCGCTTGCGATGAAGGCAGTAGGAAGAGCAGCAATGTCGATGATCGAGGAGGTCAGGCGCCAGTTCAGATCAATCCCGGCCCTAACCAATGCCCTCAGGGTAATGAAGAAAAATGAAGGCAAGGAATTCTCTGAATGGAACGATGAGGATAAGCTTACGTTTGAGAAAGCTGACGGGACCGCAGAATATGGAAAATGCGTTGAAATTTCAACTAAAGCAGCTATTAAAGAAATGGTGATTCCCGGTCTTCTCGCGGTAGCAGCCCCTGTATTTATAGGTTTTGCGGGCGGTGCTGAGATGCTGGGAGGTCTTCTTGCAGGTGTAACTGTAACGGGAGTTCTTATGGCTGTATTTCAGTCGAATGCAGGAGGCGCCTGGGATAATGCCAAGAAAATGTTCGAAGAAGGGATCGAAGTAAACGGCCAAAAGTACTATAAAGGTTCTGATCCTCATAAGGCGGCCGTGGTCGGCGACACAGTAGGTGATCCTTTTAAGGATACTTCGGGTCCGTCCCTGAATATCCTGTTAAAATTAATGGCTGTAGTTGCTCTTGTAATTGCGCCTTTAATTAAATAAATTATCGTGCATTATAAATAATTTTATGTATAACCCTGCTCTCATCTTTGAATGAGGGCCTAAAGCCCATAGGGAGGTATAAATTCGAATGAAGACGAATTCGTATGAAAGTGCTGTTATTATCAATGCAGCCCTCGATGATGAGCAAATCGAAAATATTATAGCCCGCATTAAGGAATTCATAACAAATAATGGTGGAGATATAAGGGACATTGAGAACTGGGGAAGAAAAAGACTAGCATATATGATCAATAAAAGCAAGATAGGCTATTATGCTATCTTCCGTTTTGACGCCCCTACCAATATTATTTCCAAACTGGAAAGAAATTACACTCTGGATGAGCATATCTTAAGATATCTTACCATATCCCTTGATAAAGATGCTGTAGATTATCTGGAGAAAAAAAGGAGCGATTCTCAGGCAGAAAACCAGCCTGAAGCTGAAAAAAGCAGCCAACAAGAGAACGTTACCGAAAAAGATGTTTCAAAAGAGCAATGAATCACTAATTAACTAATGTATTGATTAAGTATGGAGGAAACCATGGCTGAATTGAAGATGCCTGAAATTAACTATGTTATTGTTGCCGGGAATTTAACAAAAGATCCCATTTTCCGGCAGACAACTAACAACACTCCTGTCGTTAATTTTTCTATTGCTTCCAATAGGAAATATAAGGACAGTTCGAATCAGTGGCAGGAGGATGTATGTTATGTCGGCATTGTAGCATGGAATAAATTAGCTGAAAGCTGCCGTGACAGGCTGAAAAAAGGTTCAGCTGTACTGGTAGACGGCGAGCTTCAGAGCAGAACCTGGAAATCGGAAGATGGCCATAACAGAAGTATTGTTGAAATTAAAGCCAGGAGAATTCAGTTTCTCAACAAGCGTGGAAGACTGAACGGCAACGGAACCGCGGATGATGAAGAAACAGCTATCGGTGATGATGATAGTCTCGATTACACAGAGGACTCTTTCGATAAATTTTTATCAAGTGAAGAATCAGATCTTATAAAGTAAAATAAGGTAGAGAATGAAAAAGGAAATAAGAACTAAAAAAGTCTGCAGGTTTACACAGAATCATGTAAAATATATCGATTATAAAGATGTAAAACTTCTTCAGAGATATGTAACCGAGCAGGGCAAGATAATTCCTAAAAGAATTACCGGGACAAGTTCCGGTTACCAGAGAGAATTAGCTCTTGCAATTAAAAGAGCACGGCATATGGCACTGCTTCCATATGTAGCCGACACTGTAAAATAGAATCAGATTAGGAGAAGAAATGAAAGTCATTCTAAGAGAGAATTTTGAATCACTCGGCCAGATTGGGGATGTTGTTGATGTTAAAGATGGTTTTGCCCGAAATTTTCTGCTTCCGCGGAAAATAGCCTACGCTGCAATAAAAGGAAATATCCGCTCGCTGGAAGAGGAGAAGAAGAACCTCGATAAGAAGAAGGAACAGGAAATCCGTGCCGCAGAAACTTTAGCCTCAGATCTTGAAAAAGTTTCTGTAACCATTCCGGTTCAGGTTGGTGAAGAAGATAAAATATTTGGTTCAGTTACTTCCCAGATGATCAGCGATGCTCTTAAGGAAAAGGGCTACGATATAGACAAACGTAAAATTGAGATTGATGAAACGATTAAATCTCTTGGAATTTACAGCATCACAATTAAGCTGCACGCAAGTGTAAATGCAAAGATTAAAGTCTGGGTTGTAAGAGAATAAAAGACCAGGCAGGTATTAAAAAAAAAGGAAAGCTAAGCTTTCCTTTTTTTGTTTTAAATAGTATGCAATAACCGCTAGCGTACCTTTATCTGCTTTTCACGGATCATTTTCGCAATTCCGGATGTTCCGTTTTTAGAGATATTCTTTATAGCTTTGGCACTTAATTTTAAGGTTACAAATCTGTTTAATTCCTGAACCCAGACTCTCTTCTTCTGAAGGTTAGGCAGAAATCTTCTTCTCGATCTGTTATGAGCATGGGATACGTTATTTCCCGAAATTGGTCCAATGCCTGTAACCTGACATCTTCTTGACATAATATCTCTCCTGAGAACTTTCTGTATTATAAATTTAGAACAACAAATATAAAAAAATATCAGTTAAAAAATATACCATTTAGCAAAAAATATTGTAAATGTTAAATCCCTAATATTCAGTTATAATTTAAGTTGACAAAGTGAAATTACCTGTTATTTTTGAATGTAAATCCAATATAAATGTGTAAAAGAACAATACCCGTATTTGCATTCATGCCTAAATATTCACTAAAAATACCTTTTTTAAGCAAAGGAGAACTACATGGAATATTATGAATTACACCCCGAAACTCCCCAGTTACGCTATATAAACAAGGCAGTTTCGGTACTGAAAGAGGGGGGAGTAATTATATACCCGACTGATACGGTTTATGGAATAGGATGTGATATTTTTAATAAAGAAGCGCTTGAAAGGATATTCTCCATAAAAAATGACGGCGGTTCAAAGCTGATGAGTTTTGTGTGCTCCGACTTAAAAGATATAGCCAAATACGCACGCGTATCTGATTACGCTTACCGAACTATGAAACATCTTCTGCCCGGACCCTATACTTTCATTCTTCCCGCTGCCAAACTGGTCCCAAAGAAGCTATGGAGCAAGAGAAAGACCGTCGGCATCAGGATACCAAACAACAATATTACAATGAAGCTGGTAGAGGAGCTTGGAAACCCTATAATCAGCACCAGCACAACCAACCGGAAGGGGGATGTTATATATGACCCATTCGAGATTAAAAATATATTCAACTCCCAGGTTGACCTGATGCTGTCTATGGGATCTCTTATGGGTGAACCTTCAACGGTTGTTGACCTGAGTAATGAGGAACCTGAAGTTCTGAGGGAAGGAGCTGGCGACGTCAGTCTGTTCGTTCAATAAATAACAATCAGCAACTGAAAATTAGAAAGGCTGCCCCAATCGGGACAGCCTCTTTTTTTTATTTTCTTACTACCTGTGTGGAAGACGCCTGGGCCAGGGGGGTTAATATCATTTCATTTATATTTACGTGCTCGGGCCTTGTAGCGCAGTAAACAACCGCATCAGCAATATCATTCGCGGAGAGGGGTTCTAATCCCTCGTAAACCTTATCGGCTCTTTCTTTATCGCCCGAGAATCTGACAATACTGAATTCAGTCTCCACCATTCCGGGATCTACCGTACTAACCCTTATACCATGTTCCAGGCAGTCCATTCTGATTCCTCTGGTTAAAGCATTGACCGCAAATTTGGTAGCACAATAAACATTACCATTAGGGTAGACTTCGTGTCCTGCTGTTGAACCTATATTGATGACATGCCCCTTCTTCCGTTCTATCATACCGGGAAGGACATTCCTGGTTACATAAAGAAGACCTTTAAGGTTAGTATCAATCATTTCCTCCCAGCTGGTAAGATCGCCCTCATAAATTTTGTTGAACCCGCGTGCCAGTCCTGCATTATTTACCAACACCTCCACATTTTTCCAGTCGTCATCCAGATCATCGAACGACTGCTTTACGGCATCAAAATTTCTTACATCAAGCTCGATTATTTTTGTTTTAATACCATATTTATCAACCAGTTTTTCAGCATCCTCTTTTAACTTTTCGAATCGCCTGGCTGCCAGTATGAGGTTAGCTTTTTCAGCCGCGAATGCTTCCGCGCAGGCTTTCCCTATTCCTGAACTTGCACCGGTAATGAATACTATTTTATCTTTTAATCTTTCCATTTTTGTCCCTGAAAATTATTTTCCAAAAAATAAATTTAGTGAAAGCAGCGGAGAATTGAAAAGACTATAGTATCAGAAGATGCCGGGAATTTTTATACCGCATTTAGGACAGGAACCGTCTTTAAGAACATTCTTTGTTACATCGTGCCAGTCTCTTTTAATGAGGGGGTGACGGCAGGAAGGGCAGAAAGTAGTTTGACCTTCAGGGTCGTGAACGTTACCTGTATAGACAAATTTTAGTCCTGTGTCGAGCGCTGTTTTCCTGGCCATAGAAAGGGTTTCAGCGGGAGTTCTGTTTTTATCACGCATCCTGAAATCCGGATGAAAAGCAGTAAAATGAACAGGAACAGAGTCGCCCAGGTTATTTAGTATCCAACTGCACTCAGCCTGTATTTCCTCTATGGAATCATTCTCGCCCGGGATAAGAAGAGTTGTAATCTCAAACCAGATATCTGTATCGTTTTTCAGCCAGACGAGAGTATCGAGCACATCTTTAAGGCTTGAAAAAGTGAGCTTATTATAAAAACGTTCGGTAAAACCTTTCAGATCCACATTGGCCGCATCAATATATTTATAAACATCTTTACGAGCTTCTTTATCGATATAGCCAGCTGTAACCATAACAGAGTTTACCCCTTCTTCTCTTCCCAGCCTCGAAATATCGATGACATATTCACCGAAGATCGTCGGGTCATTATAAGTATACGCTATTGAAGGGACGTCGTACTGCTTTGCCAGGTTAATGACCTCCAGGGGTGAAGCAGTAAGCGCGTTCAGGTCGTCTAGCTTTGCTTTGCTCATCGACCAGTTCTGGCAGAACTTGCATCCAAGGTTGCAGCCCGCGGTACCAAAACTCAGAACACCGGTACCGGGATAAAAATGATTCAGGGGTTTCTTTTCTATAGGATCGATCGCAAAGCCAGTAGGTCTTCCATACCCTGTGGTATAAAGCTGTCCCCCCACATTCTGCCTGATGTAGCAGAATCCCGCCTGTCCTTCACCTATCTTACAATAGCGAGGACAAAGAGTACACAGCAGTTTATTTTTTTCCGAAGGTTCCCACCATTTCGCTAACTTCATATCATTACTTTCCATTTCCTCATACCAATCAATTGATTTCACACAAATACTTCAAGACACTAAATAACCTCGAACCTTAACCAGTTTGCTCTGCTTTTTTCTGAATACGGGGCTCCTGCAGCAAAAATAACTACATCCCCCTCCTTTACATAACCTTCTTCAGTAATTACTTTTTTGGCCTTATCCACCGCAATATGCTCCTTATCGATCTCATCCATATGAACAGGAATTACACCCCATCTGAGGCAAAGTTTATTCATAGTTTCAAAACTATTAGAGAATGCGATTATTTTTGCATCAGGACGAAATTTAGAAAGATTTACCGCTGTTCTTCCCTTAAAAGTAAAAGCAGCAATAGCCGAAGCGTTTATCTGCCGGCTGATCGATACTACTGCCTTTCCGACCGAATCAAACAAATTTTCTTCAACCTTTTCCGGTATTTTGAATTTTACTATGTGATTGAACAAATGTTTCTCGGCGTTCATTATAATATCGTTCATAATGCTGACAGTACGCACAGGATACTTTCCTACGGAAGTCTCACCGCTGAGCATTACCACATCGGTACCGTCCCAGACAGCGTTGGCTACATCTGATGCCTCAGCCCGGGTAGGGATTGGATTATGAATCATTGAGTCGAGCATCTGTGTTGCCGTAATTACCAGTTTTCCCACGGCATTGCACTTCCTGATAATTTCTTTCTGAATCACAGGAACCTCAGCGGCAGGGAGTTCAACTCCAAGGTCGCCGCGGGCCACCATAATTCCATCAGCCTCTTCCAGAATTTCATCGAAACGGTCAACCGCTTCGCGCTTTTCAATTTTAGCTATAACAGGTATTTCTGAATTTCTTTCCTTAAGCCATGCTTTAAGAATAGTTATATCTTCAGGTTTCCTTACAAAAGAAAGCGCTATATAATCGACACGGTGCTTAAGTATAAATTCAAGATCGGTAAAATCCTTTTCGGTAATGCTAGGTGTGGACAATTTCATCCCCGGAAGGTTCATTCCCTTCTTGGGTTTCAATGTACCTCCATTCTCGATTATACAAATTACCGAGTCATCCGTTTTACCGGTTATCCTGAGACGTATGAGTCCATCATCAATGAGCACCGGGTCGCCTACTACAGCATCCCTCACCAGTTCCTTATAGGAAGTTGAAATGAGCTTTACCGTTCCGGTGACATCCCGGATGGTAATCTCAATCTCATTTCCAGTGGTTAATTCTATTTCCGGTTCTGATAATTCGCCTACTCTTATTTTTGGTCCCTGCAGATCAACCAGCACAGCCAGGGGAGTCTTCTCCTCAGTACAGATCTGGTGAATGTTCTGAAGCAGTATCTCAAAGAATTCATAAGAACCATGAGAAAAATTCAACCTTATTCCGTCGGCTCCCGCAAGAACAAGCTTGCGAAGCATATCAACAGAATCAGTTGCGGGTCCCAATGTGCACAGGATTTTTGTCCTTGCAAAAATATCACTCATACCGGATTTCATTTTCTTTTCCTGCGAGTCGACTGCTTTTTCTCCTCGCCTGGTTTCAGGGACCTGGATCGGGCATACAGATATTTTATCTTCTTCTCAACAAGATCAAAAACAGTTCCGGCCGGATAGCCTCTGGCTGTTTTCTTTCCCGCCCTAACACCCGTAAGAAGTTCTATACCCTCCTGCACTTCCGATATAGGGTAGATGTGAAATTCACCTTTCCGAACCGACTCGACTACCTCTTCCTTCAGCATCAATTCCTTCACATTTTGTACAGGAATAACAACGCCCTGTTTTTTATTAAAGCCTCTTGATCTGCACAGATCATAGAAGCCTTCAATCTTTTCATTGACCCCGCCTATAGGCTGAACGTCGCCTTTCTGGTTAAGTGAGCCGGTTACCGCAAGGTACTGTCTCAGGGGAAGTCCCGCAAGAGTTGAGAGCAGAGCAAAGATCTCGGCACAGGAGGCGCTGTCGCCGTCTACAGTTCCATACGACTGCTCAAACACAAGGTTAGCGTTGAATGACAGAGGAAGATCCTGACCGAATGTTTCCCGGAAATAACCGGAAATTATGAGTACTCCTTTATTGTAATGTCTTCCGCTCATCCCGGCCTCACGCTCCACATTTATAATACTGCCGCTGCCGAGAGAAACGGTAGCTGTAATTCTTGTAGGCCGGCCGAAAGAATAATAATCAGTCGTGTAAACCGCCAGTCCGTTTATCTGTCCTATTCTTTCCCCGTCTGTATCGAGCAAGATCATCTGGTCATTAAGCATATCGTCTATTTTCGATTCAAGCAGACCATGTCTTTCCTTAGCCAGATCAAAAGCTTTTTTAACGTGAGCCTCATTTATTACCTCAAAGCCGTCGTCAAGAGCCCAGAAATTAGCTTCCCTGGCAATGTCCGCTATTCTGGAAAACCTTGTAGTAAGCTTATTCTTCTGACCCGCGAACCTTGCGCTTATTTCAATAAGTTTTGAAATAGCCGATTTATCAAACTCGCAAAGTCCCTCCTCTTTTATCAGCTTCTTTATTACCTGTGCATACTCAACAATCACCTTATCTGATCTTTTCAACTCATAATCAAAATCGGCCTTCACCTTAAACATTTTCTTAAAATCGTACTCGCGTTCAGCAAGCACTGAATATATCCAGTCGCTTCCAAGCAGAATTATCTTGGTATCCACTTCAATAGGTTCAGGCTTAAGGATAGATGAAGTAAACTGGAACACAGAAGGTGATTCCTGTATCTCAAGTTTATTATAGGTAAGCACTCTTTTAAGCGTGCGCCATACGCCGGGCTCTTCGAAGAGGTGAAGAACATTCAATACAAGGTAACCGCCGTTAGCCTTCAGAATAGAGCCTGCCTTTATTTTGGTAAAATCGCTGTACCAGCCGCCCCTGCCGTCGCTGACCTTTTCTATAGTCCCGAAAAGATTTATAAAATTAGGTGAGGTTTCGATTATGACGGGACAATCTTTCGTCTCACTATTATCCAGGATAATATTAACTTCATATTCCTTAAAATAATCTATCTCAAATCCTTCAGCCGTCATCTGCCCTTCGGGCCTGACACCCTTAAAGACCTGCACGTTCTCCATTATATTATTTTCCACCTGGTCTACAAAGTCGATTACCTTCGCGTCATCATACCTGTCGCGAATATTATCAATTAAACTCTTAACCACCATCTCAACAGCAGCTTTCTCAATGTCGAGCATCTTCTTTTCAAAGTTCTGGCTTATCTTCAATCCTTCCTTGAAGATAACCTTAAGATCCTGCTGGAGTTCATTATATTTATTAATAATTTCTTTAGCATCGCTCTTGGTAAGGCTGCCTTCTTTTATTTTCTCATCCAGCTGATAGATCGGGACAGCCTTCTCATCTATCAAAGGATAGATATCGGGCCGGGCTCCTCCGCCATCAACCTTTACCTGTACCAGAGTAAAATTATCCTCCTTCAGCTTCTGATCGAAGTCAGTCATCAGTGCCTGTTCCTGTTCATTATATTCCTGCACCAGCTGCTTCCTTCGCTGGGTAAATATGTCGCTGTCTAGTGTCTGGGGGATTCTGTTCTTAAGTATTCCTATTGCTGAAGAAAGATCCTGCCTGAACTGCTTTGCTTTACCGACAGGAAAAGTCAGAAGGACAGGTGAATCGGAATTCTTAAAATTATTTACATAAGCATAATCGCAGAGAGGCGGACAATTTGAACTAATTTTTTCAAGCATCTTTTTTACAGTTGTAGCTTTGCCTGATCCTGAAAGTCCCGCTATAAATATGTTATAACCGGGAGCGCGCAAATCCACTCCAAGCCGTATAGCCTTTAATGCTCTCTCCTGACCAATTATTCCCTCCATAGGTTCAAGGTCGCTCGTAGAATCAAATTCAAAAATCTCAGGATCACAATTCCATCTTAAATCTTCCGGTTTTAATTCTTCATGTTTTGTTGGTTTGGGATGTGCCATGTTTTACCTGCTTTCGATGAGAATTTTAATATTCTTTAAAAACTTAGTTAAAAATCTAAATATTATTGGTTTTAATTTCAAAGAATAAGTCCTGTAAAGTGATTCATGTTTAATAATAAACCATAATAATTGTTATTATTGACAACGTAAAAAAAAATACTTTATTATGACTACAGAAGACGCAAGAAAACTTTTCCCTCATATTGAGAAGGGAGTTACCTACCTGAACCATGCGGCTACCGGTCCTTTTTCCGTTCGCCTGCTTGATGTTATGAATGAATACTTCAGGACAAGGAGTGAAGATAAAATAGACGACTTTCCCGCTTTCGTGAAGACAGTTGAAGAAACAAAAAATATGCTGGCTGATTATATGAATACAGACAGCAGCAGAATCGCTTTCCTTGATAATACCACTAACGGATTGAACCTGCTGGCGCAGGGACTGCATTGGGAAGATGGAGATGAGATAATCCTTAACGACCTTGAATTTCCTGCTAATATATATCCCTTTATGAACCTTGAGAAGAGGGGAGTAAAGATCCTCATAGTTAAATCGCATGATGGAATTGTAAGCGCTGAGGATATAATTGAAAATATTACTCCCAGGACCAGGCTAGTATCAGTAAGCATGGTTCAGTTCCTGTCAGGTTACAGGATTGATCTCAATAAGCTGGGTTCAGAATGCAGCCGGAAGGGTGTGATACTAAGTGTTGACGCAATACAGGGGATGGGCGCGTTCAGGCTTGACGTGCGGGAGTGCAATATTGATTTTGTTTCATGCGGAACGCAGAAATGGATGCTTGGTCTGCAGGGGCTTTCCTTTATTTATGTTTCCGGGGAACTTCAAAAGAAACTTGATCCTGTTTATGTGGGATGGCTCGGCGTGAATGACGGCTGGAACCTCCTTGATTATAATTTATCTTTGAAAGATTCCGCTGAAAGATTTCAGCCGGGTTCGCTTAATTCGGCGGGGATCTATGCCCTTCATGCCTCACTCAATTTATTCAGGGAGTTCGGAATAAGCGAAGTTGAACAGAATGTTCTTTCAAATTCAAAGCTTCTGATATCCGAGCTTAAAAAGCTGGGCATAGAGCCGCTTCTTCCAGAAGGTGAGGAAAAATATCTTTCAGGCATCATATCTTTCCGGCATAATAACGCATATTCCATTCTCGAGATTCTGCAGCAAAAGAAAATCGAAACAGCCGTAAGGGAGGGAATTCTGCGTATTTCACCGCATTTTTACAATAATGAGGAAGATATAGGCAGGCTTATAGATGGTCTGAAATTTTTAGTCTAACCGGCTATTGGGGAAATACCGGCATTTTTATAAATTAAGATAAACATTACGCCTTTTATAAACACCAGGAGTCACCAAATGTTATTATTGACGCGTTTATCCGCATATTTTATCACAGCAATACTTCTTACCGCATTTTTATCCAGCACCTATTCACAGCAGAAAGAAGAAAAGGTAAGGATTAGTCCCAAAGCATCTATCAGCCAGACAGTAGGTTTTACCGACATAACTATTTCATACAGCAGACCCGGCGTTAAAGGAAGAAAGATATGGGGAGGACTGGTACCGTATGATAAAGTATGGCGGGCAGGAGCTAACGAAGCTACCAAAATTACTTTCAGCACAGACGTAACAATTGAAGGAAAGAAACTCGCAAAAGGTTCCTATGGTTTCTTTGCCATTCCCGGTAAGAGTGAATGGACACTTATATTTAATAAAGTGGCAGACCAGTGGGGGGCATTTGAATACAACGAAGCGGAAGATGCTTTAAGAATAAATGTAAAGCCCGAGAAAAATAATTTCACCGAATGGCTGAGATACGAGATTACAAAAACCAGCGACTCAACAGCAGTTATAAGTCTGGAATGGGAAAAGCTGAAAGTGCCGTTCAAAGTAGAGGTAAAAATTTAGGTTAGATTGTATGAGATTGCTGGAGGGGGGTGTAAGATGCCGGAATACATTCGGGATGAGGCCAGTGGAGGGGCTGCAAGATGCGCAGAAATACATTCGGGATGATGACGATTGAGGGGGGTGCAAGATCCCGAGATACATTTGGGATGACGCCGCTAGGGGAAGGGGGGCAAGACCCCGAAATAATCCTGATATAAATACAGGGTAAAATTCGGGATGACGCTTGCTGGCCCAGATTCCGAAATGGATTCGGGACGACGCTTTATTTTCCCCGGATAATTTCCAGAAGTTCCTTTGTCTTTTCTTCCATCAGCTGCTTATCACCGCGGCTTTCAACATTAAGCCTTATAATCGGTTCTGTGTTCGACATACGGAGATTGAATCTCCAGTTATCATACTCAACGCTCAGGCCATCCAGGTGATCGATCTTTCCATCCGAGTATTTCTTTTCAACTTCATCAAGCTTTGCTTTAGGATTCTCTATCTCTGAATTTATCTCGCCCGAACATGGGTATGCCGCAATCATCTCCTCAACAAGAGCAGATAAGGGTTTGTTTTCCACCGACATAAGCTGCATTACAAGGAGGAAAGGGATCATCCCGCTGTCTGAATAGGAGTTTTCCCTGAAGTAATGATGAGCCGACATCTCACCGCCATAAACAGCGTTAACCTCTCTCATTTTCTGTTTGATAAAAGCATGGCCGCTTTGTGATACCACGGGTTCACCGCCGCTGTTTTTAACGATATCTATTGTATTCCATACAAGTCGTGGATCGTGAACAATTTTAGCGCCGGGATTAGTTTTCAGAATTGATTTAGCCAGAAGTCCTACTATATAATATCCCTCAATAAAATTTCCTTTCTCATCGAAGAAGAAGCATCTGTCGAAATCGCCGTCCCATGCTACTCCAAGGTCGGCATGGTTCTGAACTACAGCGTCAATCGTAGGTTTACGGTTCTCAGTAAGCAGGGGATTCGGAACGCCATTGGGGAAATCCGAATCAGGCTCATTAAAGAGCTTAATCATTTTAACAGGCAGTTCAGGTTCGAGGGCATCCAGTACCAGTCCCGCACAGCCATTCCCCGCATTCACAACAACCTTAAAAGGTTTGATCTTCTTTACATCATAAAACTTATCAAGATGATTAATAAACCCGCTCATCACGTTATCGTGGTCAACGTCGCCGGGCTCGAGGTTATGAATCTGCAGGTCATCGTTAAGGATCATATCTTCAATCTTACTAAGGCCCGAATCGTAGCCTATCGGGACCGATCCTTTCCCGACGAACTTCATCCCATTATACTCCGGGGGATTATGGCTTGCAGTAATCATTATGCCGCCGTCCGCTTCATAAACAGGAGTTGCATAATAGATCATTTCCGTGCCGCAAAGGCCGATATCGACAACATCTACGCCATGGTCGTTTAGTCCTTTTTTAATTGCATCCGAAATCGCCTCAGACGACTTCCGGATATCGTGGCCTATTACCACCTTTTCAGCGTCGGTCAGTTTAGCAAAACCGACGGCGACTTTATACGCAAGGTCAGCATTTAAGTCAGCAGGAACTTTACCTCTTATATCGTAAGCTTTAAAAGAATTTAATTTGTCCATTTACTCTCCTTATTGCAGGGAAGTTGAAAAATAATTCGTAGAATTTAAAATAGGTTTTTTATTAACAATCTTTATCCAATTTTGGATGTCTCAATTTATGAAATTAATCTGACCTTTCAAGTGAGCGGATTTTTTTAGAGAATATTTTTTCAATGGACTTTTTATTTATTACTGATTATGTTTATATCAATTAAAAATTCTAGGGAGCTAGTTATCGATACAAAGGATACTGTTAAGTGGCACTTCGCTAAATGCAACCACTCAAAATGTAACTCAATATTCCTGGTAAACCCTGAAGAAACGCCAGGTGAGCTTGGTTTTATTTGTCCTGAATGCAGCAAGAAGATTACCACTTCACACATTGTGCAGTGCTCCAGCTGTCGGACTATATTGAACTTTGTAAGGGCCAACCCCAGTGAAGAGAAGGTTGTATTCAATGTTCCCAAGTGCTCGCACTGTGTTGGGACAGTAGAAGATGAGTGGGAAATTGAGCCGTTGTATCAGCCGGACTCATACATTTAACCATTTCATCCCGATTTATTACCGGTAATCTTTTGTGATTACCAGATCATTTTAAGATAAGGGAAACAGGCATCATACCTGTTTCCCTTTTTTTTGGAAGATTTGAGACTTCTTTTTCTTTTAAAGAATCAAATAGTTGTAAATTTAATTTATGTTTCGAAAAAAAATATTAAGTGGAAAAAATGGATAAACTATTCAGAAAGTGCCTCACGGCGCTAATACTCGCAGCAACCTTCATTGTTTTACCAGGATGTTCTTCGTCACAGCAGACCACCCAATCAGGTCAAAGTGCCAATGAGACAGGTGCTTATTCCTGGCTGAACCTTGATACTGTGAAAGCGGGAAAATTTGACATGGGGAAAATGTGGACATTTGAATATCCCCCAACCGATTATTTTCAGAAAGAATATAACTTTAAACCAACCAAGGAATGGTTCGACCATGTAAGGAAATCGGCTCTTCGTTTCGCGAATTACTGTTCGGCTTCTTTTGTCTCGGCAGACGGACTTGTAATGACAAATGATCACTGCGGAAGAGAAAGCGTATCCGATGTTACGGAAGAAGGCGAGGACCTGATGAAGGACGGATTTTACGCTGAAACTCTTGCAGACGAACGTCCCGTTCCCGGTCTTTATGTGGATCAGCTGGTTCTTATCAGGGATGTTACAGATGAAATCCAGAACGCGATGGACAAAGGCGCTACAGAAGAAGAGAAGTCGGCTATTGAAGACAGCGTAATCAGTGAGATTAAAACCCGCGAAAAGGAAAGTACCGGGCTACGCATCCAGATCACTCCTCTCTACAACGGCGGAAAATTTTCAGAATACGGATATAAAAGATATAATGATGTAAGGCTTGTCTTTGCCCCTGAAACAGAACTTGGATTCTTCGGAGGCGACCCTGACAACTTTACCTATCCCCGTTATGATCTCGACTGTACATTTTTCAGGGTGTATGATGATGACGGAAATCCTCTTAAAACAGATGATTACTTCAAATGGAGTGACAGCGGCGCTGTAGCCGGAGAGCCGGTGTTCGTGGTGGGCAACCCAGGTTCAACCGACAGGCTTAATACAGTAGCCCAGCTTGAATACGCAAGGGACATAGCCTATCCGCGCACACTGAATATGCTCAACAATATGGTTGATATGTACACTAAAATGATCCAGGAAAATCCTGAGCGGAAGAGCGAGCTGCAGAACAGGCTGTTTATGTTCTCCAACTCACAGAAAGCCTATAAAGGAATGCTTGAAGGTCTCCGCAACCCGGTACTTATGCAGAAGAAGCGTGATTTCGAGAAGAAGTTCAAGGCAGCGGTTATGGCAAATCCTGATCTGAAATCACTTTACGGCGATTTGTGGGATAAAATTGCAGGAACACGCCAGCAGCTAAGGGAAGTATCCAATAAACTTTACGCACTTTCCTTAAATCCTTTGACAACCTCTGAATTATTTTTTATTGCAGGTGACGTAGTTGATCTTGCAAACGAACTTAAGCTTCCCGAAGATCAGAGAGATGAGCAATACACCGGTGAAGCGCTGGATACAACCATTGCGGACATAATTCCTGACAGTCTTGATATGGATACACAACGTGATCTTCTCAGAAACCAGGTTAAGGTGTTAAATGAATACCTCGGCAAAGACAATGAACTGGTTCAGAAGTTAACAGGCGGAAGACAGGGTGAAGACGCAGTTGATTATATGCTAAACAATACTGTTCTGACGGATTCGGTAAAGCTAATGTCGCTTATAGCGCAGGGACCCGACGCAATATTAAATTCCGATGATCCTTTCATTAATTTTGTAGTAAACACCGAGGACGCCAGGGCGGATCTCAGAAGCGAAGTAAGTAAAATACTGGATAAAGAAGGAGTATATTCCCAGGAGCTCGGAAAAGCACTATTCGCAGTTTACGGTACTTCAATTCCTCCGGACGCAACATTCACCCTCCGTATATCGGATGGTGTAGTAAAAGGATTCCCCTACAACGGAACAGTAGCGCCCCCCTACACCACTTTTTACGGGCTGTACGACAGATACTACTCATTCGGAAAGAAAGAACCATGGAGCCTGCCTGAGAGATGGGTAAATCCTCCCGCGGATTTCCAGCTTGAAACACCATTTGACTTTGTAGCTACTAACGATATTATCGGCGGTAATTCCGGTAGTCCCGTTATTAATGAAAATGCCGAGATAGTAGGACTGGCATTCGACGGAAACATTCAGAGTCTACCCGGGAACTTCATTTATACTCCCGAGGAAAACCGGATGGTTTCGGTGCATTCAGCCGGACTTCTTGAAGCAGTAAAAGATATGTACAAAGCAACGCGTTTAAGTGATGAGCTGAGGAACGGAAAACTTAGCGAACAGAAAACAGCAGAAGCTGATTCAACAAAATAATTGATCCCCTTATGTGCCGGGTTTATTTGAACCCGGCATCTTATTAAATACCTGATTCATAAGAGTTATATACCCCGTTATTAAAGGTAATACTGTCCCTGCAGATGAACCGATATATACTTCGCGAAAGTATTGCCGAAAGTAATAGAATACTCAACACCCACACCAAGTTTAAATCCGGATAGTTTATATTCCCTCAGATCCATACCGGCGGCAATAGAGAAGGCTGTTCCGTAATTCCATTCATCTACATCACTGAAGGTTCTGTCTTCTATAGCGGCAGGCCCAAATCCTTCCTCCAGGTAAAAAGGTCGGCTCAGAGGCTGGGTGAATATAGCTTTAAGTGTAATTGCTTTTAAGAAAGGATAATATTTATTAGTAGTTCCGGGGAGCAGGTAATTAAAATCCTGCGCGTATACAAAACTCAGTCTGGTATCAAATCCGAAGAAAGGAGTTCTGAGCTCCCCAAAAAGGGAGGATGTAAAAGCCCCTGTTGACGATGAAAAACCTTCTACCGTACCGCCACCTACAAATCCCCCGACGCTGAAATTCTGCGCATCTGCTTTCGGAACAACAGTAATAAGAATAAGAAAAATTAAAGGACTGAATCTCTTTATCATATTTTATAGTTTCCTCCGCAGTAATATATACTGCCGCTTCACAGGCAGAGCTGCTAAAAATTAAATCATATATTAAATATAATCTAAATTATGCCTTCATCCCTTAAAAAACAAAGACGCGGTTGAGAGGACCGCTCCTGTTACACTCTTATTTCAATAAATTGTTTATTTTTATGATATATAAAAAATCATTTGAAAGATAAGACAGGATATAAAATGAGCAAAAATTCTAAAATTAATTTATATGTGGAACTAGATGAGAAGAAAGTTCCTGTTAAAATTGAATGGAGCGCCACCGATTCCGGATTTGAAGGGAAACGGGAGAGCAAATCGATGATGCTTTCCTTATGGGATAAAGCAGAAAACGCCACTATGGGAATTGATCTGTGGACAAAGGAGATGATGGTAGAAGATATGAACGTTTATTTTCATCAGACCTTTCTGAAGATGGCCGATACCTACCGCAGGGCGACCAAGAATGAGGAGATCGCCGGTATAATTGAGCGTTTCAGCGCCGACTTCGCGGATAAACTGGAGCTGAGCAAGCAGGTGTATAAAGGGAAGCAGCAGGATAGCTGAGCTTCGTTATCGGGTAGATGGTGATCCTTTAACTTCCGACGCGAAATCTATTTGCCGACTTTAAATACCTTGAACAAGTAGAAAAGGGTGGGGAAAATTAAACACGAGCCGACAACGAGCGCCCATCCAAGCTGAGTTAATGTTGCTTCAGGGGCAGCCGCGTTAAAAAGAGTAATACTGCTTCCATCCTTCAAGATGATCACTTCAGGGAAGTATATAAGGTAGAACGCCGTGAGGATAAAAAACAACTGCACACCTGTAAGTATTCGTGATGGCCAGATCAGTCCTTTTTCTATTATCTTCCATAATACCGGGAGGGCCAGAGTGGCAAGCACGATTATCACTATGCTGATCGGATGGCTCAGAAACCTATGGGCAAAATCGACACCTTCCACATAAGAAAAAACAAATACCATCGCACCGCTTACAACCATTACCAGAGTAGCGAGTTTCGTTTTACCAATAATCAATTCCCTTAAATCCTTTTCGGTTGTTTCGCTTATAAGGTAAACCGAAGCTGTGAAGACAAAGAGGCTGCTGATAAAAATCCCGGTAGAAATGCTGAAAAGGTTTATCCATGGATGAAGATACGCCTCAAAAAAACCGGACGGTGCTGTAGTAATTTTACCTGAAACAAGAGCTCCGATAATCAGTCCAAAAAAGAAACTAACCAGCAGACTGGAAACTGCAAAGATACGGGAGTACACTTCCTGCGAACCATCCTGCACCGCATCATAATGACGGAAGGTAAATGCCGTACCCCGCAGCACTATGCCTATCAGCAGCAGTATAAGCGGGATATAAAGTGAAATTGAAACCTGAGTATACACGGCAGGAAATCCCATAAACAAAATCACCACTGTAATAACCACCCACATATGGTTAGCTTCCCAGATAGGAGCCATGGCATTGCTTACAAGCTTCTTGATCTTATCCTTATTAGAACCCGCAAACAGCTCAATAATTCCGGCGCCGAAATCAGCCCCGCCGAGCAGGCAGTACAAATAAACCGCGACCAGCAAAAAAATTATTACAACGTATAGCATTTATGTTCCTGAATTTTCGGGTGATTGTGATTCATGCAGAGCTTTTACCTGGCGCCTCATCAGCCATACAGTGACGATGGTGAGTATAAGGTAGATAAAAACGAAAACAGAAAGATGAACAATTTGTCCCGGCACAGGAGTTACCGCATCAGCCGTTTTCATGATATTATATATGATCCATGGCTGCCGCCCGACCTCCGTGACCGTCCAGCCCGCCTCCACCGCAAGGAATCCCAGCGGAGCAGCGACCGCAGTAAGCAGGAGAAACTTTTTATCGAAGAGGTAATCCTTCCATTTCCATCTAAGGAGCCAGAACACCACTCCCACCGCCGCAAGGAAAAATCCGCATGCCACCATTATCTGAAAGGCAATATGGACAGGTACTGCAGGGGGCCAGTTTTCTCGCGGGAAGTCGTTAAGACCCTTCACCTCCGCGTTAAAGTCGCTATAAGCAAGAAAACTTAATAAGCCAGGTATTTTAATTCCATAATTCATCTCCTCTTTCCGGACATCGGGTATGCCGCCGATTGTTAATCCCGCCCCCTTTTCCGTATGAAAGAGTCCCTCCATAGCAGCCAGCTTTTCAGGCTGGCGATGAGCGACGTCTTTAGCGCTATGGTCGCCGCTTATCGGCTGAAGCACCGCAAATATGCTACCGAAACTTAACGCGATAATAATCGCTTTCTTATGAATCTCGTAGTTATGTTTTCTCAGCAGGAGAATAGCGTGGATACCCGCAACTCCGAAGGCAGTGGCTTCAAAGGCGGCGATAGTCATATGAAGAGTTTCGCTTACCCAGGCAGGATTAAACATAGCCTCGAAAGGCCGGATGTTGAACGCCTGACCGTTCACCCAGTCGAACCCCGCCGGTGCGTTCA
Organism: uncultured Bacteroidota bacterium; assembly: GCA_963771705.1. Classification (GTDB taxonomy): domain Bacteria; phylum Bacteroidota; class Ignavibacteria; order Ignavibacteriales; family Ignavibacteriaceae; genus DATFVA01. The sequence continues at coordinate 732,992 of CAVYUP010000005.1, forward strand.
TCCATGCATTAGCCGTAACAACAAAGATTCCCGAAATCACGCCTGAGACTCCCACTATTAATCCCGAAGCCCAGTGAACATAAGGATTAAGCCGGTTCCAGCCGTAGAGGAAGAGTCCTATACAAATAGCCTCAATGAAAAAGGCAGTACCCTCCCAGCTGAAAGGCATGCCGATAATAGGGCCGGCGTGTTTCATAAAACCCGGCCAGAGGAGTCCCAGTTCGAAAGACAAAGCCGTTCCCGACACCGCGCCGATAGCGAAGAAGATAGCGACGCCCTTCGACCAGGTTTTAGTAAGGTCGAGGTAGATTTTATTTTTCTTTTTAATCCAGATCCAGTGGGAAATAACCATCAGGAAAGGCATGGTCATTCCAATACAGGCAAGAACAATATGGAACCCCAAAGTGATAGACATCGTTAAACGGGCAGCCAGAAGATTGTCCAATGCTAATTACCTTTTTTTAATAAAAGCTCATTAGAAACTTAGGAAAAGTTCACTTAAAGTTCAGCAAACGAAGAACCTTTATGAAAATTACAACAAAATATATGTGCGCTGCGTTCCTTATTTTCCTGATAACCGGGGTAATATTTCCGGGTGAAATATTTTGCGCGGCACTAACGCCGGGGGTTAAAGATCAGTCGGGGGGAATAGACTTACCATCGAAAGGGAGCATTCACGTACTTTTTGTATTCGCGCAGTTTCCTGATGATAAATTTCTCCCTGCCGACAAGAGATGGCCTGCCGGCGGCGAGCCCGCACGGATGAAAGAGAAGACGTGGGTAGATCCGGTATGGACCGAGAATCCCACTCCCGGCTCGATGACCGACTATTTCAACCAGATGTCATTTAACAAGCTGAAGTTTACCGGAGAGTGCGACACGATTACCGTCCCGCACACAAGAGAATGGTATTTCCACAACAAGAAAAACTACGGCGCAATCAATAAAGAAGTAATAAAGGCGCTGGACAAAAGGCGTGACTTCGCGCGGTTTGACAACATCCATAAGATACGCAACTATGAATTCACAGATTCAGCCGACGGCAAGGTTGACTTTGTCTTCTTAATCTACAGGAACTTTATTATGGATTACCCCGATTCAACATCGGCAAAGTACAATAAAGTTTTCGGCTCCGGGTGGGTCGGCTCTCTGCGTGCCGGGGAAGTACCAGTGGACGATTCATCGCGCTTCGTTTACACCGGGGCAACGCTACGCGACATATTTCATAAAGATCCTTTCCGATTCTCAATCCATGAATTCGCGCATTTCCTTATAGGCGGCAACCAGTACCACAACGGACGCGGCTTCTGGGCGATGCTTGCGGGCTACGAAGTAAGATCATTTATGATCAACTCTTATGAAAGAAACAAGCTGGGGTGGATTAATATCAGGACGATCAGGAAGGGCAGCGGCGCACTGAAGAATGTAAGATTGGATGACTTCATAACGACGGGGGACGCGATAAGAATAGAAATCGATTCAGCATCATCGCAGTACTTTTACCTTGAGAACCACCAGAGGATATCGCGGTGGGACAACAGTTCAAAAGTACAAAGCGAAAAAGGGATTTATGTAATAAGGCAGGACGCGGCCGCGGGGGACGCTGTATTTATGCAGATGATCCCTGCTGACGGGAGGTTCAACTGGGAAGTGAAGAATTACGTTTATCCCGACTGGTTTCCGAAGAGTCTTCCTGTTTACACCCGTCTGAACGAGAACAAAGAAACAGGGTACCATGATCTTCAGTTCATACCGTTCACTTATGAGGGAAAGAATTATCCCGCAAATGAAATTATATATTATGCAGACACATTAACGGGAGAACCTGTAAGAGATCCATTAAGAGCAGGGGACGGAAGAGACGCATTTCATCCGGGATATAAAGCGGTCTTCTCTCCCTACACCAATCCCGACTCACAGGATAAGAATCGCCACCAGACCGGTTTCTCGTTCGAGATTATGGATGTAAAGGATGGGGTGTACTTTATTAATATCAATAGCGTACAAGGAAAAAGGGGGATCAAGCAAAAAGGAAAAAGTAAAAAATGATAAGTGGAAGACATACCGAAGGAGAAACCACAGAAGTTAAAGGTTAACCAACGAACCGTTAGTCTGCTTAATACAGGCGGATGGCAAGAGGGTGAGACCTAAGAACCCGAAGCAGAAGTAATCAGGTAATGGAAATAAGCAGCTTTACAGACAAGAACATTAGTAATATCCGTGCTTAAAAAAAAGTATCCCCCGGCAAGAACAGACCGGGGGATGCTAGAAGACTATCAGTTTTAAGCGCATCTTCTTATAATTTTACACCGACCAAAATTACGTGCGAGTAATTTCTTATATCAATATAGGCAGATTCGTAATTATCTATAAAATCTCTTTCATATCTGTATTCAATAAGCATTGTAACCGGCAGAACATTATTTATTTCAGCGCCGGCGCCGGCTGAAATACCCATATTATTTTTTTTGAATTTATCAAAAATAACCTCCCAGCCCTTATCAATTTCCTTACTTATCAAAAAGTTGAATTGCGGACCCACAATCAGGTAAGGGGAGAGAACCCCGGTATCATATTTGAATTTAGCCAGAGCAGAAAATGACAGGTAATTCACCCTGTTATTTATGGAGACAAATTCGCCGGTACCATCAGGCTGAGCGGTTGTTGTTATCGGAATTTTATCCTCAAAGCCCTTTTGAAGATAACCCAATTCAGTTTGAAACCGGAAGAAAGATAAACTGAAAAAGTCTGCAAAGATTCTTGGAGACATCCCGATTTTATTATCAAAATCCATATTTACATTATAAAGATAATCCCAGGACTGATTTGAAATACCGACACCCAGCTTTAACCCATAGTCATGAATAATTTGCGCCTCATTATTATAAGTAAAAATGGTCAACAAAATTATTACCAATAGATATTTCATTTCTCTCCCTGAATTTATGTTAGTAATGTTAAACCATTATTTATATCGCACAGCTGATTTACATCCATCTTCCTGCAGTATCGAAAGGACCCTTACAGAGGCCTGATTTTCATCTCCCGGGCAAATCATAATTTATTTCTTATGCAAATTAAATTAAATCGGTACAACTGGCAATAAGAATTTCATGGATTGAATAACACTATCGCCGGACCCGTGAAGATAATATTCGGTTACACCTACTAACCGATAATCATGAAAAGACCAGTAAGGATATCAAAAACATTCCTGACTCAATTCAATGAACACTTAATTAATCTCTTAGCAAATTTCACAGGTTCATCATATTGAGCATGATTGCTGAGTTTTCAAAAAGTCTAAGGACGCTGCCAATAAGCGGTGCCAACAAACAAGGATACCGAACAATACCAACAACTTTATATTAATTTTAAATATGACCTATATGCTGGGAAAATCGATAAAAACATATCATCCAAATCATCTAGCAATAAAGATTTTGTTTTTCTATAGATCCAGTTTGTCCCAAAACTTGAAAATAAACCAATTAACAGAACTGGAAATAAAGGACCGGACACTATTGCAGTAGCATAAAAGAAACTTGCAGTGCTTAATGTTCCAACTGTGACACCGTCTATAAATTTTAGGAATTCCTTTTGTTTAATAAGTTGGATTAAGGATTGGCCCATCAGTATAAAAGATAAAAAAAGTAAGGCTGGATTTCCAGAAATTAGAGAAACCATACTTATTCTTGAAAAATATGCCCCCATTTTGTCAATTTGTTCATTCTTAAGATTGTATATTACGGCTAATGTAGCAATTAAAGCCCCTCCTAATTCAACAGCATTTATATTTAATAAATCATTCGCAGATGAAGCAGACATATCTAAATGGTGGACTAAAAAATCTTTAGATTGGTGGAAATTATCTGGGATTAAAAATGGATTAATTCCCGATGGGGTTGTTAAATCTCTTGATAAATGTTTAAAACTTTCTAATGCTAATTTAAAATCTGGATCATTTGGGAAATGTTCCCTAAGAATGTTTAATGCACCTTCGAAAGTATGAGCCCCGTCTAAATTATGATGAAGTGTCGAACCACCAATTTTAGTTGAATTATATATTGAATCAATTGCTCTGTCATAAGCCGTTGAATTAATATTATATTCTTGAGCCAAAACTGCAGATAATTTATTTTCAAAATTTTGCTCTCCCAAAAGTAATATTAATGTACCAGCACTTTTATCAACAATTTCCTTTTTATCAAGATACCGCTCACTAAATAAATAGTGATCAGACTTAAGATATTGGAAATATTCGTTAGGCTGATCCAATGGATTTTTGTCATTTAACATTTGATATTGCCTCATATACTGGTTCAAGATGTTTTCTCAAAGAATTATAAACGTCTTGTTCAAACTTTGCTTCATTCAATTTTAATTGTGTTGACACTTTCCCTTTAGCGGTTTTCTTAACCAATTTGGGAATCTTTTTGTCAGTTATATATTCACTTATACCTTTCTCTAATTCATCTTTTCCAAGGAAAAATGCAAAAACTCCTACTATAGCTCCAATAATAAGCCCGACGGGACCAGTAGCTATCATCGCTGTGCCAGCACCACCAGAGATCATTGCTATTATTGAAGTACCTATTGCACCCACAGCAACCGAAATACTCTGGCTAACGGAATTTGATATCTCCCTCACGTCTAATTCTGTCTTACTGCTTGAAATATTCTCCTCCAATACACTTATTGAGTATTCCTCGAACTCTACCAGTCTGCTTTTAACTTTTTGTTCAACAAAACTCCATCGGTCATCAACATTTTTCTTTATTCTATAATTAAGGGTTAATATAGAATCATTACCTTCGAACCAATCTTTAACTGTATTGACAATGACATTTTGATAGATATCTGCTTTAATCATTTCAGTTAGCTGGACAACTATAGAATCAAGTCGGTTTTTTAAATTTCTAGATGCTGAAGAATCCATAAAATATACTCCATAAATGTTTATTTATTGTTTTTTATAACTATTAATTATTAAATGGGATATTGTTTTCTGGAATATATATATGCGTGCAGCTGCAGATATATATTCCTTTTTATTTCATTATGCCTTGGAAAGATGTTTACCGTGATGCTAATAAATATTTATATTCCTGAAGAATTGGGCCCTTACAGAAGCTTAACGTAATCATAACCCCAGGTGTCTTAAGTATGTTCGAATTAAAAATAGGGGAAATAGGGGAGAGAGACAATAAGGAAATTGAATACCTAAAGGCGGGGCTGATTTCAGGATTTTAAGACGATTCCGAAATAAGCCTGCCTGCCGGTCAGGCGTTACACCAATGTTACAGAAATTTGTAACGCAATTCCGGGAAAATGGAGGTTTTTTAAGGGATTTCAGAAATGTTGCAGCATTTTAATATACTCTATATAATACTGCATTCATAGGATTATAATTATAAAAATATAAATAGTCGCAGTTGGAAGGGTGTATATGATTTCGGTATAAAGGGGACGACTGACGTGATTCTCTTTGACTTTTAAGGGATTATTAGCTAAAGTTGAATAGGACTAGATTTCACTTGAAATTTTAAGTAATGGGGATAAATATGAATAAGACAGCTCATCTCAGTATTTTCTTGTTTACCGTATGTTTTTGTTCACTTTCATTCTCACAGTCAGAGATCTGGGAAGAAATTAACTGCCCTTCGGTTGAGGAAATCCGGTGCACGACGTACTTTGAGAATACGAACATATTTATAGCTGATTGGGCTTCAGGAATTTATAAATCGCAAGATGGTGGTGAAAGCTGGGAAAGGATTATGACAGCGGGTGGTTACTCTGTACTATTTAGAGAGATAATATCAGGAGAAGATAATAATTTATATGTCGCTGCCAGAGATTATCTGTTTGTACTGGATCAATCCGGTAATTCTGTTTATTACAAATATTTTAATACTGATGTTTATTCACTTGCTCTGAATTCTCATCTGGACCTTTACGCTGCTACAGAAGATAGTGGAATTTCGAGAACTACGGATGGGGGAGAAAGCTGGGAAGTAAATATCCTCTACCCTGATTCAAATTATCATTTCACTTCTATAGCGATTGATGATTCAGATAACATATATGTTGGAACGGCTGAAGGTGTCTTTAAATCTTCAGACGCCGGTGAAAGCTGGAATACGATAAATTCAGGGTTAAATGATCTTTATGTATCAGACATTATGTGCACTTCTAATAACTTTCTTTTTTTGACCGGGAATGACGGTATAGCAAGATCTACAAATGGCGGTCTGAACTGGCAGTATGCGAATAACGGGAGTGGAGGAGGAGCATATAAGATTCAGGAGGATAAAAATGGGAGTATATATTATGGAAGCAGCAGGATGACAGGGGAAGTTTATAAATCTGATGATTGGGGAGGTAATTGGATAAAAATATTTCAGACGAATGCAGGGGCGATTTCTGCAATTCTACTTTTTAATGATGTCCTTTTAATTGGTACAGTTGATAATGGATTTTACCGGGCTGATCTTTCTGATTCCAGTTTAACTTCAATGGCAATAAACAAGCCACCTATCCATAAATTTCTTCAGAATGATGACGGCAATTTTTATGCATCATATGAAGGGGGCATCTACGGGGGAGGCATAAGCCGCTCGACTGATTCCGGAAAGTGCTGGATAAATGCGTTCCCTTCCTGGTCAAACGAAGTAACTAATTACTGGAGCATTCCGAAAGTTAGTTTATTCTCAGGAGGTCCCGGCCGAATAGGTATGATCAGAAACGGACATAATTCTTTCTTCTGGTCTCTGGAAGATGATGACCTCAGCATTCCCAACACAGTTCTATATGACCCTGACTCGAATTACATTTATGTTTCTACTTCGTATGAAATAGGACCTTCCGGTTACTACGGAGGTGTTTTTAGGGGCAAACTTGATACAAATACAGCTATTTTACATAAAATTACTAATGGACTACCTGAACACCAATCAAAGATCTTAACTGAAATAAATTCGAAGAATCAATTATTTGCTGCAATCCCTAACAATGGTCTGTTCAGGTCGGACGACCGTGGTATATCCTGGCAGCCTAAGACAAATGGTTTAACTGATCTTTCCACCCGGTGGATAAAAACTGACAGGGCCAATAATATTTTTGTTTGTACATATACTTCGATATTCAGATCGACGGATGGCGGGGAGAACTGGACAACCTTAGATTTTAGTTTTATCTCTCCCCCAAATTCATTTGCTGTAGATACTTTAAATAACATATATGTTGACTCATACAGACAAGTATACAGATCAACGGATCTGGGACTTACCTGGGAAGAATTTGGTGAAGAATTTAATTCTCCTATAAACGGAATTTATATAAATGAATTTGAATATATGTTCGTTTATACTCACGAGGGTATTTATAGTTCACATGTTGAAATCACTGAATCAACTCAAGGTACGATTTTCCGGCCAGCCGCGTGTAGTTTATATCAGAATTATCCGAATCCATTCAATCCGGAAACTCAAATAAAATACGAGGTACCCAAAACTTCTTCAGTGAAAATTATAATATTCGATGTTTTAGGGAAGGAGGTAATGAAAATTGCGGATGGAGAGGAACGAGCTGGCACGTATGAAATGACCTGGAATGCAGCTAACCTGCCGAGCGGAGTTTATTTCTATCAGCTGCGAGCAGGAGATTTCGTTCAGACGAAAAAGATGATACTTCTTAGATAGAAAAAGGTTAACTCACGAACCGTTAGTCTGCTTAATACAGGCGGATGATCAAAGTCAATTAAAATTACCACTTAACGACAATTATAATTACCGTTGTGTTTTATCCGATAGGGGGTACGTAATGGAGCCCGAAGGGCGGAATGAAGTACCCCCTATCGGGCCATTTTTCAAATCCCACCTTCTCTGCTGCATCCTCGATGCTTATGCCTTTGTTGATTAGCATTCTTAACCTTTTTATTTGTCCGTTTGTTGTCATCCTGCACCCTAATTATTTAGTGCACGAATGTTAATTGTTTTTACCTGAAACCGGTAATTTTAATTGTCGTCAAACGGTACTTCTAAATGTCGCTAATCAGAGGTAAAAATGAACCCTGAAGATATGTTTCTCAAAGTTGAATTTACTGCATATTTTTCCGTCAATGGATTAAAAATTGAAAAAAAAGAATTTGCAAACGATCCAGATTCAAATGGAATCTATCTTAAAAATAAAAGGATAGTACCAGATCTTGAATATTTTCTTCTTGAAAATGATGGTGAAATCGACAAGCAAGTTGAGTTGCCTAAGTCAATGCGTTTAGAACTTGATAGGTCCTCATATAATGAAGAATTTGTAACCAGAGCTCAAATTTGGAAAGAAGACCCCAGTGCCCAACATTTGGATGAAATCATAGCAGATACTTTTTCTCAAGATGGTGAATCAAACTAGGAGTATTTATATCTCCCACTTAAGACCGCTTCGGATTTGGTTAGTCTGAAGTTTTCCGGGAGTCTTCTACTCTGCTGTTTTCCCTGAGGAGGAATTTTAATGGACAGTTCTTCTACTGTGGTGTTTCCAGAAGCCGAGGATGATTATGTAGATGATGGCTGTATCTTCTTTCGGCAGCTTAAGGGGGCGAAAGAATTGTTTTACTATTTACTAGATTAATTAGCTTTAAAAAGTTCCTTCAAATCACTAATGAAATTATTTATATATCCATCAAACTCGTTACTATTACGTCGATAGTATTCATTTTCTTTTAATCGTATTATGCCTTTTTGTGTTGCCTCAGAAAAATATTGGAGGATTATATCTTTCGCACGAGTTATATAATCGGAATTCTCCTGCTTCTTATAGTGCTCTTTTGCGTTTTGCCAATCATTTATATCCATATCAGTTACAGTTGCAAAAATGTCGTAAGCATGGTGTCTTCCATATTCTTTTGCTTCATCTTCTATTCTATCGCGAAAGGCATGCAGTTTAAAAATTATATAATTGTAACTCGAAGGGATATAAATATTTGAAAATTTTTCATCCTTTGTTAGTTCTTCAACATTAATATTACCCAATAATAAATCTTTTGCTTCGTTTACTAAAAATGCATGGAATTTTTTAGAACCTTTCGGCCGAATCCTGGGAAAGGTATATTCTGTTTTATCTGATTGTTTAGGGTCGGGAGGGGCCGATAAAATATCCAGGATAACTCTTTTACTACTGCTAATTTCTTTGGTGAATTGAAAATATTTGGTCTTTGGTTCATACCTAAGGGATTTAATTGTGTCTCTAATTAGTTCAAATTTATCAGAATCAATAATTATATCACTTGTAAGAAACACGTCTATATCTTTAGTCGATCTTTGTAAAACCTTTTTAGGATAGCGTGGACTTCTCTTTTTATATAGATACACTGTCCTGATGTATAAACTTAATCCGCCCCCAATTAATAGCGGAATTCCTTTGTCTTTTAAGGATCTTGCTAACTCCACTAATGCATCGATTAAAAAATCAGTATAGAAATTATCATTATTATTATTAGTTGAATTCATTCAGGATCTCCATTTTTAAATCTTCAGCAATTTCCTTTTCCCTTTTATCCAAATTAGATAACTCCAAATAAGTTTGAATTTTAGATGCCATATTATTTATAGAATCAAAAAAAACATAATCCTGAGATTTTGGAATAAGTTCCAGTATGCAGTTGTAAAATTTATCATCTGTATAGTTCTTTAGTTGATTGGTTGAATTATAAGATTTAGCATAGATAATAAATTCTTTGTCTCTGGTTGTCGGAGCATAATATTCTGCACTGCTTTCACCTGACCAAATCCAGTTATTGCCAATGGTTGACTCAAAAATGTCAGCAGCCTGCTGTCGGGTGCCAGGGATATTTAATTTTATTCTTTTTGTAACTTTGGGTTTTTTATAATTCTCTTTAAGATTCGCCAACAATTTTTCTGGCTGTAATACACTTATTGTATTTTCATCTTTTTGAATAACCAGGTCTTCTTCAAGTCTTGTCAATACTTTGGATACTGTAGACAGAGCAATATCCCCCCCAAGGGATTTTATCCCATTATAAATTTCATTTACAGAATTATAAATTGAATTTCTTTTCAATAAATATCTTCCAACAATTGATGACTTACCACTATAGATATTTTTAATGTTATTTGATTCCTTATAACGATTGATCCTATCTAACCTAATCGCTACAAAATCCTGGGTTTTAACGTAGTAATTACCATTTAAATCTAAACCACTTATCCGATGATCATCCAACATTTTAATTATTTCTTTACTGAGATACGGGACTAAGAGAGTCATATTATACTGGGGATTGTTTGGGATCATCCAGCGATAATTTTCCAGTTGTATTATTCCCTGCTCTACAATTTTGGGAGCTGTTCGTCCCTTTATTTCAATCAAGAGTGTAATTATTCTGTCGAGATATTTGATTTTTATTAATGCATCAGGTTTATATCGTTGTTGAGTTATTGTTCCATTTAAGTTTATATTGAGTGGCTCGACCTGAACTTCCTCAATTTCCAAAGGCGCATATAAATCCTTTTTGCTATCTAGCTTTTCAAAAACCTCCTGTTCAAAACTGCTATCGTACTGTTTTTTCATCATTTTCGTGCTTTCCTTGATTTTCCTACGTAGTAAAATACTACAATTTAGGAAAATATGCTAATTATTTTCCTAATTATATCAATTTTCCTATATAGGAAAAAGTAAATAATTAAGAAAATCTATAAAAATAAGCAGAAGCCCTAAGCCCGGCAATATTATTAAGTAAAAAACTTAACCATTGTCTATTCCACTGAACATTGGTTTGAAAAAGGTTATAAATTTCATCGGATTGAACCTGAACCCCACAATTTTTTCTCCAACCGGATCTAGATTGGCTTTTAATGTTGATAAACACTAATTTAAGCTATCATTAATGAATATTACGGGGAGTGGAAAATGGGAGAATTACTTTTCTTTAGCTGTCATCTGATACTGCCGGTTCGAAAAAACTTCAACTCATCTTTTTAATCTATAAGGGAGATATGTCCAAAACCTTATTGAACGTCTGCCTACAGTAATCGTTAACTATTTTGAGACTTACGCGTACCTGAACTATTTGAGACAAAAAAGCTAATTATTATCCAGGCAAATTTGAACTTTCGCATAAAGGAGAGTATTATGAATTTCAGGAAAGTATTGTTAGCAATATTATTATTATTGTTTTCCGATTTTCTGTCTTCTCAAGACCTCTCTGACTCAAACACTGGGGATCCGACTGCATCAAAAGACTTGATAAAGTTAGACTCATTACGAATAGAACGAATTGCTAAAATTTCTCAATTGTGGGGGCATATCAGATATTTTCATCCCTATTTGGATAAGAATCCGGAAAGGTGGAATAGGGCTTATACAACAGGTATAATTGATGTTATAAAAGCAGGAAGCAAAAAAGAATTCAGGACTGCGATACGAAAAATGCTGCTGGAATTAAATGATCCGGTTACCTGTATTATTGAGCCGCATACAGCCTCTAATGAAGATACTTTAAAATATCCAATAATTTCGTGCTCTGAGGATAGTATACTGTATGTCTCAATAAGAAATTATAATGATCTGGAAGATTATCCTTATACCTATAATCAACTCAATTCATTAAAGAAAAAGATACCTGTATCATCCGGGATTATTTTTGATCTACGGAATAAATCAAACAATAATATAAAAGGTAGAATTGAATATTATTTTCAGGATCTTCAATTAATTTTAGCCGACAAGAGGCTTTATTTAACAGGATATAAATCTAAACATTATGATGGATTTGAACCTGAAATCGGTAATACAACAGGGGGTTATTCTTCAGGTTTTTACATTAAAGGAGAAAAGGAAATTATTCCGGATTCAAATGGATTCAGTAAAAAAGTTATTTTCGTTTGCAATAATGCTTCTGAACTACCCAGAGTGGCATTGGCGCTACAAAGCATTGGACAAGGATTTATTATTTCAGAAGATACGTTATTTGATGCATCTTTGGTCCATACTGCAGCGTTTGACGTAGAAGATAGCATAAATGTTCAAGTAAGACTGGATGAGTTGGCTGTTGAATCCAAACCGGCTGCTGATTTAATTATAGCAGCCAATACCGAAGAACCAGAGATTATTGAAATAGCCCGACAATTCTTTGACGGAAGTAATAAACCAGGAAAAATTATTAAAAAGGATTCTTATACACCCAATTTTGAGGCTGAAAAAATTACTCCGGTTATTTCAGCTAATTCTTACTATCCTGACCTGGGGAATCGATTATTAGCGATCGCTAAAATCTGGACAGTAATTAGTTATTTCCATGCTTATAAGCATTTAATGAATGAAAACTGGGATGAAGTTTTGAGGAAGTCCATTCCACGATTTGTGAATGCATCAGATTCACTGGAATATCATTTGGCGGTTGCAGAAATGTATAAACACATTGAGGATGGTCATGGGTTTATCAGAAGTATGGTGTTGAATAATTACTTTGGCACCGCATCACCTCCTGTTGTTATCAGATTTATTGAAAACCTTCCTGTTGTTGTCGAAGTACTTCCAGATTCTGTAATTAAAGTTGAAGGTATAGAAAAAGGTGACATCATAGAAAGGATTGATGGTGAAGATGTTGAATCAGTCATAAAAAGGAGAATGAAATATAAATGCGCATCGAACCTTTCTGCACTTTATAACTATATTTCCGGGCGTCTCTTAAATGGTCCGGATAGTTCAACCGTATTTCTTACTATAAGAAATAGAAATCAGGAATCAAAATTAATAGAATTGCCCCGGTCCAATGCTTTTAAGCAATACATTTATAACCTTCCTTACGGAGGCCGGCAATCATTTCCGATTCTAAGACTTATTAACGAAGACATTGGTTATGCAGATTTAGACCGCTTAACTCCTGATATGGTAGATAAAATGTTTGAAGAGTTCAAAGATACTAAAGCCATTATTTTTGATATGAGAGGGTATCCTAACGGAACAGCATGGACTATTGCGCCTCATCTAACGAATCAAAAAAATGTATTAGCTGCAAATTTCAGAAGATATTCTCCAATGTATATGAGAATTGGTTCTGATGTATTGGAGACTATAACCGTTATGGATCAGGAATTACCCCGGGCACTATTACCGTTTTATAAGGGTATCACCGTTATGTTAATTGATGAGAGAACTCAAAGTCAGGCTGAGCATACGGGGTTGTTCTTCGAGGCTGCAAATCATACTAAGTTTATCGGGAGTCAATCAGCCGGAGCAGATGGAGATATAACAACTTTTCAAATTCCAGGTAATATCATACTTTATTTTTCAGGACATGATGTGAGACATTTTGACGGTAGACAACTTCAAAAAATCGGATTAGTGCCAGACATACAAATCAAACCGACGATAGAAGGAATAAGAAACGGTAAAGACGAAGTATTATTGAGGGCGATCGAATACCTGAGCGACGTGATCAATGATTAATCAAAATTTAAGCAGCAAATATCGTTCTGGAAACTTATTCAATTATTTTGATGGCAATTGGGATTATGTCAGTACAGCCTCCGGGTTCTAGTTACCGAGAGCATCGATGTTCCCGGTTACATCATGGGAAAAGATCATCTCCAGGTGCCTTCAATCTGGCGGCCTCTTATTACTTTCATCACCAGTTACACGGCGTGCGACCACCAGTCGTTTTAAATGCAATTCAATTTCAATCATGTGTCCTCCTCATGTGGTATGCCTGACGTGACGAGTCGCCTATATCTTGGCGTTCGGAATCTTGGTCAGCAACCCATGAGCCCGGTCACCGGTGAGATCGAATAAGATGTTCATAGCAAAAATCAATGGTAAAGTTCCTAGTCATAAAATGGGCACTACCCACGAAATCCTGCGAATTTAGACTGTAAACACATAGTGCGGAGAATCCCTGTCTCCCGGTGCAGTCTACAGAACCTCGAGAACTGATGTAATATATTTAAAGTCTGTAAAGCAATTAGGTCAATTAGAATATAAATTCTTTCCAAATGTTTCTGACCATCTCATCATCTGGTTCTTATTAAGGGTTATATCGTCGCCGATTCTTCCGCTTAGTTCTCCAAGCAAGGAATTTTTGTGTACCGCCATTTGTTTTCCCGTTTTTGTTTCTGTTCCAAATATGTTAAATTTCTGCCAGAATTTACAGTTTAGGGGTTCTTCAGTCTTGATTTTTCCATTTTTTCTTCGGCCTCATAAGGGCCTCATTTCGGCCTGCATCCCCAGTGTAACCCCAAGGTAAAAGGAGAACAAAAGGAGGATATTCCCGGGAGGTTGAGGTAGGAGATTCCTCCTTGCGGTTGGAATGACCAGGAAGAGGAGAACGGAAGGGGGATATTTTCGGGAGGTTGAGGTAGGGGATTCCTCCCTGCGGTTGGAATGACTATGGGGGGAGGACAGAAAAGGGAAAAAGGAAAAAGTGGAGGCAGAGGGCTTGGGGCAGAGAGCGTAGGAGGTGGAGGGATTGTTTCGGTCGAAGACTCCCTCGCGATGACGACGTGGGGAGGAGAGGAGGTGAAGGGATTGCTTCACCCGAGGACTCATTCGCGATGACCGGGAGACAAAATATTATTTGTTGTAGCTGATCCGGTAAATCATTCCCGCGTAATCGTCGCTGACAAGGAGGGAGCCGTCGTTCATCTGTTCAACATCTACCGGTCTTCCTGAAACGGACTCGCCCTGAAGCCATCCTTCAGCGAATGGTTCTTTACTTACAGGTGTATTCCCGTCGAGTTTAACAAACATTACACGGTAGCCGATCTTTTTACTGCGGTTCCAGGAACCATGCTCAGCGATGAAGATAGAGTTTTTATATTTTCCAGGGAACATATTTCCTGTATAAAATTCCATTCCCAGCGCCGCTACGTGTGGTCCTAATTCCATTACAGGCTTTGTAAATTTAGAAAGGTCAACTCCCTGACCGTACTCAGGATCGCGAATGTCTTTGCCGTGCATATAAGGATAACCGAAGTTCATCCCTTTCTCAGGAGCCCGGTTAAGTTCATCAGGAGGAACATTATCGCCGAGCAGATCCCTGCCGTTATCAGTAAACCAGAGGGCGCCGTCAACGGGGGACCAGTCGAACCCCACAGTATTTCTTATACCGTGGGCGTATACTTCAAGGCCGCTGCCGTCAGGATCCATCCGCATTATTGAAGCGAAACGCTCGTCATCGCTTTTACATATATTACAGGGAGCGCCTACGGGAACGTAGAGTTTGCCATCGGGGCTAAATTTTATGAACTTCCAGCCATGGTGCCTTGCATCAGGGAAGCTATCATTTACCACGACAGGCTGAGGCGGATTTTGAAGATGATTTTCGATATCGGGATATTTTAGTACGCGGCTGATTTCGGCTACATAAAGATCTCCGTTATGCAGAGCCACACCGTTGGGGGAATCGAGTCCTTCCGCGATTGTTATTACCCTGTCGGCTTTTTTATCATTATTAGTATCGAGGATTGCGTAAACTTTCCCTTCACCGCGGGTTCCCACAAAAAGTACTCCCGATTTACTCATAGCCATCGATCTTGCACCGGGAGCGTCGGCGTAAACATCAATCTTAAATCCCGGCGGAAGCTTGATATCGCCCTGCCGGCCCGAAACAAGGTCATCCTTTGAATTACAGAAGACGGCAAGAACCAAAAAGGGGAGCACCGCCATTACAAGGAGCGACTTATTCATATAAACTCTTCTCATAATTCCTCCTTATTTAAGGGGCATCCGGAGGGGGCATAACGATCCACAGAATAACGTACACGAGTATACCCGGGAATGCCGCACTAAGCACTGACAGTATAACGTAACCCACACGCACAACCGTAGGATCCCATCCGAGCCACTCAGCCAATCCGGCGCAGACTCCGGCAATTATTTTATTATAAGATCTTTTAAGGGCCATAAACTTTCCGTTTTATTATCATTAAAATAATAAAATGAAGAATTGCATGTTAGCAGCTGTGACAGGTCAGTTTTGATAAGAATGCCGCCGCTTCTACTTTTAAGGGATATAAACTGAGGTTAACAATGTTTGATAAACTGGTTAATTTGGCGAAGAATACGATAAAGACGGGTGTTAAGGGTACTGGTGAAGCCGCGGATGTTACCATAAATGTGATTAAGGAACTCACGGCACATACCATAAAAGATTCCGGGGAGCTTGTAAAAGAAGGGATTAAATTTACGGCCTCGCTTGTGAGAGGCACAATACTTGGAATGGCAGAGATTGGAGCCTCGCTGATAAAGGTTATTAAGGATGTTGTAAGGGTAACTATTGAAGGCGCTATGGAATCGGGTGTAGGGCAGAGCGAGGCTATACGCGGAGCGGTATCGCAGGCGATTAGAACGGCAAAGGAAAAGGGAGCGAATGTAGGGCAGGCATCACTTGAGGCTGTTAAAGGCGCTGTGAGTGCCGTAAAAAGCCGGGGAGGCAACGTAAACGAGGCAAGACATACCGCGGTTGCAGCTGCCCTTGACGCGGCGAAAGAGATAAGCGCCGACGCCAGGGAAGAGGTAAAAAGAGTTCTTTCCTCGGGGATTGAAGGCGCTCAGAAAATTATAGATTCATTAAAAAGTTAGCGACGCCGGAGTATCCGGGGATTATTCCGTTATTATCCTACCCAATCTTTGAGAAACTGCTGGTAGTGTACGGGTTCGAATTCGATAAATTCGTACTCTGCAGCATTCTCTTTCTGGTAGGGATCATTACTGAAGAAAGCTTTGACTTCATCCGCCGATTTACCCCGTGCGGCTATCAGTCCTCCTTTCCTCGGTACCTGCGGACCTGAATAAAGTACAATTCCATCTTTATATCCTTTTTCAAGGAATTCCCTGTGGCGGGGACGGATATCGTTTATCTTTTCTACTGATTCAATGTAATGGATGATGATAATAAAGTGTTTCATTGTATATCCAGTATTTACCGGGTTAAAACCCGGGGTGTTTTGTTTAACAGTATAAATGAACCGGCAAAAGAATAAATGAGCCGGCAAAACGGGGTTCATTTCTATTTAAGGAAATTCCCGATAGCGACACCTATGAAAGTAGCAATAGCGTAGCCCAGGGTTCCGCAGAGGACAGCAGGGATTACAAGATCTTTCCACTTACGCGCTACAGCCATAGCCGCGGCTGTTGTCGGCCCTCCCATATTTGCATTCGAGGCAATTACAATTTCAGCAAGGTCAAGTTTGAAAAGTTTTCCCGCTGCGAGAATAAATATGAGGTGAACCAGCAATATAACGGCGGCAAAGAAAAATAATACGGGTCCTACTTTAAGCACAACATATAAATTAGCGCTTGCTCCGATAACAACGAAGAACACCTGCATAAGGAGTGCGCCGATCTGATCGGCACCTTCAATAGTACCTACCAGCTTAGGGAATAAGGTGGCGGCAAGAACTACTATAGCGGTTATAATAAGTATACCGCTTCCCTGTATATTGATAAGATCGGACAAGCCGAAGCCAACGGCGCAGATACTGAGGGCCAGCGCGAGTGCTTTAGCCATATTAAAGAGGTCGGGCCGTTTCTGTTCTTCAGTATAAATATCATCTTCAATAAGCTCTGCTTTAGCGTCGTGCTCGGTTGAGTAGAGCTTTTTAAGAATAGCGGCGGAGGGGAGGGCGAATAAGACAATGAAGTAGGCAGCCATCACAAGATTATCGGCGGCTACTCCCGCAGTGAGAAGATCTCCCGCGTTAAGCTGAAGAGCAGCGGCTGTTGCTACATAGTTCATCGAGCCGCCTATATAGGTAGAGCAGAAGATGCCGGCAAGCTTCCAGCCTTCAGGACCCAGGGAAAATATAGCGAATGAAATGAAGGTGCCTATGATAGTACCCACCGCGCCGAAGAAGAAAGCGATGAGTGTTGGTCCCGCTTCCTTAATTATTCTTCTGAGGTTTGCTTTGAAAAGCAGAAGGGGGATGGCAAGAGGAACGAGGTACGACCATACCATGTCGTATGCCGGGGCCTCCGTGGGTATTATAGAAAGGTTAGAGAGAATGAAAGCGGCGATGATAGCGATAACTACGGCGGAGAGCTTGGAGCCGATTTTTGATTTCTCCGCCCACAGGCTGAAAGCGGCGATGATGAAAAGAACCGCCCACAAGGCCCAGTGGTTATCAGGGGTAATGAGTGTGCCTTGAAACAATATTTCCTCCAGGGATCCGGGTTAAAAACCCGGGATGTTTTGTTTAGTTAAATGGTTATCACCTGGCTAAAGCCAGGTGCAATATCAAGCTAAAGCCCGGTGCGATAAGGGCTGTAATTATCTCGTGACTAAGGGTTGGGGTTAGCGGCTGATGTTAACCCGAAACCCAGTTTATATTCTGTATCAGGAATGGATATGGGAAGTTTCCCGACAGCGTTTATCTTTCCGGTTACCACATCAAAAGCGGCCTGCTGTGAAACCTCAGGTCCTCCATATGAACATAAGTAAACTTTTACAGAAGGCAAAACCGAAAGCAGATAGGGGTCATCGAGGCTAACCATTATAACGGGCTTCCGGCTTTTGAGGATCTCTTTTATGAACTTTTCGTGGAAGGCGAGAGTGAGCGTATCATTCTCAGAGCGGAGCCGCATAAACACGGGAAGGATTATAATATCTGAACCCCTGACAATCCGGAGAGCTTTACTGTAATCGCGCCCGTTACTTTTCCTATCGATAAAAAAGGATTTTGTTTTTTTGAAAGACGCGCTGACCAGTTTTTCAAAGAATTCTTTTTTACCGGTCTTTGTTCCATCTGTAATTGTAATGCAGCCGACCTTAGGAGAATATGATGTATCAAGAGGGATAATATTGTTCACGTTCTTCACAAGAGTAATAGAATGCTCCGCTATTTTACGGGCAAGGTTGTAATTGCTTTCCCACAGCGTATCAAGTTCGGCAGTCTGCGCACTGCCCGTTAAACTGCCCGCGCGGTTAAGCCAGACTTTTGCGGCGAGGATTTTCCTTACACTATGATTGATCCTTTCCATACTAATAAGACTATCTTTCACCGCCGAGACCAGCTTATTTATTGTAACGTTATCATCAGGAGGCATTAAAAGAATATCATTCCCGGCTTCAACCGCCATAAGAGCGGCATCACCAACGGAGAAATATTTAGTTACGGCATTCATATTAAGCGCATCGGTTATTATAAGTCCATCGAACTGCAATTCATTCTGAAGGAGGTCGGTTACAATTGCCTTAGAGAGGCTGGAAGGAATCCGGCTATCACCCTGAAGAGAAGGGACGTAGAGATGTCCCACCATAATTGCCTGAACCCCGGCCTTTATTGATTGTATGAAGGGAACGAGTTCATTCTGAAACAGCAACCCACGGGAACCGGGGATTACGGGAAGATCGAGGTGGGAGTCAGTCTGCGTATTTCCATGACCCGGAAAATGTTTTGCCGTTGTAATAACCTTTTCGTTTTTTGAACCTGAGATGAAAGCGATAGTATAGCTAGAAACAATTTCCTTATCTTCCGAAAACGACCTGTTATTGATGATAGGATTGAGAGGATTGTTATTGACATCGGCGACGGGGGCGAGGTTCTGACGCACCCCCAGCGCTTTACAGGCGGCGGCAACAGCCCGGCCCATATCGTAAGCATAAAAGATATTGCCCGCAGCGGCTACAGCCATATTGTAGGGGAACTCAACAGCATCTTCGATCCTTGATCCAAGTCCCCTTTCAAAATCCGAAGAAATAAGTAGGGGAATTTGTGATTCTTTCTGAAGTTTATCGATCATCTGCTGCTCGGCCGCTATCTCCCCCTGGAAAAAGATAATTCCCCCTATATGAGAATCCTTCACCAGGCGGCTGATACGCTTAAACTCGGGGGATGAAGTATCAGAACTAAAACCCTTACTCCAGCTCATCACCATCTGGGCGCATTTATCCCTCAGACTCATCTTTTTAATACGCGCCTCAATAGAATCCTTATCCTGATTATCCAATTTGAATACGCGCGGATATTCAGGATAAATTATATCAGGCACCTCATCAGAGAATATTTTATCAATATTTATCAAAGACGGATTTATTGAAGGGGGATAGAGCGCAAAGATCAGCAGCGTTACGAAGGTGAAGGCGAAGTTATTTCTATGGGCGCGCTTCTTCATTTATCGTTCGATGCTCCTGATTATATCATTATGAAGTTCAGGTCTTATTTTTATGAGCTTATTATTTGTGCGTGAAGGGTACACGCGGTTCGTAAGGAACACAACAAAAAGCCTCCTTACGGGGTCCGTCCACACCGAAGTTCCTGTAAACCCAGTATGACCATACGATCTATCGCTGAACAAACTTCCCGCGGACGAGCCTTCAGGCGACTTCATGTCCCAGCCAAGGGCTCTGCCGTTGGGCTGTCTTGTTAAAAACATACTAACCACAGCTGAATCAACAATGCGTTTTCCTTCATACATACCCTTCTGAAGAAGCATCTGCAGCACTCTGGAAATATCGCCGGCAGTTGAAAACAAGCCCGCGTGGCCCGACACGCCGTTAAGAAGCGACGCTGTTTCATCGTGTACTTCACCTATTAAAAGCCTTTTCCTCCAGTAGTGATCGAACTCCGTGGGCGCGATCCTATGCCTGAGAGCTTCAGGAGGATTGTAGTAAGTATCTTTCATTCCCAGAGGCTTAAAGATATTCTCATTGCAGAAAACATCAAGTGATTTTCCCGTAACTTTTTCAATCACCTTTCCCAGGGTGATCATTCCGAGATCAGAGTAGAGGGTTTTTGTACCGGGAGGGTAAGCAGGCCGGGAAGCATAAATATCATCCAGCACCTGCTGAGGATCAGTATAAAGCGCATAAAACTTTTTATATGCCGGGAGTCCGCTGTTATGCATCAGCAGATTTTTAATGGTGACATTTTCTTTTCCATTCTGCGCGAAGGCAGGAATATATTTTGAGACCTTATCATTTATGCTGAAGAGTTTTCTATCGACGCAGATCATAGCAGCGGTGGCTGCAGCTATTACCTTCGTTAGAGAGGCAAGGTCGAAAATAGTATTAGTTGTAACTTCTGCAGAGCTGTCATTATAAGTTAGCCGGCCGAACGGTTTTTCGAAGATTATCTTTCCATCCTTCCACACAAGAAGCACGGCGCCGGGAAAAGCGCTGTCATTTATAGAAGAATTTATCAACCTTTCGATGGTCCCAAAAGCGGGATTGCTGACCGTATCATTACGTGATTCACCTTTGAGTTTAATAGGGGAGAGAAGACCTGCTGTATCGATATCTGACGAGCCGCGGACGGCTTTGGTTGAATCAGTATTACCGGTGCCCGCAGAATTCCGTTCCGTCTGACCGCAGTTAAACCAGAGCATCCCTGTTATAAACAAACTAATAAGCAGGAGACTATTTTTCATTTATCTTTTTGCCGAAGCCGGGATCTATTTTAAGAAAATAAGTTATCACGAACGCGGGGAGAGTTGAGATGGTAACCCAGACGAAGAAATACTTATAACCGAGAAGCGACTGCATCCATCCGCTGATCATCCCCGGCACCATCATTCCGAGTGCCATTAGTCCTGTAGCGATTGCATAATGTGCTGTTTTATGATTTCCCTCAGAAATATAAATAAGAACAAGGAGGAACGCTGTAAATCCGAATCCATAGCCGAACTGCTCAAGCGCGACCATAATATTAACTATGAGCAGGCTGGAGTTCTGGGTAAAAGAAAGATAAACATAAACAAGATCGGGGAGATTTATAGCGACAAGCATCCACCAGAGCCATGCCTTCAATCCTTTTCTTGCGGCGAGAAATCCTCCAAGGAGTCCCCCCAGCGTTAAAGCGATTACCCCGACCGTACCATATATAAACCCAACGCTTTCGGTAGACAGAGCGAGGCCTCCCGCGTCTTTAGGATCGAGAAGGAAGGGGGAAGTAAGCTTAGCAAGCTGAGCCTCACCGAACCTATAGAATAATATGAAAAGGAGGATAACAACGATCTGATCTTTTTTGAAGAAAGTAACAAAAGTTTTTATAAACTCAGCGAGGATCGACTTTGCGTCGGCAGAAGCCGTGGGACCATCGGAAGCGGGAAAGGGGAGAATAAAGTTATGATATAGAAAAAGCAGAAAGAAGAGCACGCCGATGGCTGTTAACGCTATCATCCAGGCCATAGGGATATCGCCAAGAGAAACCTCCAGATAGCCCGCGAAGATAACAAGGAGACCCTGTCCCGCTATCATGGCGAAGCGGTAAAAAGTGCTGCGGAAACCCACGAACCAGACCTGATGGTGTTTTGTAAGGCCCAGCATATAGAAACCATCGGCGGCAATATCGTGAGTAGCGGAGCTGAAAGCGACGAGCCAGAAGCAAAGGAGAGTAAGAACGAAGAATGAGGGCAGGGTGACGGTGAAAGCGATACCTCCGAGTCCGAGTGCGACTATAAGCTGCATAGCAACGATCCAGAAGCGCTTTGTCCTAAGAATGTCGACGAACGGACTCCACAGCGGCTTTATCACCCAGGGAAGGTACAGCAGGCTGGTATACACGGCAATGTCAGTATTTGATATACCCAGGCGTTTATACATAATGACAGACACAGTCATCACCATCACATAAGGGAGTCCCTCTGCGAAGTAAAGTGACGGCACCCAGGTCCATCCGTTCCTGTATTCTTTTTTAGCTCTGCTCATTCAGAATTGGATTTGAGGGACAATAAGTTCTTAGCCAGAATAACCGCGCCCATTTCCGGCGGATGCTTCCGTACAGTAAGCTCCATTCCTTTTATCGCTCCGATCTTTTCTTTCATAAGCCGCGAATAGAAGTTATCATTTTCAACCAGCGAACCGATCAATGCAAGCTTCAGCGGTTCCAGTTTAATCTTTTCCTTAATCGCTTTAACCTGTTCAACAAGATCCTCAGCTTCTTTCTCAAGAATTTCCTCTGCTTCTTTTATACTATCATCAGCGCATCTTATAGTGAATAAGGCAATCGACGCGGCATCGAAGCCGGGATTATGAACGAGACTGACAAGGTCATCTTCATTATTTATATGAAAGATAGTTTTGAACCGATCGAACATTTCATCCGGACGATCTCTGACGTCGAGCATACCGGCTATTGTTCTAAGAGTTTTTACTCCTATCGAGTAACCGCTTCCTTCATCACCGATGACCCTTCCGAAGCCGCCTGCACGATGTATACGGCCCGACTTATCCTTCCCGAAAATAACCGAACCAGTACCGGCGATAAGCACAGCGCCAGGCTGACCATCAAGAGCGCCTTCAAGAGCCGCGCGAGCGTCGCTTTCAACATAAATATCCGTGAAACCTTCAGGCAGCTTTTTAAGGAGCGACTCCTTAAGCATATCGGCGTGGAGCTTACGACCCGCACCGGAAATGCCTGCCATAATTATGAGGATATCGCCGAAAGAAGCGTCGAGTTTCGTTAGTCCTGATTTAACCAGCGAAACAATATTCGCTGCCGCCTTATCATTCCCTATAGAAAGGAAGTTAGCAGGACCGCCTGACAACAAAAGCACAGGTTTACCCGACTGATCAGCGAACACGCATTTTGTTTTAGTTCCGCCTCCATCAAGGCCCACAATAAAATTCATCCGGTATATCCTGAGTTGTTCATCACTTCAAAGATAAGAAAAAGTGCAGATTATTGAAGGATGATTTCCCCTGCTAATGAGGCGGAAATTCATTATATTTTAGTGAAGAAAAAAAGATGAGGCGGAGAAAAGAATGAGCAGTCTAGAGGAATATTTCAGGAAATTCCGTGAAAATACAATAGGGTACGATAAGACATTTACATCGCCTTACGGCGAGCAGAAGATAGTATATGCCGACTGGATTGCAAGCGGGCGACTTTATGCCCCGATAGAGCATAAAATGTATGAAGATTTTGCCCCTCTTGTAGGGAATACACACTCGGAAGCCAGCATAACCGGCACCACAATGACTTTCGCTTATCACACCGCTCACGACATCATTAAGAAGCACTGCAGCGCGTCAAAAGACGATGTTATTATAACGGCCGGTTCAGGTATGACGGCACTCATTAATAAATTCCAGAGGATGCTGGGATTAAGAGTACCCGAGCAGCTTAAAGATTATCTAAAACTTCCCGAAGAACTTCGTCCCGTTGTTTTCATAACACATATGGAACATCACTCCAACCAGACATCGTGGCTGGAAACAATTGCGGATGTAGTTGTGATAGCCCCAGATGATGAAGGGTTGGTAGACTTCAGCGATTTCGAAAAGAAACTTGAAGAATATAAAAACCGCAAACTGAAAATAGGTTCATTTACCGCATGCTCTAACGTAACAGGAGTTGAAACACCTTATTACAGACTAGCGAGAATGATGCATGAGAACGGCGGCTACTGCTTTGTTGACTTTGCCTGTTCCGCACCCTATGCAGACATAAATATGCATCCTGAAGATCCACTTGAAAAACTAGACGCGATATTCTTTTCTCCCCATAAATTTTTGGGAGGGCCGGGTACATCGGGGGTTATGATCTTCGATTCAAAACTTTACAAGAACAAAGTACCGGACAATCCGGGCGGCGGTACAGTGGACTGGACCAATCCATGGGGACTGCATAAATTCGTGAACAACATCGAAGCGAGGGAGGACGGCGGAACGCCTGCTTTCCTGCAGACCATACGGGCGGCGTTTTGCATCAAATTAAAAGAAGAGATGGGAGTTAAGAACATAAGGGAGCGGGAAGAGGAGCTGGTAAGCATCGCGTTTCAGGAATTAAGGAAAATACCATCACTCCACATCCTTGCCGACAACATTGAAAACAGGCTGGGGGCAATATCATTTTATGCAGACGGCATTCATTACAATCTGATCGTGAAGCTGCTGAACGACCGCTTCGGCATACAGGTAAGGGGGGGATGTTCCTGCGCGGGAACGTACGGGCATTATTTGCTGCATGTTAGTCCCGATCAGTCGCGCCTCATCACCGAAAAGATCGACACGGGAGATTTCTCAGACAAGCCCGGCTGGGTAAGGATGTCGGTTCACCCCACCATGACAAACGAAGAGATACATTACATTGCCGATGCCATAAAACAGATAGTTGAAAACATCAACGAGTGGAAAAAAGATTATACTTATTCATCACACAACAACGAGTTTTACCACATCACCAAAAACGGGAAAGAAGAGGATGAGATAAGGAAATTGTTCACTATGGAAAGCAAGACCGAGGAGACGGAAAAAGCAACCTGACGGAGGAGCCCTTCAGTTCCTCTGCAGAAAGAAGGAGGGATTAAAATGAGAGTAGCAGGCGTATACGAAAAATGCCGCATCTACATCGAATCGCACAGCACCCCGCTGCAGTCCAGACCAAAATTCCCCTGTATAACAATATCACGCCAGACGGGCACCCGTGCCGATATAATCGGCCACAAGCTTGTCGAGATCCTGAACCGGTATTCAGGCGAGGAGAACACCGAGTGGACCTACTTCGACAAAAACCTTATAGAGAAGGTGGTAGAGGACCATCACCTGCCCTCGATACTATCAAAGTATATGGATGAAGACAAGATATTCAACCTGAAGAATATGGTAAACGAAATACTGGGGAATCCTTCAGGATACACATTTGTAAGGCAGATGTCGGAGACGATCCTCCAGATAGCGAGGCTTGGCAAAGCCGTAATAATAGGAAGGGGAGGGAATGTAATTACCTTTAAGCTGCCCAACGCGTTTCACGTACGGCTGGTTGCACCACTCGAACTGAGGGCACGGCAAGCGCAGGAAGCCTACGAGCTTAATAACTTCCAGGACGCCCTCGATTTTGTAAAGAGAGAGGACGCATCGAGAAGGAATTATCTTAAGACATACTTCATGAAGGACATCGAAGATCCGTTATTATATCATCTGGTTGTGAATACCTCCGCACTAAGCTATGATGAATCCGCTGAACTCATTGCCGGCTCGGTGGTACGCAGGTTCCGTGAGCTTTACTATAATTCGACTATCTGAAGAGGTAATAAAATCTGGTCGCAGGGGCACAGTATCTCCATTACAAGATACTGAGGGAATTACTGTTGTTTATAAAGTCCTTATTTTTTAGATGTCAATAATAACTTTATTTAAAGGGGAGTTATGGGAACTTTTAGTAAGGTACAATTCAAAAGCAATTTCCTGCTTCAAATCCGAAAAAAGATGATGCTCATAAGATAATGAAGGAAGTACAGATGAAACAATATCTTTTTCTAATCATCATAGCTCTTGCCCTAACAGGCTGCAGTAATTCAACAGAGCCGGAAGATTCAGACGAGTTGAGATTAATTTTGACAGCCGACAAGTACACAGGGAGCGCACCTCTTACAGTCCGATTCTTGGCAAAAATTGCAGGGAGTACTGATGGAATTTCAGGAAAATATTCCCTATGCTATTCCTGATACCTCTCAGCCGTTAAGAGCGGAGTGGAGCTATGAAAACACCTACAATGTTAGAAGCGAATACAAGTTGGTGCTGCTATACCAGGGAACAAAGGATAGCCATGGCTTTGAGCTATGGTCGGACACCCTGGTAATCAAAGTGAATTAAATAATATGGCCCGATTGACATAGTTATCTTTTTCATTTTATATCTTTTATAAATTCATCGGTAGCATAACTTATAATCGAATGGATGTTGTCATAAAACTGTAAAAAATGAACCCTTTCATTTTACTGAGCAATAGTAACTTTTATATACTCATAAAATCCTATATTTAGGAATACTATGTTTCTTTAAGAAATTTGAATTTAACTTATGAATCATCAAACCGAAAAAATACAGAAGGCGATACTGCTTGAAATGCTTGAGCAAAATAAATTCACCAGTTCTTTCAGCCTTAATCAAATAAATTCAGAAAATGTAAATTTTCGATTAAATGAAAAAACTGCTTCTGTAGGATTTATCTACAGGCATATCGGCGAAACAACGAATACATTCTGTCAGTTTTTGGGAATTAAAGCGGATATAGTAAATACAACCCTCGCACAAACCGATACGGGAAAGAAATATGATATTGAGACAAGCCGGGCACAAGTTAAACAAGGGTACCTGACGCTCGAAAGGCTGATAAATGAAACAAATGACGAAGACTGGCTTGAAAAAGTTGAAACCCCTTTCTTTGGAACCATCACAAAAATTCGTCTTTTTGCGCATACCCTATTCCACATTTCACATCATTGCGGACAAATTTCATCTGCGATAGCTAAAGGGAAAAAATGAATAAAGAATATTCAAACTTAATTGGAATGACCCGCGGGATTAAGTATACTGTCCCCGGAATATGATTTTGAATATGAACAAGAGAAAAGGGAAAAGCAGATTTGACACCAATCGAACCAATTGTAAAATAGTATCATCATTTGATACGAATCTTATTTTATTCTTATTTAGCTTTGCCTTAAAATTTGCTTTTTTATTTGAATAAGGGATTTCGATAATGGGAATAAAGTTCATTCATTTTTCTGACAGCCATCTGGGTTTTTCAGATCTGGATCTATTAGACGGCAACGGCAGCAATATCAGGGAGGAAGACGTCTATACTTCATTTGCCTCAATTGTTGATTATATCCTTAAGGAAAAACCCGATTTTGTTATTCACTCTGGCGATATTTTTCATAGATCGTCTCCGCCGAATAAAACATTAATTAATGCAGCAAAGCAGATACAGCGAATTACTTCCGCAGGAATCCCATTATATTTAATAGCGGGAAATCACGACTATCCTAAATCTGTTTTTACCACGCCCATTCACGATCTTTATTCAGCAATTCCGGAGTGCAATATATTTTTTAATGAAAAGTATGAGGTGATTGAAACAGGGAAGTACATAATTCACGCATTGCCTCATATCAATAGTGAATCAAAATATCAGGCTGAAGTTTCCCGGATAAAAGTTTCAGACAGATCAAAACCTAACATCTTAATGATGCATGTTTCAATGCCATCATTTCTGATGAATGAATACGGGGAAAGGGTTTTCCCAATCGAATCCGTACCTGTATTAAAAGAATTTGATTATGTAGCGCTTGGTCACTGGCATAGATTTAATCATCTGAGCAAGTACGGGAATGTTTTTTACAGCGGCTCGTCGGAAGTATTCTCAGACAGGGAGACGGGTTATGAGAAAGGTTTAGCAAAAGTGGTTATCGATAGTGAGGTACAGGTAGAATTTGTTTCTATACCAACCCGCTTTTATAAAACAATTAAAATCAGTGAGTGTTCATCAAAGGAAAAGAATCATATACTTAAAGAAATTCGGGATAAGGTAAAAAATGAAAAAATTGCGGGAGGGATTTTTACTATTCAATTGCGGGAGCTAAGTCCGCTGCAGGTATTTGAAATTTCGAAGACTGAGTTAAACGAAATATTTAAGGGGGCATTATGTTTCAATATATCGAAGACAGTTAAAGGTAGCAATCAAAAATTTGAATATGACAGTGAATCATTTAACCTGAATGAGCAACTGAATGAGGATCTTAAGGAAAATTTTAAAGAGAGAGAGGAATACACCAAAGTATTTAACCTGACTCAAAGGCTGCTAAACGAAATTGAGGAGGAAGAGGCAAATGCAGATTAAAAAATTAAAAATGCATAATTTTAAACAGTATAAAGACGTGGAGATCTCATTTACTGAAGGGTTGACGGGTTTTATCGGGAAAAATGGTGCCGGCAAATCAACTATATTCGATGCAATTCATCTCGCACTCTATGGAAAATTCAGTTCCAATAAAGAATTATGTAAGAATGATTTGGCCTCCGATAAAGATAATTTTTCTGTTGCTTTAATATTTGAAGACAAAGGGAAAGCCTACAAGGTTACAAGGGACTATCGGGGAAAATCGCTGTCGGCAAAAGCTGAATTATTTGAAGATCATAATCTCATAGCTTCCGGCGCATCTGAAGTAAATAAATCGATAAATCGAATACTGAAAATGGATGCAAAGAATTTTGAAAATTCTTTTTTTTCAAAACAAAAAGATGTAACATCACTTTTAACGCTTCCTGCAAAT
The DNA here is from genome assembly GCA_963771705.1 of uncultured Bacteroidota bacterium. Lineage (GTDB taxonomy): Bacteria > Bacteroidota > Ignavibacteria > Ignavibacteriales > Ignavibacteriaceae > DATFVA01. Next base: position 761,999 of record CAVYUP010000005.1, read on the forward strand.
GAACGTCAGTTTCAGCTTCGTAAAATGCTGGGATTATCCAAACTTGATAAGCTCGAAGATAAAGTAAAATTACAAATATCTGATATTAGGGCACAACTTAAAGGGAAACAGGATGAGCTGCTTTCAACTGATAAGATCCAGCAGATAAGAAAGGAAATAATTGATTTGATTAAGGAAGAGAAGCAAATAGGGAGAAATATGAATCATGCAAAAGAAGTATTTGACAAGGTTGAAAGTGAATACACGGAAATAAAGGCACAATTAAAGCAGCTTGAGAGAACCAAAGAAGAATATGATAACTTAGTTAAGAAGAATGATCTGAATGAGAATAATTTGAAGAATATCAATGCACAGATAGAAAAGAATAGATTAGAATTAAAAACGCTTGGAGAAAAAAAGAAGCGTCTGGATGGAATAATAGGGAAAAAGGATCAATATTCCAGGGTAAATGAGGAAGTGGAGCTGCTACTTGAGCTAAAGAGCCAGCTGGAGAAAAAGTTGGGAGTTGAAAGAACCATAAAGGAATTGGAGAGACGGATAAGTGTGAAAAGTAAAGATTTGAATTCTAAAGTTGCTGGTCTGAAAGAATTTGAGGGGATTGAGGAAAAAATAAAATCGAAGAACATGCAGCTTGATTTTGCGGAAAAGGACCTTGAAAGCCAAACTATTATAAAGGAGGAGATTGCCTCAACGCTAAAAATGGTTTCGGAGTTAATTAGTGAGAAGGAAGCAAGAGTTAAAAGTATAAAAGGGTTGGGAAAAGATTCTCCGTGTCCAGAATGTGAAAGACCGCTCCGGGAACAATATGATAATTTATTGCTGAAATATAAGTCGGAACTTGAGGGGTTTAATTTAACCCGCGATACAAAAAATAAACAAAAAGATGAGGCTGAGAAAAGTATTAGCAAGAAAAAAAGAGATATATCAGATCTTAGAGAACAATTAAATAGTCTGGCGAAAAGTTCGGCTGAAAAAGAATCACTGAGTGACAGAATAACTGAGTTAAAGGATGAGCTTAATGATTATGAAATCAGTTTGAGCAAAGAAAAGAATAATTTAAGTTCTTTAGGAAAAGTAGATTTTGATGCTGAGCTGCTTAAGACTAAACAGGAAGAGCGCGCGGAACTTAAAAAAACGTACGATGAAATTATGGAACTTGAGACAATGATGAAGAAAGTGCCTGAAATTAATAAGGAATTAATACAGAATGAGTTACAAAGAGGTAGCATAGCAGGGGATATAGAATTGAAAAAAAGGGAGATTATCGGGTTGAAATTTGACAGGGGTGAATACGATAAAATCAGGATGGAACGAGAGAAAAAAGAAGAACTTGTAAATACTACCAGAGAAAAACTAACTGAGATTAAAAGCAGAGCGTCTGAGGTCTCCAACAATAAAAAGATAAAGAAGAATGAATTGGAAAATGACAAAAAGCTTAGGTTAAAGATAGAGGTAATCGAATGCGAAAAGATCACCTATGAAAAATTATTAACCTTCCTGAGAAACTTCAAAGTTAAGATCACGTCTCACGAACTTCCGGCTATCTCTACGGAGGCATCCAGATTATTTTCTAATATTACTAAGGGAAGGTATTTGAATCTTAGAATCGATGAAGATTTTAATTTTAGAGTAATTCGTGATGAGAAGGATGTAGAGTTAGAGACTCTTTCCGGAGGTGAAAAGGACCTTGCCAGTTTATGTCTCAGGCTGGCGATAAGTAAAAGGATATCGGCTTTAGCCGGTAGAAAGAATATGGGGTTTCTGGCATTAGACGAAGTTTTTGGATCGCAGGATGAAGATAGAAGGGAGGAGTTAATAAACTCCTTATCAGAAATTTCCAGGGACTTCAGACAGATATTTGTAATCTCACATAATCAGGATGTACAAGAGGCCTTTTCAAATAGACTTCTGATTCAGAAAAACGGCAATTTTAGTTCGGTTAGTTTCTCAAGCAACTGATATCCTAAATAACCAACGACAAAATTTCAAATAGAGGGATTTAAATGAACTCACTCAAACAAAACTACGAAGAATTCATTCCTTTGAACAGAAAAGAGAGATTCTATACTGGTACGGTGCTACCCGCTATTGTTTGTTATAATAATTTTAATTATCTGAACAAATTCTTTCACCTCATTCCTGGTTTTAATAAAGATATTAAAATTTATCCGGATAGTGATAAAAATAATATACTATTTCAAACGGAGTATAGTTTTAAAGAATCTTTATTTGAAAAAGGTTTCAAAGAAAAGTTTAATGATAACTACGAGACCAAGGACACGCCTGATTTAGTTATTCTTATTACAGAACCTGATCTGGTTTTATTCGTGGGGGAAGCTAAAATGTTTAGCAATGTTAATGCGGGAGAAATAAATAACCAGATGAAAAATCAGGAGTGGTTTATTCAAGCTTTGCAAAAAGGATTAAATATAAAGAAGAATAATTGTTATCATTTTGCTTTACTGCCCGAGAAACTTATTCCTAGTAAACAGATGATAAACTACCCGGTGATTTATTGGGAAGAAATAGTGGAAGAATTTAAAGTCATATTACAAAATGATTATTTCCTGAATGTTTTAAATATTGCAACAGATAAATTTGATGACCTCAGAGCCCAGACTAGCCCGGGCAGTACAATTTCTTATGGAATGAATATGGATTTTAGGCTCTCCGGTCAAAAAATAATCGAATTACATAATAATGGTACCAAATTCTGGGTCGGAAGGTTCGGTGGTTTTTCCGGAAATAAATTTGTTACAGACATTAAAACTGGAGGATGGCGGACCTTCGAGTACGAAATAAATACGACCGAAAAATCTGCACCGAATAAAAATTGGTTCAGTTCGAGGCAATTTATAGATGCAGTTAAGAATACAGGTTTAGAAGTGATGATTAATAAAGCAGTCAATGAAGAATCCATTCAATCTGCAGATTTTAGTCAAACCTCCGACAAATGGCATTTTTCTCACCTCGGCAGAGATTATTTTCTCAATATTTCTTTAAAGATTGGATATGGTGGGAAATGGGATTCACCGATACACCTTGTCTATGTTGGAAAAACTGGTGTAGCTTATATCGAAAAGAAGCATGGAAGAAATGTGAACCCAAATTGGAGCGTTGTTACAAAGGAAGGAATAAATATTAGATGCGGAAACTCAGGGATGATTGAAAATGGTTTGTGGGATAAAAAGAAGTGTAATGTGTTCAGCTGGGACGAAATTAAAAATTTTTTCATCAACAATTGAGAGTTAAGACTTTAAATTTGCGGAGCCATAAAGGTTTTTGCGAATTCAGAACGAAATTAACGGGTCCTCTGTACATTATTTGTACTTGTACATCATCTGTTAATTAAGTAGAATAATGTACGGAGAGAAATAAACAGGTTCTACTGGTTTAAGATTCCTTGCGCCATAATGGCTTATATAAGAATCATTCCTAAAAATCGGAATAAAGAAATCTCCTCACGTGCAGGATAACCGCAATGGGCTCAATCGGCTCAGGATCGGCTCACAATTGCATCATTTCCTAAAGGCCAATAATACATCCATGACACCTTAAGGCAGCTGGAATAAATATATCTACCTGGCGATAATTCAAATAATGAGAGAATTTGAATATGATGATCAGGACCGGTAAATACTGATCCGAGAATTTGAAGATAGCAAACTTACCTTTTATAACGAATATCTATATCCTTCAGAAAATGAGGAGATAGCGATCGCTGGCAAAATAAAATTTATTTAAAATTCTTCTTGACAAATAGAGAATAATTTTGTTTATTTGGATAAGACAATTGTCTTGACAATAAACAAGACGTATGACACTCAATCAAAAAAAAAGAGAAGGAAATGAAAAACTTTAACGAAAAATCTTTTTGGAATAAAATATCTCATAATGCCAAAAAAATTGGGCGTTTATTCCTTATTAACATTTTTACTCTTTATTACTGTATGTTAGACAGAGATACACCTGTACCTGCTAAATTAGCAATTGCTGGTGCCTTAGCATATTTCATACTCCCCACAGACCTAATACCTGATTGGCTGCCCGGAGGCTTTGGAGACGATGCAGCCGCCATCGCTTCAGCGCTGACTGCCGTCAATAATTTTGTTAAATCCGAACATAAAGCTACAGCAGAGGAGCAGGTGAATCGTTGGTTATAATTCAACATATACCAAATTCATTATTAAATATTAATAAATCAAATATGAAGGAGAAAATTCTATGTTTTTAGACCAACTCAAACATGTAATTCCTACCCGTGCCGGAAGGATTGCAACAATAATTCATGGCTCTGCCGTAGAAGGTGGTGCTGTTGGATTAGCAACAGCTCAAGTTCCAGGTGATAGGTTCATAATTGGTGCTGTTCAGATTAATATGATTATTGCTATTGCCGCCGAATATGGTGTAAGTTTAGATAAGTCGGCTGCTTTAGCACTGTTTTCATCAACAATAGCTTCTATGATAGGTGTTGAAGTAGCTAATGGTATTATTAAATATATTCCGGGGTTAGGGAATATTTCCAATATGGCAACGGCTTCATCCATTACCGAAACAATAGGATGGGCAACAAAGAATTATTATGCGAAACAAAATTAAAGGAGAAATATTATGGCACTGTCTTCAAGCTTTGGAAAAATACTTGCTGGCGGAAAAAGACAAAAAGGCGAGAGCCTTGAAAACTATAATTCAAGAAGTCACGAAGCCTATAAAAGTGATTGGATAAATAACAAAAGACGTGTGGGTAAATGGTTACCAAAAGAAGAATATGAGAAGAAAACTGGAAGACCTGGTAGAAAAGATTATTAAAGTGTCAACTGGTACAAGTTGACTTAACCTTTTGTAGATTAAAAAAATATTAAAATGGCTACTTTAGTAGCCCTTTTAATATTAAGACAATTGTCTTGTATGCTTAATGGTAAAGAATTACATTTAGACAATGAATAATTTAATGCTTTATGAACGCCAAAGAAATAAAACACATCAGAGAAGAACTATTAAGATTATCTCAAGAAGATTTTGCACGTCTACTTTCTGTTTCTGTAAAAACTATAAGTCGATGGGAAAATAACGAAAGTAAACCTACAGGTTTATCGTTAGATACATTACAAAAACTTTCTTTAATAGTAAGAGATTCTACTTACCGGAAGGATTTTATTAGTTTATTATCCACATTTAATGGAATAGCGTTAGGGACTTCATTAATTAGTTTAGTCGGCGGTTTAATTACCAGCAAAAATCTCGGAGGGGGTGCTTTAATCTCTAAATTAATAGACAAAGTCTTAAAAAATAAAAAGTAATTCTTAGTTATTTGTCTTTTTCGGGTAATAAAATTACAGGGTGAATAAAACTGGAATGTATAACGGGGTAACAACACGTAAAAACTAAAACAATGATTTTGATAAGTAATATTTGGAGGTGCTATGCCTTTCTACGGCCTTAAACCATTCAAATGCCAAACCTGCGGAAAAACATTTTACAGGATGGCGGGAGATGTCTTATTTACTTACAATTTTTATTGTTCAAAATGCTTAATTAAGTATTTCGTAAATAAAATAATATCAAAATTTAGATAGGGAAATAATATGGAAACGGAATATCTTGGTTTCGAAGAACAACCTTCCTGGGAAGGCTCTTGCGGGGCTTATTCATTCGGTCATACAATGAATCTTTTAGGAATTCCAACGTCAATTGGACGTTCAAAGATTCTTTGCAAATACGTTTCACCAAAAGACTCTTTTGTCAGTAAGCTTGAATGGGAAAAATTAAAAAAAATTCGTTCACTTTATGATTTATTCGATGAAGTTGGAACAATTGAAAGCGGTTTGAGGGAAGGAATAAAAAGGAACCATTGCATTCCTATTTCAATAAACACTGAAAGTCGTAAAGAAGCAAAAAAATTTATCGAAGAAAATCTTTCTGACGGGAACCCTATAATTCTTTCTGTCAATTGGGATTACGATTATGAAGATGATGGTCATTGGATGGTATGTGCAGGAAAATATAAAAATAAATATATCATTATTGATTCTGCCCCTGAGGATTATATAGTAGATTTATATTCCTGGACAGAATTGGAAGATAGATTTGTATGGTTTGAAGATGAGGATGATAAAGATGGCTACTATGAATTCAACTTAATAGCTGTTGAACCAAATTCGTCATCTTCTTGTGTAAAGCAGATGAAAGGCACTTTCCCCGAGCTGTATAATGATGAATATTTACAAGAATGGTGGGGATATTATTTAAGTGATTTGATTGATGTTTCAGAAAATAATTTCAGCGCTCAAAATGGTTCAATATTACTTCATGATTTCTTATCAAATAGCTTCGATAAGATAGTTGATAATATAGTTTATTGGTTGTCAGATATTGATAAGAAGGATTTAGAATATGAATTAAGAAATTACTTGATTGTTGCAAAGGCTTATCAATTTTTTATCCCTGCTAATAAAAATGAAGAGGTGCTGCTTTCATTTTCTTCTGCTTTAATAGGTGCAATGTTATACTGACAGTTGAAACTCAGTGCAAGGGAGAGAGCATTAATTTCAATTGGCACACGAATTGAATTTATGTTAACCAATTAAGTTGTTAATAGGGAAACAAGAGGAAAATACCCTTACCACTGAATTTCACTACATATACTAGGTAAAAGCTGCATTAGCTCAATAGAAAAATTTACATGTTCAATAGAAGAAGTATCTAAAAACAGATTGTTGAGATAAATTATTAATTGCAGATGAAACATTCATGCTTAATCCTTTATTGATATTTATAACTTATTAAATAATTAGAAAAATGGATTCAAATTCAAAACTGTGTGTAGATATTGGCGGTACACGCATAAAGTATGCAGTACTTACGAACAATGCTGATTTAATAAAATTAAAACTTTACCATAAAAGAACATTAGGCTGGCTAAATCAATCATTTAGTGATTTGTTTTCAAAAAATCATTGGGCCGGGATATTAAAAGAAATTGAATTTGATTCATTTAACGAAATTGCAGTTTGTGTCCCAGGCCCAATTCCAGATGGAAGTAATTTTGAACGTTATGATCTAATTAAAAGAGGGATGCCCCAGGATTTGAAAACTTTTATTGAAAAAACCTCTGGAAAACCTGCAATTCTAATTAAAGATGCCGATGCCTGGGCCTTAGGGATAGAAAATTTTATGAGCCTTTCAAATGAAAACCTGGTGTATCCAATATTAACTATCGTTATGGGAACCGGAGTTGGAATTTCGTATATAAAAGATCCCGGAAAAATTAATAGTCTGGAAATTGTAAATGCTCCGCCCAGGCTTTCTAATCTTTCTAATGCGGCAGGCAAGAATATTAATGAATCCTGGCATGTTCATAGAATCTTAGGCGATTATTTTTTCCACTGGGTTAGTGAAAATAGAAATTGGTGGTCATACGATAAAATCAGGCATGAATATACACATCGTGCAATTGCTTTTATAAAAGATCTCCAAACAATATTACCCGAGAATTTGAAAACATTTAATACAATTATCGCGGGAGGAGGAAACTCTGAATTTCTATCTGTTAGAACTCTTCAGGAAAAATTAAACAAAAAAGTAATTGTATTTTCATCTCAGGCTATCTCTGTAAACCCGGACATCATTCCTCTCTTGGGTCTAAATCGATATAACACTGATTTTCACATCAATAGAAGTCCATGGAATTAATTTGAGCGTCAAGCTAAATATTATTATGATAGGCGGATCTTTTCAGAATAAAAATGATTGCAAATTAACCTGCCTCCATCAGGGCAATCAAAATATTGAAGTAATATGAAGGATGCTGAATTAATAAAGAAAATGAGTAAGATGCTATCCTCGTCCAGGAAAGAAATTCAAGATTTGGGCGGAAGAGCATCATTTAAAAGCGGTTAATGGTTCCTAAAATTAATTGCGAAATCTTTTGACAATTATTTTAGAAATGCAAATGAAGAATATTTCCGAAATAAGTATAAAAACAAAGATAATGATTTTATCGCAAAGAAGCTGACTTCTGTGGCAGCTAAAAATGCTTCACTAGTTGGTGGATTAACTGGTGCGGCAGTTTCGGCAGATGAATTAGTTGCGTTATCTACTGGCGGTGAAGGCGGCATTGGTTTACCGGCAAATATTACAATTGGTATTAGTGCGGTCTTAGCTGAAGCAGTTGCCCTTGTTAAGATTCAACTTAAATTAATCGCTGAACTATCAAAAATCTATGGAGTTAAGCTGAACTCAGATGATCCTGAAGATATCCTTATAATTATTGCTTACGCTTTTGGCGGTTCAGCCGCTGATGCTGCTGGAAAAGCAGGTATGAAAATCGGCAGACGTATCACTGAGAAAGCAATTAAGAATAATATTATGAAAGATGTACTAAAAGCTCTACAGAAAATTGGATTAAAACTCGGTATCAAAATTTTACAACGAAATATTATTAAATATACCTTTCCTATTGTTTCAATTGGTATCGGTACTGGATGGAATTATTATGCTACCAAAGCTGTTGGTAAAATTTCTTCAAAGCACTTTAAAAAATTAAATAAAAAGTAATATGTGAATTATGAGAATGTCTATTAGAAATTCACTCATATCATTAAAAAATTGATGGAAAATATATGGGTTTAATAAAAAATATTGCTGATAGAGCAATGAGTGTTTTTAAGTCAATAGAGGAAACGTATTCAGATGAGAATGCATCTTTTCTTAAAATGGATAGATCAATGCAGCTAGATGGATATTCCTGTGGTGTTCAATCTACTTATTCAATATTAAAGTATTATGGGAAAGCACGTTCAGTTGATAATATTGATAACTAATTAGGAGCGTATAATAGAGGTTATGCATCGGAAACTGCCATATACAAATTATTAAGAGAAAGAAAACTTAAAATATCCAAACAAAGTAGCGCTACAATCGCAACAATTAAAAAATCTATAGATGAATATGAAGCCCCGATGCTTACAACGATAGATGATGGAGACCATTGGATAGTTGTATATGGTTACTCAAAATCAAAAATATATGTACTAGATTCAGTTGGGTATCGTCCTTTTGTTAAATGGAGTAAGGCAAAATTTAAAAAGCGTTGGGATAATTGGGGAGCAATAGTTTATAAATAATAGGGTCTGTAGAAATAGGCGTCACGATAAAATAATAAGATTACCTTCTAAATATTATTTGAATAAAATGAGAGAAATATGATAGAGCTAAAATTAAGTCCTGAAACTGTTGACTGATTATTATCTATCTTGATAAAAACCGAAAGGATTTAGATGAAGATTTATAATGGAGCTAAAAATATAAATTTAATCAAATCAACATTCTTTCATCGCAAGCACAGTTTGGGGTTTGAAAGGACATACAAAGATAAATACCGCAGCTTTCAAGAACTTTCAAAAAATGAAAGGAAAGATATCGACTATGAGATCATCCTAAGGGATAGAAAGTCCAATGCTACTATAGTAGCGATACATGGTGGGAAAATTGAACCTTGTACAACGGAGCTTGCCGAAGCTATTTCAGGAGATGATTTTAACTTTTATACTTTTAAGGGGATAAAAAATAATTGGAACTATTCCTCTCTTCACATTACCAGTCACAGATTTAATGAACCTAAGTGCGTCGATCTAATAAAAAAGTCTGAGCTCGTGGTTGCAATACATGGCTGCAGTGATTCAGGAGAACAGATTTTCATTGGGGGTCTTGATAAGAGTTTAAAGGATAAAATATCCTCTGAATTAGAAAGTGCGGGATATAATGTTCAGTGTAATAATCACAGCTATCCTGGTAGGGCGCAGTTAAATATTTGTAATAGAGGCGTGAATGAGGCGGGTATCCAGCTAGAGTTGACCTGGGCCTTAAGAAGGGATATTGACGTATATAACTTTTCACGAGCAATACGAAGAGCAATTTTATCAGAACTTTCAGATTGATTTTTGAAAATGATTAAGGGTTTACATATGGAATACTGTCAAAAACCAGATTATTCCCCAGGGCTGGGTTCACATTATTCCTCACCTTAATTACCAAAATACCGCTTTTATTTTAGCATTAAAAATCCTTCTTAACCGTTTTGTTTTTTGATACTGTTTTTCTTTCTGTACGATTCCCCTTTGATTGTAATTTGATGAGCATTATGAGCTATTCTGTCCATAATGGCGTTAGCCATTACCGGATCCGGAAAGATACCCATCCAGTCACCGATTACCCTGTTGGAAGTGAAGATTATTGAGCGTTGCTGATATCTTTCATCAACAATACTGTAAAGGTATTCGGCTAATTGAGGTGAGATTTTCTTAAAAGCAAAATCATCTATTACCAGGAGATCGGACCTAGATAGCGTCCTGATTAAATAATTTATTTTGTTGGAGAGTTCTGCTTTTGTTATTTCAGAGATCAGATTTGCAAAACTATAGAAGGATACCTTTAGGTTTTTCCTGCAGGCAAGATGAGCAATAGCCTTGGCAAGGTGTGTTTTTCCGACTCCTGTAGAACCAACCAGGAAGACATTTTCTGCTTTTTCTATAAATCTCAAGGTTGCCAGTTCCCTGATTTGTACTGCGTTTATTGAGGCGTTGGCTCTGAAGTCAAATGTTTCAAGAGTTTGATTTCCCTTAAGACCTGCACTGATTAACAGGCGCTCTATTTTCCGGTTTCTCCTTAACTCAAGCTCATCATCTAAAAGAAGAGATAATAGTTCTGTGTATGCGAGTTGACTTTCATCGGCCTGTTTTAATCTTTGTTCCAGAGTATCTATTATCCCTGCTAGTTTCAGATTACTGAGCTGTTCTTTTATTTGGGCATAGTTGGACATAAGTATTTTATCCTATTCGTTATTGTTGATAAAGTAATTTATCGGACGTACAAACTGCAATGTGTTATCAGAGATAACTAACTGCAATGAGGTTTCATCTTTCTGGTTTAGGAGTTTTAATATTACATTCTTAAAATCTTTCGGATGATGACTTGTAAGTTCCTCCATACATATTAGAGCTGCTTCTTCTACAACGCTGCTGCTGTAATTTTTTGCGATGGATATTATTCCCTGTGCCCGCCTCATGTTAATAAAGGCATGAGGAGCCAGGATTTTCTCTATCAGGTTCCGAAGATTATTTCCGCTTACCCTCTCAGCTTCACGCAACAGGTAAGCTGGAAGGTTTCCGTCTAAGGCCTTCTGTATGTTTTCAGGGAAGTCCTCATAATCTGTCTGCCGGTTGTTCTTTGGAATGAGGTGTTGTTTTATTAGCTCTTCATTATAATAAATCTCTACCGTCCTGGATTTTGCTTTAGCGAAGAGAGTCTTTCCTACATACTGGTAGGGAACACTATAGGATTTCTTATTTATCTGGATAAAACAATCCGGGTGTACTTTTACCTGCTTCCATTCAGATATTTCATACTCTACTTCTGGCAATGGAAGCAAGATGGGTTGTTCAACTTCTGTAAAAAACTCATAAGGTTTTAATTGCGTTGTCCCATGTTTTCTTTGACCATATTCTTGTATTAACCATTGCCTGATTTGATGATTGGCCTCTGTAACAGTAATGGAAGGATTGATGGCAATCATTTTCTTAAACTCTTCCCTAACTGTTGGAACATCCCGCTCAACTTTTCCTTTATCCTTAGGTTTTCCGGGTCGGCAGGGATTTATAAAAGTACCATAGTATAATCCCAGCTCTGCATAACTACGGTTTATCCTTGGTTCGTAAAGATCCGGTTTAATTACTCCCGCTTTCAGGTTATCCAGGGATATAGTTCGGGTTATCCCTCCGAAGAAACGGAACATTTTTATATGAGATTCTACAAAACTTCTCTGATCCTGCTTAAATACAAATTCAACAAATTTATGCCGTGATGAACAGAGTGTACCAATGAAAGCATAGACAACAGACTTCCTACCGGTAAGTGGATTTATCATTTTACCCACTTCACCATAATCGATCTGTATCTCGTGACCAGGTTTTTGTTCTATCCTGCAAGTGACCCCTCGTTCTTTCCTGAGATTATGAGTCCTCAGGAACCGCTTAAAACTGCTTAGGCTTGTTTCCTCCTTAATGTCATATTTTCTAATAATTACTTCATAAACTGATTTTATCTTTAGTCTGTTCTGCTTATTTATCAGAAAATCTTTTATCTCATCAATGTAGGGTTCAAATAGATCCTGTTTCCCGGAGGGTTTACGGGTCTTCTCTGTTATCGACAGTAATATATCTGCCGGCAGAGTTTCTCCTTCCCCTATATCTTCCTGTTTTATAAAGGAGATATACTTCCTGATTGTTTTTCTGTCCCGGCCAGTTGCCCGGGAGATTTCACTTATGCTCTGTCCGTCTTTGATTCTTCTGATTATATCAGCTAATTCCATTACTATCACCTTTTTATAGGGCACTTTCACTCCTGCTTGTAGTTTTGAGGAGTAAAAATGCGAATGATTTGAATAAGATTTACCTATTTATGGGTGAGGAATAATGTGAACCTGAAACTGAGGAATCATCTGATCCTGTAACTGGGGAATAATGTGGACCCAGAACTGGGGAATCAAATGAACCTGAGATTGGGGAATGATGTGAACTTTTTAGCTATTTACCTGAGGAATAATCTGGCTGGTGACAGGAATACAAAATCGGTCAATACATACCACATACTAGGGAACTAAAACTTCAGCATATTGCCAGCTAATAAAATTAAAACAACAATTGATTTACTCTTATGGACCTGCAAATAAAAAATGTAAATCTATTTGAAACTTATCCCGGAACCGTTTTAGTTAATATTGACGGCGAAGGAAAGGGTGATGGGATGATTGGAAATTTGGGCAGACAGTTTAAAGAGGCATACCCTGAAGCGTGGCAGGTTGTCGAATCTAATTTACCTTTCCCGCTCCCTCTGGGAAAAGTTTTTATGTTTCCAACTGAAAATTATTTACCGTTTAACAACGTTATAGCTGCCTCCACGTTAAATCATCTTCAGGATCTCGGGTTAAAAGAAAGAGAGAACATTATTTACACCGCACAAAGGAATGCAATCAAGGAAAGCAACAAGCATAAAGTTTCTGAATAAAATATTCCTTTAATGGCCGGCGGCTGGCGACTACCGGAATTAAATGCCTTTATGGGGGCAAGCAATGCTTTTGAAAAAGAATATAATTCAGATTTTGATTTAGTTTTAACGATTTGTATTACAGACGAAGAAAAATATAATAAGATCAAAGGCTTCGCTGCAAACATGGGATGGTGAAATAAACAACCTAATATAGCCTCCGGGGTTATCTTCGCTTTCTCCGAGGGGCGATTGGGTTCGCAGAGGCTGAGGATCTTTGCGGGGAGGAATTAGTATTTAAAGCTGCGGAGGATCTTGTCGACAGCTTCTCTGGTGATGCCTTCGCCGAGTTTCGCCGGCGTTTTTGGTTCTTCTCTCTTCGCGGGGGTTATTCTTTCGGGTTTGGGCTGGGCTGCCTGTTTTCCTTCGAATTTCGGATTGCCTGCTCTTGCCCTGAGTCTCTCTTCAATCTCCATCATAAAGCTGCTTTTGCCGCCGAGTTCCATCTGGGTTTTAAATGAGGACACTGACTGACCGGGGTTAACGGGACTTGTTTCAAATGCAAGCGCTTTAATATTAATTAAGTGTTTTGCTGTTATATTTTCGGATATGATTGAACCGCCGATAGTGCCTGGTCCCAGTGTCATCGAGGGGTTAAGGGCCGTAGTGTATCCGACGGCGCCTACTGAAGCGACGGTATTTACAAGTATACGGAAGGCAGGTTTCTCGAGGGCAAATTTCATTATAACGGGTTCGTCATTAGAATGGATCGCCATTGTATGTCCTATTCCCCCGAAGTTAAGCAGATCGATGCAGCGGTGGCATCCTTCAAGCCAGCCGTCGACTGAGTAAAAAGCGAGTATAGGGGAGAGTTTCTCCATAGAAAGGGGTTCGCTTTTTCCTACTTCAAAGCATTCAGCCATCAGGACCTTAATACCTTCAGGCACCTTAAATCCAGCGTAATCAGCAATGAATTCGGCTGATTGTCCTACTATAGCAGGATTTATCCTGAAATCCTTCTGAATCGCTTTTGCCAGTTTCTCCTTTTCCTCTTCGTTTACAAAGTATCCGCCTCTGCTTTTAACTTCTTCAATTACTTTTTCTCTTAGCGGCAGATCAACAATCATTGCCTGCTCAGAAGAACAGAGCGTTCCGTTATCGAAAGTTGTTCCGTAGATAATATCCGCAACTGCTTTTTTATAATCAGCTGTTCTTTCTATAAAAGCCGGCACATTACCAGAACCAACACCGTAAGCCGGTTTGCCGGCGCTGTAGGCGGCCCTGACCATTGGGGTACTGCCGGTTGCAAGTATTACGGCAATATTTTTATCGCGCATAAGAGCTTCGGTGCCTTCGATGGTGGGTTCCGACAGGCACTGGATGAGTCCCTCCGGCGCTCCCGCTGAAACGGCTGCATCTGAAAGTATTCTAAGTGCTTCCGCGGTACACTTCGCGGTACGGGGATGAGGGCTGGCGACAATGGCGTTTCTGCACTTGAGCGAGATAATCGCTTTGAACATAGCGGTGGAGGTAGGATTAGTGGAAGGCACCAGGGCGCATACAACTCCCATCGGCACGCCGATCTTTATAATTTTGCCGCCCGCTTCTATATCGACGATCCCGGCTGTCTTAAGATCTTTAATAGATTCATAAACATTCTTTGTTCCGAAGCGGTTCTTTATGATCTTATCCTCATACTTCCCGAACCCGCTCTCATCAACAGCCATCCTGGCCAGCCTTTCGGCCGCCGCATAGCCTGCCTCCGCCATCGCTTTTACAATAGCATCAACCTTCTGCTGGGAGAAGTGACTGAATTCAAGCTGGGCTTCCTTTGCCTTTGCTGCCAGGTGTCTTGCTTCCTGTATCGAACGGAGATCACTGTCGAATGTCATTGAATCCTCATTATGATTGAAGCAAATATATTTAATGACGGGTAGATATTCAATTTAAAATGAAAAAGGCTGTCTCAAAGGATCCCGAAATGACACTTTGCTTCGGAATAACACTTTTGAAACAGCCCTAAATTTATTTTTGCTGAAGGCGTTTATTTCAGGAAGTCATTTACAGCATTATTAAAAACATCAGCCTTCTCAAACTGAACAAAATGTCCGCAGGAGGGGACTACAATCAGCTTTGAATCAGGAATTCGTTCGTCCGCAATTTTTCCAATATCGGCTGTGAATCCGGGATTAAGATATGGATTCGGGATCAGGTTATCATTCTCTCCAAACAGAATAAGCGTTTTCTGTTTAATTTCAGGAAGAAAATCATATACCGGCTGATCTACCATTCCCTTTACCGACTGCACTACGGTATAGCAGTAATTATCAAAATATTCCGCATCCCTCATAGCTATTCTATCTGTGATCATAAATTCTGCATCATCCGGAAGGTTATAGAAGTTGGCTGTAAGGTTTGCCCTAATCTGCCGGACAGAGGTGTTTTTAACTCCGGCAACAGTCATTACATTCCTGAACCACTCTTTCTGGCCCTCAGTAAAAGTTTCTATTCCTGCAGGAGAAACGAGCACCAGTTTATCAACATAATCAGGATATTTCAGTGCCATCACCATTGCAATCTGGCCGCCCATTGAATGACCGGCGATTACAGCTTTCTGAAGTCCCAGCTTATCCATAAAGGATTTGATCACATCGGCATAATAATCCATTGTTCCGCTATGTATTGCTTTAGAGGACTTTCCATATCCCGGAAGATCAATAGCGATACAACGATAATTTTGCTTCAACCCTTCAACATTTTTCTCCCAGGCCGGCAGATAGCTGCCGAGACCGTGAACGAATATGATAGTCTGGTCACCCGCACCTTCATCCACATACGCCAGGGTGATATCATCTGAAAGCACCGCCTTCTTAACAGGGTAGGGATAGTTCAGTTCATCAAATTTCATAATGCTTACATTCCCATATGGTGAACATCCTGATGCAATTAAAAGAGCTGACGCGAATAACATAATAAGTAGTCTTTTCATTGTTGTCTCACATTTTTTTTATTTTCAGAACATCAACCATTTAAAGAGAAGGAAAAGCGTATATGGATTTTCCGGCTTTATGGTTTTATTTCCGTTCATTTTAGGACTGTCGTAAAAATCTCCCAGCCACAGATATGCTCCGTGGAGTTCGATATTCATAAAAACAGCAGGAAGGTACGCAATTTTTATATTTGCCTCAGTACCGATTGTTCTGCCGCCGTTTTCAGGTTCATATAAACTCTGCGCTGCCGCAAGTCCCACTTTAGCATAGAACTTATTGGGTATAAAAGATTTAGAGAAATTAAGTGTACCACCTATCTGTCCAAGTCCGGTATTTGAAAGATCGGCAACGGCCGCGATATAGCGATTTACAACATTGCCGTGGGGATAAAGAATATAAGATCCGGTAGCTATGTTTAATCCGCCCGGCGATCCCCAGGTATTACCTGTAATAACGCCGTTATATTTTTCGTCTTTAAGTCCGTCTTCATCTCCGGTAGCAAAAAGAACATCAAGGGTAAAAGCATCTTCCGCTGTTTGTCCATATTTATACCCGGTCCTTAAATTTGAACCGAGGCCCAGCACATCAACAGCCTTTTTATATGAGTCTGTCTGAAATGTACTTACCGTACCGAAGTTAGCAACCGCGAACGCGTTAAAGCTAAAGCGGCCCAGCGTGAACTCAGGATTGACATTTCCGTAAGTTCCGAGCCAGAACAGATCAGCGTGGTAGGGACGTCCGCCAAGGTTGAATTTGAAAGTACCGTTATAATCGTTAAGCAGACTTGTAAGTCCCTCTCCCAGCACCGATACCCCGCCTTCACCGTTTGCTCTGTCATAAACATACCAGAAAGAAACGCCCTGACGCCAGGCAGGAGTAATATCCTGTTCGTAGATTGCTTCAGAGAGTGTTACGTCATCAATCTGATGAACATTATTTTCATACAGCTGGTAGAAGCCTGCTTTGAAGCGCGAATAATCGCCATCGTGCCGCAATGAGATCCCGACTCCATCACTTCCCCAGTACATAAGGCGGTAGGCTGTGGTGGTCATTGTACCGACAGTAGTTCTATAAGGATTATAGGGAGTATCAAAAAGTCTCTGAAGTCCCAGATTTATTGCCCAGTCTTTTGCCGGGATAAGTTCAAGCTCTACATTTTGTGTCTGAATATTCACCTGGTCTGCGCTGAAAGCCGATCCGAAGTTGCCGCCCGCTCCATAAGAAGCATCACCCCAGGTCCAATCAATTTCAAAAGACGCCCGGAGTATGGCCCTATTATTCAGCAGCTTAGGCTGGTAGATAAAGAATGGTATAAGTCTCTGTTCGAAATAAGATGCACCGCCACCGGTTATTGTTGTATTGCTGCTGAACAATCTTCCGACGATCTGGCCCTTGAGAAGATCATTCTCCGCATAATAATTCTGGTTGACCATATGAGTATAGAAATAAGCCATGGCCTGGAATTCATTAACGGGATCTGAGGGAACTTTATAGTCGTCAAAATTCCATTTATTCTGAGCGGCGAGCGGCAGACTAAGTAAGAGACTAAGTAATATTAAGTAAATGATTTTCATCTTCTTACCTTTAAGAATATACAGAAGAGGCTGTCTACACAGCCTCTTCTGCTGTTTCAATTATTGAATCCTGATATAATTTTGAACATTCAATGTTCCAAGAACTCCGCCATTGGTGCTTCCGAAGCCTCCATCAGGTGTAGGAGCCACGTTCTGAGTACCCGATATTAAAACAATTTCATACTGCATAAAATGAGGTGATTGAGTCCTATCAACTTCATAGATACCTTCAGATGTTGCCACAGACGGTACAGTCTGGTCAGTAGTTATTGTAAAGATATTGCCTACAGACGACTTTGAATTTGAATAGGTTCCGGCGTAGTTAATAACCGTTGCATCACCGTTAACCTGGCGTACTGAGTAAGTTTTATCTGTATTGAAAGCAGCGTAAATAGAGTCAACGCCGCCTGAAGCCTGGAAAATTGTATTAAGAAGTGGAGCGACATTTGCGCCCGCTGACAGCCATACGCCTACGAGACCGTCTTTTGCTGTGAAATCAGCCGTCTCATCCTGGCTGAGAGCAGTGATAGCCGTACTCGCGGTTTCAAAGTCATAATCCGGTGATGAAACTGTTACTGTAAAGCTGCTGCCCGAAGCGAGATCTTCGAAAGAATACGCTCCTGAAGCGTCAGTAGTAGTTGTTTTCTGGGCATCACCTGTTAAGTTTACTGTAATGCCGTTAAGGAAGCTGCCATTGGCATCCGCAACTGTTCCGCTGATCTTATACGTTGCAGCGGGGGGTGTTACGGTGTTGTTATCTTTGCTGCATGATACTAGCAGCAGCGAAAAGCTCATTAAGAGTGAAAGAACAAGAAGCTTTTTCATATTTTCTCCTGGTACTGTTGTTATTAGGTTATTTAGTTATTTATTGAATCAGAATTAAGCTGTAACAATTTTTTTCTATCAATTTTACCAGCATCATTTTTAGGCAGTTCATCTATAAACTGAAAATATTTGGGTATTTTATATTTGGCCAGGTTTTCCCGGCAGAATTCAAGAATTTCTTCTTTGGCAGGGTTTGAGCCTGCCTTTAAGACTATAAATGCTTTGCCGACTTCCCCCCATTTTTCGTCAGGGACACCGATTACGGCGGCCTCTTTGATATTTTCATTTGTCAGCAAAAACGATTCTATCTCGGCTGGATAAACATTTTCACCGCCGCTGATGAACATATTCTTCTTACGGTCGACCACGAAATAATAGCCATCCTGATCTTTGCGCATCATATCACCTGTATGGAACCAGCCGTCGGTTATCGACTCAGCTGTTTCCTTCTTTTTACCCCAGTAGCCCGGAGTTACCACAGGCGATTTCATCCAAAGTTCTCCAACCTGATCAACACCGGCCTCCTCTCCTTTTTCATTTACGATCTTCGCTTCGATATAAAAATTCGGAAATCCTATGGATCCTTTTTTTCTGATCGCATCGTCCTGGTGGAGCGAAAATGTATTCGGGCCGACCTCAGTAAGACCATAACCCTGCCTGATATATACCCCTTTATCATGCCATTTATTTATCAGCGGGATAGGCATTGGGGCTCCGCCGACGATAGCATACCTTACTGAAGAAAGATCTGCTTTTTCGAACAGGGGAGAGTCGGCCATCAACTGCAGCATTGTAGGTACTCCAAAAAGGATCGTAGCTTTTTCTTTTTCCATAAGCTGAAGAATCAGGTCGGCATCAAAATGTGTAAGAAGAGTATGCGAAGCTCCATGGTGCAGGAACGGCGTGAATAAAACGTTCCAGCCTCCGGTATGGAAGAAAGGCGCAAAGCTTTGAGTATGATCGGAGGAGTTAAGATCCAGCCGGAGCCCTGTATTAACAGAATTCCAGAAAAGCATTTTATGAGTAATGATAACGCCTTTCGATAAACCTGTGGTTCCGGCCGTATAAAGGATCATTACGGGATCGTTTTCATCGTATGTTCCCGGGGTCAGATCTATGATTTCATTTTCATCTTTAAGCAGGAAGTCCGTTACTTCCGAAAGTTGTATCTTTTTTGTTTCCTTCGGGAATTCAAGTTTATCCGAAGCTGATTTGAATTCATTATCGTAATAAAACAATAAAGGTTCAGCATCGGCAATAAGTGTGTTAATTTCTCTGGGGGTAAGACGGAAATTAAGAGGGACCAATATTGCACCGGTTTTTACACAAGCGCTGAAAAGGAGTACATGCTCTGAGCTGTTTTTAGAGTAGACGGCAATCCGGTCTCCTTTTTTAATCTTATATTTTTCTATCAGGAATTCTGAGAAAGACTGCGCCCTGCTATTGAAGTCTTTATACGTCCAGCTTAGATCTCTGTTATGTTCCCTTATGAACAAACGGCCGGGTGTATAAACAGCCCATTTTGCAAGCCAGTCGCCCTGGAAATTATGCATTACTTTTTCTCCCCATTGAAAGATACAAAATAATTCCCGTTATGAGGGAGAGAATTATGGCTGCCGCGGCTGCTACGCCGGGATTCTCCCCGGTTGCAACGGTGAAAGGGACACCTATTTTCCCGTAGTAAAAGGAGAAGTGGACAACAATAGCCACCACAGATGAGGCTATTACTACGAACTTAGGAACTGATTTAAAAAACATTCCGAACAGTATCGGTACAAAAGCCGCGGAGAAGTACGCGTAAACCCCGTTCTGCGCGAATATGCCCACGCTTAACTTTGGATTTACAAGCTGGTCGTAGGAGATGAGGATAGATACTATTCCGATAATTATAATGACAACTTTATTCAGGTTGATTTCAAACCTGTTTTTCTTTGCTTCATCTTTAGGAAAAAACCTTCCGAACAAAGGCTTGATAATATCCGCAGTAATGGTGGTTGATATCGATTGGATCAATCCCTCCAGCGTTGATATACCTGCTGATATCAATCCCATAACCACTATTACCCCGATGAACACCGGGAACCTGGCAACTACATAAGCCGACATAATGCCATCAAGTTTCAGGGGAGTTCCGTTATAAGTAAGGTCGGGGAAAGTTATTCTTGCATATAAACCTGTTACAACTACAAAGAAGAACAGTATTTCGGTTAAAACACCGGCTGCCAGATATTTATTAACATCCTTATCTGATTTCAGCAACAGTGATTTGGTTATTATATGGGGCTGGCAGACTATAGCCGCGCCGATAATAATCTGTGCGATCACGATCTCAAAGAAATCCCTGAAAAGGAAACTACTGTTGTTAGTTAAACCTGTCAGCTTCGGGTCGATAGAGTTCAGCTTATCAAGGAAACCATTGATCCCGTTGCTGAAATGGTCAAATCCCGAACCAAGCAGGATAAACGCGACAACAATCATGATAACGGCCTGTACCGTATTGGTATACACCATTGAATTAGCACCGCCGAACATCATATAACCAAATATGAAAACGACTATACCGATTAAAATTGTTAGCTCGCTGACGTCAAGCGTTTTTGAGAGCACTTTAGTTAGTCCAACACAGATAAGAACAATAAATGTAATAAGCAGGAGGGCCAGGAATCCGAAGAAGAGAGCGTAACCCTTACTATTATAACGTGTTCCCATCCACTGCGACAGGGTAAGAGCTTTTACAGAACTTCCGTGCTTCCTGAAACTTTTAGTAAGTATGATAAGCGAGGTTACCGCGGCGACGGGGAGGACAACCGCGTAGGAAATTACGGCACTGATTCCATAATAGGCGATAAAACCAGGATTGATAATAAAAGTAGCGGCGCTGGTCATTGAAGCGGCCAGTGCGAGTCCCACAGCATAGGGTGAAAAACTCATATTTCCCACAGCATAATCGCCGATGCTTTTAGTTTTTACCGCGCCTCTTACAACAAAGAAAATCACAACAGCAGAATAAAGAGTAACTAGTATCCACCCGGCTGTAATCATATCAACTGAAGCTGTGCCGTTCATTTAATGCTCCTATATTCTGAAAACCGAACTTGCAAACGCAAGTCCTCCACCTGAACCAACGAAACAGACAAGATCACCTTTTTTAATACTGCCCTTACTACTAGCATCATCGAATGCCATTGGTATACAGGCAGAACCTGTGTAGGCAAACCTGTCCATTATAGTATGAGCTCTCGAGCGGTCAACGCCGAGGTTATCCATAGTTTCCCATATACTATTAATGTTTATCTGTGTAAGGAAATAATGATCTATATCCTGTGGTTTAATACCTAATTCATCGCAGGAGTTCTTTATCATACGTGTCCAGGTAACGGGGTTGATTTCCTTGGGAAATTTCTTTACAAACTTAAGGAGGTGATCTTTATGAGCAATCACTTCATTTGAAACAGGCTGATGAGTTCCCCCGGCATATATTCCCATCCAGTCGCAGTATTGTCCTTCAGTATAAAGATCACTTATAAGAAAACCCTGGTTCACGTTATTACAGGAGGAAAGAAGAACCCCTGCCGCGCCATCCGCAAACAGGGTGACGGTTTTCTTATCGCTCATATTGAGGTATTTGCTCATTGCATAGGCGCCGATAACCAGCACCTTATTATATTTTTTATCAGAACGAATATATTTCGAACCGATATCCAGTGCGGTTACAAATCCCGCACAGGCAGTATTAACATCGAAAGTACCTGCGTTTACCGCTTTCAGTCTGTGTTGAACCACTGAGGCAGTAGAGGGGGAGATATATTCGGGTGTATCTGTAGCAACTATAATGAGGTCGATTTTATCAGGGGGGATATCAGCCTTGCTCATGATCTTAAGAGCGGCATTAACGCAAAGGTCGGCTGTCGATTCCTCAGGACCGCACCACCTTCGTTCCTTAATAGTAAGATTTTCTACAAGCCAGGTATCGACATCCTCGCCAAGCAGCTCATTAAAATAGCTGTTAGGCAGAATCCTTTCAGGAACAAACATACCGGACGATATTATTTCTGCATTTCTCATTCAGATATCCTTATAATACCAATCCGCCGTCCACACTAAGCACGGCTCCATTTATATATTTAGCCTCATCAGAGCTAAGGAAAAGGTAGGCATTAGCGATATCATCAGGATCGCCCAAACGTCCCAGCGGCGTTTTATCCTTAAGCATCTCAATTACTTTTTCCGGAACAGTCTCAACCATTTCGGTAGCTATGAAGCCGGGTGCAACGGCATTAACATTTATTCCTTTTCGTCCAAGTTCACGAGCCCAGACTTTAGTCATCCCGATTATTCCTGATTTGGAAGCGACGTAGTTTGTCTGACCGAAGTTTCCGTAAAGCCCAACTATAGAAGATGTATTGACGATTTTACCATATTTATTTTCTATCATATAAGGGATAACGGACTTGGTACAATTAAAAACGCCGGTAAGGTTGACGTTTATAACCTGCTGCCACTGTTCGGGGGTCATTTTTGCTAAAGTTGAATCCTTCGTTATACCGGCATTATTTATAAGCACATCAATATGTTTATACTTATTATAAACCGCTTCAGCGGCCGCCTGAACTGATTCAAATGAAGTTATATCGACATGGTTGAACTCAATTATGCCGCCGGCACTGCTTAATTCCTTTATTGTCTTTTCTGCAGCCTGGTCATTGACATCCCATATAATAACTGACGCACCCTCTGAGGTGAATTTCTTTACGGCAGCCCTGCCGATTCCGCGAGCACCCCCCGTAATTACAGCAACTTTATTTTTAAGACGTTCCATTATATCTCTCCTATGTTCTTAACGTTTGAAAAATTTCAAACGATATTTCTACAATTAAAATCCTGTTATCCAGGTTGTCAGTGTTCATTGTAATAATTCCCTGCTTCTATATTAACCGGTTGAAAGAGGGGAAAGCATTACACCTTCAGCTTCCGTTTTTTCCTTGACCATTCATTAAGGAAGTTCTGATAGTGTTTTTCCATCAGGATATAGAACTGCTCCATTTCCTGCATCCGGTCGTTTATTGTTTTTAATGAACTTCTGTTAGACGACTTAATTCCGGCTTTCAGATGTTTTGCGATGCGTGTATTATTTTTAATTAGTTCGAGGTTATTTCTAAACGCGTGTTCAAAAAGATCGGGATCAACTTCATAGAAGTCTTTTCTATTATTCTCGGGGGTCCATACTTTCCTTATAAGGCTGCGATCGCGGAGTCTTCTCACAATCTGACTTACCGGGCCTTTGCTTCGTCCGAGCTGTTCTGTGATTTCACCAAGTGAAAGGGGGTTAGGAGAGAATAGAAGAAGAGCGATTATGTGGCCCATTAGTTTGCTGAGTCCGAATGCTTTGTATGCATCCCCGAATCTCTGTATGAGCTCTTTCTTTATTTTTTCATCGGAGGTCATATTGCGTTCTTAACATTTGAAAAATTTCAAACATTAAGAACTTAGAATTATTAATTATTAAAGTCAATATGGGTAATAATATTTATAAGGGAAAATACGAGTTGGTTAGAGGGGAAGGTAAGGCGGGCTGCGTCAAAAGATTACGAAATAATCCTGAAATAAATTCCGGATAAAATTAGGAATGACATTTTGCTTCGGAATGACAATTGCGGGAGGCTGAGCGGGGCTAGAGGATGTTTCTAAGCTTATCGTAGCCGGATCTGCTGACGGGGAGGCGGGTTCCGTCATCGAGTATGAGGCGGTAGGATTCTTTCTCAACAAGTTCAATTTTCTTGATGCGGGGGACCGAGGCGATATATGACCGGTGAATTCTAAGAAAATCATCTGGCGGGAGGTGTTCTTCGAAGTACTTCATTGTTTTCTGTTTAAGATGACTTCCTTCGGAGGAATGGATCATTACATAATCATCCTTAGCTTCTATATAGCTTATTGTATCGACGGGAATTACGTAGATCCTGGCGCCGTCTTTTATAACCACGCGTTCAAGATATTCAATTGTTTCCCGGGTGTGAGTTATCAGTCCTTTTATAACCTCATTACCAAGGGATTTATTTTTCAGCAGAAGCTCAGCCTTTTCGAGCGCCTCTTCGAACCTTTCAGAGGAAAAAGGTTTAAGGAGATAGTCGGCCGCGTTCACCTCAAAAGCTTTAATAGCGTACTGGTCGTATGCCGTAGTAAAAATAATAACCGGGGGATTATCGAGGAGTTCGAGCATCTCGAAACCAGTAAGTTTAGGCATCTGGATATCAAGAAAAACGATGTCGGGATTAAGTTCGTTAATTTTCTTAACCCCTTCGAATCCATTTGAGCATTCGGCCGCAATCTCAATTTCACTATGAGAATCGAGGTATTTTCTAACGATCTGGCGTCCCAGTGATTCGTCATCAATTATTACGACAGAAATTTTCTCTTTCATTACCGGTTTTGTTAAATGAGGGTGTAAATATAATGAATTTTCATAATTAGGTTCCGGGCGGGATTACAACTGAGATATTGGAGGAAGGGATTATTAGTCCCGGGTTCAGGACTCAGCGATGTTTTTAATTAGACAGGACTCTTGATATAAATAGAGCTTTCTGTAATAAACAGAAACAAAAGGTAATAAGGGATAACAAGTATCTGAAAACGTTCTGAAAACGTTCTGAAAACGTTCTGAAAACGTTCTGAATACGTTCTGAAAACGTTGCAGGATAAGATATTCTAAATGTCATAAGGGTGGGAAAGAAGAGGAGACAGAAGTAAGAAAACAGAGAAAAAAGAGAAGGTGAAGTAAACCAGAAAGTTTATTATCTGAGAAAGGGTGACAACTGCATAAAAAAAAGTTATACCTGAGAGTCGGGGTGAAAGTGAAGGGAGATTAAGGTGTAAGCTGAGGTACGAAGAGGGTGACCTTAAATATTCCGTCATCTTTAACAATCTGCATCAGGTTATCCTGGCGGTAAATAAGTTTAAGGCGTTCCTGAATATTCTTTAATCCCACGCCCGTACCCTTTTTCGATTTAGTTTCAGGGTCGTAAGTATTTTCAACCTCTATCTTCAGGTAACCGTTATCGCTGCCGCACTTCAGCTTAACTTTAACTATATCAAGGGATTCATACACGGCATGTTTAATGGCGTTCTCAAAAAGGGGCTGCAGGAGCATATTAGGGACTTCGGCTTCGAGGCATTCATCTGAAACTTCTTCTGTATAATCAAATTTATCTTCGAACCTTATCTTTTCAATTTCAAGATAAAGCTTTATGTTCTTCAGCTCGTCTTTCAGCTTGTTCTTCTGCTGTTCATTGTTTGCCAGGGTATACCTTAAGAACTCGGCCAGCTTAAGTATCATGCTCCTTGCTTTTTCAGGATCGATTGTGGTAAGGGCACTCATTGAGTTAAGGCTGTTAAAGATGAAATGGGGATTTATCTGAAACTTAAGCGACTTCAGTTCCGCCTGAGTTACCAGATTTCTGAGCTCAGCTTCGTACAGTTTCCTTTCCTGGAAACCGGAGTAGTAGATTACAAGGTAATAAAAGGAAGTGATAATAAAATAGATCAGGATGCCAATGAGGAAACGCCAGGGAAGGGTAGACATAAAGAAAGCTTGGTAATCGTCACCATAGCCGAGCAGGCCCGTCATTACGAGGTATCCTCCGAGAAGCCAGAGCGCGGAAACGAAAACCGCAGCGATAGAATGGTTAAGCAGGATCATTAAGAAGCTTGTATTTTCGAAAGATATGTAGCGGGTTGAGTACCAGAAACTTAATCCCAGCCCGCACAGAATAACATTAAAGACAATGCTGTCAGCCAGTGCCGCGGGTGCTTCCATCTTAAGCGCGAGGTTAAGCAGCAGAAAACTTATTACTATAATTATCGTCCATAAGAGCAGATAAAAATAAATATTCCTTTTATTTCCGATTATCGGATTGGATTCCATTTTGCCGCATCAATAAGTTTTTATTTCGCCGCCGCCCATTATGACGACGCCTTTAATAATGAGGGTGCTTTCAGGGTTTATTACAACATTAGGTCCCCTCATTCCTTTATGCGAAAAGCCGCCAAACAAGGGTATCACATTTATAACAACGTTCCATTCTTTTGGAACAATCAATGTGGTTCCGCCGAAGATAGCGGTCACTTCAAGCACATTTTGTCCCGGCGCGAGCTTGCATCGGGTAAGGTCGAGCTCTGATCCCCCGAAGATAGCGGTAACATTCCCTCCCTGGAAATTATCGGATGTAATGAACTTATGGCCGCCGCCGAAGATAGCGACATCGTCGATCCGGTCAGTCTCCTTCGTGAAGCCGCCGGAAGGATCTGCTGTGCCTGACTGCTCAGAGGTGCCGCCTGGGTTTAAGTTATGCTGATAATTTGAGTATCTTCTTCTTTTGGTAAGGATATAAATGCCAAGGGCAATTATCAATACCGAGAATACAACCCCACCATTGATTGCTACAAACGGGAATATCCTTGGTAGCAGCCAGAGGCCGCCTATAACGACGAAGATGACGCCGATGCCTTTCTTTTCCGAGTTAATCAGAATGAGTATACCGACGATGATAAGGATAGCGGGAAAAGAAAAAATTACATGAGGTATATCAAAATACAGGTAATTAAGGTTATCGAGTAAAAATAATCCGCCTATTATCACAAGGATTAAGCCCATTACGTATCTGCTGTTTGATTTGCTTCTGTTCTCTATCATTTTATTTTCCTCTGCAAATAAGTTT
The DNA here is from genome assembly GCA_963771705.1 of uncultured Bacteroidota bacterium. Classification (GTDB taxonomy): domain Bacteria; phylum Bacteroidota; class Ignavibacteria; order Ignavibacteriales; family Ignavibacteriaceae; genus DATFVA01. Next base: position 789,143 of record CAVYUP010000005.1, read on the forward strand.
TAGTTCCTGGAGTAAACATATAGGGTGAGGTTCCGATAATAAATAAGAAATCGGTAAATGCCGGAAAACTACCGGTGAATGAAGAAAAAAGTGTTTCAATTCTAAACGCTGTTCTAAAAATCTGACACTTTTATCCTGACTATAATAGCTGGAGGAGAGGAAGAGCCGGAAGAGACTGACGGATCGGATTTAGTTTCAGGTTCAAAAATCAGGCTTATTAAGATTGAGTATTATTTATGCCTCCCGGATTACAGGGTGGCACAACAATTGAGTTGCTAATAACAAACATTCGAGCTGTTGTTTGGCGATTACCCGCAGCTTCTTTAATGAAGGTGAAATTTTTGAATTTCCGGGTTACATTCTCAACAAACAACAGCTCACCAATTTTAAAGGGTTCAGAACTTATTACCAGTCTTCATAATCCACTTCGCAAAGAGTTGACTGCAGGTCATTAAAAATAATTTCTTCCAGTTCTTCACGATTGCAATGATTCAACATTTTTTTTGTCTTTCTACCCGAATTTTACAAATCCATGACAATTCCGGGTTTACGCTTTATTATTCTTCAGCAGTGAATCAGGAGACCAGGAAAAAGGCAGCAACATTAAAACGGTATTAAAATGAAAACACTTACAAAAAAAATCATTATCTATCTGATCATTTTCTCCTTCCTGAACCTGGCGGCATGTACCTCTTCAAATGCTGTCAGCAAAGAAGCACTTTACGCAAAATGCGACAGAGGGGCTGTAGGCACATTGACCATAGCCACGGACAAGACGCGCTTTACAATTGATGAAGCCTCGTGCAGGATAAATAACGACACCCTGATAGTAACGGGAATCAATTCCGCTGCCGCAGGCCAGAGCCGGATCTATACAGATTCGGTTGCAATGGCGGACATAAGGTACGTTGAACTTGAAGAAACAGATTCAGGCAAAACATTAGGATTAATAATCGGTGTTAGTGCAGCTGCTCTTGGTATTTTTGTGCTCCTGGCGGCCAACAGTCTTGGTGACAGCATAACAAAATCGTGCAACTGAGATGATATATCGGGTACTGTTTTTGGGAAAACCAATTGTCTCTATCAGGATTTTAATTTAATTTTATCATTATCCTTTAATAAAAAGGTTTCACAGGGAACAGCGTATCGAAAGGGAGGCCAGAGGTGAAAAATTTAACTGCAGAACTCATCGCAGGCATAATAATACTTATCTGCTCGCAGATGGTATTCTCTGCCCAGGACAAAGAAGGAAAGAAGGGAGAGCACACCCAAGAGAAGGAAGTATTAACAGATCCCACTCAAAGTCTTATAAACATTAACAATATTACCTGCTGGGCCGCACAGGACGGATTCCATGACTGGGTTGTTCAGAGTGTGGGAAAGTCGTGGAACGGGTCATTTCCCAGAAACGTTTTTGCAGGTACAATCTTCAGTGAAGGAATAGTATGGGGAGGGCAGGTGAATGACGGTTCATCTCCTTTAATCCGTGTGAACGGAAATACATACGCCAGCGGCTGTACACCCATTACAAGAGTTTTTCGTGTAAGGGCGGACTATCAGACTGAAGACCTTCTGATGGATGCGGCAACCTTCTTCAATATCCCCGCGGGGGATGTAACACAGGAACAAATTAACGAGATCCGCACACAGTATGAAACCGACCGGAACAACTGGCCGGCAGATGAAGGAGCGCCTTTTAATGATGTAAATGAGGATGGCATTTACGAGCCCGATATCGATATACCCGGAGTACCCCAGGCCTCGCAGACAATGTTCATTAAGTATGATGATGGGAATGTTCCTCTTTATGGTTCGCCCGCGATCGGGCTTGAAGTTTCTGAAACTTACTGGGCAGTATCCGGTCACGAGGAATTAATGAATACAATCTTCAAAAAAACAGACATCAAGTATACGGGCGGCAGCCAGCCTTCACCGGGCTCATATATAGACAGTATGTTCATTTGCCAGTGGTCTGATCCTGACATTGGTAATTCCGGGGACGATTTTGCTGGATGCGATACTACTTTAAATCTTGGTTACGCCTACAACTCGTACTCCGTCGATGCAGTTTATACTGGATTGGGACTTGCTCCTCCGGCGGCAGGTTATGTAATGCTGCAGGGAACATCAGAGTACACAGGGGATATGGCTGACAGTGCCATTTTTAATTTAAAATGGAGAAAAGGTTACAGGTATTCAAATCCGAATCCCTTAAGTTCTTTTATTTATCTTGCCGGAGGAGGTACCTGGTCAGATCCTGCTTTTAACTATACCGGTACGCTGGAATTTTACAATATTATGAGAGGATATAGACCTGATCCGCCTTACCCAGCTGGTGAACTTTTTCCTGAAGGAGCTGCTGATTATACTGGAACAGGGTGTTACCTGCTTACGGGAGATCCCGTTTCAGGTACCGGAAAAACTGATGGAGAAATAGATCCTCTTGGTGACAGGAGAATTGTATCAGTGAACGGACCATTTAATATGGAGTTAGGCGATCAGGTTGAAATTGTAACTGCCTTTATATCAGCACTGGGCACTGACAATCTGTCAGCCATCACTAAACTGCGGCAGGACGCGGCAAGCGCGGATTCCACATTTCAAACAATGGTTGATTCATCATACATTGTCGGAGTGGCGGCAGCAGTTGAAAAAAGTATCTCTTTCAATTTATCGCAGAACTATCCTAATCCTTTCAACCCTGTTACCGGCATTCAATACACCATCCCTAAATCCGGTATGGTAACTTTGAAAGTATATGATATCCTCGGCAACGAAATTACCACCTTAGTGAACAGGGAACAGACAGCGGGAAGTTATTCCGCACAGTTCAGGGGGAACGGTTTAGCGAGCGGGATCTATATCTACCAGCTAATTTCGACCGAAAAAGATGGAAAAAGTTCCATCCTGACCCGGAAGATGGTTTTACTGAAATAGCTCTACCGATCTCCTTTAGAACAAGGCTGCCTGCAATCAGGCGACCTTTTTTATATTACTATTCCGCATAACGCTCTATAGCTGAAGGCTGACGAAATCTCCTGTCTCAGGATTATTCCCATACTACAAATATGAACTATCCGCCATCGCCAACTTCCGTTTGAATAGTTTATACAAAATATAAGAAAGATCTTCTAAGATAGTCCGCTCTGGACGGGTGAATTGGTAATAATATCCTAAAAGACGGGAAATGCGACATAGTTTATAAAAAACGTTACATAGCTACTATGCGTAGGCAGGCTCCTTTTGTTTAATTGTACCCTGATTAAGGAAGTTTTCAGGGTGAAGATTTTATGGTGAGGGCACAGGCAGTTTAAAGGTTCAGCATGTGAGAAACATATTAGAAGTTGTGCAGATTCAATCAGCAGTTACACATCTAAAAAAATAACGGGAGGTACTATGTCAATTGGGAAAAGTTCATTTCATTTTAATTTTAGCCTCTTCTTCAAACTGGCTATCATTTTGCTCATCGTTTTCAGTTATTCAATCCCCGCGCAGCAATTCGGAACTTCTTTGAGGGTTCACCACTCAACCCCGGCTCAAAAAATTACCAAAACCCTTGCGGATCCATTGCCCGAAGGAACCTACACCGTAGGAATAACAGGCGATTTTCCAACCATTGATTCAGCATTCAACCGGCTTTCTTCAGATGGGATACTTGGTCCTGTAACCCTCGAACTGATTGATGAATTATATACTGCTCCTTCAACAGAAAACGGTTTTTTATTAAGTGGACCTATTCCGGGAGCGAACGGAAACAATTGTGTGCTATTAAGACCCGCAGATGATAAAAATGTAATTATTACTGGATCAGGGCAATCAGTACTTAAGTTTATAAATACTAGTTATATTACTCTGGACGGAATCGCATTGAATGGACCTACTAGTCTTACTATCACAGCACAACATAATTCACAGTTTCCATATAATGATGGACTTGATTTCCTTGACAATTCAAATCATAATATAACACGGTATATTACTGTACAATCCGAAGATTATGAGAGATCAAGCTGCGGTATAGCTTTTTTTACCAATGATACTGAAACTCCTGACAGCAATTTAATAGAAAACAATTTTATAAAAAGCGGAAATGCAGCAATCTACATGGGAGCACCTTATAACTCTATTCAAAGGCCAAAGGATAATATTATTAGGGGAAATTATGTAGGATCCGAAACTGATAGCTTAATTGAATATGGAATATTATTACAATTTTGCAGCAATAGTTTAATAGAAAATAATATCGTACAAAATCTAAAAGTCAACGCGATAACATCGGATGGATCTTTAGGTGGGATATATGCCGTTCTTGATGATAATGATATAATCCGAAATAATATTGTGCATAACATAAAAGCTGAAAGTGGATTTACATCATTGGGAATTGCTCTTTCAGGCGACGGAAGTATGTATGGGCATAATAACCTGCTATATAATAATATGGTCTATGATATACAAGGTGCATCTGTTGGTTCGTACCATATATGTTCTGGCTTTTTTATTTACAGCCAAGTAGATCCCAAGATTTATTACAACTCAGTTACCTTGAGCGGCAATAACCAATCAAATAATGCTTATGGTTCTGCAGCCTTAGGGATTTATGGAGCAAGTACAAGTATTAAAGCAAAAAATAACATTTTAGTTAACATTAGAGACGAATCACCTTCTTGTGCAACAACTATATTCAATTATACTTCTACAAACCTCTCTTCTGAAAATAATGATCTTTACTATATCCAAAATCAATATAACTGCCTTGTTAAAATAGCAGGAACTGATTACCTCACTCTTGCAGAGTGGCAGGCTACGGGTCATGACATAAACAGTATCAGCGAGATGCCGAATTTTATTGGATCGGATCTTCATATTAATGAAATCGGATCTACCAGATTAGAGTCCCATGGAATACCTATCACTGGAATAGAAACAGACCTGGATGGTGATTTAAGAAATAATTCCACCCCTGATATCGGAGCAGACGAATTCAATGGGGCTATGCCTGTAGAGGAATGGTATCAGATAGCGGGTCCTTTTGAGGGAATGACTCGCGGCAGGATTAGCGTAGTTGATCCAAATATTATCTGGATAGCAGGTGGCTATCCGGCAGGCCCACCAAGAGTCTACAGGACAATAGATGGGGGATTAAACTGGACAGAAATTCCTACTGACGGTTTGCCATATTATTTAATGGCAATTGCGGGTAAAGATGCACTGACGGCTTTTATTGGGGATGCTGGCAGTATAAATGGAGGCGGGAATGCAAAGTTTTATAAGACCACTGATGCCGGTCAGCATTGGATAGTAATAGATTCCACCGGAGGCACTGGGGGGTTTTTTAATGACATTCAATTCTCAAAAAGTAATCCTGAATTTGGGATTGCAATGAGTGACCCGCCGAATGGTACCGGTAATGATTATATCATTGAGAAAACTACTAATGGAGGAATGACCTGGGAAAGAACAACTGTTCCAGGTCAACTTAACTGCTATGGATTATATTATATAGCCTATCCAATAGATGATCAGTTTTATGGCTTCGCTACGTTTAATGTAACCAATAATATAATGAAATCATATACTACTTCTGATGGCGGTGCAAACTGGTATCTTGGTGATCAGGGAATAAGCTTTGCAAATTGGGGAGGAGGGGACATAGTATTTAATGATGATAAACAGCATGGGATTATGTTCGGTGCTGATATCCCGAATATAATGGTGACATCAGATGGAGGACATGTCTGGACTGAGGTAAATACAAATACGGATATATCGGGTTTTTCAACTGCTTCATGGGTCTCCGGAACCGATGTCGTATTTATTTGCTCTATTTACAGCACCTCCAGGAATAAGATCATCCGAAGTGACGATAACGGATTAACCTGGCAGTCTCAGGTAACACCTGATCTCTCTGTGATTGAACTGGATAATGTTAATATCAATGGTGGAGTAATAAGTTATGCCATAACATCTGAAGGTATGATTCTAAAATGTACTCAACCTGTCATTCTTCCTGTTGAACTAAGTTCATTTACTGCATCGAAGAGTGTTGAAGGTGTAAAACTCAACTGGGTTACCGCTACTGAAACCAATAACCGGGGATTTGAGATAGAAAGAAGTTACAGCAGTGAGGGATTTATAACTATTGGATATGTTAAAGGACAAGGGACAACAACAGAACAGCACAATTATACATATACCGATAATAACCTGAATCAGGGCAGCTATTCATACAGACTCAAACAATATGACTTCGACGGAACCTTCCATTACTCTGATGTTGTAAAAGTCGATTTCAATATCCCTCTAAAGTTCGCTCTGGAGCAGAACTATCCAAATCCTTTTAATCCGGCAACAACTATAAAATGGCAGTCACCGGAAGATGGTGTACAAACATTAAAGATCTATGATGTACTGGGAAATGAAGTAAAGATGCTCGTGAATGAGTTCAGGCAGGCGGGCCGTTACGAAATCAGCTTTGATGCCCGCAGCCTCGCCAGCGGAATTTACTTCTACCGTTTTACAGCAGGGAAATTTAGTTCCGTGAGGAAGATGATTTTGCTGAAGTAGTCGGACACAAAAAAAGTGAGGGTAGTATAAACAACAGGATGGGATGTAAGTCCCATCCGTTGATAACCCGGGGAAAAACATAACCATTTTTCCCTTGTTACCGGAGCAAATAAAATTGCCATTTGTTCGAATGAAAAATTATTAAGAACAAAATCAGGAGGGATTATGAAAGTTCTATTTCTAACATTTAACATATTATTGTTTTCCTGCCTTCAAGTGCTTCCGCAAGCACAGAGGGTCAAACCTCCCTTAGCTCCCGTTAATCCTGTGGAGGATGTTTACTTTGGTAAAACAGTTATCGACCCATATCGTTACATGGAGAACTTAAAGGATACGGTAGTTAAGAGTTGGATGAAAGCCCAATCGGATTATGCACGGGAAGTACTCAACAGTATTCCCGGTCGTCAGGCTCTTATAGAAAAGAGGAAAGAATTTGATAACAGGCAATCCAGTTATGTGAATAATTTGAAGATAACAGATAATGATGTCTATTTTTATTTAAAAACGACTCCCTCAGACGAAACAGGAAAGCTTTACACAAGGAAAGGGTTTGACGGGGAAGAAACATTACTTTATGATCCTGCCTCATTCAGCGGAGATATGGATCAGAAGTATGATATAAACACTATAAATCCTTCTGACGACGGTGGACTTGTTGCATTTTCAATGGCCGCAAATGGTTCAGAAAGCTCTAAAATCTTAATTATGAATGTTGAGACTAAAAAGTTATTACCTGAACAGATTGACCTTGTCTGGGTCGGAGAAGTTTCATGGCTGCCAGGCAACCAAAGCTTTCTTTTCAATCGTTTAAATTCGAGTGATGTTCATGATATGGAACGTGAAAAGAATACTAAAGTTTACCTGCATACAATAGGTAAAGGACCGTCTGCAGATAAAGAATTTTTTTCAAATGCAAAAAATCCCGGGCTCGGTATTAAACCGGAGGATATTCCAATTGTTATTTATGATAAAGATAGCAAGTATTTGTTTGCTTATCTTCTTACGGTGGATAATAAGCGGACTGTTTTTTATGCACCTGAAAATGAATTAAAAAATTCTACCATCAACTGGAAAAGTTTATTTAAACCGGAAGATGAAGTATACTTTTTTTATCCTGCTTATAAAGATATTTATTTCTGCACGCCGAAAAACGCTCCCCATTTAAAAATACTAAAAACCTCTCTTGAAGAACCGGATGTTCAAAATGCTGAACTTGTTGTTCCCGAAAGTCCTGAAGGAACCATCACAAATTTTGGGTTAACCAACGAAGGCCTTTATTATACAATCTCAAAAAACGGAGTAGAAGCAGATTTATATTATCTGCCCAATGGAGCAAAGGACTCCAAAAAAATTGAACTCCCCTTTACTGCCGGCAGTCTTTCCTTAAGTAATAAAGGAGTTAAATTTCCTGATATCTGGGTTACGATTGCAGGCTGGACAAGTGACTATAAAAGATTTCGTTATCAGCCGGATAAAAATGAATTTAAATCTGAAAATCTATCGGCTGTCGCTGAATTCCCCGAATTTGATGATTTAATAGTTGAAGAATTAATGATCCCGTCTCACGATGGTGTTAAAGTTCCCTTATCATTGGTTTATAAGAAGGGATTAAAAAAGGATGGAAATAATCCTGTCCTAATTTATGGTTACGGTTCTTATGGATTTTCAACGAACCCTTTCTTTAGTCCGGGATATTTACTATGGACAGCAGAAGGAGGAATTTTTGCTGTGGCACATGTAAGGGGAGGGAGTGAATTGGGTGATACCTGGTATAAAGGCGGCCATAAAGAAACCAAACCAAATACCTGGAAGGATCTAATCAGCTGCACCGAATATTTAATTAAAGAAAAATATACGTCACCGAAAAAAGTTGCGATTAACGGTGCAAGTGCAGGGGGTATTTTAATAGGACGCGCAATGACTGAACGTCCTGATTTATTTGCTGCGTCTATCCCTGAAGTTGGAGCACTGAATGCTGTTAGATTTGAAGAAACTCCCAATGGACCTGTAAATATCCCTGAATTCGGAACTGTGAAAGATTCTGCCGGGTGTATGGCTTTAATTGAAATGGATTCTTATCTGCATCTGCAAAGAGGAGTTGAGTATCCTGCAACATTCATAACGGCAGGAATGAATGACCCGCGGGTTATAGTATGGCAGCCGGCCAAATTTGCTGCGAGGCTTCAGGCGGACAATGGTTCTGATAAACCAATACTATTTTGGGTGGACTATGAGGCAGGACATGGGATCGGAAATACAAAATCTAAAAACTTTGAGAGTCTTGCTGATCTGTTAAGCTTTGCATTATGGCAGACAGGTCATCCGGGTTTTCAGGTAAAAGAATGATGCGGCTGATCTGGTTACTAAATTTGTTGAAAGTCAAATAATATATGGGATGGGATTTAAGTTCCATCCCGACTTAAAAGGAGGGAAAGAAAGTGAAAAGTTTACTTTTTGTTCTCCTCTTACTTGCTGGCTGCAGCAGCAACGATGTACTGAAAAGGTTCACAATTACTGTGGATTGTGAAAACATGGTTGGTAGAATTCATAATGAATTCCAGGCTGATTCCTGTTTCAAAATAGGCAGCAAGTTTATAGCTTTTACTGATAAAGATTCAATAGTGTATTATGTATCAGAGTTTTGCGGCACTATTTGTATTAGATGCAATGAAGATAAGTTAACCCGAAGAGATCAAATAACGGAGGAGGGAATATTATCGGCTCAAAAGAAATAACTGCAGCAATAAGAATTCATAAAAAAATACCCCTGCCGATAAAGCAGGGGTACGCGCAAAATTATCCCCGGTCTATTTTCACCAGAGAATATCTGTATTGATCTGAATTGTGGATCTTCTGTATTTTTCCCTTATTAACCCATAATTACGAACTTAAGATAAACCGATACTTTATTAAAGGCAAGACTGCGCTAACTTTTGATAAGATTAAGGTTTAAGGCGGGATGAGATGAATTACAGGTTTACAGGAAACAGGCAAGAATAAAAAAAGAGATTGATTGCAAACTTTTCCAGTAGAAAATAAATTTTCGACTGGTTTCTGTTTACAACCAATCTCAATTACAAATCTAAAATAAATAATTTAGGAGTCAATACCCTTCTTCCAGGCTGTTAAACTGAACACATAGGTTCAGGCTGACGCAATCAAACTTTCAGATTCCTGCCGATCATTTCATTAACTATCTGCTTAAATTCTTTATTGCTGAAAGGTTTTGCGATAACCGCGCAATTTTCCATAAGACTGCTTTTACTGCTTCCGGCCGTTATGGATCCTGTAATGTAAATGATAGGGACTTTGTATTTTAATACGACTTTTTCGGTGAAGTTGATTGCTGATTCATGCATTGTATAATCCGAGATTACCAGATCTGGTTTATCATTCAAAAGCTGTTCTTCAACCTCTTTAAGATTGGAATTTATTCCCACTATATTATACCCCATTTCCTTTAAAAGGTGCTGGACATCCAGAGCTATAATCCCTTGTTTTTCAACGATTAAAACCTTTTTCCTTGTCATAGGTCTCTTAAGATAGTTTTATATTTTTTAAGAACGAATTTAAAAAATTTCAGGAAATATCTGATATAAAAAATGCGTGACAAAAATCACAAAAAACCTGATTCCTTCAACCAGGCTTTCGCGGGCTGCTAGTTGGATGGCCGCCTATTTTTCTTTCAGTGTATGCAACACGAATCCAGAGAATACCGTAACCGATTGCGAAGATGGAAATAATGATTCCCAGCCATGATGGTGATGATAGAAAAACCCAGAGACCGACAGCTCCCGCAATTATCCATACGACGGCAAGAGACGCCGCAGCATAGCGTTCTTTCTGTGTAAGTTTATTATGATTTTGTTTTTTTAATCGCAAATTCATTTATATAAAATTCACTGGAATTTTATTCATATGCAAATCCGCATTCGTTATAAGAGGCCTCCAGGATCTGTTAAAATTGATGTTCCACCTGTAATTACTTTTATTTATATTTATAATTCGCATTCAAATGAAATGGATTTAGATTGGCAAAAGAAAAAATACTTGTAACTTCAGCCCTTCCTTATTCAAACGGACGAATTCATCTGGGACATTTAAGCGGCGCCTACCTGCCTGCTGATATCTTCGTACGCTATCACAGGATGAAAGGCGACGACGTTCTTTACATATGCGGATCAGATGAACATGGCGTTCCTATTACAATCAGCGCCGATAAAGAAAAAGTTAGTCCCCAGGTTATAATCGACCGTTACCACGAAGCGAATAAAAAAGCGTTCGAACAATTCGGGATCAGCTTCGATATCTATTCCAGGACCTCTCTGCCTATTCATCATGAAACCGCAAAAGAATTCTTTCTTGAATATCATAAACGCGGTATGCTGAAAGAAAAAAAAACCAGGCAGTTCTATGATGAAGAGGTGAAGATGTTTCTTCCCGACCGTTATGTTGAGGGGACCTGTCCCAACTGCGGATACGAGGAGGCAAGAAGTGATGAGTGCGAGAACTGCGGTGCGCTTTACGAACCTTCAGAGCTGAAAAACCCTAAGAGTAAAATAAGCGGCAAAACCCCGGTACTTAAAGAAACTACCCACTGGTATTTCCCGCTGGGTGATTACCAGCCGCGGCTTGAAGAGTACATAAAAGTAAGCAGCGAAAACTACGGCTGGAAGGATAATGTGCTTCAGTACTGCCGGGGGTGGTTTAAGGCAGGACTAAAAGACAGGGCTTATACGCGTGACCTGGACTGGGGTGTGTCTGTACCGCTTGATTCAGCTGAAGGTAAAGTCCTTTATGTCTGGTTTGAGGCTGTTCTAGGTTATATTTCAGCAACCAAGGAATTATCAAAGCAGCGCGGAAATGAGAATCTCTGGCGAGAATACTGGCAGGGCGAAAACACAAAATATATTGCTTTTATCGGCAAGGATAATGTTGTTTTCCACTGCATTATATTCCCGGCTATGCTGATGGCCTGGAATGACGGGGACAGGGAAAAATATATTCTCCCGCAGAATGTTCCGGCCAACGAGTTTCTGAATTTTGAAGGCAAGAAATTTTCCAAGAGCCGAAACTGGGGGATAGATGTAATCGATTTTCTTGAGATGTTTCCTCCAGATCCACTCAGGTATACGCTTGCCGCCAATCTTCCTGAGACACGAGATACCGATTTTTACTGGAAGGAATTCCAGCTGAGGAATAACAGCGAACTGGCTGACATACTTGGTAATTTTATTAACAGGACTTTCACTTTCGTACACAAGCATTTTGAGGGGAAAGTACCGGAAAAAAGCAATACTCAGAAGATCGATGATGAAATGCTGCAGCTGCTTGCCGGATACCCTGCCAAAGTATCGGCATTGTTCGACTGTTACAAGATTAAAGACGGCGTTACAGAAATTATGAACCTGGCCCGTGCGGGCAATAAGTATTTTAACGATTCCGAGCCATGGATTACGGTGAAAAACGATAAGGCCAGATGCGGCACCACCCTGAATATCTGCCTGCAGACGATTTATACTCTGGCTGGACTCTTTTCCCCGGTAATACCTTTTTCATCTGAAAAGATATTTAAGATCCTGAATTCATCTCCTTCCGGCTGGGACGAACTGGGAAATGAGAACCTCAAAGCCGGTCATACTCTCAATAAAACAGAAATTATTTTTCCTAAAATAGAGGACGATATAATCGAAAAGCAGGTTGAAAAACTAGGTCCCAAGACTGAAGAGGATACAAATAATAACCTTATATCTATTGAGGATTTTGATAAAATTAAGCTGAAAGTGGCTGAAATTGTTGAAGCCGTAAATGTGCCTAAAAGTAATAAACTGATTAAGCTGAAGGTGAGACTCGATGACGGCGACCGCCAGGTTATTGCCGGAATCGCTAAAAGTTATAAGCCTGAAGAACTTGTCGGAAAGAAAATCATTCTTGTCGCTAATCTAAAGCCTGCGAAACTTATGGGACTTGAGTCCCGGGGTATGGTTCTGGCTGTTGAGAACGAAAACGGAGAATTGAATATTCTTACCGCCGCTCAGAATGTAAAAAACGGAACACGGGCGAAATAATTAATCTGAATAATCTAAATATTTCCGGAGAGCTATGATGAGAAAAATCATTTTACCAATATTTATGTTATGTCTGGCTGCGGCAGCTTTTGCCCAGCAGGGACCTATCAGCAAGACAACCAGTGCCCTGCAGTATCAGATGACTGATTCGCCCGCGGACGCGCAGCTCCTGGTATGGGTGTATTTTACCGATAAGGGGGGTAACACAGATGCATATTTCAGCAATCCTCTAAGCGTTGTAAGTGAAAAGTCGCTAAAAAGGAGAGAGAAGGTGCTTGGTATGAATGCGCCGCTGACGATGAAGGATATTCCTGTTAACAAAGCTTACCTCGCACAGGTTAAGGCAAAGGGATTAAACATTAAATGGCCTTCCAAATGGCTTAACGCCGTGAGCGGGATGATAAGAAAATCTCAGCTTGGTGAGCTTGAAGCCCTTCCTTTTGTAAAAAAGCTTGATGTTGTTTATAAACTTAAAAAAGGATTTCAGCCCGAAACGGATCGGAATAAAATCAGCCAGGAGCTAAGCAAGGTAAGCCAGCCGTTAGGTGTTAACACATATGATTACGGCAGTTCATACGCACAGCTTCAGCAGATCAATGTTCCTGCTGTTCATGATATGGGAATTACGGGACAGGGAATCACTATCTGCCTGATGGATGCCGGGTTCAGCAGATTAAGTCACACAGCATTCGATTCCATGGATATTATAGCTGAATGGGACTTTGTTAACAATGATCCTAACGTTGGAAACCAGGCTGATTCCGGAAATGGCTCTCATGGAACCGAAACGCTTTCCACAATCGGCGGATATGCTCCGGGACATCTTATTGGTCCCGCTTTTAACTCTACTTACATACTCGCTAAAACCGAAAACACTGACAGTGAAACTCCCCTTGAAGAAGATAACTGGATTGCAGCCATGGAATGGGCCGACAGTATTGGTGTTGATGTAACTTCCACCTCACTCAGTTATATAGGATTTGATCCTCCATGGCAGAGTTATACCTGGATGGATATGGACGGCAACACAACAATTATTACAAACGGAGCAGACTATGCGGCTCATCTGGGTATTGTAGTGGTCAATTCCGCGGGTAATGAAGGATATAATGCCTCACACAACACGCTAGGAGCACCATCAGACGGTGACAGTGTAATAGCTGCGGCCGCTGTAGATTTATCTGGTATAAGGGCCTCATTCAGCAGTGTAGGTCCTACAGTAGACGGCAGGCACAAACCTGACATAGCGGCTCTGGGCTCAGGCAACGTTGTTGCCTCTCCCTATGGTGATAATTCTTACGATTACGCGAGCGGCACATCTTTCAGCTGCCCTCTTTCGGCGGGAGTTGCCGCGTTGGTTTTGTGCGCAAATCCAGGATTAACTCCAATGCAGGTACGGGATGCTATGAGGGAAACCGCCTCAAGGAGCAGTAACCCAGATAATCTTATAGGCTGGGGAATACTTAATGCCCTTGATGCAGTTAATTACTTCCCGACCCCTGTTGAGCTTTCTTCATTTTCCGCGTCTATAGTAAAGGGAGGCGTAAATCTTGACTGGACGACCGCTACTGAAAAGAACAACCGCGGATTTGAAATTGAAAGAAAATCTGCCGATGCTGATTATTCGATGATCAGCTTTATTGAAGGCAATGGAACGGCTACCAAACCTAATCACTATAACTACAAAGACAACAGTGATATTCATGGTATTTATACATACAGACTGAAACAAATCGATTTCGACGGGAAATTCACATATAGTAATGAAGTTACAGTGAACATACCTGCCGCATCGGATTACGTTCTTCAGCAGAATTATCCAAACCCATTTAATCCTTCTACAATGATCAAATACGCGGTTCCTAAAGCATCAAACGTAAAAATAATTATGTACGATGAGCTCGGGCGTCAGGTAAAAGTACTGACAAATGAATTTAAGGAAGCAGGCAATTATTCCTATACACTCAATGCAGACGGACTTGCAAGCGGTGTATATATTGTAAGACTTAGTGCCGGCATCTCTAATAAGGTTATAAAGATAACGCTGGCAAAATAAATTCTCAGTCCTGATCTGAGAGGGAATCCATACCGGTTTACCTTGATTTTCAGGCCTTCTATAGATAAAATTGCTGGCTAAAATGTAAAAAACTTAAAATAAGGAGAATCACTAAATGTTCCGTAGGGTCGTATTACCTTTTGTTGTTTTGGCTTCTCTGCTTCTCAGTTCTTGTGCACCAAAGCATGCTGATATCATCGTTGCAAAATTCGATGATGAGCAGATTAAGATGAATGAGTTCGAAAAAATGTATGCAAAGAATTCAGGCAGTTATGAAGAGGCAGAAAAGGACAGTCTCTCACAGCTTAAAAACTTTCTTGATTTATATGTTAATTTCAGAATGAAGCTGAGAGACGCATATGTACGAGGTTTTGATTCAAATCCTGAATTAAACCAGGAGCTTAAGGACTATGAAAAGAAAGTTGGCGTTTCCTATATCCTCGAAAAGAAAATCCTTGAGCCGGGATTAAAGAACCTATATGATAAAAGAAAATATGAGCTGCGGGTGAGTCACCTTATGATCAGGCCTGATTCAAACGGCGACGAGGCTGCAAAGGAACTGGCAACCGCCATTCTCGACAGCATTAAGAACGGTGCAAGCTTCTCAGAAATGGTAAAGAAATATTCCGATGATAAATATTCCAGCAATTCCGGCGGCGACATTTATTATGTAACCGCAGGACTTCTTCCGCCGGAATTTGAAGATGCTGCTTATGCCACTCCTGCAGGCAGTGTTTACCCATCGGTTGTTCATACACGCTACGGGTATCACCTTATAAAAGTCACTGATAAAAGAGAACGCATTCCCCAGATAAGAGCGAGTCACATCCTCGTTAATTTTAATGGTCCCACCGGACAAGTTGACACCGCTTATGCCAGAGCAAGAATAGATACAGTAATGCAGAAGCTTAAAGCAGGCGCTGATTTTGCCGAACTTGCAAAGGAATATTCAGATGATTCCGGCTCCGCAAAGAACGGCGGTGACCTTGGATTCTTCGGCAGGCGTATGATGGTTAAAGATTTCGATGAAGCCGCGTTTAATCTGAAACCCGGCGAGATATCAGACGTAGTAAAAACTAATTTCGGATACCACATAATAAAACTGACAGATCAGAAACCTTATCCTTCATTTGATCAGGATAAAGAAGAACTTGAAAAGATATTTAAGCAGACAAGATACCAGGCCGAGTACGATTCACTTATAGATAAGCTGAAAGACAAATACGGATTTCACCTGAATCAGCAAGTGATGGCTGAGGTACTTAAGAATGCAGATTCACTAAGAGTAGGCAGTCAGATAAGGAATTATGATGAACTGAAGAATCAGCCTGTTGCTACTTATAACAAGGTTGATACAATTAATGTCAAGTCTGCCGTAGAAAGAATGAATTCAGACCGTCAGTTTATGAACAGGCTGATTGATTCAAGCATATTTAACTCAGCGATAAATATGGTTGTAGGTGACAGTCTTCTCGCTGCTGCAGCCCTCGATCTCGACAAAACAGATCCGGAATTTGCTTCACTGATGGATGATTACCGCAACGGCATATACGTATTTAAACTCCAGGATGATGAAGTCTGGAGCCGGATAGACGCTGACAGTACAAAACTTTATGATTATTATCAGAAGACAAAAGACAATTACGTCTGGCCTGACCGGATAAATTTCAGCGAGATTTTCTCGAAGAGCGACTCACTTATTCATGTTTACTACTCAGAACTGCAGAATGGCGCTGATTTCGATTCGCTTGCTGCCCAATATACAGAGCGCAACAATATGAAACCGAAAGCAGGCAACTACGGACTTGTAGCCGTCGATTATTCTCCGCTTGCTTCCAAAACCAACGAGCTTCTTTCACAGCCCGGAACATATTCAGAACCCTTCCCATATTCCGGCGGTTTCGTGATAGTAAAGCTTATTGCCAAAGACCCTTCGCATCCAAAAACATTTGAGGAAGCGAAAGCCGAAGTTTCCGGCGCTTACCAGGAAGCTGAATCGAAGAGACTCGAGCAGGCATACCTTGAAAGCCTGAAGAAGAGGTACGATCCTCAATATTATTATAATACACTTGAAGAAGCTTTTAAAGACACGGAATAATTTATTTCTTTTGATCCTTGCCGCGGCCGTAATAAGCGGCTGCGGTAAAGAATCGCCAAAAAAAGAATATATAGCCAGGGTCAATGATTCATACTTTACGAAAAATGACCTGGCTTCTATTGTCGATTCAGGATACGGTAAAAGACAGTACAGGAATGAAATTGTCAGGAACTGGATAGACGAGGAGCTTCTTTACCAGGAGGCGAAACACTCGGGAATCCTTAAAGATGATGATTTTATAAGGACAAAAAACGAATCTGAAAAGAGGCTGGCAGTTACATTCCTTGTAAATAAACTTTTCCGGGAAGAACAGCTGACGATTGAACCTTCTGAGGTAAAAGACTATTTCGATAAACACCGGGATAATTTCAGGCTATTTCACAACGCATTTCTCGTTAATCTTGTTCAATTTGATGACGAGGACCGGGCCATCAGCTTCAGAGATGAAGCTTTTATAAACGGGTGGCAGAAATCTGCAGAAGCATTCCGTACCGATTCGAATGTTGTGTCATCTGAGAATTCCAAGCTGGTGTACGAGTATGAACTTCAGCCCGCTGATCTTGTCCGTATTGTACGGGAGCTACTTCCAGGAGAAATAAGCATTGTGATAAACGATGGGATGGGCAACTACTTTGTTGTACAGCTGCTTGAGAAATACGAGCGGGGGAGTATTCCCCCATATGAAATCATTGGTGATCTAGTGCGCGACAGATATGCGGCATCGAAAAAGGAACAGTTCATAAAAAAATATGTACAAGATTTATATTCTAAAAACGATATAGAAGTAAGATAGGTGTTAAATGAAATTTAAGATTCTGGCAGTACTGATATTTGCAGCGGGCCTTATGCATGCGCAGCAGGTACTCGATAAGATCGTTGCGGTGGTTGATAATGAAATAATAACAGAGAGCGAGCTGGATTTTCAGACAAACCTGCTTGCCTCGCGCTACGGTGTATCACCCGATTCCCCTCAGCTGAAAAAACAGACACTTAACTCGATGATAGAAGAAAAGCTTGCATACGCACAGGCAAATCTGGATTCTATTGAAGTAACTGATGAGGAAGTAGATAAGCGTATTGATTACCAGATACAGCTTTTCATTCAGCAGTACGGTTCCAAAGAGCGTGTAGAGCAGGTTTACGGTATGAGCATAGAAAAGATAAAACGCGAGCTGCGGGATGATGTACGAAAGAACCTGATGGTTCAGAAGCTCCGTGAGAAGAACTTTGGAACAGTTGAAGCAACACGGCGCGACGTAGAGGAGTTTTTCGATAAGTATAAAGACAGTCTTGGTGTGATACCTGAAAAAGTTGAAATAGCACATATATTCAGATCTCCAAAGACCTCTTCAGAGGCTAAAGAAAAAGCCCGGCAGTTTGCTCAATCCATTCTTGATTCGATAAAGAATGGGGCCGATTTTGCGGAAATGGCCAGGAAATATTCGGAGGATCCCGGGAGTGCCAAGGAAGGCGGCGATCTCGGGTTTGTAAAAAAAGGAGTGTTCTATCCCGAGTTTGAATCTGCAGCTTACGCACTGCAGCCCGGAGAATTATCAGGAGTAGTTGAATCACCTGTAGGATTTCACATAATCCAGCTGATTGAAAAAAGAGGTGAATCAATCCATGCCAGGCACATACTCATAAAAATTAAAACAGATGAGAATGCCGACCTTAAAACCATTGATTTTCTTACCGCGGTGAGAGATAGTATTATTAAGGGCGACAGCACCTTTGCTTATTACGCAAAGAAATACAGTGAGGATGAAGATACAGCTCCCTTCGGCGGCGAGCTCGGCACCTTCTACATCAATCAGCTTGACAAGAGTGTACTTGATGCGGTCTCAAAACTAAAACCCGGTGATATAAGTTTTCCCAAGAGATATGAATACTCAGCGGGTAATTATGGATATCACATAATTTACCTTGAGAAAAGGACTCCCCAGCACGCTCCCGATCTCAACAAGGATTATGCTGATATTAAGAAACTTGCTGATGAATATAAGAAACAGCAGAAATACCAGGCCTGGATTGAGAGTCTTAAGAGCAAGATCTATTACGAGATAAGGTTATAAAAAAACAAAAAGGAAATGGATTTGAAAGAAACCGGCGAAGGCGACGTTCAACTGGTTGAAAAGCTGAATGAAAAAGTTACAAAGACCAAGCAGGAAATCGCGAAAATAATAATCGGGCAGGAAGATATTATAGATCAGCTGATCATATCTCTTCTATCTCGCGGGCATTGTCTGCTTGTTGGTGTGCCGGGACTGGCGAAGACACTCCTTATTAAAACACTTGCCGAAGTAATGGACCTGAAGTTCAGCAGGATTCAGTTTACCCCCGATCTTATGCCCGGAGATATAACAGGTACAGAGCTGGTTGAAGAAGATCCCGTCTCGAGGAAGAGAAACTTCCGGTTTGTTGAAGGTCCCATTTTCGCCAACGTCATCCTTGCAGATGAAATAAACAGGACACCGCCTAAAACCCAGGCAGCGCTTCTTGAAGCGATGCAGGAACACAGGGTAACTACTGCCGGCGTTACTAAAGTTTTATCAGAACCTTTCTTTGTGCTTGCTACTCAGAACCCTATTGAACAGGAAGGAACCTACCCTCTTCCGGAAGCTCAGCTCGACAGGTTTATGTTCAACCTGTGGCTCGATTACCCTTCTTTTGAGGAAGAGAAAAAAATCGTGCAGACAACTACAAGCGAATATAAAGCGGAACTTAAAAAGGTTGTGACCGCGGATGAGATTATACAGTTCCAGGACCTCGTAAGAAAAGTTCCTGTTTCTGACAACGTCACAGAATTTGCGGTAAGAGCCGCGAACCTTACACGTCCCACTAACAGTACATCCCCTCAGTTTATAAAAGACTGGATCACATGGGGAGCAGGACCAAGAGCCTCTCAATATCTTATTATGGCTGCTAAAACCCGTGCCGTTATGAATGGAAGATACACTCCTAATATTGAGGATGTTAAATTCGCAATGACCCCCGTTCTGCGTCACCGTATAATCACAAACTTCAGTGCAGAAGCCGACGGCATCAGTTCCACAGATGTGATCCAGAAACTCGTAAAAGAACTTGATTAGCTCCCGGCCTGTTCAATAATTTTCTTGCCTGCTGACATAATTTATATTATGTTGTTTACGTTCGCTGCAGGGAATTAATACTTCTGAAGGGCAGGCACAGGATGTCGTTAAACCAAAAAGTCATTCATGATTTAGAATCCGTTGACCGTTTAAGGGAAATTCTCTATTATGAGTTCCGCATTTCAAATACCTCATATGTTATATTCCTCATCCTTGGCTATTTCCTTCCCAGACTCGGATTCGGGGTACTCCTTATTAAAATTATTCTACTGGTTTTTATTACAGCCGCGATTGTGTTAACACCTTATATTTTTTATGTCCTGATAAAGGAAAAACGGTTCGGGTGGATCGTTACATACCTTTTAATGATTCCTTTCCCTCTCATTGCCGGTTACTTTACCTTCCAGGCTACGTTAGCTTTTGAGGCGGTGCTTCTGATCCCGCTGCTTTCATTTTATCTTTACTGTTATCTCTTAAAGTATTCTGTAGATGACTGGATCAGGCAATATAACTGGACCAGGCAGCTGATGCAGCAGAAGGAGGATAGAATAAAGCGTATGGCAGACGAACGCCCCTGGTATTAAAGTCGGGCGATTTTGTAGTTCTTCAGGGCGAAGTAGATTTCCTTGGCAGCGGTTTTAAGAACCGTGGCAGTGGGTACCGCAAGAAGCATTCCCAAAACACCAAACAGCTGACTTCCTGCCAGGATGAGCAGGATAATGATGACCGGGTGCATATCGACACTTTTACTAAATACGTAAGGCTGGACGAAACCGTTATCAAGAGTATATGTAATAACAATAAGAAGGACAATGTAAGGGACCATCGATAGATCACCGGTTTGAATTACCGAAACAATTATAGCCGGAATTCCTCCTATTACAGGACCGAAGTATGGAACCAGATGACCCATCCCTGCTATTACTCCCAACGGCAGCGCATTATTCACGCCGATGAAATATAACCCAAGTCCCATCACCGTTCCCACGAAAGCAGCATCGAAGATCCATGCACGTACAAACCTTCCAAGCTGGAGGCTGACTTTCTTAAGTATCCAGTAGGACATCTCAAAATAATTATTGGGAATCATATGGAGAATGTTCTTCATAATCTTCCTGCTGTCTTTTACCAGGAAGAAAGTTATAAAAGGAATAATGACCATTATAAGAATTATCGAAACGATACCCGTTACCAGTTTAGAGATTGTATCAAAAGAGTTAACAAACTGGTTGTTGATGAATTCCTCGAATTTCTTCGATAGCTGTCCGGGACTAAAGTAGGGGAAGAACTTATAGAGCTCGGCTTCGAACTGCACAAGCTGATCGTGAAGAGAGAATGACTGCAGAGTTTTCATCAGCTGATCCATCTGGACCACGAACTTTGGAATGATAAACGAAAGAAGAACATAAAGCAGCAGACTTGTTGTTCCGAATACAATCAGAGTTGCGGTCAGCCTGTTCATACCCTCTTTCTCAAGGGAACTTACGAAAGGATTGAAAATGAAGGCAAGCAGAACAGAGAAGATCATGAGCAGGATGATATCTGAAAGGACAAAGATTGAGGCAATAAGCAAACCAAGAACAAGGATCCACAATGAGATCCGGGTGACAAGCCTTGTACTTCTTTCAGTCATTTTATCCCGGTAAATTTTATCAGTTCATTAAAATTTAGTTAATAATGGTAAGAGATCAAATATCGCTGACCGATTCAACCCTTCTAATTCCCGGGACTTCACGCATAAGAGATCTTTCAATGCCCGCCCTGAGGGTCATTACCGACATAGGGCAGGTTTTACAGGCACCGGTAAGCTTCACCTTTACTATTCCGTCATCACTGACATCAATAAGCTCCACATCGCCGCTGTCGGCCTGCAGAAAAGGTCTCATCTGCTCGAGTGCCCTTAATACTTTTTCTTTCATTGAAATCCCGCGATAAATAATTAGTCATCGTTATCAAGAATTATTTCAACTTTTGAATCAGCCTGCGAATTTCTGATATTTACCTGCTCTTCAAGCTTTCCGGCTATGGTCAGAATTGCTTCGGACTGCTCTGAGTCGGGCATATCATAAACGATCGGTATTCCTTTATCGCCGCCGATCCTAATACGCGGATCAATAGGGATGCCGCCTAAAAACGGTACTTCTGAATCCTTTGCGAGGGCTGAGCCGCCGCCGCTTCCGAAAATATCGTATTTTTTACCGGTATCGGGTGCAATAAAGTAGCTCATATTTTCGACTATCCCGAGCACGGGTACATTTACCCGTCCGAACATTTTGACTGCTTTACGGGCGTCGATCAGAGAAACCTCCTGAGGGGTAGTAACTATAACCGCACCGGTTAAAGGGATTGTCTGAACCAGCGTAAGCTGAATGTCGCCTGTTCCGGGAGGCATATCAAAAACGAGATAATCGAGTTCATCCCATTCTACATCAGTCATAAATTGTTTTACCGCGCCGCTGGCCATTGGACCTCTCCATATAACAGGGGCATTGTCATCAATCAGAAACCCGATTGAAATAATTTTAATACCGAAATTTACCAGCGGTATCATCTTCATTGTTTCGCGGCTCTGAAAGATCTGGGGTTTTTTATTTATGCCCAGCATTAACGGAATACTTGGTCCGTATATATCAGCGTCAATTATACCGACCTTCGCACCATTTTTTGCGAGGGCAACAGCAAGATTTACCGCAACGGTACTTTTACCGACACCACCTTTACCGCTGGCCACAGCGATCGTATTTTTTACACCCGGCAGAATTGTTTCCTGCTTCGGTTCTTTCTGAGGGGTACCTTTTGATTCGAGGCTTACTTCAACCTCTTTAAGTTCTTTGAACCCTTTTAAAATTGCCGCGGTGAATGATTTTTTCATTTTGTCAATTTCGACACCCGCGGGAACAGATATACTGAGGTTTAATTTATTACCTTTGCTTTCAAATCCTTTTATTGAATTCAGAATAAGAAAATCAGTATTGATCTCTTTATCTTTTATCTGTTTCAGAGTACTTAGAATTTCACTTTTTGTAATATCTGCCATCAAAACACCATAATTTGACTTTGTTTATAAAAAACAAATTTACCAAAAATATGATTCAGTTTGAATGGAAATCCCGGGGTGTCGTGTTAATCCTCAAACCTGATAATTCTTCCATTACCGGTCTGCAGGATTCAATTCATACTTTGGACTTGGAAAATTTACCTGAAGCTTTTATGGTATGGTTCATCAGCCATTCCTGGGAGTCGACGGGTTTCTCACCAGGTTCCGGCTCAATTTTACGGTAGTTCATATCGCTGCAGAGCATCCTTACCTTCACATTATCCTTCATAGCTGCTTTGATCAATGTGCGGTTAATTTCATCTTTCAGTTTCTGGTCTTCTATGGGGAAAGCAATCTCTAATCTTCTGTCGAGGTTACGCTGCATAAAATCGGCGCTGCTCAAATAAATTTCATCCTTGCCGTTATTATAAAAATAATAAACCCTGCTGTGTTCAAGGTACCGCCCGACGATGCTTCTGACTTCAATATTTTCACTTACACCTTCAATTCCCGGCACAAGGCAGCATATACCTCTTACAATCAGATGTATCTTCACTCCTGCTGATGATGCTTCATACATTGCGCCTATTAAAGCCGGATCGACAACGGAATTCAATTTAAATATCAGCTTTCCTTCTCCGCCTGCTTTTACATTCTCAATCTCTCGGTTTATTTTTTCCAGGAATTTCTGCCTCATGTCGATTGGGGCGACAATCAGCTTCTGGAAATTGACCTGTTTACTATAGCCGGTAAGGTAATTGAATATATCAGCTACGTCCGTGCAGATATCCTCGTCATCGGTAAAAAAACCGAGATCGGTATAGATCTTTGCGGTTACAGCGTTATAGTTCCCGGTTGAAAGATGGACATAGCGTTTAACGCCTTCCGTCTCTTTTCTTACAACAAGGGTCATCTTGGCATGAGTTTTTAATCCCACCAGACCATAAACAACGTGCACTCCCACCTTCTCGAGTTCGCGAGCCCAGAAGATATTATTTTCCTCATCAAACCTAGCTTTCAGTTCAACCAGCACGGCAACCTGTTTGCCTCTTTCCGCTGCTTCAACCAGATATTTAATAATTGGAGAATCGGGACCAACCCTGTAAAGCGTCTGTTTAATAGCCAGAACATCAGGATCGACTGAAGCTTCTTTAATAAAGTCGATAACAGGCGAGAACGAATGGTAAGGATGATGAAGCAGTATATCCCGCTGCTTCAATGTTGTAAACAAATCTTCATCATCATCAAAGGCTTTCGGTATAACCGGGTAATAAGGCTTAAACTTATGCTGATGAAGAGGAAGATCGTAAAGCGTCATTATATCGCTGAGACCGAGGGGACCCTCCATTACATGGACATCCTCAGAGGTGATCTGCAGGTTCTCCATCAATGTATCGAGCATGAATTCGGGCATCTTATCGGCTACCTCAAGACGGACAACCTTGCCGAATCTGCGGAGTCGAATATTCTCCTCGATCACACTTAAGAGGTCATCCGCTTCATCCTCCTGGAGTTCAATATCTGTATCCCTTGTTATCCTGAAGCGGTGTGCTTCGATTATCTCCATACCCGGAAACAGCAGATCGAGGTTAGCCCTTATCAGGTCGCCCAGCCATAAGAACCTCGCGCTGAAATTTCCGTTAGTCTGAATTTTTTTACCAGGGTAAAGAATGTTATCTATCCTTAACAGTCTTGGCAGTATGCTGGGAACCTTCACGCGGGCAAAATGATTTTCACCGTTGGGCTTGCGTACAAGAATTGCGAGGCTGAGACTAAGATTCGAGATATACGGGAATGGTCTTCCCGGATCGAACGCAAGAGGAGTTAGGACCGGATAGATTTCTTTCCTGAAATATTGAGTTAAGAGAACCTTTTCCTCTGCAGGAAGATTCTCATATTCACAGATATCAATACGGTTCTTTCTTAATTCAGGGACAACCTCGTTGAGCCACAGGTCGAAGACCTGGTCGAGCATCGGTTTAAGACATTTCTCAATTTTCCTCAGCTGTTCCCTTGGCGTCAGTCCATCAATTGAAGGTTCGAGTACATTTGCGGCAATCTGCTCTTTAAGACCGCTGATCCTGATCATGTAGAATTCATCCAGATTCGTATGGAAAATCGAGATGAATTTCACCTTCTCCAGCAGGGGGAGAGAAGGGTCGAGAGCCTCCTCGAGCACACGACGGTTAAATTCCACCCAGCTTAAGTCGCGGTTGAAGAAAAACTTAGGATCTTTATATTTTTTTAATAATTCTTTAGCGGTCATATTCGGTCAATTGTTAACAAACGGTGCTTAATATAGCAGTTTCTCAGCATAAAAGCGCCGGAAAAAGAAATCAAAAAGCATTCCACTCCGGCGCCTGCTATGATAAACAAACAATAGAAGAAGATTAAAGGGGGACTAGACGTTAACTTTATCTTCCCGGAAAATCTTTGTGAACTCCCGGGGCTTTCTTTCTTTCCAGCTTCCTTTATGATATGCATAGCCCGTTACCAAGGGTACAGCAATAGTCGCTTCGGAGTATACCATCTGTTCGGAGGAAGTAGATACCTTGCCCCATGAACTTGCCTCTTTCAAGGTCGAGCTTGAAAGCGCACCGTCCCTTACGTCAGCAACCGTAATCTGTATCGCATACTTATGCATAGGGGCATCCTCCTGAAGGATATCGGCGGCTACGACTATATCCTGGGTAAAGTTTTTAGGAACACCGCCGCCAATCATAAAAATACCGGTTTCTTTTGACGCGAGCTTAATTTTTGTCAATTCAAGGAAATCTTTCGCAGAATCAATGGAAACATGTTTCCCCGGATTCTCAGTCTGGTGGATGATGAATCCGAACCCTGCGGAGCAGTCGGAGAACGCAGGCACAAATATCGGCACATTCTTTTGATAGCATGCCCATATAACAGAATCGTCAACCTTCGGTCCGCCTTTAGTTTCGAGATACTTTCCGAATTCCCACAGAAGTTCACGGGACGAATAGGGGCGTGGTTCCAAACTATCGAATATCTTGCCGCAAGTTTCATCGCAAACGCGCAGTTCATCTTCATCGATATACGTATCATAAATTCTATCGATGTGAAGATCTCTCAGGAGATTATCATCGCTGAAAGGCGTTCCGATGTAATGCTTAAATCCGAGTGCCTCAAAGAAATCCTGGTCGACCATAACCGCACCGGTAGAAACTATAGCATCAACCATGTTATTCATTACAAGGTCATAAACCACCTTTTTCAGTCCTGCACTAAAGAGGCTGCCGGCAAGAGTAAGAATTACAGTACAGTCCTTATCCTTAAGCATTGTGTCGTAAATATTAGCCGCACGGTTCAGATCCCTTGATGAAAACGCCATATGTTCAAAAGCATCAACAACCGGAACCACATTATGCTTCTTGATATCAATATGATGAATTACATCTTTTAGAAAGTCTTTTTTGCCTGGCATAGTTATCTCCTTCACTGGTTATAATTTTATAAGATAATAATAATCGTAAGAAAATGAATTATCAGGATCAAATATTGAAAATAATCCTTTTGACATTAACCCTAAAAAAACACTTTGGCAAAGCGGAGTATTCCCTGTTTCCAGGGTACGCGATGTGAAACGCCGCTCTGATCCTTGAACTCATCAAAATGTTCAAGATACCATTGATAATTGCGTACAAGAGCATCCTTATTAGAATATTTAGGTTTGTATCCGAGTTGAGTTTCTGCCTTCTCAATAGAAACGAACGAATCCTTAGATGCCGTCTCATAAACCCACTTATAAAGAGGTGAAAGATTAAGAGCTTCAAGGATTCTCAGCGTAAGTATAATGGGTTTCTCCGGGAGTCCAACTATCTTCTTTCCATGACCTGCCGCATCAAGCACGGCCTGGTAATCTTCTCTCATCGTGGTGAATTGTTTAGCCCCGATATTAAACGTATCGTTCGCCTGTTCCTCAGGGAGTGTGGCGCAGAGATATATCGCATCGCAGAGGTCCTCAACGTCGAGAAGCTGGTAACGGTTTTTTCCATTTCCAATCATCGGAAAGCCTTTACCATCCTTTGCCCAGTCGTAAAGAAGATCAAACACACCAAGGCGCTCGGGGCCAATAAACGACTTTGGTCTGAGCACAGGAACACACATTCCCTTTTCTCTGTATTTAAGGCACTCCTCTTCCGCTTTTATCTTTGCTTTACCGTAAGGTCCCACGCCGTCAAGCTTATCATCTTCTTTAAGCGGATGATGGTCGGGAATACCATAAACAGCAGTAGAAGATATATGTATAAATCTCTTTACCTTCTGTGCAGAAGCCTCCGCAAGCAGGGCCCGGGTACCTTCTATATCCGTAGAAAAAATATCCTCAGGCTTATAAAGAGGTAAAGCCGCGGCCGTATGAATCACAACATCCACACCCTCCATTGCTTTTTTAACATCACTTTTATTTCTAATATCCCCCTTTACGGCGGTTATCTTATCATTCATATCCGGATAATCGAATCCTACAATATCCAGAGAAACAATCTGCTCTCCCCATGAGTGTAAGTGGCGTATCAGGTTGATACCTAAAAATCCGGCACCGCCGGTAACAAGAAATTTCATTTTTGTACCCGAATTTTAGAAAATAACCATCAAAACTAACAAAAATGGAAGAACGCTCCAATAGAAATCGCAGAGGCTTTTTATGGACCGTAAGATGTGTTTTGATCACTGTCAGTTCCAGAGGTCCTGTGGGCAAGAGCGCAGGAGTCTGGCAGGAGAGAGGCTATATCTTGAAAAGGAATAACCATTAACTTAAGTTTAATTATGGATCTGAAATTGAAAACAGGCAAGCAGGAATACCCGGTATTCGGGTTTTCTATGTCGCTTTTAATACATGCTCTGCTAATTACGGCAGCCTTACTGATATTGAATACTTCGATAGATGAAAATAAGATAGGATCTGCTTACGTACAGATAAGGACGGTAGAATCCCGGTCGGAGCCGCAATCGCTTGAGTCTGAACAGCCTAAAAAAGTGGAGAAGCATGAAGTAAGCGAGAAAGAAACAGCAGAAAAAGAAAATCCGGTAGAGGAAACCAAAGCTGTACCTGAAAAGAAATCAGCCTCTGCTTCAAGCGAGGCAGTATTTTACGATTTTTCAAATGCCCCTGCGGATACAACAGGGCTTGTACAGGTATATAAAGAAAATACCCTGGATGTTTCATTAAAATACCCTGCAGGCTGGAGATACCTCGATCAGGATGTTAAAAACACTCTTGACGGAGTTACTTTCTGGACAACATCCACAAAATACAATCCGCCGCCTTATGTGCATATCGAGGTAAAAGACAAAGATCTCTTTAATCCCAGACGCTTTAAGCACAGCTACAAAACACGGAATTACACAGCCTATTACAATGAACCGGAAGAGTTATCAGGACAAATCACACAAATTATTTATATTAGGACGAACACCGAAAAAGATTTTAGTCTTAAACTCATTATGAAAGGCGAGGAAGCTTTTAGAAGCTTTCAGCCTGTATTCTTTGGTATGGTGAAATCATTTAAATACGGAAATCAATTCTTTTAATAATTATCCAGGAGGAATCATGAAGCTCAGAAAACTATCAGTATTATTTTTGCTTTTCACCGTCGTGCTGGTTTTACCCGGTAAAACGTATTCCCAGGATCAGTTTGAAGGAAAAGTAACATTTAATGTATATGACAACGGTGAGAGTCATACTATGCAGTATTATGTAAAAGGGAGTAAACTTCGTTTTGACGCCAATGAACAGGGACATGAAGGACAGATAATTATGGATCCTTCAGCAAAGCAGTTTATGATAATTATGCCTCAGCAGAAAATGTATATGGTTATGCCGATACCGGATATGAAGAATAAAAATAAGGGATCGGAGAGCACTGAGGACAAAGCTGACTTTGTTAAAACAGGCGAAACAAAGGACATTCTGGGATATACAGCTGAAAAGTGGACATATAAAGACGGTAGTGACAAAGGTGAAGCCTGGATGACAAAAGATATTGGCGGTTTTCAGTTATTCGATAATCCTATGCAGGAAAATCAGCCGCAATGGCAGAAAGATCTTCAGGCCGAAGGATATTTTCCTCTTTTAGTATATGAAAACGGAGATAAGGTATTTGAAGTTACCAATATCGACAAAAAATCGCTCGATGCTTCAATGTTCGAACCGCCGGCAGGATATCAGAAAATGGATATGCCGATGGTACCGCAGAAATAATTAAGACTTTAATACCCCTCCCGGCCAAGGGAGGGGATTAATTTAAGCTTAAGGAGCGTTCTCCACCGGGGAAAAGCTATCTTAATAAGGGGCAATGCTACAAGGTTCACATGATTATTACAAAAGCCGGGCTGGTTCTGGGAGCCTGCAATACGTGATTTGCAGACCCAAATCTACAATTCGAAATGTTCCTTTCGATAAATCTTGACTTTTTTGGGTATTAAGATTAAATTTCCTCTCTTTATTAGAAATGATTTCAGGTTTCGGAGGAAAATAACGTGAAACAGGAAAAAATGACGCGTTTTATCAGTACAGAAGACGCCGATAGAAAATGGTACATTGTGGACGCTACAGATCAGGTGCTGGGAAGACTAGCCACCAGCGTAGCAAGAATAATTCGTGGAAAGAACAAACCTATTTTTACCCCCAACGCAGATACCGGTGATTTTGTTGTAATAATCAATGCAGACAAGGTTAAAGTTACCGGAAAAAGAGAATTCCTTAAAACTTATTCTCATCACTCCGGTTATCCGGGCGGGTTAAAGACAAGGACATTTGAAGAGTTGATGGCTAAAAAACCTGAATTTGTTATTGAGAATGCTGTAAAAGGTATGCTCCCCAAAAACAGACTTGGAAGAAAGCTTATCAAGAAATTAAAAGTTTATGCCGGAGAGTCTCACCCCCACCAGGCTCAGAAACCTGAAACAATTAGTTTAACGGAGAAATAATGGCTGATACAATTTACATCGGAAGAAGAAAAACATCGGTTGCCAGAGTAATTCTTAGAAACGGAAACGGTAAGATTACCGTTAACGGAAAAGAATTTGAACAGGCTTTCCCACAGCTGCTGAGCAGGGAAGATATTCTCAATCCTTTCAAGGTTACCGAAACAGTCGGAAGCTATGATGTACTGGTTAACGTTCAGGGCGGCGGTACCACGGGACAGGCTCAGGCAATAAGACTTGGAATAGCAAGAGCATTAATAGAGATCAATCCCGATTTTCGTCCTGCGCTAAAGAAAGAAGGATTCTTAACCAGGGATCCGAGAATGGTTGAGCGTAAAAAATACGGAAGACCAAAAGCAAGAAAGAGATTCCAATTCTCTAAGAGATAATTTTCTGACAGAATTTAATTAATCAATAATAATCAATCATACTTTCTGATTTACCTCCTGTGTCCCATTTGCAGGGATGAAGGGTGAAGACGACGAAAGTAGAAGTTCCCGGCAACGGGATAAAAACAGGAGACAATATGCAAAAGCTGGATCTAACACAGCTCATAGAAGCTGGTGCACACTTCGGACACTTAACACGCCGCTGGAATCCCAAAATGAAGCCTTATATCTTCATGGAGAAGAACGGGATTCATATAATCGATCTGAAAAAAACCCAGAGTATGCTGATATCAGCAGCGGAAAACCTTTCACAGCTTGTAGGAGACGGAAAGAAAGTTCTTTTTGTCGGTACAAAGAAACAGGCAAAAAGCGTAATAGAAGGTGAAGCTAAACGCTGTGATATGAACTGGGTAAGTGAAAGATGGCTGGGCGGAATGCTCACTAATTTCTCTACCATCAGGAAGAGTGTAAAAAGACTTAACAATATAGAGAAACAGGAAACAGACGGTACTTTCGATAAGATTACAAAAAAAGAGAGGCTCTTCTTAACACGTGAAAAAGATAAGCTGAAAAAAGTACTTGAAGGCGTTGAATCGATGAACAGGCTGCCGGGTGCGCTTTTCGTTGTTGATATTAAGAAGGAATCGATTGCAGTGAAAGAGGCTCTTCGTCTCAACATTCCTGTATTCGCGATAGTTGATACCAACTGCGATCCCGACCCTATCAACTACATAGTTCCCGCTAATGATGATGCTGTGAACACAATTGAACTTGTTGTAAAATTTATGGCCGACGCAGTTATAGAAGGCGTTGCCAAGGCTAAAGAACAGAAAGCAGAAGAAGCTGCTGAACGTGAAAGAGTTAAAAAGGAGAAAGAACAGGAAGCTTCCGTTGAAAAGGAAGCACCCGCTTCTGAATAATTTAATTGAAAAGGAATTTAGAAATGACAGTTACTGCTCAACAGGTAAATGAATTAAGACAAAAAACCGGCTCCGGTATGATGGACTGTAAAAAGGCCCTGATTGAGGCGGAAGGCGATATGCAGAAGGCCATTGAAATCCTCAGGAAAAAAGGTCAGGCCGTAGCTTCAAAAAGAGCTGAGAAAACTGCCGGTGAAGGACTTGTATTAACCAGGATAGCCGATGATAAAAAATCAGGAATAATCATAGAAGTTAACTGTGAGACTGATTTTGTGGCAAACAGCGAAGACTTTGTGAAATTCGCTAATATGGCTGCCGATAAAAGCGCAGAGTTAATGCCAGCTTCTTCAGACGAACTTCTTGAAAAGAATTCTGATATAAAAAATACACTTAACGACGTTATGGGTAAGGTAGGCGAAAAGATTGAGATCTCGCGTCTTGCAGCCGAAAAAACTGATAACGGAGCTATTGTAGATTACATTCACCCGGGTTCAAAACTTGGTGTTATGGTTGTTTTCGATAATGCAGCCGATCATGCTGACGCTCTTGCAGGGCTTGGTAAAGATATCGCGATGCAGGTTGCCGCGATGAGGCCTCTCTGTGTATACAGGGAAGAAGTTCCGAAAGACCTTATTGAGAAAGAAGTAGAGATATATAAGGAAGTTGCCCGTAAAGAAGGCAAGCCTGAACAGATTCTTGAAAAGATAGCCCAGGGTAAGATGAATAAGTATTACCAGGAAAACTGTCTTTTTGAACAGGCTTATATTAAGGACAACTCGAAATCTGTAGGCGACTTACTGAAGGAATTCAATTCAAAGAATAATTCCGATGTAAAGATAGATCACTTCCGCAGATATCATCTGGGTGATGAGAACAAATAAAATCAACTTAAAACTGAAAAGGTCTTAAATTATTTAAGACCTTTTTTTTTATATTTAAACCGGCATTAGCCGGCAATTCTCCAACATAATCTGAAAGTATCAACAGTGGCTAAGAAATTGAAATACAAGAGAATACTGCTTAAGCTCAGCGGTGAATCATTAATGGGTGCCAAAGGATTCGGTATAGATCATAATGTACTTGAGTTTTTTGCAGGAGAGATTGAGAAAGTACACAAAAAAGATGTTCAGCTCGGCATTGTTATAGGGGGCGGTAATATATACAGAGGACTAAGTGCCAGCGACCAGGGCATCGACAGGGTAACCGGCGATCAGATGGGTATGCTTGCGACTATGATAAATTCGCTAGCACTGCAGAATGCGATTGAAAAAAGAGGAATTCAGACAAGGCTGATGAGTGCTATTAAAATGGAGGAGATTGCCGAACCGTATATAAGGAGGAGAGCGATAAGGCACCTTGAAAAGGGGCGGGTTGTAATCTTAGGAGCGGGAACCGGCCATCCTTATTTTTCAACAGATACCGCTGCCTCCCTCCGCGCCATAGAAATTGAAGCTGATGTAATTGTGAAAGGCACGAGGGTTGACGGAGTTTTCAATGTCGACCCTGAAAAGCACACCGATGCCGTGAAATATGAAAACATTTCTTATCTTGATATATTGAAAAATAACCTTCGTGTTATGGATTTAACAGCCGTAAGTTTATGTCAGGAGAACAACCTTCCTATGGTAGTATTCAATATGGATATACCCGGGAACCTTGTTAAACTTGCGGAGGGAATTTCCGTCGGCACTTCAATCGATAACAATCAACGAGCTGAAAAAAAATAAATTAAGAGGATACTATGGAACAAATATTAAAAGATGCAAAGTCCAGAATGGATAAATCCATAGACGCCCTGAGAGGAGAGCTTTCAAAGATCAGATCCGGAAAAGCCACCACAGCGCTGCTGGACGGAATAAAGGTGGATTATTACGGGAATATGACTCCCGTAAACCAGGTTGGTAATCTGAATGTTCTGGATGCGCATACTCTCTCATTTACCCCCTGGGACAAATCCGTTTTAAATGCAGTTGACAGAGCTATCATGGAAGCGAACATCGGTCTGAACCCGGTAAGCGATGGAACGAACCTCAAAATACCGATTCCTCCTCTTAACGAAGAGAGAAGGAGGGAACTTGTAAAGCTGGTGAAGAAATTCGGTGAAGATATGAAGATTGCTATAAGGAATGTGAGGCGTGATGCAAATGATCACCTCAAAAGAGAAGAGAAAGACAAGAAGATTTCAGAAGATCAGCTGAAAGACGCGGAAGACAGAACGCAGAAACTGACAGATGAACATATAAAGATGATCGATGATATATTAAAGCATAAAGAGCAGGAAATAATGGAGGTTTGACAGCTTTTAGAATTTCGATTAAGACCCGGCACAGACCGGGTTTTTTATTACTATACTCCATCTATATTACTTCTATTATTCCCCTGTTTGGTCAAGATGCTTTATTTATGCAAAATATTATTCTTTTTTTAACTAAATTTTAACATCTGATAGTTCAAGATATTGAAGAACAGCCCTGTTTTTAATGAAATCTAAAATTCCTGAAAATGTAAATAAGCTGGTATCACTCCTCAAAAGATTATTCAATCCCTCGATTCTGAAAAGCGCACTTTTTTTCAGCGGGGGAATAATCCTGTTTATTTTTGGAGTGATCGTATACGGAATAATCCTCAACCTGAGGGAAGTACCGCTTCAGGAAGCTATGACCGAAAAGGGATTTACAAAGCTCCATAACCCGAACATACTTATAAAGAGAAATGATTATACCCTGAATCTTTATGAAGACACAACATTAATAAAAAGCTATCATGCCAGTTTCGGTAAGAACGTTCACAATCCGAAAATGCTGGCTGATGATTTCTCGACACCGGTAGGCTCATACCAGATATGCAATATTGATAAAGACCATAAATACTATATCAAATTAAAGTTAAATTATCCTAATATTAATGACATAACAGAGGCTTTAAGAAAAAACCTGATTACGCAGCAGGAATTCGATCAGCTGAAATTTGAATTTTATTACGAGGGTTGTCCCAAACTTGAAACTCCGCTGGGGAACGACGTCAGTATTCACGGAATAGGCGAATACGATTTCTTTTTCAAAAACCTGCCTTTTGTTTTCAACTGGACAGACGGATCAGTAGCAGTAAGCAATGAAGATATTTACGAACTATACACAGTAGTATCGAAAGGAACAAAAGTTGTCATTCAATAAAACGTATTACCTTGCCTTCATTATTCTTTCCCTGATTTTCTTTTCGTGCAATGAAAAGAAGAAAGAGATTCCTGAGAACCAGGCCAATATTAATACTCCAGAAGCAGCTCTAAAGGAAGCCCGCAGAGTGCTAGGGAACGATGTTCAGGTTACTATTGCCGGTCATTTTGACCAGGATACCACAAAAGAATTCACCGCGGGAACCGAAATAAACAAACCTGATGAATGGGGAATAAGGTTTTATCTGTTAAAGCAGAATGGATTAGAATTTGCGGCAGCGGACAGCACCGGGCTGCTTGAAGGTTCGTTCACGGATGCACTGGTAAGGAAAGAAAAACTCCCTTCAAGTGATTATGATATGATATATTATAATTCGCTTGACTACTACCTGGGAAGCGGCGGTGGTGAAGTATTTGCCTACCTAGTTGATTTCAACGGGAACAGAACTTATTCTGCTCACCTTTTTACAGAGAAAGGAAGCAGGATATCACTTTTTATGTCGGACAATACAACACCAGAAGTAAAAAACTATTTCCTTAGTGTGTTTAAAAAGGATTACCCTGATTTGAGGATAGTGGATAAAGATATCAACCTGGATGAATAAATCATTCGATATTTATATCAGAACAATTAGCGATGACAAAACTTATCTCAATAATTTTACTTTTAGCTGCAGCAACCGCATTCGCGCAGGAAAATACCCGTTACGAACTGCAGCAAATAAATTTTAAGGGGAATAATGTCATCTCCTCTTCACAATTAAGCAGCGTAATTCTCTCAAAAGAAACACCATGGTGGTTCTGGAAATTTCTGAATTCGTTTACCAGTCTGGGGAGCGAGCCAGTATACTTTGACTCATCCAACATTCCCATAGATATAAAGGCATTAAGGGCATATTATAAAGCCAACGGTTTTTTTGAAGCAACATTTAAGTCCAATTATGATGTAGATACAACCGACAAGGAGGTAACGCTTACCTATACTATTAATGAAGGCGACGCGGATAATTACGGGACGATAAACATGAAAGGTCTGTCTAAAGTGCCCGATCTTACAATGAAGAAGTTCCGCGACGAGATAAAATTTGATTCATCCAACAGGTACATACAGAGCGTTGTACAGAATAAGATTCAGTCGGGCGTATCTGTTCTTCTGGATAACGGGTTTATGTTCGCACAGTTCGACAGTACAATAGTAACGGCCGATACTGTTGCCGACAGGGCTGACATGGATCTATATTTTACCACCGGCAAAGAATATCGTATAGACACGGTAAAGGTTACAACTTCAGGAGACGGGGCTCCTTATGTGAAGGAAAGTATGTTAAGGGATATAAGCGACATCAGAAGCGGTGATCTGTACAACCTGGATAAATTGAAGCAGAGCCAGCAGCGCCTGTTCAGGACAGGCCTGTTTAATTCGATAGTTCTTACTGGAGTGGAAGAGGATACCACTGATTCAAAGGTCCCCATTAAACTTGAGGCAAATATCGGAAAGCTTAACGAGCTTTCGCCGGAAATTATCGTCAACAACCAGCAGAGCGCGCTGAATGCAGGTCTGGGTTTATCCTATACCAGGAGAAATTTTTTCGGCAAGGCACGTAAGCTGACTGTAAGTACCTCCTTTGGTGTGCAGGACATTTTCAATGTCGATTACGGAAGTCTGTTAAAGAAGTTCTCGTTCCGCGATACAACCCTGCTGGGATATCTTGATGCAAGAATAACCCTTGAACAGCCTTACCTGTTCAGCAAACCGATTTTCGGAACCTGGGAGAACTATGCTACTATAAATAAGCAGACCCGTTATAACAATACCGTTTACGGTTCAAAGATCACCTTCGATTTTGAACTGCCAAAATTTACGATAATAAATTTTCTTAGTTCCTATTATAACGTAGAGCAGAGCAACGAAGTATACCGCACAAATAATGACAGCCTTTCAAGGAAGCTGCTCTCAATTATCGGCGCGGATTTTGGGAGATCAACCACGAATGATATTCTGTTCCCGACGGAAGGCTATGTAATATCCATCCTCTTTGAAGAGGCAAATGCTCTCCCATATGTGATAGGCAAATTAAGTCACGATGAGTTTAATGGTTCATTGTTCTATAAGCTCGCGCTTAACTCAACCTATTATCTGGCCCTCAACCAGAGGAAGATGTCGGTTTTTGCAACCAAGTTTAAGGTGGGATTTATACAGATATATTACGGTGATTATGCCGGACTTCCCCTGAACAGGACTTTCTACGCGGGAGGGAGCAATTCTGTGCGAGGCTGGCGTTCTAACGAGCTGGTGCCGCAGAACGCGACTACGGTTTACGGCATAAACGGTGTAAACGTAAAAGGAGGAACTTTCCTGATGGAAGGATCGTTCGAATGGAGATATAAAATTGTACAGAGCTTTGGAACCGCAATGTTTTTCGATTACGGCAATACCTGGATAGGCTATAACAAATTCAGGTATGATCAGCTTGCGTTATCGCCGGGACTCGGGTTCAGGTATTATTCATCAGTAGCACCTTTCCGTCTTGATTTCGCCTTTAAGCTTTACAATCCCGATGATAAAACCTGGGTATTCAATAAAAATTTCTGGAATAACATTGTATTTCATTTCGGCATAGGTGAAGCGTTTTAGATTTAAGGCCGCGGATTTAATATAGAAAATCCGCAGACTCCTTCTGGATTTATCGCCGCCGCCTGCTTTCCGCTAACATCAACCCAAGTCCGCAGATTGACGAAATGTTTTGATTACCGTCCTGAAAATCGCTATTTTTAACATTCTTTTTTAAAGGTATTCTTAATGATCTCAAGCATGACCGGCTACGGAAAAGGTGCAGCTGAAAACAGTAATTTCTCAGTTGAACTGGAAGTAAAAAGCGTTAACAGCAGGTTTCTGGACATTTATCTCAGGCTTCCAAACTCTCTTATGAACCGTGAGTACGAAATAAGGGAGATTATTAAAGCGAATGTAAGCCGCGGTAAACTTTCAGTTATACTTAATTTAAAGAATACAGGTGCTGCCAATGGAGTTCCCTCTATAGATAAGGACAAGCTAAAGGCTTACCTGGCTGTGCTTAAAGAGGTAAAGAAGGTATCCAAAATAACGGAAAAACTAAAACTTGAGCATCTGCTGTACAACAGGGAACTGTTCCTTCAGAGCGATAAAGAATACGACGAAGAAGTTTTCAAGCTGATAAAGAAGGCGCTTGAAGCCGCACTGAATCAGCTGAAGAAGATGAGACGGAATGAAGGGAAAGAACTTGCAAAGGATCTGAAAAGAAGGCTGGAAACCATAGAAACCAAAGTGACTGAAATTCAGCAGGAGTCAGGACACAGCGTAAACGAATATTTCGATAAGCTTAAAGAGAGGATGAAGTCGCTGATTGAGGATGTAACTTCATACTCCGACAGGCTGGAGATGGAGCTGGCCCTGATCGCTGACAAATCAGAAATAACTGAAGAATGCGTGAGGCTGAGGAGTCACCTCAAATTCTTCCTGGAAAGCATGGAAAAGGATGAAGAACCGGGCAGAAAGCTGAATTTTCTCTGCCAGGAAATGAACCGAGAAGCGAACACTATTTCAGCAAAAACCATCTCTACATCAATTACCCACAACTCTGTTCTTGTAAAAGAAGAAATTGAAAAGATTCGCGAACAGATTCAAAACATCGAGTGATATTTGAGTTCAAAAGGTATTTTATTTATTGTTGCCGCACCCAGCGGCACCGGAAAAACGACTATTGTCAGGCGAATTCTTAAGGAATTCCCGGAAATCATATTCTCCGTATCCGCAACTACAAGGAAAAAAAGAGTAAATGAAAATGACGGAACGGACTACTTTTTCCTTACTGAAGATGAGTTTAAGAAAAAGATTGAAAATGACGAATTTGCCGAATGGGAAAAATTTTACGATTATTACTATGGTACTCTCAGGAGTTACCTGGATGCTAATCTTGCTGAAGGAAAGAGTGTTCTTTTAGAAATTGACGTAAAAGGCGCCCTTAGAATA
Source organism: uncultured Bacteroidota bacterium (assembly GCA_963771705.1). Lineage (GTDB taxonomy): Bacteria > Bacteroidota > Ignavibacteria > Ignavibacteriales > Ignavibacteriaceae > DATFVA01. The sequence continues at coordinate 827,496 of CAVYUP010000005.1, forward strand.
AAAGAAATTTATCCTGATGCTGTTTTGATCTACATTCTACCTCCGAGCTTTGAAGAACTGGTAAACCGGCTTAAAAACCGGCAGACGGAGGATGAAACAGATCTTAAAAAGAGGATTGAGAGAGCGCAAATGGAATTGAGACTTAAGGATAATTTTGATTATTTTATACATAACGTTGAGATTGAACAAGCAGTTTCGGATATAAAAAGTTTAATAGAAAATATAATGAAGGAGAAAAAGTAAATGTTCATAGAACCCGTTGATTTAAGACAGATTGATAAGGAAGCAGCTAATATTTACGAGGCAGCAATTGTAGCGGCCAAAAGAGCCCGACAGATTAACGATGAAAATAAGATTGAGTACAATGCCCTTGTCAGTACTATTCCGACTGCAGCAGGCGAAGAAGAAGGCGAAGAATTTGATAACCCGGCTCAGTTAAAAATCGCTCTTGATTTTGAGAAGAGGGAGAAACCGCATGTACAGGCACTGCATGAACTGCTCGAGGGCCAGGTTGAATTTGATTATAAAAACAAACCTGAAACAGAATAGTTAAAAAAGTTATATAATGTCTGATGATGTTCTCTCAGGAAAAAAGATAATTGTCGGGGTATGCGGCGGCATAGCTGCTTATAAAGCCTGTTACCTCGTAAGAGAACTAAGCCAGAGAGGCGCGGAAGTGAGAGTTGTAATGACTCCTTCCGCACTTGAATTTGTAACCCCCCTTACATTTGCATCACTAACACGCAATAAAGTTATAGTAAATACTTTTCCTGCTTCACAATCGGACGGCTGCGAGGTAAGCACGTGGCATATCGATTATGGAACCTGGGCCGACCTTATGATTATAGCCCCAGCAACAATAAATACCGCAGCAAAGATAGCCTGCGGATTTGCAGACAATGCGTTAACCACTCTTGTAACTGCTCTGCGCTGTCCCCTGGTTATAGCTCCCGCAGCAGACGTTGATATGTATATGAACCCTACAACGCAGGAGAACCTGAATAAGCTAAGAGACCGCGGATATTATGTTGTTGAAGCTGAAGAGGGCGAGCTCGCAAGCGGGCTAAAGGGTAAAGGCAGGCTTGCGGAAACCGGTAAAATAATTGATGCAGCAGAGCTTGTTTTATCAGGCTTTAAGCAGGATCTGTACGGCAAAAAAATACTTGTAACGGCAGGGCCTACTTATGAGGACATTGATCCTGTAAGGTTTATAGGGAACCGCTCTTCAGGCAAGATGGGGTTTGCAATTGCAAAAGCTGCTTTTCTCCGCGGTGCAGATGTTACGCTGATAACCGGTCCCTCAGCGGAGACTTCGTATCCCGAAATCAAACAGGTAAGCGTCCGTTCTGCCGAAGATATGATGCATCAGGTTAGTAAAGAGTTCACCTCTGCGGATATCCTGGTAATGGCCGCGGCGGCGGCAGATTACAGACCGGAGAAAACCTCTTCATTGAAGATCAAAAAAGAGACTGCTGACCTGTCTGTACTTAAGCTTAAGGAAACAAACGATATACTAGGCAGTTTAACGAAGAAGGAAGGACAATTTGCCGCGGGTTTTGCTCTAGAGACAGACAACGAAACAGCAAATGCCAAGAAGAAATTAAAAAATAAGAACCTGGATCTTATTGTATTGAATTCATTAAAGGACAAGCAGAGCGGGTTCGAATTTGATACCAATAAGATTACAGTTATTCATAAAAACGGGAAAACTGAAAAGTTCGGACTGATGTCGAAATTCCAGGCAGCAAATAAAATTCTCACAGAAATTCTTAAATCTATTGGCTGATCATTTATCTCCCTTAAGAAAAACAACCGGATAGCATGAACGAAAAGATTAAAGATGAATTAATTCAGGCATTGCTTGATCAGAAAGAAATTTTCGGGGACGATCTGTTTCAGACTCCAGGTGAAATTAAGAAACATATGTCTAAACAACGTAAAACAGAGCTGGCAAGAAATACTTCGAAAGGAGATAAGGAAATCCCAACATTTGAAGAGACGAAAGCAGACTGGGAAAAAGCCCGGTCGCTTGACGAATTAAATAACCTGATTAAAGACTGTAAAAAGTGTCCTCTTCATAAATCGAGAAACAAATTTGTATTCGGTACAGGAGATCCAAACGCTGATGTACTTGTGGTAGGGGAAGGTCCCGGCGCTGAAGAGGATAAGCAGGGAGAGCCTTTTGTTGGAAGAGCGGGCAAACTGCTGAATGATATCCTTAAGGCAATAAATTTTGAGAGAAGCGAAGTGTACATAGCCAACATAGTAAAGTGCCGTCCTCCGGGAAACCGCACACCAGCCGCAGAAGAAATGGACTCATGCTTTCCGTACCTCAACAGGCAGATAGAATTAATCAAACCAAAACTTATACTTGCACTTGGCCTAACAGCCGCCCAGGGACTTCTAAAAAAAAGAGATTCTCTATCAAGCATGAGGGGAAAAATTTTTGAATATAAAGGAATTAAAACGATGGTTACGTATCATCCCGCGGCTCTTCTGCGCAATCCTCTATGGAAACGCGGCTGCTGGGAGGATGTACAGAAGTTTCGTAAGCTTTACGACGATATGAAATAGCTGCCGGGAAATAGTTCTATTCTGCATAATACAATCAATAATCATTAACTGAAGAGAAACTTCTCAGGATGCTGAAATGAATTTACTTGCATCTCCCTTAGCTTGTAACTATTTTTTCACTGACATACCGCGTCAAAAACTGTGTTGATAAGTTGTTAACAATTTTAGAGTTTATATAAACGATGGCAAGATCAAAAAACTATAACGAAGACATTTCAAAACTAATTCCCGCAGATGTAAAACCCCCGGCAGCAACAGATATTGAAGCTTCTGTACTCGGCGCCATGATGATTGAACGTGAAGCCGTTCCTAAAGCAATTGAGCTTTTAAGCAGCGAAAGTTTCTACCTGAAACAGCATAAGCTGATCTTTGACGCGATGGTTGCTCTTTTTGAATCGGGTGAACCGATAGATACAGTTACCCTATACGAGGAGCTGAAAAAGAGAGAGCAGGCAGAGGGAGCGGGAGGAGCGGTTTACTTAAGCAAGCTTTCACAGAATATTTCATCAGCGGCAAATATTGAATATCATGCAAAGATCATACTTGAGAAAGAAATTTTAAGGGGATTAATATCCAGTTCACATCAGATTGCGAAAGCAGCCTACGAAGGAACAGAAGATGCTTTTGATATTCTAGACCAGGCTGAACGCAAGATATTTGAAATAACAGAAACACATCTTAAAAAATCCTTCACAGGTATGGACCGTGCTGTAAGGGACGCGCTGGAGTACATAGAGGCCATACACTCGAATACAAAACAGAAGTTTTCAGTACCTACAGGCTTTTACGAACTCGATGAAATGCTAGGCGGTTTTCAGAAATCTGATCTAATAATCATTGCTGCTCGTCCTTCAATGGGTAAAACCGCACTAGCGCTTACACTTGCGCGTAACGCAGCGGTGGATCATAAAGTACCTGTAGGATTATTCAGTCTTGAAATGGCCACCATGCAGCTGGTTATCCGTATGCTCTGCGCGGAAGGAAGACTAAACGCACACCAGGTAAGAACAGGAAAACTTCCCTCCGAAGAAGGAATAAAACTGAGTAAAAATGCACATAAGCTTATTGAGAGTCCTCTTTACATAGATGACACCCCCGCACAGACAGTACTTGAGATAAGGGCAAAGGCAAGGCGCCTGAAAGCCGAGAAGAACATCGGGATGATAGTTATCGATTACCTTCAGCTTATGCAAGGGCCATCAAATTCTGAAAGCCGTGAAAGAGAAATTTCGCATATATCGCGTTCACTGAAGTCGCTGGCAAAAGAGCTGAACATTCCCGTTATCGCGCTAGCACAGCTCAACCGTGCGGTAGAAACAAGGAACGATAAACGTCCCCAGCTTTCAGACCTTCGTGAATCGGGATCCATTGAGCAGGATGCCGATGTAGTTCTCTTCCTGAACCGTCCCGAATATTACGGAATTAAAAACTTTATGGACGACGGAACTTCCACGGAGGGAGTAGCTGAAATAATCATAGGAAAACAGAGAAACGGACCAACAGGGGATATAAGGCTTGCATTCGTTAAAGAATATGCACGTTTTGAGAACCTTGCTCACGCAAGACAAATTGAGGAATATTCTATCGTTCCCACAAATGAAGATATTATATAAAGAGATAACCTAATATGAAGACCTGGTTAAAGATACTTACGCTGATCATTTTATTTTCCGGAACAGTTTTACCGCAGGTGTTTTCCGACAGCGATCTGACAATCTGCAGACAGAAATTTTCCTACGCGGCATCCGCCGATCTAGCAGAAGAACCAATAACAGACATAGTGGCTGACATAGGTAAAACGTTTTTAGGAACAGAGTATGAATCGCATGGTATCGAGAAAAAGGGGGATGAAGAACTGATTATTAATTTAACCGGACTCGACTGCACCACCTTTGTTGAAAACACTCTCGTTTTTGCAAGACTAATTAAACTCGGCAAAACTTCATTCAAAGATTACGAGAATGAGCTGCAGAAAATAAGGTACAGGAATGGGGTTATCGATAAATATCCAAGCAGACTTCATTACTTCACCGACTGGATTTATGACAATGAGAAAAAAGGAATTATTGACGATGTTACCGAACTGGATGGCGGCAAACCTGTGAAGTTTCATGTTAATTTTATGTCGTCTCATCCTGAAAGCTACCCTCAGCTTAAAAGACATCCCGAATTTTTGAAAGACATCAGGAGACAGGAGGCGGAAATAAACCGCCGCAGCTACTTTTATATTCCGAAGGAGAGGGTTGGATTTGTTGAGAATCAGATTGAGAACGGGGATATCATCGCGTTTACCACAAGTATACGAGGACTGGATGTTAGTCATGTGGGCATTGCTGTAAGAATGGAGGATAACCGGATACATCTGCTGCATGCGCCGCACCCGGGAACTTCTGTTCAGATCACTGAAGAACCGCTGTCTGCATACATCAACAAAGTGAAGAAAGATACAGGTATAATGGTATTGAAACCTCTGGATCCCACCGAGAAAAATCTTACAGAATACTAACTTTTCTTTTTGATGAGGCTTTTTAAGACACTCAGGTTTTTAAGATCCTCAAGATATTCTTTCCCCTTAGGCGTTTCGAGAATTTTAGGAACCTTCGCAATCCTTTTATCATTCATTATATTTGCAAAACCCTTCCGGCCGATAAACCCCTCACCGATGTGGGCATGGCGGTCGACCCTGCTTCCCAACTCCTTCCTGCTGTCGTTCATATGAAAGCACTTCAGTAATTTAAGTCCTACTACATCATCAAATTCCTGTATCACTTCATCATATTTTTTGGGATCGCGGATATCATAGCCCGCGGCAAAAATATGGGCTGTGTCGATGCAGACCGACATCCTTTCCTTTTCTTCCACCAGGTCTATAATTTTCCGGATCTGTTCAAAGCTATAGCCGAGTGCGGTGCCCTGTCCCGCCGTAACTTCCAGCATACTGCTCACCTTAAAATTCTTTGTTTTCCGGTGGGCGATATTCAAAGATTCAGCTATCAGCTGCAATCCCTTAGCTTCACCCATTCCGCCATGAGCCCCGGGGTGGAAGTTAAGGAACGGAATACCCAGCAGTTCGCAGCGCCGGAGTTCATCGATAAACGCTTCTCTGGATTTTTTCAGTAAGTCTTCACTTAAAGAACAAAGGTTTATAAGATACGAATCGTGAACAACAACGAATTTAATCCCGGAGTCAGTCAGCTTTTGTTTAAACAGCTGAATTTCCTCTTCATCCAGCGGTTTTGCCTGCCAGCGGTTATTATTCTTACTGAAGATCTGCATAGCCGTGAACTTCAATTTTTCGGCGATATCAACGGCTTTCGAGACGCCTCCAGCAATTGATGTATGCGCTCCAAGCAGCTGTTCCATTTAACTTATTCTCCTTTCAGTGCCTTTATTAATTTTTCTTCTTAAAATAAATTGTAATGAAATTAATATTACAAAACGGTTTTACCGAGCCGGCAGCACAGCCGGATATTAAAGCTTACGAACCAGTTCCTTAATTGATTCCTCAATACTTTTCTGCTGAATACCATACGACTGAAGTTTAGACGTATCCATCGAAACATCTTTAACAGCCGGGAGATCAGGAATATCACTCATCAAGGAAGGCTGAAGAAGGCGTTTATCAAAGCCGGCAATACCGCACAATAATTCACCAAGCCGGAACCGGGAAATTCGTTCCCTGCCGCCGAAGTTGATGATCTCACCCCTTACATCTTTGCTAAGAAGGCTGGCGATTATGTCTGCGGCATCCTCCAATTCAAGCGGAGTGCGGAACTGATCTGTAAAGAGTTTAACCGGGATACCATTCTTCAGGTTAAGGTACACCTGGTGGAAATGATTATAAGTGTTATTCAGTCCGGCACCATAGAGCAGAGCCGTCCTCAATATGATATAATTATCGAAGGCTGCCTTTATTTTCTCCTCGGCTTTCAGTTTAGTTTCCGAATAAAGAGAAACAGGATCCAATGCCGCGTCTTCGTAAAGCATAGAGCCACGATCGCCCGCATAAACAAGATCGGTAGAGGTATATACCATCAAAGCATTATTTAGGGCGCACAATTCCGCCAGGTTTGCAGTGGCCTCAATATTAGTTCTCCTGACATATTCGATATCTGACTGACCGGCTGTAACCGGGCTAGAAACGGAGGCGGTATGAACGACAGCATCAGGGCAGAAGGCGGTGAAGATATTTCTCATTTCATCAAAATCATTTATATCCGCTTTTGCAGAATTAAAGTCATTACAATTCCTTAAGTTCTTATGATAGAGGGTAAGGATTGAATGGTGCGGAGATAATTTAATGTTGAGGTATTGTCCCAGCAGTCCAGCTCCGCCCGTTATCACTATTTTCATCTGAATACCCTAATTAGTGACTAAAAATAAGCACATTGTTTACTTATGTTTTAACTTTAATTCTTTGTTTTTCAGTAAGCTTTCTAATAAATTTATAAATTAACAAGTTTAGATTTATGAAAAAAATATACCTGATACTGATAACGAGTTTATTCATCACGACAGCACTTTTAGCACAGGAATCGAAATATTTTGATGCTCCATTCGGGGGCGGCGGAGGATTCACGCCCGGATTCATTTTCCCTAACATGGATCCGCTGAACAATGTGCTTCCGTCAGACTTTCCCCGGCTGACAAATAAGGCAGTATTTACCACCGGGGGTGCAGGGTTCTTTTATGTAGGTCTTATCAAATTTGTACGTATAGGCGGAGGAGGATTCAGTGGTTCCACTTCTGAAATAGTGCAGTCATCTTCCGACAACTTCAGAAGGGAAATTGACTATTCAATAGGCGGGGGAGGACTGACCATAGAATATACCATTCCCTTTATAAGAAATTTCGGAATATCTCTCGGTGCTATGATAGGCGGCGGCAGCATAACGGCGGAGATATATAAAAACAAGGGAGGATTCTCCTGGAACGACCTTACCGGAGAATTCAGTTCAGGAGGATCGCAGACTGATAATATAAGCAGGAGCATAAAAGGGACGTACTGGCTTATCTCACCTATGCTGAACGTAGACATTCCGATATACAGATTTGTATCGATCAGGGTGGGGGGAGGCTACCAGGTTTCTCTGGGAGAGAGCTGGACAATTGAGAATGACCAGAATTTAGCGGATGTTCCGTCTGAGTTCAACGGCAACTGCTTCTTCATTCAAACAGGAATATTTCTAGGATTTTTTGCTTTTTAATATGAAAAATATTTTAGTTACAGGCGGCGCAGGTTTCATCGGGAGTAATTTTATCAACTATGTACTCAACGAGCATGATGATTACAAAATCATCAATCTTGATAAACTTACATATGCCGGCAACCTTGAAAACCTCGTTCAATGCGAGGATAATCCTCATTTTGTTTTTATAAAAGGGGATATTAATAACTCTGAACTGGTAAGCTATCTTTTTGAACAGTACGGAATTAATTATGTGATAAATTTTGCGGCCGAATCGCATGTAGACCGAAGCATACTAGGATCGGAGATCTTCTATCGTACAAACGTACTGGGGACGAACGTTCTGCTGGAGATATCGAAGAAGTTCGGAGTAGAGAAATTTTTACAAGTTTCTACAGATGAAGTATATGGGAGTTTAGGCAAAGACGGGCTATTTACAGAAAAAACGCCGCTTTCGCCAAATAGTCCTTATTCCTCCAGCAAAGCCGCAGCGGATATGATGGCATTATCTTTTTATCATACTTACGGGATGCCTGTTGTAGTTACAAGGTGCTCCAACAATTACGGTCCCTACCAGTTCCCCGAGAAGCTAATTCCGCTGATGATATTAAATTCCCTCAGCGGCAAAAAACTGCCGGTATACGGCGACGGGATGAACGTACGCGACTGGATCTTTGTAGACGACCACAACCGCGCGATAGACCTTGTATTTCAGAAAGGGAAAACAGGCGAGGTATATAACATAGGCGCATCGAATGAAATGCCGAACATAGAGATAGTAAAGCTGATACTGAACTATCTTAATAAGTCCGAGAGTATGATTGAGTACGTAAAAGACCGTCCCGGTCACGACAGAAGATACGCGATAGATTCAACGAAGATTCAGAACGAGCTGGGATGGAGACCATCCTTCACCTTTGAAGACGCAATTGAAAAAACGATTGACTGGTATCTACAAAACGAAACGTGGTGGCAGAGGATAATATCAGGCGAGTACCAGGACTATTACAAAATACAATATCAACCCTGAAAAAACAGAACAAACAACGGAAGTCTGCTTAAATGAAAAAACTATTTGGTGCGCTGTTCCTTACAGTTTTTGTAATGAACAGCTATGCACAGATCGACACCAAGCTTAATCTCAACAACAATGATTTACTACAGATGGGGGCTATCAGCGTTACCATCGGAGGCGAGTTTATCATAACAGGTACCTTTCCGGCGTTAATTACGGAGCGGGTAGACGCATTCGTTACAAGGATGTTAATCCAGGCAAAAGATGAGATGGTTAAAACCACGAATGATCCCCAGCTGCTCGAACAGCTTAATAAAAAATTAAACAACTACGTACTGCGGAACATCACTTTAAGGCGTTCTTCGGGGGAGGTACTTCATCTTGATTTACAGAAGTTCAGGTTAGACGGAGACTTTCAGAACAATCCCTATCTGAAGAATGACGACGTAATAATTTTTCCGCAGCCCGATTTAGAGCATAATTCATTTACAGTTTCAGGAGCTGTAAACAATCCCGGCAAGTTTTTCTTTGTTGAAGGGGATCATCTTCAGGACGCGCTGGAGCTTGCACAGGGAATAAACAAGGCATATGAGAACGTTGAAGGAGTAGAGATCCATCGGCTCAACTACAGTGGAGATGAGATAAAAGTAATTAAGACTGATGTGGAAAGCAATCCTGCTCTTGAAAGAGGAGACGGTATTATAGTAGTGGCGAAAGAGACTCAGAAAAAGGGCTTCAGCGTAATAGTTGCGGGCGAGGTTAACAATCCCGGCAGGATACCGGTAACCAAAAACAACACAACGATAAAGCAGGTAATCGAAAAAGCAGGAGGGTTCAAGCAGGACGCCTCGCTGAGAAGATCGAAGCTGTATACGGGGAACAGTCTCCCCATTCTCCTTGAGAACTATTACGGAATAGATCTGAACAATATGCCGAACATTCTCGATGAGAAGCTCACGAATTTTCTATTAAGATTTCAAAATATGATGATGATCAGAATGTCGAACGTAGACGAAATGGACTCATCATATTTTCTAATGGAGAACGATTTAAGGCAGCTTCTGGAAAGCGGTCCCGTTGACTTCACCAAATTAAGCGACACCTCCTCGAACGTATCCGATTATGTAGTAAGCGACGGGGACGTAATAATAGTGCCCCCGAAAGAAAAGACAGTATATGTTTTCGGCCAGGTAGCAGAACCAGGAAAAGTAAACTATGTAGAGGGGAAAAACTTTGAGTACTACATTAATGAAGCCGGCGGAAAAGGCGAATACGCAAGAGACGACATAATGCTTATCAAATCAGTAACGAAAGAATGGATTCCCGCCGATGAAGACAGCGCAGTAATAGAGGAAGGAGATTACATTTACGTACCGAGGACCCTCGCGAAATCATTTAACTATTACGTTAAGAACACGAGCGTTTTTCTGGGCATTATTGGAAGTCTTGCCACCATTGCGCTACTAATAGTAAACCTCACAAAATAACATTGAAAGCAGATTAAGCGGAAAAGTGATTAATCAATCACTTTTCCCGATCTGCCACAACAATTTTTCTTTAAGTATTTCCATTTTCATTTTAAAGAAATATATTTAAAGAGTGATTCCAGAAGATCTGATTGAAGATAATATGAAGATGTTCTTTGTAAGGCTTTATATTTATATGCAGTCTAAGCAGCATTAGAAGCCGCTGCAAGACAAAATATAAACCATCCGGTACATTCCGGCCTCCAAAGTGAACCAGTTGAAAATCCTAAACGCAGTATCTGTTCGGCCTATATTCGGCCTATATTCGGCCTTCTGACGGCCTGTAACAAGCCTATAAATACGGCATTTCCATTTCACAAAGCAATTATCTCAGGTAGAACCGGGTAAAAGAGCGTTACAGGTACAGCAACAGAAAGGGGATACAGAAAAAAGCTGGAAGAAGTTTATGATGGTATAATTTAAGAAAAGCCGGGTGATGTTAAAAAAGTGATCAGAATTGTCAGTCAGAAAAGTGAGCAGTTAAAGCAGCGGGAGAAAATATTAAAGAAAAAACTATTCTTTAA
>CAVYUP010000006.1:0-487288 GCA_963771705.1 uncultured Bacteroidota bacterium
ATAACGGCATTTAGTCCGGGACAGTCGCCACCCCCGGTCAATATTCCTATTCTTTTAACTTTTGCTGTCGGCATTTTGCTCCTTGCTCTTGCATTTTTATCCGGTTTTTAAAATAAACTGACTTTAAATATACAATTTTTTGACGGATGATTGGATTTTAAGAGTAGAAATTTTGCTGAAATGTGAGTTTAATAATGGTCCTCATACTCAACTTTACCCTCTTCATTGAATTTTTTTTCATACGTAAGTCTTCCCCTGTCGTATTTTTGTATACGTTCGATTTTGCCATCCGGGTAATATCTCTTTGATTCCCCGTTCAGGATTCCTTTATCATATTCGGCTGTAATTCTCAGCTGTCCGTCTTTATAGTAAGCTTTAAGCTCCCCTTCCATCTTATCATTAACGAAGTTAACCGTTGATGCCAGCTGACCATTTTCAAAATAGTATTTCTGGATTCCGTTCCTTTTCCCGTTCTCGATTGTTGTGGTCGACTCCAGTTCCCCGCTTTTATAATATGTTTTTTTGACATTGCCGTTACCGGGTTCGCTTTTGTTTTCCTGGCACCCTGCGGCAATTGAAAACAACATTACAAGAACTACTAATTTCACTGATGCTCTAAACATCATATCTCCATAAAATCTCTGTATTAGATTCAAAAATTATAAAATTGCAGGGGGAATTAAAAGTGAATAATTCTCTCTTCGGCGGGACTCCCTTTATTTTTTAATTATCTCAACGCCGCTGTCAAACAACGAAATTTTTTCATAGAATTCATCAGACAAAGGAGTTGATTTTTTTGTAACCGGATCCACGTGCACAAGAACCCCGCCCCCTTCAGCGAGAATATCTCCGTTCCGTTTTCTTTCGACTATATGTTCAAATCCATAGCTCGAATTCTTAATGTAAGAAATCCTGGTATAAATATTAATTTCATCATCAAAGAAAGCAGGCTGAAGATAATTGATTTCATTTCTCGCCATATAAAACAAACGGTTATCACTGAATATTCCCTTTTCGGGTAAAAGTCCCGCGTCTTTCACGTAATGAATCCTTGCCTGCTCAAAGAAATTGAAGTAAACGGCATTATTAAGAATGCCAAGCATATCTACTTCATTAAACCTGACTTTTACTGTATAAACGTGTTTAAATTTGGATTTATGGAATTGCGGTTTCATAATATTTCTATTTAACTTCCTTTTTTTGATCTTATCATTGATTCAATAAAGTCCCACATATCTTCAGGCACAGCTTCAAGCATATTAAACTGTCCGGCACCTTTCAGCCATTCACCGCCGTCAATGGTAATAACCTCACCGTTTATATAAGCTGAGAAATCTGAGACAAGGAAAGCGGCAAGATTTGCAAGTTCCTGGTGCTCTCCAACTCTTTTCAGCGGTACTTTGTTTTTAAAGTCGAATTTTTCTTTCAAATCACCTGGAAGCAGTCTGTCCCAGGCACCTTTTGTCGGAAATGGTCCCGGCGCAATTGCATTTGATCTGATACCGTATTTCGCCCATTCAACAGCCAGTGACCTTGTTAACGCAAGGACTCCTGCTTTTGCACATGCTGACGGAACTACATAAGCTGAACCTGTCCATGCGTAAGTAGTTATAATATTTAATATTGTTCCATCAGATTTTTTATCGATCCAGTGTTTTCCAAACGCTAGTGTGCAGTTATAGCTGCCTTTCAAAACTATATTTATTATTATGTCGAAGGCACGGCTGGACAGTCTTTCTGTAGGACTAATAAAATTTCCTGCAGCATTATTAACAAGTACATCAACTTTTCCTGATTTTTCAAGAACGGTGTTCAGTAAATTTTCAACCTGCTTATAATCCGTTACATCACATTCAACAGGAAGAATTCTCCCCTTTGTAGTTTTTTCCAATTCACCGACGGTTTCGTTAAGTATATCAATTTTTCTGCTGGCAATAACAACTTCAGCACCCAGTTCAAGAAAATACCTGCTCATAGATTTACCCAGACCAGTCCCGCCGCCGGTAACCACAATTACCTTTCCTTTAAGCGCCCCTTCTTTCAACATTGGCTGTGTGTAGTTATTCATTTTTCTTATTCAATGATGGTAATAAATATAAAAATTGGCTGTCTGAAAATAAAAAAATCATAGATCAACATTAACTTTTAACAGCGAATTTATTTCCTGATGATCATCATTATTTTCTGACAGCCCAAAAGAAAATCAGCGGATAGAATCAAAAACAGAATTTATCAGCTTCTATTAATTTATCAGCAATATTTCGTCTCAGTTTTACTGTGTTCACGGGTTCAAGCTTTGTGAATCGCTTCAAACCAAGCAGAAGCATCTTCAACTCATCACCTTCAGCGAAGGCGGTAATTGCATGTTTGCCGCATAAATTAATTTTCTCAACCGCATCATTCACATAGACTTTTGTCATATCAATATAGGGACTGAGTTCCTCACCTTTCTTTGTTTTAGAAAGTTTCATAGCCCTCAGATAAGCAGATTCACAAGCAAAAACTTCTATCAGCATATCAGTTACATTCATTATAATTTCCTGTTCGTCTTTCAGTTTCTGCATCAGTTTTTGAACTGCACTTCCGGCAATCATAAGGATTGCTTTCTTTGCATTACTAATTACTTTCTTTTCTGCTGCAAGGAGTTCATCTTCACCATTTTCAAAAGAAGGAACCGACATTAGTTCTTTTTGAATGGACATCGCGGGACCCATCAGATCAATTCTTCCCTTCATAGATCTTTTAATGAGCATATCTACGGTGAGGAGACGATTTATCTCATTTGTCCCTTCAAATATCCTGTTAATCCTGGAATCCCTGTAGGCCCTGGCGGCAGGATATTCTTCGGAGTAACCGTAGCCTCCATGAATCTGAACCGTTTCATCGACCACATAATCAAGCATCTCGGATCCATAAACTTTAAGCATTGCGCACTCAATTGCATATTCTTCAGCAGCCTTTAGTGCAGCGGCTTCATATTTTTCACCTTCAGCCTCAAGCTCTTTAATTTTTCCGTTTATAAGGTCGCTTACCCTATAAGTAGCAGATTCAGCAACATATATGCGTGCTGCCTGTTCAGCTATTTTATGCTTAATAGCCCCGAAATTTGATATAGGCTGATTGAACTGCTTTCTTTCGTTAGCATAATGGATTCCAATTGAAGCTACCTTTTTAGCACTGCCTGTGGTCATCGCGCAAAGTTTAAATCTCCCCACATTCAGAATATTAAATGCTATATATTGTCCTTTACCTATCTCACCCAGAACATTTTCAACCGGCACTTTTACATTTTCCAGAAATATGGCACGTGTGGAAGACCCTTTTATCCCCATTTTATTTTCTTCCTCTCCCCTGTTAAATCCTTCAGAATCAGAATCGATAATAAAGCACGTGAATTTATCGCCATCAACCTGTGCAAATGTAATAAGGATATCAGCAAATCCGCCGTTGGTAATCCACATTTTCTGTCCGTTCAGAATATAATACTTTCCGTCATCAGACAGCTTTGCGGTAGTCTTTGCAGATAGCGCATCTGATCCGGATGTAGGTTCGGTTAAACAGTAAGCAGATTTCAATTCCCCGCTTGCAAGCTTTGAAAGATATTTTTTCTTCTGTTCCTCAGTTCCGTAATAAAGAATAGGCAGTGTTCCTATTCCCGTGTGAGCTGCAAAGGAAACACCGAAAGAATGACCTTTACCCATCTCCATTGAAATAGCGGTATTGGAATTAAAATCCTGTCCCAGCCCGCCGTACTCCTCGGGTATTGCTGTTCCCAGGAGTCCCAGCTCACCGGCCTTTTCCATAAGACTGGTTGTAAGTTTTGGTTCCTGCTTATCGATCGCATCAAGTTTAGGCCAGATCTCTTTATCCACAAATTCTTTTGCTGTATCAGCCATCATTTTCTGATCTTCTGATAGATCCTCCGGGATAAATATCGATTCCGGGTCAGCTTCCTTTATCAGAAATTCTCCGCCTTTGAGAACTTCTGTTTTTGTTGTCATATTTTCCATGATACTTCTGATTATTTATTTATAAATATTTTTATTTCAGTCAGTTTAACTAGTTCAGCAGTTCATAAATTGCCGCAACTCCCTGTCCGCCCCCGACACAGGCAGTAACCATTCCGTATTTTTTCTTTCTGCGCCGTAGTTCATTCAATAACTGGATAGAAAGTTTTGCCCCCGTACAGCCCAGGGGATGACCTAAAGCGATAGCACCTCCGTTAACATTTATTTTTTCTGGATCGAGTCCTGCTGTTCTTATAACAGCCAGAGACTGAGACGCAAATGCCTCATTCAGTTCTATTAAGTCGATATCATCCAGCTTCATATCAGCCTGTTTAAGAGCTTTCGGTATCGCGGCTACCGGACCAATCCCCATGATCCTTGGATCAACACCTTCAAGAGCATATGATCTTAAGACCGCGATAGGTTTAAGATCAAGCTCTTTCATCATTTCTTCTGATACAACAAGTACGAATGCCGCTCCGTCAGATGTCTGTGAGGCATTTCCGGCGGTAACCGTTCCGCCCGCAGCAAATACCGGTTTTAACTTTGCGAGTGCCTCAAGAGTTGTATCCGGTCTCGGACCTTCATCCGTATCGACGATATATTTTGAACTCTTCTTTTTTCCATTTTCCAGAAAGATCTCTTCAACTTCCACGGGGGCGATTTCATCTTTAAAGTATCCGCTTTTTATGGCGTTTACCGCTTTCATATGAGAGTCGTATGCAAACTTATCCTGATCTTCGCGTGAGATTTTATAGTCCCTCGCTATTTCTTCGGCTGTTAATCCCATTGACAGATAATACTCAGGATGTTCTGAGGCAAACTTATAATTCGGTGAAAGTTTCCAGCCGGTTGTAGGGACAAGTGACATGGATTCAGTTCCCCCGGCAATAATACAGTCTGCAAATCCAGAACGGATCTTCGAAATAGCGATTGATATAGTTTCAACGCCTGAAGCGCAGTAGCGGTTGACCGTCATCCCTGGAGTTCTCATCGGCAGGCATTGAAGAGCGATCATTCTGCCTATCTGCAAACCCTGCTCCGCTTCAGGAACCGCATTCCCCACGATAAGATCATCTACTTTTCCTAGATCAAGCTGCGGAACTTTGCTTAATAAATATTTTATCACATCGGAGGCCAGATCATCAGGACGGTAATTCCTGAATACGCCCTTTTTAGCTTTACCAACTGCCGACCTGTATCCGGCCACTATATATGCTTCTTTCATAATTCTACTTCCGGTTTAATAATTAAAATTTCATTTCCTTTTATTAACCTGCGAACATCTAAATGAATTATGTTAATAATCCTCCTAGTTTCTTAACGGCTTTCCTGTAGTAAGTATACTCTGTATTCTTTCCATGGTCTTCTTTTCACCAATCAGACTGAGGAATGCCTCTCTTTCGAGATCCAGCAGATATTGTTCGGAAACAAGAGCAGGAGCAGTTAAATCTCCCCCGCACATTACGTTTGCCAGCTTCCCGACTATTTTTTTGTCGTGTTCGCTGATATATTTTGCGTTATAAAATGAATATGCTCCCAGCAATAACGTTGACAGAGCAGCTCTTCCCAGAACCTTGATATCATTTCTTTCATGAGGCTGTGTATAACCGTGATTGCTCAACTCAAGTACAGCATTTTTTGCTTCAAGAATAACCCTGTTCTGGTTCAGAACATATTTATCTCTTCCCCGTTTGAATATCCCGAGTCCGAAAGCTTTTTCTGAGGATGTAGCAACTTTGGCCATAGCTATGTTAATAAACTTTTCCTGCAGTACAGGTAATTCTACCAGTCCTTCCTGGTAGCTGTCAGAGGCACGCAGAGTCATCTCCTTGGTTCCTCCTCCCGCAGGAATGATACCAACCCCGACTTCCACAAGTCCAATATATGTTTCCGCGCCGGCAACAACTTTATCTGAATGCAGACAAACCTCGCAGCCGCCCCCAAGTGTCATTCCATGAGGCGCGGATACAACCGGTACAGCGGAATAACGAATCCTCATAGTTGATTTCTGAAACATTCTTACAGCCATGTCTATTTCATCGTATTCCTGTTCGGCGGCAAGCATAAACATCATTGCAAGGTTAGCTCCGGCAGAGAAATTCTGTGCGTCATTTCCTATTACCAGACCTTTGTAATCTTTCTCAGCTATTTCTATTGACTTATTGATCGCCTCCAATATCTCTGAACCGATAGAATTCATTTTTGTTTGAAATTCGAGATTCAGTACACCGTCACCGATATCGTGAAGTACAGACCCGACATTTTTCCATACAGGTTCAGCACAGCGGTAATTATCAAGAATAATGAATTCACCTTTCCCGGGGATTTTTTTATATGTCCAGGTTTTAATATCAATAAACTGCCTGGTACCGTTTTCAATTTTATAAAAGGAAGTGAAACCCCTGTCAATCATGTCATAAACCCATTTGGCAGGTTTAAGATCTGATTCTTCCATCGCCTTTACAGTCTTATCAATTCCCAGGACATCCCACGTTTCAAAAGGACCCAATTCCCATCCGAATCCAGCACGGAGAGCATCATCAATTTTATAAACCTCATCAGCAATTTCAGGAATTCGGTTTGATGAATATTGGAATATCATAAAGTAGAGCTTCCTCAAAAACTCCCCGGCCTTGTCTTTTGAAGACACCAGGATATTAAGTCTTTCTTTAAGAGACTCTGACTGCTTTGCTGCGGTTACGGATGCATATTTTACTTTCGGGGAAGGCTGATATTCAAATGCATCAAGATTTAATTCGAGGATTTCTTTGCCGCCTTCTTTATCTTTAGTTTTTTTGTAAAATCCCTGTCCGGTTTTATCACCCAGCCAGTTGTTTTCTACGAGTTTATTAACAAAATCGGGTATCCGGAATAGTTCACGTGCTTCATCATCCGGACAATCTTTGTATACATTATCAGATACCTTCACGAGTGTATCAATTCCTACAACATCAGCTGTTCGGAAGGTGGCAGATTTGGGTTTGCCGGTAAGGGGTCCTGTGAGTGTATCTATTTCCTTTATCCCCAGTTCAAGTTCCTTCATCAATTTGAATACAGCCATTATACTGAAGACACCTATGCGGTTGGCAATAAAGGCTGGAGTATCCTTACAGAGTACAGGAGTTTTGCCCAGGTACAGGTCGCCATAATACATAAGAAAGTCGATAACTTCCTTTTTTGTTTTTGGCGTAGGAATAATTTCCATCAGCTGTAAGTATCTTGGAGGGTTGAAGAAGTGCACGCCGCAGAAATTATTCTGAAAGTCTTCACTCCTGGATTCAAGCATTGAATGGATTGGAATCCCGGATGTATTAGAAGTTATCAGGGAGCCATTTTTTCTGAATTTTTCTACCCTGTCAAAAACCGACTTTTTTATCTCCAGGTTTTCAACTACTGCTTCAATTATCCAGTCGCACTCACCTAACCAGTCAAAATTATCCTCAAAATTCCCGGTCTGAATTCTTGAAGCAAAAGATTCATCATAGAGTGATTCCGGCTTTGCTTTAAGAACATTTTTTAAGTTGGTATTTACTATCCTGTTTCTTACCTCGCGATTATCAAGAGTTAATCCTTTATTTTTCTCATCATCAGTCAGTTTACCGGGAATAATATCCAGAAGAAATACACTGCAGCCGATATTTGCAAAATGGCTTGCAATACGGGATCCCATAACTCCCGACCCCAGGACTGCAACTTTTTTGATTATTCGATTCATAAATGATCTCGGTTATATTATTGATAAAATTATTTATTACAGTCCGGCATGAATAAACCGGTGATAAAACCTTATCAGGCAGTTTCCATTTCTGATTTTTCAACATAAATCTGATCTATCAGGTCTTTATATTTAGCAGACACTACATCCCTTTTAACTTTAAGAGTAGGTGTAAGCTCTCCGCCTTCAATAGACCAGACTTCAGGTGCCAGGGCTATTTCCTTTACCTGCTGAATATGTCCGAATCTTTTATTACACCTCTGAACTTCCTTCCATATCCTCTCTTTAACAACAGGAGATGCTGCGATCTCTTCATTGGTTGTGAAATTTATGTTCTTTCCCTGTGCCCATTTTTTTAGAAAGTCGAATGAAGGCTGAATAATAGCAGCAGCAAATTTCTGATTTTCACCTATCACCATTATATGCTCGATAAAGAATGATTCTTTCATTTTATTTTCGATAGGCTGCGGAACGATAAACTTACCTCCGCTTGTCTTAAATATTTCTTTGAGTCTTCCGGTTATCTTAAGATATTTTCCGTCCCTTAATTCACCTATATCACCGGTATGAAACCAGCCTTCTTTATCTATTGCCTCTTTTGTGGCTTCGGGATCATTATAATAACCCATCATTACATTCGGACCTTTACCAAGAATTTCTCCGTTTTCAGCTATTTTAATCTCTACATCAGGAATTGGAAAACCCACAGTACCAAAATGGTTCTGACCTTTTTCAAAACGATTGCAAGTAAGAACAGGAGAAGTTTCTGTTAATCCATAACCCTCAACCACCTCTATGCCGGCCGCAGTAAACACCCTTGAAAGTCTCGGCTGCAGAGCGGCAGCGCCGCTTATAATTCCTCTCAGTTCACCTCCGAGGGCCTCAAGCCATCTGCTGAACACAATCTTCCTGGCAAAGAAAAGCCTGAAATTGTAGAACCAGTTATTATTGCCCTGGTTATCGTAGTGAAGTCCAAGATTAACAGCCCATCCAAAAATTGCTTTTTTAACCAAACTCAGTTTAAAGCCTTCGGCCATTATTTTCTCAAAGATCTTCTCAAGCATCCTCGGAACTGTAATAAAATAATGCGGCTTCACTTCTTTTATATTCTCTCCAAGTTTGTCCATACTCTCGGGGTAGTTTATTGAGGAACCCAGGAGCATATAAAAATAGGCCGCAGTCCGTTCGAAGATATGACAGAGCGGAAGGAAGCTGATCGTTCTCTTAAAATATTCTATTGGCATTGCTCTGGTTAAAGAATTAACATTCCCCATTATGTTTTTGTGTGAAAGCATTACACCCTTGGGAATTCCAGTGGTACCTGAAGTATATATTATAGTTGCAAGATCATTCTCTGTGATACTTTCTCTAATCTCATCAAGTCTTTTTTTATAACTTTCATCGGCGAGTTCCATTATCTGCATCCAGTTACGGGCATTCTTCACTTCATTGAAAGTATATATTTCCTCAATTTTTACCTTAAGCCTTTTATTTACCCT
Source organism: uncultured Bacteroidota bacterium (assembly GCA_963771705.1). Taxonomy (GTDB): domain Bacteria; phylum Bacteroidota; class Ignavibacteria; order Ignavibacteriales; family Ignavibacteriaceae; genus DATFVA01. The sequence goes on from CAVYUP010000006.1 coordinate 9,225, forward strand.
CTGCACTTTTTCGTATAGTTCCTCATCCTCAACAAAAACCAGCTTTACTTCAGCATCCTGAAATATGTAAACGTAATTATCTTCACTAGTATTCGGGTAAAGAGGAACTACTATTCCCCCTATCTGCAGCACAGCAAGATCGATAAAATTCCACTCAACCCTATTCCTGGATATGATACCTACTTTGTTACCAGGACTACAGCAGAGCTTTAACAACGCAAGACTAAGGTTGTTGACTATTTTACTCAACTCCTCAGTACTGTAACTTCGCCATTTGCCTGTGACTTTATCGCTTAAGGCCCGCGGGTTGGGATAATGCTCTAATTGATAAGGAATTAAATCAATCAGCCTGTTCTTTGATAACGCCGGAGGTTTCATAACCTATCCCCATTATCTTTGTTTATTATTTTTATAAAAAAATAAGAAGATCGGATCAAATTAGCAAGCGAATATTCGCTGATAATGAATATTTGCTATGCTTGGATTAAAATTTGTATATTAATCGTGTATTTTTCGATGATTTAACCCCAATTTGTATGAAACTTTCTGAAAATAACATAAGGCTGATCTTCGGATTAAAACTGAAACAACTGAGACTCGATAATAATTTATCTCTGGCTGAGCTGGCCAGAAGAACCTCCCTTTCATCATCCTATCTAAATGAAATAGAGAACGGGAAGAAATATCCCAAATCCGATAAAATAGCCGCTCTTGCAGACGCACTGGGTGTATCCTATGATAAGCTTGTTTCCCTGAAGCTTACTAAAAATCTTGCTCCAGTAAGCGAATTACTGGAATCCAATATACTTGAACAGCTTCCACTGGATCATTACGGAATTGATATTAATAAACTACTGCATCAGATATCCCTTGCTCCCCTCCAGCTCAGCGCACTGGTATCCACTCTGATTGAACTGGCAAAAGGGCTGGAAATGTCACAAAACAATTTCAGCAAAACTGCTATAAGAACCTATAAAGAACTGAACGACAATTATTTTCCGGAGCTTGAAGATGCAGTTAGTAAATTTCTTAAAAAGATAAAGTTTACGTACAAGGCACCGATAAAGTTCAATACACTCCTTAAGATAATTGAAGATGAATTTAACTATGAAGTTAAGGAACATGTCATATCCGATTCGGAGGAATTCAGAACCATACGCGGAATAAATATTCAGAATGGAAAGAAGAAGAAAATCCTTCTGAATAAAAGATTAACTGACTCACAAAAAGCTTTCATCCTCGGTAAAGAAATTGCCTATAATTACCTGAATATATCCGAGCGTTCTCATATCTATTCGAATCTCCGTCTGGATTCTTTTGACCAGCTGCTGAACAATCTCAGAGCTTCATACTTTTCCACAGCTCTAATGATAAATAAAGAGGAGTTGCTTTCTGATTTAAGAATATTCTTCGGAAAGAACTCTTTCGATGACAAATTTATTCTTTCCCTTCTCCGGAAATATAATGCTTCACCAGAAATGCTGATGCAGAGGATAACCAATGTTTTATCCAGGTACTTTAATATTTATACCTTCTTTTTTCACAGGTTTAATTCAGGCAAAGGTTCGGATACATTTACCCTGTCAAAGGAAATCAGACTTAATACTAAGGAGAATCCCGGCGGAAACAATACTTCGGAGCATTACTGCAGGAGATGGCAGTCTGTTAATGTGATAAGAAAATTAGAAAAGAAGCAGTCTAAAAGTAATAAAACCGGATTGACACTGGCAGGCATACAGAAATCTGTTTTTATTAACTCCGGCAACGAATATCTGACCATATCTATTGCTAAGGATTCGACACTTCTGAAAAAAACCAGTTATAGTGTGACACTCGGCTTTCTGATGAACGAGGAACTAAAGCAGAGAATACTATTTGCGGAGGATCCCTCAATACCGGTTATTACTGTTAACGACACCTGCGAACGCTGTCAGATAATGGACTGCAAGGAAAGAATTGCCGAACCAACCGTGTATGAAAACAAGGTTCGTTTACTGAAACTTCAGGAAGCACTAAATAAAATTATTAAAGAAGAAGCCTGATAATCGTCATACTTCTCTGTCGCCGCTTTCAAACTTTTCGATAACTATTCGATCCTTTTCAGGAACGGGAAAAGTTTTATTCTCCCTGTAATTATAAGAAACCAGCTTTGTTAAAGCCCTTGCAGCAATTTTTCTATTCTGCTGTTTGTCCACTATTACGATCAGGTGTTCAACATCTGAACTTTTCTTACCTATTTTCCCTGTACGTGTATAAACTTCCACATTATCCCCAAGCCTGATCTGTTCCAGATAATCTATTTCAATCCTTGCAATAACAGCATTAAATTCCAGGTTATTTGTGTCAATATTCAGAACATGATTATAATACGCAAGCCTTGCCTCCTCCAGGTATGAAAGGTAGGAAGCATTGTTCACATGACCCATTGCATCCAGATCACTGAATCTTACTTTGACAGGGATACGGTGTTTAAATTTTTTTATATCCATAAATACTACTTAAAGACATCTTTAATAATTATTTGTGCTTTTTTAATTTCGTCTAAACTTACATCAAGGTGAGTGATCACCCTGAGCGAGTCAATTTTGCCTACAGAGATCAGCAGTCCTTTCTCTCTGCAGAGTTCAATCGCTTTTTCCACTGAAACCTTCAAAGGTTTGAATATAAGGATGTTCGTCTGAACCGCATCCATGTCTATTTCAAGAGAAGGAATTTCGTAAATAGTTTCCGCCAGGATTTTTGCTTTCCTATGATCTTCTTCAAGCCGCTCTATGTTGTTTTTTAAGGCATATAGTCCTGCGGCCGCAATTATACCTACCTGCCTCATCCCGCCGCCCCAGGCTTTCCTTACACGGAACGCCTCCTTTATGAAATCCTTTGTCCCGCCTATGATTGAACCCACCGGAGCTCCAAGTCCCTTCGAAAGGCAGCAGGAAATTGAATCAAAGTGCTCCGCAAAATCTTTTACAGGAATCCCGGATGCGACAGAAGCATTCCAGATCCTTGCACCATCCAGATGAGAGTATAAATTATATTTTTTTGCCAGCTTCCTCAGCGCGATAATATTATCGAGAGGCTGAATTGCTCCTCCTGCTCTGTTGTGGGTATTCTCTACCTCAATTACTTTTGTCTTTGCCATATAGTATGCGCTGGCAGGACGAATATAAGGCTCAACCTGTTCCGGTGTTATTATCCCGTTTTTTCCGTCAATCGGTGAAAGCTGGATTCCGCTTAACGCAGCAGGAGAGCCCGATTCATAGTTAAATATATGTGAGTCTTTTTCGCATATGACCTCATCACCGGGGTTTGTAAGAACATTGAGACAAATCTGGTTTCCCATAACCCCGCTCGGCACAAAAAGCGATGCTTCTTTACCAAGAATTTCAGCAGCATACTCCTGCAGCCTGTTAACAGATGGATCTTCCTGAAAGACGTCATCGCCAACCTCTGCCTCATACATTGCTTTTCTCATCCCTTCAGAGGGACGGGTTACCGTGTCGCTTCTTAAATCAATAAATTTTTCAGCCATTTTATTTCTTCTTTTTTTCCTAGTTTAAGAGATTAAAGATTAAATTTTTCTTTTATTTTTTTCAATAAAATTATGCCTACAACCCAGAGGGAGAAAACCGAACATAGCGTCGGGAGCAGAGAATGGGTTTTTGTATAGAATGTTTCTTCAGACTCAAGAGGCACATCCTGTACTATGACAGCTTTAGTAAACATCTTCGATTGTTCTATGGTTATGCCTAAGGGGTTTATGAAGCAGCTTATACCGCCATTAGCGGCACGGAGTACCGAACGCCGGTTCTCCACAGCACGTAGCACTGAGATCTCTTTATGCTGATAAGGACCGCTTGAGTTACCGTACCAGCTGTCATTTGTCACCACTGTAATCAGCTGTGCACCCTTCCGGATGAACGCAGATACAAAATCAGGGTAAATAGATTCATAACAGACCAATCCATTTAATTTTAAGGTATCCTGAGCACTTTCATTTTTTATTTTTAAGGGAGCTTTAAATACAAGGGTATCTTTACCAACATTCCACCCGGAAATGCCAACTCCCCACTGAAGAAGGTCAGCCAGGAACGGGAAAGTATCCACATAAGGAACACGTTCACCGAAAGGAACAAGCTTCATCTTACCATAACGCTGTATATTAGTAGTAAAGGGGGAGAAAAGAAAAATGGCATTATAAGTTCTATAATAATATTTCCCTATCTCACTGTATTTAACGTCTGAAGGAAGATCCCGCCCTTTTTCATAATATCTTATATCCGGTATCCCTGAAAGGATCCATACCTTTTCAGTCCGTGCGAAGGTATATATAGAATCGAGAGAATTCCCGAAACCTCCGCTGAGCAGAAAGACAGGCAGAGCTGTTTCAGGCCAGACAACCAGTTCAGCTCCTTTCTTAACGGCCTTACGTGACATATCAAGGTACATATGTGTAAGCTGATCAACACTTCCACCGCTCCATTTTTCCCAGGGGTCAAGGTTCGGCTGAATAAGTCCAACCCGAACTGTTTTATCAGAGATCTTAAATGTATTTAATCTGTACGCCCCATAGGCTAATATTAAAACAATTAAACCGACTCCAATACCAAAATGGATATAAGAATACTTCCTTTTTAGAGGATAAAAGGAGATGCCTTTATAAAGAAGGACGTTTATCAACACAACAAGGAATGATAAACCAAGTGTACCAACAATATCTGCAATCTGAATAAATGAAATAAAGTGAGGAAGTCCGTTTCCAAGTGTAAGCCAGGGGAAGCTTAATTCTGTAAGCATATAGAGGTACTCATAAGTCACCCAGAAGAGAGGAAAAAGGAACAGAGTTACAGATAAAGGGAATATCTTCCTCGCAAAATAGAGCAGCGTTGAAGGTATAAGAAAAAATACCGGATTAACGAAAAGCAGCAGCACACCCGAGATCATCAGGAACGGGTCTGCTTTCGGCTGCCAGCTCCCTACCCAGTATATAGTTATTAAGCCAAATACAAACGCCATTAAGTAAGTGGCCGAGTTAATTTCAATAAGCCTGCCGCGTCTCTCTATAACGATCAGATAAGGAACCAGACCAATAAGCATCAAAATCGTAAATGGGAAAGGGAACGGAGGAAACGAAACACCAAGGAAAATACCGCTGATTACCAGCAGCAGTCTGTCCTTTCTCCTAAGTTTTCTTTCTTCCTCAGAAATAAAAGGTCTGTTCTTCCAGAAAAATAATCTCAACTCTGAATTTTCCTTTTCTTAAGTATAAATCTTAAAACTGCCAACACCACCACAATTCCTGTTATTATCCATGCGATATTACTATAAGTAGAAAGATAACCATCTATAACTTCAATGTTGCTGCCGAATATAAGTCCAAGGTAAATTATAACCGCATTCCATACGATAGCACTTATGGCAGCAAGTATAGCAGTTTTTTTGAAATTGAGTTCACTTAATCCCGCGAAGAAGGAAATAACAGATCTCGTTCCGGGGAGGAACCTGTTGGCAAGAATTATCCAGTACCCCCACTTTTTAAACCAGAGTTCAACTTTAGTAAGGGTTTCAATTGAGATGAACTTTATCTTACCGGCCTGTATAACCTTACGGTCTAGTTGAGTGCCGATAAAGAATAAAGTCATAAACCCGATAACACTGCCAATCGTGGTTATTAACAAAGTAGGAATAAAGTGAAGCTCACCTGTTCCTATAAGAGATCCACCAACAATTACCACAAGATCACTGGGGGAAGGAGGAAATACGTTCTCTATAAAAGAAAAAAAGAATAGGGCCACATAAATCCAGAATGGGGATAGCTGAGAAATGAAATCCAGGACATGTTCAATCATACTTAAATATCTTTAATTAAAAGCACGGTTGAAAAAACTGCAGCTCCCTCTTCCCTGCCGACGAAACCTAATTTTTCATTCGTGCCTGCTTTCACCGAGACCTGATTTAGCGCAACTCCGAGGATAGACGAAATATTTTCCCTCATCTTCATAATATATTTTGCAATCTTCGGCTGCTGGAGGGAGACCATTGAATCTATATTACCGAGGGAGTAACCCTTCTGCTTCACCATCTTGTATGTAAGTCTCAGGAACATCGAACTGTCGGCATTTTTATATTCGGCATTTGTATCAGGGAAATGCTGCCCGATGTCACCCAATGCCAATGCCCCAAGCATCGCATCGGTAATAGAATGCAGCAGCGCGTCAGCATCTGAATGTCCAAGCAGGCCCCTGGAATGAGGAATTTCTATCCCTCCAAGAATAAGCTTACGGCCTTCTGCAAGCTCGTGTACATCAAAGCCCAACCCAATTCTGAATTGCTGGTTCAATACCTTATCTCAAAATGTGTAAATTCATTTTTACTTTCTCCCCAATCGATTTTGCAGTTTTTTACAGAGGCGTGTGACGGACCGACTTTAATGCGTTTGAACAAGTCCTCGATCTTAGCCCTGCTTCCCTCAACAACCGTAAGTACTTCACCGGAAAACAAATTCTTAGTGTAACCTTTCAAGCCCAGACTTTCAGCATTCTTAATTATAAAATACCTGAATCCCACACCCTGAACCAGTCCATTAGCAATAATTTCCGCACGTTTCTCGCTATTACTCATACTGTTTTTTGCCTTTTTTATCAATCACCTCGGAGACGAGAAGTCCTGAAAATATAAGCGCGCCTCCTATCAATCCAAAATTAGAAATTTTTTCTCTCAACACAAAGAATGCAACTATAGCTGAAAAAATAGGTTCCAGGGCATAAATTATTCCGGCTCTGGCAGGTATAATCAGCCGCTGATACTTCGTCATTATTATAGTAGTTACAATGGTTGCAAGTATTGATGTATATCCCACGGCAAAAATTAAGTTAGCGGTTATTTCCAGGTGCGGCGTTTCAAGTCCGGCAAATGCGAGAAAAAATACCGCCAGCACCCCGCAGACACCAGTAACGGCTATCTGAAGGAAAACGAGAGGTTTATAATCGAATTTTTTGCTTACGATATCAAGATAAACTACGTATAGCGAAAAGAAAAAAGCGCATAGAAGGGTGAAGAAGTCGCCGATATTAAAGCCCTCACCGATTTCGGAAAATACAGAAAGAATTGAAGTACCGCTGCTCGACAAAAAAATTAATCCCGCTACGCATAAAATAATACCAATAACGCTCCCTTTAGAGGGGAGTTTTCTTTCAATTACTATCTGGAGAAGCGGGGTGAAGATAACGAAGGTTCCTGTAATGAATCCGGATTTAGTAGCGGAAGTATAGTTCAGTCCTATTGTCTGCGTAGAGAATCCAAGGAAATAAAATATCCCGAGGAGGATGCCTCCTAAAAGCACTGGCCTTGAAATATTCTTTAGTGCCTTGAATAAAAAAGGCAGAAGAATTAAAGCGGCAAAAATAAAGCGAAGGGAGATAAAAACAAGAGGAGATGCATCATGCAGGGCGCTTTTGATGATCGTAAAAGTTGCCCCCCATATAATGGTGGCAGTAATAAGAGCAATTTCACCTCTGAATTTCTTCATAGATACAGGGAGTAAATACTGAGGACTTACTTACCTTTCTCTTTTTCGTGTGAATATCCGAAATAACGAAGCATTTTTTCATCCGAGCGCCAGTTTTTTCTAACCTTAACGCGAAGCTCAAGATAGACTTCCCTCCCGAGAAATTCCTCCACAGCTTTGCGCGATTCAGCCCCGAGCTTTTTTATGGCCGCTCCCTGCTTCCCTATAATAATTCCTTTCTGACTCTCTTTCTCAACTACGATCTCGGCATCAATATAGTCTTTATTGGCTTCCCTCTCTTTAAAATCATTTATGAGCACTTCAACGGAGTACGGAATTTCCTCTCTGTATAGAAGCAGGATTTTCTCCCTGATAATCTCTGACACAAAAAATCTTTCATTTTCATCGGCGACTATATCATCAGGGTAGAACTTCGGGTTTTCAGGAAGGAGATCTACTATTTCCACAAGTACTTTCTGAACATTATAATTAACATTTGCAGCCAGGGGTATGATGCTTTTAAAGTTACCCTTCCCTTCGAACTTTGTAAGCATTACCGTTACTATTTCCTGCTGAATCTTATCTACTTTATTTAGCACAAGAATGACAGGAACATTTGAATCGAGAATCTTTTTAATCTCGGGGAGCGAGAGAAGTTTATCACCCTCCGGGTCATCGCACACGTCTATCATAAGGACGAATATATCGGCATCAGTGATGGAACGGTTTACATCGTCCATCATTTTCTCCTGCAGGAGATAAGCCGGTTTCAGAATGCCGGGTGTGTCGAGAAAAATAACCTGATAATTTTCCTCCGAAAGTATTCCGAGTATTCTTTTACGGGTTGTCTGAGGCTTTTCATTAACAATCGATATCTTCCGGGCAAGCAGCGAATTAAGTAAAGTCGATTTCCCTACATTCGGCAAACCCAGTATCGCAACGTATCCTGCTTTTGTATCCATTTCACATCTCTGATAATTAGTTATTCAATTACTACTGCCGTACCGCTCGCACTTACCATCAGCATATTACCGCTGCCTCCGCCTATAGTCTCATAATCAAGGTCAACGCCTATAACAGCATTAGCTCCCATTGCACCGGCATTCTCCATCATTTCTGCCACAGCAATATCCTTTGCCTTACGCAGCTCCTTCTCATAAGAAGCCGATCTGCCGCCGACGATGTCTCTTATACCAGCAAAAATATCCTTAAAGATATTCGCTCCCATTATCGCTTCACCGGATACTAGTCCGAAGTATTGAGTTACCTTCCTGCCTTCAACTACATTTGTTGTGGTTACAAGCATCTCTATCCTCTTTTTTTTTCGAAAACATAATAAAAATAACAAAAAGAGAGGAATTTATTGTGAGTATCCTAAAATTAACAAAGGGATAGTGTAATTTATTTTTGAGAGCGGACTGGATGACCGCAGGGGACGAATACGGATGCCTGTTAGAATTCGTTTCAGAAGAGCTGAGAGCAGCCTTATAGCTTGGTGAGTTTGGCTTTCGCCTGTCTGTGACTATCGAAGAACAACCAGGCAGATATTATAATTGCGAAAGAAAAAATGAATCCGATAACAGAAATGTTGCCTGAAGTAAATAATGTTTTTATACCGCCGACAAGCTTTTCAACCAGATAAATGAAGTCATTTATACCTGAACTGCTTTCTGCAGAATTGTTCCCGAGAGAGAGAATATAAGAGGTGAGATAGCCAATAATTCCCAGACTAATGAGTACAAAAACAGATGAAATGGAGAAGATAAAATATCTCTGTCCTTTGGGTTCTGTTCTTCTGACGATTTTCTTCATCAGCATTAAAGTGAAATCTGCAGATGTTCTTCTCACCGGATAATTTTTAAGCTCGTTGTGAACAAGCTGCATGGCCAGGAGTCGTCTCTTTGCATCTTCCGAACTTTTCAGAATTTCCTTAACCTCTTTTAATTCAGAGGAACTTAACTCACCATCTATGTACCTGTTCAAAATCTCGTCGGTTAATTCCATTATAACAACTCCGTTGTGTAATTGTTCTTAAGGACAATATCCTTAAGCGCGTTTCTTGACCTGTGCAGCAGCACCTTCACATTGGAAAGAGACCGGTTAGTAACTTCAGCTATCTCCTCGCACGTCATTTCCTCAAGATAAAACATCGAAATGACAGATGAATAATTTGAGGGAAGCTTTTCCAGAAGCTCATTTATTAATTTACTTAATTCCTTTTTTTCAGATTGTGCTGCGTATGAATCATCTGCGATATTTAATTCATCATGTATCGAAGTCATTTCTTTCTCAACTTTTCTCTTTTTTCCCGATAACCTTGTCAGCGCCGTGTTATATACAATCCGATAAAACCATGTTGAAAATTTAGATTCCTGCTTAAAGTTCTTCAAACCATAATATGCTTTAAGAAAAGCATCCTGCAGAACCTCTTCCGCTTCCATCGAATCTTTCAGCATGCCGCATAACAGCGAAAACGCCTTATTTTTATATCTGTCCACCAGTATTTCAAAATCGGCTTGATTTCCTTTCCTGACAGATTCAATGATCTCAGTATCGGTTAATTCTCTCATCTAAGGCATTAGACCCGAATATTTGAAATTTGGTTACATATGAATTACAAGATTACAAGCTGCAAATTACAAAATTGCAAGATTACAAAACGCAAGGTTAGCGTAACCTTTTTTACCGAATTACAGTCAGAACCAATAGAAGCAGGCAAATTGCCTGTGTAACCTGAAAAAGGAAAATACGGTCTTAACAGAAAAACAAAAGGTAACAAAATGGCTAGTGAAGTAATTGCGGTATTTATCCCCATAGTAATGACCCTTGTAGCAGGACTCGTGCTTGTAACCTATTTCTATCTCCGGTCAAGAGAACGGCAGATGCTTATAGATAAAGGGTTAAGCGCAGATTCAATCAAGGAATTCTTTGAAAGTAAAAAAGATCCTTACAGATTAATGAAAATAGGAGTAATAACTGTAGCCTTCGGAATTTCCCTGGGATTCGGGTTATGGCTTCAGGATATGACAGACAAAGATTACTGGACACCTTTCTCTATTTTCACGATTACGGGTTTTGGTTTCGTAGTAGCCAATATACTGGCAAACAAATACAGGAATAGTTGATCCTAATCCATTTAAGGTGATATATGAAAAAAGCAATTATGACGGCGTAAATATATATGCTGCTAATACTCGGCTGGTTTCACTATATGCCGGGCAGCCAAACAAAAGTGGAGAATGGTTATACGTTTAAGATGGTGGAGAGCGCGCTGGGAACCCCCCGGAGTATGTGCTCCGGGGTTAAATCTACAATTCTTATGATTTCTCTGCCTGGAGACTTACTTCCACTTCTGATTCCTGATTTTCCAGCCAGCGTTCTGCATCTATAGCAGCCATACAGCCTGAACCAGCGGCAGTGATAGCCTGTCGGTAGGTTTTATCCGCAACATCACCTGCAGCAAAAACACCTGGAATATTCGTATACGTTGAACCTTCCTGCACTTTCAGGTAACCTGTTTCATCCATATCCAGGATACCTTTGAAGAGTTCAGTATTGGGTTTATGACCTATACCTATGAATAAACCGTCAGCGGGGATTTCCATAGTTGAAAGGTCTTTAGTATCTTCAAGGAGTACGCCTGTCATCACCTTTTTACCGCCGTCAACTTTACCCAAAACTTCTTTAACCACTTTATTAGTCATAAACCTGATCTTAGGATTGTTCAGCGCCCTGTCGTACATAATCTTAGAGGCACGGAATTCTTCCCGCCTGTGAATTATTGTAACCTCTGAAGCAAACTTGGTAAGGAAATTTGCCTCTTCCATTGCGGTATCGCCGCCGCCTACAACCAGCACCTTCAGATCCTTAAAAAAGAACCCGTCGCATGTTGCGCAGGCCGAAACACCATATCCCATATAAGTTTTTTCACTTTCAATTCCCAGCAGTTTAGCAGAAGCTCCTGTTGCAACTATTACTGCATCCGCCGTATATACTTCATCGTAAGATTTAAGAACAAATGGTCTCCTGGAAAAATCAACCTCGGTAATCTCTTTATAGAATGATTTAGCTCCGAACCGATGGGCCTGATTACGCATAACATCCATGAGCTCAGGGCCCATGATACCCTTTTCAAAACCCGGGTAGTTTTCAACTTCGGTAGTGATAGTAAGCTGACCACCAGGCTGCATTCCTTCGAAGATCACGGGATTCAGGTCGGCTCTGGCATTATATAAGGCCGCCGTGAAGCCGGCAGGACCGGAACCGATTATAATTATTTTATAATGGTTTTCGTTTTTTTCTATATCGGACATTTTAGCTCCATAATATCAATAAATAAGAAGTATATATTAGATTACTTTAAGATAGAAAAGTTTCGGAATTACGATTCTTATTTACAAATTTACAAATAACCAGTAAGAGAATTAAGGATTTTTTTTTAACAGAAGAAAATCGGCGTTTCTTTTAAGTCCCTTTAATTTTGTCCTTTTGATGGGACTATCCACATATTTCTCCCGAAATATTTTTTCATCCATTAAATCTACAGTTTTCAGCGAAATCACAGTCTTTCCATCTGCAGGGTGAAATTCCTTTATATCACAAACTTCGCTAAATTTAATATTCCAGGGGCAAACATCCTGGCATATATCACAGCCGAATATCCAGCCGTCAAATTTTCCCTCAAATTCTCCGGGAATTTCATCTTTATTCTCTATCGTAAGATATGATATGCATTTATTCGAATCGACGATGTATTCATCGACAATGGCGTGAGTTGGACAGGCCTCAATACAGGCTGTGCAGGATCCGCAGTGATCTGTAATTAACTCTGAATTGCCGAGGTTATAATTTGTTATGATATTTGCTATGAAGAACCAGCTTCCAAGTTCAGGGTTGATGATGTTGGTATGCTTTCCCTGCCAACCGAGTCCTGCTCTTACTGCCCACGCTTTATCCATTAAGGGTCCGGTATCAACATAAGAAAGGGATTTAAACTCCGGGTCGATCTCCTTTAATTGCCTTTCCAGAATCGCAAGCTTATCCCAGATTATAAGATGGTAGTCCTTTCCCCATGCATACCGTGATATTTTGCCTGCAGACTCACTCCCGGAATGCTGTGCCGGGGTATAATAATTAAGAGCGAGTGAAATTACGCCTTTTGCTTCGGGGAAAACCTTACGTATATCTTCCCTCTTATCAGTATTTCTTTCCATATATTTCATCCCGGCCTGGTAGCCCTTGTTAAGCCATTCTTCGAGGCGGCAGGATTCATCGTTAAGAAGATCCGCGCCGGCAAAACCTACAAGGTCAAATCCCAGATCCTTAGCTTTCTGCTCAACTATTTCATTCGTAATCTTCATCTGCTTTTACTTTTGCGTTTTTGCTTTCCTTTGCCTTGCTCTCACCATTTTAGTACTTTTTTATAAACCTTCACATATACATCGCCCCTGTCTATCTGCACCTCAAAGGAATTCAAGCCTTTTTGTCCCGTGGGTGTTTTACCCGTCTCCAGGCTGAACATCCAGCCGTGAGCGGGGCAGACAACGCATCCGTCTTCCAGGAAGCCGTCGTATATTAATGGTGAATGCTGGTGGGGACAAATATTACTTAAAGCGTACACCTTATCATCGACTTTGAATAATGCAATGTCTACATCATCTACAATGAACCTTTTACCGGAATTATTTACAAGGTCACCCACCCTGCAGACCTTAAAGAATCCTTCCATCAGAGCTCATTAAATTTTTCTTTGATACGGATTCCTTTATCAGTATCAGTAAGCGAGGCATAAGCTGTATCCGGATCGTGTTCAAAAAACAACTTCCATTCTTCATCGAGCGCCTGTTTCAGGATTCTCTTTTTTCTTCCACTGTTACCAGGGGCCGAAGATCATATCCCATAACGTATGGTAAAGGAAGATGAGCAGTTGTGGGAAAAAGATCGCAGCAGTAGAGGAATGTATTTGAAGAATCAGATAACTTAAGCAGCTGCTGGCCAAATGTATGTCCGTTTACAATAATAAATTCAATCTCGTCATCGAACTGCTTCTCACCCTCTATCTGCATGAGGACGCCAGCCTCCTTAAGAGGGACAAAATTTTCTTTAATATAGCTTCCCTTGTCGCGCTCAGAGGGATTAAGAGCCCACTGATAATTTTCTTTCTGTACGTAATACGTCGCATTAGGAAAAGCCGGCTCAAGCTTACCGTTGTTATTTACCGTTGAACCGCCGGTATGGTCGAAATGAAGATGGGTAAGGATTACATCTGTGATGTCTTCCGGTTTAAGATTCAGTCCTGCGAGAGAACTTTGAAGGGAAGTTGATTCCTGATCGACAGCGTAGATCTCCTTATTTTTATCATTCCATTTATTTCCCATCCCGGTATCGACAAGAATTTTCTTAGTATCAGATATAAGGAGAAGATTCCTGGTAGCAAGTTTAATCCTGTTCATTTTATCAGCAGGGTTCGTCCTTTCCCAGAGCGGTTTGGGAACAATGCCGAACATTGCCCCGCCATCGAGACCAAAGTAACCTGAATTGATTATATGGACTAAATATTTACCGATTTTCATAGTATCCCATCTTATTTATTTATTCTTAAAGATTTTAAAGTTAAACAAGATTTGATAAATGTGAAAGGAAATGGAACAGACTATTTCATCTTACAGACTTCACTTCCTAAGCTGTACTCACACTTAACAAATTCAGATCAAAAAAATCTAGAGTACTTAAATGAAAAACAAATCAAGGAAAGTTTTAGGTTTTTATCTGAACAATTAGCCAAGGATGGAATAATGACAAATTTAGATGACGCAAATATCATTAGGCTGGATCTCTTTATTAATCTGAAAACCAAATATCCATCTAAGGTTTATAAGGATTATCTAAAAACAATAAAACTAACAAGAAAAGAAATGTCGGAAAGAGAAAATAGTTTTCTGTTTTCTAATAAACAGAATCAACTAAATATTTATGATAAGAAAAAAGAATTGGAACAGTGGAAAATATATTTAGAGGATGAAACAATGAGATTTGAAAACAGATTTATGACTAAAAATAAGGTCAAGGCAATATTTGGAGATAAATTATCCGAAGTAATATTGAATAAAGAGAGACAATTAAAACAGATGGAGAAGTTATATCACGAAATATTTGATAATTCAAAAGGGAAAATTCTAATTGATGAAAATGCAATTGAAATAATTATCAAAAGTGGTTCAAGAAAAGACTTAAAGAATAATATTTTTTATTATTTCCTATCTCAATCCCCAAAATATTTGACTGAATCAGTTGTTTCAAAACACTTCTCAAAAACGCAAGCATACAAAATCAAAAAGGAAGTTGAGGATTATTCAAAGCAATATGCAGTCAAAAACAATTTTGACTTGTACAAAGAGCTTAAATTGAAATATGAAGATGAAATGAATCTTCTGATTAAAAAATAATCCACAGTAGAGAACTGAGTTTTATTCTTGTTATAAGGGATATCATTGGTTTTCTTGACAAAGAAGATCCTTGTGCCTAATTTACATATATCAATAGGGAGAATAGGATGAAATCTTTATTAAACGGGATAATACTAACCTTATTTTTAACACAAATATGTTTTGCACAGTGGTACTGGCAAAATCCTTTGCCGCAAGGTAACACAATAAGTTCAATAAGTTTCGTAGACGTAAATAATGGGTTTATGGTAGGCTTAGATGGGACAATCCTTAAGACAACTAATGGCGGCGATGACTGGGAAATCAAAGCAAGCGGTACAAAAAAACAACTTCTGTCAGTTATATTTGTCGATGAAAATAATGGTTGGATTGTGGGACAGGATGGATTAATTATAAAAACTTCCGATGGTGGAGACAACTGGACTCCTCAAACAAGCAATACCTTTAGCTGGCTTAATTCAGTTTATTTCATAGATAGCAATACTGGATGGATTGCCGGAAATGACGGCACTTTACTTCATACTATAAACGGTGGTGAAGACTGGTCTTTTCAAGTCAGCGGCACAAATCAAAAATTGAACTCAATTTATTTCCCAGCTGCTAATTTTGGATGGGCTGTCGGGGATAACGGCACAATTATTAGGACTACAAATCAGGGAGAAGACTGGACAGAACAAATTAGCGGGATAAATAATCATTTATACTCAGTCGATTTTATTGATATAAATACAGGCTGGGCAGTTGGATCCTGGGGAAGCATAATTGTTACTTACGATGGTGGTGAGAACTGGGTAGCTCAAACAAGCGGGATAAATTCCTGGCTCAGTTCGGTTCAATTCCTCGATGCAAACACTGGCTGGGTATGTGGGGGAAATATAATGAAAACAACAAATGGGGGAATAACCTGGATAAATCAAAACAGTGGAATCAGCACTGGTCTGGCTTCTATGCAGCTTTTAAATAATAATTATGGCTGGGTGGGTGGCGTTGGGGGTGTTATACTCCATTCTACTAATGGAGGAGTAGATTGGCTGAATCAATCGAGTGGTACAACAAATTGGTTGTACTCAACGTATTCAATTGATATGCAAACAAGCTGGGCAGTTGGAGATAACGGAACAATATTAAAAAGTACTAATGCCGGAGTTGATTGGATTTCACAAACAAGTGGAATTGATAAAGATTTACGATCCGTTCATTTTGTGGACAGTTTAACAGGATGGTCTGCGGGGTATCAGGGTATTATACTTCATACAACCGATGGCGGTGACAATTGGATAGATCAATCAATTGATACAACGTACTACCTATATTCTCTCTATTTTGCAGATGAAAATACAGGCTGGGCAGCAGGTAATAATATTAGTGATTTGGGTGAAATTTTACATACTTCAAATGGCGGTGCAGAATGGACGCTCCAGTATACAAACACCATCGGTAGGCTTGAATCTGTTTACTTCCTAAATAATGATATTGGTTGGGCTGCAGGGTATGCAGGAACAATTCTTAAAACTACAAATGGTGGGACAGAGTGGTTCAATCTATCCAGTAATATTATAACCTGGCTTTTTTCAATTTATTTTACCGATGAGAACACTGGATGGGCTTCAGGTAATGGGGGCTTAATTATTAAAACGACAGATGGAGGAATGACTTGGCAATCACAAACATCAGGAACTTCCTATGTCCTCTACTCAACATACTTTGGTAGTAATGATATTGGTTGGATAGCAGGAGATCAAGGTACTGTTCTTCATACAATTGATGGGGGTAATAACTGGGTAACACAGTCAATAGGTACTACTAATTCTTTCAAATATATTTACTTTCTTGACAATTATGTTGGGTGGGTTGTAGGTGCCTGGGGAACAATTCTTAAAACCACTAATGGAGGTATTACCTTCGTTGAAGACGAATTAAATCATACTCTACCTAATACTTTCACCCTTACCCAAAACTACCCGAATCCATTCAACCCGGGTACAAAAATAAAATACTCGGTTCCCCATTTAACACAGGTAAAGATCAAAGTTTTTGACATTCTTGGGAATGAAATTGAAACATTAGTTAATTCTGAAAAACCGGCGGGTACTTATGAGTTAAACTGGAATGCAGCTAATCTACCAAGTGGAATATATTTCTATCAATTGAGAGCCGGAGATTTTATTAATACCAAGAAGATGATTCTCTTGAAATAGTATCAAATGACCAGAGGAGAAGCTAAGTAGTTATAAATAAATAAGTTAAATAAGAACAAATCTTAAAAGGGAGACGAGAGAAAACTCGTTTCCCTGAATATAAGCAATAGTTTTAGTAAAAATTAACCATTTTCATCGTTCTTTGACAAGTTGTTTTTCAATTTAGCCGGCAAAAGGTCAATGTACTGCTGGACGACACGCTTAGAGAGCCTGGAAAGATTAGCAATCTTGTCGGGATCTTTGATGTCGTGCTGCCAGAGGATCTCAACCCGGTGGTAATCCTTGATGTAACGGTCAACAGCCTCTTTCGAATGGTTAGTCTTAAGAGCTATATCGGGAGTAAGATAACCCTGAAGATAAAGGGTAATAATCTCCCTTTTATGCGTAATAGCTCCTGAGAGATCGTGAACGTTACCCCTGGTAGGCAGAAGATGACCTTCAGTCTGAATCTCCTGGACATACTGGCTTACCACTGCATCACAGACACCGAGGAGAATAGCAAGGTCAAGCTGAGTAAGCAATGCTCCCTGGTCGAAGGCCTGATCGGTCCATCTCTTAAGTCTGTTCTTCCGAAGAGTCCTTGAATCGAAACCCTGGGAGATATGAGCGATATCCTGATCATTTATGAATGAGAGGACAACGGGCTTAAGCCTGGTTGTTGCAATAGACTTACCTCTCTTCGGGAACTCATCGACCGGAACAGCCATCCAGACAAGCTGACCGTAGTTAATATGGTGAAGGTCATCATCAATGGAGGAGACAAGGAAGTAATGATCAATAAGCTGGAGGATATCACTGATAATAGCCCTGGCGGTAATCTCGCCTCTGTCATAGCCGTAGTTGTTCATAAACCTGTAGAGCAGGTGCTGCTCGAGGGATTTATCGGAAAGGCGTCTGAACTTCTTAAGCTGGATCTGATCTTTAGTTAGTGCTTTACTCATTTGTTTTGCCTCCTCTGCTCTTAGGAAGACGGGATTTTTTTTTAGCCTCATCATCAGCTGCCTGAGGAGAGATAAGCTCAAGGAGCCTTTGATTATCAAGCTTGTCATATATCTCATAGATCTGGATATACTCCCTTACCAGGCGATCTGATTTTTGGGCAATAAGCCTGATCTGCTGAGGGGAGAAATTTTGTCTGAAGAGGGTGGCAACCTGAATAAAATCAGAAAGGTAGCGCTTAACGGAGGTCTCCGAATGGTTTGTCTTAAGCTCTATATCTGTGAAGGAATAGCCCTTAAAATAAAGGTCCAGGATGACGGATTTATGAGAAAGCCCGGGACCCATATCAAGCTTGGTTCCTCTTGTCATAATGAACTTCCCTTCCTTGCGCAGGAAGAATACATCCCGCTTAACAGTAGCAGGAGAGGTAGTAAGCAGAAGGGCAAGGTCTTCATAGGTAAGCAGAGCACCCTGATCATAGGCCTGACGGGTCAGGCGCTCAATACGGTGGCGTCTCATACCGGCAAGACCGTAGTCAGCAAGAACCTCGAAGTCAGTGCTTATATCCATTAGCTTAAGACGGCAGGTAACCTTGCGGGTAAGCCTTATGTGTTTGCCGGCCGGCTCAGTTGAACTAACAGCTTCATAGGAAACCTCACCGGAGGAAAGAGAGATATTGGAATGTTCCTGAAAATAAATAGAGACCTGCTTATAAAAAGCTTCGGCGATGATGGGAGTGAGGTTAAAAGCCTGAGCAAGTTTTTGGATGATTGCATTGCGGGCGTTTTTAGACTCAAGACGCTTAAGCCCGTAGGCATCATTATCTTGAATTTTATCCATAGGAGACCTCCTAATCTGTTATGTAAAGATAGTCTCCTGTGGTCATATGACCTAAACTTTAAACAATTAGAGAAATATTGCACTAGAATTCTTAGTTATTTTGTTACTTATCTGTTAACTGATTATTTATAAGTTCTTATATATTAACAAATTACCAGATTTCAAATGAATTTAAACAGAAAAAGGACACCATTTAGGTGTCCTTTTCTGTCCCCGTACATATCTTTTTTACCTGGTGCAACCCCCACAGCAAAACTCCCCTGAACTATTCCCCAAAGTTGAGTTTTTTCCAGTTCTCCCCTGGCCGTAAACTCCCCTGGGTCCCGTTGTGTTTCCAGTCTCCCCTGGCCACATCCCCAACGTTTTTCCGCATCTCCCCTGCAGCAAAATTTTTAAGAACTAATTAGTCTTCTATCTTTAATACACTATCGACAGGGCAAACTGAAACACATTGAGGTTCATCGTGGAAACCTTCGCACTCAGTACATTTATCAGGAACTATATAGAAATAATCGTTTGAGTAGAAATCTGATTTACCTGATGGTGCAGCTGCGCCTTCTCCAAAAGTATTACCATCCAATTCCCATTCGTGTCCGCCTTCATAAATGGCATTATTCGGGCATTCCGGCTCACAAGCTCCGCAGTTTATACATTCTTCATTAATCCTGTATGCCATTACTTTCTCCTTTTGTGTCTTTTTTATGAATTACATTTATCTTTTGTTGATTATAATTAAACTAAAAGTATGCCATCAGAAATTCTGAAGAAAATAGAGGTATTTTGCTCAATAAATGGAAAAAAGAGCATAAAAGCTGAATAAACTGAATCTAGGGGGGAAATCTCATTTTCAGAAAAGAGAAAGGGGTACAGCCATTTCTCGGAATTGGTGAGAATTTGTGACATGATGTACAGATTATTGTTTCTTTCAGAGGCAATTGCCCGAACAGCAGTAAGGTTGAAGACATATCTTCAGTCCGGGCAATTTTTTTAATATTCGTACTTTACCTGCTATCAGCGTCCCAGCTGATCGAGGTAGTCTTTTTTCTTAAGGAGAGTTTCTTCATCTTCAACATGATTAGGGTCGGGGATACAGCAGTCAACGGGACAAACAGCTGCACACTGGGGTTCATCATGGAATCCTTTGCATTCTGTACATTTATCAGGTACGATATAGAAGAAATCATCTGAGAAAAATCCTTCTGCACTACTCGGAGCTGCATCGCCTTCGCCATAATTTTTTCCGGCAAGCTCCCACTGGGCGGCACCTTCATAAATTGCGGTATTAGGGCACTCAGGTTCGCAGGCTCCGCAGTTTATGCATTCTTCAGTTATCATTATTGCCATATCAATTTCTCCTGGTTAAAAACTAAAATTGGATTTCCACGGAATGAATTAAGAGTAAAATTTTTGAACTAAATTCAAAAAATACATCAGCAATTTTACTAAAAGAGTATACAAACATCAATGAAGTTTGAAATACGGAATTATTTTTACCAGCCTCCGCTGGCACCGCCCCCGCCGAATGAGCCGCCTCCTCCGCTAAATCCGCCGAAGGATCCTCCGCCGAATGAGCCGCCTCCACGTGAGCCACCGCCGAATCCTCCAAGTCCCCCTAAGAAAATAAAGCTTCCCAATCCTCTTCGGCCTCCTCTTAAGAAGAACATTATAATAAAGAAAATAATCATAAGGATTGTTCCGATGGGAGTTTTCTTTTTCTGATCTTCTGGTTTACGTTCAGCGGTATATTCTCCTTTGACAGCAGAAATTATGGCACTAAGACCGGCACTTACCCCCTGGTAATACTGATTATTCCTGAAATACGGCTTAACTACATTTCTTATTATCGAACTGGCAAGAGCATCGGGCAAAACGCCTTCCAGGCCGTAGCCGACCTCTATCCTCATCTTCCTGTCGTTTTTTACCACAAGAAACAAAACTCCATTATCGTGTTCCTTCGTTCCTATCTTATTTTTCTGAGCCACATCCATTGTGTAGTACTCGAGAGGATAATTATCCAGAGTAGGAATCATTAAAAACACAACCTGGTTGCTGGTTGTATCCTGGAAAGTCTTAAGCTGACTATTAAGGGTGTTAAGCTGACCCTGGCTTATTGTATTCGTAAAATCATTTGCCCAATATTTCAGCTGCGGTACTTCGGGCTGTGAGTACGCAGCTGAAATAAAGAGCAGAAAAAGAAATATTTTTTTCATCAAAACTCTACTTTAGGAGGCGTCTCGGCTCCGGGGGTCGACTGAAAATACTGTTTCTGCTGAAAACCAAATATACCGGCAAATATGGTGTTAGGAAATCTTTTTATCGTTGTATTATAATTCTGAACCGTTTCATTAAACCTTCGTCTCTCAACAGAGATCCTGTTTTCTGTGCCTTCCAGCTGAGCCTGGAGCTGCTGGAAATTCTCGCTGGCCTTAAGATCAGGGTAGTTTTCAACAGTTACCAATAAACGGGAAAGTGCGCCGGACAACTGTCCCTGTGCAGCCTGGAATTTCTGGAAAGCCTGGGGATCATTCAGAACTTCCGGTGTAACAGTCATCTGACTTACCTTTGCCCTGGCTTCAGTTACATCAGTTAGTACTCCCCTTTCGAAATTAGCATATCCTTTGACGGTATTAACCAGATTCGGTATTAAGTCTGCTCTGCGCTGATACTGGTTCTCAACCTGACTCCAGCTTTGATTTACCGCTTCATTCAATGTTACCAGGTTATTGTAAGCATTTATTCCCCATATCACCATTATAGCGATGAGAACGAGAATAAATCCACCGACTGCGCAGCCGATTACCATACCTCTTTTCATTAAGCCTCCATACAGTTGTGTTTAAAGGGCTTTCTCAGCAGCTGAAGTTTGTCCATGTTCCCAACAGAAGGTTGAGAAAATCATAGCCTGAGATGACAGCTGCAAATTTGAGAACAGCCTCACGTGATTAAATCACATATTCAATTTAAAATGAATTTGGTTCAATATCCAATAGAAAAAGAAGAAGAATTACCCCGGGTTAGCTCAATTTGGTACAGGACATTTTGTCACACCATGGAGAATTTCAACAGCTGAAAATTGCATTTTTTCGCATATTTGAATTGTCTCATTTTGAGTCCACCTCCGAGTCTTCCCCAAGGTAAATACCAGTCAAATACGGTATAACAAATGAGTCTGCCATTTTGTCATACTTGTTGATCCTTTCAACAGTTGAGTGGTGTTTAAACAGCGCATTAAGCGGTGACCTTTAATACGGAATTTGATTCAAAGCCGGGGGTCTTCTATTCGGGAAATTAATGATGAGTCTGATGGGAAACCAGGAGACAGGCAGAGATCAGGGTTTGGGACCGTAATATTCATACTGGAGGTAGTAGAGCGCTTTATTCTGAATTTTCACGTTTTCGGTTTCAGCAAATTTTGCGGCGTTTTGTATATTCCCTGTATAGAACCTTAACCAGAGGAAGTTACCGATAATGATACCGTCGAATATTCTTTCATCAATAAATGCTTTTACAGTAAGGTAGCCCCACAAAACATTCCAGCCCAGGGAAAGGAGTCCGCTGAAATAGTGCCCTGTATAAAACTGTCCCGTCCCGGGGATAATATAAGAAAGAATTTTTGCTGTAGTCACGTTATATTGATCGGCAGAGACATTCTCGCAAAGGGCCCTTAAAGAATCAGATCCCGTTGATTGGAATGCAGACGCGGCATCGTTCCACCTGTCCTCAAATATATAAGCCCATCCCCTCCAGTAGATTATTTCATTTTTTCTTTCTCTGAACTTATCATCTTTTTCCATTCGTTCAAGCAGCCTTAGAGCCCCGGGGATTGTCCTTCTCAAAATATTAACCTTGACGGCATAAATCTTTGCGTCGAAAAGTTCCGAATCTTTTACTGCCGCCATCTCAGCAAGTGTAAAATACTTAAGGGCGTCCTGAAATTTGCCTCCTTCTTTATAGGATTTACCGATGAGCAAATCCGATCTGAATGCATATTCATTTTCGTGATCAAAAAAATTAAGTCTTTTCAGCTCTGTAACTGCATCGAAGTAATTTTCACTGTTATAAAGGCCCAGGGCGTATTCATATTGACTCTGCAACGTCTGCTGTGCTTTCAATAATGAGCTGAGCAGAACGAAGGTAATCAGGATATATTTAAGGGGGTGAGTTCTCATCTGCAGAAGTTATAATCTCCCCGATTGTAGTTAAATACTTCAAGGAAGTTCTGTAACTCCGATTCAAAATCAAATCTAATCTTTGCATTATAAATCTGGGCTGAAGCCGCAGATCCATATATATTTCCTGTGTAGAAGAATGCTGAAACTCCGGTAAATATCCACCCTCTTACGTTATGGTCAGCCTTAAAATCTGTATAGGCTATATAGCCGAACAATCCTGTAAGGAGTGCGGCAAAAAAACCATCAGAGTAGTTTTCGGTATATACTTTTCCAAGTCCCGGTACTATGGCAGCAAGGATGCCGGCAAGCCAGGGACTCTTATAAGGAGGATCAATTTTCCATTCGTAAAAGTTTTTAATATCTCTCTTTTGTTCCAGAGGGAATGCCGAAACGAAGCTATTTTCTGGAGGCAGGCTGTCAGTGGTGTAGAAACAGGAAATATCAGTCAGCCTGTTAAGAAAAGGGTAAAAATCTTTTGAGGGATCGGATCTTACAAAATAACTATACAGAGAGGAGTAATCCCTGCTCAGGAAGAGTGTACGCGCATATTCCTCCCTGCTTTCCTTATAGTAAGCAGAGCTGTAAGGGATATTATGAAATCGTTTAAGAGCATCCTCGTACGAGCCAGTAAACTGGAGAGAGAGACCGGATTTGAAGCCGACAGTATCGTTATCATTTAATTGAAGCCAGGCCTTATACTCATTGGAAGCACGGAGGTAGTCTTTCTGGCAAAAAAGATAATCGGCGAACAGCCTGATGCTGCGGGGTGAATGAAAATTAATATTGTGCTGGGAATGTGTCTCCCCGGAGAAAAAGAGCAGGAGGATGCTTAATATCAGGATAGGCTTAATCATTCACCGCGTACTAAAACAGAAGGAGGATGATATATTATTTCGGCCGCATCAAGCTTATAGCTGGAAGGAACGTCGTACAATCTTCCGTTCGACGCGTAAGGATAATGATACTGACGATAAAAGAAATTTGTATCCCGTGTAAGTCTGTCAGCGAACATCAGCGTACCCTGAAAAATATTTGTCTCTTTAACAGATTGAACAAAAAAGGAAGAGCAGGAAGGACTAAAAGGACAATTATCGCCGTCAACATCGGAAATTAAAATCCAGTAAGCGTGAGCAAAAGAACTGACGAACATATCAGTTACAGAAGCCTTTTCTATTCCATAGTTTCTTTCTGTATAAGGGGATTTTACCTGATAAGAGATATCTGCTTTACCCCATCTCTGTGCTTCTGTCTGTGCAGAGAGCAAAGCAGGTACAAATAATAAAACGGTTAATATGTACTTCATATTCTCTTTACCTCTCAGCGTCTTAGCGGGGTTTTTGTTCACCGCGTAGACGCTAAGCTGATAATATCATATTATTTCGAATCAAGCAAGGCACGTGCAATAACTATCTTCTGAATTTCAGAAGTTCCTTCATAAATTTCTGTAATCTTTGAATCACGAAGATATCTCTCAA
Source organism: uncultured Bacteroidota bacterium (assembly GCA_963771705.1). Classification (GTDB taxonomy): domain Bacteria; phylum Bacteroidota; class Ignavibacteria; order Ignavibacteriales; family Ignavibacteriaceae; genus DATFVA01. Next base: position 33,798 of record CAVYUP010000006.1, read on the forward strand.
CAAGATACTCTCTAACATATCCGTAACCGCCGTGTATCTGTATTGCATCGAGAGCATTTTCAACAGCAATTGTGGATGAATAAAGTTTCGCCATTGCCGCTTCTTTCCAGTAAGGTTTACCCGCGTCTTTTAAGGCGGCTGCACGGAATGTAAGCATTTTGGCGCCATCAACTTTCATAGCCATATCCGCCAGCTTAAACTGGATTGCCTGGAATTTGGAAATAGGCTCACCGAAAGCTTTTCTTTCCTGTGAGTATTTCAGGGAAGCTTCAAGCGAAGCCTCGGCAATTCCTATAGCCTGGGCAGCTATACCGATTCTGCCCCCGTTAAGGGTATTCATGGCAAAGTTGAAACCTTTACCCTCTTCCCATACGATGTTCTCAGCAGGCACCCTGCAATTTTCAAACGTAAGCGAACATGTATCAGAGCTCCTGATGCCGAGTTTATCTTCCTTCTTGCCATGATCAAAACCGGGAGTACCTCTCTCAACCAGGAAAGTTGAGATTCCTTTATGTCCTTTGGATTTATCGGTGGTAGCCATAACGAGCGCATAATCAGAACTTACGCCATTCGTGATCCAGTTTTTGATACCGTTCAGAACGTAATGATCGCCATCTTTGTCAGCAGTAGTTTTCTGCTTGGTCGCATCACTTCCGGCTTCCGGTTCCGATAATGCAAAACAGCCGAGTTTTTGTCCCTGAGCCAGCGGGCCCAGATATTTTTCTTTGATAAAGTCAGAACCATATTTTTCCAGTCCGTAGCAAACCAGCGAATTGTTCACCGACATAATTACGCCGACGCTGGCATCTACTTTCGAAATCTCTATCATCGCCAGTACATAGCTTAAGGTATCCAATCCTGCTCCCCCATGTTCCGGCGGAACCATCATGCCCAGGAATCCCAGTTCTCCAAGCTTTTTAACGATATCAGCAGGAAATTCGGCTTTAATGTCTCTCTCTACTGAGGTAGGTGCTATTTCAGCCTGGGCAAATTCGCGGGCTGATTCCATGATCATTTTTTGATCATCTGTAAGATCGAAATTCATTTTTTCTTCCCTGATTTAAGTGATGAGAATAAAGTATTATAAAATATCATTTCTAAGATACTTTAATCCTGTTTTTATAGCAATGTAATCCCGATTTATCTCCCTTTTTACATTTGAAAACCGCGCTGTTTATTACGCCCTCGCCATCCCCTATATCTTAAGAGAAACCTGAATGCTGCAGGGCATTCATTTGCAATTTTATAGCAGGAATCTGATTCGTATATTTGCGAAATGTCAATTAAAAATGCAGATATGGATCAGGTAAAGAATAAAGCCAGAAAAACCCGACTGAAAGGGTTAACCCTGGAAGAGCTTCAGAGCTATTTTGCTGAGGCCGGCGAACCCAAATTCCGTGCAGAGCAGGTTTTTAACTGGATGTATAATCATCTGGCTGATGATTTTGCTGAAATGAAGAATCTGCCCAAGGGTCTTCGTTCAGTATTACAAGAATCCGCTGAAATTGATACTCTATCTAAGGAAGGTTCGGAAGTTTCAGGGGAAACAGGGACAAAAAAATACATATTCAGCACAAGAGAAAATAACCTCATTGAATCTGTTATCATCCCTGAAAAGAAAAGAACAACTCTGTGTATTTCTACTCAAGTCGGGTGTCCTCTCGACTGTAAGTTCTGCGCAACAGGACTAATGGGCTACAAAAAAAATCTTTCTGCAGGCGAGATTTTCGATCAATACAAAATGGCCGCGATAGACTACGGCAAGGAGAATATAAGCAACATCGTTTATATGGGAATGGGCGAACCGCTGTTAAACTATAAAGAAACTATAAAATCACTGGAAATTTTTGGTCAGGGATTAACCACCGGCATAAGCTTAAAAAGGATCACCGTTTCTACAGCAGGAATTGCCCCAAAAATAAGGGAACTGGCGGATACTGGTCTGAATGTAAAGCTGGCGTTTTCTCTCCATTCCTGCTTTGAAGATGTAAGATCGAAGATCATGCCTATCAACATAAAATATTCCCTTGCAGAGAATATTGAAGCAATGAAATATTACGCAAAGAAAACAGGGACAAGGATTACTTTTGAATATGTTATGCTTAAAGGAATTAATGACAGGCAGGAAGATATAAATGCACTAGTAAAACTCTGCAGTCAAATTCCATCAAAAGTAAATGTAATTCCATTCAATTCATTAAAGCATATGAATCCTGACGGGTTCTCAGCAGAACTGGAACCGACTCCCCGGAAACGAATAGAGGAATTCTGCCAGAAGTTAAAAGATAAGAACGTAACGGTTATCGTCAGGTACACACAGGGAGAAGATATTGCGGCTGCGTGCGGGCAGTTAGCGGTTCAAGGAAAAAGGCAAAAGTAAAAAGGCAAACGTGAAAAAGCTTACACACGATGAGATTTCTGAAAAGAGATATACATTAGACAACCTGCATCAGACAACCAAAATGCCTGTGTATGTGCTTCTGAACAGCATACGAAGCAATTATAACGTGGGGTCAATGTTCAGGACATCAGACGGAGCAATGATTAATAAGCTTTACCTGTGCGGCTACACACCCCACCCTCCCATACCCGGCGAAGAAGGGAAAGCGTCGGGGAGAAAAGAAATATTAAAGACCGCACTTGGTTCCACAGAAAGTGTAGAGTGGGAATATGTTAAAGATCCTGTTGAAGTTATCAGACAACTGAAAAAACAGGGAGTAAAAATATGCGCCCTAGAACTGACGTCGAAAAGCAGGCTTTATCACGAAGTTAAAAGAGAAGACTTTCCCTTATGCGTGATCATCGGAAACGAAATAACCGGTGTAGCGCAGGAACTTATTGACCTGTGCGATTTTTCAATCGAGATTCCCCAATACGGCATCAAACAATCGCTGAACGTGGCTGTTGCTTATGGAATAGCTGTATTCGAACTCAGAAGGATATTTGACTGCAATAATGATATAGAAGCATTTAAATAATTGTAAAATATTCCTCACCATTATCCTTTGTATGAATCATAAGCAGGTTCGCCCGAACCATTTTGACCAGAGTTCTTGAAGCCCGCCGCTCGGAAATATTCACCAGCTCGCTTAATTCCTTAACTGAAATAGTTTCATTCTTAGCGAGGTAATCGAACACATACTTCTCATTAGAACCGATGGTATACTTTTTAAGGCTGAGATCCTGGGTCTGTGCCCGCAGTATCCTAATCATCTCTTTGCTTGCCTGGATGCTTTTGTCATTCACCCTAACAACTACTGTTGACTTGTTAAGATCGAGCTCAGCGAGATAATCCTGCAGTCTGTGGGGTTTATTTTCTGATTCCGGAACTGTTACAACAACCACCTCTTTCCCATAAACATCAAGAAATTCTATCTCGTAATCCACCGGAGGTTCGCAGTAATTCCGGGCCGCATCCTTAATAAGCTCGGCCTCTGATTTCTCGCTATCAACACCAACAACCTGCTTATCATCGTCGATACCGAAAAGGATATAGCCGCCCCGGGTATTAGCGAAAGCGATCATTTCACGGGCAATTTTTTCGGGGGTTGAGAATCGTCTTTTAAACTCAATCTGTAAGCTCTCACCCTCTTCGATAAGATCTAATAATTCTCTTCTTTTCATTTTTCATCAGGAAATAAAATAATATCATTTAATCTCCCCCGTATTATAGACGATCTCCTTAAAACATAACGCGAGTTCTTATCAGGGGGATGAATAAGAGGAGAAGGAAGCACAGAGGCAAGACGTGTACATTCATTCAGGTTCAGCTGATCCGGCTCCTTGTTGAAATACGCTTCCGCCGCCGCATCAACGCCGAAAATACCGCTGCCCCACTCCACAGCATTTATGTATGCCTGCAGTATAGTCCTTTTGCTTAACTCTTTTTCCATTCTAATTGCGGTTATAAATTCCTTGCCTTTCCTGAAAACAGATTTCTCTGTCGTAAAGAATAAATTCTTAGCAAGCTGCATAGTCAGAGTACTTCCACCCCTGTATATACGGCGTCTTCTTTTATTTTGTCTCAATGCTGTATTTAACTCTTTCCAGTCAATTCCTTTGTGAGAAAAGAACGCTCCATCCTCAATAGATATAATTCCCTTAAGCAGGTTGGGATTCACATCACTTATCGAGGTCCATGATTGCTCAGGGTAAAAAAGGAGGTCGTTTTCAAGAGCTCTCTGCTCCATCAATGACGTGATTCTAAAATGATAATATTCAAAATAGGGGATCTGGAATGCGGGAATACTGAAATAAAGAAGGAAAAGAATATAGACGGAGATAAACCTGAATTTATGCGATTTGATGTATGGGAGCAGCCTGCCGAAAGCTGCCCCAAGTTCATTTTCGGGGAATTGTAAAGATGAAATCATAGTATCCCTGAGCCTGGCCGATTTTAAGAACGATTACTTTTTCCGCTTAATTTCAGCGGGAGTGAGTGAATCTACCTCTGTCTCCGACTTTTTTCTAAGGTTTTCCAGATCGCGGTTATTGTTTCTCCTCATACTGTCGATAACCTGCGGAACATTATTATTTAACGTGTCCGTGCCTTTCCGGCCTGCGTTTACATCAGGTTCACCGAATTTGTTTGGAGGAAGATCCTTAAACTTCAGAGTATCTTCGCGCTGAATCTTGTAACCGAGTGAGTCGACCTGCGACAAAGAGTCGAGCTGCATCGCTTCCATTTTTTTAAGAGAATCCTCACGTGCATTTGCCAGGCGCTTCTGTTCCTGGTCGTAGACACTAACTTTCTGGATTATCTTATTTGCGTACAGAGTTGAAGGATACTTTATCTTAAGCGAATCATACAAGGCCGCGGCAGAGTCGAGCTTATCAAGCTTATTCTCCAAAATCCAGCCGGAGGCGTATAATGCCTTCGGTGCGAGGGGTGAGGATGGGTAGTCCTTATAAATGAATTTCAACTTTACAAGAGATGAGTCATATTTATCGTCCATCCAATCCTTTTCAGCGGCAGCGTAGATATCCTCTGCAGGATCAAAGTTCAGATTTTTCAAAGGCACGCCCAGCTTGTTAGCGGCGGCGTTAACTATATTCTGTTGGGGATAGTCGGTATAAATAATATTAAAAAGACTATCGGCTTTCAGTGAGTCGTTCTGTGTAAGATAATAACTACCCAGAGAGTAGAGTGTTCTTGCTGTGTAATCAGGTCCGGGATTCATATCGAGTATACTATTATAATATGCATAAGCCGAATCGGGAATATTAAACTCAGTAAAGAACAGGTTGCCCATCTCAAATTTTTCTTTAATTATGAGAGACTTGAGAGAATCGGGCGGAAGATCAGGTTTTTTCGGAGGTTCTTTTCCGTGCATCAGCTCTTTTACCCTTCGCTCAAAAGTTGGTGAAGCAATATTTGAGAAAAGGTTTGTTTTCTGCTTGAGACTGTCGATGGGATTTACAATAACAGTATCGGGGACAGTGATTTTTTGTCCCTGAGTATTATAAACAACATTTCCAAACTGATCCAGACTGTCCCTTTGAACCACTGTAGTATCAATTTTCATCCCGGTGGTATCCTGTACAAAAAGAACCGAATCCATTTTAGCTTTTACCTGAGCAAATTCCTGTTCTGCAATCACCTGATCCTCAACATCCTTCCGTTCATTGTAGTACTCTGTTGAATCTTTCGTATACTGTTCCGGATTTTCGGCATAGTAGCGTTTTTCAAGGTTCTCATTGAGCTTATTCCGGAGTCCCAGGTATTTGGTGAACAGATTAGCTTTCTGATGAGCGTTTGTTAGATATTCAGGGGGTGCGGCCGAAGCGGCAGCTCTCGTATAATAAGTGCTGGCACTATCGAAATCCTTGTAATGAGTTTCAAAGATAGTTCCCAGTTCATACCTTGCCATCCCTGCATTTATAGAGGTTTTATAGGTAGTATCAACCTTTACAAGCACGTCTACAGCTTCATCGTACTGATCAAGCTTTGCGAGGGTTATTCCTTTTTCAAGGTTAATCTCGTCAAAGTGATCGGAAAATTTATCCTGGGTGCTCATATCATCGAAAATTTCGAGAGCCTGATCAGTCTGGCCCGATTGACGCAGCACCTTACCGAGTTCCAGCCGTGCACTATACTGTGTTTCATAGGATGGAGAAAATTCGAAGACCTGTCTGAACGCGGTTATGGCATTTTCGGGATCATTAACCTTTTCATATAATTTACCAAGTTCATATTCTATTTCAGCATTTACCTCATCATCATCAGATGATTTCAAAAAATCATTAGAAGAAGCGATCGCACCGGTATAGTCCTCCTGTGCTATCTGATATTTGATCTCCTCAAGAAATGCCTGGGTGAGAAACTCATCTTCACCTTCTTCGGCCGATTTTTTCTTAACTGTATCGAGTATGGTCAGCGCATCGTCATACTGTTTCAGCCGCATCTGAGTTTTCCCGATCCATAATTCTGTTTCCAGGATGAGGTCGCTTTCAGGACGGGTGGCTATTAATTCCTGAAATTTTCTTAGGGCTTTCAGGTAATTTCTCTGATAATAAAACGACTTACCAAGCATAAGGAGAGCATCGTCAACATAGGAAGATTGGGAATGGAACTGAAGGATTGATGAACACTTGTCAATTACCTTTTGAAGCTGCTGATTCACATTACCGGCGGCATTGGGTTCTTCAGTTGAAAATAAGTCCTTCTGCTGGGCTTTAATTGCGTCTTCAGCACTTTCGAAGAGATCCTTCGCATCATAGTAAAGATTGAAGTATGTTGTAAAGTCGTGCCACACGCCGCATCCATTGAATGAGACCAGCAGAAGTAAAGAGGCAAACAATCCGGGAATAAAACTTTTGATATGCATAATTCAAGCTATAAAAGAATAAAAAAAAGTAAAAGGTAAAATATCAAGGCCGTCTTAAAACTGTCATAAACAGCTTCCGAAAATTCACAAGGCTTCCTTACCCGATTCCTCCGTCCTGATCCTTATTACATCCTGAACATCATAAATGAAGATTTTCCCGTCACCCACCTGTCCCGTTTTAGCCGTGCGGAGGATCGCTTCTATCACCTTTTCCGCTTTTTCCTTCTCTACAACAACTTCAATTTTGATCTTGGGAATAAATTCTATCCGGTACTCACTCCCCCTGTAGGTTTCTGTATGCCCTTTTTGTCTTCCATAACCCCGAACCTCTGTAATTGTTAGTCCCCTGACCCCTTCCTCCACAAGGGCTTCCTTAACCTCATCCAATTTAAACGGACGGATAATTGCTTCAATCTTCTTCATATAGAAGCCCTTTTATTTACCGTGACAATGTTTGTATTTCTTACCGCTGCCGCAGGGGCAGGGATCATTTCTTCCTACTTTATCAGCTACCTGCACCGGCTGAGGTTTACCTCCCTGTTCAGGTGACGACTGTCCGGCTTTGCTAGCCGATGACGCCAATCCAATATTAACGGCGCTCTGCTTACTTTCGGTCATTCTTGCAGGCTGCCGCCTTCTGCGGTTCTGCACTTCATCGGGAGCCTGCGGGAAGAATTTAAATGCGAAGGAGACAACTTCATTTCTTATATCTTCGAGAAGAGCCACAAACAGCTTAAATGCCTCGCCCTTATACTCAATCAACGGATCTTTCTGACCGTAGGCACGGAGTCCTATTCCCTCCTTCAGGTCATCCATCTCTCTGAGGTGTTCTTTCCATTTCTGGTCAATAACGCTTAACATTGCGTAGCGTTCAAGCCTGGCCATCAAATCGGAACCTATCATTTCCTCTTTCTTATGGTAGAACGTTTTTGCGCTCTCTAAAATCCTGTTTTTAATTCCTTCATTACCAAGAGCTTCAAATTCTGTGGATTCGAGCTTAATCTCGACCAGGAGTTTCTGAAGAATTTCCTCCCTGATAGCTTCATCCTGAACTTCATCAAAGTTCTGATCAACAACCTCAGTTACGTACTCATCAAGGTATTCAAATATTTCGCTTTTCAGTCTATCGCCTGCCAGCGCTCTCTGCCGGCGGGTATAAATAACCTCTCTCTGCTGGTTCATGGTATCATCATATTCAAGCAGTCTTTTACGTATAGCGAAGTTATTTTCCTCAACTTTTTTCTGAGCTCTCTCAACCGATTTTGTTATCATCGAGTGCTGGATAACCTCGCCCTCCTTGATGCCGATGCGTCCCATTACAGAAGAAATCCTGTCGCTTCCGAAGAGTCTCATCAGATCATCTTCAAGGGAAATAAAGAACTTGGATGTACCCGGATCACCCTGTCTTCCGGAACGTCCTCTCAACTGACGATCTATTCGTCTTGATTCATGCCTTTCCGTCCCAAGGATAAATAATCCTCCTCTGTCGCGGACCCCAGCACCAAGTTTAATATCCGTACCGCGGCCGGCCATATTTGTAGCAATTGTTACCGCGCCTACTTCTCCGGCGTGTGCAACTATCTCAGCCTCACGCTGATGCTGCTTGGCATTCAGTACATTGTGGGGAATTCCTTTCCTTTTAAGCATCCTCGAAAGGGTTTCAGAGACTTCTACTGATGTTGTACCTACCAGAACAGGCCGCCCCTCTTTTCTCAGATCTTCAATCTTTTCAATAACCGAATTATATTTTTCACGTTTTGTCCTGTAAACCGCATCATCCTGGTCATCGCGAACAACAGGCTTGTTTGTGGGTACAACCACCACCTCAAGCTTATAAATTTCAAAAAACTCGCCTTCTTCGGTCTCTGCAGTACCAGTCATTCCGGCAAGTTTATTATACATCCTGAAATAGTTCTGAAGGGTAATGGTTGCAAGGGTCTGGCTGTCGCGCTCTACTTTTACATTCTCCTTAGCCTCAATAGCCTGATGGAGTCCATCCGAATACCTTCTGCCCGGAAGGATACGGCCAGTGAACTCGTCAACTATCGCGATCTTACCATCCTCGGTAACCACGTATTCATCATCTTTTTCGAAAAGAGTAAAGGCCTTCAGAAGCTGATGTATTGTGTGAATACGGTCGCTGCTTTCGGAATAGGTATGGTAGAGAATATCCTTTTGTTTTATTTTTTCTTCAGGAGAGATTGAATCATCATTTTCCAGTTTGCTTATCTCAGTACCGAGATCGGGAAGGATGAAAAAGTTCTTTTCCATACCGCTGCCTTTGGCAAGTTCTTCCCTTCCCTTTTCAGTAAGATCAATAGTGTTATTTTTCTCATCGATAACAAAATAAAGTTCGTCATCAATAATGTGCATATTCTTGGCTTTTTCCCTGAGGAACTCCATTTCCGTCGACTGCAGCAGTTTCTTATTTTCAGGTTCACTTAATATTTTTGCCAGCTTGCTGTGCTTAGGTAAGCCTCTGCTTGCGCGCAGAAGCTGAATACCCGCTTCTGATGCATTTACTTTCCCGGTTGTACCGTCTGAGAGATAACTTTCGGCTTCCTGAACTAATTTGGAAACCAGACCTGTCTGAAGCCTGTATAACCGTTCAACCTTAGGCTTCATTTCATTAAATCTCTGATCATCAACTTCTACAGGTCCCGATATAATAAGCGGGGTTCTTGCCTCATCTATAAGGACTGAGTCAACTTCATCCACAATTGCATAATTATGGGGACGCTGAACCTGATATTCCTTATCGATAGACATATTATCGCGGAGGTAATCGAAACCGAATTCATTATTCGTACCGTAGGTAATATCACAGGCATACATCTCCTGTCTCTGTTCGGAGTTCATCGTATTCAGGATGCAGCCTACAGTAAGTCCGTGGAACCTGAAAATTTCGCCCATCCATTCGGAGTCACGTTTCGCCAGGTAATCGTTCACAGTAACAAGGTGCACACCACGTCCTGTCAACGCATTAAGGTACATCGGGAGTGTCGCAACAAGCGTTTTTCCTTCACCTGTAGCCATTTCCGCAATTTTTCCCTGATGAAGAACTACACCGCCCATAAGCTGAACATCATACGGAACCATCTCCCATTTTGTTTTAGTCCCTGCAACTATCCATTCGTGGCCTAAAAGCCGTTCACAGGTTAACTTTACAACAGCAAAAGCCTCCGGCAGCAGCTGATCAAGGATCTCCTCATATTTGTCATTAAGCTCTTCTTCGAGGGCATCAAGGTCATCATAGGCGGAATTCCGGTCAAAATCCTCATCTGACTGAAGTCTCTGCCTGATTTCATCTATTTTAGCATGGGTTTCGGCAGTATATTGCTGGATTTTTTCCTTAAATTCCGGTGTTTTGGCCTTTATTTCATCATCAGAAAGGCCCTTCAGCTTCTCATATTCCTGTTTTATTTCTTCGACCACAGGGGATAAAATCTTAACATCTTTTGCGTGCTTATCACCAAAAACTTTCTTGATAATATTTATCATTTAGTCCATTTCTCCATAGGTATTGAATGTCAAAATTACACATTGGGCATTTGAATTGCAATTTAGGAAGCTTTCCCCTTCAGTAAATTTCTGAGCTTTCCTTTAATAAATATACTCCCGGGAAGAATTGAATGTTTCCAGCCAATTCCTGCTTCATAATAAGAATATCACATGTGATTTTAACTGATTGACTATCTCTACCGCTTTTGTTTATTAGGGGGTGAGAATTTTTTCTCATAAAATTAATTATATAAAACAAAATCGAAAGGTATGAATATGTTAAAGATCGATTTGAACAGGTTTGCAGCAGCTCTTCTTTGTGCATTTGTCTTCTTCCTTGGAGCAAATTTATATGCACAGGATAATGATATGAACCAGAACAAGCAGAACGATACATATAAAGACAATGCACAGAAGTGGACAACACAGTTAAATCAGAAAGTAAATCTCACCCAGGATCAGCAGACACGGATCCAGGGTATACTGGTAGATTACCAGAATGCAAAAGCTAATACGGATATGAATAATTATGACAAGCTTCAGCAGACGTATGATCAGAGGATTCAGACTGTATTGAATGACAGCCAGAAACAAGCATACAAGGATTACAGCGATCAGTGGTGGAAAGATATATCAAAACCTGCCGCAGAATCGACTGAAAATAATAAATATTAATATTTATTAGCTGCATGAAAAAGCATACCGGAAATACCCGGTATGCTTTTTCTATTTAAAACGGATTTGTAGCCCATACCATAAATTCCGGAATAAAACCCCTATCATCCATTTCCAGCGAAGATAAAATAGCGTGTGCGATCTCTTCACCTCTCAACCTGTTGCTTACTTCCTCTGTGTCGTGACCTCCGAACGAGGTTCTTACTTCACTCGGATTTATACACATAACCCTTACATTGAATTTTCTAAGCTCCGCCTGCCAGCAGATTGTCATTCCCCTTAAGGCAAATTTTGATGAAGCGTAAACAGATCCTCCGGCATACCCTTTCACTCCCGCCGTAGAACCTACATTAATTATGTTCCCATACTTCTGTTTTTTAAAGATTTCTGCCGCTTTTTGTGCCATCATCGCGGCACCGAACACGTTTACTGAATAAACTTTCTCAAAATCCTCGTATTTAAGCTTATCTACTTCTCCTCCTCCGCCAATACCTGCATTATTTATAAGACAGTCAAGTCGGTCGTATTTCCCGAAAAATTTTTTATATGTCGATTCTATTTCCCCAGGTTTTGAAACATCCGCTTCAATAGGAAATGCGCCGATCTCTTCGGCAGCTTTTTCCAGCCTCTCTTTTCCCCGGGCTGTAATTGCAGCATGGCCGCCTTTTTCTATTATCATTTTTGCCGCAGCTTTACCTATACCCGAACTGCCGCCCGTGATTAAAAATGTTGAGTCCTTGATCTGCATATATAACTCCTTATTAATGAAATATTTTATAATATAACGAATTATTATTCGTTTCCGGGTGATTTTATTATAATTCAATAAGTGGTCCTAATGTTTTAGATTAGTGAATAAAATAATCGACTTTAATTTGCCTATTAATAAGAAAGAAATATTATCGCAAGATTTTATCCGGAAGATCATTCAATTCTCCGGGGGTTATTTTAGCAAGGAACAGCTTGATGATCTTTTTTCTCAGATAGAAAACGAGACAGAAAAACATCATTTCACCAGATCATCTGAATCTAACCTTCTGCGGTTTATTGCCGCGGTTTATGATAAAGTGTCGTTTTTAGCTGACTGCCTGAAATATCCTCATTATATCGAGCTCATCATAAGTCTGACATCAAACAGCAATTATCTGACCGATATCCTGGTGCGAAACCCGGAGTACTTCTATCTCATCGCAAATCCTTCAGATCTGGAGAGGGTTCTGTCTAAAGATGATTACAGTCAGGCAGCAGCAGCGGTTGTCAGTTCATTCAAGTCATTCGACTCATCCATAAATGCTATAAGGCGATTTAAAAGAAAAGAGCTTCTCAGGATAGGCGCTAAAGATATTTTTCTTAAAAAGGGTATAGAAGAAATAACCGGGGAGTTAAGCAGTCTTGCCTCGGCGATCGCGTCAAAACTTTTCAGCATCTGCCGCCGCCGCGTTTTTGAAAAATACAAGCTTGAGCTTCCGGAAGAAAAATACTGTCTCGTCTCGCTGGGCAAACTCGGGGGTAATGAACTGAACTACAGTTCTGATATTGACCTGATGATTTTTTTTGATGAGAACAATACCCTTCCAGGAAATAAGGAATACCAGGAAATCCTTACTGAGGTGGTACTGCTGTTTGTCGAATCAGCATCATCCCTCACAGAATTCGGCTATATCTACAGGGTGGATTTCCGTTTGAGACCCGATGGAAGGAACTCTCCTCTCTGCCGACGGCTTATCGATTACCTTATTTATTATGAAAGCCGCGGAGAGGACTGGGAGAGACAGATGCTTATAAAATGCGGTTTTGTCTCCGGGAGTAAGGACCTATTTAAACGATTTAAAAATTACCTTACCCCTTTTATTTTCCCTTCATCATTTAAGGTCTCCCCGCCCGAACAAGTACGCAGGTTAAAAAAGAACATTGAAAAAAATCTAAGGACAGAAGAAAATATTAAGCTTATCCCCGGGGGAATAAGAGATATAGAGTTTTCTGTCCAGGCGCTGCAGTTATTAAATGGGGGCAGAATTGAGACTCTGCGGACAGGAAACACAATGGAGGCTTTAACAGAATTAAGGAAACATGGACTGATTTCAGAAAAGGAGGCTCTTACCCTTGAGGAAGCTTATATCCTCTATAGAAGGATTGAACATTACCTTCAGCTTATGAATGACACCCAGACTCACGTTATTCCCACATCAGGCGAGCTTACGGACAAACTAAGTGTATACCTTGGATTCAAAGATGCTGAACAGTTTCACGCGTCGGTGAACAGGAAAAGAAAGGACGTACTGAAAATTTACACCTCCATTACAGGGAAAGATGAGCCGAAGCAAAGAATTGCATCGGATGATATTCATTTTAATAATTCTGTATCGGCAGAAAGGAACCTCACGTATCTCAGGGAAGGCAAAGGACTTCTCGGTAATAAAGAATTCGATAATCATTCCACAGAAGCATTCAATAAAATCAGCAGTATGCTGTATGCTTATCTGAAGAGTTCCAATGATCCTGAACTTGTGCTTAGCAACTTCGTGAGGGTAATAAAGCAGGCTAAATTCCCCTCAATATGGTATGAAGAGTTCAGGGATAAAAAGTTCTTTACTGCTTTTCTAACAATCTGTGAATATTCTCAGTGGAGCATAGATCTTTTCGCTGAGGATAAGTCTTTACGGGAAACCTTTCTCTCAAAAAGAATATTCGGCAGTGTAGAGCCTTCCGGTTCTATTTCTTATAAAGAGTTTCTCTTTATGCTCCTTTCCAGGTATACTCTCAATCTCATTAAAACCGGGCAGGTTTCTCATCTCCTTTCAGAATACGCTGATGCCAGAATAAATCAAATGGCTGTTGAGCTTGATAATAGTAAGGTTATTAAAGATCACTATATGATAGGCGCCATGGGGAGTCTGGGCTCAGGTGAGATGACGTTTGCCTCGGATATTGACCTTATTTTTGTCACCGATAACCTTGCCCGCAATCCCGGCGAACAAAAGGTATTTGTGGATTTTCTTTCGAAACTCAGGGAAGAGTTCAGGCCTGCAGCAGCCGACTGCAGGTTAAGACCGGAAGGTAAAAGCGGCATGCTTGTGTGGGATGCGGAATCGTATGTAAACTACATCCTGTCGAGAGCCCGCACCTGGGAGCTGCAGGCCTTTACAAAAATCAGGTTTATATCGGGGAATAAAAAACTCTTCAGTATGATCACACGGGCAGTTGTAAAAAGACTAAAAGGTGAAGATCACGTAAAAATAAGAGCTGATCTGAAAGAGATGAGGAAGAAACTGGTTCCGGCAGGAGGGGGACTTCAGGGTATGGTTAACCTGAAAAAAAACATCGGAGGAATTATCGATATTGAATTTATCTCTCAATATTTAATACTTTGCAATCCGCATATTTATAATAAAGTAAGATCAAAGGATATATATAAAACATTGACGATGCTCTCCAAACATCTGCCTGATTTTGGCGAAGATTTAAAATTGCTGATGAGTAATCACCAGTTTCTTAAATCATTAATACTAAACTTTCAGAACATATTCCATCAAACGAGTCCCATCATAACCAAAAATGACGCAAAGTTCGCGAAAATTGAAAAGAAGATAGGAATTGGTTCAACTGAAAGTCTTGAAATCAAATTAGCCCGGATAATGAATAAGAATGCCTCCTTATACACAAAAATTATTGAGAAGTAAGAATGATCTTCCTGAAAAAATATTACGCCGCGCTTACCGCATTACTGGTTTTCATAATCTATATGATTACAATTGCTCCTGGTATTATACAGATTGATTCAGGCGAGCTTACATCTGTACAGGCGCTTTTGGGCATAGCTCACCCGACAGGATATCCGTTATTTACTATTGCCGGATTTCTTTTTTCTAAGATCCCTTCCCCCTTCTCCACAGCTCTTCAGCTTAATATACTCGCTGCATTGTGGTGCAGTCTGGGAGTCGCACTGTTTGCTTATACGTCCAGATTCATCCTTGATAATCTGGATAAGTTCACAGGGCAAAAAAAGATAAAAAGCACAAGAACTTCAAAAGCAAAGGGTACGGAGAAAAACAGAACCCCGGCTAAAAAAGCATCATTGCCGGATTATGTTAAAATAATTGTATCCGCGGGCGGAGGGTTACTGCTGGGACTAAGCAGGACATTCTGGTTCCAGAGTACATCTGTAGAAGTATACTCGATGCATATTTTCCTGATCAGCTTGATAATTCTGATGCTTCTAAAAGCATATACATTTGAAGGGGAAAAGAAGCTTTTCTCGATAAAGAATCCATGGATCATCCTTGCTGTAATGCTGGCTCTCGGCTTCAGCAATCATATGACAACTCTTTTGATACTGCCAGGGATTGCCTTCCTTTATTTTTCAAAGGAAAAATCGAATGCCGTCAGTCTCAAACAGCTTGGCTTGATGCTGCTGGTGTTTTTCTCACTGCTGGTAGTCTTTTACAGCTATCTTCCCATCAGGGCCTCGATGAATCCCCCCTTAAACTGGGGAAATCCAATCGATCTGGAAAGAATTATGAGGCATATCAGCGGAAAGCAGTACCAGGTTTGGCTTTTTTCCTCGACCGAAGCAGCAAGAAAGCAGCTGGCTTACTTTGTAAACAATCTTCCCTCTGAATTTACATTTACCCTGATATTAAGTCTCATAGGAATATTCACAGCTTTTTTAAGAGTAAGAAAATTAGCCTGGTTCCTGCTGGTAACTTTTCTGTTTACTGTAGCTTACTCGATTAATTATGATATAAATGATATCGATTCATATTTCCTGCTTGCCTATATAATGCTCGCATACTTTGCAGTGTTCGGTATTGTTAAGATTTATGAGATGATACAGCAGGAAAAATATAAAACTACAGCCATAGCCGGGTTAATAATTTTACTCGCAGCAGGTGAATTTATTCTTAATTACAGGGAGGTAAACCAGAGCGATACCTATACATTTGAAGACTATACAAAAGCGGTTATATCAAGTACCGATAAGAACGCGGTGATCTTCAGCTACCTGTGGGACTACCTTGTATCACCTTCTTATTATTACCAGTACGTTGAGGGATTCAGGAGGGATGCTGCTGTTATAGATAAAGAACTGCTCAGAAGGTCATGGTATTTTAATCAGCTTGAGACTGATCATCCTGATGTAATTGCAGGGATCAAAACAGACATTCAATTATTTAAAAATGCCCTCGTACCGTTTGAAAGAGATGAGGACTATAATTCCAGTCTTCTCGAGTCACTTTACCGAAAGCTGATGACTGATCTTGCTGCATCCAACGCGGCTGAAAGAAGCTTCTACTTCCCTCCTGAAATAGCTGAGAATGAACTGCGGAACGGTCAGTTCATTCTTCCGGAAGGGTACACCTACGTACCTGATATTCTGCTTTACAAAGTAGTGAAAACAAACGGGTATGTTCCTGCTGCCAATCCAGATTTCCATATCAGGTTTCCCGAATACGGTGATCGTTATACGGATATGATACAAAATCTCGCGGGTTCTGTGTTAGCCTCAAGGGCATTGTACGAACTTCGATATAATAAACGGGACAGGGCGAGAATTTATGTCGATAAAATAAAATCGGAATTCCCCAAATATGTTATACCTTCCGACCTGAGAGGATTATAAAAATATTACTTTTTCTTATAGTCCTCAGCGGCTTTAAGGAGTTCCTGCTTCTTTTCTTTGTTAATCTCCGGACCGGTCATGAATGACTGCAGAAGCACATCCATCTGCTGTATAAGATTCCGCTTATAATATTTAGGCGCATAGACAGAACCATCGAGCATATATAGCCGGTTGGTCTTCTCATCGAAGAATGTGTAGTTTATAAAAGGACCGCCCATTCCCTTGGTATTAAGTTCCCAGAGGCCCTGGGTAAATATCGCGTATTTCCCGTGGAAATTAACTTCACTCGACATATAATAATCAGAAGCAATGATCACATAAGAACTGTCATCCGTTGTCCTGTAGAACTTCTCAGTCATCCTGTTTCTTATTGCCCTTACAGAATCCTCAGTAAGGTAAGCAGGCGAAGCATTATCTATCCAGTGAATAAATACCCATCTCTCCATATCGCTTCCAGGAGATCTCCTGAGCCACACAAAGTTATCCTGCGGAACATCGAGGGCCAGTTTAAAATCTGCCTGAACATAAATCAGCCAGCCGTATTCTTTGAGCAGCTTACCTTCCAGCGGCTCCTGTTCGTATCTGGCGTTATAAAGACTTTGCTCAAGTCTCTGATCAGAGATCTTCTGAAACGCATAAAGCAGATTATCCTTATTGTTAAGGATTTTGAATTCCAGGTCCTGAACAGTTGGAGCGGTAAGTATCATTACAAGCTGCTGCCGGGCCCATAAATTTTCTTTTTTAATAATAAAATCTTTTTCGTCTTTAATTTTCTGTATCGCGGCAGAATCCACATATGTATGAATAAACTGCGAAGTAAGTGATCCTGAATTCAACGGTGCAGCAATAAGTATATTTTTCTTATGGCGGTATCTCTCAAGCTCATTAGGAGAGATTCTTATAAGGGTAAATAGTTTTTCAGGCTGGGGCGTATAAATTATTTTTTGAAAGGCGGAGTCGAGCGCAGGAGATAATTCAGCATATTCTGTGGAATCAGCAACCACGTAAATCTCATCTTCGAGTCCCTGCGCTGGTTTATTTGTAGTTTCACATGCAGTAAAGTAAAAAACTGACGCTATTGCTATTACAGCTATTAAAAATTTATTCATCCTCTACCTCTGTAGTATTGGCAGTACTATTTGCAGTTCAGGAAGTATAGCCAAATATAAAAGCCACATCGTAAAACCTATTGAGATCGGAATTGCCAGGTTATCATCGGCAAATCCGAAAGAAATATTTTCAACGATTGCACCGACCGCCGCGGCTATAATTCCAATTAAATATTCAGCGGGCAGATTTTGCATTTTCGGTGTAAAGAAAACGACAATACTTGCACTTATAAAAAAGGCCAAAGTTCCCTCTAAACTCTTTGAAAGGAACTTATGTTTCCCGAATTTTCTTCCTATAAGGGCCGCCATGGTGTCGCTAATAATAAGAATCGTAAATGCAGTAATGAAAAGGACTTTCGGGAAAAGGATCACACAAATTAAAGCTGAGATAAAGACGTACGTAGCTCCGTTGAGATTTTTCTTACGAGAATCAATCTCATGCTTTCTTAGCAGGAATCCAAAAAACTTATAGAAAACCTTCCCCACCGACGGTGAGACATGCCGGGAAAGATCGAGTACGAGTGCCACGGCCGTGAGGATGCTTAGAATCAGGATTCCATCACTGCGCGGAATAAAATAATAAATTATTGGAATAGATAAAGAGAAGAGATGAATTAGTTTTCTTACTAATTCATCTCTATAATGAATTGTTCCGTTATCGATTGGAGTCATCTTTGGGGGAAGATTCTTTCGGTTTTCTCTGCTCCATTAGTTTTTTAACATGTTCCGGGATAACGTCCGGAGCTGTTTCTGAGCTTCCGTTCTTTTTTATAGGCGGGAGAGCTTCGCCTCTGATTATCGCATCTATCTCATGAGAATCGAGGATTTCCCGCTCAAGTAATTCCTTTGAAAGCTTATGAAGCAGATCTATGTTTTCCGTAAGTATCTTTTCGGCACGGACCATAGCCTCATTCACAAACCTTCTTACTTCCTCATCAATCTCTATAGCAGTCCTTTCACTGTAATCACGGTGACTCTGAATTTCACGTCCCAGGAATATCTCTTCTCTTTTAGCTCCGTAGCTTAAGGGACCAAGTTTATCGCTCATTCCCCACTCGCAGACCATCTTACGTGCAATTCCTGTTGCTTTTTCAATGTCATTCCCGGCACCTGTAGTGAAATGATTGAAAATAATCTTCTCAGCAGCCCTGCCGCCAAGAGCGTAGGTTATAATTGCTTCAAGGTATTCCCTGGAATAAGTATGTTTCTCATCAATCGGGAGGTAGCTGGTAACACCTAAAGCCCTGCCTCTCGGTATTATTGTAACTTTGTGTACAGGATCGGCCTCCGGAAGCATCCGGGCAACTAGTACGTGTCCTATTTCATGATAAGCTGTCGTTTTCTTTTCTTCTTCCGAAATGATGAGGCTCTTTCTTTCCATACCCATCATAACTTTATCTTTAGCTTCCTCGAAGTCGACCATCTCAACATTCTTCTTGTTCTTCCTTGCAGCCAGAAGTGCAGCCTCGTTTACAAGGTTGGCAAGTTCCGCACCTGCTAAACCGGGAGTACCTTTCGCGAGCACATCCAGCTTAACGTTGTTATCAAGAGGAATATTCCTGGTATGAACTTTAAGAATTCCTTCTCTTCCTTTAACATCAGGACGATCAACCACAACCTGCCGGTCAAATCTTCCCGGTCTCATCAATGCGGGATCGAGTACATCCGGTCTGTTTGTAGCGGCTATAATTATCACACCGCTGTTCTGTTCAAATCCATCCATCTCAACGAGGAGCTGGTTAAGAGTCTGTTCCCTTTCGTCATGACCGCCGCCCAGTCCGGCACCTCTATGCCGTCCTACAGCGTCAATCTCATCGATGAAGATGATACAGGGGGCATTTTTCTTTCCCTGTTCGAAAAGATCTCTTACACGGCTTGCGCCCACACCTACAAACATCTCCACAAAGTCGGCTCCGCTTATCGAAAAGAAAGGAACACCGGCTTCCCCGGCAACTGCCCTTGCAAGAAGAGTTTTACCGGTTCCAGGAGGCCCTAATAAAAGCACTCCTCGCGGTATCTTACCTCCGAGTTTCTGAAACTTGGTAGGCTCTTTCAAAAATTCTATTATTTCGTGCAGTTCAAGCTTTGCCTCATCAGCACCGGCAACATCGCGGAAGGTGATTCTTTGTCCCGACTGAGTTATCAGCTTGGCTTTACTCTTTCCAAAGGAGAATATTCCACGCGTACCGCCTCCGCCTCCCTGCATCCTTCTCATTATTATGATCCATACAGCAATTATTATAATCCAGGGGAGGAATCCCAGGAGGACATTAAGCCATTCATTCGAATCCTTATCGAATGAATAATCGATATTTTTAGCTTTCCATACCGCTTCCTGCTCTTTAATAACAGGTTCCGGCAGGTAAACTGAGATATATTTCACTTTCTCAGTGCGGTCATTCACTCTGAGACTCTGTTCCGAGGTTAACTCTGCCTTGAAATAGTAATCATTAACATCCTGTTTGGTGATCGTAGCCGTCTTAATTTTTCCCTGGTCCATCAGCTGTTCGTACTGATTGTAAGTGATGCTTACATAGTTCTGAGAGCCGGTTTTAAAAACCTGCATCACAATAACTGCGGCAACTATCACTGCACCCCACCCGAAGACTAACCTTATTACCTTTGACCAGTCGAAATTATCGTCCGGTTTATTCGGGCCATTACCTTTAGGTTTCTGAAGTGGTTTGTTATTTTTATTATCTGCCATTTTCCATTTAATTATATTATAAAAAATCTAATCCGATTTATTATTCTCAAGAATATAGATTGATCTCAGATTTCTATACCTCTGAGCATAATCCAAACCATAGCCTATCACGAATTCACTTGGAATATCAAAGCCAATATAATCAATTTTCACATTATATTTAAGGCTTTTCGGCTTGACAAGGAGAGATACAACTTTCATACTCGCAGGGGTAAAGTGCCCTATATGTTCCTCAATGAATTTAATAGATAGACCTGAATCTACAATATCCTCGACAATTATAATATCTCTACCATTTACATCGCAATTAAGTTCCTTAATAAGTGTTACTTTTCCGGAAGAAATTTTTGCGTCACCGTAGCTGGAAAGCTTAAAGAAATCTATTTCACAGTCGATAGTAACATTCTTAACGAGATCGGAAAGAAAAAGGAACGCACCGTTCAGGACCCCGATAAAAATGGGAGTTTTTCCCTCATAATCCCGGGAGATTTCCTCACCAAGTTCTTTTACCCTTTCCTGGAGCTTTTTTTCTTCAATAAAAGGTACAAATACATCATTTTCAATAAATAGTCTGTCTTTCTTCAGTTCAGGCATAATTCCAGTATTTTTTGTGTAGAAGAAGTTATTTTAAACCTGTCGTCGATCCGTAATCCAATTACCCAGACAACTTTATTCCTGCTCAATAAGATAAGATGATTTTTTTTGCCGAAGGACTCAACTTTTTGCTCGTTCAGAAAATCGGATATCTTTTTCGTTCCATTCATACCCAGGGGATGAAAGGAATCGCCCTCTTTCCATCTTCTTATTGTGAATTCGTCACTTACAGAGTCTGCTGAAATATACTCTTTATTTTTATTATTTGAATAAACCTTTGAACCATTATCACAAATTCTTATAGAAAATATTCCTCCGGGTATTCTTATGGTCTCACCGGTACGGATCTCAGCCTCAAAATTCTTTTGATTATCCTGATCGGACACAAATTTAAGGTGATCCCTCTCCCTGAACACTACAATCCCCCCGGAAAGTTCAATTTTTCTTCCGGTTTGAGCCTGTTCCAGCGACAATAACTTTTTAATGTCATATGAATAAATCTGGATTCCCAGTTCTCTTACCAGGATATTTTTCAGAAGCATCCCTCTCAACGCTTTATCCGCTCTCCGGAGATCCCCTAAAGCTATAACAAGGTTTCCTGATAGGTCTCTTTCAATATTTCCGAAAACCTTTGTCTCATTAGCAAGGATATAATCTTTGATATTCCCAAAATTCTCTGAAGATATCAGCAGGGCATGGTCAACAGATGGATTCAGTCTTTCCCTGATAAGAGGGAGAATTTTATTACGCAGGAAATTTCTGTCGAAGTTTACCTCTTCGTTGGATTTATCGATACGATACGCAATTTTATTTGCTGATAGATAGGCCAAAATTTCCTTTTTTGTGAAGCAAAGTATTGGTCTGATTATATTATCCCTTTCAACGGGTATACCGGAGATACCATCCAGTCCGGTTCCCTTAATTACATTCAGCAGAACCGTCTCAGTATTATCATCAGCATTGTGAGCGGTAGCAATCTTATCCAGTTCGTTTTTTTTCAGCAGCTTATCAAATTCCCTGTAACGGATTATCCTTCCGGCCTCCTCAAGAGAGTATCCGTTTTTGTCTGCAAAAGATCTGACGTTTTTCTTAACGGAAGTAAAATCTATTTTTTTATACGAGCAAAACTCCGCGCAGAAATTTTCATCTTCAGCTGCGGCAGCGCCTCTCAGACTATGATTGATATGTATGGCGGAGACTTCAATTCCCAATCTTTTTTGGAACTTGTGAAGAAGAAAAAGAAGAAAAACTGAGTCGGGTCCCCCGCTGAAAGCAGTAAGTATCTTATCTCCTTTTCCAATCAGCTCCTTTTCATCTATAAACTTCAGGAATTTCTGTTCTGTGCGGTTCATTAGGCTAATTAACTATTCCTTGTTCTCCATTATTCTTTCAACGTACTTCCCGAGTACGTCAAACTCAAGGTTAACAGTACTGCCCGGTTTCCTTGTAGAAAAAACCGTTTCCTCCCAGGTATGAGGAATTATACCTATCCCGAAAACGTTATCTTTCAGTTCCGCAACGGTCATACTCACCCCGTCAATTGAAACAGAACCGACATATATCAGGTACTGCTTAAAATCATCAGGAAAACGAATCTTCATAAAATGACTGTTCGACAATTCCTTTATTTCCACAACTTCGCCTTTTGTATCCACATGTCCAAGTACGAAATGCCCCCCCAGCCTGGCGTCCGCTTTAAGAGGACGTTCAAGGTTAACAGGATCCCCGATATTTAATTCTCCCAGGTTTGTTTTCTTCAATGTTTCTTCGATAGTATCCATCGCAACAGAGTTATTTTTTTTCTCAACCACTGTAAGGCAGCATCCGTTAACGCTTATACTGCTGCCGATCTGCGTATCCTCCAGGACCTTCTCAGCCTTTATCACAAGCCTGAAACCGTCGCCTGTTTTAATTTTATCTATTAGAGTTCCTTTTTCTTCAACAAGCCCCGTAAACATTTTATTTCTCCTGAATTTGTAGTTTTTGAAGCTTTAAAGTTACGAATAATTGAGCAGACAGTTGAATGAGAGGGCAGAATTTGGTGAATAAATTATTTTTTGTCTAACTGAAGGAGCAGATCTTCCCCTATACGTTCAAAGTTCTTGATTTTAACATTAAGCGTGTTTTTTATACTCTTAACACCTATATCCTCCACTATGGGGATACCCTGACCCGCAATTTTTGGAGAGATGAACAGGAAAATATCATCATACAATCTGCTTCGTATAAAAGATGAAAATACCCTGCTTCCTCCTTCAACAAGTACAGAGGCAATGTTATTTTTAGCAAGCTGTTTAACCACACTTCTTAAATTAAGACTCCCGTTCTTATTCCCTAAGGCAAAAATAACCTGTACGCCAAGCGATTCCAGCTTTTTCACCTTCCTCTTCCCCTCGTTGTTTTTTGAAGTTACCACAATAGTTTTATGGTCATTATTTCTGGTAAACAGCTTCTTGTCTGTTTTAAGATTTAACGCGCTGTCAAGTATTATTCTCTGCGGGTTCCTTCCGTCCGTCAGCCTTACTGTAAGAGAAGGGTCATCCTTTCCCACTGTACCGGCTCCTACGAGCACCGCATCGTAATTAGCCCGCAGCTGATGAACAAATTTCCGCGACTGCATCGAAGATATCCACTGAGAACCCCCTTTTGAATCAGCTATCTTTCCGTCGAGCGTCTGGGCGGCTTTAAGGCTGATGTAAGGAATTTTTTTTGTGATAAATTTGAAGAAAAATTTATTCAGATTGATGCAGTCATTTTCAAGAACACCAACCTTTACTTCAATTCCGGCTGATTTCAGTTTCTTTACCCCGTTCCCGCTTACGAGCGGGTTCATATCCAGGGTGCCGATAACAACTTTTTTTATTTTGCTTTCTATGATGCGGTCGACGCACGGAGGGGTTTTGCCATAATGGCTGCATGGCTCAAGGTTGATGAAAAGAGTGCTTCCATCAACCGGCTCTCTGGCATTTTCAATTGCATTTATTTCAGCGTGGTTTGCTCCGAATTTATGATGATAACCAGCTCCAATAATCCTGTCATTCTTTACGAGTATACATCCCACAAGGGGATTCGGACTAACTTCTCCTTTTCCTTTTTTTGCGATCTCTAATGCTAACTGTATGTAGGATTCGTCAGTCAATCTTTTATAGATTGTTGAGTATTATTTTATGTTTAATATTTCAAATTCAAGCATTCCTGCCGGCGCTTTTACTTTTATTTTTTCTCCAACTTTCGAACCCATTAGCCCCTGTCCTACCGGTGAAGTAACGGATATCTTCCCTGCCTGGAAATCCGCTTCTTCAGGTGAAACTAATGTGTACTCGATTTTTTTCTTATTCTTTAGATTTATTATGCTTACTGTTGAAAGAATATGCACCTTGTCCTTTTCAAAATGGTTGGTATCTATTATTCTTGCTCTGGAAACAACATCCTCAAGCTTACTTATTCTCAATTCGAATAATCCCTGCTCTTCTTTCGCGGCATCATATTCAGCATTTTCGGAAAGGTCGCCGTGGGCCCGGGCCTCAGCTATCTTCTGAGCCATCTCCTTACGCCCGTTGGTTTTTAATTCCCGAAGTTCTTTCTCCAACTCAACCAGCCTTTCCCTGGTTAAATAGACAAAATTTCCTTCCGCCATCTCTCTCTCAGATAATTGGTGAATTTAAAAAAAAATTGCCACCGCATTTCCGCAGTGGTCATCCCGAAAATAAATAATTAAACTTTCCTTGTCAAGAATGGATGGATTGTTGGTTTACTATTTGGCGAATTAAAGAATTGACGAATTGATGATTATTTCACCACTACCATCTTCTTAGATTCTGTAAAGCCGGGTACGGTGAGAGTATAATAATAAATTCCGCTTGATATTCCCGGTACCTTTAGTTCAGCCTCATAAATACCTGCAGGCTTATCTTCATTAACAAGAACCGCAACCAGCTGTCCAAGGGCGTTATAGACAGTCAGTTTAACAGGAACGAATCCCTGCTGGCTCACGGGTATCTCATATCGTATTGTGGTTGAGGGATTAAAGGGGTTCGGATAATTCTGTTCAAGGACATAGCTTTCCGGTTTGGTTATATCGGTGGAATCCGTAACCTGGACATCCTTCATTATTTTATTCCCTGGATCAAAAGAAAAATACTCAGGTCTTCCGCGGATGTTAAATACAAAATCCTGAACCAACTGGTTATTAAATATCCTGAAGGTTGTATCCATCGATGCTGTATGGATGTTTATATCTATCGGCATTGTGAAGAAAGCAGGGCTGGAGCGAGGAGCCTGGCTCAATGTCATGGTTATTTCATAAAGATTCGTTCCGGTTCTGTTAAAATTCCAGGAATAGCTATACCTGGGATAACCTTTTCCATAGATCCATTCATCAAAAAAATAACCAAGATCTTGTCCATACACGCTTTCAGCAGCATTTCGGAAATCTTCGGTAGATGCATTGTTATATCTCAGGGAAGGCGCAGCGGCATATGTTTTCATTATATGGAAAAAGACAGAGTCACCTGTTACTCCCCTAAGCATATGCAGCACAATGGCACCCTTTGCGTAGGTACTAGCATAGTTGAAAATAGTGTTAGCCGAGCTGATATCCTCAGCATATACAGAGGTCTTGGCAGTTCTTGCATATGACATAAGAGATTCAATATAAGAGCTGTAGGATGACTCATCGAGCGCCTCAAAGTAAACGGCCTCAGAGTATGTTGCAAATCCTTCATTCAGCCAGATTTCATGCCAGTTTTTACAGGTTATCATATCACCGAACCACTGATGAGCTAGTTCGTGCGCAATGATGGATTCACTAAAAGACCCAAGCGAGGTAATTGTCTGATGTTCCATCCCGCCGCCCCATCCAAATTCAGCATGACCATATTTCTGATCGATAAATGGATACAAGCCGTATTTCCGGGAAAAAATCTCCAGCATATTTACCGTTTTATTGAGCAGCGATTTGACGTCATTAAAATGCTCCGGATAAATATAATGTACAACCGGCATCGAATCGTTCGGGGCATAATGAAAGTAGTTTTTGTATACCGTATAATTTGTAATCGCCATCGAGATGAGGTAATTGGCGATCGGATATTTATTAAACCAGTAATAGGTATGGGTTCCATTCCCGTTTTCAATTACATCCTGAAGCACACCGTTTGATGCCGCAATGAATTCATTCGCACAGGTAAGATTAACCTGTGAAGAATCGGCTTTGTCGTCGGGATTATCTTTGCATGGCCACCAGTCGCGTGCACCGTAAGGTTCGCTTAGCGTCCATATAGCAGGACTCTCATCATGAGTTCCAAACTCTATGCTTCCGAATCCGTTTGACTCAGGCACTCCCTCATAATATACTATAACACTGAATCTATCACCTATGCCGTACGTCTGAGGTATCTGTATATCCAGTTTATCATCCTGATGGGTAAACGAAAGCCGGGCTCCTTCCCAAATTACGGAATCCACAGAAAGATTGCTGTTCAGGTCAAGGAAGAAAGAGTCTATTGAAGTGTTCGCCGGAACTGCATCCACCCGGACAGCCCCTATAAGATAATCAGGAGAATGGGTTAGTGTAAGATCAAGTTTATAATATTTTACATCGATGGAGGCATCCCCCGGGTAAAGGACTTTTGAAAGTGACTCTGAGTTTCTGTATTTCTGCAGCTCACTTTTTGCGATACCAGGATCAGGACTCTGAGCACAGACCGATGCCGAAAGAGCAAACAGGAGCGTTATTATAAATATTTTTCGCATTTCTTCGAATAATAATATATAATGTTAACCAGCGTTGTATTCAGAGTCAATACATCTGCATCGTTAATAATTTTCCCTATCCGGCTTCCTGTATTCTGCATATGGCCCTGAACCCGCAGAAGCGGCAGGCTTTTTCTTCACGCTTATCAATCTGTGAAAGCCTGAAGTCTCCTCTGCTTATTCCCTCCACATAACTGTTGATAGCTTTGACGCATGTTTCAATAAGTTCATCAAAAAGTTCAGCAGTTTCTTCCGGAGTTTTATTCTTTCCGAAACCAATACCCTTTTTGCCGAAATCAGACGCGTTATATTTTAGTGAATACAGAAGCGCTCCCGCAGGTTTATAATCTTCATCAAGTTCCGCTTTTATTATTTCCTTCGCAGCAAAAAGATAAAGCGGCAGCTGCAGCTTAAGTCCGGCATACACATCCTGCATCGGAAGATCCTTCTTACCTGTTTTATAATCATATACCCTAAAAAGGTTCTCATCACTGTTAATATCGATCCTGTCGATTTTACCTCTCACATTTACTTCTCCCGCCTTAAGCTCATTTAAGAGAACCTCCTGCCCCTGTTCCTTCCGCACGCTTCCGAAACCGGTTTCAAAGAATTCCGGGACAAACCCTTCGTTATCTTCTCTTTCGGAAGCCAGGAATTTGTATAGGATAGAATTCTTCCTGTCTCCTCCCACGCCGAATATCTTTTCTTTTTCAAAAAAGGAAAGAGGTGAATTGAAGTTTATATCCCCAACCATTTTTTCGGCTGTTTGAAATAGTATTTTTTCAGCACGCAGGAAGACGGTCTCACTGCAGCCCCCGAGCACAATGTTCTGCTCTTTTAATTTTGAGTAGAAAGTAAACAGGATAGCGTGAATAAGACTTCCGAGCTCAAGCGCCTCAATTTCCTCTGTGGGCTCTTCAAAAATATCCAGTCTGAGCACCCTTTCGGCAAAATACCTGTAGGGACATAAGGCATAGGTTTCCAGCTGTGTAATAGAAAACTGCCTTTCGCCCATCTTATCCAGCCTCTCTTCAGCTGCTTCAGATAAATCGTCTGAAATAAATCCGGTATAAACAGATTCGCCAAAAGGTTCGGTACTCCTTAAACTGTCAATCCTCATTGCTTCATTTATTTCATCCTTGTTGATGGAAGCTTCAGCAAGAGGCACAAGCTGTTCGGTCTTTTCAACACCGTATCTTCCTATAAATGTAAGAAGCTGTTCCTTAGTATAAATTGTGTTCTTATAATCCTGCTCATCACCGGTTGTAACTTCAAAACAATTCATAAACTCCCGTAGAAAGTCAGACTGAACGAATTCCTTTCTTTCATCCCTCCTCGGGTAAGTCAGGTACAGTTTTTTATTCCACGCGCAGAGCGACTGGTAGAAAAGATATCTTTCCTCTGTCAAATGGTTGCGTTCCCCTCTTGTTCTGGCCATCGATCCCGAGAAAAATATTTCGGGGGAAAATCTTGTAGGGAAATCCCCATCGCATAATCCTCCTATGAAGAGGACACTGAATTTCAGTCCCCTTATCTCATTCATCGTAGTAATTTGTACTCCGTAACCCGGCTTTTCGCGTATATTAAACCGGGAAGAACTTACAGCCATTCTCAGATTATGGAGGTAAAATTTCAGCGGGAACTTTTCTTCCTTTCCGAACTGGTCCTCAAGCAGGGAAAGTATTTCATCGGCAGTTTCAATAAAGACATTTACAGATTTAATGTTCATCCCCGCATCTTCTATTCCTCCGGAGAGGAGTCTTACCGGAATTTCAAGACGGGGTATAACCTGATGCAGCTTTTCCCGGAAATCGGGAATGGACGACTTTACCAGAAATGGTTCAAGGTAATCTCTCAGTTTGCCGATATCTTTCAGCGCGGCAGTGCAGGATTTCTTTATTTCAAAAGCATCATAATTGCCCGACTCATTTTCCTCTGCCGAAATAAGAGCTTCATTTAGACTTCTCTGCCAGCTGTCGTATCCCGAAATTATTTTCAACCTGGTAGAAAGTCGCATAAGATTTGTTACATCTATCCCCCCCGCACTTATAATACCTCCGCTTAGCGCCCTGAAAATATTTTTGTAATAAAAGTCATTTTCCGCAATCTCCAGGAAACTGATAAAAGCAACCACCGGGGAGGCGATGTCGAGCGGAAATCTGTCGGTAAGGTTATACGGGAGTCCGTACAAAGGAAAAACATCCCTGATAATATCGGAGTAATTACTTATCAGATTAAAGACCACGCAAATTTCCTCAGGTCTCATATTATCGTGAAGGACGAGCTGTTTGATTTCCGAGGCTATCGATTTAATTTCCTCTTCACGGGTGGAAGCGGAGATAGTTTTGATCCGATCTTTATAGTCCTTCAGAGCAGCACTCCCCTTTTTTGTAAAAAGGTTCTCCCTGTTCTCATCCTGGAACTGTGTAAAAAGCGAAACTGATTTATCCGGTATTTCAGCAAAACCTCTGGAGAGAAGATTTTCGTAGCAGTTGTCGAGATGCGAAAATATGAGAGGGTTGTACCTGAAATAATCAAAACTGATAAATAGTTCGATTTTATTTATGGATGACAGCCGGTTTATTATTTCTATTTCAGGAAGGGTAAATTCATCAAAGCCCTGGATGATGATAAGATTAACTCCCGGGTAGAGAGAAGCAAAATTACTCAGAAAATCCTTGTCACCAAGAGCAAGAAGTTCATTATAAATATCGCCAGTCTCCCTGCGGAAGGATGAGCTGATCTTAAGCTGATATTTCTCATAAACATTCGCTATATCAAGGGCTTTAATTTTTTCGGATCCGGTAAGCGACTGTGACTCCAGCCTTATTTTATTGGGATTGATTCCATGCCTTTTATATTCACCTATCACGTTTCTTATTCTCTCTAACGTACCTTTTGGAATCTCACCCCCATAGTTTGAGAAGTATTCCAGCCTGGTTTCGCTGAAGCTCTGCTGAAGTAAAACAGAGGCTGCTGCTTCTGTGATCATTGCCGATCTGACCGAATCGGAATTGAACAGGAGCTTCGTAGAGACAGACCCTATTGTTTCAAGATTCATCTTTCCTGCCGCCTTCCCGGGCGACCGGGAAACCATTTCTCTGGTGAGGGCCCTTATACGACGGTTGGTAGGCACAATCAGCAGGAGCGAGTCGAGACCATGCTGTTTAATCCTTTGATCTATTTCCAGGTCTAAATCAAAACTTTTACGTTTAGTTTTTGTGAGGATCATCTGCCGTCTTTCTCCAGCATGAGGTCTCGGTATGACCTTCGGATCTCCTTCTGCGTGTCGAGCCCGAGGAGTCCGATGATCTTATTGAATCTTTTTTCCGCATCATCTTTTCCGTTTATCACTAGCGTTTCCAGTTCGAGGAATGAACCAAGATCTTTCACCGTATCCAGATGTATCCTGGTATTATCGAATAAATAAAGCTGCCTCCTTTTTTCCACAACCGTTTCGGTCTCAAGAATATCATCCAGGTATTCCCGGGCGTTATTATTCTCAAGCGAGATAAGCTGGTAATCAGACCATCGGCTGCCGGTATCCTCATTCCTGTTATACTTTATCAGAGTCTGGCTCCCGTTTTCGGTACGCAGTTTTAAGAGACCTTTTTTATACCTGTAGTAAACATCAGTCTGATTCAGTTCCCCTTTATATTCTGAGTTAATTATTTGTATTTTTTCCATTACCCGGTCGGGGTTATCCAGATGGATCTTAAGTTCAAGGTTTGTCGGCATTTTGTTTCTTCATTTCCTTTTAATATAAACCTGCAGGACTTCCCTGCCCCGTCTCGGTTTTATTGAGTTTATTTTTTTAGATGAAAATTTCAGCTGCAGATGCTCGGAGAATAATTCATAAAATTCTTTTATATCTACAGCATAAGGAGGTCCGCCTTTTCTGTCTTCAACAGGAAAGAGAAGCGCGATTAGTATCCCTCCCGGTTTCAAAAATCTCCCTATCTTTTCCGCATACTCTTTTCTTCGCTCCGGCAGCAGGGAACAATATGTAACATAATCATAAACATAGTCGAAACGATCAGCACATATAGACTCAAGTTTGAAGATATCCTGATGTATCAGGTTAACTTTTACATTTCCTTCAGCCGCAAGTCTGCGAGCAATTTTAACAGCTTCTACTGAAAAATCAACAGCATATACATCATATCCTTTCTTCGCGGCCATAACAGCATCGTGGCCTTTTCCGCACCCTGCAATGAGAATTTTTCCCGGCCTCATAAATTCACCCTCATCAAGGAGGTTCTCGAACACAGGTGTGTGAGTTCTCATATCCCAGTGAGCCTCATTTTTTATATATTTCTCATCCCAGAATGACGCCGAATCAGGTTTTCCCATAAATATCTATAAAATAAGATGTTGATATTGACACAGACTTCATTAATTTTGAAGAAAAAAAGATTTTTAATATGAAAAAATTATTGTTCGCGGCAATAATAATTATTCCCCTGCTAAATGTAAATGCACAGGAGATCGGTGAAATTGCTCCTGAGAAAGCACCCGAAGTTTTTCCTGATAATGCTTTGGGTCTTGATATAATATTCAGCGAAGGAGGGTTTGGACTGGGAGGCTTTTATAGAAGGCAGTTTTCAGATGTGGTTACAGGGTTTGTGGATCTGTCGGTTTCTGAAGCCAAGGATGAAAGAGAAATTGAGTATTATGACTATTACACAAATCAGATGTACACAGTCGGCAAAAAGAACCGTATTTTCCTTCTACCTGTTAACTTCGGAGTTCAGTACAGGCTTTTCGAGAATGTAATTTACGATAACCTGCGTCCCTATATAAATGCAGGTGTGGGGCCATCCATGGTTGTAATCACACCTTATAACGAGGAGTTCTTCAAATCATTCGCTTTTGCTCAAATGAAGCTGGCAGCAGGCGGGTATTTTGGATTCGGCGCAAATTTCGGACTTGACAAAAGCAGTCTTGTAGGAATAAACGTCAGGTACTACATTATACAGTTTTTTGATAGAGGGGTTGAAAGTCTAAGCGGACACTATAATAAAACTCTGGGAGGGTTCTTCCTAACAATCAACATCGGGATGATGTATTGAGTGCTGTGTTACCACCCTTTAATGGTTTCAGCAGAGATATTTTTCCATTCCTGGAAGAACTCGAACAAAATAATAACACAAAATGGTTCGATAAAAACAGGCAGCGCTACAAGGATAACATCGTACTCCCTGCAAAATCCTTCGTAGCCTCAATAGGACAGTTCTTTACACAGCTGAATCCCGCCATCCGTACGGAACCTAAGTTTAATAAAACTCTTATGAGGATAAATAAGGATATGCGCTTCTCTAAAGATGCGCCGTACAAAAACTATTTCCTTATTCACTTCGGCCGGTTTAAAATGGACAGCGAATTCTACCTTTATTTTGACAGGCAGGGGGCTGACTATGGCATTTTCCTTAATGCCGAAAAGGGTGATGACTTATATTTTTCACAAAACCTTGAGCGATATTCAAAGGAAATTCTCAAGGTTTTTAATACTTATAATCTAAACAGGCACTATGACCTGCACGAGTTTAAAAAAACTCCACAGCTCGTTCAGAAAAACTTTAATGCCGGTAAACATTTTGATCTGATCAAAAAGAATAAGTATATCCTCCTTGAGAAAGAATTGAAAAAGAGCAAGTCTATTTATTCAGCTGATATCTTAACTGATCTTGTTAAGCATTACGCTTCCCTCTACCCTCTCTACTGCTTCGCAATCTCGCCGCGGCCCCTGAAGCTTATAGACAAGTTCGAAGAAACCATGGGCGTGCCTGTGTAGACCATCTGCTGAGAAATAGCCTTTACCTGCAAATTATAACCCTGCAGCCCCATCTCATCTCTATATACGCGCCTCATGTGCCCCGGCTTTTAAACGGAGTGAACTAGTAGTTGGAGGCCGAACAAAGGCCGAACAAAGGCCGAACAGAAATACTGAAAATTTAGGTTTGCAGCTCCCCATGATTCTAAATTACTACAAAAATTTAACATATTTGCGGAACAAAGAAAACATTTTCAAACAGATAATTCACGGGTAAATTACTTGGCATATTTAGGCTGGAATACTTAAATTTTAATTAAGATGATTAAATACTTTTTTCTAATCATTATTTTTAATTCCCTTTTAATGGCACAATACCGGGATTTCACAACACAACTAAGCAGCTCTTACGAGAACTTTCGTGAGAAATCACTAACCGAAAGACGTTTTAAACATTTTGATATCAAACCTCTCATAGAGAAACTTAAAAAGGATTCTCTGTTTACAGTGAAACAGGAGGGTGTTTCAGTTCAAGGCAGAGAAATATACCTTATATCATTAGGAAGAGGCAGCACCAGAGTTTTCCTCTGGTCGCAGATGCATGGCGATGAACCCACCGCAACAATGGCGCTGTTCGATATCTTCAATTTTTTTACCCGAAGCGGACAGTTTGATGATTTTAAAAAGAGGTACTGGAAAAGCTTACCATATACTTTATGCCGATGGTTAATCCCGACGGTGCAGAAGTTTTCGAAAGAAGAAACTCATACCAGATAGATCTAAATCGGGATGCGGTGAGAGAACAGAGTCCAGAAGCAAGAATACTTAAATCCGCCTTCGATTCGATAA
Source organism: uncultured Bacteroidota bacterium (assembly GCA_963771705.1). Taxonomy (GTDB): domain Bacteria; phylum Bacteroidota; class Ignavibacteria; order Ignavibacteriales; family Ignavibacteriaceae; genus DATFVA01. Next base: position 67,207 of record CAVYUP010000006.1, read on the forward strand.
AAGCGGACTTTGGTTTTAACCTGCACGATCAGAGTATATACTATAGCGCAGGAAGGACATTTAAATCGGCGGCGATCTCTTTCCTGGCCCCCGCCATGAATTATGAAAATTCGGTAAACCCGGTAAGAAAGAAAGCCATGCAGCTTATCGGTCAACTGGATAAGGTACTGAGCGATTTTATACCGGGTCATATCGGCAGGTATTCAGATGATTATGAACCGCGTGCTTTCGGCGATAATTTTCAAACCTGGGGAACCAGCACCATCCTTATAGAAACAGGAGGCTGGAAGGGCGACCCCGAAAAACAGTTTCTTCGGAAGTTGAACTTCATTGCCCTTCTTTCAGCATTTAAAAGTATAGCGGAAGAGGGATACAAACAGGAATCTTTGGAAACCTATGAGGCTGTACCCTTTAATGAAAAAGATAATCTGATGGACCTGCTGTTAAGGAATCTCGATTATACCGTGAATGGTCAGAAGATAAAAATCGATCTGGGTATTAACAGAACAGAAATCAATAAAGATTCCGCCAGGTCATACTACCTGGTGGGACGTGTATCAGATCTGGGCGATCTTTCCGTGTACAGCGGTTATGAGGATTATGATCTGTCAGGAATGGAAATCCATCCGGGAAAAACATACCCCAGCCGGATATCCTCATATGAAGAACTTTCCCGACTGGATTTTACTAACCTGCTCTCCCTGGGAATCACTATGGCTTCCGTCGATTTTGCTCTTGAACGTGATTACACGGAATTCCCGGTTAATATTTCCCAATTAGTACAGAAGGATGGAAGGATTACGATCGATGGTCCGGCAAATTTTTATATTACCATGGACGGTAAAGTCAAATACGTTATAATGAACGGATTCTTCATCGAAACAGAAAATCCTCACACAGAAGGTGTAAACGGGGAAGTAATTCGCTGATTATTTGATAAATAGTTAAATTTTGATATAATTGCTAATAACAATTGCCAGTCATTTATTACCAGTAGCCTAATATGTTTCCATTTCCAATTTTAATGGCAGTTATAGACAATCAAAAGCAGCTTTATGCTGAATTTGAGAAAGAAGCTATACCCCATATGGACGCTCTCTATAACTTTGCGCTCAGGATGACCGGCGACGGAGATGAGGCCGACGACCTGGTACAGGAAACATACCTTAAGGCCTTCCGTTTCTTCGACAAGTTCGAAAAGGGAACTAATTGCAAGGCATGGTTGTTCCGGATAATGAAGAACACATTTATAAACTCTTACAGAAAATCTTCGAAGGAACCCGATAAAGTTGATTATGAGGATGTGGAAAATTTTTATGAGAACATAAAGCCCTCCTCAACCGACAGCGCTCACCTTGAGAAGGAAATGTACGATAATCTGCTCGATGATGAACTTTCCAATGCTATCGCTTCCCTTCCTGAAGATTTCAGGACTGTTATAATACTATGCGACATCGAAGGCTTCTCATATGATGAAATAGCAGACTTCGTGGACGTTCCTGTTGGAACGGTAAGGTCGCGGCTGCACCGGGCAAGAAAGATGCTTTTTGCAAAGCTTTATGATTATGCCGCTGATAAAGGTTATGTAGATAAGGCAAATACAGAAGAATGATCCAATGAAGGAAAATAGAGATACATATTTCATAGCCGCGCTTGCAGACGGAGAGATTAAAGATCCTTCGTTTGAGCAAAAACTTCGCGATGAGATAAAAAATAATCCCGACCTTCAGTTTGAGTTTTTCGTTCAGTCGTCTATTAAAAATCTCGTTTCTCAAAGACTTAAAATTTCACCGGCTCCGGCTAGAGTAAGAGAACGTCTTGAAAAAAAGATTTCCCCTGTATCAGATTCAGGATTTCTCACCAGGCTGATTCCTGAGATTTATTTCAGAAAACCGGTTTTCGCCTGGGCAGGAACTCTTGTAATTGTCCTCGCTGTGGTACTTATCCTTCTTAACCGTACTCCCCTCCCTGAATACAAGAACTTTGCATCAGAACAAAATGGAACGGGAAATATGTATGTGAAGGCAAAACAAAACTTCGAGGCTATCCTGGAGGGAAAACTTGCCCCGCAGTTTACATCTGATAATCCGGAAAAAATCAAACAGTTCTTTTCCGAGCAGGGAGTAGCATATAAAACGTATGTTCCCGAAATAAAGGGCTGGAGCCTTGTTGGCGCGGTTGTATCAACTGATCACGGACAAAAGTTCGCCCATCATGTTTATTCCACACCTGACGGGAAGCTGGTCTATTTATTCCAGGTAGACGAATCTGAAATAAAAAAACATGATTTTCTTACCCTCACAGACGATCTGATAACATATCTTAATTCCGGCAACTGTTATGAATCGGCCCAGGGAAACTTCGTAACTCTTTTAACTAAAGTTAAAAAGAACATCTTTGCTGTTGTTTCCAACGGATCTCCCGATGAAATTGAAAACAATCTTTGTCAATTAAATTAAAGTTAGAAATATGTTTAATATTAAAAACATCCTTCTGCCTACCGATTTCAGCAAACTTTCGCTGTCAGCCGCCTCCTACGCGATAGACATCGCCAAACAATACGGTGCTAAAGTACATTTCCTGAATGTACTTGAAAAAACCCCTCCTATACTGGCTATCCGTTCTTTGGATCTTTCTGAGGAAAAGATAGTAAAAACAATAGAAGAGGACGCAAAGAATTCACTGAATAACGCGCTGGAGAAGATAAATAAGGACAAGTCAGTAGAAATTGTGCCTGTTATAAAGAAAGGTATCGATTTCCAGACTATTATCGATTATTGCGAATCCAATAATATTGACCTTATAGTGATAGCTACACACGGCAGAACAGGTATACTTCACACCCTTTTAGGCAGTGTTGCGGAAAAAGTTATCAGATACGCTAAATGCCCTGTACTGGTTATTACTCCCACTGAAAATGAGAAATAAGCAGGTATTATTTTCTTGATTCTCCTCACTTCTTTTGATATATTTAATGTCTGCAAGTTTATAAAGGTATTAAAATGGCTAGAGTTAAAAATGTAGAGGCTTTCTGCGGAATTTGTAATGCAGTGAGAAAGATGGAATTGCTCGGCGAAGTCTCTCTGAACGAAAACAGTGAAAACAAAAGATGGGCTAAATGTAAGAAATGTAAACAGACTATGGTTATTGATCTTACAGAAGATGTTAAAGAAACAAAGCCCTCTTTGGAAGGAATTGAAAACGAAGATTGTACTGTTTACTCACCTTCAAAATCATTTACGGTGGGTGAGTCAATCTATCACCAGAATTGGGATGATTTCGGAAAAGTTGTCGGTAAAGAAGTTATGTCAAACGGCCACAGCTCTATTACCGTAGAATTCCAGAAATCAGGTAATAAAAAATTAATTGAGTCAATATCTCATTAAACCAACATACAAAGCGAGGTGAAATAATTTGGTTGGTATCACAGTAGGCGAAAACGAATCAATAGATAAAGCGTTAAGAAGGTTCAAAAAGAAATACGAAAGATCCGGAGTATTGAAAGAGTTCAAAAAGAGAACCTTTTTTGTTAAACCTTCTATTAAGAAAAGAATGGAACGTCTCAAAGCTGAAAGACGTGCCCACAGATCAGATTCAAATAATTAATGCAGTAAAGGCTGTCCCGTTTTGTTACCGGACAGCCTTTTTTTATGTCCGTTCCAGATCCGTCTTCAGATTTTCCTGATCCTACTTCAGTTGAATCTTAGGCTCCTGTTCCCTCTTCTCTTCTTCTTTCCTGAGGTAATACTTTTCAAAGTGACTGGTTATTAGTTTAAAGGCATCATCAACGTTTTCGCAGAACGAAAAAATATTCAAATCAGAAGGACTTATAACCGCGTTTGCAACAAGTCCGTCGAAGTTGATTATGCTTTTCCAGTACTTTTCATCGTAAACAATTAAAAGCATCTTCTTTTTGATCTTATCTGTCTGGATCAGAGTAAGTATTTCAAAGAATTCGTCCATCGTACCAAAACCTCCCGGAAAGACGATCAGTGCTTTTGCCAGATAAGCGAACCAGAACTTTCTCATAAAGAAGTAATGAAATTCGAATCTGAGGTCTGGACTAACATATTTATTCACGAATTGTTCGAACGGGATGCTGATATTAAGCCCTAACGAATATCCACCCGCCAGTTTAGCACCCTTGTTTGCGGCCTCCATAATGCCGGGACCTCCGCCTGTACAGATAATAAAACGGTTGCCTGAAGTATCAAGGTTGAGAGACCACTCCGTTAACCTTTTAGACAGCTCAACCGCATCTTCATAGTACTTCGACATTTTCACCATATGCTGAGCATTTCTAAGCGCTACAGCAAGCTTTTCATTAGTGGTATCTTTGGGATCAATTGTTTTGAACTTGTTCAGCGCGGCGGTTGATTTCTTTTTAGACATTAACCTGGCCGACCCGAAAAATACGATGGTATCAACTATCTTATGTTTCCTGAACTTTGTTTTTGGTTCAAGGAATTCAGAAAGGATGCGAAGTATCCTTGCATCAGATGAATTGAGAAAATCAAGATTTTCATAGGCTTTCAGTACTGGTTTGGATTTTGCCATATTCTCCTTAATAATATTTTGATGGTGTAGCTTGTTTGCCTTTTAATTAATTTTAATTTAATCCATTTTTGCATTTAAAATATAAGGACAAAATTAAAAATACATTAATTCGGCTATTTGATCATAAAATAATATTACCTGTTAATTAAACAAATTCAGATTCAGTAAGCTTTATATAAGGATGGGCATGCTCAAGCGTACGATTTTTGTTCTCTTGCTTTTTGTTTCCACGGCGTTTTCTTCATCCAAAGATGAAATTGCCTCAAGAATACATCACATACTATCAAAACTTCCTTCATCAACTCATGCTGCGGTGCTTGTTTTTAACCCGCTAACTCAGGATACAATTTTTTCTTTGAATGCTGCACAGTCTATGATCCCTGCATCGAATACGAAATTGTTTACAACAGCAACGGCTCTCTCTGAGCTTGGGGGCGACTTTGAACTTAAGACTTCACTGCTCACGGATGATATGAATCTAAATGACGGCGTAATAAACGGGAACCTTTATATCAAAGGTTACGGAAACTCCATGTTCTCGCAGGAAGATCTTGAAGATTGTGTGAGTGAATTAAAACATAAAGGCATTAAGAAGGTAACCGGAAAAGTTATCGGCGATGATAGTTATTTTGATGATGTTTATACCCGTGATGACTGGATAAGGGATGAGGTGGCTAACGTTAAACTGCCGCCTATTTCAGCACTTGTATTAGACAGAAACAGGCAGGTTACATACAGAAAAAGAGGCAGGCACACAAGACGATATCTTATTAATGTTAAGAACCCTCCCCTGAATGCCGCGGAAAGCCTCAGAAGCGAATTATTAAAACAGGGTATAGACGTTAATTCGAAGGCCGTGGTGGGGGTTACTCCTGACGACGCGGCTGAAATAACAAATTCAGTAATTACACTCAGAAACCTGATTCAGGCCATAAACAAGCATAGCGATAATTTCCTTGCTGAATGTTTATTTAAGACGGTTGGTGCGGAAATAAGCGGCAAGCAGGGAAACGCATTTTTTTCCACCCAGGCAATTTTATCCTTCATAAAGGACAACGGTATTTTTTCCGAAGGCTCATCTGTAGTGGATGGTTCAGGAATTTCGCGATTTGACCAGATTACTGTAGGAGCGCTGGCTGGAGTGCTGGAGAAAATGTACTTCGACCTTGCACATTATGATGATTTTTATAATTCACTCAGCATAGCAGGCGTCGATGGAACGCTGAGACATCGTATGAGAGGTACCCATGCTGAAAATAATTTCCACGGAAAAACAGGCACACTCAACGGAGTTTCTTCATTATCCGGATATGTTACCACTGAAGCGGGAGATGATCTTATTGTGAGTATAATTTTCGAGTTTGACAGAAAGGGGGCCAGGTTCCACAGGGATCTGCAGGATGATATCGTAACTCTGCTGGCTGACTGGAAATAAAAAAGGCTGACTTAAAGAAAGAGATAACCAGGTTCGAAATTATTCTGAAATAAATTCAGGAGAAAAGTCCGAATATCACTTTTTAAGACAGCCTTTTTATGAATCCTCTTAAATTACTTATTCTGAGGAGTCTGATTTCCTTGAGTAGGAACGTTAGGCGTCTGCTGTGGAGGCAGACTGGGAGACTGAGGAACGTTCTGCTGTCCTGTCTTCTGAATTATACTTTCGCGCTGGTCTGATGTTGACTGACCAGGCAGGAAGAATAAGTTAATTATAATAGTAAGTACAGCAAGAGAACCTCCAAGCCACCAGGAAGCTTTACTCAGAAAGTCAGCCGTTCTCCTTGTCCCAAACATCGTACCCATACCGCCTGCACCGCCGAATGTACCGGCAAGACCGCCGCCTTTGCTCGACTGCAGAAGAACAATAATGATTAGTAATATTGCTACTACTGTTGTTATAACTATCAATGTTGCATACATAATTCTAACTCCTGTAATTGGTAGCGGGGGAGGGATTCGAACCCCCGACACGTGGATTATGATTCCACTGCTCTAACCGACTGAGCTACCCCGCCATACTTCATATTTTAGCCTGTAAATATAGAAATTAATAGATTTCTTTCAAAATAATAATAGGTCAGAAAAAGGTAATTTAGTTTAAAATATCATTACCGCTTTTATAGACAGGTTATTGCCTGATGATCTGGAGAGGTAAAATTTGTGAAAATAAAATAATAGTCTCCATTGCTCCCAATAAATCGGAAAAAAATAAATCACCCTTCAGGGCTGGTATTAATCTTTAATGGAACTTACTCAGGACATTCTGCTGATATTCATCGTGGAAGATGCCCTCTCCCGTATCATTATAGCTTTTTATAGGAAGATTCATATCCTGCAGTCTCTGTTTCGTACTCGCGATCCTATCGATCGGATCAGGATGAGTTGACAAAAAAGTAGCGATTGCATTGGAGTTCGAACTAATTAGTCCATCATCCCTCATTTTCTCAAAGAAGAACATCACGCTGCCCGGATAAAACCTGGTATCGTTAAGATATTTAACCGAATATTCGTCAGCCTGGTCCTCGTCTGCCCTGCTGTTAGCCAGAAAACCTAGACCTACAAACAGGTTGGCTGCGATTTCTTCAATCTGAGATGGATTTTGACCAAGGACAATATTTAAGAGTATAGAAACTCCATAATAAGCAGTCATTCTTTGTGTAGCATGTCTCAGTTCAGCGTGCGCTATTTCGTGTCCCAGCACGCCGGCAAGTGCAGCTGAAGAAGTCAGGTATTTAATCAACCCGCTGTAAACATAGATATATCCTCCGGGCAGAGCGAAAGCATTAAGAGTTGAATCATCATCGATGATATCCATCTGGTAGTTAAAGACATCTTTATGCTCAATCTGAGGTGAGGCAAGTATCTGGTTAAAAATCTGAGATACAATGTAACTCTTAATTGAAGGATCGCCGTGAAAGATGGGATATTGCTGCGGATCACTCTGTATCTGCGCGTTCAATTGCTGGCCAAGCTGCACATCATCCTGAAGAGAGAATATGTTTATACCTGTATCGCAGGAATTAATTACGGGCAGAACAGTCAGAAGCAGAACTAATAAACTTCTGGTAAGAATTATTTTCATTTATTCTCCTTCAATTCTTATGATGCGTAATATATGAACACACGAATTCAGGGAAGGTAACGGAAATCAATCTTCCTGATTTTTTTCATTTTGAATCATTTCCCATGTAAGATCAAGAAACTTATCAATTCCCGATCCTGTTGCAGCAGAAATTATATGAATCTTAGTATCAAGCTTCTTAAGCCTTTTCTTTAAAAGCTTACTTATCTCAGATTCTTCAACAAGGTCTGATTTGGAAAGTACAAGCAGCGCAGGTTTCTGAGCCAGTTTCCTGCTATAGCTCTTCAACTCATTTTGAAGGACCTTATAATCCTCCTCGTAGTTTTCCGAAATAATATCAATAAGATAGACAAGAACTTTGGTTCTTTCAATGTGCCGAAGGAATTTCAACCCCAGTCCTTTTCCCTCGTGGGCGCCTTCAATAATTCCCGGAATGTCGGCTACTGTAAAACTCTGGTAGTCTTTGTATTTCACAATTCCAAGATTCGGCTCAAGAGTAGTAAAAGGATAATCGGCTATTTTAGGACGCGCCGCTGATATTGATGAAATTAAAGTTGACTTGCCTGCATTAGGAAACCCCACCAGTCCCACATCCGCGATAAGCTTCAGCTCGAGAACAATCCTCTTTTCCTCCCCTGGTTTTCCAGGTTCAGCATATCTGGGAGCCTGGTTGGTTGGTGTTGCAAAGTTGCTGTTTCCCTTTCCGCCTTTCCCCCCTTTTACAGCAACAACGCGCTTGCCGTCTTCATCCAGATCAAAGAGAACCTTTTGCGTCTCCGCGTCTTTTACGACTGTACCTACGGGCACTTTTATTATAACATCCTTCCCGTTTTTACCGTCCTTACGGGAATTAGCACCGGGATCGCCGTCTCCGGCTTTATATATTTTCTTATACCTGAAATCGAGCAGCGTAAACAAATTGTGGTGTGCTTCAAGAATTACACTCCCGCCCGCTCCTCCGTTCCCCCCTGAAGGTCCGCCTTTAGGTACATACTTTTCCCTGCGGAAGGTTACTGCTCCGTCTCCCCCGCTCCCCGCACTTATACTTATTTCTGCAAAGTCAATAAACATTTATTAGTCCTGGTTAAAAAAATTGCTTACAGCATTGGTAAGAATAACGGCATCTCTTGAATAAGGACTAACCTTATACGAAAAGAAAACTGCTTTAAGAATTTCTGTTGCTTCATCGTAGTTTGCCGAATCAGAAATCTTTTCCATCGTATTTACGAAATCTTCCTCGTCTTCATTAAAAACGTTCGATACTATTTTCTCCATTTCCTTATCCGACAGGAAACTTAGTATATCTTTATTTTTTCGTTCCGGAGCAGGTACAACCGGCAGTTCAGGCTCTTCTTCAGAACCCTCATCGTTGTCTATAGACAGTTCCTCTTCTTCAATTATCAGCTCATCAGAAGTTGATTCATTCTCATCGGTCATTATATTCTGTTCAGGCTTAACTGTATCTTCTAAATCATTTGACGATGTTTCGGCCTGTTTCTCTTCAGGAAGTTTCTCTTCAGGAAGTTCCTCTTCTTCTTCAGAGGATTCATCTTCATCCAGCTCAGTAAAGGTCAGGTCATCTTCGGAACTGAGGTTGTCAAGCTGCTGTTCAAGTTCCTCAAGCGATTTCAGTTCAGACTTATACTTCGTAAGAAAATCTTCATCGCCGGTAGCTATATTATTATTTTCAGATACTTCCTCATCTGCTTCACTGGTCTGAAGCGCTGATGTCTCTTCTCCGGTTTCCTGCTCAACCGAAGGATTTTCATCCGGGATTTTCTCCTCAGCGCCCGGTTCTTCTTCAACTTCCGGTTCAGCTGATGAACCAGCTTCTGAAACTCTATCCTTCGCAGCGTCTTCGTCTTTTACGATTTCTCTCTCAGGAACTGTATCTTCCGGGGTTTTTCGAATTTCTTCTTTTTCCTCTGAAGCTTCCGCCGCAGTCTCTCCCTTAATGTCCCCCTCTTTTTCTACCGGCGGCGCTTTAACAGGCTCTTTTGAATACAGTATCCTTCTTATATCATCAATCTCATATTTTCTTTTATCTTCGGCGGGTATAGAACGTCTTAGCTTAAAGAGAGGCTCCATTAGATCTTTTTCTTTAAGGAATAATTCTACGGTCTGGGTATGAATGCGGGTCTTATTAACACCGCCCTCATTGAAGAAGTCGCCTATCGATACCAGTGCATTGTCGATAAGATCACGGGTATGCTCGCTGAACATCTGGCGGTCGATCTTGCCCAGTATTAGTCCGAATTCAGTTTCACTTAGTGAGAGTATTCTTCTTTTTGAAAAGTACCCGTAGAAAACATTCTTCACATAATCATAATAATAAACATAATCGAGCATCATCTTAATCTCATTAACGTTCCTCGTCTTATCCTCATCGAATATCAGTTTCCCCAGGGTCCAGTTGGGTCTTACCAGGTAATTGATATTAAACGTTACCGCATGCGTAACAAGGGTTCTGACATCTTCAAACGCGAGACGTTTGTTCTTTTTAATTTCTTCACTGATAAGATTAAAATAGCGGGATATCTCGCTGCCGGAATAATCGAAAGAAGAATTCTGGAGTAGTTTTTTTCGGTCCTCATAAATGAGATAATCGAGGTGAGCCGATATATATAATAATATTGCAGGGTGAATTTCAGCGGAGGAGAGCCTCTCAAAGGGAAAAAATGAACCTAATTTATTAACCCGGTTTAATGTAAAATCGATTATAAACTTAATTTCTTTTTCGAACATTCTGCCCTACTCTTATTTATTTCTTGTTAGAAAATATAAAAAATCCCGATTAAAATGTTAACCGGGATTATTAAATGGATTATCGGATTCCGGATTCGGCGGATTTTGCGGATCATCAGCCAGCAGGACTTTCTCCCTTCCGCGGGATCATAAGGGAATCGGATCTAACAGGATGAGTTACTTTATTCTTAATGGTAAACTCGTAATTAAGATCGGCTGTAAGACTATCAATCTGCCTGATCGTATAGAGTGTATGTATATCGGTTTCCGATACAAACTCAATATCACGGGTGCTTCTGCCCTCCATTGTTCTGAAGAAGAGGACATATATAACCAGAGACAGAACAAATATCAGCAGTATCACTCCAACAGCTTTTCTCACGGCTCCGGTACCTATAATTAGTTACCAAACAAGGTGCGAATTATTTTTCTTTTTTGCAAGAAGCTCTGTAATATTCCCGCCTGAGCTGTGCTATGGTATCCATTGATATCTCTTTGGGACATTCAGCAGAGCAGGCTTCGGTATTTGTACAGGATCCGAATCCTTCTATCTCCATCTGTCTTACCATTGCCAGCACTCTCTTCTCCCTCTCAGGTTGTCCCTGCGGGAGTCGTGCAAAATGCGAAACCTTAGCCGCAACAAACAGCATTGCCGAAGCATTCTTGCAGGCCGCAACGCAGGCTCCGCAGCCGATACACTGAGCGGCATCGAAAGCTGATTCCTGTTCGTCCTTGGGAATAGGGATAGCATTAGCATCGGGCGCCCCTCCGGTATTTACGGAAATAAAACCTCCCGCCATTACGATCCTGTCGAATGCTGATCTGTCAACCACAAGATCCTTAATAACAGGGAACGCCTTTGCGCGCCAGGGCTCAACTGTAATAGTATCGCCGTCCTTAAATCTTCTCATATGAAGCTGGCAGGTAGCAATTCCCTCCTGGGGTCCATGTGGTCTTCCATTTATAAACATAGAGCAGCTTCCGCATATTCCTTCACGACAGTCGTGATCGAAGGCAACAGGTTCCTCACCTTTCTTCACCAGGCTCTCATTTAATACATCCATCATTTCGAGGAAAGACATGTCAGGAGAAATATCCTGCACTTCATAACTAACTAATTGTCCTTTGGCACCGCGATTTTTCTGACGCCATATTTTCAGGTGTAAATTCATTCCTTTTCCCATTATTTATAACTCCTTTGAGAAGGTTGGACGAACTCAAAATTCAGTTCTTCTTTATGCAGCTCGGCTTTATTACCGACGCCTTTGAATTCCCAGGCTGCGACATAAGCAAAATTAACATCATCTCTCCTGGCTTCATTTTCCTCTGTCTGATGTTCTTCCCGGAAATGTCCTCCGCAGGATTCTTCCCTGTGAAGAGCATCTTCAGCCATCAGCTCGCCAAGTTCAAGAAAATCTGAAACGCGGCCCGCTTTTTCAAGCGACTGATTCAGTTCTTCATTCTCACCGGCAACAATTACATTCTTCCAGAAATCCTCTCTTATTTCCCTGATCCTGGAAATAGCTTTCTTCAAGCCTTCAGCGTTGCGCGACATTCCTACATAATCCCACATCACCTGACCGAGCTCGCGGTGATATTCATCTACAGTCTTGGTTCCTTTGATGGATAAGAGTTTATTGATTTTATCTTTTATCTCTTTCTCTACTTTCTTGAATTCTTCATGTTCGGTTGTAAGTTTATCCGTTTTATGCTGCGCAAGGTAATCGCCGATAGTGTACGGTATTACGAAATATCCATCTGCAAGGCCCTGCATAAGAGCGCTGGCACCCAAACGATTGGCTCCATGGTCAGAGAAGTTGCACTCGCCCAGAGCATAGAGGCCCGGGACAGAAGTCATTAAATTATAATCAACCCAGAGGCCGCCCATCGTGTAGTGAACCGCAGGATAAATTCTCATCGGAACTTCGTAGGGATCTTCCGCGGTAATCAGCTTATACATATCGAAAAGGTTGCCGTATTTATCCTTTATTTTATCTTTTCCAAGGCGGTTGATTGCGTCGGCAAAGTCGAGGTAAACCGCATTCTGAGCAGGACCGACGCCTTTGCCTTCGTCAACCATTTCCTTTGCATTTCTTGAAGCAACATCTCTTGGTACAAGATTACCAAATGAAGGATATTTTCTTTCGAGATAATAATCTCTTTCTTCTTCGGGAATTTGTGAAGGAGGTCTCTTATCCTTGGGATCTTTTGGAACCCATACCCTTCCGTCATTTCTTAAGCTTTCGCTCATCAGGGTTAACTTCGACTGATAATGTCCTGTTACAGGAATACAGGTTGGGTGAATCTGAGTAAAGCAGGGGTTGGCGAAGAATGCACCTTTCTTATAGACTCTCCATGCGGCAGTAACATTTGATCCCTTTGCATTAGTTGAAAGGTAATAAACGTTTCCATAACCGCCGGTTGCAAGAACTACGGCATCAGCCGCGTAAGATTCTATATCGCCTGTAACCATATTTCTTGTTACAATGCCTCTGGCTTTGCCGTCGATTATTACGACGTCAAGCATTTCGTGGCGGGGATACATCTTAACTTTACCAAGACCAACCTGGCGCATAAGTGCATTATAAGCACCCAGCAGAAGCTGCTGACCCGTCTGTCCCCTCGCATAAAACGTACGGGAAACCTGGGCGCCGCCGAAAGACCGGTTATCGAGAAGTCCTCCATACTCACGTGCAAAAGGAACTCCCTGCGCCACACACTGATCGATAATATTTGCGCTTAGTTCAGCAAGACGGTAAACGTTTCCTTCTCGTGATCTGTAGTCGCCGCCTTTTATAGTGTCATAAAACAGCCGGTAAACACTGTCGCCGTCATTCTGATAATTTTTTGAAGCATTTATTCCGCCCTGAGCGGCAATACTGTGGGCGCGGCGTGCACTGTCCTGGAAACAGAAAGCGTCAACGTTATATCCAAGCTCCGCAAGAGAGGCAGCAGCCGAGCCGCCTGCAAGTCCTGTTCCCACAACAATAATATTATATTTTCTTTTATTAGCCGGGTTAACCAGCTTCATTTTGAACTTATAGTCTGTCCATTTCTGAGCTAATTGTCCGGCGGGTACTTTTGATTCTAATTTCATATTATTTCCCTCCTCCCAGGATGAAGTAAAAAGGAATCAAGGCAAATCCCAGACAAATCAGTATCGAGAAAAGAACGCCGAATCCTTTGATGAAAGGTGTGTATTTATTATGTCTGAGTCCCAGCGTCTGGAACCCGCTCTGGAATGCATGAACAAGATGGATGGCAAGGAGTATCATAGCAAAAATGTAAAAAACTGCCCACCATGTTCATGGAATTTAGCTACCGCGCTGTCATACATTGTCATATGCATATAGCCGAACCGGGAAGGGATGAAGAAATCCAGCAGGTGAATAACGAGAAAAATTAGAACAACTATTCCGCTCTGTATCATGAACCTTGAATAAAACGTGCTGTTTGCAGAGGGATTTTTTGTTTTATATTCAATGCCGCGGGCTGAATTATTTATAAACCACAGCCTGATACCATTTATAATATGGTAGATGAACGCTATGAATAGTACTATTTCAATTATCCTGACCGGAATATTAAGCGATGCCGCCATAAAATCAGCATAAGCCTCAAAAGCATCTCCCGTGCTTCTCAGCAGCAGAAGATTGGCAATGAGGTGGATGATCAGGTAGATATATAAAAACAAGCCTGTGACAGCCATAATCAGCTTCTTTCCCAGGCTCGAATCGATAAACGCGGTGAACCAACCCATTAAATTTCTCCTTTATAAAAACGATAACTTATTGGTAAGCTAGAACTGAATGTGTTATGTGGTAACAAAATTCAAATCAACAATAAATAGTTTCAATTGGTACGGGAATAATCCCCGCACATAAGTTTAACAAAATTATTTATATCGGGGAAGAAAAGCAATTTAGTTTTCAGGAATAAGTTAAGGAAGAGGTTCCGGCTCCGTCTCCAAATTCCGCTGAATTTTCCCTGCTTCACTGCATTGACGCATTCAGCCGGTCTGAATATTCATTTGATATTATATTGATTCTCCGGGAGGATGAAGCTGGATATCCGGATTTAGAGCTTATGTGGGGCGCGGTTGAAGCGTAGTTGGAGCGTAGTTGGAAAGTAAGGATAACTTAAGTATTAGGTGGCAGAAATAAAACGGGGAAATTTCAGGGCTGGTTAAGGTCTTTTTCTTCAGTCTTAATGTCGATTCTCTCTTTTTTAATATCCAGCCTGAGGTGAGCATAGATGCTCATATAGATATTTGCTATCCACACTAATGAAAATCCGGAAATAATGAAGCCTCTCCAGTCGCTGAACAGCATCCTGAAGCCGGTTATAATTAAAAAGAAAATAGTGACATAATGACTGAAGCAGTACTCGCAGGTGAAAAGGAAGAAAAATTTCCTTACAAAGATTGAACCCCCGGATTTACTTTTTCTTACGCAGAATTCGTGAACTTCCCTGAACACTTCTTCATGGGTAACCGTCCACGCAATTGCAGCTACAGGAAGAGCGAGTAAAAACAACCAGATTATCTGAATACCGATGCTCAATTGAAACCTAAATTTTTTTAATAATATAATTGTAATTGCGAGGGCTCTTTGTGATGGATGGAATATTAAAGACTGAATACCGGAAATTTAAGACCGAATAGAACGAATTTTGATTTATTGAATTTCTCTTCTATATTCAGGGAGTTCTTTCAAATGATTACGGTGTCCCGGTTAGAACGGGAAGCATAGGGAATCCGGTTAGAATCCGGAGCTGACGCGCAACTGTAAGGCGAAGCAGTGAAGAATTTCATTGCGAAGCTAAGCCAGGAGACCTGCCGTATGGAAATTAAATCAACCTTCGCGGGTGAGGTTAGATTACGAATACTCAATCAATTCGTTTAATCCCCCACGAAGTTACTTTAAGTTTTTTTACAGGAGTAACTTCATGTATCTGCAGAAACTTTTCTTAACAGGGCTGGCGTTAACGCTGCTTTGTTCTGCAGTTTATTCTCAAAATAGTATAATCAGAAAAGGCGATACTACAGGCTACTACAAAATGTCTGACGTTGTAGTAACTGCCACGAGAACAGAAACACCTCTTATTGAACTGGCAAATTCCATAACCATAATTGACTCCGCAGAGATAGCAAACTCGAAGAAAGATAATGTTCTCGATCTCTTAAGAGATGAATATGGAGTAAGCGTTGTTCAGCAGGGCGGTCCCGGCAAGCTTGCAAGCGTGTATATAAGGGGCGGAGGTTCGGAACATACGCTTGTACTTATAGACGGAATCGAGATGAATATGCCCGGAGATCCGGGTAATACTTACGATTTCTCCAATCTCCCCACAGATAATATCGAACGAATAGAGATACTGCGGGGTCCCCAGAGTACAATGTATGGCTCAGATGCGCTTGCCGGCGTGATAAATATTATTACGAAAACAGGAGAAGGCAGAAATAAATATTCGCTTTCGGCCGAAGGCGGCACTTATAATACCTATAAGCTTAACGGAAGTTTAAGCGGCTCTTACGATGTCTTTAATTATCAGTTAAATTTAATCAGGATGAAAACCGACGGCTTCTCATCGGCCGCAGCAAGGTATGGCAATACTGAAAAAGACGGCGCGTCAAACTTTACTGGTTCGTTTAAGGCGGGTATCAATCTTGAAAATGATTTTCAGCTGAATCTGTTCTATCAGCATACCGGCGCTGATGCCGACTATGACCAATGGGGGGGCGAATTCGGGGATGATCCTACATATATCTATAAACTTGATGAGAATATTTTCAGGATGGAAACTTACTTCTCCGATTATAAGAATACCTGGAATGGAAAGGCCGGCGTTTCCTATATGCGTAATGTGAGGAAGTACAGCTTTGATTCCACGCTCTATAACCCGGCGGCTTCAAGAAGTATGTACGACGGCAGGAAAATAAAATTTGATCTTCAGAATACATTTAATTTTGCGAAACCTTTTTCTCTTACCATCGGGGTGGAACATGAAAGAGAAACCGCGCTGAGTAATTATTTTATTAATTCGCAGACAGGCAATTTTGAAAGTGATTTCCCGTCCCGCCGTTCTACTACAAAAGGATTTTTTGCTGAAGAGCAGAGCAACATAGCCGACCGTTTTTTTCTCAACCTGGGGATTAGGTACGATAACCACGATAAATTCGGCGACGCAGTAACATTCAGACTTGCCCCGGCGCTCATGATATGGGAAACGGGTACAAAGCTGAAGGCCACCTACGGCACCGGCTTTAAGGCCCCTTCACTATTCTATCTTTATGATCCTGCTTTCGGGAACGAAAATCTTCAGCCGGAGAAGAGTTCGGGCTGGGATGCAGGCTTCGAGCAGTATCTCTGGAGCGACAGAATAACCGCGGGCGCGACGTATTTCAGAAATGAGTTCAAGAAACTTTTCGGATTCGATTCGAACTTCAAAACTATAAATATAAACCAGGCCGAAAGCTACGGTATTGAATTTTTTGTTACTGTTAAACCGGTTGAGGGACTGCTGCTTAAGTTTAATTTTACGAACACAAAAACAAAGGACCTTAATCCTGATTCTCCCGATAAAAATCTGCCTCTTTTAAGGAGACCCGAATATAAAGGAACATTCAGCGCCAGCTACAGCTTCCTGAATAAATTTAATCTGCATGTTGATGCCGCTTATGTGGGCCAGCGGGATGACAAGATCTTCACCGCATCCGGATCGGAGAGAATTAAGCTGGGAAGCTACTTCCTGGTTAATGCGGCTGCCTCATATGATGTTCTGAGTTTTCTGCAGCTTTACGCGAAAATAAATAATATAGCGGACGATTATTATGAGGAGGTCTACGGGTATGCTTCACCGGGACTATCGCTTTATGGAGGATTTAAATTTAAATTATGATAAAGATCAGGTTTTTGAATTCCTGATGTTTTATCTTTATTGTTAATTAAAAGAAGAATATAATCTTTACAATTTTATTACTGAAAGGAGTATTTAATGAATTCAAAGTTAATATCACCAAGGTTTCTCGTTCTCTGTGCTATGATTGCGTTAGCGGCATTCACAAGGCTTATCCCTCATTTACCGAATTTTACAGCAATCGGCGCAATGGCTTTATTCGGAGGAGCTTACTTTTCTAATAAAAAGCTCGCCTTTGCAATTCCTTTAATCGCAATGTTCTTAACGGACCTTATCCTTGGTTTTCACTCTACTATTCTGTCTGTCTATTTTGCCTTCGCCCTTATGGTGGTAATAGGAATGACAATGATTCAGAAGAAGAAAGTCTCCAATATCGTGCTTGCTTCTTTAACTGCAGCGGTTCTGTTTTTCCTTATCACCAACTTTGCCTTCTGGATGACAGATGTTATGTATCCGATGACAGCGGCAGGGCTGGCAGAATGCTACACAGCGGCTATTCCCTTCTTCGGCTATAACTTGGTCGGAAACCTTTTCTATGCCGGCGTGATGTTCGGATTATTCGAACTCGCACAGATAAAATTCCCTCAGCTCGTTCCTGTTAAGCCGCAGGCCTGATCTCCGGGAAGCAATCTCGAATTTTATATTCTGGTGTTTCCGCGGTCATTTTTGACCGCGGAGACATCAAGTCATCCCGAACCTGCCGTAGTACCGGGATTTATGCGGGAACAATCAAACCGATTTCAGATGACATCAGAACCTTTTACAAGTTCATCTTGTCTTAAATTATTATGCAAGCAGACCAAATACCTGTACTAATCGACTTTGACGGTGTAATTAAACTCGGTAATAAAATAGCCGATGATGCAGAAGAGTTTTTCTCCTTCCTGACAGAAAACAAATTCCCTTTTTTTCTTATAAGTAATTCAACTCTCCGGACCTCTGAGGAAATGCTCAGGTTTGTAAGGGATAATGGAATAAAGACAGATATTCCCTCAATGACCGCAGTAGATGCAACGTTAAGTTATGTAAGAGAGAACTACAAAAGAGTTTCTGTTTACGGCAGGGACCATATCAAACCTCTTTTTACAGAGTTTGATGTTGATGAAGATCCTGAAGCTGTTGTGCTTGGAGATATTGCTGACAGGTGGACTTACGAAACCATGAACGAGATTTTCAGGAAGGTCTGGAACGGTGCCGATATTATTGCCATGCATAAAAACAGGTACTGGGAGC
The DNA here is from genome assembly GCA_963771705.1 of uncultured Bacteroidota bacterium. Lineage (GTDB taxonomy): Bacteria > Bacteroidota > Ignavibacteria > Ignavibacteriales > Ignavibacteriaceae > DATFVA01. Next base: position 85,739 of record CAVYUP010000006.1, read on the forward strand.
CTGATGGTAAAACTTTAACGATGGATGCGGGGTCATTTATAACCGCAATAGAATATGCTGCTTCAAAAGAAGCAGTGGTAATTGGTAAACCCTCTCCTATCTATTTTCAAACAGCATTGAAGCAGTTAGGATATAATCCGGATTCCCGATTTATAATGATAGGAGATGATGTTGAATCAGATATTGAGGCAGTTCAGAAGATCGGCGGAACGGGAATACTTATATATACAGGAAAGACCGCCTGTCCTTTTAAAAGTGATAAATTCAAACCTGATCATGAAACGAATAATCTCAGTGAAGTTATAACCCTGATAAGCAGGCAGTAAGTTCGGAATCCACAATAAAACAAGGATTTTATACAGGTGAATGAGAATAAAAATCACTGGTATGACGGATGGTTTTACGACAAATTAATCGCTCCCAACCAGGACAGACTTTTCAGACAAATAGAAAATCACATAGAGGCAGACTCTACTATAATTGATGTCGGCTGCGGGACCGGCCGTTTTTCATTTTTCATCGCTGATAAGTGCAAGTCGATACTGGGAATAGACCTTTCAGAAAGAAATATCAATCGTGCTGATTATAACCTTACAGGATATAAGGGGGATAAAATTTCTTTCCGTCATATCTCATTAGATCAGATGACACTAGAAAGCAAGGGACATTATAACTATGCGGTAATGACATATGTACTGCATGAGATTGATGAAAATAAAAGAGTTAAAGAATTAAACAATATGTCAAAAATTGCTGATAGAATTATAATAGGCGATTATGCCTATCCCGGCAGGATCGGATTCTGGAATCTGCTGAACGAGGCTGTTGAATTCGCCGCGGGGAAAGATCATTACAGGAATTATAAGAGTTTTATGGCCTCCGGGGGAATAAACAGTATTGCCTCTGAAGCCGGTTTAAGAACGATCTATGAAGAAAGAAACAATCCCTCAACAAGTCACCTTGTTGTACTTACTAACCAGATCTGCACGGTATAATAAAAAACCGCACCAGTTGATGCGGTCTCTCAACTAAATCTATCACAAACAAAATCAATGTTCGAAGAAGCGGCCGAAGAAGGCGCCGGGACTCTCATACCTGGTTTCTCTTCCCTTGAAATCTTCAAAGTCGGGGTACTCTAATTCCGACTGTGCGAGTATTTTATCAAGCTCTGCCCTGTCGAGCCATACACCTTTGCATTTAGGGCAGGTGTTAATTGTTATATCATTTTTTTGTTTTACAGTTAAATCAGTTCCATCAACAGGACACTTCATTTCAATTCCTCCTTATAAGTTAAACTCAACTATATATTAACAATAAATAATTGAAATGAAATTAATGGGGTTACAGGAACTTAAAAATCAGACCTGCATCACAAATTAATTGATTGAACCCGCCAGCTGCCCTCTTTTTTTCGCAAACCCGATAATCTTTCGGAGCGCCCTTACATAATTATACCCCGCGGCCTCTGCCGAGCGCATAAATCCGGCACTTTCGGTAAGATCGGGATTCGGATTAACTTCAAGCACATAAAGCTTATTGTCCTTCGAAAGTCTCATATCCACCCGGGCATAATCGCGGCATCCCATTATCTTAAAAGCATTAACCGCAATTTCCTTTGCATCTTTCTCAATTCGTTTGGGCAGTTCGGCAGGACAGCTTGGAATCGTCTTATGATATGCTTCGTGTCCCGGATCCCACTTTGCCTGGTAGCTTACTATATTATAAAGATGATCAGGCATTTCACTGAAATCGATTTCACTGATGGGAAGCGCCTCCGGTTCCTGGTCGCCCATAACCGCAACATTCAGCTCCCTTCCTTCAATAAACTCTTCAACCAGCGCCGGCTGCTGAAAAATAGACAGGACATAATTAACCCGATCTTTTAAGCTCCTGCTGTCTTCAACAATAGAACTGTTTTCAATTCCAACGCTCGCATCTTCAAATGCGGGTTTTACTATAAGGGGATATTTCAGATCGTGCTTATAGCTTTTCTGTATCTTTTTGAACAATTTGAAACTGGCAGTCCTTATTCCGTATGAATTAAGGATCCTCTTGGCAAGCACCTTACTCTGGCAGTTGGCAAGAGCCATAGGCGGGGCACCCGTATAAGGTATTCCCAGCAGCTCCAGCATACCGACGATATTCATCTCAAGGCGGGAATTTTCCTGATAAAGTTCCATAAAATTGAAGATAACATCAGGTTTATTCGTATTTATATCTTTAAGAAGGATCTTCACGTCGTCAAAAATATTCAGGGGATACGCTTCGAGTCCTGTTTTTGACAGCTTTTGGGCCATAATTTCATATTCTTCAATCGGTGTAAGCTCCTCCACCTCAAAATATGGAATAAAATCGAGCTCTTTTATTTCGTGTTCAACCGATTTTACGTAGAAATCAGGCTGGGGTTCATTAAATACGACGGCAACTTTTGTTTTTCTTTTACTCATAAAAATAAAAATAAAGAAAAATGGCCTGCTCGCAAAATTATGTTAATGATTTAAAGAGATGTATTCATTAAATTAAACCACAAAAATTACTGAGACATGAGCTTTTACCCCCAACCTTATAAATACCAATGTGGTCCTTTCGCCCTGAAGTATGCCCTTGTGATGCTGGGCAGGTTTGAAAACGAAAGAGAGATTGCCAAACGGGCCGGCAGTACCTGGTGGTATGGAACCGACGAAATAGGACTCGCAAAGGCTGCTAAAACCTACGATTGTAAGATGAAATATTTCCGGCGGGAAACTCCGGACGAAGCAATAAAAGCCCTGAGCGAACACCTCAAAGCCGGTTATCCCTGCATCCTGAGCGTTGATAACTGGGAGCACTGGTTTACGGTAATTAACGAACAGCAGGGAAAGTTCATTGTAGTAGACAGCGGGCTGGATAAGGTTATTGTTATATACTCGGCCAGGCAGCTTACCAAAAGATGGAAGTATATTGATGATGAAACAGGATACACCAGTTACGACGGTTATGCGCTCTCTTCCAAATTTAAACCCCGTACCAAAGCAAGGTTCTCGCTGGAAAAAGCACGTTATGTAATGCGCGACAGCAACCGGGTGCTTGCTGAAAAGTGGGACACCTATTTTAATGACCTTATTACTATGTGCCGCCCAAGAACCTCGCACACCACAAAATCTATATCCTTTGCCGAGTTTCTCAGGAGACACGAGAAAATGCTCGTTGAAGAAGTAGCGAACTGGCATGGACAGCCGAGTTATGAAGAGCTTAAAAAAATATTGAAGAATATGAGGTTTGTCTCTGAAGTTTACAACCTCGTAATACACACTGAGGACCAGAAAAAAACTCTTGTTGATCTTTCTGCTTTACTTATGATGTATGCCTGTGGAAAGTATGGAATGGACCCAATTTATTAAAACTTGAAAGGCGTTTTATGGAGTCGACCATCAAATACAATGAGAAGATACTTAAAAGGGAAACCTCTGCCCTGCTCCTGATTGATATCCAGGAAAAAATACTCCCTGTAATGGATAAACCCGCACAGGTAATCAATAATAGTCTGAAACTGATAAAAGGCTTTAAGATCCTCAACATTCCTATCTTTTATACTGAACAGTATCCGAAAGGCCTTGGTGGCACCTCTTCAACGCTCCTTAAAGAGTTGGAAGGTTTAAGCGCAATTCAAAAAATGACGTTCAGCTGCTCCGGGGCCGGGAATCTGTTTCCCCGCCTTAAAGACAATGATGCCCTGCAGGTAGTTGTGGCGGGAATTGAAGCTCACGTATGTGTTCAGCAGACCATACTTGATCTCCTTGCAAATGGCTTCCAGGTGAATGTTGCGGCCGACGCAATATCATCAAGAAACGAATTTGACTATCGTACGGCGCTTGACAGAATGAGACACCATGGCGCTGAAATCACTACTACAGAGGCAATTCTCTTCGAATTATTGAATGTCTGCGGTACAGATGAATTCAAACAAATATCCAAAATCGTTAAATAGAAGCGATTCTGCCCTAAAACAGATGTCTGCAAGTACTTATTTTATCTGAAGTTACATGCCTGACGATCTCATCCCCTATATCATCGGCCGTAATGCCGCCCTTCCTTTAAAAAATAACTGTTTCATTTATTAACAGATCTCTCTTATCCTCTCAAAAAGTCACAGTAAGAATTTCACAATGTCACTGTAATAGTTACCGAAGTTTCCATCACTAAAAATTCAGTAAGTAACATTTACAAACGGAAGGGTGGCATAATCATTGGCTTTCCGCATACAAATATCTCAATCAGAGAACTTAAAATGAAAACAAAATATTATAAAATAACTGAAGGGCGAGAAAAAATGCGGAAGTTATCATATCTGGCTGCTTTATTGTTACTTTCATTAGTCGGCTGTATGCAGGAAAGTAACGTAACTGGACCGGTAAACGGAGTTGAGAAAACCCAGGGCAAAACTATTATAATGCTGCCTGCTAAGGCGGACATGAGTGTTGAGGATACATTCACCTCCGCACAAACAATCAATGGAATTTCAGGGGGCGAAATACACCTCGTTAAAAGCTACCTTGCATCAAATGGGAAAACAGTAAGTATAGACTGTAAATTAACAGTACCGGCTAATAGTTCATTCGCCGATTCAAGGGATATTACAATGCAGGTTAGCAACGAGGCAGGGGTAGATTTTTTCCCATCAATGACCTTTAATCAGCCTGTTATACTTAACTTCAGGATTACCGGCCTTGATTTAAGCGGAATAAATCCTAATGACGTAGAATTCTTCTATGTCGATCAGAACAACAACCTGTCACCTACTGTTAACGACGGGGTAACAGTTGATAAATCGACAGGTACATTAACTGTTGTGAATGCACAGCTTCCTCACTTTTCACGCTGGGCATACGCAAGATAATTTATATATTTGTAAACCTGATGAAAGGATAACTTGAAAGTTATCCTTTCAGTTTTTTTAAAATATTAAGAGACATCAAATTGGCAGCAAGAATTAATAAATATTTAACTCTTGAAGAAATCCTCGCAGGGTTCTTTTCCGAAAAAGAGATTTCGGAGCTGAAAAAAAATATTTTAAATAAAAGAGTCAGCAACACAGATGATATGGGGATTAAACCGGCGGAGCGTAAACAGATTGAAGTTGACCTTTCCGATTCGTACCTCAAAGAGTTCCAGTTCCAGTTAATAACCACACTCGCAGAACAAAAGCTTACAAGAAACAGGTTCATCGAATTTCTTCTGAGTCTGGGCGACTATGCTATTTCCCAGGGTGAATATGAATTCGCAATTGAAACTCATAAGAAAATAATAGCTGAAAGCAGGTCAGATCCTAATCTGACTAACCTTGCGGCAAATGCCTGCTATTCGATTGGTGAGATTTACAGCAGAGAAGCCAGGTGGACGGAATGTTTCGACTTTACTAAAAAAGCCTTCGTGATGTTTAAGAATCAAAATGATCAGAAAGGCTGTGCCCGCTGTGAGAATCTTCTCGGAACGGTCTATGGGGAACAGGGAGATCTGCCCGAAGCCGCAAATCATTTTGAGGAAAGCCTTCTGTATCTTGATTCAAAAAAAGATGCGGTACTTGTCGGCAAAATTGAGATCAACCTGGGTATAATAAATAATATCTACAGCAATTACGACCAGGCTTTGTTTTATTATAACCGTGCTCTGGTAAACTTCCAGAGGCTGAATGATAAACATAAGCTGGCCCAGATCAGGCACAATCTCGGCATTACCTATGTGAAGAAGAAAGAATACGCAAAGGCGTTAAAAGAACTTGATAAGAGTATAGCCGTCTCTCTTAACGATAGAATATTCTCAGTACTGGGCATTTCATATATTACCAAGGCGTTTATATACGCTCAGATGCAGGATGTGGAATTATCTAAAGCCTTCGCCGATAAAGCCATGCAGATCTGCTACAAAACAAAAGATAAGCTCTCTGTAGCTGAGATATACAAGGTTGAAGGAATAATTAAGAGAGTCCAGAAAAATTATCCCCTCGCTGAGAACTACCTGCTTACCGGTCTGCGTATAAATAAGGAATACAAAAATGAGCTGAACTACGCGGAAACATCCCTGGAACTTGGAATCCTCTATAAAGAATGGAATAAATTTGAAAAATCAAAAGAAAGCTTTAATGAAGCTTTGAGGTATTTCAAAAAGATCAGAGCAATTCACGAAATAGAAAATATTGAAGCATTTATTGCCGACTAACTCCCACCCTCCTGTTTCTTATCATATAAATTAGTATTTTCCTTAAAACCGACTGTTGAAAACTTTTCTTAAAAATGTGATAATTCCGTTACATTCTTTCGGTATTTTAATGCAGAAAAGGAGATAAGTTATCAATGAAAAAAGTCCTGGTAATAGAAGATGATAAATCAATCTCGGACCTTGTGAATATCCATCTGAAGGATATGGGGTGCGCTGTAACCCGGTGTTATAACGGAAAAGAAGGATTAAAGGAGGCCGTTGATAACCCTTATGATCTTATTGTGCTCGATCTGATGCTTCCTGATGTTGACGGACTTGAGATCTGCAAAGAGGTACGGAAGCAGGAGAACTATACACCTGTATTGATGCTGACCGCCAAATCTGAAGAATTTGACAAGGTGCTGGGACTTGAACTCGGCGCCGACGATTACCTTACAAAACCTTTCTCCATAAGAGAATTCACAGCACGTGTGAAAGCTATTTTCCGCAGAATCGAAGCGCTTCAAAAAGACGAACAGAAGGATGACATCGCGGTAGGAGATCTCTTAATCGATGTCGCAAAGCGCAGAGTTACCCTGAAAGGAGAGAGAATAGACCTCACTCCGAAAGAATTTGAACTGCTCCACCTGCTGGCCTCACATCCTGGGAAAACTTATACACGTGAACAGCTCCTAAGTCTGCTGTGGGGATATTCATATAACGGATATGAGCATACGGTAAATTCACATATCAACAGGCTTCGCGGAAAAATCGAGACCAATCTTTCCGATCCTTCTTATATACTGACTACCTGGGGAGTCGGCTACCGTTTCAACGATCTCGAAGAAATCACAAAGCAATAAAGGAATGCTAATTTTGAAAACAGGATTTTTTAATAGTCTTTTCTGGAGGATATCTGCAATATTCCTGCTGGTTCTTGTTATACTTTCAGGAATCTATATGTATATATCGGTTTACACCGCAGAGATGTATTTCCAGGAAACAAATCAGAAACTCGATGCCGAAATAGCGCCTCATATTGCCGCCGAAAATCAATGTTTTGTTGACGGTAAAGCAAATACGCAAATTCTTAAAGATGTGTTTCATAATATAATGATCATCAATCCCAGCCTGGAAGTTTACCTCCTCGATAAAGACGGCAGGATACTGACTTATTTTGCTCCGAACAAAGTTGTAAAATTAAAATATGTTCCGCTTGAACCCATAAAAAAATTTGTTTCGTCTAAGGACAGACCTTTCGTTCTTGGTCCCGATCCACGAGATGCCGATCGTGAAAAGGCATTCTCGGCCGCTAAAGTTTATGAAGGAGATACATTCCGCGGCTATATCTATGTTATACTTGGCGGAGAGGAATATGAAAACGCCACACAGCTTGTTTTCGGAAGCTATATTTTAAGACTCGGTATTCGTTCGATGGGAATTACTCTTATCGGAGTCGCTATTATCAGCCTTATTGCCCTGGGATTCATAACAAGGAATATCAGGAAAATTGTTACAGTGATACGGGAATTCAAAAATGGAAATCTTGACGCGCGAATAAAGCTGAAAGGCCGCGGTGAGTTTAATGAGTTTGCCGATCAGTTCAATGAGATGGCTGATACGATAGTAGGGAATATAGAGGAAATGAAGACAATGGATAACCTGAGGCGGGAACTTGTTGCTAATGTATCTCACGACCTTAGAACTCCTCTTGCCGCAGTTCAGGGTTATATTGAAACGATCCTGCTGAAATCTGAAACACTGACGGAAGAAGACCGCAGAAATTATATGCAGACGATTTTAAGCAGCACGGAGAGATTGAAAAAACTGGTTGAGGAATTATTCGAACTTTCAAAGCTTGAGGCAAGAGAAACAAAACCTGATCCTGAAGCATTTTCTGTTGCCGAACTGGCGCAGGATATACAGCAGAAGAACCAGATAATAGCTCAGAGTAAAAATGTAGATCTGCGGCTGAACTTCCCTTATGACCTGCCGCTTGTATATGCGGACATAGGAATGATGGAAAAGGTTCTTCAGAACCTTCTCGATAATGCCTTTAAGTTCACCCCGGCCGGGGGCTTTGTTACGATCCGGCTTCAGGATGCCGGTAATAAGGTTATTACATATGTTAAAGACAGCGGTTCCGGAATCAGAAAAGACGAGTTGAAATATATCTTCGACAGGTATCATCAGGGTACGGGGAAACCTGCTGCCGGAGGGCTTGGCTTAGGACTGGCTATTGTAAAAAAGATACTGGAGGTTCATCAGATAGAGATCAAGGTTGAAAGCGCGGAGGGAACGGGGACTACATTTTCTTTTGAAATACCGGTTTATAATGGTAAAGCACGCAAGCAGAAAGAGGTAACCTTAACCTGATATAATTCTGCGGAGACAGGTTTTTCTTTTACTTGTAGTCTTCGGTGGTGATCAGATTCGTCAGGAGCAGCTCCTTCATTACAAGTTCGGTCATATCACTCTTGAACTGGAATTCATACCTTATATCCATTACATAAGCCTTCAAACGCATCTTCAGATATGACCGCCTGTCCTTTATTTCATTGAAGAACAATACAGTAATGGGTTTGTTCAGGTAAACATAGCGTGATATCTGTGCAGCCTCAATGGCAATCTGCCTTACTCTTCCGGTATCAATATCGATCGGGAGATAAATTTCCGCCACTACCTGGCAGCTGGGCTCACCATAATTGGTATTGGAAACCGACTTATTCATCAGTTCTCCGTTAGGTATAGTAACGGTTGAATCATCAGGCGTAACAATTTTTGTGGACCTTAATCCTATCTTCATTACCTCGCCGTAATACTCACCCAGCTGAATCTTGTCGCCTACCTGGAAGGGCCGGTCGAACAGTATCATTATACCGCCGAAAATGTTCTTCAGAATATCCTGAGCTGCAAAACCCACAGCGATTCCTACAGATGCCGTTACTGCAATAATGGTAGCTACGGGGGGACGGAAAATACCGGCAATAACAATGTAGATTATTATCATCCACCCGAATATCCTTACAATTGGGGCAATCCCTTTTATAGTGATCCTGTAATTGGTGCTGCGCTCTGATAATATCTCAAGAATTTTTGTTAACAGCCTGATTATATAAAGTCCCGCAATGAAGAAGATTATTGCCCAGATTACTTTGCCTACGGAAATAACTTCAAGAATGGAAGGCGGCTGAAGCTGGGTCATTATATCTGCAGAAGTATCTTTTTTAGCGGCGGCTTTCAGTGAATCTGAAGCAACAGAGGATTTTGTTGATACAATCACTGAATCAACCGCTTTAATGGTTGTATCCTGGGGATAGGCTGAAGGCCCAAGCACAGCCGTAAACATAAATATGATAATGAAATATTTAAGCTTCATAATTTTTAGTGTAAAATATTCTTAGTCTGCAGGAGACTTACTGTCTGCCTGTAAAGCATAGGATTTATAACAAACTTACCATTCGACCTGATGATAATGCCGTCATCCGCCAGCAGCAGAAGGTTGAGCCTGCTTTTTTCTTCATCCTGGTTGAATATAACAGAATGCTGTTTTGCGGTGAGACCGTCATGTACAAGAAGAGCATAGAGACTAAAAATCTTCTCATCCCCCAGTCCGCTGAGAAAAGAAAAATCAAGTCCCTCCAGTGATCCGATAGTTATGGTATCGTTCTTCACCTCTCTTGTAGAACTCATCCAGAAAAACAGTGATAAGCTCAGGTTGCTTCTTGCGAACTTATTCAGCTCCGAGAAGTACTTTTCTTTAAGGTATTTCTGTTGTTCTGTATCGTTCAGCTTCTGGAAAGTCCTGCTCTGAATATCGTCGGGAGAAGGTTCAAACCTTATATTATATCCGCTTACTCTATGGCGCTTCATAATAATATCTATAATCTGCTCATCCGTAAAAGGCTGCAGTCGTACTATATAAGAAAAATAGTCGCTTATATGGAGCACCCTTTCAAGATAATTCCAGGCGTACAAATTAGAGGAGGTAATCCAGAAAACTTTTTTACTTGTGGCAGATACTATCTGGAAAAAATTCCTGAATGATCCAAACCCGCCTATTTTACGCTGAAAGAGGTGATGAATATTTTCAAGTATAATTATCCGGTTATGTTCCGCAGCATTTAAGAAACGTGAAATTTCCTGGGGCTCGCTAAACCCGGTACCAAACAATCTGCCGAAAAATTTAAGAAATATTTCCTCACATTCGATTATTTCATCAATATCTACTCTGATTAATTCCTCTTCTATGGATATGCTTTTCAGAAGAAAGTTCACAGTCGTTGTCATACCACTCCCCTTTTCTCCAACAATTACGACCGGAGCATAATGACCCTGCTTCCATTTATCGAATGCCAGCTGCAGTTTACCCAATTCGGCAGTTCTTCTTTCATAGAATTTCTCATCTTCCAGCGGCTCTATTCTGAAGAGTCTCTGGTACACATAAGGAAGCTTATTTACGGAATTCTCCGCATCAGTCAGGAAATCAGATATTTCCGTTGAAATCTTTCCCTGCTTCGATTCAAGTCCCAGCCTTTTCCTGAAAGTTTTGTAAAGACTCCCTGTACGGGAAAAACCCTGCTTAAGTGAGTTGATTAACCATGGAATGAAATTTTTAATCGACTCCATAGTCTTAATACGGAATTGAACCGTTTTTTCGATAGCCCTGGCTTTAGCAATACGCAGCCTTATTTCAAGAATATTATCGACATCATTGAGAGTAAGCATTTTTTTGTTGTAAGAAGCTACTGATTCGTATGAAGTCTTAATGATATTCTCATATACTTTAAACAGCTGCGATTTTATCTCATCAGCTTTCGATATAGCCCTCTGCAGTCCTTCGGAAGCAATTGCTGCCGGATTCATTTCCTCTCCCTCTCCAGCGCCCGAAGTTTCGACAGATGCTATGGCAGACTCCAGGTTAAAGTCTGCTATTTTATCCACATCCTTTAAATTTTTCTGTATCTCATCAAGAGTTTCTATAACTGCCGCTTTAAGCCTGTGTGTCTCTTTGAGGAAGTCGGGCAGGATTTCAAACCTTATCATTTCGGCAGGTTTGATATGATCGATCTCTGAATTGCGTATCTTCCTGTCATAAACAGACGTTTTTACTATAGCCCTTTTCACCAATGTTTTATCAAGATTACTCTTCAGGTTCAGTTCAAGCTCATCGATCGTTTCAGGGATACCCTCGGTTAAAAGCAGTTCTGACGCAGCGTCAATTAATCCGCTGTTCAGCTGCTTATACAAATCGGATTTCTCCTTCAGAAGGACTTCCCTGAAGGCCTGGGAATCCTTCTGCTGTTCAAGTCTGCTTCTGCTGCTGAACAGAACCCTCTTTATATCATCCACGGAAGGGACGGCATTTTCAATAATCTTCTGACGGATCTCCCCGCGGAGCGAATATAATTCCTCTACTTCAAGTATTTCATTCAGATACAGATCCTTATTTAATTTCCAGTCTTCCAGTAGCGTAAAAAAGGTATTACTCCATCCGGCAGCCATCTGACTGTATTTTTCATCAACGTTCTTCTGAGAGCTTAGCACCTTACTTAGGTTGTACCGACGGGAAGGCAATTCCAGCGTTCCGGCCTTTTTATAGTTTTCATCAAGGCGGCTGAATACCTCGTCAAGGTTCTCCTTTGTCCTCGTCCTGATGCTCTCTCTCATTTTCTCCATCTGTTTCATCAATGAATTAATCTCTTTGTCAAAAAGACTAACTTCATCCTCGGTGGGGATGTACCTACTAAGGTCCGTGAACTGAAGATCAGAGGTAAAGTGCTTGTTTATCTTCTCCTCGCTCTTCCAGGCCGACTGGCAGGATACCGCTATCTCCCTGTTCATTTCATTGATGAGATCAAAAGATTTACTGAGGAAAAAATCCCTTATGATAAGCTGAAATAAATTACGGAAGTATATTTTTCTCTTCCATACCTTAAGTGATTTGTCAGGATGATGAAACAGCTTTCTGAAGAGATTTGTCGTTCTCCGCGGTGAGGTCGTGATAAAGTAGCCGATCATCTTCGCTGCTTTAATATTTTTTACCGCAAAGGAATCCTCTGCGAGCATCTTAAATCGTTCATTATCCTGCTCCTCAATCCTTTTTCTATCGGTCATTTTAATGAATTCTTCATAACTGTGCACCAGTTCAGGAAAATCTTCCTTAAAGCCGGATACGTTCCTATCGGGGGTTCTTAGTCCAAGGAGTTCCAGCAGCGAAGAATTGTATTCCTCAATTTTTTTATAAAAACGGGATTCATCATCCTTAAGATCCCGGAGATCAATGATGTGGTTCATAACCAGATCTTTGACGGAACCAATGAAGTGAATTTGTTCGTCAATCTTCTGATTCAGCTTAGCAGCCAGAAAGGAATCTATAAATTCTTCAACCTGGTCTCTGATTACAACAAATTCATCTTTCATTTAAAGCATTTTATTATGAGGGATTACGGGAATATAAAGAATTTCATTCTAACCCGGAAAAGCATTTTTCTCTAAATGTTAGCAAGAACAAAGAAATCGTTATAAAAATTCCTGAGATTGTAATCTCTCTTCAATCTATTACAGGATGTAAATGCAGGATTACTTCTCTAAGATCTATAATGACCCTACCTGGGGAAGGCTTGTCGTCGCTATCGCCGGTTTACTGATACTTTTTATAATAAACAGGTTAGTAAAACGGACGCTTGTAGGGAATATAAAGGATAATGATGCAAGGTATAAACTAAAGAAGACTGTTACCTTTGTGGTGTACGTGGCAGGCATCCTTTTCATTTCGATAGTGTATTCCGATAAGCTGAGCGGAGTAACCGTTGCTCTGGGTGTGGCGGGTGCCGGTATTGCCTTTGCCCTGCAGGAAGTTATAACAAGCGTTGCGGGCTGGCTGGCTGTTTCGGTGGGAAGGTTTTATCGCTCCGGCGACAGGGTGCAGCTTGGAGGCATAAGAGGGGACGTTATTGATATCGGCATTCTTCGTACAACCGTGATGGAATGCGGTGAATGGATACGGGGGGATCTTTACAACGGAAGGGTTGTAAGGATCGCAAATAGTTTTGTCTTTAAAGAACCCGTTTTTAATTATTCCGGAGAGTTCCCGTTTCTCTGGGATGAAATAACAGTCCCCGTTAGATACGGCTGCGACCATAAATATGTTAAAGGTGTACTCCATTCGATAACCGTGGAACTTCTGGGCGAATACGCGAAGGAAGCTAAAACCGCATGGAAAGATCTTGTTGCCAGGTACAGAATAGAAAACGCTTCCGTCGATCCTATGGTTACTATTGTTGCAAACGATAACTGGATAGAATACACTATCAGATACGTTGTGGATTATAAAAAACGTCGGTCTACAAAAGACGAGCTTTTCTCACGAATTCTTGATGAGGTTGATAAGTCGGAAGGCAAAATAAGGCTGGCCTCAGCTACTTTTGAGATTGTACCTACATCAGAATTAAAGATTGATTCCCGCCGAAAGTAATTACTTCTTTAATACAATTTCGTAGAGGTCACTCCTTCTGTCTTTCCAGTTAAGGGTGCTTCCGCTGAAGCGGTGGCGCTTTACAAGCTCCATATCAATATCATGGATAATTACCGTCTCTATATTCGGTGTGCATTCAGCCGCAACCGCATCACGTGAAAACTGAAAATCGGATGGGGTAAATATGCCCGACTGTGCATACTGGATATCCATATTTTCAACAAACGGCAGGTTGCCTACATTCCCCGCAATAGCGGCATAAACTCCGTTCTCAATGCACCTTGCCTGGGCGCAGTAGCGTACCCTCAAATAGCCGTATCTTTCATCGGTGCAGAACGGCACAAAAATTAACTCGGCTCCCTTCTGGGTGGCGATCCTTGAGAGTTCGGGGAATTCGATATCATAACAGATCTGAATATTTATCTTCCCGCGGTCGGTATCAAATACCTCAATTTTATTCCCCGGTTTCACCCCCCACCACTTTCGTTCATTGGGAGTAATATGAATCTTATACTGCTTTTCTATAGAACCATCTCTTCTGAAAAGGTAAGCGATATTATATATATCGTCATCCTCCCTTGTATAGTGTGACCCCCCGATAATATTTATATTATGTCTTATCGAAAGTTTATTGAAAAGATCCAGGTATTTTGGAGTAAGGTCTGCCAGCGTTCTTACGGCAATACCGGGTCTCTCATTCGGCAGATACGAAAGAAGCTGAAGTGTGAATATTTCCGGAAAAAGAATAAAATCGCTCTTATAGCCCGAAGCTACATCAACGAAATATTCGCATTGAGTTGCAAACTCTTTAAAGTTTTTCAAACTCCTCATCTGGTACTGAACTACACAGATCCTTACTTTCTTTGAAGTAACATACCTTTTTGCCTGTTTCGGAACATAATCAAGGTTAGGCCATTCAAGCAGCGTAGCATGACCTGCCGAGGCTGTATCAGATTCAAGATACGTGGGCATTATCCTTTTAAGCACAAAGCCGTTGGATAGCTGGGCGGTGAGCACCTGGTCGTATAATTCTTTGCTTATTACCCTGTCCACATATTCTCTGGCTGTCATCTTTGCCTTTTGTTTGTAATATCCCGGAATCCTCCCGCCTATTACTATACTTCTCAGGTTGTATTTCCTCGCTATCTGCTTTCTCGCGTCGTAGAGCCTGCGCGATAACCGCATCCCCCTGAAATCGGGATGAACCATAATCTCAATTCCATAAAGGGTATCTCCTTCAGGATTATGATTGGTGATATATCCGTTATCGCTTATCCGCTGCCAGCTGTCGTAATCCTCGTGTATATCAAAGTCTACTATCAGACTGTTGGATGAAGCTATGATCTTTCCGTCGTAATCTATGCAGATCTGCCCTTCGGGAAAGATCTCAAGCTGACTTTCAAGCTGCTCCGCATTCCAGGTAGGCATTCCAGGAAATGACAGTTTCTGAAGTTCTACAAGCTGGTCATAATCTTCAAGCTTCAGCTGTCTTACGCTAATCTTCTTAGCTATTTTCTTCAGATCAATTTTATTCATTAAAATAACACTCCTTCTAAGATGTAAATTTCCTTATATATTGCCAAGGTTGATGTATAGGTTTGTTCATTCCGGTATGAATAAATATAGATAATAAAATATCCGGTAAAAACAAAATCCTCTAATCACTTTCATTTTATAGGGTTAGAAAGAATATTTAACCCTTACGTAGAAGGAGCTGCCATAATCCCCGTACTGAGTTAAAGTATCTCCATTGAACAGAAGAGCGATTATATAAAGATCGAGGTTGGTTATAACCGAATAGCTTGCGGAGGGTACAATAACATAGGATTGATCGTCAGGATTATAAATTCCGAAAAGACTTCCCCGCAGAAGAGGGGTGATATCATAAGAAAATTCCTGGTAAACTGACCACCGGGAAGGTGAAAGCATCCCCAGGTCAAGAGCCTCCTGCTGGTAAAGCCCCGCATTCATCGTCTTTCCCGCATTATAATACATTATCTCGGTATGGATATAAAAACTGTTTGGGAAAGTATAGTCTCCTGAGAGAACAAAAGAAAAAACCGGGTCTTTAAAAGATGATACAGGTTCGTAGACAGGTAAAATTACATGTAGATTTTTGTACTTCTGAATTATATCCGGCTTTTGTGTAACGGTAAACTCTCCGCGGAATCCGGCATCAAGGATGTCTCCCGACCATCCCCCTCCTGCTACCCAGCGGTTATTTTTAATTCCCCCTATAAGGTTGAAGTCATAATCCCATTCGTTAAAAGAGATAAGACCGGCGGCTATTACCCTGTCCATTGTTTTTGCGGGGCGTACGGCAGCTTCTATTTTGGTAACGGGACCAGTGTAATACTGAAGCCTTACCGCATCAGTTCCGGGAAGTTCTTCGTAATCAAAATCAAGAGGCGATTGGGGATTAAAAAGATCGGTAGGGTTCCATACCCAGCTGGTTCCCCATGCTATTCTCTGCCGCCCTACTGTAACCTCAAATTTATCTTTTACCCAGTCGAGCCATAGCCGGTCGGTTTCAAGATAGCCGAGAGTTTTACCTTTATCCCAGAGCACCGCATCCAGATCAGCAAATTCATGATGCGATCTTATCTGGTCCAGGAAATCCGGTATCTTCTCTACGCTATTACCGTAATAAGCACGGAACCGGAACTCGAGTGCCGCCGTTAGTGACTGAAGCGGGTACCATCTGGTGTTGAGGCGTGCGTGGATCAGGTGATCATTGAGTCTTTCATTATAAAAAGGATATTTGGTACTGCCGAAAAGGTATTTGGCGTACCCGTATACGTCGGTTACAGGGAGCTGCGCAAATACACTTACAGTTGAACAGGCAAAAAAGAGGAATAAAACTATCCTAACTCTCATTCTTCTCCAGTACCCTCCCGGGTTCATCTGATTTTATTAAACCGTCCTCCAGTGTGACTACACGGTGGGCCCTTTTTATCACCCTGTAATCGTGTGTGGAGAAAACGAAGGTCATTTCGTACCTGCTGTTAAGGTTCTCCATCAAATCCAGAAGAGCTTCAGCCGTTACAGAATCAAGGTTAGCCGTGGGTTCATCCGCGAGTACAAATGATGGATGCGACGCAAGCGAACGCGCTACCGCAACTCTCTGCTGCTGCCCTCCTGAAAGTTCGGAAGGACGGCTCTTCATCCTGTCTCCCAGTCCCACCGCCTCCAGCAGTTCAGAAGCTCTTTTCTCCCGTTCTTCTTTAGGGATATTCTGAAGCAGCATAATAAACTCAACATTTTCCCTGGCGGTAAGAACAGGAATAAGATTGTAAGCCTGGAAAACAAAGCCGATATGATGAAGTCGGAAGTTGATAAGCTCATCAGGTTTATAGGTAGATATATCCGTACCGTCAACTATTATCTTCCCTTCCGTGGGCTGGTCGAGTCCCCCTATCATATTAAGCAGCGTAGTTTTCCCGGAACCGGAGGGACCTACTATAGCCGTAAATTCACCTTTCTCTATTACCAGGTTCACCCCTTTAACTGCATGAACAGGAATTTTGGTTGTGTTATAAGTTTTATGAAGATCATACAATTCAATCAGAGCCATTATCACTCCGTTATTTTCATTAATAAGTTCTAATTGCCGAAGCAGGGTTCAGCCTTACCGCTTTTATAGCCGGATAGATCGCACTGACAATCGCGGTTATTATTATCATAATAAATAATACAGGGTAGAATTCTCCCGGCAGTCCCGGGAACAGATGCGAGCTGATGCCGTAACTCGATAGTCCCTGCGAAAACAGTGAAAGATTTATTCCATTCCTTGCGGTTATCGCGATAGATGCTGCACCGAGTATCATCCCTATTATTCCGCCCGTTATTGAAAGCAGAATTGTCTCCAGTATAATAAGAATGAATACGCGTATCCGCTTCATACCGACCGCCATGAGAACCCCGAGCTCTCTTATCCTCTCCATTACGGACATAAGCATTGTATTCGTGATCCCGAAGAGCAGTGCAAAAAGAATGATGCCAAGGAAGATGTTCAGTTCAAGTATGAGAGTCTCGTAAGTAAGACTGAGTTCAGGAGCAAGCTGCTGCCAGGTTTCAACCGAAAGACCTGTATACCTGTCTCTCAGCTGCGCTGCAACTTTGTCCATTACCTGAACTGTTGATAGCCTCACGGCTATTTCATGTATAAAAGGCTTACTGTTCAGCAGGTTAAAGAGATCGCTCTGTTTAACAAAAACGTTGCTCTTATCGAACATCGATGATTCGGTCTCGAATATCCCCGCAATACGGAAAGCAGCGTAAATTATATTTCCATCCAGCCCCTGGAAACTAAGGACTATCTTTGAACGTAGCTTAAGGTCAAGTTTTTTAGCCAGCTCTTTTCCTATTATAACGGGATTTCTGCTTACGCCTTCAAAGTATTTTCCTTCAACAATGCTGGAGGCAACGCTGGTAACTTTCTTCTCTCTGTCCGGCAATATTCCTTTTATTTCCACACCCGTTGAAGAAGAGGCAGAAGCCGCCATCCCTTCAATTAGCGTTCTCCCTGAGACTGCCTTAACCCCATCGATCTTTGAGATCTGCTCCTCAATGTTTTTTCCCTCAGGAATGTAATTCTCAATAAGACTTTCTTTCTCAAATTTTTCTGTATGAAGCTGAATATGACTCAGGTCCCTGTCTATTGCGGCATTCACTGTTGAATCCCACATTCCGTACATCACGGCACTGGCAAATAGTCCGCAGCCTAATCCCAGTGCAATTGCGATTAGTATTATCAAACTTCGTTTTTTATTCCGCCATACATTTTTCCACGCAAGCAGGAAAAGCATTATCAAACTCCTGGTTAATTTCTAATAGCCTCAACGGCCTTAAGCTTCTGGACATACCTGAACGGGTACCATGCTGATAACAGCGCTATCAGAAGCACGGTCCAGAACTGAGCAATAAATATCCCCGGGGCAATGCTGAAAGGCATAATTGGTTCCAGTCCGAACGCAAGCATTGCCTCAGCCAGATCACCCGTAAGCTTTATAGGGTGATAATAAAAATATAAAAGAAGCGGGTAGCTTACGATCATTCCGGCAACCACACCTATAAGTGAAATAAATATCGTTTCAAATGTCGTAATCAGAATCAGTTTTGTTTTCTTCATCCCCACAGCAATCAGTATTCCGAATTCCTTCGTTCGCTCGGCCGTCATCATCATTATCGTGCCGAATATTCCGAAACCTATTACGATATAAAGAATCGCCAGCATTATAATTCCCCCCGCGTTATCTACCTCGATCGATTGAACGAGTTCGGGAGTCATCTCCTTCCATGTCATTACCTCATAATTATCATCAAACAGTTTTCTCACCTGCGATCTCACCTGTTCAAGCTCGTTCGGCTTCTCAATCATAATCGAGAGTGATGTAATCCTGTTATCGGCTGAATAAAGCCATTGTGCATAAGAAAGACTGGTATAGATAAGAGATTTATTTAAATCGGGAATCGGCAGTTTAATGATTCCCTGGACTGGAACCTGGGCAGCGGCTGTAATTCCGTGAAATCCCTGACCGTATAATACAACAGAATCGCCCACACCTACCTTAAGCAATTCAGCAAGCCCCTGTCCAATCAATAATCCCCTGCTGGAATCAGAAAGATATTTCCCCGCCGTCAGCTTCTCATTCAGCTTAAGGGTGGTTCTTTCAGCAGCGGGATTGATCCCAACTATAGGTGAAACCCTTGTAGCATTTCCGCGGGAAACCAGGGTGAAGGTCTCAAGGCGGGGAATAACCTGTGTTACATGAGAAATATCCTTCAGTTTATTGGTTACCTTCTTATCCAGCACCATGCTTTTATCGAGCGAGCGCTTATCCCAGTAGCCTTTTTCGTGCACCTGTATATAACCGGTTGAAAACCTTACAGAAGAATCAATCATAAAATCATAGCTCCCCTTCTGCATTGAACGCATCACAAGAGCAAGCAGTACGGCAAAAAATACAGATGAAGCCGCTATTACCGTTCTCTTCTTGTTTCTCCAGAGATTTCTCCAGGCAAGACTTAAATACGTTCCCATTATCTTACCCGTTTCATATTCTGTTCGGAAAAGAATGACTGGCTGATATCGATATTGAAGTCCATTTTTTTATAGTCAAGAATAGTCTTATTACCCGGTTCATCAGCAGGTACCATCTCCCAGTATGTCAGTATAGTTCTGTCATCCATTTTTTCGGGTTTGCTTCCGGTAAAAGTTTTTACAATGTTTTCATCTTCATCGTAGTAATCGGCTTTAAGCTCGAAGAACTCTTTTTTAGAGATCCAGGTAACTATCTTACCCCATACCACACCCGCATCAGGTTTAGGCGTCAGTTCCACTTTCCAGCAGTCATACCCACGCAGATTTTCCTCTCCTATAAATTTATGTGTATAATCTTCAACAATAGAAGACTCTTTTACAAGATCGTCATTGGTAAAGTCGGATCCCATCCAGGACTGCATCATCATCGACGGCGGTATCTTAATCACCTTCTGTGCGGAGGGAATCCAGTTCCAGACCTCATTTTTTCTCTTAAGAGTAACCGTACCCTTATCGCGGGCAGGTTCAGTTACATAGATCATTGCATAGTCGGGCTCCAGAGTCCATATCTTTAATCCCATTTTACGGGACCAGTCGGGCTTAACAATAGTCATCTCAACCTCAGAGTAACTGCTGTTTGCCTTCATCAGCTGATCAGCCTTCTGCACCACCTCTTTTGCTGTCTGCGGGAATACCTGGCTGCAAATAATTACGAAAAAAATAAGAATATTTGATTTCATTTTTTCTTCCTTTTACGTGCATTTGTACAATATGTCTTTATCAGATGATCCTCAAGCTTATCAACCGGAAATAACTCCGGCGCGCTTACCATATGAAATGCGATTCCGTCCAGCTGCGTGCCTAGTGCAAATGCTTTCATATAATGGTCTTTCTCTCCCATTGCCTTAAACAATTCCGAAAGCTGCTGTGTCGCCTGTCCGCGAAATTCCATCATTAGGTCTTTTACGTCTTTCTGCGACTCCGATTGAAGTATAACCGACATATATAATCTCCAGTAGGTCGGGTTGCTCTTTATCTGACTCAGCGAAATTCGTATTACCTTCTCCAGCGCTTTACTCGGGTCAGTCTCTGTATAAATTCCGCCCATCATTTTCTCAAGTTCTCTGAATCCTTCTTCAATGATTTTCCTTAATAGATCATCCTTGTTCTTAAAGTAATTGTACATCAGTCCTTTTGATATTCCTGCTTTTGCGGCTATCTGCGAGATTGATGTTGCATGGAATCCGTTTACAGCAAAAAGTTCAAGACCAGCATCCAGGATCCTCGAGCTTGCGGACTCTCTTATTTTCTCAAATTGTTCTTTTGTTCTCGGTGACATAATACTATTTTTGACTGAACGTTTGTTCAAACCTAAATATAGAGTCGGAAAGTGTCAAGGGAAGTAATGTGATTTTCCATAAAATGGATAAATCTCTCCATAAGCGGTCATAAAATCAGATTATGAGATTTAAAAAATTGGGGCTAAGAAAATTTGCATAATTTCCAGGGCTGCCGGTATTTTCGTTGTCTATTCAGGGATTCTCCAGGTTTTATCCCGTGTTTCACTGGTTTTTAACCAGTATTAGAGACGGTTCAAAGACGGTTCATCCCTCATTTTCGACAAAATTTGTTGAAATATTTAACAACGATGATGGAGAGTCTGTAACTGCATCCCCAGCTCTTAAACCCCAAAGATGTACTGATCATATCATTTAATTGTTAATAACAAATGATACTCTGTGTTGCATTATATAACTTTTTAATCTGAAGTTCAACACTCCCCTTCAATAGATTTCCCCATTCTTTAAATGCCTTAATCCCGATATTTCTCTCATTTTTGTTTCTCATCAAACTTTTTCCCCTTCAAACTTTTTAAGTTTGGAGACAATAAATACTGAGGAACCAATGAAAGTCGGATTTATAGGAACAGGAATTATGGGCAGCAGAATGGCTCATAACCTGCTAAAAAATAATTATAATTTAATCGTTCATAACAGAACAAAAGAAAAGGCTGAGTCCTTACTAAAAGCTGGCGCCGAGTGGGCAGATTCCCCTCTTGATGCGGGGGCCGAAGCCGATATACTTTTTACTATGCTGAGCAACCCTGAAGCAGTTTATGAAGTTTCGCTGGGAGAGGAAGGTTTTCTAAGCGGAATGAAAGAGAATTCGGTATGGATAGACTGCAGTACAGTAAACCCTACTTTTTCGAGGGAGATGTCGAAACAAGCCTCTGAATGTCATGTAAGGTTTATGGATGCACCGGTTGCCGGAACTAAACAGCCGGCGGAAAAAGGAGAGCTGATATTCTTTGCCGGAGGCAGCGGAAAAGACTTTAAGGAAGTGAAACCTCTTCTCGAGAAAATGGGAAAGAAAATCATACACCTGGGTGAATGCGGCAAAGGAACTTCAATGAAGATGGTAGTAAACCTGATGCTGGGGATAGCTATGGCTTCTTTTTCCGAAGCTCTGGTACTTGGTGAATCGCTGGGATTTGACAAAGAAACGATCTTTAATACCCTGCTTGGAGGACCTGTTACAGCCCCCTACCTCACAGCAAAGAAAGAAAAGTTTGCTGAAGATAAATATAATGCCGACTTCCCGCTCCAGTGGATGCATAAAGACCTTACCCTGGTATCTGATACAGCCGATGAAACTGATGTTACCCTCCCTACCGCCAGCGCGGTTAAAGAAGTTTTTGCCATGGCAAAGCAGAAAGGATACGGCGATCTTGATTTTTCTGCGCTGTATAAATTCTTAAGTAAAAAGGATTAACATCGTTTTCTGATTCGTATTGAAAGTTCTGCCGGTAACTTTTAATTTAGTGCATCTTAAATTTAATTATAGGAACCTGAAATGGCTGACAATTTAATAGCACACGTTGAGATTCCATCTTCCAATCTTAACCAAACAAAAGATTTTTTCTCGAAAGTATTCGGCTGGGAATTCAAACCATTCGGCAATGGCTATATGCTCTTTAATAATCATAAAGGCATTATGGTAGGCATCCGGCAGGTTGAAAAGGTTAATTCCGGCGACACTACCGTCTTTCACATAAATGTAAGCAGCATAGATGAGGCCCTGAACGCAGCCAAAACTAACGGCGGAAGTATCTTCAAGGAAAAGACTGTTATCCCCGCTATGGGCTGGTACGCCCTTATTAAAGATCCCCAGGGAAATATCGTGGGGCTATACCAGAGGAATTAGCGAATCAGCGAATATAGGCTAATTGCGCAGGGCGCCGGCTATGCTTCGACCGGCTCAGTCTTTACAATTTTATATGAATGGGTAATCTCGGAAGCCTTCTCCAGCATCCTGGTTACCCCGCAGTACTTTGTCTGCGATAATTCTATTGCTCTCTCAACATCCTTTTCGGATACTTCATTTCCATAAAATACATATTCAATATGCATTTTGGTGAAAGTCTGGGGATGCTCTTCACATACTTCGGAATCTATATTCATTTCGAAGCCTTCAAGCTTTACTCTCTTTTTGTTGAGTATGCTTACAACATCACTTCCTGTGCATCCGCCTAGCCCCAGCAGCAGCAGCTCCTTCGGTCTTATTCCCGCGTTGCTTCCGCCGAACTCCTCGGGACCATCCATCATCACCCAGTGATTTGAATCTGTTTTACCGGCAAAGGTTATTCCTTTGACCTGTTTAATATAAGCTGATTTTTTAGGCATGTTATTTTCCCTGAATTTCAAAAATTGTTTATGATATGATGTTCCAAAAATAATTAGGTTTCCGTTTAATAAAAACAAATGCAAAAAGGCAAAAAAATCTTTATCTTGAGAATTCTATTTCCATTAAAATTAAAAGGATTACTATATGAGCAATCACGTATATAAAATGATAGAATTAACCGGCTCTTCTGACAAAGGCATTGAAGAAGCTATTCAGAACGCTGTTGCTAAGGCGGGAGAAACAGTACGGAATATGAGATGGTTCCAGGTAATGGATACAAGAGGACATATTGACAATAACCAGGTGCAGCACTGGCAGGTTACAATTAAGATCGGCTTCACAATGGAGGATTGAGTTCAGGCAGGCAAATTTTTTATCGAAGGCACGGTTTTTAAGAATTAAAGATAATCGAGAAAGTCGTGCCTTTTCCTTTCTCACTGCTTACATTTATTTCCGCTTTAAGAAGATCGAGGTAACTCTTAACAAGAGCCAGCCCCAGCCCGTTCCCCTCAAATTTTCTTGTATAACCTGTCTCCTCCTGGGTGAACGGCAGAAAGAGTTTTGGAATGTATTCTTCTGAAATGCCTATTCCGGTATCACTTATGTCGATTTTTATTCTATTATTATCAAGTACTGATGTATCCATTTCAATCCCTCCACTGTTTGTATATTTCAGTGCATTGTTCAAAAGGTTCTGAAATATTTCGCTTACCAGGTAATCATCCCCGTTAATCATAATTTTTTCCGAAGGCATATTCAGTTTAAGATAAAGATTCTTTTTTCTTGCCAGGAATTCAAATTCTCTGCTGAGCCTTACGAGGATATCACCAAGGTTTAACGGTTCAAAAGTTAAATCAATATTTCCCTTCTGAATTGCCGCCAGGTTAAGTATCATATCAATCGTCCGCAGAAGCCTTTTTCCAGCGGAATCAATTGAGGTGAATGACAGCCTGATATCGTCGTTTACCATCTCCGCAAGTTCTTCCTGAAGAAAAGAGTTATAACTCAGAATAACATTCAGGGGCGTCCTGATCTCGTGCGACATCTGTGAAAGGAATTCCGATTTCATCCTGTCAGATTCTTCGGCTTTTTCCTTGGCAATCAAAAGCTCCTGCTGCATCTCCTTCTTCTGGGTGATATCTTCCTTGATTGCTATAAAATGTGTAATGTTTCCTCTGTCATCCCTTATCGGCGATATCGATGCCTGCTCCCAGTAAAGTTCGCCGTTCTTTTTCCTGTTATGAAATTCTCCGCGCCATTCTCTTCCGGCAGAAATACTCTTCCACATATCTTTGTATTCCGCATCAGAGGTTTTGCCTGACTTTAATATCCTCGGGTTCTCACCAACAACTTCAACTTGTCTGTAACCCGTAACTTTGCAGAATTGCGGGTTTACATATTCAATCTTTCCTTCAATGTTTGTTATTATGATTGCTGAGGGACTCTGCTCAACGGCTCTTGAGAGCTTGCGGATCTCCTCTTCAACTTTTTTCCTCTCTCTAAGATCACGGAAAATTCCCTGGATCACTCCCCTATCGCCGATAGTGGTTTCACTGTTGCTTATCTCAACAGGAATCACCGATCCGTCTTTATGCTGAACGTAAACTTCATCGGGGGATATTTTCTGCTTTTCATCGATTAACCTGCCGAAAGAAGTCGAATAGTATTTTGCGTATTCTTCCGGATGAAGAATCAGGTGCGATTTCCCAACAAGCTCTTCTCTTGAATGCCCCGTCAGCATTTCAGCCTGCTTATTAACATCTATTATTGTCCTGTCCTTGATATCTACAATGATAATCGCGTCACTGGCAGATTCTATTATAGTCTTATACTTTTCTTCAGATTCTTTTAATGCCTGTTCGGCTTTCATCTTTTCGGTAGTATCAAGCAAAGTACCAATTACAGCGGGCTTCCCTCCAAGGCTCGATCTTGTACCGAAAACATCAACAAATATGCGGGTTCCGTCTTTCCTTAATCCCCTGAATGAATACGCGATTGATTCAGATTTACCAGACAGCCTGGAAGCTACATTATCCGATACAACTTCCCTGTCATCAGGATATGTGAGGTCAAGGGGACTTTTCTTATTAATAATCTCATCCATAGTGTAGCCGAAAATCTGTGCGAGCTTGGGATTGACATACTTAAAGACTCCCTCCTGAATGATATAAACACCAACCAGCGACTTCTCTACAAGTTTCCTGAACTTCTCCTCCGATTCCCGCATTGCCTGTTCAGCTTTCTTCTTCTCTGTAATATCCCTGTAAATGCCCTGGTAAACTTCCTCATTGTTCCACAGAATTGTGTTTACTTTTACCTCAAGGTCGATGACCTTTTGTTCCCTGGTAATACCTTTAAGTTCATAAAACGAGGAATCTGTTTTTTCACCAGAAATAGCGTTGAATTTATCCCTAATAATTTTTCTGCTTTCCGGTGCGACGATTTTCATTATATCGAACTCGTCCGAGAGCGCCTCTTCCCTGGAATATCCGAACAATTTACACCATGCGCCGTTTACAAGAAGAAGCTTTTTATCTTTTAAGACATACACTGCATCCGCGGATGACTCTATCAGGGCCCTGTACATCATATCCCGTTCCCTCATAGCTCTCTCAGCCTGCTTCCTCGCGGTAATGTCTTTTAATATTACCACGTAGGCTATATGTTCGCCGGAGGAATCTAAGAAAGGGAAAACTGAAGTATCTGCTGTGCCTTCACTACCATCTTTTCTAACAATAGCAGCCTCGCCGCTCCATAGAGAGGATCTTTCAATCTTCTTCCTGATCTTTCCAAAACTCTGTACAAATTCAGGCTGACTGAAAAGGATCTTTATAAAGTTATCGACAACCTCCTCTTTGCTGTATCCGAAAACTTTTTCCGCCGCCGCGTTCCAGCTCTGGATGTATCCTTCCAGATCGGTTATCATTACCGCATCATTCAGATTCTCAAAGATGAATGCCTCTCTCCTAAGGGCTTCCTGCGTCTGTTTAATTGCCGAAATATCTCTGGCGATAAGCAGGATATTATTCCCCTGGATTTCTTTTATACTTACGGTTACAGGAATTTTGCGTGAATCTTTTGAAAGGAACTCACTCTCGATGAAGGTTCCGTCGAATGAGGGTCTGCCATTTAGAAAAGCAAGACGAAGGCGGGAATATTCGCTAATGGAAAAAATATCCTTTGCTGCCAGACCGAGCATTTCTTTCTCTTTATAATCCAGCAGTTTCATGGCCCCCCGGTTTACTTCCAATACCTTTCCGTTTTCCGAAGAGATTATTATGAAAGCATCTATCGACTCCCTGAAAATCGCCTCGTAATCAATATCATTTTCTGCGATTTTAACAGATGAGACAGGGTCCGTGACCGGGGCTTCTTTTTTTCGTCCGTAATTTGAGTTATTCATAGAAATTTAATCTGATTGCAATTTATCAATTACCAGGCCACCATAAAAAGGCCCGTTTTTTTACATTTTCCTCTCTTTTCGGAAATTTTCCCCGTGGAGACCGATCATTCCTGTGCAAAGATTTCTACTGAAGTAAACTCCCCTGAAATTATCCCGTAAGGATAATATGAATTCAGGAAATCCTTACTCTCTGTAAATTTTTCATAAACCGGTTTTACAGGGTAGTCGACAATAACATAGTCGGGACGATAGTTCTGTATTATGCCGGAGTAATCTTTTTTTCGCAGATAATTAAAAATCTCAGGGTTTATCAGTCCCAGCATATCAATTACATTCCCTTTGTTATAATAAAAACCAAATATCCCTATCTCATCAATTAATACTTTCGAACCCGCCGCCGATTTATTGAGTGTTTCGGCAGTCTGATAGTAAGTATCATACTTGGAAGGACCGGGCTTGACAAACGTTTTAACGGGTAATATAACTCCTGCACAAAATATAAATAAAAACACAAAGAGGAAGTATTTTTCTGAAAAACGGGATAAAAAAGAATCAAGCGAAGTTGAAACAAGGAGTCCGAAGGGGATCACGAAAAAAGTATAATACCAGGGATAAGCCGGGGGGTTCAGAATAAATCCATAACAAATGAAATATAATACTGACCACCCCAGTAGTATACTGAAAGCTTTTGTCCGAAGAATTTCCTTTCTATATAACAGCAGGTAAACCAAAGATATAGTCATTATTAACAGCATCGTTGAAAGAACCGGAATTCCGCCCGGTATTTCGGTTGTAAATCCTTTGAGGAATAATAATCCGCTTCCCCAGTAACCCATGCTCTGCTGATGAGTTTTTATAAAGAAAGTTGTAGGCAGAATGCTTCCGAAGTAAAAAAAGCTGAAAATGAACCATGGAAGCAGTACGGCTGAAAAGCTTAGTATTGTTTTCAGACCGGGCAATTTTTTCTTAACAGCCAGGTAGTGAATAAGTATTACAATGACTATGAGAATGTTATCAAATCTTCCTAATACGGCCAACGCGCTGAAAACCCCTGTTAGTTCAAACCGGTTGATAGTATAAAAATATACCGCCGCCATCAGCAGCATAAGGGAAAACTGCGTTTCCATACCCGCAGAATTCCTGAACAGAGGATCAGCCGCAATGAGCAGCGCAAAGAGATAGCCGGAGGATTTAAGTCTGGACTTCTCAAATGTTTTATACGCGAAATAAACCAGCAGCAGAAGAGAAATGAATCGAACCAGGTCTCCTATTAAAGGAATCTTTTCGTATCCGGACGCCCCCGTTATATAATTGAACGAGGCGAGCAAAAGAGTATATAATGGTGATGTGGAAGCGTTAACTTTCTCCCCTGCATTAAATGTATACCCATTACCCAGGCTTATATTTTTGGCATAGGTATAAAAGATAAATTCGTCATCCGGAGTAATTTTGCTGTAGGAGATAGAGACGATGACTGCAAGCAGAGTAATACAAATAAAATATACTGTTTTGTATTTACCGGTCATTCAGAGAATCAATATTTGATGATGAAATAAATACTGGATTATTCTTCCCTGTCAGCTGTAGTACCAAGACTGATCTTTAATATCCGTGGATAATCAAGGCGTTCATCCGGGTAAATTGCTCCTGATTTATCGAACCTGGCCCACTGACTGTTGGCGATAAAAAAGAATTCATCTTTAACAATCACTCCCAGCGTCGGTTCATCAAAAAGAGGATTATTGGATTCAAGTATCTCGTAATCGTCTATTGAAGTTATGTCCCGGCCGGGATCAAGACTCAGCACACGGTGAGGGTTCACCCCGTTCTGCGTGGCAATCAGCCTGCCGCCATAGAAATAAAGTCCGTCAATTCCCAGCAAAGTTGTAGATGTATTGTTTTTAAGAAGCTGAACGGATCCATCACTGATATTTATCCTGAATATTCCCTGCGGGTAGTCTGCCGCAAATAGAATGGAATCATCATCGCTGAATGCGATCCCTTGAAGCGAAAAAAAGTAACCGGAGGGTATGAATGTTTCCAGCCTGCTGCTGCCGGCTCCCAGCTTGTACACAGCATTACTCCGCGAGTCGGAAACGAAAACTTCGCCCGCAGAATTGAGGGTTAGGTCGCCGAATAAATGCTCTCCGCCTGCGTCAGGAGGAGCATAAGCGCTGAGAAGCGAACCGTCATCAAGATTAAACTTATACAGAAAGCTCTTTCCTTTAAGACTATCATCATATCTTTCCATAAACTTTATCGCGCCCCCCGCGGCCCAGAGGATCCTGTTT
The DNA here is from genome assembly GCA_963771705.1 of uncultured Bacteroidota bacterium. Classification (GTDB taxonomy): domain Bacteria; phylum Bacteroidota; class Ignavibacteria; order Ignavibacteriales; family Ignavibacteriaceae; genus DATFVA01. The sequence continues at coordinate 114,811 of CAVYUP010000006.1, forward strand.
TTTTCATCAGCCTTCATTCCGAAGATACCTTCGAGTTTGCCCGAATCTTTGCTGAAGCTGCTGCTTTCCCCTTTATTATTATGCTCAATTATTTTTCTTTTATGTACGCTGCTGATAAAAAAGCTGCCGGTCACTGAATCATATGCGAGGCCTTCCGTTAACAGTCCTTTTTCTTTCAGTACAAATGCGGTAGAGCTGTTAGTCACCGGTATTAGGTTTTCCTCAAATTTTTTCTGAACAGTAGTAAAAAGACCTGAATCCCAAATCGACTTAAAATCGGAATCCTGCTTTACAGGGAAGTATAGTTTCATCCGGGCTAAACCATCCAGTACGGATATTGCTTCCGCAGGCACTCCATTCAGGGCATAAGCGGCAGCAAGATTATACAACACTCCCGGATTTGCGGGAAGTAGGTCTGCGGCCTGTTCTAGTCCTGCCGCAAGGGAATCATAGTTTCCGCTTTCGTAATACTCCATTGCTTTTTCGTAAATCTCATTTGCACGCTCAGTTTCCGATGCCTGCGGGAATATCTGTGCAGAGATCAGGCTTAACAGCAGAAGAGTTAATAAATTTTTCATTCCTCTTTCCTTACGAGTTTTTCAGCTTCTTTGCGTATTAAGACCCAGGCATTCTTAACATTTTTTTCTTCGGTTCTTAGTCCTGATATTGACACTCTGATTATAAACTTGCCGTCTATCTTCGTATGGGAAATAAACAGACGTCCCGTTTCATTCACATTATTCATCAGCCTTTCATTCAGCCCGTTCAGTTCGTTCTCATCGTTTATATCAGCGGGGTGAAACCTGAAGCATACAACCCCGAAGTTAACCTGCGCCATTTTCTCGAACTTCGGATGCGCGTCAATCCATTCGGCAAACAATTTGGCAAGTCTTAGGTGTTCCCTAAGTATGCCCACTATCCCCTCAACTCCGAAGTACCTTATTACAAACCACAGCTTCAACGAGCGGAACCTTCTTCCAAGCTGTATTCCGTAATCCATCAGGTTCTCAGCCTCACTGTCGTCGTTAGTTTTCAGGTATTCGGCAACAAGACTGAAAGCCCTTCTCAGCACATCGGGTTTCTTTGTATAAAAAGCGCTTATATCAATTGGAGTAAACATCCACTTGTGAGGATTCACAACTATCGAGTCGGCCAGCTCAATTCCGTCAAGGATGTATTTCATTTCTGGGAGTATGGCGGCGGTACCTCCGTAAGCGGCATCCACGTGCAGCCAGATATTTTCTTTATTGCAGATCCCGCCTATTTTTCTTACTGGATCGATGCTGGTGGTTGATGTAGTTCCAACCGTGGCGACACAGCAGAAAGGACGCCAGCCGTTCTGCCTGTCCTCCCGAATCGCCTTCTCAAGTTCTTCTGGTATCATTCTGAAATTTTCATCCGCCGGAATTTTCCTTACGCCTCTTAATCCAATACCGAGGGTAACAGCGGCCTTATCAATTGAAGAGTGCGCATGTTCTGAGCAGTAAAGTCTCATCGGAGGAATCTCTGCCCTGCCGGCCATCCCCTTTTCTCTTATATCCAGATCCGGAACCTGTTCCCTGGCCGCTGCAACCGCATGAAGTGAACTGACCGACGCCGTATCGTAAATAATTCCCCAGAAATCCTCAGGTATACCCACCATTTTTTTTAGCCAGTCAAGCGTAACTCTCTCAAGCTCTGTGGATGAGGGTGCAGTTCTCCAGAGCATCCCGTTTACATTAAATGCCGCGCTTAGCAGCTCTGCAAGTACTCCTGCTGAACTGGAGGTTGAGTTGAAGTAGGCCATAAAATCCGGGTGGTTCCAGTGCGTCATTCCCGGCATTATTATTTTGTCTACATCAGCAATAATGTCACCCATTTTCTCCGGCTGCAGAGGAGGATCAGAAGGAAGCTGTTTTTTAATATCCCCGGGCTTAATTGAAGGAATTACCGGCTTCGTTTCAAGGTTTTGAAAGTAATCCGCGATCCAGTCGATTAATTTGTAACCGTTTTCCTTGAATTCATCGGGACTCATATCTTTTGGTGTATTTTTCTCCTCCATCACAGTTCCTTTTTTTCAATAATTTTCTTCATAAATTAATAAAAGTTTCGTTATTTATTTGGATTATTATATAGAAGGATTAAACGCCTTAAAAGGCGCTGATTGGTTAGTTAACCGGTTGAGGTTACTGAAGAACCGGAGCTTTTATGTCCGCCTGCCGAAATGGATAAGCTTATGGATCCCCAGTTTAAGAAGGTTGCTCTGATATAAAATTCCGAGCATAGCACCCGGACTAAAATGAGGCCTGATACAAATGTAGTAATCTGCCCAGACGGGATTAAATTTATCCTTAAAGTGAAACAGTCCTTTATAATTATAGGCAAACTTCATAAGTCTCCCCGTAACATTTATAACGTATTCTTTCGAAAGGAAAACGGAGTCGCGTATAATAAACGGTACAGCCCCTAAAGTCCAGTAATCACAACCTTCACTCTTCAGTGTTTTAAATATTGCATAGATGAGCGCTTCCATTGTGCCGTTCGGTTCTTTTCTGCGGGTAAGCATTGCTTCTGTCTGTACGTACCCGCTGCTTTTATATGAAAGGAGCATTGCTCCAAGCCATAACCCATCCGTCCGCTTAAACACGAACAGCCTGTTGCTTTCTTCAAAATATGTGCTGAACAGGTACTGCAGCTGAGGTTCGCTTCCGTGCCTGGTATGCTTCCTGAATTCCTGCAGCTCCTCGGCGGTTTCCGCCGACCATGGGATCTCAACAACTTCCCCGTTCTTCTTTCCCCTTCTTATCAGCTCCTTAAGCGATTTTTTCCTGAAATGATTCTTGTGAAGGTCCAGGATTGCTTCCTTCCCCATTCTTATTCCTTTGTAGCCCCTCTCATTAAGGTATTTGAAATTCCGGTAGTTGCACCCGACGATAAAATAATTCTTTGCGTGCCTAAGTATTAGTTCAGACACAACCGACTCAAAGTCTATCCTGAACGGGATTTTAACGTGAGTAAGCCATTTTACATTCCTGAATAGATGAACCTGGAGGTAATCCATCTCATTTTTATTATGCCTGCAGAATGCGGAAGGAACGGGACCTTCAATTACATTCTGTTCCCTTAAAGGGGATTCTTTTTTCTTAATAGAAACTGTATTCAATTTCTTACCATAATAATATCTTAAATTTAAATAATTTAATGATTACTGCCCTGTCATCTGCAACACGATTCGGGCTGTAACTTTTCACCCTGACGGGTATGACCTGCCTGCTACTATATTGCCGCTTATTTTTATAAGTTAGCATATCAACTAATTTTTTTAAGCAGAGAAACATTGAAAACCATAATAATATTACTGGCCGCGTTAATTTTAATCCCCGGCTGCGGCAGCAACTTTGATCTTAAAGAGAATGTAACCGGTACGCAGGTTACACTTGTAAACCAGGACAGCACTGAAGTTGTTTATCCTGAGGTCATAAAGAATGATGTGGCGCTGATTGGGTTCATCTATACCCACTGTCCTGATATCTGTCCCATGACTACCCACAATATGATGCTCGCGGAAGAACAGCTCGGCAAAGATGAATTGAAGAATGTTAAGTTCCTCCTCATCTCATTTGATCCGGAGAGAGATACCCCTTCTGTTCTTACCAAATATGCTTCAGTCCGTAATATGGATATGAATGACTGGGAGCTTCTTACCGGCGATAAAAGTGCTATCGATTCTCTTATGAAGGTGTACAATATTAAAGCTTTTCCTGATGATACAACATACAACGACATTGGAGAGCCCCAGTATTTTATGATCCACACTGACAGGATATCGCTGGTAGACCAGGATGGCAATCTCAGGAAGAACTACAAGGGAAGTTCAGCTGATCCCGCCGAATTGGCGAATGATATTAAAAGTCTTTTATAAAGGAGCTTAAATGAAATATCTTCTTTTACTCGCGTTCATTTTTTTACAGGGTGAAGCCAGAATAACAGTTAAAGATTCGTGGATGCGGCCTGCCGCTGAATCTCTTAATACGGCATTCTACTGCACGGTAGTTAACAATGGCGATCAGCCCGATACATTATATAAGGCAGCTTCAGGGGTTTCTGATGATGTTCAGATACATGAGACCTACAGCAGAGGTGATATGATGGGTATGCGCCCGGTTAAAAACCTGGTGGTTGCGCCGCACGATTCGCTGATGTTCAAGCCGGGAGGTTATCACGTAATGATAATGAACCTTAAACGGGACGTTACCGCGGGTCAGAAGGCGGAAGTTTCCCTCTTTTTCAGATCGGCCGGTAAGATCACAGTTAATGCTGAAGTCGGATCTCAATAAATATTCATCATTAAACGGGTTAAAGTGTTGAATATTTAATCAAAGGGAGTTTGAATTTTTCAACACCCTTTTATTGAATTATATGACATTAAATGGAACATCTTAATTTAATGCAGTTTTATGCTATTGAATATTTCAACACTCCAGGTGTTTAATATTTCCAACATTCCATTCCTTCCGTTCCCATAACCCATTGTTATTAAAAGGCTTAAGGTGCCTAAAAATCTCCTGAATTTTCTCCGGCATTGCTTTTGACTCTCTTGAAGTGCGATAAACTTCAAAATAGAGAGGAAAACATCATGGTCGCATTATTTGTAGTATTCACATTTATCTTCTTCATCCTGGTAGACTTTCTGGTACTACGGGCACAGAAGAAGACACACCCGGCATTTCAGCCGAGCTCATTCCTGGCAGAAAGGCTAGTATTCGACCTAAGCACTCTTTCTGTTCCGGGAGACATATTTATTTCGAAAGGACATACCTGGGCAAAGAAAAATGAATACGGCCTGATTAAGGTCGGAGTAGATGATTTCATTATCAAATCACTCGGGAATTTTTCAGTATTAAAGATTGCGGAACCCGGTACAACCATAAAAAAAGGCGAAGTAATATTTGAAGGTACATCCCACGGAAATAATTTCAAATTCAGATCCCCTGTAGACGGCGAGGTCAAGTTCACAAATCCAAAAATACTCGGTAAGAAGATCAGTGATCCTTACGGCGATGACTGGAGCATCCTTATGCTTGCCCCTGAATACGAGATCAGCAAGTATCAGCTATTCTCGGGTAATGAAGTTAAGAACTGGATGAAAAAAGAGTTCAAGCGCCTCCGGGAATTTCTCGGCGCGCATACCGTAAAGCCTGAACTCGCAGGAGTAACAATGCAGGACGGCGGTAATATAGTTGAAGGAGCACTTTCCCTGGTTTCAGAAGAAGGTGTTAAGGATTTTGAAAAAGAATTTTTAGTAATGTAGGGGGATGAAATGACGAAACAAAAAGCAATATTGTTCGATGCAACCATGTGTGTTGGCTGCGGATCCTGTTATGAAGCTTGCAAGGAACAGAATAAACTTGCAGAGACAAACGATGATTTCTTAAAAGATCACCTTTCCGCCAATACTTATACAGTTGTAGAAGAATACGGTGATGTATACACAAGAAAAATGTGTATGCATTGTGTTGACCCAACCTGCGTTTCCGTATGTCCCGTAGGGGCAATGGAAAAAACAGAACTTGGTCCTGTTATTTACGATGCAGATAAGTGTCTGGGCTGCCGCTATTGTATGCAGGCATGTCCTCACAAAGTACCGAGATATGAATGGAACAAAACAAACCCGCGTGTCCGCAAGTGCATTATGTGTCACGACAGGGTTGAACGTGGTGAACAGACAGCCTGTGCGGAAGCTTGTCCCGCCGGAGCGACGATATTCGGCGACAGAGATGAAATGATAGCTGAAGCAAAGAGAAGAATTGCAGAAGACCCCGACACCTATTACCCGGAAGTTTACGGTGTAAAAGAAGCAGGCGGTACGAGCGTGCTTGTGCTCTCCCCTGTTCCGTTCGATCAGCTCGGTTTTCCTGTACTGAAGGACGAGGCGCTTCCGAACTATACGATGCGCGCGCTGGAAAAAATACCAACGGTAGTATCCGTCGGTTCAGTATTCCTCGGAGGAATGTACTGGCTTACCAAACGTAAAAACGAAATCGCAAAAGAAAATAAATTGTTGAACAAAAAGGAAGAAGATAACAATGAAAACATTTAATCTGCCAAAAATTACCTTCTGGAGGGCCGTTGCATCTATCATTGTTATCACCGGTGTTTACTCAACTTACCTGAGATTTACGGGTGGTTTACAATCTGCAACAAACCTCAGTGATACATATCCCTGGGGATTATGGATCGGTTTCGATATTCTCTGCGGTGTAGGACTGGCAGCAGGCGGCTTCACCCTCTGCGCGGTTACTCATATTTTTAATATCGAAAAATTTAAACCCCTTACACGTCCGGCTATACTTACAGCTTTCCTGGGATACCTGATGGTAGTGTTCGGACTAATGTTCGACCTGGGCAAGCCTTACAACATCTGGCATGCTTTAATTATGTGGAATCCCCATTCAGTAATGTTTGAAGTAGCCTGGTGCGTTATGCTTTATACATCGGTTCTCTTTCTTGAATTTCTGCCGATTGCCCTGGAAAAATTCAAATGGGCAAGGCTGCTTAGAATAATCAGAAGAGTGAGCATCCCTATAATGGTTCTCGGCGTGCTGCTCTCTACTCTGCACCAGTCATCGCTGGGATCCCTGTTCCTTATTCTGCCGACTAAAATGAGTCCAATCTGGTATTCGCCCTACCTTCCGGTGTACTTCTTTTTAACGGCGGTAGGTGTGGGTTTTGCTATGGTGGTATTCGAGTCGTTCCTCAGTGCCCGCGCTTTCAACCGCGAGCTGGAAATGGATCTCTTATCGCTGGCAGGACTGCTAAGCGTAAGCATACTGATGATCGGTTTTCTTCTGAAGCTTACAGACCTTATTACTTCAGGAAATATTTCATACCTGATGGCTATAAACGAGAAGTCGCTTCTCTATTTCCTCGAAGTACTTGTAGGTGTACTTGTTCCCTTCGGTCTGCTGATTCAGAAAAAAGTTAGAGAGAACCGGAAATGGCTCTACATCGCCACTGTTCTTCTTATCGCGGGCTTCATCCTGAACCGTATGAATGTAGCGATTACATCCATAACTTCAGAGGCTGGTGTAAACTACTTCCCGAGCTTCAATGAGATCAGTATAACCCTGATGCTTGTAGTTCTTGGAATGTGGGCGTTCAGGATAATAACTAAATATTTCCCGGTATTTCAGCCAATTGCTGCCGAAAATTGAAAGAAAACGAATTAAATAATTTGGAGACCTCCAAATGCCTATAAATAAACGATCTGATCCGGCTAATTACGACTCAATGAAATGTATATGGATGAGTTCAAATACTGTAGAATATAAGTTATGCGACAAAAACTTCGACTGCGACAACTGCGTGTTCGATAAGATTATGAGAAATATTAGTCCCGGAGCATCCGATGCAGGCTCTGCCGGCAGTGATGATTCCGGGAAGAATATTGTACAGAGGAAGATAGATATGCTGAAGTCGATTAACTACTCCCCGGGATATTATTACCTTAACAACAGCATCGTGCTTAAGAAGCTGTTCGATAAAACATACTACCTGGGTCTGGATAAATCGGTGTACCTCTTCCTTGATAATCTTAATGAATACGAGTTTCAGTCGACAGGTTCAGGCATAAAAAAAGGTAAAACCTTATTGAAATTATGGGGAGAATGGGGGGAGGCGGATGTGCTTTCCCCTGTTAGTTTCTTAATTGTAGATAAATTAAAGCACAACATAGACGACTTCAGGGTAAACTCATGGCTGAGTCTGGTTGACGCAGATCCGGATGAAATTGAGCAGTGCCGTTTAAGCGAGGATGAATATATGTCAAAAGTAGAGAGTCTCAGCCTGAAATTACAGGAATTCGAAAATGAGTATTCATTTTTAGGAGACCGGATGAATGACGGCGGTATAAGGGTAAAATTTCTTTACCAGGTTACGGGTGCGAAGAAATATAAAAAATTCCTTAATTCACTCTTTTCGAATGAGGGATGATATAACTGTTGATATATTCAACTATTTCTCTTGATAATGATATTTTAGTTGATTACGTTTGAGTAAATATTTTTCGGGGAGATTCGGGGAGAATATGCGTCCCTCATTCATAAATAGGTTAAGTGTAAAGCTTACCCTCATAATTCTGAGTATACTGCTGATTAATTTAGCAGTGTATACTTTTTATACACTTTCTGTGCTCAAAAAAGATCTTACCGAAGCATCTTCTCAAAACGCCTATAACCTCAGTGATGTGATTAAAAAATCAACACGGTACAGTATGCTGCTGAACCGCCGTCAGGATATCTATGAGATCATCAACACGATCGGTAAGGAATCAGGTGTTGAAAAGATCAGAATCTACAACAAGCAGGGCAGGATCAGCTATTCAACCGATTCGACGGAAATAAATAAAACGGTTGATACAAACAGCGAAGCCTGCTACGTATGTCACTCCCGCCCTACCCTTCCGACAAACCTGCCGCAGAATGAAATGATAAGGGAATTCACCTTCGACAAAGGCAGGAATGTTCTGGGACTGATCAATCCGATAAAGAACGAACCTGACTGCAGCAATGGTGCCTGCCACGAACATCCAGCCGATAAGAATATTCTCGGCGTACTGGATGTTATCGTGTCTACAGAAAAGATGAATGAAATAATTGAGTCAAATACCCGCAGCATCATTACGAATGCGGTTATTCTTATGGTACTTATTTCGGCCTTCAGCGGATTGTTCATAGTTATTCTTGTCAACCGGCCGCTTAAGAAGATATCTAAAGGAATTGAAGAGATATCAAACGGCAACCTTGATTACAAGATCGATATCCATTCCAAAGGCGAGCTTTTGCAGGTGGCAAATGAGTTTAATTATATGTCTTCCCGATTAAATACAGCCTATAAGGAAATCAAAGAATGGTCTGAGACCCTGAACCTCAAGGTGGAAGAAAAAAACGAAGAACTTAAAAAGATCTATGAACAGATAACGCAGATAGAGAAGCTTGCGTCATTAGGGAAACTCTCTGCCACCGTTGCTCATGAGCTTAACAATCCCCTTGAAGGAATTCTGACTTACAGCAAGCTGATTACAAAAAAACTTAGAAAGATAAGCAGCAACGGCGAGTTTAAGGATATAATAGAATTCCTTACTCTAATATCTGACGAATCTGCCCGCTGTGGAAAAATAGTTAAAGATCTCCTGCTCTTCTCGCATAAGGATGAAGGCAAGTTTACCGAAAGCGAGCTGGCTAAAATAATTGACAAGAGCCTTATACTGATAAATCATCACCTGGAGATAAATCACATTAACCTGGTGAAAGACTACAGGGTTGAGAGCCTCTCTATTGAATGCGATTCGCAGAAAATAGAACAGGCCCTTATAGCAATACTAATAAATGCTATCGAAGCAATGAGCGACGGGCAGACCCTCAGGGTTTCACTTGTAACAGAAAATGATTCCGCGGTAATCAGGATAAGCGACCAGGGGAAGGGAATTTCAGAAAAAGATCTCCCCTATATATTCGAACCATTTTATTCAACAAAGAATGATAATAAGGGAACAGGACTGGGACTTGCGGTAGCATACGGAATCATCAAGCAGCACCACGGAAAAATACAGGTTGAAACAACATCAGAAGAAGGAACAACCTTCAAAATGATTTTACCAATAAAGAAAATTTCCAGAGAAGTACAACATGAAATCTAAAGCAAATCTATTAGTAGTCGACGACGAGCTAATCGTCCGGCAGTCATTAAAACACTGGTTTGAAGAAGACGGCTATAATGTTGAAACAGCCGACAGCGGAGAAATAGCTCTAAAGCACTTTGAAAAAGGTAAGTACGACATCCTGCTGGTAGATATGAAAATGCCCGGGATGAGCGGACTGGAGCTGCTTACGAAGGTAAAAGAATTCGATCCCTCGGTAATAGTTATCCTTATTACCGCTTTCGCGTCTGTTCCCTCGGCAATTAAAGCTCTGAAGGACGGAGCTTATGATTATATTACAAAACCGGTCGATCCCGATGAACTTTCACACCTTCTGGAGCATGCGCTCAATCAGCAGTCCCTTAAGAAGGAGAATGAGGCGCTCAAAGAGAATATCGATGAGATAATCAAACCCGACAACCTGATCGGTGAGAGCGCAGAGATGAAGAAGATATTCTCTCTTATCAATACTGTCTCCCAGACAGACACAACCGTAATGATCAGAGGCGACAGCGGAACCGGCAAAGAGCTTGTGGCAAAGGCCATTCACATAAATAGTAAAAGAAAATACTTCCCCATCATAACCGTCAACTGCGGTGCACTGGCGGAATCACTGCTTGAAAGCGAATTATTCGGTCACGAAAAAGGCGCTTTTACAGGCGCCCATTACAAGCGTAAAGGCAAGTTTGAAATGGCGAACGGAGGAACGATTTTCCTCGATGAGATCGGTACTGTATCTGCAAAGATGCAGGTAGAGCTTCTTCGCGTTATCGAAACCAAACAGTTCACGCGGGTGGGCGGAAACGAAGTGATAAAGAGCGATTTCAGGGTAATAGCGGCTACTAATGAACCGCTGGAGGATCTTGTTAAACAAGGCAGATTCAGGGAGGATCTTTACTACAGGCTGGATGTTTTCACCATTCTTATACCGCCGCTTCGCGAGAGAATAGAGGATATTCCTCTTCTGGCTTACTACTTCCTTAAGAAATTCTCTACAGCAATGAACAAGAAGAAGGATACTATCTCCTCAGAGGCAATGGATTTCCTTGTTAAATACAACTGGCCCGGCAACGTCAGGGAGCTTGAGAATGCAATCGAACGTGCTGTGGTTGTAAGTAAAACGAATATCATCGATGTGAATGACCTTCCATTCCAGGTTAGTTCTAATAATCATTACGATAAAGATGACAAGAGCATAGCGGCAATGGAAAAGAGACACATCGCTCTCGTTCTTAATGAAATGCACTGGAACATCTCCAAAAGCGCGGAAGCCTTAAAGATCGACAGGGTGACCCTTTATAATAAAATAAATAAGTACGGTCTTCAGAGAACACCGTAATGCAGGATATTTGCCTGGCGCCGCTTGATATTTCGAACAAGGAGCTTCTGCAGAGAGTTATCTCTGAACTTAAAAAAATTCTCCTTGTTGATATTCATATAATCGACCTCCGGTTAGATCTGAAAAAAGCATATTCACCCGACCGCAGGCAGTATTATTCGACTCAAATAATTGCGGATGCAGTAGGTTACACGGATAAACTTGACGCCAAAATAGTTATACTTGTGGATTTTGATCTATATATCCCTGTCTTCACCTATGTGTTCGGCGAAGCTCAGCTGAACGGCAAACATTCAATAGTCTCGTTATGCAGGCTGCACGAAGAATTTTATACAGGCAGGACTGACAATGAACTCCTTTTCGAAAGAACTGTAAAGGAAGTTCTGCATGAACTGGGACATAATTTCGGACTGCTTCACTGCAGCAGCTGGGATTGTGTAATGCACGCATCCGCGGAAATTGAAGAAGTGGATATTAAAGGAAGAGTTTACTGCAAAGACTGCAGACGGACCCTGCAGAGCGTATTCAATTTCAGGAAGAATTAAAGAGAAGATTTCGAAATCAGAACGTCAGGATTCTGACAGATCCGCTTTCTTTGCCCGACGCCTTAGATAAATTTGTTTCCTGACATAATGATCCAGCAGCCAGGCTGCTGAAATCCATGCAAATCCAATTGACCATCCTGCTATTATTTCATTAGGCGAATGAGCCCCTCTGATAATCTGTGCAATTCCTATGGCAATACTCAGTAAGAAAGCAATTGTCATCAGGTAATGGTTCAGTTTTCTGTCGGGATTGGATCTGTAAACAAGCCTTGCAAGCGTAAAGTAAAACACAACGGACATCAAAGCGTGGCCGCTTGGAAATCCTTTTCCGTCTGTGTCGAACAAATTAAACCAGTTTGTCCATGGTTCCCCGCTGTAATAGTTTTTAAGGAACACATGAAGAAATCCGGCGCCGATCACCACGAAGAAATAAGTATACAGCGTCCTGTATTTTTTTCTTATAAATAGATACCCGCCGAAGATCACGGAAAACAATGAAACAAACAGCCTGCTGGCGAAAGCTGCCAGCTGATCCATCCCGGCAACCAGGGATTCCGATCCGTACGTACCGCTCCACTTATTGGTCTTCCCGAACCAGTTGAACAACAAGGTCTTATAATCGCCTGTAATTCCGGCAATAAACCCGTTTGTACAAAGAAAAAAGATATAAAGACTTAAAATAATGATGGAATAAGCAGCGTACCTTTTATATTTTCTGCTCTTCCTGTCTTCCCGCTCCACAGCATCCATAGAAATCATTCATATTATTGAGTGCTGCAAAAATAAATAAAATATCGATGAATTTTTAATGATCAGGTCGACATTTGGCCGGGGAATTTGGGAGATGAATGAATTTTGGGGATGAATGAATTTGGGGGTTGAGTGGAATTTGAGAGAGTGGATGAATTGGGGGGTGAGTGAATTTGGGAGAGTGGATGAACTGGGGGGTGAGTGAAGTAGGGGATGAATGAATTGGCGGGGGTGAGCGAACTTGAAACGAGTTCGGGTTCCTCTTCTCAATATTTAGAATAACGAAATTTTCACTTTCTAATTTATGACAACCGCCGCCTGTAAATAAGCCAAAATGATGTTTATCGTCCACCAAAACCCTCTGGAATGTTATTTGACTTTATTTTCCATTCCGGCAATTGCCCGCATATTGCTTAATAAAATCGGAAGGGATTTATGTACAATTCCATAGTCCTGGTTAAACAGGTCCCGGATACAGCCAACATTTCCGGGAAGGTAATGAAAGATGACGGTACCGTTAACCGTTCAAAACTGCCCGCCATATTTAATTTTGAAGATAAAGTTGCCCTCGAATTTGCCCTGCAGATAAAAGAAAAGTTCGGAGGAAAGGTTACCGTAATTACGATGGGACCTCCCCGCGCGTCCGACACCCTGCGGGAATGCCTCTATATGGGAGCCGATGAGGCTTATCTGGTAACCGACAGGAAATTTGCCGGTGCGGATACGCTTGCCACTTCTTATGTGCTGTCAGAGGCAGTAAAAAAGATAGGGAATTACAATTTCATTTTTGCCGGAAGGCAGGCGATTGACGGTGATACCGCCCAGGTTGGTCCCCAGACAGCCGAGAAGCTGGGAATTCCCCAGATCACGTATGCAGAGGAACTGATAGATGTAAGGCGCGACAGCATAGTGATAAAACGGAAGATAGACGGCGGTTATGAGATAGTTGAAAGCTCTATGCCTGTACTTATTACAGTGCTGAAAGATGCTGTTGATCCGCGTCCTTTCAGCGCCAAACGTGTAATGGCTTACAAAGGCGCCAGGTCGCTTATGGACCTTGAAAAAATGACGGAGGAAAATTCACTCCTTTATATCGATAAGCTGGTTCATGAGTATGAAGAAAAAGGACTGCTTATTAAAACACTCACCACGGATGATCTGGATGTCGATCCCGAACGCTGCGGTATCAAAGGCTCCCCAACGAAAGTATTTAAAGTAGAATCAGTAGTGCTTGCGGGAGGAAATCAGACAAAAGTTGAACCGACAAAGACAGCGCTGTCGGGACTTATTGAGCAATTAATGACAGATCATATTTTTGGTTAAAGGAATCATCATATGAAATTTTCGAATGAAGTCTGGGTATTTATTGAACAAAGGGACGGCAAACCGGCCGATGTAAGCTTCGAGCTTCTCTGCAAGGCGCACAAGCTGGCGCAGACGATGCAAGCCGAAGTAAAAGCCGTAGTTATCGGGGATAACGCAGAAGGTATCGCAAAAGAAACCTTCCGCTACGGTGCCGATGAAGCGCTTTTAATTGATCATCCCTCCCTCAAATATTTCAGAACGATTCCCTACAGCCGGATATTCACTAAACTTATTGAAGAACATACCCCGAGAATAGTTTTATTTGGAGCCACTGTAATCGGCCGTGACCTCGCACCGAGGGTTGCCTCGCATACGAAGAGCGGCTTAACGGCCGATTGTACCGACCTTCAGATATCAGACGTAACATATCTGAATGAAAATTTCCCGAAGCTTCTCCTGCAGATTCGTCCCGCTTTCGGCGGAAATATTATTGCCACGATCATTACTCCCGATGTACCGGTGCAGATGGCCACTGTTCGTGAGGGCGTAATGGAGCTGACTCCCCTTCCGAGACCTAATCCCGAAAAGATAACCAGGATAAACTTTGAACCGGATCCGGTCGACGAACTTGTGAAGATAATAGAGCAGCACCGCGAGGAGAATAAGGTTAACCTTAAAGCATCTCCTATTATCGTAGCAGGCGGGTACGGACTCGGTACCAGGGAAAACTTCAAACTGATTGAAGAACTCGCTCATATAATAGGTGCTGAAGTAGCAGGAAGCCGTGCCGCTGTTGATGCCGGTTTTGTTTCACCCGACAGGCAGGTAGGACAAACAGGAGTTACCGTTCGCCCCAAACTTTATATCGCTGTAGGAATATCCGGAGCGATCCAGCACAGGGCGGGAATGCAGGAATCACAGAAAATAATCGCAATAAATAGTGATCCCGAAGCCCCGATTTTCGATATAAGTCATTACGGAATCGTAGGCGACGCGACAGAAGTTATTCCCGCTTTCATTGAAGCTTATAAAAATAAATTGAAATAAGGTTTTAATATGCCAAACTTTTTCACTGACAACAGCGATCTTCAGTTTCACTTTAATCACCTGGAGATACAGGATATTGTCTCAATCCTCGAAGACGATTACACCCAGTCGAAGGATTACCGTTATGCGCCGGTTGATTACGATGACGCGACGGAAAATTACAGGAAGGTGCTTGAGATTACAGGTGACATAGCCGGGAACTTTATAGCCGAGCGTGCTGCCGCTGTTGATGAAGAAGGGGCCGTTTTAAACGACGGTAAGGTAAGCTACGCAAAAGGGACGCAGGAGAACCTGAAGAGACTTTCACAGGCAGATCTGATGGGATTGATATTCCCGAGAAAGTACGGCGGACTCAATGCTCCTTTTATGGTCTATATTATGTCGATTGAGCTCGTTTCACGTGCGGATGCCTCATTGATGAACCTGTACGGACTTCAGGACATAGCCGACACGATCAGGAAGTTCGGGAACGAAGAGCAGCGTCAGGAATTTCTCCCCGGTTTCTGTTCAGGCAAATATACCGGAGCAATGGCGCTTACCGAACCGGATGCCGGATCAGACCTGCAGGCAGTAAAACTTCACGCCTATCAGGATGATAAGGGAAACTGGTTCCTGAAGGGTGTAAAAAGATTCATAACTAACGGAAACGGCAATATTCTGCTGGTTCTCGCAAGATCGGAACCGGGAACAAAAGACGGCCGCGGCCTGAGCATGTTCGTATGCTACGGCGATGAAACCGTTAGAGTAAGAAGAATAGAGCATAAGCTTGGAATCCATGGTTCTCCTACATGTGAACTTCAGTTTAACGATACTCCCGCACAGCTGATCGGCAGCAGAAGATTCGGTCTGATAAAATATGTATTCGAGCTGATGTTCAGGGCAAGGATGGGCGTCTCCGCCCAGGCAATGGGAATCTCCCAGGCCGCATATGAAATGGCAGTTAAATACGCACGTGAACGAGAGCAGTTCGGAAAACCTATTATCAATATTCCGGTTGTTTCAAATATTCTTATTGATATGAGAACGCTGCTGGAAGCCAACCGTGCCCTGCTTTATGAAGCGGCAAAAAGCGTTGATAAGAAAGAAGTACTTGAGATGCAGATCGAGAAAAAGAAGGAAGCCGGCGAGAGCGTACAGGAAGAAAACTTCCGTCTTAAACAACTGACAAAGGAAACCAACCTTCTTACCCCTATGTGCAAGTTAGTTCTAACCGAATCCGCAAACAAGATCACCTACGACGCGCTGCAGATACATGGGGGCACCGGTTATATGAGAGAATTTAAGATTGAGCGGCTGGCCAGAGACGCAAGGATCACAAACATCTACGAAGGCACCTCGCAGCTTCAGGTTGTGGCGGCAATCGGCGGAGTGATCAATGATGTACTAGGCTACAGGTTCGATGAAAAAGAGAAGAAAGAATATAAAGGAGGCGTAGACCCGCTTCGCTTTCATTTAATTGAGATAAGAGAAATCCTGAAAGACTGCCTGAAGTACGTAGCAGATAAAAAAGATACCGCATTCCAGGATGTTGCGGCCAAAGATCTTCTTGAACTTTATACCTACCTTGTTGTAGGCTACCTGCTGCTCGACCAGGCGGAGCTTGAGCCCCAGAAAGTGTTTACGGCTAACAGGTACATCCTTTACTCGCTTGCCAATGCAAGGAAGAACGCCGAGTCGATTAAAGACGGCCTGTTCAACGATATTCTTCACGCAGAAAGAATTTTAGCTTAAAATTGAACCAATAAAAGGTGAGATAAAAATGACCGATAAACAAATCTTCTACTACAAAATTTTTGATGATAAGGAGCGTCTCAACTATATGAAATCATCGCTTCCTCACAAAGAGCTTGAGAATCTCCTGAAAGAGTATGAGAGAGATCATCAGAAATATTTCAATCCTGAGTTCGTCCAGTTCCTTAGAGAAAAAGACCACGAAGCGGAACTGATCGAAGTCAGCGACATCTCTTATTAATTAGTAACTATGGACCCGGTTAATAATCGCTCTCCTAAAATTTATTAGCCGGGTACCTTTAAATTTTAATATCAAATATTTAATAGTTCCGGGGAGATCCTCACCACCCACGCATATCCAGTCGAATTGTTTTTAATTCATTTTCCTCATCATTCCACCTTAACTTTAACTCAACTTTTAATTAATTTGAAGGGTTAATTTTTCTGTATCATATTGTTATAAGGACACATCAATGAAATACTCAGTTCTTATTTTAGCCTGCCTGATGTTATCTGCTCCCTTTGTAAATACATTGGCACAGGTTGAAAAGGATAAAGGGGTGTTTGTAGAACCTAAAAAAGGATTCTACGATGAAATCAAACAGGCCGTAAAAGAGTTCAACCACCCGGAAAAAGAAAAGAAAAAAGAATTCAGAGTTGATATGAGCGAAGTTAACGCTCCCAAATCACTCGATGAATTCACCAAATACTGGTACAACGACCCGATCTCGCAGGGTCAGACAGGAACCTGCTGGTCGTTCTCCACAACTTCATTCTTCGAATCGGAAGTTTACCGCCAGCAGCACAAGAAAGTTAAACTCTCCGAAATATTCGCAGTGTACTGGGAGTACGTAGAAAAAGCAAAAAGATTTGTTGAAGAAAGAGGAAATTCTCTTTTTGATGAAGGCTCGGAAGCCAATGCAGTTAAGAGAATTTATAAGATGTACGGAATCGTACCGGAAGACAGCTATGCCTGTATGCTCTCCGATCAGAAATACCCCGATCACAGTCTTATGATAAAAGAGATGCGAGACTACCTGAATCATGTTAAAGAAACCAACGCGTGGGATGAGGATGAAGTGATCAGGGTTATCAAATCGATTATGAAACACTATATCGGCGAGCCGCCTGCACAGGTGACAGTAGAAGGCAAAACATATACTCCTAAAGAATATCTTTCGGATTACCTGAAACTTAATCCCGATAATTACGTAGATGTTCTTTCATATATGCAGAAGCCGTACTGGCAGCAGGTTGAGTATGAAGTGCCTGACAACTGGTGGCATAACGCCGACTATTACAACGTTCCGCTGCCCGATTTTATGGACGCCCTGAACAGCGCGATTAAGAACGGCTACACGATGTCGATAGGCGGAGACGTATCAGAACCCGGTTACGATGCATGGCATAAAGTTGCAATCGTTCCTTCCTTCGATATTCCCGCTCAGTATATTGATGAGAACGCAAGAGAATTCAGGTTCAACAACGGAACTACCACCGACGACCATGGAATTCATATGGTAGGCTACACCAACAAAGATGGTGTAATGTGGTACCTCATCAAAGATTCCGGTTCGGGATCAAGGAACCTCGATCCTAAAGGTTATTACTTCTTCAGGGAAGATTACGTAAAGCTGAAGATGATGGACTTTCTGGTTCACAAAGACGCAGTAAAAGATCTCCTCGCAAAATTTCAGGTAACCCAGAAATAACAATAACATTTTTCTTTAAGGAGCAGTGATACCACTTCACTGCTCCATCTCATACTCAGGGCCCCCCCATCTTTTTCATTTTAGCCTGACCGTTTTATCGTCACGACTTTATAGCAGGACCGAAGTTCCGACCTTGCAGCCTAAGCCTGAAGACAGCCTTCCGAAAAAGGGAAAAAGGCTTACAACTGCACAATTGAAAAAGGAACTGGGAAAAGCCAGAACAAAATCACATAAATGAAACTATACTGGACGAAAGAAGCGTCAATCCGGCTTCAGGAAATAGTGTTACAGAAACAATAATGTGGGAACTGGCTTTTAACTTAATTTAATTCCGCCAATCTGTGTATATTTCTTACTCAATTTTTTGATAATATTATTCAATTCTCCTGTTTATGTACGACTTTATATTCAAACCCTTCTCACAAATGACCGATGAAGATTACGCCGCGGTCGGGTTCAAATCCGGACTGGAAATTCATCAGCAATTACTAACAGATAAAAAACTCTTCTGCCGCTGCCCCGCGGGGAAATACAGCAAGCATTATGATGCGGAAATCCTCAGGCATATGCGTCCCACGCTAAGCGAACTGGGCGTATATGACGGCACCGCGCTGATGGAATTCAAAACAAAAAAAGAAATCATCTACAGAATAAACCGCGAAACGGTATGTACTTATGAGATGGATGACACTCCCCCGTTTTTGATAAATGAAGACGCTCTTGAAATAGCGCTCGGGATCGGAATGCTTTACGGATGCAGTCTGGTTGACGAGTTGCATATCGCAAGGAAGCAGTACCTCGACGGAAGCATACCTACCGGGTTTCAGAGGACGGCTATTTACGCACTGAACGGGAAGATACCTTATAAGGACCGCGAGATAAAGATAGTGCAGATGTCGATTGAAGAAGACTCGTGCCGTGAAGTAAGTGACGTTGGACATGAAAGGATCTATCTGACTGACAGACTGGGAATGCCGCTGATCGAGACAGTTACGGGTCCCGACATGCGCACCCCGCAGGAAGCAGCCGAAGCAGCAAGGCTCTGCAGCAAACTGGTACGAAGCACCAATCGCGTTCGGCGCGGAATGGGAGCGGCAAGGGAAGATGTGAACGTAAGCGTATCCGGCGGGACTAGAATAGAAATTAAAGGCGTGCCGCAGATAAATGATATCCCCCTTCTCACGTATAACGAAGCAATGCGTCAGTGGAACCTGCTGAGGCTTCGTGAAGAACTGAAGAGAAGAGGAATAAAAGAGGAAACGTTCAAAGCTGAATCGCACGACATTACAGGTGTGCTTAAAAATCCCCACTACCTTCCGATAAAGAACGCGCTTGAAGAAGGCGCCGTATTAAAGTGCGTTGTGCTTAAAGGCTTCCTGGAGCTGCTTCACTGGCAGACACAGACAAACACATATTTTTCCAAAGAGATATCAGACCGTGTTCGGGTAATCGCCTGCCTGACAACCATACCCAATATGATCCATTCAGACAGCAAGGGAGACACCATCACCTCGTCAGAATGGCAGAAAGTGAGGAAGGCAGCCGGAGCGAAAGAAGACGACACCATGGTGCTGGTCTGGGGAAGTGAAGATGACACCAGTACAGCAGTAAATGAAATTATCATCCGGGCAAAAGAGGCTGTTATCGGAGTTCCCTCAGAAACACGACAGGCCCTAAGCGACGGAACGAACGGGTTCGAAAGAATACTCCCGGGCGCCGACAGAATGTATCCCGATACCGATCTTCCGCCAAAGCAGATCCCGGATGAAACACTTCAACGAATAAGAAAATGGGTCCCCGACCATTTCTGGGAAAGAGAAAAATGGTACAGGGAGCTGGGAGTTCCAGAGGATACGATCGAGGATCTCTCTATCTCTCCTTACGCGGACTTATTTAAGAAGGCTGTAACCGATTGGAAAATTGATCCTGTATTCACAGCTGTAATGCTTATTCAGTTCCCGAAAAGGCTGCGGAAGAAAGGATACGATACGGACATCCTGAACGAAGAAATGCTATCCGGAATACTAACTGCTTACAGAGATAAAAAAATAACCCGGGACGGGATACTGCCGCTGCTCGGGAATGTAATATCGCTTGGGGCTTATTTCGACGACCTGCTCCCTGCCCCGTGTTCTGAAAAAGAACTTAAGAAGATATTCAAAGAATCGGGACAGGAACTGAAGGATGTCAGTCTTTATAAAGATGAGAACAAAACGAAAGTCCTGATGGGACTCACAATGAAGAGACTGAGAGGAAGAGTTCCGGGGAGTGAAGTCCTTACCCGGATACAGGGAAAAGAAAATTCTCTTACCAATAATGCTGAAAAGGAGAATGCGAAAATTGGCTGACAACAATAACGATTACAAAGGATACCGCGGCGAAGCGCTTATAACATTACAGAAATTCGACGCGCTGGTATGGAGCAACGTTGACATAATGACGGAAGACGGCACTTACAGCGGCACAATACTTCCCCGCTCTGAGACTGCAGATGATCTACATATAGTAATAAAGATTCCGGTAGGATATAATCTCGGCATAGCCGCTAAAAAAGTTACAGACATAAAAGTACACAGCAGAAAAGAAGCGCACTACAAGATCCCTGAAAAGGATTTCCCATATGAACCGAACAAGCCGAGAGTAAAGCTGCTTGGAACCGGAGGCACGATAGCGAGCAGACTTGATTACAGGACAGGCGCGGTAATACCCGCGTTCTCACCTGGAGAACTCTACGGATCTGTACCCGAGCTGGCCGATTACTGCAACCTTGAGACGGAGAAGCTGTATGGAGTATTCTCGGAGAATATGGGTCCCGACCAGTGGAAAGGGCTAGCCGAAGCGATCGGAAAAGAAATAGAGAAAGGCGTTCAGGGAATAGTAATTGGTCATGGTACCGACACAATGCACCACACATCGGCGATATTATCTTTTATGATACAGAACTCCCCCGTACCGATAGTGATGGTAGGATCGCAGAGATCGAGCGACAGGCCCTCCTCCGATGCGGCACTCAATCTTATACACAGCGTAAAGACGGCAGCGGAGAGCGACATAGCAGAAACGATGGTATGTATGTTTGGTCCCACCAGCGACGTATATGGTTTGCTGCACCGGGGCACGCGTGTAAGGAAAATGCACTCAAGCTACAGATCAACCTTCAGGACCATTGGCGACATCCCGATCGCCAAAGTAAGCCGCACAGAGATCACTCCCCTCCGCGAAGACTATAAAAGGAGAAGAGACGACAAAGACGTAATTGTTAACCCCGTGTTCGAAGATAAAGTATCGATCGTTTACTATTACCCGAATATGTATCCCGACATCATCGACTCGCTTGTAGACAACGGCTACAAGGGAATAATAATAGCGGGCACAGGATTAGGTCATGTTAACAGGCCGATGTACCCCGCGCTGAAGAGAGCATATGAGAAAGGGGTAGCGGTATATATGACCGTACAGACCCTGTGGGGGTATGTTCAGATGTATGTATACGAAACCGGAAGAGAGATAATGGAACTGGGAGTAATACCCGCCGCCAATATGCTTCCCGAAGTAGCCTACGTAAAACTCGGCTGGGCGCTTGGGCAGACAAACGACCTTGAGAAAGTGAAAGAAATAATGCTCACCCCGATTGCCGGTGAAATAACAGAGCGTGAACCGAGCAACGGCTACCTGATATACCAGGGCGGCCTCCCCGAAGTAGAAGAATTCATAGCGAAGTACAGGAAGTAATTATCTTATTACTTCAACAGAATCATTTTCTTTGTTTGAACAAATGCTCCTGCCTGTATCCTGTAGAAATAAATTCCGCTGGCCAGGTTTGTACCGTTAAACTCAACTTCATAACTCCCCGCAGGCTGTTTTTTATTCACAGGCGTTGTTATCTCATTTCCAAGAATATCAAAAACCTGCAATTTTACTTTCGAGCTATGGGGCAGTGAATATCTTATTACGGAAACAGGGTTAAAAGGATTAGGATAGTTCTGACTGAATGAAAATCCGGATGGTGACTTACTGTCTTTTGCATCTGAATACACAGGTTCGGTTGTACCTGACAAATGAACCACTTTTGCTATTCTCTGTCCGCTTGTTTCCCAGCGTAAGTGCAGGTCATCTGAATAAGTCCCGGCTGTATCGGGACTAAAGTCTACGGATAAGTCTATAGTAGATTGGGAAGGAATGACGACAGGTAACCGCTGTTTTAGTGAAAAAACAGAGTTGCGGTTAAAGACAGAGTTTATTTCAACTATTTCATCTGAGTTATTGGTCAGGCTGAAAGAAACCTTGCCGGACTCACCGGTCGGGACCTCCCCAAAATCTAAAGTATCCATGTCACTCGTGAACAAAGATTGCTCCCAATCGTATTTGAAGGCTCTATAGCTGGTGGAGTTGTCGAGAAATGATAATGAAAACAACTCTGTCCCATCCATTGCAGTTTCAGTGATCATGGGTGTCGTCCCCCAGCCGATAAAAGTATTCTGGTTTGATAATCTCTGTACACTCCCCATTGCAATTGAATAGCTGAGCTGTTTACTAATATGTTCCCAGACCAGGGTAACCGTTCTGGCAGCTTCATCCATACTATACTCAACCGCCCTGGAGTATTTAGGATTATGTAAATTACCATTATCAAAAATCGTATAGTTCCCGTTGGGAAGTCTTCTTATACAATGCTGGTGTGAAAAACCGCTGGTATCATTTATAAAAGTAAACTCATTATTTTTACAATATATTCCGCCCCATCTCCAGATAATATCACCCGTGGCTCTGTCGATTTTGGTTATCTCATCCATGTGCCGGCTGGAAAGCAGTATGTTTCCGTCATAATCAACTTCGAGTGCATTCGCATGTACATAATCTATAATGTTATCTGCTAAATTTATATCATAAGTTGCATCGGTTATATCAAAATGATCCCAGCTTCTCCACTGAAATACAACATTCTTATGCTGATCAAGTTCCTGAATCACCAATCCGGTAACGACAGCATTTGGATTACCTCCCTCAACTATCGTATCCATTCTCACAGGCTGAGGATCATTCGCCATTAATAAATAATGCCCGTTATTCAGGACTCTTAATTCATGAAAGTCAGTTGTATATCCATTCTGCATCTCAACAGAGTCGGTTTCTTCATATTTACTATTCAAGAAAATGTACTTGCGGTTATTATTTTCAATATAAGTCAACCGGCCGTCACTCTGCTTCTGAAAATCTAAAACCCTTGAATTCATTTTTCTGTAGAAGACGGGAGTTCCATATTTATCAGATATTATTAAATACCCTGAAACATTCAAAGGTGAAAAAAATATATATCCGTCGGAAGGATTATCATAATTCACCGAAAAAGGCGGAAAATCATCAGGCAGACTATCCTGGATAATATTCTGATACCCCGCGGGATAGTTTATTTCTTCTGGTCCTTCAGCCAATTCTGGGTGTGAGGATAATAGCATGGGTTCATTTATTTTCCTGGTAGTAATTCTAAAGGAATATTTCAAATACGGATTATTAATACCGCTGGTTAAACTGAATTTACTTTTTAATTCAACAGTAACTTTTTCTCCAAAGTCAAAAGGAACAAAGGGTTTGAAAGATAATAAGGAATTGTTTTCAAGCAGCAATAATTTACCCCTGTGAAGTCCGCTTTTATCTCCCGTTACCACGATATCAGATGAATTCCGGGACGTCAAAGGACTGAACGATTCATTATACCGGATAATTATACCCGTTGACGGCATTATAAGTTCTGCGTCAGCAGCGGGAGAAAGGTATTTATATAAATTTGTGTTGCGGGTTTGAGCTTGTAAATCATTAACAGTGAATGATAATAACAGGATAATAGCGGTATTTATTAAGATGGATTTTTTGGTTTTTTGAAGCATTATCTCCACGCATGTCAGTAAAAGAAAGAAAGTAAACTATAATTTAATAATAGCTGGCAACTGATCATAGAAATTCACCTCAAAGAAATGAAAATTCTTACTGCCTGATTTTGCTGGTCAGACGGTGATGTAATGTGAATTGAAGCTCAATATTTCTGTAATGTTGCGCCAGTCATTTCAGCTGACATAATTTTCCTACATCTTAATAAATCTATAAGGAAGCAGCACTGAAACAACTATGATTAAGATCAGGAGAAGATGAGATGCAGGAACCAAGAACACCAAACACAACTCCACCACCGCCCCCGCACAGACAGAGCAGCAAAGCTTGGATCTGGATTATCACCGTAATAATTATCGGAATCATAATCTGGATTATAGCGGCATACAGCGGAGGCGGACCCAATGATAATATTCAGAACCGGACTCAGCCCGACACAACGCTTCAGCAGAACCAGACGCCGCCTGACACCGGTACGGGTACCTGATTATTCTGAATACATACACGCTGCAATATCCGGGAATGTAAAGCTTAACATAGATCAGAAGAACAATAACCTGGAGCGAATGATTACGATGATAGATCAGGAATCCGGCTTCACGGGGGGAAGATGAGTGTGTTTTACCGGAACCGGGAAGGTATCAGGGTTTAGCTGCCGAAGCCTGCAGGCTTTTCAGAACTGCTACCATTTCAGGCGCGATATCGGTATGGTGATGGACTATCTTGCACTTGCCGCCGTCCTTATGATAAATATTAGTTACACGGATCTCAGCACCCAATTTCTTACCACCCAGAGCAAAACTGGCATGTTCTGTACCAATCTCATAAGCGGCATCGCCTAAAAGAAAGATCTTCTGATCTTTCAGCTCGACCTTGCCGTCTGAAGCCGCGCCGGCAACCTGGTCGAACGAATTCTTTACGGCATCCCATCCAAGTTCCCTGCCGCCTATCGGATGCATTGCAGTAGCATTGTCATCCTGGGACCAGCTATCGGCAAAGGCACCTTTTTCCCCGTTGCTCATACGATTCAAACCATCATAGAACTTTTTAGACGCGTCCCTTACCTCGTTCTCTGTCAACATATCTGACTCCTTCATTAATGAATAAATAATTATTTAGGGGGATACGGCAACATAGCTGAAAATAGTTACGCAGGTGTGTAAAATCGCACAGAAGTAAATAATTGTGGAATGCGAACTAAATTGTGAAGCCGATAGTATATCTCATAGGGATGCAGAACTTGAAGACAATGAGCCGGAACTAGAGATTATTTAGAAAGAATGTTAAGAGGTCAGCAAAACTATATGATCATGTAATAATTTCTTTTTCTGAAAACTCATTTTGGTAAGCAATGTGATCATTGATTTCGACCTGTATTAAATAATGTGCAAGGCTGCCTTTTTGCGATAGATTTAATTTAATTTCTTTTTCGAAGGTAATAGTATCTTTACCCCAGACTCTTTCTATATTTGTATTCAAACCTGTAACCTTAACTCTGATCTTATATGGACCGGCTTTAACAGGGTTGAAACCTAATCTGATTGACTCACTCGATAAATCAACCTCAGAAATGTATGGCCATCTATTAAAGAAAAATGAACCTTTATTATCGACTCCAATTAACCGCGACCATTCTTTCCACAAATTCTCCCCCATTAAACTTTTAAGTGTTTCATATTCCGCTCTGGAACGACAAAATATATTTTTTAAGTTATCCAGGGACAACATATTTTTTATGAGTATTTCGGATTGTCTATGGTATTTTATTTGTGATTTTCTATAGGGGTCATATCCAAACAAGGAAGTATCATGATAAATATCCTGAAAATTTAAGCTCAATAAAAAGTCTGTGGTTCCTTTAATTTCAACCTCCGGTGAGGCAATATTCCCATCGGAGAAAAAAGTTAATTCATTAATAAGTATGGGTTTTGATTCAAAAAGAAATATAATAGGCACCGGACAATGTGCATTTAACTTTTGTCTATCTTCAGGGATAAATCCTTCATTGCGATATTGAGTGGGTGTTCGTGGCCTAAAATATAACCTAACATAGTCTTTTAGCTCTTCCGGAGTGTTACCAATAACATCAGGACTGGCATTATCACATAGCATTAAATTTTTTTTGGTTGCCGTATTACGGGAGTACAATGCTTCTTCTCTTAGGATACTAACGGCGTTTTCAATATCTGTAAAATGATATAGGAAGCGCGGCCACCATTTGTGGTTAGATAACCATTCTTTTGATTCAAGTTCCCTAAGGAAAGACGTTATTCTATCAGAATCTTTTCTGGATTCCCCGGCCATTAAAATTGTAGTTCGAGTTGTGGTTTAGCAGCAGGAACATTCATTTCATTCAACTGTAAACCAATCGTACCTGAATTGATTTCCAGGTAGTTCTTATTTATTATCACTTCGCGGCAATAAGGTAATTTTAACAATAGAGTGATTATCTCATCATAATTATTATTTAAATCATATGGTAGAATCTTATTTGTTATAAACCCATAGTTTCTAACAATACTCCATACAGTCATCCATTCTTCATAGGATATACTTATAATGAGGTTGCCATTCTCACCAAATATCTTAATAGCTTCATTCTCCAATTGGTCATCTAACTTAGAAATTCCACAAGTAATATTTATCCTGGCGATCCTGGTAGTAATGGAAGGTTCATTACCAATTATTTGCTTCAAATCTTCCCATACTTCACTAAATCCCAGTGATCTGGGTTCTGATCTAAGCCATTCTTTAATTTCTTTTATGTTTTTATGTTCCGGAACATTATCCTGACCTTTATCGTAGAGATATATAAAAATATCTATAGGCAGATTTTTAAGGTATCTTTCCATAATTGGCCGGACCTGTTTCTCCCAATTAAGCTCTCCATTTCCACAACCCAGAGGAGGAAAAGCAATACTGGTTATTCCCAAATTCGAGTAATTATCAACAAAGGATTTTAGACCCAGTTCAAGATACTCAACCTTACTGGGGGACTTCCAGTGTTTTTTTGTAGGAAAATGTAATATCCATTTGTGATCGGTTTTATACAACCAGAGTTTACCAATATCAATCTTACCCTCTTCGCATAATTGCTGGTATTTCTTAAACATGTCCGGATATATTTTCTTAAATGTATTTGCTATACCTTTGCCCATAACCCCTACAACATTAATCGTATTAACTAAAACGTGGGCAGGTGATTCAAAAATATTTCCTTTCACGTAAGTTATCATTGACCTTTCCTATCCTGCTGAAGATTATATAATAATTTACACAAAGTTAAAACAAAATATAATTAAAAATATCCATCAGCCTTTGACAGTGCGTAAGCTAATACATCAGGTAGATTTTGTTTTTGGTGTTCCAGCCGGACTGGTTTTTGTATTTGACGAAGTAGATCTTCAGGTCGGCTTGGTTGGTGTTGTCGACGAAATAAATTTTCTTATCGGCCTGGTTGGGATAGTCGGTGAAGAACCACTTCCCTTCGTTACCTTCAGCCTGGTTTCCGTATTCAACCTTATAGACTTTAAGATCGGCCTGGTTCTCGTATTCCACAACATATACTTTTACGTCAGCCTGGTTAGCATATTCAACCGAATAGACTTTCTGGGCGAACGTTAGTGCCGCGCTAAAGAAAATAAACAGAACCAGTAACATTTTCATAACTTAATTTCTCCATTACCATTACCATTACCATTACAACGTCTGTTTGTCCCGACCTGGTCCAGGTGCGGTTACGAACCTATCAATTCGCGCTTAGTACCTCGAAGATCCTGACCATGGCGAGGGTGTCGGTGCCGCAGTAGGCAAGAAGCTGGCGGCGGACTTCGCTTACACGGTTCAGGTCTTCCTCAAAATACAATCCCTCGAAGGCGCGGGAAGCCGTTCCTCCCTCCCCTATCTCAATCTCAGAGTAAGACATCTCAGGTACCAGCGCAGGGAGAACCGACTTTATAGAATAGCTTCCGTTCATTGCGGGAGTATAATACTGCTTCTGCCTGAACGGGAGCATCAGGTCGGTTATCCTCGAGAGGATATTATTTATCCTGCTGCTGTAAGCCGGGAAATCCCTGGCAAGTTCCTTTAACCGCGAGCACTCAAATGTCTGATTATATACCAGGACATCCCCTCTCTTCCCGATATCCCTCAGCAGGCTCTCAAGGAACGGGATTCTCGGATCGCCGGAAGCATCGGCAAGGAACTCGTAATGGATCGTTTCGGAAATGTGGGTTTCCTTATAATGAATCGAATACTGAAACGGGATCTGCTGATAAGGACGAGAGTTATTAAACAAAGGCACGGCGGGATTCATCGTTTCAAAATCAAGGAAATAAAGAGGATAAGTAAGCGAATCCAGGAATTCCCTGACAGCCTTCCTGTCGATGTGAGGCGTTCTGTTCCTGTAACTATCCACCTGCAGGAACTGCGAAGCATTCAGCGGATAATCGAGAGGAATATCATCCAGGCGGACTATCCCCTCATTATACATGGCGAACTTTTTCTTCGACTGGAGTCCCCCTATATCAAACACCGAATTCTCCGGGATATGCTTCCAGCAGTAGCCCATAAAGGAGCAGGTGTAAGGATCGGAGCAGTA
Source organism: uncultured Bacteroidota bacterium (assembly GCA_963771705.1). Lineage (GTDB taxonomy): Bacteria > Bacteroidota > Ignavibacteria > Ignavibacteriales > Ignavibacteriaceae > DATFVA01. Next base: position 143,402 of record CAVYUP010000006.1, read on the forward strand.
GGGACCGATATCAGTAGCGGGGATCTCCTTACGCGCCAGCAGATTTTTAAACCTTTTAATATCCTCCTGAACGGCGTACTGCATCTCAAGCACCTGAGAGCGCACCGATTCAACAATAAACAGCTCACCAACTGCCAGCTCACCCTGCCGGGTATACTTATTATTTATATAGACGATAGAGACGTCGGCTACATCCAGTCTGCAGTTTGAAATGACATAATACTGAACCGCGGCATCGGGGATATGGACGTCCTTAACCTGGGTGGTACTTTTCACCTCATAGATCTTCCACTTATTTCCGCGCCTCACCAGGATATCGGCAATAACCAGCACCTCATCAAAGAGAAAGGCAGCTTCATAAATCACCTTTTGGCCGCTGTCGATCAATTCCTTTGTGAGTTTTATTTGCTCATCCGATCTCGAATGGTCCTCAAAGGGGAGTGACGCATCTACGCCGCCGGGGAAAAGCGACTGCGCGAGCTTACCCACATTGTGTCCTGTTTGGAATATCGCCTGCTGAGAATCGGTTATCTCATCGGCCCAGTCGTAGTGATGCTTATAAAGGTAGAGATCCTTCTCGCACTGGAGACCCTTCAGGAAAGAAGATTTACTTAAAAGATGTGCTCCCATTATACACCTCAGGCAATTAAATATTTATTAAACTCACCCAAAAATAAAATCTCTCCCCGCAAAAAGCGTATCAGAGAATGATACTAATAATTGCTGAGGACGTCGCGGGCGAGGCCGATCACCTGGTCCCTTAGCTCAGGGGGATCGAGCACCCTGACGCCTTCGCCGCGGCTGACGATCCAGCCGGCTATCTCATTAAGCGAATTAACAGTACACTCAAATACGATCGAACCGTCATCATTCCTGGTGATCTTTTGATCATTCATGAGCATACGAGGGCGCACGCGCTCGGCCCAATAAGGAGAAAGCCAGAGCCTCACCCTGAACTTATCCGTACCGAGCCAGCTTTTCCAGGAATGATCGAACAGCTCCGAAAAGCTATAGCCGCCCTTTTCGAATTTACTACCAGTTGATTTAACGCTGACGATCTTATCGACGATATACTGCTTCATCTTCCCGTCAGAGCCCGCAAGCAGCCGCCAGCTCCCCTCACCCTGGTAGATGAGGAGCGGGTGAATCTCCTTCGCGTGTTCAACGCTGGAACCCATCTTATTATAATCGATCAGGGCCGTTTCGCAGGAATCGATGCAGAGCTGAAGAGTAACGAGAGTATTAAGGGCGCCGATGCCGCGTTTTTCGACAAGGAGAGAAGTAGATTTATCGGGAGCATAGTCGTTATGATTAAACCCCGCATAATGAAGAATAATATCTACGAGCATTTTACGGGGAAGATCCGAAGAGATGCAGACGCCGTCTTTTTTATGGGAATGGATATCGATGCCGAAGGAGCGGAGGTCCTGCAGATCGCGTTTGATAGTAAGCTCCTCCACGTGGAAATAGTCGGCAAGATCGAACGTTCTTACAGGTTTAGGGAAAACATTACCCGAAAGGCAGATCCCGAGGATCTCGATCTGGCGTTTAAATTTGGACTGAAACTCGAACATTACCTCTGCCCCGATGTTATAGCCTGCTGAAAAATACGATTTGCCGGGAGATTAAGCAACAGCGACGGAAAATATCATTCGATGATACGCTTCCGGGGCCCCGGTCGGTTAACTTTGCATCAGATAACAAAAGGAGAAAGACATGCAGGTAGAAATAAGCTCATTCCACAAGCACAAGAGGCTGTCGGTCGTACAGTTCAGGAGCATCCCGGCCAACACGATAGAGTATATGTCGGGCGCGGAAGCCGTAAAAAGCGATCTTATCCAGGTAAAGGAAGTAAGCATAGCCGGCAGCGTAAACAACCTGCACCTGTTCAACCTGTCGGACCGGCACGTCTTCTTTATGGACGGGGACATACTAACGGGGGCGAAGCAGAACCGGGTGCTGAACACGAGTGTATTCATAGCGCCGAACTCGAAGATAAATCTGCCGGTAAGCTGTGTAGAGCAGGGGCGATGGAACGCGATATCGGACAAATTCAGCGCGGCCGATTACCTGACGCCTCAGAAACTAAGAGCGCGGAAAGCGAAGGCTGTTGATGTAAGTCTAAAAGCAAAAGAAGGCTTCAGGGCCCAGCAGGGCGAAGTATGGGACGACGTAGAAAGCTACTCGACTGCATACTCCATTAAGTCGCCCACAATGAACCTGACCGACGTATTTGACAGAAAAAAAGCAGATTTTGATACCTTCGCAAAGAACTTCCCGGTAGACGAAGGAGCGAACGGGCTGGCGATCTTCACAGACCGGGAGCTGCTGAACATCGATCTTTTCAACAGGACAGACATATACCGTGAATACTATCCCCGCATACTCCGCAGCACTGCGATGGAAGTAAGCGCGCTAAAAGATAAAGTAAACGAGATCACGGAAGCAGAAGCGGGATACAAGACAGCCGACCTTTTCGACAACCTGGAGAAGATGGACTACACCGTCCATCCCGGTGCAGGGATCGGAACAGAAAGAAGGTTCGACGGGAATAACCTCACCGGTTTCGAGCTAAGCTACCGAGGGAGTCTCATCCACCTGGCACTGCTGAACCTGTAAGATTTAGGGAACAAGGGCACGGATGATACGAGGCAGGGAAAACAAAGAGAACATAAATGTTCTCTGTAGAAAGGGGCTGAAAGGGGTTTTTTTTAATCATCATTTCGATTCTGCTTTCATTTTCAGCTTTACAAGCTCAGGAAAGGAGGATGATTCTATACTTCAGTTCAGCAGTTTATTTTCCATACCAAATAGCGTAGCTTTAGCCCGTTTTTTTTACGCGGGAGAGCTTTTTTTTTAGCTGCCCATACTCAGGTATCACCTACAACGATAAAGTGCAGGCAGCCGTCTTCCGGAACCATAAACGCTACCATATTTTCAAGACCTGATCCAGGAGATCCAATATCTCAGTCATAGTGAAAAACAGATAAGACCACTGCTCCTTCAGATAGATCCAGTAATGGCAGGACGCGTCAGGTATCAGCCTTAGAAACCGATACCAGCAGACATGAGATAGCAAGGAGAAGTGAAATTGGTCCAAACAAAAGCTGCTCCCCCCGGCTCTCCGAAGCAAAGTTCGCGATAGTATTAAAAAACAAATACCCGGTAATTACCCAGGAAAGTATCTTTATCGTATTTGACGGAGGTGGTCCGTCCTGGAGTCGTGCCCGCCTACGAATGACGTAAGCAAAAAGACCCAGCACCACCGCCGCAACGATACTTGAAACGCGTAATCCAAGAGTAAGCACCTCGTGCTTCCCGCCCCAGGCCAATGATACCGGCAAAACACCCGCAGCAAGAAGAAGTTGAAGCACAATGGCAAGGACAAACAGAACCGTTGCCATATTCCCGGCAACCCTACCCGTGGATTGTGAAATTGAAAATCGCAAAAAGTAAACTCCTAAGGGAATAATTTAGAGGTATCATACGCATATAGTTTATTTACTTTATACTACGCTGAATTTCCCTAAAAAGAACTTTAAATTCATCTAATGCAAAAACAAATTTAATTATAGTTTCTGCAACAAAATCTTTCTCATTCTCTTCAATATCATTTATGTTAGTGCTATTTAGAGATATTGCAGATGTAGCTGCTATAGTATCATAATAGCCATTTCCTCCTTCCACGAGGTCAATATTCATCCCCGGTATTCTTTTTATTTGGCCGGGATTCTCTTTTAACACTTCATATTCTTTATAGGCCAGTATTCCTGATATGCGCAAGAACTTTTCTTTGGTGCCCCAGATGAACGCATTATAATTATTAACACCTGTATTTATATTAAGATTTCGCTGATCCCCCTGCATTCTGACGCGGGCATTTAACTTTTCAGATAGAATCTGAAAAACGTAATCTCTCCAGTCCCCCCTAAAATTCGATTCGCTTCGCTGGTAAATACTATCAAAGTCAACATGCAGATGTCTTTTACAATACTCCACCAGCTCATCGTATTCATCTTGTGACTCAGTCATATATGCTATTTCAAGTGAATTTATTTCAGAACTCAATAAGAGATTCATTGAAGAAACAATAGCATATTTTTCATTCAAATATAATTTTGAATGGAGATTTTTAATTGAACTATATTGAAATCCAAGGCTAGTTAATTCTTTAATCGAATCAGCATCGTTTTCCCGAATAATAAAAGTGAAAGGGACATTTCTCTTTGCAAGCTTTTCTAATGTGTTTAATAATTTATACCATTTTGCAATCCTTATATATGGAGAAACCATTAAAACAAATTTATCCGACTCATCTATGAGAGACATAATTTTCCCCGAAATCTCAGAAGGTTTTATAAATTTCATTTGCCGTCCAACTAATTGAATGTGATATTAACTAAAAAAGGCAGGGTAAATAAGACATCCACCATTTTTCCTTGTCCAAATTTAAATAATAAGGAAAAACGAATCAATATGAAATGCAATGGATTAAAGGGTATTAATACAATCGCTTAGTAGTCCAGCAGCTGAACATCGATCTTTTCAACAGGACAGACATATACCGTGAATACTATCCCCGCATACTCCGGAGAACCGCGATGGAAATAAGCGTGCTTAAAGACAAAGCAAACGAGATTACGGAAGTAGAAGCGGGATACAAGACTGCCGACCTTTTCGACAATCTGGAGAAGATGGACTATGAATTGGGACAGAAGAAGGTTCGACGGGAACGACCTCACCGGCTTCGAGCTAAGGGGGATTATCCTGATTATGCCTGGCAATTAATCTTAAATATTTTCCATATTTTCTCTAAGAATTTCGTTTAATAGATTAATCATGAAAGCTCTTGCAGTTAGTGAATATTTTATATCTGTAAACAAATCGCTGTCCCAGTCTTCAACAAATTCCTCTTTCCTGATATCTCTGACAAGCAGATGCTTCACAACTTCAATATTATTATTTTCGATTGCGGTACAGCTATTCCAAAATTCCTCAAAGGATTTATTGAAAAAAGGTTTATCGTCATCTGGATGAATCAATGTACTATTTAAAAACTCTTTGATCTGATCGGGTTCATTAAGAGTGTTAATTAATTCAAAGAAATCAATGTATTTTAAAATTTCGACGAAAGGTTTCTCTTTTTCGAGGCGAAGGTTTTCAAGCTTTCGCTGAAGATTTGTGTTTTGATTTTCTATTATCTCATATTTGTTCTTCATTTTATCAAGTTCTCGATTAAGCGCTTCACGATTTTGTTCATGTGTTTTCAATTCTTTGTTCAAATGTTCTATTTCATTATTGAGTACTAATATTTCATTATTAAATTTATTTGTTATTTTTTCAATTTTCTCATTCAATTATTCCTCCCCAGTTGATGCCTTCGGTGAATACTACGCCTATCGGGAATCCGTTCGGATAGCTTCCGTTGTAGATATAGTTCTTGTTGTAAGGATTGGTTATTACCCAGTCGTGAAACCCGTCTTCGCGTACCCAGGAGGTGATGCTGCTGGCATCGATGAGGCTGCCGGCGGTACCTTGAGAGAAGGCAGCGGGGGACTCGTTGAGGGTGGTAAGAAGGAAGGCAGTGACGAGAATTTTATGTTTCATTGACAACTCAATAGTTTTACTTCAGCCGACATGGGGTGTGTACCGCCGTGATACATCGGGAAAAGAGAAGCCGCAAAGACAATGGTGCACCGGGGAGCGATGCACCAATTAAATACGTTATTACTTCAGGAGGATAAGTTTCTTTGTTAGGGTCCGGGCTGCTCCTGATCCGTTCCGGAATGTTATTCTATACAGATAAACGCCGCTGGCAAGACTGCCGGCATCGAACTGCACGCTATGCTGTCCCGCTGTTTCCTGATTATTTACGAGTGAGGCTGCTTCCCTGCCGAGCGCGTCATAGACGGTGAGTTTAACGTGCGCGGGTTCGGGGAGCTCATACCTGATGGTTGTAACGGGATTGAACGGGTTGGGGTAGTTCTGGAAGAGCTTATATTTACCGGGCGTAAGCGGCGGGTGAGGCTCTTCTACGGAGACGAAGGTTCCGTTGGTAATGGATTCAACATAGCTATTATAGAAGTTGACGGCGCTCCGCGTGTTCTGTTTAAGGGCGGTAACGCTTGCGAGGTTATCTTCGCCCATTCCAGCTACGAGGGCAATAACGACTTCCACGGTATCGTGCAGGTTCATCCGGAAGGGACCGTTCATCAGCCAGTATCTTCTGTCGCCAGGACCATCATTTACACCATCGATATCGCCGGTTCCGGCAACGGGATCACCGGAGAGCATATGGGTTCCGAATCCGTGGAAATCGAAGCCGGTCTGCTGGACAGGATACGGCGGGTAGGGACGATAGCCTCCCATAAGGTTATAAAATTCAAGCGCGCCTGTATAATCATATGCGGGATCTGACCAGGATCCACCGGTTCTATGTATAGCGGCAATGTTCATCGGCTGCGGGTGCACATATTTGCGGCCTTTTACCCATCGGAAGTTAAAGATGGCGCTATCTGAGCTGTTACCTGTGCGTGTTGAAACACCCTGGAGAAAAGCATTGCCTGCGGCGGGGGGTGTTAGTCCGTACAGCGAGTATTGCGAGTCATCGTTATCGGAGTTATAGGCGTAGCCAAGGTTCAGCAAGGTATCGCAGCCTCCGAAATCGTCAACGTAGTTTCCGATGTCGGTATCGGTCCACTGGCAGATATACATACTATCGATATATGCGTCGGGACCGCTGCCCCAGGTGCCATCGTAAAATACGTCAACTTTCTTAAAGATCACGCTGCTTATGCTGTCAGGCTGAGCGTAAGCCCAGTAGGTTTCCTGAACGTAAATTCCGATGCGGTCTGATCCGTAGATTGGCGCCGCTTCATCATCGTAGTTGATAAAGATGGTCTGGAGCGCACCGGGAACGCCGGGGATATCGACAGAGGCGTCGTACGTGCCGTCACTATTTACATCATAGTAAGGGGCGCCAATGTCTGCCAGCCAAAAGGTCCAGTCGGCTTGATACTGATCCCTTAACGTTTGAATATCCTGGGGTGTTACATCCGCTGTATCTTTCAAAAAAAAGTTAGCGGCGTCGAGGGTGAGATCAGCGGAGGCGTAATCTGTCCTTACTCTGAACAGACGGCCATAAGGGTGTGTACCCGATTGATAACTATTGCCGTTAACCCTCACCAGCTGTGAGTCGAGGTCGTGCACCAGTCCTCCCCAGTTAATGCCTTCAGAGTAGACAACACCCACGGGGATACCATTAGGGTAGCTGCCGTTGTAATAGGTGTTAACCGGCCAGTTGTGATGCCCATTATCACCAACCCAGGATGTTATTTTTCCGACATCGATTATGCTCTGCGAAGGACCTTGTGCAAGAGTGTATGTGTTCGTGAGAAGGAGTGAGAGAAGAAGAACGGACAGGAACGGTAAACTGTTTTTCATAATTAACCTCCCGCGATTACGTACCCGAATTTTTAATAACCCTTGCTGCTGTAGTAAGAGGGTAAATGTTATAGCTAATATACGAAATACGGGGAAGGAAAACAAGGATGACTGGCAAGGGAAGTAGTGAGGGAGGTGATAGTGTAAGGCCGGGTAATTTCAGGAGTCCCGCTGAAGGGACTTCTGTTTTACCGGGTATTTAAGGATTACAGTTGTTCCATCTTCTCCATTGATATCCAGGTTAAGTTCGGCACCGATCATCTGTGAACGTTCACGAACGCCGACAAGTCCCATCCCTTTCAACACCCTACCATTGCCTTTGCTGCTTTTCCCGTTATCTTTTACCCGCATAATAATACTGCCATCCTCTTTTAATATATCAATAAAAGCATCCTTCGCGTTTGAGTGTTTTACCACATTATTCAAAAATTCCTGTAAGATCCTGAAAAAGTTAATTTCATCCGGCTTTTTAATATGATCATCTATTTTGTCCATATTAAGAACAAAATTTATCCCGGATGAAGAAGACAAGCTTTCGACCAGCGTTTCAATGGCAGTCGACAACCCAAGCTGATCGAGGTGCTGAGGGCGGAGATTGTAAATTATATTTCTGATTTCGTTAACAGTTTCCTGTGTTAAGTCACTGACCCTGTAAAGGAAATTTTTCTCCATATCTTCGGATGATTTTTTAACCCTGGACAAGATCATATTCTTTACCAGCAGTAATTTCTGTCCCACGCTGTCGTGCAGTTCCAGTGCAATTCTGTTTCTTTCGTTTTCCTGTGAATCAATCAATTTTTTCGTAAAGAGAAATCTCGTTTCATTCTCCCGCTTTACCGCTTCAAATTCAATATGCTTGCTCTCCTCCTTTTCTCTGATAGTCTGCAGGTAGTTATGAGCAGCATACCAGAGGATCGACCCCACAAACAGGAGAAAACCGTAAGGCATAGCGGTTATAGAATAGCCGAAAGTGTTGGTTATCCCCCTGGTGTTTATAAGTATAATTTCGATGATTGAAGAAAGATAGATTGCGGAAACCCCCATGTATAAAATTCTGCTTTCATATCTGCCTTTGGATGTACTCAAGAGTATAGTGACGGTAGCAATGAGGATACTTATTATGCTGGTGATCAGGAAGTATTTAAGCAGATCATTAAATATAAGATCGGACATATTGAGTAAGGCTATAGTAAAGAACATAAAGGCAAGCTTAAACTTCCAGATGATATTTATTATCAGCTTATATTTTTTTAATACTATTAGTTCTATCATTAAAAAGAGGACGACCGAGCCAGCATTAAGGAAGATATAGTTGAGGTTATAAAATAAGGCCGGCATATTTATAATCATCTGGAGGAATGAATTGTTTACCGATATTAATACAACCGCAGCTAATAAGAATATGGTTAAATAGATAAGTAAGTTTGCCCGCATCAGGGTAAAGTAAACTATTACCGCAGCCGCGGCCGTTATAAACATAAGGGCAATCAACAGGAGGGTAATAAAGCTGCTTCTGAAAAGACTCCTTATTATTTCCTCTGAGGATCCGAGAATTATATTTTCAAAATTGACGGCTGTTTTGTCTCCCGGCCGGATCTTCACTATTAAATCATCCCCTTTTTTATAATCAGGAAGGTCTATTAATACCTGATGCCATCGTATATACTTATCTTTCCGGGAATCAAAATCATCAACCTGGTAGATCATTTTATCATTAAGAAAAACCTGCATATTATAGGCGGCATTACCAAGATAAATTGCAGGATGATCACCTTCCCAATCCGGCAGTTTCGTCTTAAGCCAAATAATTTCTCCCGCGTGAAATTTCAGAATATCAGTGGTTGAAGAAAGACGCTGCCACTTTACTGTTGTGCCGCTTTGGGGTGCGTTAAGGTCACCAGGGTTTAGGCTGCCGCCCTGTGATTCGGTTACATACTGCCAGTTATTTAAGGGGATTATATTCTGCTGCGGGGTTGTATTTGATAATGCTGCCGGAACCTGGATAAACAGGAAAAGAATTGCAAAGAAAAATGCAAGATGTAATTTCGGTCCGGCCAGCATAGTTACCCGGGAAAAAACTTACATAAGTATAATACTGCTGTAAATTTAACAATTTTTAAAAGATTCTTTCAGTATTGAGGAAATATTTTATTTTATGGAAGTCAGCCTCCGGGGTTTTGCGAAGAAGGGTATTAAGAATGTATGTTGAGAGATATTGAGTGAGGTAAGCCGGACAGGTGTTCGGCTTACCTCTTTAATATTTATTATTGTGCAGGAACCTGATAAGTAGCTACGCCCATACCAATAACACCGCTGATATCCAAAGCATCAACTCTAACTTTAATTTGGGTACCCAAATACTGACTGCCTATATTGAAGCCATAACTTGTAGAGTTTGATTGTTTCATATCAATGGTTCCATTATACATATCCATCAGATATACGCTATATATATATGATCCCGGATAGGCATCCCAGCTGACGATTACATTAATGCTGCCAGGTCCAGGTTGAAAGTCACAGTTTATACCGGTTACAGCCAGCCATGGGAAGTTCACCAGAGTATCGATGCTGCTCTTTACATTGCCTTTACCATCTAAAGCACTCACTGTAAAGGTATAAGTTCCTTCGATACCATTACCCAAAGCCTTATTTAGAGCTGAGTAATTTTTAACCCCGCCTTCAGCAGGATAAGTGCCGGTTACAGTTTTATTTCCATCGGGATCGGTATAAGAAAACTCATATGACTTAGCACCGCCTATACCAGTCCAGTCAGCTGAATATAAATATGCACCGCCGCTCACAGATAGCTGGAGCTGCAGATCAACCCCGGGCTTAGCAAGGGTATCCGTTTGTACCGGTGCTACCGGTGATTCCGATTGGCAGCCGGCAAGAAAGAAAAAGATTGAGAGTAAAGATGCGAGTAAAAATAGTTTTTTCATTGTGTTCTCCTCATTTAATTTGATAAATTTGTGAGTAAGTAAAATCTTCTCTCAAACCTATGAATACGAGAAAGCACATGAATGAGGGTAGACGCACTAATTCCCGTGCGTTTACGCACTTTTTTCAGAAGGCGGGAAATTTGTCATCTTAAAATCAAACAATGGATAAAATCAGAATATTAGTAGCAGATGATCACCCTCTATTCCGTAAGGGAGTAAAGCAGGAATTGGAAAGCTGTGAAGATTTTGAACTTGTGGGAGAAACCGGAAACGGAGGCGAGGCTCTGAAGATGATAATGAAACTGGAACCTGATATAGCCATACTCGATTTTCAAATGCCTGAGATTAATGGTCTTGAAGTTGTGAGCAAATTACGTGAAAAGAAGAGCGGAACGCAGGTGATACTACTTACCATGCATAATGAGAAAAAAATATTTCTGAAGGCACTCGATGAAGGTGTAAGGGGCTATGTTTTAAAGGATGACGCGGTTCTTGATATTGCTGACGCTGTATATAAAGTGGCTTCAGGCCAGACTTATATAAGCAACAGTCTTTCAGGAATTCTTATTGAGAAACTGAACAGCCATTCTATGAATGACAAAACAGGCAGTTTAATTAATTCACTAACAGATTCTGAAAAGAAGATTCTTTTACTGGCAGCTGAGTTAAAATCGAATAACGAAATAGCAGAAGAACTTTTTATTTCTAAAAGAACAGTTGAGAACCACAAAGTAATGATTTCACATAAACTTCAGCTGAAAAGCAAAGAGCTGCTGAAGTTTGCTTTGCAGAATAAAGATAAATTAACTTAAATATTACCTCTCGTTAAAATCTCATCTCAATTAACTTATAAAAAATAGTGCGTCAACGCACTGATAATAGTGCGTTTGCACTCATTCTATCCGGCGCCTGACAGCATATCTTAGCTTTTGATATTCCGAATTATCCTAAAGGGAAAAGAGATAATGAGATTCCTTGTAATTGAAGAAAATAAAGACTTCAGAGACTATCTGAAAGATTTGATATGCAACCACGGTGATGAATTTATTGAGCTTAAGGAGTCGGCACAGCTTAATTCAGAGTATAAAAATTTCTTACCGGATTTAGTTGTGATCGATCTTCAGATGAAGAATATGAACGGTTCAAGGACAGCGAAAGAGCTGCTTAATGAGTTTCCGGAAGCAAAGATTGCGTTCTTAACCAATTTTGAGGATGAGCATTTAAGAGCAGCCGCAAAAATTATGGGAGTAAAAACTGTTATACCGAAAGAATATCTTTATGAATTTTATGAAATGATTAAAGCTAAAGAGTGATAAGGCGGTTAAGAAGATATAAGGCGAGGCGGATCCCGGACGGGAGTTTCAGCGACTCCGGTGCGGGGGATCCGCCTCATATCCCTCGCGCGTTACTTGAGCAGGATTGCTTTGCGGGACTGGACGAAGCTCCCGACCTGCATCCTGCATATGTACACCCCGCTGGCCAGCCCCTCACCGTTAAAATCTACTGAATAGTAGCCGGGTACCTTTCTTTCGTTTACGAGTGTTCCTACTTCTTTCCCGAGAATATTGTATACTTTTATCCGGACCCAGGCCTCGGCACCGACTTCATACATCATTCTTGTGGAAATGTTAAAGGGATTTGGATAGTTCTGCGATAAGGAAAAGTAATCGGAAAGCTTTTCGGGATCGGGCTCATAGAATAAGTTTACGCCGCCTTCGTTAAATATGTTCAGTCCTGAGTTTGTGCCGATTATAATGTTGCTGTTCTGGTCGATGAACAAGCTATTAATATCATTATGAAGCAGAGGCGAGTTGTCTTCGTTGAAGACGGTCCAGCCGTCGGCGCTCTTCTTTAACAATCCTCCTCTATTAACAGCAACCCATACGTTATTATCTTTATCAACCTTGATATCGTTGATAAAATTTGTAGCCAGCGGGGAATTACTATCATCAAAATTTTCCCATCTGAAGCCGTCGAAGTGATGGAGGCCGTACTGGTTGCCGAGCCATATTCCGCCGTTATTATCGAGTGCAAAATGGAAAATAACGTTATCCTTTATATCTGAATTATCTTTATTAATGACCTTCCAGCTGCTGCCGGTAAATTCCGCGAGGCCGTTTTCGGTTGCCGCCCAGATATTTTGATTTTTATCTATGATTATCTGAGTGACGGCGTTAGACGGAAGTGCCGAATTTGTAGTATCGTACACCGTCCAGTTCGTTCCGTCGTATTTAGCGAGACCCCCGTAGATGGTACCGATCCAGATGTTTCCTGCGGCATCCTGCGCAGCGGCAAAGGTATAGTTATCAGGGATACCCGAGTTATCAACATTAAAGAGCTGCTCTCCGTCATCATTTACTTTATCGAGGCCGTATGTAGTAGTAATCCACTTATTATTCGACCGGTCAATGAAGATGCTTTGTATCCACCAGTACCAGTGTTTGAGGTTAACGGTATGCAGCGTTTCAAGTTCAAAGTACTGGAGGGAATCGGGGTAGATAAGGAGGCCGGTCTGCTGACCGTAATTTAATCCGCTTGCGACCCACAGTCTGCCAAACCTATCGACAACGGCATCGTGAATCTGATCATAAGAAAAATTGTATTCTGAGAAGGAATAATTCTGCCAGGTGCCGTCGAGATATTTAACCGTACCGTTCCCGGTGGCAATATATACCGCCCCCCCGCTATCGGGACAGATCGCTTTGATTGAGAGGTTGGGAAGCGGTGAATTGCAGCATTTGTAGTGAGTCCATCTGGTTCCATCAAGCACAGATATCCCCTGTTCCGTACCGAACCACATTCTTCCCCTGCTGTCTTCGGTAATCACCTCAACATCCTCCTGAACCAGGCTGGAGGTGCTGTGATACACCCAACTGCTTCCGTTGTATACATAATATGCCTGATGGCCACCCGCCCATAAGTTATTATTCTTATCGACGTAGAGACAGTAGGTATAGAATCCCGGTATTTCGTTGCGGAAGGCGGTCCATTTTTCACCATCATAGCGGGCTATATAGTTGTTTGATGCTATCCAGATATCACCGGAGGGTGCTGCGGCAATTTCGTCGACTCCGCTGAAGTAATTTTCCAGGGTATCGGGTTTGAGGATCTCGAACGTACCGCCGCTGAATTTTACCAGTCCCCATCCGCTTGCGATCCACACATTATTCAGGCTGTCGACCGCTATGCCGTTTCCGCGAAGGTGCTCTTTGGTGAATGGATATGGGGTGAAGCCGGTTCCATCAAATTTAACCAGGGAGTTCTGGGTATAGAACCAGATGTTGTTGTTATTATCCTTTGCGAGCTTAGAGGGTGAATTGAACTTGAGGGAGGAATTGGATTTTGTATAGTTTGTATAGCCGTCGGTTATGAGATCGTATTTAATCAGTCCGTTATAATTGATTGTATAAAGATAATTGCCGGCGGTAAGGCAGTCGTACATAAACTTATTAGGCAGGCAGCTTCTCCACTGTTTCGTCTGTGCAATGAGGGGGCAAGATAAAATTAACAGAAATAACAGTAACCTCTTCTCCATAACTCCTCCTGTTTTGCCAGCACCTTCCCAATTTTATGCCGCAGGCGCGTAAGGCGAATATAAGGAATAAGGAGGTATTTGCGGATACAGCCGGGGAGTAATGTATACAGTTTGTGTAGTATTTTATGTACAGTCCACACCAGACAGAGTTTTTGGGGAGAGGGGTACAGCTTTTGGGGAGAGGGGGAAAGATATCTCTCCCGCTATGGATCGCGGGAGAGATGATATTCATAATTTTAATGATGGTGGCCGTGGGCGCCGTGAGCGTGACCGTGCTCCAGTTCTTCGGGAGTAGCGTCGCGTACATCAACCAGTTCAACATCGAACTTCAGGTTCTTGCCTGCCAGCGGATGGTTAAAGTCAATTGTTACATCTTCATCTTTAACTTCTTTAACAACAAAGGGTATGGGCTGTCCCTCGGGAGTGTGCGCCATATATTGCATTCCCTCTTCTAAATTTGATCCTTCAGGGAATTCTTCCTTTTTTACCTGCTGAACAGCTTTTTCATCGTAGTCACCATACGCATCAGAGGAGTTTAATTCAACGTTCTTTTTGCCTCCGATCAACATTGTATCAACTGCTTCTTCCAGCTTCGGCAGTATCTGGCTGTTTCCGCTTAAATAAATAAATGGTTCGTCTTTTGTGGTTTGTATTACATTTCCCTGGTCGTCAGTGAGTTTATAATTCAGGGTAACAACCTTGTTTGCTCCGATAGGCATTTTTATTCCTTGTTTTTTTATGAAATGAGAGCTTTAAATTAAGGATTTATGAGGGGAAATGAAATGGAATGTGATGTAAGAGGAGCCGGAGCAAGGAAAAAGTTAAAAGGGAAAAGTTAGAAGTAGGAGAGATGAGTTTCCCCCATTAGCAGATACCAATAAAATTCAAAGAGCAATGTGCATAGAACCGAAGAACGAAAAACTATGCAGTATGGCGTAGGTTTAGGCCGGATTCTTTAAGTCTGCGGGCTTTTTTTTGAGTACCTGTACATAAGACAAGGAGAGAGGAGAAAACAGGGCTGTGGGGGAAAAGATGGAGGGATTGGTTAATTGGGGTAGCAATGACGGGAGGGTGAGGGATTGCTTCACGTGAGGACTCCCGCTCAGAGCGGGGCAAGCTGTTCGCGATGACAGGAGGAGGGGAAGGGTTTAAAACCAGGAGAGACGCAAACCCTCAGTATTTCTCTTACGGGTGCGCCTCTACCAGGTATAAATTTATGTGTGAGGACTATCGTTATGACTGTTACAAATATCGCGAACCTCTATTAATATTCTCTTAAGATTACATTAAAAAAAATTAATGTTTATCAGATCTCTCCCTGCCGGCGAGATGACACGGAGAAACGGGTATCGTTCGGTCGGGAATTCCTCAGAAATGATCAGGAGACAATAGTCAAAGCTCAGAATCATTTGGTAGTGAATTTTGAACCCAGGTCTTTCAGCGCACTGCCGGGATTTTCTTTGCCGTCCATTGTTGTAAGCAGATTATTTACCTGCGAGCCTGCGGGTTCGGGCAGTTTATCTTTTAGAAAAGAAAGTACGATCTTAAAGGCTTCGTACGACTGCTCTTCCGTAAGTCCGAATTTTTCTGACAGTTTCTTTAATAAATCATTCATTTTATTCTCCTTCTATTCTTGTTCTTGTTTGAGTATTTGTTCTGCTTTTTTTGCTTCTTTTGTTATCGTTACTGCATGCTTCCTGAAGTCTTCCCAGGGGTCTTTCTTCTGAGAGAGGCGCCTGAAGATGTTCTTTATGTTATACTTCTGCGGGGACATACGACCGTTAAGTTCGTCCCATTCAATGGGCGCCGCTACGGGAGCGCCAGGCTTAGCTCTTACAGCATAGGGAGCAACTGCTGTCTGCGCATAAGCATTGCGCGCAACGTCGAGGAATACCCTCCCCTTCCGCTTGTTCTTTCTTACTTCTGTTGTAAGCCTGTCAGGATGCCTGCCGGCGAGTATCTTCGCAATGTTCTGTCCGAATTCTCTTACTTTATCAAAGTTTTCTTTACGCTGAAGCGGAATCTCTACATGTACTCCTTTCGAGCCTGTTGTCTTAATAAAAGTGTTAATGCCCAGCTCATCTGTTAACAGCTTACGGAGTTCTTTAGCGGCAAAGATGACCTCGCCGAAATCATCTCCCGGAGGATCGAGATCGAAGATGAGGGTGTCGGGTTTATCAAGCTTATCTTTTTTGCTCAGCCAGATGTGAGGAGTTATGCATCCCTGGTTGGCAATGTAAACGAGGGTAGCAGCGTCATTGCAGATTACGTGATGCACTGTTCCCCCGCCCTCCTTCCTGACCGATTTTGTTTTGATCCAGCCCGGAAAGTAATCGGGGGCGTCCTTATGAAAAAAACTTTGTCCCTTTATTCCATCAGGGTAGCGGAGCATCACCAGCGGTCTATCTTCAAGGTAAGGGACCATGACACCGGCTACGTCCTTAAAGTAATTGACTAGATCGCCCTTGGTATATTTCTCATCGGGGAAAAATACTTTATCTGTATGTGAAAGTTCTACCGTATGACCGCCAATCTTCAATTCTTCGCTCATATTACGCCTCCTCTCTTACAACGTCTTTTGGATCCTTATCTCTTCTTAATCCCATAAACCTCGGGTGACGAAGTTTATGGCCCGACGTCCATTCGGTAAAGCCTACCTGCCCCACCAGCTCCGGTGATACCCAGTGAACGTTCTTCTCTTTTACTTTTTCACTATAGGGGGAGGTTTTCCTTTCGAGGCTATGGAGCCTTTTGGAAATTCTTTTAAGCGTTTCGTCATCGTAGCCGGTACCGACCTTACCTGCATAAAGGAACTTATCCTTCTTATAAAAGCCGATCAGCAGCGCGCCGAAGCCGATCCTTTCACCCTGCGGATCGGTATAGCCGCCGATAACGAACTCCTGCTGTTTTGAGCACTTGAATTTGAGCCAGTCGGACGAGCGGGAATGTTTATAGGGTGCGGAGCCGTCTTTGGCTATTAGTCCCTCCCACCCTTTCCTGCACGCTTCCTTCAGGAACTTCTCCCCGTTTTGTTTTCTATAAGCGGTATGGCGGAGAGGATCTTTAAAGCTGAAGTTCTCCCTGAGGATTTTCTTACGACTCATAAGAGGGAGTGCCGACAGGTCATAGCCGTCGAAGTACATCAGGTCGAACAGGTAGAGATATACTTTAGTTTTGCTGTTCTTTATTTCCTTTTCGTTTTTAAGGTGCATACGGTTCTGCAGCTTAGTGAAGCTGGTTGTACTTCCGTCGAAAGCTACTATCTCGCCATCGGCAATAAAATCTTTTTTAGAATGACTGCCGAACGCCTTAACGATTTCGGGATAAGTTTTGCCGGCCTGTTTTTTATTCCTTGTCATCAGCTTTATCTTTTTGTTCCTGCAGAAGACGAGGATCCGTTCACCATCGAGCTTTCGTTCATAGATCCAGTTCTTATCGGAGAAATAATCGTGCGTAAGCTTTGCGAGCATTGGGGCGGTCCACCCAAGCATCTTTTTCTTCTTTAGCTTATCCTTCGCCTCCTCCGAAAGTCCTTCAAGTATTTTGTTCATATAGTCCTTTTCACTTTTTACCTTTCTTCTTCCCCTCTTCCTTCTCTATCTGATGCATCGTTCTGCCAGTAAGCACAGACTTCTTCTGTGTGCTCACCGGATTCCTGCGGGCATCTGCATAATCATCCTTCATCTTTATAAGCATCCACTTTGCATCCTTTCCCTTGCCTGTCTTAACCAGAGCGTAACCGCCCTTAATCTTCTTTCCGTCGAGGAATATTTTGACCTCGCCTTTTTTAAGAGACTTATCGAGCGGGACCTCATTACCATTTTTATCCTCGTTAATATTTTTATACGTGCCGGCATCCCACACCATCACCGTACCGCCTCCGTACTGATCCCGGGGGATGAGGCCTTCGAAATCCGCGTACTCGAGCGGATGATCTTCAGTAGGCATTGCGAGCTTTCGCTCTTTGGGGTTAGTGGAGGGACCTTTAGGAACCGCCCAGGATTTAAGGACGCCGTCTACTTCAATTCTGAAATCATAATGAAGGTTTGTGGCATCGTGCTTCTGGATTACAAAGATATTCTTCTTCCCTTTCTTTTTACTGCCGCCGAAAGGTTCAGCAGTGATTTTGAAATTCCGTTTCTTGTGGTATTCGTTAAGAAAGTTCTTTTTTGCCATAGTGTTCCTGTTAAGTTATGCGGTGTGTTTCTTTCCCTTTCAGGCCTTCTTTAGAATGCTTGAGTTTAAGTTTGCGGGTCGGCACGATCCTGTACTCCTCTCTAATGTAGTCGCCTGCAGGTCCTCTTCCGATAGAAATGCCGCCGTCTGCGAAATAGAGTGATCCGGTTACGAAGCTAGCTTCATCAGAAGCAAGGAACGCGAATACGTTAGCGATTTCCTCAGGACTGCCGTGTCTGCCCATCGGAGTTCCCTTCAGGATATCGCGTTCCATTTCGACGGTCATAGGACTAACATCGGTATCGTGCCACTGGGTATCGGTAGGTCCGGGGCAAACAACATTAGCCCGGACACCATGCTTTATCTGCTCGAGCGCCACACCTCTAGTAAACGCGATCATAAAACCTTTAGAGCCTCCGTACGGGGAACAGTCGGGCTGCCCTATAGTACCTGCCTCAGAGCCGGTGCTGACTATATTCCCTTTAGTTTTCTGAAGATAAGGAAGCGCGAATTTAGTCATAAGGAATGCAGTACGAGTATTCATCTTCATCATATAATCGAAATCATCCACGGGGAAGTTTTCTGTAGACGCGACCGTCTGGAAAGTGCCGGCATTATTGATGAGGATATCCAGCCTGCCGAATATATCGACCGCTTTCTTCACGCAAGCTTCCGCCGTTCCCGCCTCCGAAACATCGCCCTCGAATGCTTCGGCTTCACCTTTATCGTTTCTTATTTCATTCACCACGCTCTCGACGGGATCGGAAGGCAGTCCGCACACTATCACCTTTGCGCCTTCGGAAGCAAACTTCTTACATATCGCCTCGCCAATACCTGTTGCACCGCCTGTAACTATCGCGATTTTATCTTTTAATCTTTTTGACATTTTTTCACCTGCGCTTTTTATAAATCTATCTTAATCACTAAACATCATTGGTGATTCATATCGCTTAAAAAATTTTGTTAGATTTAGGGGGAAATAATTACAAAATTGCAGAACCGGAAGATTGGAAGATTGGAAGATTGGATGATTGGAAGATTGGATGAGCGGGGCATGATACAGAGGGAGAATTTGTAATCTTTTAATTTGCAACTAAATAAAGGAGCGTGATTTGCCTGACTACATAAAATCCCCGTCTGTTATAAAATCTGAGGGAAATAAGCCGAAAATAATTGATGAATTTATAGGAAGAGTGAACTCGAAGTCGACAGAGTTAAGCATAGCAAAGATGAAGAGTCCTGAAGGCTGGGTTGAGCCGGGGCAAACGCCTGAATTCGATGAGTACACTATTGTACTGAAGGGTCTGCTTCGGGTTACGACGAAGGACGCGTTATATAACGTGAAGGCGGTAGAAGCTATAGTAACGCATAAGGGAGAGTGGATCCAGTACAGTACTCCCGATCCCGGAGGCGCCGAGTACATTGCGGTATGCCTGCCGGCTTTTTCCCCCGATACAGTTCACCGGGACGAATGAACCCGGAAAATTAAATATTAAAAACTGAAAGCGGAATTTATGCTTACAACAAACTTATTCAGATCTATCGCATCGTGCGAGATAAACGCATGGCAGGATATGTACAACGCAGCGGGACAAAAGCTCTCCGACAGGTTCGGTATTAAGGTTTTCTCTATCGGTTCTTCGTGCGCCGCGCAGGTAAAGCATATCGACATTCTCGGGTTCAACCGGGTAATCGGACTGGGACTGTTTCAGACGGCGACCGAACAGATGATAGACGATCTGATAAAAAAATACAAGGACGCGGCAATAAGCAGGTTCTTTATTCAGATTCACCCGGAGGCCGCGCCGCCTCAGCTGAGGGAATGGTTTGAAAAGAGGAATATCGTTCATTACAATAACTGGGTAAAGCATTACCGGGGTGTGGAGAATCCTCCAACTGTGGAAACTGAACTGGAGATAAGAGAGGTAAGCGGCAGTTTTGAGACGAATAAATTCGGCGATATAATTACAGGGAGCTTCGAGTGGCCGGGAGAAATGAGTCAATGGTTCTCAAATCTTGTGGGGCGGAAATGCTGGAAGACTTATCTGGCATTCGACAAGGATGAACCGGCAGCTGCGGCTTCGATGTACGTGAAAGACGACTGCGGGTGGCTGTCATTTGCGAGTACACTTCCCGGGTGGAGAGGAAAGGGCGCGCAGACCGCACTGATAGCACGAAGGATACAGGACGCGGCTGAACTTGGCTGCAAGGTGCTTACTGTTGAGACCGCTGAAGATAATAAAGAGGAAAGATCACAGTCGATGAAGAACATACAGAAAACAGGATTTGAGGTAGCGTTCGTCCGTCCCAACTTCATCTGGAAGGCGTAATCTGTCTGATCTTCTTCACGAAGAACAGGGAACCGAAGGAAACCAGACTCATCACAACAAACGCGGCGGGATACCCCACACCCGCGGTAATATTTCCACCAGCCCATGCCGACCATGCTTCACATCCATTAGTTGCGGCCATAAAAGTGGAGAACTGGGTTGCTCCCAGTTTAGGATTGGTGAGATCCATAAACAACGCGTACGATGAGGCAGTGAAGATGCCTATGAACAAATAGATCAGTGTAAGCGTAGATATAAGTAATAGCTCGGGAAGTCCGTTATAGAAATAATCCCCCGCGGCGAGCAGAATAATAAGGGATGAAAATCCGGTAAGGGAAAGGCTGACTGCTTTCTTCCTTCCAATTTTATCAGAAGCCTTTCCTCCGATCATCCCGCCGACAAGCATCGCCAGCACAGAGGGAAGGCTGAAGAAAATTCCAATAACATCCTGCGAGATGTTTCTGTCGACCAGGAAGGGTCCTGCCAGCGCACCGAGTGCCTCGAATCCCGATGCTCCGATAAGAGCGAACATAATTCCAAACCAGGTTGACGGTTTACGGAAGGCAATTAAGAAGTGGTTAAGGAAGTCGCTGAAGTTTTCCTTATTCTCCGATTTCTTCTCACCTGATTCTTTCACGAAGAAGAGCAGGAACATCGATGCCCATATAAAAATAACCAGGAGGGGGAAGATGCCCTGCCAGCCTATCCAGCTTACCGCGAGCAGCGTACCGCCCCCAAAAAGACTTCTTCCGGTGAGCATACCGGCATTCATATAACCATTGATTATTCCTCTTTCATCCTCTGAGATAGTGTTTATCGCGAAGGCATCAATCGATACATCCTGTGTAGCGGCAGCGAAAGCATGGAGGATGAGAAATATCCTTATGAGATCGAAATTCTTTGTGAGATCGAGGAACATCAGGGGAAGAAAAGTTAGTCCCATAATGATCTGCATAGAGATTATCCAGCCTTTGAATCCCCAGCGTGAAGAATGAAGTGTATCAACAAGGGGAGCCCAGATAAATTTAAGTGCCCAGGGAAAGACGAGTATAGCGGTAAGGGAAGTGATTTGGTCGACCGGGATCTTCTGCAGACGAAGGAGAGTAGGGAGAGCCCACCAGATAAAACCTATAGGGGCGCCCTCGCTAAGGTAGAGGAACGCGAATAGGATTTTCCTGCCGTCTGGTTTATCAATGAGGTTCAAGATAGTTCCCTAAAAAATACTTATGTAGTTATCACTCAAATATTCATAAGATAAAAAAACCAGGTAAACATCTGTCAGGTTCCCGATACAATTGAAAGGTAAATTATAGAGGGGGAATGGAAAAGAGTGAAGTTAAAGCGAGGCTGACTTTTGAGACAGCCTCGTCAACATTTTATAGATATTAAGCATTCTGTATAACGTGTACGGTAGAAGCCTGGGGACCTTCATCCCCCTGTTCCTCGAAGAAATTTACTCCCATTCCTGTTTCCATCTTTTCAAAATCCTTATTCACCACGCTGTTTTTATGGAAATAAATTTCTCTACCATTTATCGTTCTGAGAAAACCATAGCCTTCTTCTGGGAAGATACGGTCTACTATAGCCGCAACCTCCTGCTGGGGATGCTGTTTCACATTTTCCCTTTGACGCGAGGTTAATTTTTCCAGCTGTTTCTTTGCGGCATCGAAGGCGTCGCGGATCACTTTCTCAAGTCCGTCTGACATAACACCCTCGCCCGGTTTTCTTTCCACAACCAGTTCATGCCCCGGAGGAACGCGCATATCGATACGTATCCGGTAAGGGCTCCCGTCATTTATAGCGCGCTGAGGTTTTTCAACCGCAACACGGCAGCTTGTCATATAATCACACATTCTTTCCAGTTTATTTACTTTTTCACGGATTAAGTTATCGATGTCGTCAGCTTTCTTAATGTCACGGTAGGAAATTTCAAGCGGTATCTGCATAATAACTCCTGTTTTTTTCTATATTTACAAAATAATTATGAAAGTTGTCAATTACAAACAAACATCACGGCATGGAGATCACAAGAGATTGAATCAGCGGGCGCAGTTTCCTGAATGGAGCAGCTGATTATTTACTGAATAGAACTGCCTGTTATATTCATGGGGGATGATTACCGGATTCCAAAGGGAAGGAAAAAAAGTAAAAAGGGGAAAAGAAAACCCCGGGTTACTGCCTAAGCGGGCAGACAGATAATCCCGGGGATACGAGGTTATGGCAGAATGAAAGAATCAGCTTTTATCCGCTTTCCCATTTGTTTTCAGGCAATAGTCCTTGTAAAAGTACTGCAGAATACAGTTAATATTCGACCCGCATTCACCAGTATCTATCATCCTTTTTACCAGATTCACTCCACGCGGATTTCCTATCTTCAGCAATGACCAAGCGGCGACGAGTTTTGCGCCATCATTTTGACCATTACGGAATAAGTCCATCAGCGGAATAAGTGCTTTCTCTGATTTAAGCTCACCAAGGAAATAAGCGCAGCTTACTTTCAGACTGGGATTATCAGAGTCCAATCCCTTCAAATAATTACTCTCGATCTTGTGGTATTCCCTGCTGGCCAGCAATTCTTTCGGAGGAGCCTGTGCGAATGCTGCAGCGGCTGCCATAAAGAAAACCACCAGATATAAAACAAAGCGTTTCATCTCGACCTCCGGGTTAATTAAAATAATTTATCATCAATTAATATGATGATGTTGTCTCAGGCAATAATAGATTATTAATGGAGGCCATTCTACCACTCATGTAGATAAAAATGATAATTTTGTCTCACCGATGGGTTATCTGTTATACTTTTTTCTGGTGATAACGTGAAGGCTGGAAACCGAACTGTTTTTGAAAGCACTTTGCAAAATATGAAGGATTAGTGAATCCGACTTCGAGTGATATTTCAGCCATATTTCCCCATTTCTGCTCAATCAGCTTAGCGGCTTTATTGAGCCTGAGCCGCCTCATTAAGTCGGCGGGAGGTTCACCAATAAGTGAATCCAGCTTTCGATGAAGAAGCGATCTGCTAACGGCAAGTTCCTCTGAAAGAGACTGAACGCCAAAACCGGGATCGGATATATGTTTATTAATCACTTCCGCAACATCCTTCAGGAACCTCTTATCTATAGAAGTGAAGCTTTCGTCATTAAAAACGATACCTTTCTCTTTGAAATGCGCGTGAATCCTTTCTCTCTGTTTAAGTAAGCTGCTGATTCTAGCCTTCAACTCGGATGCCTCGAAGGGTTTAGTGATATAATCATCGGCCCCCGATTCGAGTCCCTCCACCTTCTCAGCAACAGCCGAGCGGGCGGTAAGGAGGATAAGGGGAATATGGCTGGTTCTTGCATCCGATTTCAATTCCCTGGACAGTCTGATGCCGTCCATTCCAGGCATCATTATATCACTTATTATCAAGTCGGGAATATTTTCGAATGCCATCAAGAGTCCTGTATCTCCGTCCTTTGCCTGGATGATCTTATAATAATCAACAAGAATATCCGCCACATATTTTCTCAGACTATCGTTATCCTCGATAATTAATAAAACAGGATTACCTTTTATATTTACCTCTGAATCGATACGGTTCTCTGCTCCGGGTACAGGAGACGCAGGGAATTTACTTATCGATCCCGGAACCTCATTCGGTATTTTTCCATCAGCGGCCTTACCGCCTTCATCGGATGATTTTGGAGAAGGACAAGGCGGGGGCTCTGTTACAACAGGAAATTTCAGCTGAAATTTTGTACCCTTCCCTTCCTTACTCTTAACCGATACAGATCCTTTATGGAGTTCCACAAGCTCCTTCACAAGAGCAAGACCGATGCCCGTACCCTCATATTTCCCCGAATTATCCTCCACACGATAATACCTGTCGAAAATTTCAGGCAGATGTTCAGCGGGGATTCCAGGTCCGTTATCTTCCACGGTTATTTCGAGTATGACCGGCAAAGCTTTCTGGTTGTCTTTATTAGTATTTGATTCGGTAAAAAGTCTTATCTCCACGCTCACCTCCCCCTTCCGCTGTGTAAACTTAATAGCATTTGAGAGAAGATTGCTTAATATTTTATACATTTTATCGCGGTCGAAACAGACAATTATATCTTCCTCAGCATTAACCAGAAGCTGAATCTGCTTTGTTTCAGCAAGGGACTTAAAAGAAAGGACAGTATCCCGAACCGTCCGGGTAATATTACCCTGAACGGCTTCAAGTTTCATTTGTCCAGCTTCAATTTTAGAAAGGTCAAGAATCTGATCGGTAAGGTTCTTCAACTTTATTCCGCTGCTGAGAATTAAATCTGCCAGTTCCCTGGTCTTCTGATTCTCATTTAATTCCAGAATCTGTTTTGCCGGGTTAAGGATGAGTGTAAGGGGAGTTCTGAATTCATGGGAAATACTGGTAAAGAAATTCGTTTTAAGTTTATCAAGCTCCTGCAGTTTTGCCGCTTCCTCCCTCTCGTGGAAAGATCTTCTCTGCAGTTCAAGGTTTCTTATAAGCTGACCCGCCTGTACAGAAATAATTGAGAATAAGGTCATATCATCTTTAGTAAAGGACTTTCCGTTTTTCTTATTAACAAGCATCATTAGTCCAATAATATCACCTTCATACCATATCGGCACGCAGAGTACCGAATGGACCTCCTTTTTCTCATCATCACCTGGATGAAACCTTTCGTCGGCTGAGAGATCCTCTATAATCAAAGGCTTCTTATTATAGAGTACCCACCCGGTAATATCCATCCCTATATGGTAATTACGCTGCAGGCTGCTGGTATCATCCTGACGGACCATTGTCGTAAACGGTTTCCCGGTATTTTTTGTAACAAGCAGGATTGACCCCTGTTCAGCGTCAGCAGCTTTTATGGATTTTTGAACTATCAGGTTCAAAATCTGATCTATACTTGCAGCCTTCCCCGATGAGACAGCAATATCGTTTAGAACCCTTAGTTCCTCAACCGAAGATTTCAGCTTTGATACCTGTGTCTCGAGCTCTTTTATTTTTTCATCAGGACTGATCATAATGATCAGCTGACTGCTTTCTTATAGCTTGCCTCTGCTTTTTCAACCGAATCATATTGTTCAAATATCTTATCAAGTTTGGTAATGGACAACAGTCCTTCCATCTTATTACTAATAGCAGCGAGTTTAAGATCTCCTCCTGCTTTCTTCAGGGATGTTAGTCCGCTTATCAAAATCCCCAGGCCGGAACTTGATATGAAACCTACATGGCTCATATCCACAATAACATTTTTCTTTCCCTGCTCTATAAGATTATTCAGAGTCTGGCCGAATTCAGCCGCAAGCGGACCGCCGACCAGTTTCCCTTTGAGGTGAATGACAGAAGCATTATAGTTTTCGGTGAGATTGAGACTCATATTATCCTCCGGTTATTAATTAATTCAAACAATTACGAATTCATCTTCTCAATGTACCGGTATTAATGCAGTTCTTAATACACGGTTTATTTTCCAGACGGAACGTTCATTTCAATGTATGGGTTACAGATCCGGGGACGTATCTGCATTCAACATATTAAAAATAAAAAGCAAAGTCACTAAGTTGTGACAGATAACCACATAACGCTTTTTCGGAAGTCCGGGAAGCACAGCAGCTTCAGGACGTCATTAAGCAGGAACCTGTTAAAACCGTATACCTTTATTTTCGACAGAACTTTTGAAAATAGTTTTCGCAGGTTCTTCGCTGATATTATTCAACATCAGCGCCGCAATTTCCTTAGCCTCACCGAGGACAGGAACGGCCTGATCAGATTTACCTGTAACCGATAAGTGATGTCCGTAATCACTCAAGAGTTTCCACAGAAAAGCCTGATGCCCAACGGACCTTGCACTGGCAATAGCCTCATTAAAAAGTTCATCTACCAAAGGGAGGTTTTCAGCGGAGTGCAGCTTAGCCTTAATCCACAGAGCCTCTATGATCAAATCGCGGGCACCTATATCATAAGAATACTTCAGTCCTTTTCCCATATACTTTTTTGCTTCACGAAGGCTGCCCGTCTCCAGGTAGAATTCAGCCAGTGAAATACACGTCCTTGTTTCATACCATTTTATTTTAGATGACGAAGCGAGAGCCATCACCTCATTATAATATTTTAATGCCTGCTCCATATCGCCTTTAAGGAAATAATCCTCCCCGAGGTCTCTTAAATTATCGCACATCGCCCCCTTGTTGTAGTAATTCTTTGCAAGAGCCAATGATTTCTGATGGTACTCTACTGCTTTATCAACATCTCCTATCTCCCTGTAAATATCACCGATTGCGTTAAGGCCGCCGGGAATTTTCTGACCGTCGCCTATCTTTGTTTTAATACCAATCGATTCGTGTCCAGCTTTGAGCGCATCCTCAAATCTTCCCTGCTTCAGCAGAGCCAGAGCGAGAAAATTAAGAGTAGTGGATAACCCTCTGGTATCGCCTATATTCCTCTGTATAGACGATGCTTCATTCAGTTCTGCAGAAGCCACTGGATAATTACCGAGATGCCAGTAAGCTGTTCCGAGGTTACCAAGACAAACTGAAAGATTCCTATCATCATTTATCTCTTTGCAGTAGCCTATAGATTCGTTAGAAACTTCAATCATTTTTTCATAGTCAGCTTTGCTGGCATAAACTGAAGCGAGTGTATTAAGAGATTGAATTTTCTCTTCAACATTAGCTATAGCGACAGCAGTCTTTAAAGCTTTTAGACCCAACTCTTCGGCTATATTAAGTTTACCCATTATCCTTTGGCACTCAGCTGATTTCCTGAGGCCTCTTATATTTCCGACCGAGTCATCCGGATCATTCACCAGCTGCAGGAATTTAGTGAAGTGCAGGAGAGCCTCTTCAGGATTACCAGTAAATAAAAATATATCCCCGAATCCCTCCTCCAAAGACTTTCGGCATGCTTTATCGAGTCCCGACTCATTATCTATCTTTTCAAGCTTCTTATAAAAAGAGAGAGCCTCTTCCACAGCATAAAGCTCACGTGCGGTTTTAGCGGCAGTAAGAAGGTATTTAACAGCTTTACCTTCAGAATTGCCAGAGATAAGATGATGAGCGATAACAGAAGCGTATTCATCTTTTGAACCGTAGGAATTGATCAGCGAACCGGCGATGAGCTTATGATATTCTTCCCGCAGTTCGGGGATTATCGAATCATACAGCACATCCCGGATCAGGATATGATCGAACCGGTAGCTTCTATCTTCAAAATGAATAACATTGAATTCCTTTTCAAGATGCTGGAGCTTTTTAAGGAGTGAAATCTTATCGAGCTTCAGGCAGTCGGTTAAGACAGACGACTGAAAATATTCACCCTGGCAGGAAGCAAACTGAAGCACTTCCCTGGATTCATCATCCAGTCTGTCGACTCTCTGCTTTATTACATCCTGAACTTTATCGCTGACGGCACTGAGTGAAGTCTGTTTATTTAATACCCAGGAATCATTCTCTTTCCTAATGGCATTTCCATCTTTCATCAAACGTGTCAGTTCATATATGAACAAGGGATTACCTTCACTTTGACGATAGATCTCCGTACCGATTTTTTTATCTACAGGATTATCGCCTAGTATTTTTTTAACAACGTTCAGAGTGTCTTTTTCACTCAATCTAAGGAGATCAATTTTGGAAGCTGCATCCTCTATACGAAGCTGTCGTATAGTACCCATAAGATCGGTATCATCAAGCGCAATCTCAGGGGGACGATAGAGTCCTATTAACAGAACCGGAAGGTTTCGAATATTTCTTGCGAGATAAGCTAACAAACCGACGGAGGTTTTGTCGGCCCACTGAATATCGTCAAGAATGAGCCCAAGGGGTTTATCCGCGGCAAAAGCCGTAAACATTGTAAGTACTGCTTCCCACAACTGCTCCTTATGCATTATATCTTTAGAATATTCGCCCGAGAAATTAAGGAAAGTTTTTATCTGCGAAATTTTATTTAATATATTGATATTGTTTTGTTCGGCCAATCTGGTCAGGGCGGATATAAAATGTCCGTGTGTTGAGAAGAGGCCGTTATTAACCGCGCTCACAAAGGGATGATACGGGAGTCCTCCCTCATTATTAAACAGGCATCTGCCGTAGAGAAAGCTGATCTCTCCGGACGGGTACAGATTTATAAGCGCCGATACAAGCTGGGTTTTACCTATGCCGGGTTCACCGCTTATAAACACAGTTGAGCCATTATTTTTCCTGCAGCTTTCCAAAGACATCCGTAGAGATTTCAGTTCCTGCTCTCTTCCGGAAAAATTATCACCGTTCTGGGGAACGAAAGATTTCAGCAAAGTCATTTCCGGGAGCGCGTCATCCCGGGAGGAGTAAGCCGGAGAGCCTATATTGCAGCTTCCAACATCCTTTAAGACCTCTTCAAATGACGAATACCTTTCCGCTTTGTTCTTCCGCAGGCACTTAAGAACAACATCGCGAAGCTTCTTCGGCACAGCGTGAGTCTCCAGCGGCGAATGATCAGGTTCTTCATTTATAATAGAATAGATCATTGCATATTCATAATCACCTTTAAAAGGAAATGAGCCGGTAAGAAGTTCATACAGTACAATTCCGAATGAAAATATATCCGAACGTATGTCAGCTTCCTCACCCTGTACCTGTTCAGGGGACATATAAGCAACAGTTCCCATCATTGAACCGCTTTTGGTTATCTGTGAGTTACCGGGGAGTTTTGCCAGACCGAAATCCATTATTTTAACTATCCCGTCGGCTGTAAGCATTATATTCTGAGATTTAATATCACGGTGGATAACTCCCTTTTTATGAGCGGCATTTAATCCTTCCGCAATCTGAGCAGCGATGTCTGCCGCCTCCTTTAGAGGTACTGAGCCGACTCTTATCTTATCTTTTAGTTCAATACCATCGATATACTCCATAACAATAAACATAAGTTCATCATATTCCTCAATGGAGTATATCGTAGTAATGTTTGGATGATTCAATGACGCAGCCGCCTGCGCCTCTGTTTCAAATCTCTTTCTCTGTTCGGGATTGGCTGATATATGATCTGGAAGGAACTTTATAGCAACATTCCGTTTCAGGCGCATATCCCCGGCAAGATATACCACGCCCATACCGCCCTGCCCGAGCTTTTTGCTTATCTGATAATGCAGAATCGACTTTCCAATCATAATTCTTTACTGCTCCAATTTTGCAAGTCTGATTTTTGCGTCATTTAATTCAGGAGAATTAAAATCAGCGTCTTTCCAGGTATCCAAAAAATTCCTGTATTCTTTTTCAGCCTTTTTTTTCTCACCGAGTTTCTCATAAGTAACTCCAAGCCAGTAATGAGCTTTAACGTTACTAATATAGCCGTAAAATGCACCACCAGGCACAAAATAAAACTGATATGAGAGATCAGTCATCGGCCAGTCTTTCATGCGGTTAAATTCTGCTTCGGCCTGCTTAATCCGCCCGGTTTTAAGCAGGCAGATGCCATAGAATAAATTCGGCTCATGGAGGGGATGCATTTTGCTGGCAGTTTCATTAAACCTCTCGAGTGCCAGCTCATAATTACCCTCCTCAAAAGAGAGTATTGCACGGGAATATAAAGCGTGTAACGCAACCCAGGGGAAACTCTTATCTTTATCTCTATCGAGACTTTCTATTACTTTTTCAGCTTCTGCAATCTTATGGTTTTTAACTAATGCCCATACAAGAAAGCTCCTGCCATAATGATCATACGGAAATATTTTTTTCCATTTATCACAGCTCTCCCTGGTTAACTGAAGCATTTTTGAGAATTGACCGGTTTCATAGTAGAGTTGAATCAGTATAGTCCTTATAGTGGTAAACTGCCAGATAACAGTAATTGTTTTTAGTAAGCTATCTAATCTGTGAATCTCGGAAATGAGATGTCCGAGATAAATGTTCATGGAAGGATAGCCAGGCACGCGATTACCGGAGTGCTCAATATACTTTTTTGCCTCCTTATATTTTCCCCTGAGAACATAATAATTTCCAAGCTTTTCTGCGGCGTTCCAGAAATCTTTACGGAATTCCAGAGCCTTCTTAAAAAAGACCGCACTTGAATCGTACTGCATAAACAGCGCGTATATTTCACCCTTAGAATCATAAGGATTAGGTTCGGCAGGCGACAGCCTGATATATTCATTTACAGCATTAAGTGCTTCCTTTTCCTGATTGTTTTCTGCGTAGCACAGGGCAAGCTGGTCCCACAGTATTTTAGAAGAAGGATTTGTTTGTACTCCCCTGAGGTATGTGTTTATTCCTACTTCGGAAATAAGAGCCAGACGATTATACGCTTCAGTTTCGTGTGGATACTTTTGAATTATTTGTCTGTAAATTGACGCAGCTTTTTTCCACATATTCTCCAGTGAATAATTCCGGGCATATATTAAAAGTTTTTCCTTCTGGGTTACATTTTCAGCTAATTCAACAGCTTTTCTCATTATCCTGCGTGATTCCACGGGATCATCCAGCACCCCGGCCAGATAATAATAAGCCATCGCAAAGCTGCTGTCGAGTTCAATTGCTTTTCTGAAAGCTGCGGCAGCTTCCGTAGAATAGAGTTTATCCCCATCTTTAAGACCTTCTACATATGCTCGGTAAGCCTCCGCAGAATTAGTTGTAACATCCATTACAGGTTTTGTTTCAAGAGAGTCAATTCCGTCGATTTTGAGATCATTCCTTACCAGCAGCGTTAGTGAATCTACAAAAGGGAAAATTCTTTCAGACCCGGAACCAGATAATATTTGTGACCCGAGGATATGACCAGAATTAACATCAATGAGTTGAAATGTAACCAGGAGAGACGGCACTTCCTGCAGAATGCTTGCAACCAGGATGGCGGAAACACCCGCACTCTTAGCAACTTTTATAGCGGTTTCTTTTGTTATTATTTTATTCTCCGATAAATGGAGGTCTTCCAGTGTTTTATATAATTGTTCACGACTGATAACTTCCAATCCATCTATCTGCGACAAGGATGTTATCAAAAGATTTGTCAGCATCTCCGCTATATGATGTTTATCCTGCGGATCATAAACATTATCGAAATACATTACCGCAAGTGAGTTAAACGCTTCGGGCTGCGGTTTCCCGCTTTCCTTCTTATCAACAAATAAAAAATAAGCTGCAAATACTATTACAAGCACCAGAATACCAGTCAGCACCCTGACAGGATTTTTGTTTGAGGTACCGGCCAGCGTATGAGACTTAAGCCGAATCCCTGTATCTTTAATTTCCGTTTCCTGCAGGCTGTATAAGTCATTCAATAGTTCAGATACCGACTGGTAACGATTATCGGGATCCTTCTCAAGTGATCGGCTAATGATTTTACAAAATCCCCCGGGAGCATCCGACCGATAGTTTTTTATTGGCGTGGGCGGTTCATGCAGAATCAGGTGAAGAAGCGCTGCTTCATATTCAGCATTGAACGGCAGATACCCTGTCAACATTTCATACATCACCACACCAAATGAGAAAATGTCTGACCTTGCATCAGCTTTTACGCCCCGGATCTGCTCGGGAGGACTATATCCCAGAGTTCCTATCGCGGTATCTTTGTTAGCGGTCTTTGAACCTCTCACGAATTTCGCGACACCGAAATCCATTATCTTAACTTTCCCATCATCCGTTATCATTATGTTCTGAGATTTTATATCCCTGTGAACAATTCCTTTTTTATGCGCGGCATCCAGGGCTTCCGCGATCTGTACCGAGCATTTAATAACTTCTTCAACAGAGAGGGGTGCAGGTTTGATTTTATCGCTTAATTCAATGCCGTCTATGTATTCCATTACAATAAAAGTAAGGTCGCCGGATTCTTCAATAGCGTGTATGGTGGTAATATTAGGATGGGTTAGTGATGCGGCAGCTTTAGCCTCTATTTTGAATTGCTCTAACTCTTCATTACCGGCAGAAATATGATGAGGCAGAAATTTTATGGCTACTTTACGTTCGAGGTTCAGATCCTCGGCAAGGTAAACAACACCCATTCCGCCTTCGCCGAGTTTCTTAATAATCTTATAATGTAAAATAGTTTTCCCGGTCATATAACACCTTCGTTTATAAAGAGCGGGCTTAAAGGGGACACCCTGTACTGTTTTTAAGGGGACTGCATGTCCGTTTAGTCTACAATTTTATCATGAACATTTATTTAATTTTTATTCTCTTCGAGCATCGACTTCCAGTTGAGAACCGCAAGTAATGAGGTCATCTTGTAATCAGAAGATATCGTATTTATAATAAAGCGCCGGCCGTCATCGATCTCTTTATACATATTTAAGAATCTTATACCTTTGAGCTTAAATAATTTTTCCGGACTACCGAGTTCCGGCGGCGAGCCGGGTTTATAACTTACAGCAGTGAGAAAATCATCTGATGATAAATAATATATTTCCCTTCCGTTCCTGCTCCAATCAGGCCATCTGCCCCCGCCGGTTGATACTACGATCTTTTCAGAGGGTACCGGGAAGCTCTGAATATATACCTCTGACCGTCCTGTTTCATCGGAAGCATAAAGCACCTTTTTACCATCAGGAGAAAATCCTCCCGGAGTTTCATTAAACTCTGTATTCAGATAAGGATAAGGTTTTTCATCACCGGATGCAGGTAAAACCCATATATCGCCCTTACCTGTAACAGAAGGCAAAACCCCCATTAAAATAAATTTACCATCGGAAGACCAATCCACAGGGGCCTTCACTGTAAAGTTGTTCCTGAACATTAATTTAGGTTTACTACTGGTTTCAAGATCCTTTTCATAAACATTATATACTGAGTCGGGAGAAGAAGAATAAACAATTTTATTTCCATCCGGAGACCATACCGGGGACATCTCCGCAGCAGGTGTTGAGGTAAACCTTGAGCTGAATTTCCTCTGCATATCATATATCCATATGTCCTGGTTGGTAAAATCCTCATCCACGCCAGACACCCTATGATAAGCAAATCTTTTTTGATCAGGGGAAAGCGAAATTTCCACCATAAGGCCAAGATCATTCACCTTATTAAGGAGTTTACCGGTACGATCGTAGAAACCGACATTTGACTGCGAACCGCCTGAGCTATTCGTTGCCAGCAGCAGATCACTGCACGCGTCAAAATCAGAAACATCATTTAACAGGATCCTGGGTTCTCCATGTAATTCATAAGTATCTGGATCGAATTTTTGTATATAGAGCGTTGTATTCAGATTATACAACAAATAATCCGGTTCCATAAAGAGCGCCGTGATATTATCACCTTTAATTATCTGTTTCCTTGTTTTGTCATTAATTGAACCAACATATAAATAACTCTGCCCTTCATTTCGGCTCATTGACGAGTAAATAAAATGTTCATTATCAGGCATAAACTGCATGGGTAAATGATTTTCCTCACCCAGAGTATTATCGAGGAATGTAACCTGGGATACAGTACCGCCGTCAGAATTCACTTTATAAACCGGAGCGAAAAATTCAGGAATAAAGATGATTTGATTATCACTTCCCCACACTCCCCGCCAGCCGCTGGAAGCATCACAGATAACCTTTTTAAGTCCCGTTAATAAATTAAGTTTCAATAACTTACCGTCAGCGAAAAAACCAAGATATTTTCCGTCATAAGACCAGAAAGGATGGCCCGCATCTTCAGTACCTTCAAGAGGCCTTGCTTTTACCGATCCTATTGGCCGGACCCAGAGCATTGTTCTGCCTGAAGAATCCGATGCTACATAAGCAACCATATTGCCGTCGGGAGAAATTCTGGGCATGCTGTTAACCATTTTCAACCCTGAGGGAGGATAGATCTGGAACTGAACCGTGCTGCCGGAGGGACTATCATTTTTTTCAAAATACTTATAAGCGAAGAAAACAGCAGCAAGGGCCGCAAGGATGAACAAGGCAGGTAATACCTGTTTGAATTCAAACCTCCGGTTAAAAATCTCTATAGCTGCTGACGAGGCAGAGTTTACGGTCTGCATCCCGGATTTTGATACGGCAGGATTGCCCGCAACTTTATAAACACGGCTTTTACTGTGGCCTGTAGATTTTTTCACCCTCCTTAGATCTTTGGCAAGCTCCCGGGCCGACTGATATCTCTCATCTTTATCCTTTTCAAGACACTCGAGTACGATTTCATCTATCTCCAGGTCTATGCCTTCTTTTACGGTAGAGATGGGGACAGGATTAACATTTACAATTTCATAAAGCATCGCAGTTTCGTGCACGGCCTTAAAGGGGGATTCACCGGAGAGGAGTTCATACAGTACCACCCCAAGTGAGAATATATCAGTTCTGTGGTCTACATCGAATCCCTGTATCTGTTCGGGAGACATGTAGCCCATAGTTCCCATAGTTATACCGGCCTTTGTAAGTCGCGAGACATTTCCATCCTTATAGAGCTTTGCGAGTCCGAAATCCATTATCTGCACAATCCCGTCTTTCCTGATCATTATATTCTCAGGTTTTATATCCCTGTGGACTATTCCCTTCTCGTGCGCTGCCGCGAGTCCCTCTGCAGTTTGTATACCTATCTCCAGAATCTGTTTTTCCGACAAACTCTCTTTCTTATCTTTTAAGGTTTTACCATCGACGTATTCCATTACTATGAAGAGCTGCCCGTCGAGATCCTGTATATCATATATAGTACACACATTCGGATGGTTCATTGCCGAAGCAGCTTTAGCCTCCTGCACAAACCTGCTTTTATCATCCTCCGAAGCAGTAATCTGAGACGGCAGAAATTTCAGTGCAACAAACCGGTCGAGTTTAGTATCCTGTGCTTTGAACACCTCACCCATTCC
This sequence comes from uncultured Bacteroidota bacterium, assembly GCA_963771705.1. GTDB lineage: Bacteria > Bacteroidota > Ignavibacteria > Ignavibacteriales > Ignavibacteriaceae > DATFVA01. The sequence goes on from CAVYUP010000006.1 coordinate 178,577, forward strand.
GCCTTCGCCAAGCTTTTCGAGTATCTTATAGTGCAGGACAGTCTCACCGATCATATAGCACCTTAACCTTCAGGTTTTGAGTTCGAATTTTTATACATTTCAGAATACTTCTGTACAATTGCCTTATATCCAGGCAGATCTCTAAGTTTATCATAAAGAGGGTCAAGTTTCAACAGAACAATTGTAAATGTGCCCGGTATAGAAAGTATAAAATCAAGCTGTTTGAGTGCATTTTCATTATCACCTATCAGCACATAAATATTTGCCATATCCCATTGCCGGTAGTAGCCCCGGAACGCATCTTTATCCAGGGATAAAAGCTCTATTCCCTTCTTTCCTTCGTACACGGCCTTTTCTTTAAGTCCCAGTCCAGCGTAGGTTACACCAAGTGAACTATGCAGACGTTCATCCCGGGGATTTGCCTTTATCATTTTCTCAAGCATAATCCTGGACAAATCAAAATAGGATCTGGAGAGCTCAGGTTCATTTTTATATTTATAAAGCAACCCGCATACCTGGCTGCCGGGCGTAAAACGGAACTGGTCGGTTTCATAATTAAAATCTGCCGGTTTGAGATATGAAAGGGCTTTATCATAATTCCGGTTATATATATCTATCAGAACGGGGAGATTAACCATTGCGTCAAGATATGCATTATCTTTAATTTCGCTCATATTCCGGGAAGCAGTTTTTGTATTCCCTTTCCAGGAAATGCTGCTATAAGCCATTTCTGCCTTCAGGTCGCTCAGATCGGGAGTCAGTTCAATCGCTTTATTATAATATTTCTCAGCATTTCTGTAATCTCTCAACAGAGCGTAAGTCTCACCTAAAATTCGTTTATAATCACCAGATAAAGGATCAAACTTTTCTCCTTTTAATATACTCTCTATGCACAGATCGAATTTACCCATTCTTCTGTAAACCACTCCCAATGCGAAAAACACTTTTGCACTATTAGGCTGAAGCTCACGGGCTTTCGAAAATTCCCCGATTGACTTATCGTAATCAAGTTTACACCAGAAATAGTAGTAGCCGAGAGCCAGATATGTATCAGGGAGGTCAGGAGCTAACTGTAAAGATTTTTGGGCATTAAATAAAGCATCATCCACATTTTTTTCAGAACGATCATAAAAAAACCAGTACATTGAGGACAGAACTATTGATAAATGGGAATAAGCCAGGGCAAATTCCGGGTCCAGTTTTACAGCTTGTTTGTAGAGACCTATAATGTTTACCAGATCGGATTTTACATAAGAAGCCCTTGATTCATAAGACAAACCCCTGAGATAAAAATCATAAGCTTCAAGATTATCGGTAGGAGCATTCTGAGAGATCTGTCCAGCAAGCAGAGATCCGCCGAGCTGATCAACAACTTTCCGGGCTATATCATTCTGTACATTAAAGATATCATCCAGTACTTCATCATAAGAATCAGACCATGTAATTGTATTATCAGACACTCTTGTAAGCTGCGGTGTAATCCTTACCCGACTCATTTTATTATTTCCTTTTGCCCATCTTATTGTTCCGCTTAAGATAAAGTTTACTCCCAGTTCTTTACCAATCTCCTCTGTGCTTTTATCCGAGTTTACAAGCTTTGCCGCACTACTGCGTGAGATAACACCCATTTTTCTTATCGAGGCAAGTTTACTCGTAATTTCATCAGTAATGCCTTCAGCGAAATAATCTTCATCCTTTGAGCCCAGATTTTCAAAAGGAAGAACGACTATCATCCTGCGAAAGCTGACGGTCTCAGACTGTTCATTTCCAGTCCTATTAAAATAGAGCCACCCTGCGATTATCAGGACAAAAAGTAATGAAGCCGCAGAGACCCAGATCCATCCGGGCCGGGATCTGCTGATCTCATGCTTAGATACTGATTTTGAACCACGAATGCGCAGACTGGTTACCGAAAGTCCCGTGTCACCTTTAAGATCCATCAGATCGGAACGCATTTCGCTTATGGTACTGTACCTGTCGGAAGGGTTTTTTGCGGTGGATTTCTTTATAATTCTATTTAATTCTTCAGGGATTCCATTTAATTCAGGCAATTCATCGTATAAAATGGCGTACATTATTGCCTGTTCATATTCTCCTTTAAAGGGGCTCTCCCCCGTGAGCATTTCGTACATAACAAGACCCAGTGCCCAGATGTCAGTCCTTTGATCGATCGTTTCCCCACGGGCCTGTTCAGGCGACATATAAGCCGCCGTACCCATTATGCTTCCGACCTGAGTTAATTGAGTTCCACCAGCCACTTTAGCCAAACCGAAATCCATTATCTTTACCTTACCATTCCCTGTAAGCATTATGTTCTGGGGTTTTATATCCCTGTGTACAATGCCTTTTTTATGCGCCGTTTCCAGGCCTTCCCCAATCTGTATTGCTATCCTTAAAGCATCTTCAACCGGAATTGGATTTGTTCTGATCTTATCCTTTAACTCAACGCCGTCTATATATTCCATTACGATAAATACACCGTTACCAGATTCTTCTATTGCGTAAACGGTTGATATATTCGGATGATTTAATGATGCAGCAGCCTGCGCTTCAAGCTCGAATCTTTTTTTCCGTTCTTTGTCGGAGGAGATTTGAGGAGGGAGGAATTTAATTGCTACCTGGCGTTTCAGACGAGCATCTTCAGCAAGATAGACCACCCCCATTCCTCCTTTTCCGAGTTCTTTAAGGATATTATAGTGTAATATCGTTTCTCCGATCATTTGGCTGCCATACCTTCAAGTTTTTGAAGTCGAATTTTTGCATCTTTTAATTCAGGAGATGTAAAATCCGCATCCTTCCAGGTATCTAAAAACTTTTTGAATTCAGACTTAGATTTTTCTTTATTGCCTTGCTGCGCATAAGCAACCCCCAGCCAGTAATGAGCCTTAACTGCGGGGACCGGCCAGTCAAGCTCAGCTCCGGGTATGCTCCGGAGAATATAAAAATCATTGTTCGGCGGCCAGGAGGAGAGTTTCTGCAGTTCAGCGATTGCTTCTGATGTTTGTCCGGTTTTTAATAAAGCAATACCATAAAATATGTTTGGTTCATGATTCGGCGGAAGTGCCTGGATTACTTTTCTGAAACCCTCCAGTGCAGGTTCAATTTTTTCTTCCTCAAATGAAATAAGAGCGTGTGTAAAATCAGCAGTTACTGCCGTCAAGCCAGGTATACCGCTCACGTCATTTTCCAGGTTGTTCAGTACGGTGTGCGCTTCAGAAGATTTACCATTTTTTATTAATGCCCAGGCAAGATAATCTCTTCCATATATTTTATCAGTAGGGTCTTTATTCAATTTATTTGAAAGCTGTCTGGCAAGCTTCAGCATTTCAGAATACTGCCCTGATTCATATGCGTAGTTAATCAGCGTCCGAAGTTTGTTACTTTCAGTTATCTGAGATTCCGGGAGTTTCGATAATATTTTTACAGCTTTATTAATCTGACCGCGATGGACATCGATCACCGGTAATTCATAATCACAGGCAATAAAGCGTCTTTCGGCATTACTGTAATCACTTTTAAGAATTGAAAAAGCACCAAGCTTTGCGTTTGAGAAAAAATCGGCACGAAGACTTACTGCTTTTTTATAAGCAGTAATACTTGAGTCATAATCCCGGAACCAGCAGTATAAATCAGCTTTGGTATCATAAGGATTTGGTTCTGCAGGGGCCAGATTAATATATTTATCTGCGGCATCGATGGCCTGCTGCTTTTTATTAAGCCATGCATACGTATAACCTACTAAATTCTGCAGCGGTTTGAATGAGGGCTCAATTTTCAATCCTTGCTTTAATACTTCCAGGCCTTTCTCAGGTTCAAGAAGGACTCTGTCATATAAAGCAAATCCCAATAGATAATAAGCACTAAAATCATGCGGATATTTTTCAATAAGCTGATTATAACCTTCAATAGCCCTGGCAAAATTACTCTGCAGTGAATAATTATATGTGAGGATCTGAAGCCTTTCCCGTTCCGTTGTCCTGTCAGCCAGCTGAACTGCCTTTTGAAGTGATTTTTGCGATGTCTCTGTTGTTCCGGAAAATCCCTGAACTTCTGACAGATAATAATAAGCCATAGCAAAATTCGGGTCCAGCTCAATTGCTCTCGAAAAAGCTGCCACTGCTTCATTAATGTAAAGCTTTTGATATAACTCAATTCCGGTTATATATGCGCGATACGCCTCAGGGGATTTGGTAGTTACATCCGCAACGGATTTGATTTCTGCGGTACTGCCGGATGCGACCGGAAGATTTTTTTGAACTAGTGAGGCAAGAGTATCAACCAGACGGAATATTTTGTCCGCTTTGAAATTAGTAACCTGTTGAGAACCGATAATATTACCCGACCGGACATCAATTAAGCGGGTTGTAACTGCAAGATTGGGTTTTTCCTGAAGAATGCTGCCTATCAGCATTGTATTAACACCGGCGCGGTTTGCAACCTGGTTTGCAAAAGACGCCGAAATTGTTTTATTGTCCTGTCCAAGATCCTTTTGAATATTGAGCAGTCTTTCCCGGCTGATTACCTCAAGTCCCTTTATCTGTGAGAGTGAAGTTATTAATAGATTAGTGAGCATTTCACTATTATGGTCTTTGTCTTCAGGATCCGGAATATTCTCAAAATACATGACCGCAAGAGAATTAGCAGGTGAGGTTCCTGACTGATTATCATCCTCAGAAGATTTGAATGGATTGAAGAAGAAGAATGAGGATACCAATAATAAAACTACGATTACAGGAATAATTATTTTCAACGGTTTGCTGTTTTTTTGAGTCTTTATACTTGCGGTGTTATTATGAATCCCCGATGATTTTACATAACCGGCCTGTGCGTATTCCAGGTTTTTTCTCTCTCTTCTCAGGTCTGCAAGCATATCATGAACATGCTGGTATCTTTCGTCTTTATCCTTTGACAGAGCCTTATTGACTATCCTCTCCAGTTCCGGAGAGATTTCATTATTATAACGAGCCAGCGGCTGAGGGTCCTCATTCACAACAGAATATACAAGAGCAGCCTGGTGCTCACCGTGGAAAGGCAGATGTGCCGTCAATAATTCATAAAGTACTACTCCCAATGAAAATATATCCGTCCTGTGATCAACATCTTCCCCCTGAGCCTGTTCGGGCGACATATATGCTGCGGTTCCGACAGTAGAACCTGCCTGGGTCAACCTGGAAGTGCCTTTAAGTTTTGCAAGACCAAAGTCCATTATTTTAACATTACCCCTGGGTGTAAGCATAATATTATCGGACTTAATATCGCGATGGACTATTCCTCTTTCATGCGCGGCTGCCAGACCCTCGCATATCTGAATTGCAATTTCAAGTACCTTTTTTATTGTAGGCGAAGCAGCTTCCTTTTCCACCTGTTCTTTAAGTGTTCTCCCCTCCAGATATTCCATTGCAATGAAGATCTTTTTTTCATACTCATTAATATCATAAACTACGGCAATGTTCTGATGATTAAGGGATGCTGCGGCCCGGGCTTCGTGGTAGAATCTTTCCAGCTCATTTGCATCACTACTTAAATAGCCCGGAAGAAATTTTAGTGCTACAATCCTGTCGAGCTTTGTATCGCGGGCTTTATAAACGATGCCCATTCCGCCTTCGCCCAGCTTTTCTAATATTTTATAGTGAAGAATAGTTGTGCCGATCATCTATTTTCTCCGAAATTGAAAGAATGATAAGTAACGATTTACTGGCTGATCCGAACCTTAAATCGAAGGTTTAATGTTCTGATTTAAATGAAATAAATTTTCCGGATCATATTTATTTTTCAATTGAACAAGTTTTACATATTTATCTTCACCATATACAGCTTTAACTTTGTCTTCACCGGTATCTGCTAAAAAATTCAGATATAAATTTCCGGTTGAATATCGTTTTATGTCATCAGAAAAGTTCTTCACCCAATTTATATGTTGATCAGCATCGTCTTCAGCCGTCCAGAGTCCGAGGATATTTATTACAAAACGGGCACTTCTATTTGAGAAGGCTGTTTCTTCAGGTTTTATTCGTCCAATAGCACCCTCCCAGTGATGGATATGCAGAGCACTGAAGTGAGAAAGATTTTTCAGATTTGAGGTACCTTTTATCAGAGTTTTAACAGCCTTATCGGAAAGATCATTGAGGTAATCTGTTCTCCAATATGAATGTATTCCCTTTGGAGCTGAATCATCTAACATTTTTTGTAATTCAACATACGGTATCGGGCCCAGTACATCCATAGCTGGTGCCAGAGCCCGCAATGGTTCCATAAGTTTTTCACCCTCTTTTTTATCTCCCGTATAACACGCCGCAACAATTATCATCTGGGTTCCTATCAGTTCCTCAGGTACAAAAGGTAAAGGCGGCGCAGTGATAAAAGCCGCAGTTGTAGAAAGTTCATCCGGTATTGTCTGAACCCAGCTATTGTATAATTTCAGAAGTTCTTCCGCTTCTGATACAGGATAGAACAGAACACCGCCGTAAACAAGTGGTCCGACTTTGTGAAGCTTAAAATTAAAAGAGGTAATTATTCCGAAATTTCCACCACCGCCTCTTATACCCCAGAAAAGATCGGGATTCTCCGAAGGACTAGCCGAAATGCGTTTGCCATTTGCCAGAATCATATCAGCCGAAAGCAGGTTGTCAACTGTCATCCCGTACTTTCTCACAAGCCAACCGAATCCGCCGCCAAGTGTAAAGCCGGCAATGCCTGTGGTGGATATTAATCCTCCTGTTGTTGCGAGTCCTGCTTCCTGTGTAGCTTTATCAAACTCGCCCCAGGTTAAACCCGCCTGCGCACGGACAGTACCTGAACTCTTATCGATCTCATTTTTTTTCATTGGTGAAAGGTCGATAACAATACCGTCATTGCAGGTTGAAAATCCAGCGACGTTATGCCCTCCCCCGCGTACGGAAATTTCCAGTTTATTTGAACGTGCGAACTCTAATGCTTTTACAACGTCATCCTCATCAGCACATCTAACAACTACAGCAGGATGCTTATCTATCATTCCGTTCCATACTTTCCGCGCCTCTTCGTATCCGTTATCTTTACGACTTAAAATCTGACCTTTTATGTTTTTCCTGAATTGTTCAAGAACTGCTTCACTAATCATCATTACCTCCGTTATCCTTTAAATAAGCTGCTGTATCTATAAATAGTTGCATAGTGTGGTTGTTTAATACGAATCTGTCTGATGTTGATTTTTCAATTCATTTATTTAAATTAAGTCCAACATTTTTATCTTATTCCTGAATCGGGGCCTGAGAATCAGGGAGCGATTTAACGAGCTTCAAAATTCCATTTCGCAAATAATTCCCGACCATTATTCAGCCACATCCGGCCTACATCCGGCCTTTAAAAGGCTTTAAACAGGCTGTCTAACCCGGCAATATTTCAAGACCACTACATTTCAGAATATTTCTGTATAATCGTTTTGTATCCCGGCAGATCTCTTAATGGATCATAGATGGGATCGAGCTTAAGCAGGTTGACAGAGAAGGAACCTGGTATTGAAAGAATAAAGTCTAGCTGCTTCAAAGCCTGATCATAATTTCCTGTAAGCACATAGATCTTCGCAAGATCCCATTGACGGTAATATCCACGATAGGCTTCCTTGTCCAGCGGCAACAGCTCAATTCCTTTTTTTCCTTCATATACTGCTTTATCGTTCAAGCCCATACCGGCATAAGTTATACCCAATGAGCTGTGGAATCTTTCATCTGACGGATTTTCCTTTATTAATTTTTCAAGCTGAACTCTGGAAGAATCAAAATAACTTTTAGAAAGAGCCGGCTGATTCTTGTATTTATATATTAGTCCAGCTATTTGCGTCCGTGGTGTGTAATTAAACTGTCCTGTCTCATATTCCCGGCCTGAAGCATTCAGATCCCTGAGCGCCTTATCATAATTCCTGTTCATCATATCAACTAAAACAGGAATGTTCGGTGCTACGTCGAGATAATTATAGTCATTAACTTCGCTCAAAACCTGTGAAGCGGCTTTTGTATTATCTTTCCAGAGCAGCAGGTAATAGGCCTCAATTACGCGGAGGGCGCTTACATCAGGACTAAGCTCAATGGCTTTCTTATAATACTTTATTGAATTACCGTAATCACGCAGAAGCGCATAAGTTTCACCTGTATTACGGACATACTCAATAGATAAGGGGTCAAGCGTTACAGCTTTTAACATGTTCTTAATGCAATCTTCAAATTGACCCATTCTTCTGTATACTACAGCCAGGCCAAAGGCCGCCTCTGCATTATTCGGCTGAGTGTCGCGTGCTTTCGTAAATTCTTCAATTGCTTTCCCGTAATCCAGTCGGCACCAGTAATAGAAATAACCCAGGGCAAGATGCCCCTCGGCGAGATCCGGATCCAATTCAAAAGCCTTTTGCGCATTCTTAAATGCATTCTGTACATTTTCGGAGGACCGGTCATAATAAAACCAGTAGTTTGAGGCCTGCATTCTCGACAGCTGCGAATAGGCAAGAGCAAAACCGGGGTCGAGCTCTATCGCTTTTTGGTAAAGCTTTATACTGCTGTTGAAATCGGATTTCAGATAAGATCCCCTCGACTCATACGACAAGCCTCTTAAATAATAATCATATGCTTCAATATTATCAGTCGGTGCTTTTTGATTAACCCGGTCGGTTGAAAGAGATCCGCCAAGCTGATCAACAACCTTCTGTGCTATATCATTCTGAACATTAAAAATATCATCCAGCACTTTATCATAAGAATCAGACCAGGTAATAGTATTATCAGATACTCTGGTAAGCTGAGGTGTTATCCTTACGCGGCTCATTTTATCCTTATCTTTTGCCCACCTTATCGTACCGCTTAGTATATAATTTACTCCGAGTTCCTTACCGATCTCCTTTGTACTCTTATTGGAGTTGGCAAGCTTTTCGGCGCTGCTGCGGGAGATAACGCCTATGTTTCCGATAGAAGCGAGCTTACTTGTAATTTCTTCGGTAACACCATCAGCAAAATAATTTTCATCTTTAGAACCCAGATTTTCGAAAGGAAGTACTACTATCATTTTACGGGTGTTATCAGGTTCAGCCTGTTCGACGCTTCTGCTGAAATAAAACCAGCCCGCGATTACTAAAATTATGACGGCCGCGGCAGCGGTTAAGATCCACTTCATCCCGATGTTCATTCCTCTCCGGTTTGGGGGACCTTCAGAACCCGGAACGGGCGTACCGGAGATGCTTTGCCCGGAGAAACCAGTGCCGGAGATACGTGAGGCGGATACACGGGATCCAGAATCACCCTTTAACAGCATCAGATCGGAATGCATTTCGCTTATAGTGCTGTATCTTGAGGAAGCATCCTTCGCGGTAGATTTCTTTATAATGGAATTTAATTCTTCAGGGATTTCGTTTATTTCAGGCAATTCATCATTTAAGATGGAATAGATTATAGCCTGTTCATATTCCCCTTTAAAAGGACCAGCACCCGTGAGCATTTCATATAAAATTATTCCAAGAGCCCAGATATCAGTTCGCTGATCTATTGTTTCACCGCGTGTCTGTTCGGGAGACATATAAGCCGCAGTTCCCACAGTTGAACCGAATTTAGTAACTCCTGCTGAAGCTTTGGATTTGGCAAGACCAAAGTCGACGATCTTAACCTCGCCGTATTTTGTTATCATTACATTAGCGGGCTTTACATCCCTATGAACTATACCGCCTTTATGAGCCCGTTCCAGACCGGACGCAATCTGAAGAGCTATATTTACCGCCTCATCTACATCCAGCGAACCACGGCTGATCTTTTTCTTTAAAGTTTCCCCTTCATAAAATGCCATGACAATAAAGAGCCGGCCGTCTTCAGTCTTATTGATATCATATATAGTACAGATATTAGGATGATCGAGTGATGAAGCGGATTTTGCTTCAGTCATAAACCTTTCCTCAGCTTCTTCATCGGCGAGAAGGTGAGGCGGCAAAAATTTTAAGGCAACGATGCGGTCAAGTTTCTCATCCTTCGCCTTATAGACAACACCCATCCCCCCGCCCCCGGACTTTTCAAGAATCCTGTACTGATTTATTTTTTGGCCGATAAGGTCACTCATACAATTCGCCTTTAATATTTAAGTAAGGCCGAGCCTATAAGATCAGGATCGCCTCAGGTAACAGATTCTACAAAATCAATTAATTGATTTATAAGAGAAGTAAAAAACTTTACTGATTTTACTGGTTATAAGATTATTGCCGAATTCGGTACAGAGTCCCGGTGCCGCAATAATATCAGTTTTAATTGCTGTACCGCCCCAGGTACATCCGCGGATATTTATCTTATAAGGTGAAAGATTCTGGCTGTCGAACCATCCTCCGGAAACAAGGTATTCCCCGGTATTTATTACTTTGATAACATAGACCGAGTTAAGGGTTTTCAGGTAGACGAGGTCTCCAAACTCCAGCTTATGTTTATACAGAAGCGGGAATTCGCTTACGATTTCCGTCAGATTGCTGAGTTCAAATCCTATCCGCATTTTGAATTACGTTTTGTTTAATAAAAATTTTTACCTGTAACTATATTATATCTTTCAACCTTCATGTCTTCAGAAGTTTTTATATTCGCATCATAATCCCTTTCGAGGGCCATCTTCCACCTGTAGAACTGGGAGAAGGTATGAGATATTTTATCAACGAGTTCCCTGAACTTGCCTGAGCTTTCATAGAGATCCGTATCGTTTTTACTATCCCATATAGTAACGGAAATAAAAGCGTTAGCATCCTGGGTACTGCGGGTGAGGTAAGCATATTTGCAGCCCCGGATATTGAGCAGTTCGGGAATAATTTCACCGGTAAATATTTCCTCAAATTCTTTTACCTTTCCCTCCTGGATAGACAAAGAAACGATCCGGACATAGAAACGGGAATCAATTTTATCCCTGCCGGTCTTATCTCCGTGGGCCTGAACAGCAAACTTTTTTATAACAGGTTCTTCTGACACCTGTTTGTATTCAAGTTCCAGGTTTTCCGACAACTGAATTTTCCATTCGGATGAATTCTGCAGGTAAGGTCTTACTTTAGAGAGGAGTTCTTCATACACTCCGCTTCTCTCGTAATTTTCAGCCTGTTCCTGTTTATCCCACAGGGTAAGCGAGATGAACTCGCTTTCCTCAGATCCGTTTTCAATTAATCCAGCGAACCTGCATCCCGGAGTTTTCTGCAGTCTGCCGATAATATCATCCTGGTAAACTTCGCGAAACCTGTCAATCTCTTCTTTTTCAACTTTTAATTGTACCAGACGCATAAACATAGAAATTCATCTCCTTTCAAAACTTTGTGCCGCTTCATCAACTGTAGGGTACAGCTCAAAGATCTGATTCAGCTTTGTTATTGAAAGCAGTCCCTGAATCTTATTTGTTACATTCGCCAGTTTCAATGTACCGCCATTATCTTTTACCTTAGAGAATCCGCTAATGAGAATTCCCATTCCTGAACTATTTAAAACGGTAATGCCGCTTAAGTCGACAATTATATTCTTTTTTCCCTGATCCAGCAGGGTGCCCAGAGTCCTATCCATACGAGCCGCCAGGGGACCCCCGACAAGTTTTCCCTTCAACTCAATTATCACTGCTCCATACTGTTCCCTGATATTCATTCCAACCCTCACTAAAAAAGGTTATGGATTATTTCACTCGTTTTATTATTACCATCGTAATATCGTCAGACTGAGGAGCACCTTTCGTAAATGTCTCAACGTCTTTAAATATTTCTTTAATCATTTCATCAGCAGAGAGATGCAGATTTTTTTTAACAGCATTCTCGAGTCTTTCTTCGCCGTATTCCTCATCTGAAAAGTTCATTGCTTCAGTAACACCATCTGAGTAAAGGATAAACACGTCATCATTAGTGAAGTTAACGGAATCCTCTTCATAGGCGTAATCAGGGATCATTCCTACGATGATTCCTCCCTTGCTCAATCGCAGCGGTTCCTTACCGGGGGAGAAAAGATACGGACTATTATGTCCCGCATTGCAGTAAGTAAGGCGATGTTGATCTTTATTGAGGATAGAATAAAAAAGAGTAGCATACCTGGTAGAATCGGTATTATGATATAAGATGGTGTTAGCAAAGGAAACCGAATCCTTACACTCACTTCCAACGAAGGCCTGCCCTCTTAAAGAAGCCTGCAGGTTTGCCATAAGAAGCGAAGCGGGGATACCTTTACCGGAGATATCACCGAGGCAGAAAGCAATTCTACCGTCCTTAAGGGAAATAAAATCATAGTAGTCGCCCCCGACCTCCTTAGCTGGGACACTTTTACCGGCAAACTGGTAATCATCACTGAAAGGTGTTTCTTTAGGAAGCAGATTTTCCTGAATATTTTTTGCAACTCTCATTTCCTCCTGGATATGCTGAAGAGCCTGTTCTTCGAGGTAAAGTCTTGCGTTCTCGATAATTTGTGCAGATTGGGCTGCAATAATTGATAATAGTCTCTGATCATTCGATGTAAACCCCGAATTATCATGTTTATTAAAAACATTAATAATCCCGGTCATTCTTCCTTTAAGCATTAAAGGTACTCCGAGCAGAGACCTGATAGTGATCTTATCATCAGGCGAAAGCTTAAACCTGCTGTCGGTCTCAAGGTCATTAACCAGCAGCGGGGATTTATTTTTGAGCATCCAGCCGGTAAGCTGAGCATCGAGTCGATACGGGAGTGAGTTAATCACTGAGTCCTGCTTCCTGATCATAGTGTGGAAAGGTTTATTCATATCCTGTTCATTCAGGAGCATCACAGCTCCCTGCTCTACCCGGAGATGTTTCACACACTTATGAACGATGAGGTCGACTATCTTCTCAAGAGACTGAGTTGAGCTGATCGCAGTAGCGATATCATTTAGGATTGAAAGCTCTTCTACGGCAGCGCGAAGGCGGGTATTCTCTTCAATTAATTGATCTATGTTTTTTACCGGGTTCAAATCGTCTTCCTAAATTGTTTCTGGCAGTTAAAGGACTCAGGACGAAACGGTATATACCGGAGAATCAGGGGAGATATATTACCTAATTAGCAATTTTTTACGGGTATGAGGGAAGATAAGCAGAATTTAGTTTTAGATCAAAATTAATATTTCCAGCACGTGATTATATGATCATTGACCATCCCGGTAGCCTGCATATGGGCATAACATATTGTAGTTCCAACAAATTTGAAACCTCTTTTTTTCAGGTCTTTGCTCATATTATCAGAAACCTCTGTACTAGCTGGTATTTCTTTAAGAGATTTGAATTTGTTTTTGACCGGTTTATAGTTAACAAACCGCCATATATATTTATCGAAACTGCCGAATTCCTTCTGAACCTTCAGGAAGGCCTCAGCGTTTGTTACAGCGGCCTCAATTTTTAATTTATTTCTTATTATTCCCGCGTCTTTAAGCAAAGAATTTATTTTCCTTTTACCATAGAGGGCAATGAGTTCCGGATCAAAATTATCGAACGCCTTCCTGAAATTTTCCCTTTTCTTCAGGATCGTAAGCCAGCTTAGTCCCGCCTGAAAACCCTCCAGAATAAGAAACTCAAAAAGTTTCCTGTCATCGTGTACAGGGACACCCCATTCCTCATCATGATATTTAATATATAACGGATCAGATGTACTCCATCCGCAGCGGATCTTTTCTTTCAAGTTTTTCTCTGCTATTAGTTGATCAGGTCCGCAATAATAACAAATCCATTATTTTCTTCCTAACCCTTTACAGGCAAAGAGAATCCAGAAGATGATTCCTGATTTATTTCAGAATCTTTTTTTATACGTCCGGAGAGATTAAATTTATTATAATAAATATGGAATTATTATGATGAAATTAGCTCTTCTGCTTGCGGCGGTACTTTTTCTTAATACTTCTCTTATTCCCCAGGTGAAAGGAAATGCTGATAAGAGAAATAATGCTGAAATTGTTAAGCAAGAATTTCTGCATGCGTGGAACGCGTATAAAAAATATGCATGGGGGAGCGACGAATTAAAGCCTGTAAGCAAAACAGGGCACGACTGGTACGGAACATCATTTTATATGACTCCTGTTGATGCATTTGATACAATGTTTCTGATGGGACTGAAGGATGAAGCTGCAGAGGCTAAAGAGTTAATATTAGATAAACTTAATTTCGATCACGATGTCTTCGTTCAGAACTTTGAGATAACCATCAGATTTCTTGGAGGGCTCCTTTCCGCATACGAATTTGACGGGGATAGTAGATTCCTTTATCTGGCGGAAGAACTGGGGGAAAGACTACTTCCTGTTTTCGATTCAAAAACAGGGATGCCGTATGTAAATGTAAACCTCGTAACCGGTGAGACAAAGAATGAGATAAATAATCCTGCAGAAATTGGAACGCTGATGCTCGAATTCGGAATGCTGAGCAAACTGACGGGGAACAATATATTTTATGAAAAAGCAAAGAACGCCGTACAGCAGGTTTATAACCGAAGGTCGAAAATCGGACTGGTGGGCACTACAATTAATGTCAATACCGGTGAATGGCAGGATACAGAAAGTCATATCAGCGGAATGATCGATTCATATTATGAATATCTGCTCAAGAGCTGGCTTCTGTTCGGAGATAAAGATTTTAAGGTAATGTATGATTCAAGTATAGCCGCGGTTAACAGTTTTTTACCCGATACAGCAGAAGGCAGGCTTTGGTATGGGAAGGTCGATATGAATACCGGAAAGAGGACAAACACAACTTTCGGAGCGCTGGATGCTTTCCTTCCCGCTGTACTTTCACTCGGCGGTGATTTGGATCGGGCGAAGGATCTTCAGGGTTCCTGCTTTTATATGTGGGAACATTTTGGAGTTGAGCCGGAAGAATTCGATTACAAAACAATGGAAGTTACATATCCGCAATACATTTTAAGACCGGAGAATATTGAATCAGCATATTACCTATATCATTTTACCGGTGACAGCCTGTATCTTAGAATGGGTGAGGTTTACCTTAAAAGCATAATGGATTACTGCAGACTGGATGAGGGGTATACCTCACTGCAGAGCGTTATCACGAAGCAGAAAGGTGACAAAATGCCAAGCTTTTTCCTGGCAGAAACTCTGAAATATCTATATCTGCTATTTACTGACGAAAATGTAATCGATTTTAATAAGGTAATTTTTAATACAGAAGCACATCCGCTGAAGAAAAAGCACTATTGAATTAAACCACGTTATGCTGGAGTATATACAGGTAATGTCCGATATAGTAAGGCCAGATTAAAATTCCGAGTACCGCATTCCAGAAAGTGAGATCGAGGAAGCCGATAGAGAACAGCCAGCCCATTATCCAGAACATCCCTCCCGCATCGGAGTGCACATTTATTTTTCTGTCTTTCATATTTGCACCGGCAGATTAAGTTTATGATAAATGACATTAAAAACATAAAAAAAGACAGCGGCATAGGCAAGAAACTTGTTAAAAAAACCTCAATTTTGAACCTTCACAGGATATCGAAATCTTTGAAATGATAAAATTTCAAATTAAATTTTACCAACATAATTTTAAATATACGGGGAGGCAAAATGAGAAATCTAATCCTGGTACTGGCAATTCTTTTTATTTCAGCTGAAGTATTTCCGCAATTCGATATATTGAAAAAAGTTAAAGAAAAAGTGGAAGAAAAGACCGAAAATAAGATTGATGAAGCAATAGACAAATCACTTGACAATGCCGATCAGAATGAGGAAGACAGTAATGGAACGGATTCATCACAGATTCAAAACGACGAGGCAGTACCTACTGCAGCAGCCGGGAAGGAAGAACTTAAATCGTATTCGAAGTTTGATTTTGTTCCTGGTGAACAGGTGATCTTTTATGATGACTTTTCACAGGATAACATTGGTGATTTTCCGGCATTATGGAATACAAACGGTTCCGGGGAAGTAGTTAACACTAATTTATTCCCCGGAAACTGGCTCCAGTTCTCTACACGGGACGCACTATGGACAGACAACCTGCTTGATCTGCCAGAAAATTACACGATAGAGTTTGATGTTGTTCCGATCAAAGGAGATGAAGGCAGTATGGCCGGCTATGGGTTCAGGTTAATGCAGAGTATAAATGCTAATTCTTTTGACTATGGTGCTGTTCCAGGAAAGGCCGGATTTTTATTTCTGGTTGAATACTATGGAAGACCCTGCTATAGATCCTATATAAATAGCGATGAGGGAGACGGACTTGCACTAGATGGAGCTAAAGATAATAACGCTTTATATCAAAAAGAGAATCAGAAATATCATATGTCGGTATGGGTACAGAAATCCAGAATTCGAATTTACCAGAATGAGACTAAACTCTTCGATTTACCAAAGGCTTTTCCATTAAAAAGTGTAAAGATGGATCGTTTAAGGTTTGAGGATGGAGCAGCATTAGTATCAAATATCAGGGTGGCCGTGGGCGCACCGGATATGAGAAGCAAACTTATAACAGAAGGCAGGCTGGTAACAAGGGGGATTCTGTTCGATGTTAATTCTGATAAAATTAAGCCTGAATCATACGGGACATTGAAAGAGATTGCGAAAGTCCTTTCGGATAATGCAGATGTGAAAGTAAGGATAATCGGACATACTGACAGCGACGGATCCGACGAATCAAATCTGGATCTTTCCAAAAGAAGAGCAGCCTCGATTAAGAATTCGCTGGCATCAGAGTTTGGGATTGATGCTGCCAGGATGGAAACAGACGGCAAAGGCGAATCAGAGCCTGCGGCTGACAACAACACCGCTGAAGGTAAAGCAAACAACAGAAGAGTAGAATTTCTAAAATTATAACTTTAATCAAAGAGATTATTAATGCAGGCAGCTTATTATGCGGCTGCCTGCTAAGTATTTATCATTTTAGAAATCCAGGAAGTATTGTGAATGGTGCAGTGTATGATAAGCATAGTACAGATTTTTGCTTACGGCCCTAACCTTCTCACTATCATCGAACCTCGCAGAACCTCTTAGCCGGTATATTCCTATACCATCAGCCAGACTATAAAGAGCTACGGCAGCAACAATTCTCTCCATTTCTGTAGTACCCTCATTGAGCATTTTCAGAAGAGGGATAAGGGAAGGAGAAAAGTCTTCGGGCGAAGCAATTGAATTATCTATAACCTCAGTAATAACAACAGCAGAACTTGTTCTTAAACCTTCGTTATCGGAATTTATACCGGCAACAAGGTTTTCGACAATTTCGCTCTTGTTAGTTGAGGGAGTTAAATCAGCCCCGGCAGCCAGGATTGGGGCAATCAATAAGGAGGAGAGCAGAAGTATTGACGCTAACGTTTTCATTTCAGCCTCCTGATTTAAGGTTAATCATTCTTTCAGGGGGAATCTAACTGCAGAACTTTCAATTGTCCATTCAATTGGTATAAGAGGATAAAAAATTATAGGGATGGCAATAATTGATGGTGGTTAATCAGTAACCACGCTATTTTTAAATGGATCTTCCCTGGTTTCCTCGAAGAAAGGACGGTAGGATTCTTTGCTTTCCATCTCCTGAACCCACCCATTTTCCAGTCCGAATTTTTCCAGCAGTTCTACAGCCCTTACATATTCCATGGAAGAAATATTTCTGCTGATCAATGGATACTTTTCGGCTTTATTTGAGGGATAATACTGAGCCATTAGAGAAACATGAATTTTGGGATCAAGATCGGCGATAAACCGGAATACGTTCTCTGTTTCGGCAAGACTGTTAGGCATAACAAGATGACGGATAATCAGTCCCCTAACTACTACATCATCCTCATAGACAAGTTCACTTCCAACCTGCCTGTACATTTCTTCGATAGCAGGTTTAACAGAATCGAAGTAATCGCTGACACGAGAATAAGTTCTGCCGACCGAATTCTCTCCCCATTTAAAATCAGGCAGATAAATATCAACCACTCCATCATATAATTTCAGCATCTCAACGCTGTCGTATCCGTTAGTGTTGTAGATGATCGGAAGATTCAGTCCTTTGACAGCCGCGAGATAAATTGACTTAAGAATGGAGGCGGAAAAATGCGTAGGGGAAACCAGTCCTATATTATGGCAATTCTTTGCCTGAAGCTCAAGCATGATTTCCGCCAGACGTTCGCTGGAAACCTCATTCTTTCTTTCAACCTTATAATTCTGGCTTATTACATAATTCTGACAGAAAACGCAGCGAAGATTACAGTTTCCGAAGAAGATATTCCCTGCTCCCCTGCTGCCGCTTAAAGCAGGTTCCTCGCCAAAGTGAGGAGTGTAGGATGAGACAACGGGTAAATCGCCGCTCTGGCATATCCCGTATTCGCCGGTGGTTCTGTCGACATTGCAATTCCTGGGACAACTTGTGCACGACTGCAATATTTTCTCAGCATTCTAGTAAGCGGCGTTCAAAATCTCCGCGTTTCATCGTTTTTATATATGAAGGGACAAAAGTCATTCGTTCTTTCCTGAAATCATATTTCAACTGCTAAATTAAGTCAGTTTGTGTTCTCCCACAATCCCTTTTTTCTCAGGCAATTTTATCTTTTCAGAAAAAGGAAATTTTATGATTGAAATACTTGATAAAACAATCAATGATTTTATTGCGGTTAAGGCGAGCGGGAAACTAACAAAAAAAGATTATGAGGAAATCCTCGCCCTTGCGGAAGAAAAGACGAAAGCAGTACGGCAAGACGAACTGGTACATAGAAATTGTCGATTTTGGAGGATGGGAATTTGATGCGGCGGTAGAAGACTTAAAGTTTGATATAGAACATTATGATGACATTAAAAGGATAGCAATGGTAGGCGATAAAAAATGGCATCACTGGGGTGCTATGGTTTCTAAATTATTTACTCGAGCCAGTGTTGAATACTTTGATATCTCAGATAAGGCGAAAGCAGAAAGCTGGGCCCGGTCAGCATAGGAATGGATTTTGCTAATTATTATATTGTGAAAATAAATAAGGCCTCCAGGGTGAGGATTCTGCTTTTTTTAACCTGATCCATTCGTAATAAGTCTATTCAAGATCGTTGGAAAGATCTGCTGAAGGCTGAATAACATCTGCTGCAATTTTATGATAAAAAGGCTTCCCATAGTGGGAAGCCTCAGGTAAGGTTGAATATGGAGAAAACCGTTGTAAAGAAGAAGCTGTTCCTTATTTCAGCAATAGAAGTTTTTTCACGGAATTGAAATTTCCTGACTTTAACCTATAAAAGTAAACACCGCTTGCCAGGTTAGCAGCATTAAATTCAATCTCGTAACTTCCTGCCGCTGTGTAATCATTAAGTAACGTGGCAACTTCTCTCCCGGTTATATCATAAACCTTCAAAGTTGTAAATCCAGCTTTCGGAAGCGAATATTTTATTTTTGTAGTGGGATTAAACGGATTCGGATAATTTTGTTCCAAACTAAATTTCAAAGGTACGTGAAAATTAACATTCACAACATCTGAGTACTCAAAGCTGCCGTCGAAGTCGTACTGCTTCAGCCTGTATGAGTATTCCCCCTGTCCCGGATTTTTATCAGTATAACTGTATTTATGATGTTCAGTAGTTGTACCGTTCCCTTTAATAAAAGCGATAGTAACATAATTTTGATCCCCTTTGCTTCGTTCAATTTCAAATCCTCTGTTATTTATTTCTGTAGCCGTTGACCAGTTCAGTACCACATTGTGATCTTGTATATCAGAAGTGAATGAGATAAGTTCAACCGGAAGTCTCATCCCCTCAAACTCGTCGGCACCTATATCGGGTGAAGATTCATTTCTTATATCTCCGTCAATATCTGTCAGAATCTCATTAATAGGCATACCTCCGGATTCTATATAGGTACTATCCAGTGTGTCTATATGGAGATCAGGATCAACAAAATGCGGCATTTCACTAATGCTGTTCGCGTCCTGACCTGTAGTCTGCCAGTCCTCCAGCGTAGTGTAGGAAGAATCAAGAATTTTGACCAGATGATTGTAAGGACCGCCAGCACAAAACAAATCATTATAATTGGCAGTAAAATTTGTTGTTGTATAATCATCAATTACGACTGCTGAATAAGGAGAATCATCTCTGGCATTAACAAAAATGTTATTTTTTAAATCAATGTTTGAGGTGCCGCTTTGAACAAACATATCTGTCGAACCCGGACCCGCACTTCCCGTAAGGTAGATTGAATTGTAATATATCTTCGGATTAGTTTCCTGGAAAAGAAGGATTCCTGCCAGATAATTCCCAAGATCAGAACTTCTTATGTCATAGATCATGTTGTTATATACCATATTGTCCATGCCGCCTACCAAAACTATAGCCAGGGCCCCCAAAGATCCTGTTTCATCATATAGATCGTGGATAACATTGCTTCTGATTACTGAATTATCAGAACCGACGAGCTGAATACCGTATGTTGTATTTTCTTCATTAATATTTTTACGCAATTTTTGTATTATATTCTTTTCTATCAATGTATTTGAGCAGTTTTCAATATCGATTCCCCATGCTTTAAGACTATCAGATTCGGATCCTATTTTATTCGCGATTACCTGGTTTCCGATGGGTCGAAATGAAGAAGAATTTGAAACTACTACAACTCCTATACATCCTCCGGAGATAGAATTATTTTCAACCAGATTACTATCCGGTGTATCTTCTGAACTATTCATATCAAATAAGCCAATTGGACCTGTATGGTAGGAATAATCTTCGTCAATCACGTTAATGTTTTTAACTTCATTATGATCGGAATTATTAAATAAACTAATAGGAAGATTAGGTGTATATAATGTGTCAATAATGGCGTGAACCGTAAGCGTTGTGCTCCCGGTAAGTGCTGACCCATCAATAGTTAAATAACTTGTATTTAGGAATGTAAATATTCCGCCGCCGCTGCCTTCAATAGTGACATTCACGTTGGAAGCGGGCTTTATCATAACCCTGTTGTTCTGGTCCGCGCCCGGAATAGGTCCGTTTAAAAAGAAACCGTAAGCATCGTGCGGAGCTATGTATAAATTATCAGTTAATTCAAATGTAACGGGACCCTCAATTCCATCCATACTTAATCTGTTAAATAATGAATCGATGGTGGGGAAATCTCCTGAGACTCCAACCGAGTAGGTACCGGCTGGAATTGCATCAACGTGAGTATCCATAACTTTTATCGGAAACGTCTTCCGAATATTATAGAATCTCCCGAAATTCTGCGCGCACACAGTACTCGAAAAGAAAACTGATATCAAAAAAATTGCAGGTAAAACATAATTTTTCATAGAACCTCCTATTAAATAAATCGTATTGTATTAGAAAAGTGACAAAGGAAGATGCAGACTATTTTCTTCCGGGTATAGTAAAAAATCGGCAGGTTTTGCTAATTCCCCACAGAATGTCATTTATCCAATATAGCAGGAATAAATTTAGTAGCCGATGAATTGAACGAATGAAGAGAAGCTTTTTTACTTATAAACTCTGAAAATTGACGATGCCGAGTGGTCCTCACCGAAAGCACCCAGGCTCAATTGAAGTTTAGAGGCAATTTTTTCAAGTTCGCTTGGAGTCGCTCCATGAACCATGAAAAATCTTTAATAAAATGCATCTGGTCATAATATCCAAATGTATAAGCTACCTGTGCCCAATGACGGGGCGATTTATTTTGGTTTAAGTATTGAAGAACCTTATTAAAGCGAAGGATTCTATGCAGCATTTTCGGGTTGAGGCCGACAATCTCATGCATATGACGTTCCAGCCAGCTGACAGAATAACCTTGCTGCGAGCATATTTCCTTTATTATATTTTTGCGATGACTCTTTAAAGATATCTGGTTTATAATATATGCGAGTTCTGCAGCATACTTATCTTTTTTTTGCATTGATAATTTCCTGAGAAAAAAAGACTCCACTACCTTATATACTCCCATAATCGTAGTCTGCTCTGTTATCCTTTCCTTCAGCTTTAATGCAGCAGAACTCTGCAGGTCACTGAAATTGATAATTTTATCTTTTAGTCCTTTTTGTGGTATAGATAATAATTGAAAAGCACCTGCTGGTTGAAAGAAAATATTGAATGCGCTTGTTTTCCCAAAAACAATCAAAGGGGTATATCGGGTAAATTGACTGGTAAACATTAATGGTTCACGATTTCCCTCTACTTTATAAATTATTCGGTCTGTGCCGAGGGCACACGAAAGCAGAGGGAGCGCGGTGGGGGAAGTACCTCCCCACGTCCATTCTCCATCAACACCAACTTCGAAATACATATAGAATTTTACATACGGCCGCAATAAAGGATGCGGCTGAAAAATTTGTGATTTCATTACAAATTCCTCCGTTCATCTAATAAATCATCGGGAGGCTTCAATGTAGTACAGATCGTGTATGGAGCCAGGATATAATTCTTTATAGCATACCTGGATTAATAGAAGGAGAGGTTCAATTCTCTTTTAATATAACTTTTTATTCAGTATCTGCAAAGGGTATATTAAATTAAAATTGACTTGTGCTTATGGTCAAAATAGGGGTAGACAGAACTTAGCGTTGAAGGAAACTCCAGGATCTCCCTCCCGAAACAGCCTGAGCTAAGTCAGACTGTTCGGGAAAGGATAATACTAAAGCGGGTTAACTACTCGACGTCCAGAGTGGGGATTCTGCCCGGGGTCCAGGGGGCGTCATATTTTTCCATATCATCTTCCAATGTCTTGAGGTCATAGTTGTACAGGTTTTTAAGCTGTTCAAGCACCGGAGGGAATTTATCCATAAGGACTTTGTAAGCAGTTCTTTCTTTTTGTGTAATGTTCGAGAAAGACATATAATGGGTATAAGACAAAACTGCCAGCCTCTCATTAAATGTAACAGGTGAAGGAGGATTCTCTTCAGTGCTCGGGAAATTTGACTCGCGGTTAAACTTGAGCGAGATATCCTTCAGAGTATTCCAAAGATTATCGGCTCTTACCATCATTTCATTCGGAGCTTCAGGTGTATTGATCAGAGCCTGTTTGATATCAGTTACTCTCTTCATCATATCATCAAGGAAACCTTCAGTTCCACGGATAGTTCTGGCAAGCTTATTAGCCTTCTGCTGGAAGTTTACAAGCTCTGAGCGGTCGGCAATAGGGAGCGTTGAGTTGTTAAGTGGTTTAACTGTAAACTCAACGGGACCAAAAAGCTGCTTCTGGCCATTTCTGTTAACCATCGACATCGTTACAGTATATTTTCCAGGCAGCACCATTGTGCTTCCATGAGCCTCTTTTGTAGGATTGAACTTATCTTTTGCTTCAACCGGAGAGGTGCTTCCGTAACGTAAATCCCACGCAGCCCTTCCGATACCCTTTGAAGCAGATTTGGTTATCTTCCTTACAACATCTCCAGCTTCATCTTTTACTGTAAATACAAAATAGGGATCGATCTCTACCTTCTCCGCTCTAAGCTGCGAGTTATCGGGCTGAGGAATCGGTTTGCCGTCCTTAAATAAGTCCTTCTCTTTTTCTTTTCTTTCCTCTTTCAGTTTCTTAGGAACTTCCTTCACATAGTAAGTAAATACGGCTCCGAACTCAGGATTGGGAGCTTTGAAGTATGTTGCGCCCTGTCCGTACCTGCCGCCGGTCTGGTGGAACATCAATGCATCCTTAACCGGGAAGATATAAGCATCCTTATCGAGGGTAGTTTTATTAAGCTCGCGGAGAGGTGTGAAATTATCGAGAATATAAAAGCCTCTTCCGAAAGTAGCTATAACAAGGTCGTTCTCTCTTTTCTGGAAAGCTATGTCCCTTACAGCGATAGTCGGCAGTCCTGATTTTAACTGAGTCCATGCGCTGCCGCCGTCAGTTGAAAAGAAGATCCCGAATTCTGTGCCCGCAAAAAGGAGATCAGGGTCGGCATAATCCTGCTCGATTGTATGAACGCTTCCATTTTCAGGAAGATTAGCTGAGATGGAGGTCCATGATTTACCTTTATCGGTACTCTTCAGCAGATAAGGCTTGAAGTCGTCTCTCTTAAGATTATTGAAAGAAGCAAAGACTACGTTCTCATCATATTTAGAAGGACAAATATCACTTACATAGGTATACTTCGGAACGCCGGGGAACTCATCTATCTTCCTCCATGTTTTTGCATCTTCAGAAACCTGGATTACGCCGTCGTCTGTTCCAGCATAAAGCAGATTTTCTTTAACCGGTGATTCGGTTAGGGAGATGATAGTTCCGAAGAGTGAAGTTGACTGATCCTTAGCTACCGCGTCTACGCTCCAGTATTTGCCCATTACCGGCCACTGGTTGCGGTCGAGCTGTGCAGTAAGGTCGGGACTAATTTCCTGCCAGGTGTCGCCCCTATCGTCACTTCTGAACACTTTATTAGCCGCGCAGTAAAGCCTTGTATTACTATGAGGACTTACGAACAGAGGGGTATCCCAGTTCCATTTATACGTTAATTCACCTTCCGCCGGTTCGGGACGAATATCGATAGCTTCTCCGCTTGCTCTGTCATAGCGGACCATATTTCCGTACTGTGCCTCGGCGTAAACAATATTCGGATCATCGGGATCAGTAGCACTCCAGAATCCGTCTCCGCCATTTGTAATGAACCAGTCGCTGTTCACAATACCATCATCACTTAACGTTGCAGAAGGACCGCCCATGCTATTATTATCCTGGGTTCCGCCGTACACGAAGTAAAAAGGTTCTGAATTATCTACAGCCACCCTGTAGAACTGAGTGATTGGAAGATTCTCCTTGAAGTCGAATGTTTTTCCGTCATCATATGTTTCATAAACTCCGCCGTCGCCGCCGATCAAGAAGTGATCGGTATAATCGGGATCGATCCACATAGCGTGGTCGTCTACGTGACGGTCTTTGGTGCTCACATTGTTCCAGGTTTTACCTCCGTCGAGGGTTACCCTGGAGAAAGTTTCTGTAGAGAAAACTTTATTCTCGTTCTTCGGATCTACATATATTTCATTAAAGTACTGACCTGAAGAAGCGTAATCGCTCATCTTATCCCAGCTGGCTCCGCGGTTAGTTGATTTGAAGAAACCGCTCTTCCCTTCTGCAGCTTCCATAATAAGATAAAGTATATCAGGGTTCGAAGGCGCATAGGCTATATCCATGCCACCAATATCGACTCCGGGAAGGCCTTTCATAATTTTATCCCAGGTCCTTCCTGCATCGGTTGATTTATAAACCGCTGATTCAGGACCGCCGCCTATCTTTGTAAATACGTGTCTTCTCCTCTGTTCTGAAGTTGCATACATTACATCAGGATTACGGGGATCGAAGATTACATTGTTTACACCTGTATTCTCGCTTATATCGAGAACCTTAGTCCAGGTCTTGCCTCCATCTTCAGTTTTATACAAACCGCGGTCACCTCCGGGTCCCCATACAGAACCCTCAGCCGCGACAAAAACAACACTGGAATTACGGGGATCGATAGCGATCTCACCGATCTGGCGAGAATCCTTCAACCCCATATTCTTCCATGATTTTCCGCCGTCGGTTGTTTTGTAGATTCCATCGCCATAACCGAGTGCTCTCTGGTGATTATTCTCGCCGGTTCCGGCCCATACCACATAAGGATTATTGGGATCTATTGCGAGGCATCCAATTGAGTATGCTCCGTAATGATCAAAAACAGGTTCAAATGTTATTCCGTCATTGGAGGTTTTCCAGATATGACCGCTGGCAGCGGCAACATAGTACTCGGCATGATTCTGAGGGTTAACGGCAAAATCAGCTATCCTGCCTGATGTGAATGCGGGTCCTATATTCCTCCACTTCAAGCCGGCCACTGTTTCGGCCAGCGTGGAGTCTTTTTTATCTTTATCCTGCGCGAATACTGCCACAGAGAAAAAGAGACACAGGATTATAGAAATATTGATAAATCTTTTCATAGTATTAATACGATAGTGAATGAATAATTTGATTTGATATTTGTAAGAAAGTAATTGTCCAAGTGTACTTTAATAGAGTTCAACATTCCCCGTTTTTCCGGCCCTAAGTTAGGAAACCGGGAGTACTTATTCTACATAAAAGTGATAAGCGGTTAATATTTTTTGAAATATTCCAATAAAAATGCCGGCAGAGGGGAGACTGCCGGCATGTTGATTTGGGGAATCAGGGTGTTTTGCTACTTCAGCATCAGCATCTTTCTGACTGCTGAGAAATTTCCAGCTTTCATTCTGCAGATGTAAAATCCTGAAGATACAGGCTGGTTATAATTATTCCTTCCGTCCCAGGCTATAGTGTACCTTCCCGGTTCCTTCACCTCAGATACAAGTGATCGAACGAGATTTCCAAGGGCATCGTAAACATTCAGGGTAACCTGCGATTGTAAAGGCACATCATATTTAATTGAGGTTGAAGGGTTAAAGGGATTAGGATAATTACGGGACAGAGTAAATTCCTTCGGGATGGTATTTACTTCTATCTCAACCTGTTTTGAATAACGGATGGTGCCATCCAGATCAATCTGTTTCAGGCGGTACATAACTGAGCCATCACCTGCATCCACATCTCTGAATGAATATATCTTAGGTAAGGTGGAGGTACCGCTGCCTTCAACGAAACCAATCTTTTTCCAGGTCCCGGGGATCGAAGAACCGGATTCAACTGAATTTCTCTCAATGTCGAATCCCATATTATTTTTTTCTGTAGCTGTATTCCATCTCAGCATTACAGCATCCTGGCTATTCTCAGCCGTGAATGAAATTAGTTCCACCGGAACTTCACTTAGCTGCATAGTTACCGGAACAGTTAACTGGGGATTTTCAGGATCGTTGCTGGTAACAACAACATCCATCGAGTAATTACCCAGTTCCAGTCCTTCTGTAAGAAAATCGAGAATAAGCGCATACGAGCTGCCATTATAAATTGTACCTGAAAAATTATTAGCTACAAGCCATTCGGGTTCAGCGGAAAACATAACCGCGAGTCCGTTTTCTATGTACGCGGCATTAGAAGCAACCTGGAGGCCGTCTGAACCATCCATATTTTCAATTCCAACTGTAGAAGAGTTCAGGGTGCCGGCCATATTATTATAGTAGAAATATATCTTGCTATTCGACTGAAGCACAACCTGGTAGGTAAGAGAACCGGCTGCAGGATAGCGCTGCCAGTTTGTAAACTGAATAATCAGCTTATCTGCTGTCTGCTGATAATAAACAGTTCCCTGCGAGCTGCCGTCGAGGTCATCCCAGAAGGGCGAGATAATATTATCAGGCATTCCGGGAGCAGGGATAGCGTCGTTAGTATAAGTATCCTCAGTAATATCATCGAAGGAAATAAATCCGTTTGAGCTAACATAGAACGCCGTTTGAGGCTCGCCGTAGAACTTGAAATTAAATCCGATCGGGAAAGGACCTGCCTTGCCTTCATCCAAGGGATCGAATGATCCTGTTGAAGTCCATCCTGTAAC
This sequence comes from uncultured Bacteroidota bacterium, assembly GCA_963771705.1. Taxonomy (GTDB): domain Bacteria; phylum Bacteroidota; class Ignavibacteria; order Ignavibacteriales; family Ignavibacteriaceae; genus DATFVA01. Next base: position 205,900 of record CAVYUP010000006.1, read on the forward strand.
CTCCGTACCCGTGGAAGAAATGTCCGTCCATTGATATTCCGGACCCTGCGGGTCGCCGCTGTCTATCCATTCATATCCGAAAACATCGGGACCGCCCGAACCTCTGAGGCTCATTCCCTTAATCTCCGAAGGAATGTTCTTTGTCCCTCCGTTTGATGCTTCATTTCTTACAGGAACGAACCTGGCGGTTACATCGCCGGGGAACGTGTTGTTCATAAATTCAACTGTATAATCGAGAGTAGAATTTGTACCGCTTACATTAGAGATCAGTATAGAATCGCTTGTGACAGCACCGGTAGTAAGCAGGCAGTGCACCGAGTCGGGGTTAACCGTAATCACCGGCGCATCCCATGTTGTCTCTACAGGAACATTCGACATCGGCGACTTATTTCCCCAGATATCTGCTGCCTTAATGGCGAAGTAATACTGAGTAGAAAAATCAAGACCATGAATAGAGTAACTCTTCGCAGTTCCTGCGGAATCGGGACCGCCGGCAAAAATGATAGAGACCGAATTGCCGTAATCCTCTTCAGTAACTATCGGATCTGATGAATATCTTAAATCATAACTAACAATACCACCGAAGGAAGAATCATACGGGGACGTCCAGTTAAGATCAACAGAATTCGATGTAGGGTCGAAAGAAGCCAGATCAGTAATCTGATCGGGAGCAGTTGAATCCGGTTCCATGCCCAATGTGAGCATCATTGAGCAGTCGCCCATAATATTAAACTGCTCCATCAATCTAAGACCCTCGCCGCTGCTGCCTCCCCACTGATCCATTGCATACATGACCCCGTTAAAGCACACACCTCCAACCGTCTGTTTCGCCCTTGTTGTAAGCAGGAGCATGGCCTGGTTCTGCATATCGCAGGGAGGAACCCAGCTTGCGTTTGTAGAGGCTCCGAAAGCACCTATAGCTCCTTTAGGATCAGCAAGACTACCTTCCCTTACCCAGGCTTCTTCCATACATTCGTTCAATGTAAAATCACCGTTAAGACAGGCAACATCCAGGACGAAGGGATTCTTATACTTATTAGAAAGCACAGAAATATTAGAAACACTATATCCTGTAGTACTCCACGCAGTTCCGGACCCATGCCCAATGTAGCTTATGATACTTCTGCCGTCGTTAACTGCAGCAGTAACTTGTGAAGCCGAAGCACCGGGGTCGTAAATCTGATCTACCGTTGTAAAAAACAAGTTCTGCATAAGCATATCCCTGAGAAGGTTCATCCGCTCCCAGTCGTAATACCCAGTACCGCCATCCTCGTTGCTAGCCACACCCGTTCCCTTCAGATACCAGCCGGCATCGGGACCTGTATCAGGATATTTTTCATACTTTATAAACTTATAAAAAATGTAATCGAGATTAGCCGGAGAAGAAGGTGAGATACGTGAAATGAAAGCATCGGGATAAGCGTCACTTCCGACAAGCTTAACATAGCAGGGATCTGAGGGAGCCCCTTCAAAAGTTCCACTCATCGTAGGGATCTCATTAGCTTCACCGACAAGGATAACAAAAGTTAACCCTTCAGGGGAGTTATATAGATTCTGAATATAACTCTTTATTGACGATGAACCAGAACCTGTTTCCGTGGGATACTCTGCAGTGATAGTAGAAATTCCTTTTTCAATCTTCCAATCGTTGAAAGGGGTTATATCAGAAGCATACGCAGAAGGATATATGATGAGAAGGCGTCCTGTTTCATCCAGAGGAATATAATCATATCCGGGAGAGCCGTAATTTATAAACAGGCTCTTATAAATATCCGTGAACTCGCGTGAAACTCCCCAAAGCGGAGCAGTTCTAACAAGAGGATTAACAGTCTGCACCGATTGATCCGCGAAGACCTCAACTATAAGCTTCGTACATATCTTCAACCTGCCCTGAACGGGGTTATACTGCATGGGGTTGAACTGTATCGTCTGGCCTCTTAACTCTCTCACCACGTAAGGTTCATCGAGCATAATACTTTCTGCAGGGTACCAGGTATCCTGTTTATATACAGCACCAAACTCATAAGGTATATCATCCGGATCAATATTTCTTGTTAAATGCCCCTTTGAAGGAGTAACCGGCAGGGTTTCGATTGTTGTAAATTCCTGTGAGATGATCCTATAGTTCATTCCCGCGAGATCGGGTATAATCAGGCTCTTTCTGTGAACGGGCAGCTGAGGAAAGCCCTTATCCATCAGGCAGACACTTCCGGGAACGGTATAAAGCGTGGTTGAGCTGCCGTCTACAACAATGCTCCTTTGGGTGTAGTTATTCAATATAAATTCGATAGTTGTGCCGGAAGGGCTGGTACTTATAACATTAGACTGAATGCCATTACCATTATTGCTTTGAGCAAAGGAGGTGAAAACAAAAGTTAAAGAAATAAGAAGAGCAACGTGCAGAGAGTAAAATTTATTCATATTCTCCCCAGAGATATAAATGAGATGAAATCGTTTATTTAACTTTATAAAATACTCTCTCAGAAGCAAGAAATATAATCTTTTGATGTGTGTCACCACCCCGGACCTTTAAGAGGTTTAAATAGTCTAATAAGTAAACAAAATATAAGGCTGCAGAAATGTCAAAAACTATAAAAGAATTAATAAAAGACCTCTCTAATAACGACGGAATCATCAGGCAGAAAGCCCGCTATGAACTGGTAAAAATGGGGAATCCGGCACTGGATTATCTCATTGAACTGCAGGGAGCCGAAAAGCACCTTGCAAGGTGGGAGGCTGTTAAAGCAATAAGCGAGATTGGAACTACAGATTCAATTCCTATTCTGATAAATGCACTGGAAGATGAGGAATTTGATGTTAGGTGGCTTGCGGCAGAAGGCCTTATAGAGATAGGCCACTCATCGGTTTATCCCCTGCTGAAAGTTTTCATTTCAAATAAGGAATCGGTGCATTTGAAAGAAGGTGTTCACCATGTTCTGAAAGGACTGGAGTTACGGGGATTGTATGATGACAAACATGAAATTATCAGAGCACTGGAGTCCTTTACGGCTCCTGTGAAACTTGAGCTTAAGATCATCAATATGCTAAAGGATGAACTGGCGGGTGTTAAAGGTTAACGCATTTGTTCTGAGACTTTTTAACTTATAGTGATACATTAAAAACCAAAAAGAATCGATAAGAGGATTAGAATGAAGAATAGGAAATTAGGAAAAAACGGACCGGAAGTTTCTGCCATAGGACTTGGATGTATGGGTATGTCTGAGTTTTACGGGGAAACAGATGAAACCGAGTCAATTGAGACTATACATAAGGCATTTGACCTGGGAATAAATTTCTTTGATACAGCAGATATGTATGGTCCTTATAAAAACGAAAAGCTTGTAGGGAAGGCATTAAAAGACATTAGGGATGACGTAATACTTGCTACGAAATTCGGAATTGTACGCAATGATGATCAAAAATCACGCAACATAAACGGCAAGCCAGAATATGTAAAATCAGCATGCGAGGCTTCGTTAAAACGACTGGGAGTAGATCATATAGATCTTTATTATCAGCACCGGGTTGATCCGGATACTCCTATTGAAGATACAATTGGAGCGATGGCAGAACTTGTTAAGGAAGGAAAGGTAAGGTTCCTCGGAATGTCGGAGGCATCGGCTGATACGATAAGGCGCGCGAATAAAGTGCACAAGGTAACCGCGCTACAGACCGAGTATTCGCTATGGACAAGAGACCCCGAAGCTGAGATTTTATCGACAGTAAGGGAGATGGATATGGGGTTTGTGGCTTACAGTCCCCTCGGCAGAGGATTTCTGACGGGACGGTTCCAGAGTCCTGATGACTTCAGTGAGAACGATTTCCGGAAACACTCACCCCGTTTCCAGGGAGAAAATTTTAAGAAAAATCTACAGCTGGTAGATAAAGTTAAAGAGCTTGCAAAAAGTAAAGGAGTAACGCCCGCACAGCTGGCGCTAGCCTGGGTTTTGAGTCAGGGCGAAGATATTGTGCCCATACCCGGAACCACGAAGATCAAACATATAGAGGAGAATATTAAGGCAGCAGACATTAAGCTTACGGATGATGAGCTGCAGCAAATTGAGGATATCTTCCCGATGAACGCAGCGGAAGGATTAAGGTATCCCGAGAACACAATGAAATATGTGAACGGGTAATGGCAGCCCGGATTTTTTTATTTTAAAGAGATTTTTTCTTGCACTAAAAAGATTTTTTCCATATAATCATCACACAGATTCATCAAGTATTGCTCAAAACCTCAGATGTTCCTGCATTGGTTTGAATATTAAATGAAAAAGAAAATTAATTCATTCATCTAATTAATTTCTTCAATCATCAAACCGGAGGTCTCATGCGCATTAAGACAGTTACTTTTTTATTTTCTATCCTGGTATTAGTCTGCTTTACGACTATTTACAGTCAATCGTCCGAATCTCAAGAAGTAGATATGAATGCACCCTACCAGGTCAATCCAAATCCAAACCCTATCATTGAATCCCCCTTAGAGGAAACATTTGGATCAAACACCTCAGTTTTCGGACCCTCAGGTGTAAGAGGCCGGGGCAATGTTTTTCATTGTACTACGGCAAAGAAACTTGTAGAACAGAGGTTATATCTGAATCCTACAGCCTCTGCAAGCATCCAGTTCCTTGTTTATGAAGGGTCAACTTTCGCTGGAACGTACAATCTTGTAAGTTCAACGGACGTTACAGGAGGTCCTGGTGAAGGCTGGTATAGTTCAGGACCAATGGACTATGATCTCCAGGAAGGTATGTACTACCTGATTTATCCTCAATGGGATGCTACAGCCAATTATTACAATCAACAAGGTATTACACCTTACCCAATCCCCTGTTCGTTTGGAGAGCTTGTAGGAGGAGTAGGCTGGGATTGGTCGCCTACATATTCAGTTCCTGCTGCGCAGACACAAAATTCCACGGGTCTGGAGGGAACAGGAGTAGCTTACTACCAGGTAATTGTAACTGATGACATCGTTCCGGTTGAAATGACATCATTTACATTCGATGTAAGAAACAATAACGTACTTCTTAACTGGAGAACTGCAACTGAGACCAATAACAGCGGCTTTCAGGTACAGCGTAAAGCTGAAAGCGGATGGCAGACAATTGGTTTCGTAAAAGGTTCAGGCACAACAACTCAGTCTCAGGTATATTCTTATACTGATGCCGGGCTGGCTGCCGGTACGTATGTTTACAGATTAAACCAGATTGACCTTGATGGATCTTCACATGCTTCGTCTGAATTATCAATAGTAATCGACAGAATCTCTGATTTTGCCCTGGAACAGAATTATCCTAATCCATTCAACCCGACTACACAGATTGAATATTCGGTTGCACAGCATGCCAACGTAAGTCTGGTAGTTTATGACCTGCTAGGCCGCGAGGTTGCAGCACTTGTTAATGAAGTAAAGGAACCAGGTTCATATAAAGTGAACTTTGACGCTTCAAATCTGCCAAGCGGTATTTATACCTACAGGATTCAATCAGGCAGCTTCGTTCAGACAAAGAAGATGATGTTAATGAAATAGTTTAATTTCATCGCATTTTTAAGGGAGCTTCGGCTCCCTTTTTTTGTACCGTTAATCCATCTTTTAACTATCCGTCTCATAATGATCAGGGCATTTTTACCCGATTTATGGTTCAAATTTACCCAAATCAGGGTTCAATACGCTCCAACTACGCTCCAACTACGCTCCAACTACGCTCCAACTACGCTCCAACTGCGCTCCAACTACGCTTTAACTTCACCCTCAATCCCTTTTGGGTCAACCGATCATCAACAGGAGATCAGAAAAACAGGTTTTTTGCCAATCTGTGCTTATTTATTAACTTAACCGGCAAAGATTTGAAGGATATGAAACTTTTTATCTCTATACTGATTCTATCGGCAGGGTTGAACTCATTAACTGCCCAGATAAGAAATATCCCTCCCGGATTGAGATCTGACGGAACAGGACTAATTGAGAAAAATTTGACTCTGAACGAAAAGCCGTCACCTGATCTTCAGCTTTTCGGAAACATTGGAAATAATGTAGTTAACAGTTTTAAGGGTGACAACCTTTACCTGCATCTGGCCGGGATTGCCTCTACCGTATTAATCGTTACCACAAACACTGATTACCATGTTCACAAATTCTTTTATGAGCATGAAGAGTATGGTGAAGCTGCCATGCCGATAATACGTGCCGGGATGTTTATACCCTTCGTTACAGGGGGATCGCTGTATGCTTACGGAAAATTCGGCAAAGATGACCGCGCGGTTGCCGCTTCGTTTGCCGTACTGCAGTCGAGCCTGGTGGCCTTTCTGTATAATTCATTATTAAAGGCTGTAACCGGACGGCCAAACCCCGACTGGCAGCATCACACAGATATGAAGGAATTAAGCAAGACATTCAGGTTCGGTTTTATGAGAGGAGGGATATTCTGGGGATGGCCGTCGGGGCATACTTCTTCCACGATGGCAGTTGTATCGGCATTGACTTCTTTTTATTCGGAAAAAACCTGGCTTAAGATAGCGGGGTATTCTGTTGCTGCTTACATGATGTACGGTGTTTCATCTCTGCACCGCGGGGGAATGCACTGGTTCTCAGATGCAGTTGCAGCGGCTTTTATGAGCTACGCCATTGGATCGACGATAGGCAAATACTACAGAAGTCAGTTTCAAAAGTCAGAGACCGGCACGGATGGAGTACCGCCCACAATGGAAATACCGCTTTTTAATATACAATACTCTTTTTAAGATATAAGTTATTTACTGGTAGAGCGAGTAGATAAGAAAAACCAATCCTGATAACGATAATCCGATACCGATTAATCTTTTGAGCATATGTTCATCAGTTTTAGTTGAAAGCGAGTTCCCCACAAAAGCACCGATTACGAAACCGATTACAACCGGAATGGCATAGCCGAAATGAATGTTGCCGAGGAAGTAGTGACTGATACTGCCGGTGAAGCTGGTAATTACAATCATAAATAAACCTGTTGCCGAAGCAATCTGTGTAGGAGTAGAAAAAACTCCAACCATTATAGGAACTTTAAGGAACCCGCCTCCGATGCCGAACAGGCCGGCCATTGTACCGGCAATAATTCCGAAAGCAAGGGCAAGCATAAAACTAACACGGTAAGCTCCATAGTTTGTTTTACGGATTACAGACGGACCTATTCTATTCAACTTATAAAAAAGTGTATCCTTAATATTTTTAGGAGATCGGTTATAAGAGCCCTTAATAAAAGCTGCTCCAAGGTAGACAATGAAAATGCCAAAAAAGAGTTCAAGTATAAAGATGGGGATTATTACTGAGAGATATGAGCCAAGAACAGTACCGAATGCGGTAGGAACTTCCAGTAGGAGTCCCGTTTTAAAGTCAATTAAATTCTTCCTCCAGTTAAAGATTGTAGAGATAAGAGCACTGGGGAATAAGGCAACGAGAACTGAACCTACAGCGATGTTAAGAGGAACATGAAATCCTATTACCAGCAGAGGAACCATAAACACCCCTCCCCCGAAGCCGACGATGGTGCCGAACCCACTTATCAGAATTCCCAGCAGTATTATGAAGATTTCCATGTTCTTTCTTTATTCAGGAAACATTATATTTTAGTTCTAAAGCTGCAAATCTAAATAAAGTCAGCTGCTAAAAGTAATAATTATCTGAGTTTTGATGCAATTATATCCAAATCGATTCAGGATTTTTATGAGGGAGGTTATGAACTCATCTTTATTACAAGCTGGCTACCGGCAAGAGGAAGAAAACTCTTTTAACAAAAAAATATATAAAATTAAATTTTCAGGGAGAAAAAATGAGCAAGGATACAAAACCCTCAAATAAGACCCGCAGGGAGTTTATTAAAACCGGAATAGCCGGAAGCATAGCAGCAATTTCCCTTCCTTCCCTTTCCTTTGCCAGTGGTCTTCAGAAAAAAGATCCATTCTTCAGCCAGGTGCCGTTTGAGCTAGACGAGATTTCGGCAAGCGAGTTAGCTGAGGGGTTTAAGTCGGGCAAATATACCGTGCGCTCTATAACTGAACTATACATCTCCCGGATAAATGAGATCGATAAAAAAGGTCCTGCTTTAAATTGTGTGATAGAACTGAATCCTGAAGCGTTAAGCATTGCCGATTCGCTGGACAAAGAGCTTAAGGAGAAAGGTCCCCGGGGCCCCCTACATGGAATTCCTATACTGATAAAGGACAATATTGATACAGCAGATAAGATGCTGACAACAGCAGGTTCTCTTGCACTTATAGGATCGAGGCCTCCAAAAGATTCTTTCATTGTGAGTCAATTAAGGAAAGCCGGCGCGTTGATACTCGGGAAAACAAACCTGAGCGAGTGGGCAAATATACGTTCCACCCATTCTACAAGCGGATGGAGCGGACGCGGAGGACTGACTAAAAATCCCTATGCACTTGACAGGAATACTTCCGGATCAAGCTCAGGTTCGGGTGCGGCTGTTTCGGCCAATCTTTGTGCGATAGCAATAGGAACTGAAACCGACGGATCGGTTGTAAGTCCTTCTTCAATTAATGGTATTGTAGGGATTAAACCTACAGTAGGGCTGGTAAGCCGTACAGGCATAATCCCAATCTCTCATTCACAGGATACTGCCGGTCCTATGGCAAGAACAGTAAGAGACGCTGCCATTCTTCTTGGAGCAATGGAAGGTGTTGATCCTGAAGACGAAGCAACATCCGACAAGAACAGGGTTTCCTATTCCGATTACACTAAATTTCTTACAGATGACGGACTTAAAGGAGCAAGGATCGGAGTGGTTCGCAAATATTTCGGATTCCTTCCCCAGGTTGACGCGATAATGGAAGCCTCCCTGGATGTTCTTAGAAAGAAGGGAGCAATTCTGGTTGATCCTGTTGAAATTGAATCGCTTGGAAAGTTTGATGATACTGAACTCACCGTTTTGTTATATGAACTGAAGGCGGATATGAAAGCATATCTGGACAGACGCGGGCCGGATACTCCGGTTCATTCGCTTAAAGATATAATTGAGTTTAACAAGAAGCATGAATCTGAAGAGATGCCTTACTTCAAGCAGGAACTCTTTCTGCAGGCAGAAGAAAAGGGACCTTTAACCGATGATGAATATATTGAAGCATTGGTTAAAGATCAGCGATTAACCCGTGACGAGGGAATAGATTTAGTGATGGATAAATATAATCTGGATGCCCTGGCTGCGCCGACTGATAGTCCCGGCTGGATGACCGACCTTGTAGACGGCGATCATTTCCTCGGAGGATGTTCATCACTCCCTGCTGTTGCAGGGTATCCGCACATAACAGTACCGGCAGGATATGTTTTTGGTTTACCTATAGGGATCTCTTTCTTTGGAAGAGCCTGGAGCGAATCTGTATTGCTGAAGATCGCTTACGGATTCGAGCAGGCATCAAAGATCAGGAAGAAACCTGAATTTCTGCCGACTGTAAATTTGAAAGCATAAAAAAGAAGCCCGGTAAATCCGGGCTTCTGCCTAATAAGGAAATAGTGACAATAAGCATCAGAGGTGCCGGGGCTTATTTCACAAGGATCATCTTCCTGACGGCAACGAAATCAGATGCCTGAATTCTATATATGTAGATTCCGCTGGCGTACCGGTCTGCATTCCATTCCACTTTATATCTTCCTGCCATCTGTTCTGCATTAACCAGGGTTGCAACTTCCTCTCCAAGGACACTATATATCTTAAGAGTTACATTGCTTTGTTTCGGCAGATCATACTTTATTGTTGTTGAAGGATTAAAAGGATTTGGATAGTTGTAAGACAGAGAGTACGCGGTTGGTATGGTATTTTCTTTGTCGATACCGGTGAGTACATCCAGGACAACCGGAACAGTTACAACCAAAGCGTCAGGATCATTTGATTTCAGAACAATGCCTGCTGAATGATATCCGGTATCCATGGCACAGATACTCAGAGAAATGTAAGCACTGTCGCCCGCAGCTATATTTACAACTGCCGGATCTTCAACAATCCATTTGGCATCACTGTTTTCAGATCCTGCCAGTCCCAAGTAACCGGTAGTTGATAAAGTCCGCTTAAATTCACCGGTATCAGGGTCATATTCATCAATACCGCCCCAGATTACCGTCGTAAATAATCTCGACCCCGTAAATCCCATTCCATATACTGAATTGTAACTATAGAAAGAATTTTTAATACTGCCATTACTTATATTTAATTCATATATCGTATAACCATCGGCGACAAACAACCTGCCGTTTCCACCGTCAATATCCCCATATAAATAAGAGGGCGGATACATTGTTCTGATAATATTACCGTTGGAAGGATTGAGAATGTTTATACAGGAATAATTTGCGTCCAGCGCATAAAGATAAGGATCAATATACGCGAGACCTGTACAATATCCGCAATTAGAGGGGAACGTACTGATAATATTTCCATTTTCTGGATTTAGGACAAATATATTTGATGAGTAGTCGGGACTGCTATAGAATATTTTATCTCCTGAGAAGGCAAGTCCACTATAGTAATATCCGCTATAAACAGGCGGTGAAAAGCTATTTATAACAGCTCCGTTATCAGGATTTATTTCAGAGATAAGATTATTTCCGGCGGCAAATAATCTTTCCGAGGCTCCCGAAAACATTTGATCCTCTATCTGAACGCTTAAATTGCTGCCTCCCGTATTATATATAGTAAAACCCGAGTACAGGGTATCTCCTGCATTTGAAACGAACTGCATCGAAGTTTCACTGGTAATAATATTTGGAGGGATCAATGCCATTCCCGATAGATAAATAGTCTTTGCTCCTCCGTTTGAATTAATCGTTATAGAAGCAGAAGTAAAGCCTGTATCCAGCGGGTGATACTGAACTTCAATGTTCCGGATTCCGCCTACAGGCAGACTGAATGCTGAATCATTGATGGTGAACCCGGAGTTAGTTGAAACAAGGGTTCCTATAAGTGAGTCGGTGCCGGTACTGGTTAAAGAAATTGACAGGGAGCTTGAGAAGCCGATATAAGTTTCACCAAAATTCAGAGAATCAGGGGAAGCAGACAAAAGAGGAATTCCTGTTAAATGCAGTTTTAAAGGTATTTGTGTAACAGGATGAGCCGGATCATTGCTCTGTATATCTATACCAGTTCTGAAGGTTCCGCCGATCAGTTCCGAAGTACTGGCATTAACCTCTATCGCCAAACTCCCGCCTGCGGGTACAGTACCTGTGAGAGGGTTCTCAATTAACCAGGAAACGTCTGGATATATGGCTGCATGACCGGCATCCGGGGCCCAATCTATGGCTCCCGATCCATCGGTTCCACTAATGGCAAGTAAATCCATCTCTCCATCATCGTCAGCCAGTATAGAGAGAGGAATGCTGAATGAGACTGTGGTACCGGCAATATCACACGGTAAGTTATAATAATTTCCTGTTGAAGTTTCATAAACCTGAAGCTGTGAACCCATATAAGCAGGCTCAGTATAAATCTCATAATCAACGCCTAAATCGTGATAATAATAAGGGTCTGAGTATCCTGTTTGCGGATTCCTGTCAACATCCAGACATAGTTCAGCGATGGTATAATCATAAAGATCAACGCCATCAGCAAAAACGTATTCAATTTCCAGGTTATTGTTGTAGATTTGTCCCCGTATTTCGCGGATATCAGCACTTCCCCCGTCGCCAATAATATCCTGTACCAATACCGGATAATTAAGTAAACGGTCATCTAATTTTAATTTTTCATGTGTTTTCTTCTTATCTCCGGATATTGGAACTAACAGGGGATCAATATCGAAGGGCTTGTGTTTCTCACCCCCTGTTTTTTTTAGTCTCAGGAAATCCTGGTGAGGATTCTTTTTCATCTTATTACCGGAAAGGAATACATCCGAAATCTGGAATGTAAGTTCTCCCAATCCATTAGAATTATCAATTATGAACTGGGTATTCAGACTGTCGCCCACATTCAGGTCAAAGAAGAAAGAGTCGGGCGAAACTGTTATAGAAGGCGGGAACACTCCTTCTCCGGTAAGGTTTATAGTAAATGGTGAAGAAGGATCATTACTAATTATATTTAAAGTGCCGGCTTCTGTACCCGCAGCGGATGGGTTAAAGATAACAGGTAACTGATAGGAGGATAAAGGCAAGATTGTAAAGGCGGTATTACCTCCAGCTGAAAAAACACTATTAGATGACTGGATATCGGAGACATCAAGATTAACAGAGCCGTTGTTCGTGAGGTTGACATAATTAGTAATAGGAAAACCCACATATACGTTACCGAATACAGATGAATCGGGAGCCGAGAGATCAGGCTGTCCGATAACTGAAAGATGAACAGGGACAGTAACAATCTGATTTACCGGATCATTGCTGCTGATCAGCAGATCAGCATAAAACTCACCCCCGTCCAGGTATTCAGTTGAGATCTTAACCTGAACATCCTCACTACTGCCCGGGTAAAGGATGCCCGAAAGAGGATTAACATTCAGCCAGAGATTACCTCCCAGCACTCCGCAGCCCTCATCGGGAATCCAGTCGGTTGGCCAATTGTAATTTCCGACAACAGCAGCCAGGTTCATTATGCCATCATCGTTTCCAAGAACTGAAAGAGGTATTGAAAACCTTATATTATGTAAATCATACTGGACAGGGAAAAAACCCACGTAGTTGTAATACTGATCGAAGATATAAATATCATTATATAAAATATCATACAACCCTACCATATACTCACATCCTACTGTTTGTGATGCGAGCCCATTATTTAAAGGTATACCTGTTTCTGTGTTCTGGTCGATATCAAGTCCTATGAATCCTCCTAAATCAAATACGTTAAGTTCAGTTGCAAAGACCAGCTGAAGCGTTATGCTATCGTTAACAGTCGTTCCACGTATTTCAGTTATATCCACGGGATTGCCATCTCCGGCCGGATCTGAGATTACCAACGGAAGAGTCCCTTTCGGGAAACTGGCGGGGATGACAGGATTATCAGAGCCTCTTGTCCTCTTCTCCCGTGACTGTCTGGAATTTTCTTTCCAATTGCTGAACGGACCTTCAGAGGCAGATTTTAATCTCTTTTTAGATTTGAGATTAATGTTTTCAATTGAAATCTGATAATATAAATTTCCCGTCCCCGAATTAGAAATCTGCAAGGGCAGCTCAGTACTATCGCCTTCATTTATAGTAAGCAGAATGGAATCGGGAAGGACAGAAATCAGCGGGGGTTCCGATATTGAAAAAACATTATCGCTTACATCAAAGACTGATGGATCTGAAGCATTAGAAATTCTTACAAGTGAATTTTCAGACGGTGCATTTGGAACGGTCCAGATGTATTGGCCTGATGAAGCAGGCAGCGAACTCTCTATTAAACTCCAGAGATTACCGGAATCGGTTGAGTATTCAAGTTTAACATCGTTGACCGTTGCCCCCCACTTTATTGTATCAGGGTAGCCAATGGAAAAATGTTCTCCTCCGTTTGGTTTAACGACCCTGACAGGGGCAGGACTAAATCGGTAAAACATTGAGGGCCAGTTATTGTATGTGTTCAGATTAGTCGTTCCTACTGTATTCGATCCGGTAGGACCGTCAATGAAATGTCCGCTTCCACCAACATTGTCTTCAATTCCGAAAGACGCATATTCCACATCTCCGCTGCCCGAAGCAGTTCCATACCAGAACTCGATGACATTCGTTGTTTCATAAAGCCTGACCTGGAAATTTATAGTACGGCCTGACCAGGCGGGAGAACTTACATCTTTCCACTGAACTATAAACACCCGGTTTGGGGAAGACCCGGATGTTAAAAACTGGACCGGATAATTATAAGCCCCTAATTCATCCCACCAGGGTGCAATGGTTTTATTAGGCTCATAACTGCTGAATAAATCTTCATTATAGGGAGAAGCTGAATAAGACAACGGACGGGAAGCGGAGCCAAGTTCAATCCATCCGCTTGTGGAGATTCTGACCTGGGTATAATCATTATCAATATAGTGAAATGGAAAAGGGAGATCATAATTTAACGCATAATAACTCCCCGATGGTCCCCATGCCCCTGAAATCTGTTGATACGTACCTGTGAATGTTGTACGCTCATACTCAAGTATGGTCTGTGACTTCAACGCTGCCGAAAATGTCATGCAAACTAAAACCAGTAATAGATATACACCTTTCATATTTGCTCCCTTGAAAAAATTAATCTAAAAGACAGGCTGAACAAACCTGTTATTATTCAGGATTAGTCTACGATACTCTCCGAAAACAAATGTCAAAAATTTGTCAAATAATTGTAAAAAGCTTTAGGGATTAGATAAGGGAAAGGCAGGTAAAGTTGAATTCTAGCTCTGTTCAAGCATATAGAGTTGCCACAGGTCGCGGGTGCTTGTATGAAGGATGGGAGAAATTGCCAGCTTGCCGGTCTGCCCCATGCTGCTTTCAAGGTATTTTAATTCCTTGAATTTATCTTTTGTTTCTTCATCTATACTCACAGGGACACCTGCCTGCTTCAAGAGCAGAACCCCCTTGGCTTCTATCGAAAGTTCGATGTGAGTTCTTATGTAGGCTATCATATCAACTATGACTTCGGGTGAAAAGTTGTTCTGCAGAGAGGTTAAGTATTGCCCTATATGCGACTCTGATAACCTCCCCTCGTTTATCTGTTCGAGAAGCTCCACATCAGTATCAAGTCCCGATTCCAGCCAGTTCTTCAGAATAATTTCACTCCTGTAGAAGACAAATACAATTATCAAGGGGAGTATGATGAGCTGCATAACTGTCATTAATACAGGCGCCAGCAAAAAATGATTAAAGAAAGAATGGATGCCGATGGCCAGGACAAGACCCGGAAACAGATGGTACAATATGACGAAAAGAAAACCGGGAATAAGCTGAGAAAGTTTAAATTCGTTCCTGCGGTCAGATATATTCTTAGTGATTATAGCAAAGATTGCCGTAGTTCCTCCATGCATCACGGCAGTACCGAATCCTCTTATGAACCAGACGAACAGGTTAGACTGATCAACCGCATTAAGGTAATATATATTTTCAAGGAGAGCGAAGCCTGCCCCGATAGCAAAGCCGTAAATAGCGGCATCTATCATAAAGCCGACCTTCTGTTTTGCTATGAGATAAATGATGAAGGCAGCTTTAAGTATTTCTTCAATTACCGGGGATATATATAATGTGTAAGGGGTTGTCTCTATTGTTAAACTGGTAAGCAGATATCGATTGATAATATAGCTTATGCCCGCAGCTATAATCCCGGCGAAGAAAGCCTGTACAACGAGCGATCTTTTAATCAGTTTGAAGCTGTCCGAATAAATCAGAGCGGCAAGGAACGCCAGAACCGGAAGCAGGCTGATTAGTATTCTGAGCATTCCGGATCATAGGATTTTAAATGAGAACATCCATTCGTTAGAGAGCTTTTTATTTTGTTCAACTGCTGCGGCATATCCTATTGAGAAAGTCATTTTAAGATGATATAGAAGGATAAACCTGAAATCGATTTGTGAACCGAAGTCAAGCAATGACCTCCTGAACTCCTTCGAATCTACATTGGTGACTATTGCGGTGGAGAATAAAGAAGTTCTGGCATAATTTAAGAAAAAAGATGTAAATCCCATATTGCTGAATCTTACAGGAGGGAGATTCCATTCGGCCATAAGCTTTCCATAGTTAGTGCCCGCAATTTCGTCGAGCTCAACTCCAGGGAAACTATAGTATTCGCGGTAACGCTTCTCGTCCTGGTAATCAACATAATTGTTTCCAAAGCCGCCGAAATAAAAATTAGCAAAAGGCTCTTCCCTGTTTCCGTAGGCATAACCGGCCGAACTCCGGAGCCATATTGATGAATGGTTTATCGGTAAAGCAAACCCGAGATCAAAATCGTTATGAAGATGCGGGTATACAGTTGTTCTTACGTAACTGTTATTGAGACTAACGTTCCAGTTAAATCCTTTTTCTTTATCCACCGAGCCCAGCGATGCGGCCTCATAACGATAACCGAAATCAGCCCCCAGGTTCAGAAGTTTATCATAAGATGCGGTAATATTCTGGTAGGAAGGCAGACGCTCAAGGTTACCGTAATAGGTTGAATGGATTGAATAATCCATAAATAAAGGCTTATCATAGATCAGGCTTTTGCGGTATTCAAGTCCGACTGAATACCCTTTCATGCTAACTTTAGTAGGACCCGCAAGATCGTAAAAATCGGCACGGTTCAAAGTTGATTCAAATTTCCAGTTTAGATAGGAATAAGTGAAATCGAGATGAAGCCTTTCATTCTTATTAAGCTGATTGTAAGGACTATAGGAAGCGAGCAGATTAACATTCTGGAAGCCTATGGGGTCGGCAAAGTTGACCCTTAACCCATAGGAGAAATATTCTTTATAGCCCAGTACAACCGGATAGAAAGAAACTATACCGAAGTGCTTAAAAACTGTATAGTCATCCCACGAAGTAATTAATGAATCGATGTTAATAGATGAAGGCGGAGGAGCGATCCACTGTTTAACGATGGGATGTTCCTCAACCACCTGCTGACCGAGCAGATTTATTGCACTAACATTAGAGGCGGGCTTATTTGCAATCATTACAGGTTGAAATCCTTTTGTGGTATATAAAAAGGTTAGCAGCGAATCTTTACTAACCGGAGAGGGTCTGAAAAATCCTGTTTCCGCATTACTCATTATATCCATATCTTTTTTACTAAGATCATACCTGTAGATATTAGATACGCCGGAGTAGTATGAAGTGCCGTATAAGTATTTATTGTCGCCTGAAAAACTGAAATTGGCCGGAATAGTATTTTCGAAATTAAATAGCGTATCGCAGTTGAAGCTGCCGTTCATCAGACTGTCGATGTTTAATTTAACCAGCAGCTGCTGACCATTTATTTCGGCCAGCGCCCCGGTAAGGTATTTTCCGTCGTGAGAAACATCTATGTTGTAGAGATCCTGTCCGAATGGCCAGGAATAAATCTGGTTCCATTCAGAATAAGGGTATGGTATCCTTACTACTGTCGACTGCCCGTTGTAATGGCGTATTCCCCACAGCGATTTATCCGCATGGTCAAAAACAATATCGCCTATCCTTTCTTCCTTTAGCAGAAGCTTTGAATCGCCTGTCTTTATATCAAGCGAATAGAGGCTTCTCCATTCATTATTATCGGTAGTATAGAATAATGAAGCCGAGTCGGGATCGTATGCAAGGGAGGTAACATAATATAAAGCTTCGCTTTTTACATCGTGAATTTTTTCGATACCGCCCGTTCTGGTGTCGATGGAAACTATCTGCGCTACCTGTCCGGGGTAATCTATAGCGCAGTAAATTTTATGATGAGGCTGATCGTAAAAGGCTCTGGATAATCCTCCCAGAGCTACTGATAAAGGCCGGTATTCTGTAACGGGGTTGCTGCTTAAAATTTGTAAGTTTTTTTGTTGGAACTCTTTTTCGAATATTATCCACTGATCCCAGGCATCGGACAGGGAAAGGTTGTAGATACGATTAAAGTCTGATGTAAAATAAGCGTCGCTCCCATCCTTTCTGGATGTCCATTCTATCAGCTTTTCGGGACCATACTTAAGCGAGAGGTAATTCATAAACCTTGTGCCGTACAAATACGAATTGGCTCCAACCTGGAAATCTGTTTGTGTACCTTCTGACTCAAGACTTAAGAGGTCATATATCGGTTCATGTTCAAGGACCTTCGTTCTGAAAACCATTTCATCGTAACCCCCCATTGCGCGGCCTATTCCGCCCGCCATCCAGGTCTCCAGAAATACCGCTATCCCCTCCTTCCACCATCGGGGAGTGCTTCTTCTGGGGTCGGTTAGATAAGCATATAAGATTGTTTCCGGATCATCTGATGATTCACCCACCTTCCCGCCGAAGATTGTTCTGAAAAACCTGTCGCCCGAAGTAGACTGGTCGAGAGTAACCATGTGCACGAGTTCATGGTTGAAAGTTGTATTAAATCTCTCGTTAGCAGGGGCGGTTTCATACTCATAATCAAGAGGGGCGATGGAAAGAATAATATGATTTCGGGGAATGGTTCCGGTGCCTGCATTCCCGAAATCATTAAGGTCATACACAAGAACGGTGGTTTTTTCATCTGTATGGTAATCATATAATTGACCGTTCCACCTTAAGGCATTTTCAAAGCACTGACCTGCATACTTAACAAGGTATTTGCCTGCCTCCCCGGTATAAACCAATCGCATATCGGGGGTGTCATATTCATATAACTGTGCCTTCGCCTGCGGCAGGAAAAGGACGCATACGAATAGAAAGATACTTATAGCTTTGAGTGATGAGAGATTCTTATTATCGAAACTCATAGTTGTGGTTTTAAGAGGAGTTTAAAAATATTAAAAGGAGAAGCTGTCTTTTTCAGAACAGCCCCTCCTCACCTCAACAAAGGTTTAACTTATTTTCTAATTATTTTGAAATGCTTCTTGCTGATTCAATGCTGCGCTGAGATTCAACGCTTCTCTGTGCATCCAAGTTCCTCGAGGCTTCTATATTTCTTTCGGCCTCTGTTCTGAACACACTAGTTCTGAAATTATCATTGCCCCAGTATTGCTTCAAAGCATCGCTTTGTACTGTCCTCATAAAAGATTCACTTGAGACAGCATTCCTGAACGTTGACTGACGGAGAGCCAGATGAAAAGCAGCGTCAGAGAAGATAGTTCTGGCAGCATCAGTTCTGAAAGCTTCGGTAAACTGACGGTTATCGAGCAACTGCCTCATTGCCTCGCTTGTAAAAAGCTGTCTAAAGGAAGCATCACGCATTGCCTCGGTAAACGCAGCATCATTTGCAACATTTCTTAAAGCTTCATTCCTAAGCGCCAGACTATAATTTGCTCCTGCGAGCTGAGTTCTCAAAGCAGTACCTCTCAAAGCCATCTGAAGTGAACCGTCAGCGGCTATTTTAGCAAAAGCACCGCTCTCAACTATATTCCTGAAGCCTTCATTTCTTAATGCTTCAACATAGTTTCTGTTTGACATTATAGTTCTGTAAACTGCACTTCTGGTTACAGCCTGCCTGAATGCAGGATTCCTGTTGAATTCCTGTCTAAATGCCTCATTATCAACTGCAGTACGGAAGTTAGGATCATTTATTAAAACCTGGATCTGATCATTCTGAAGGAGCTGCTGGATATCTCCTGTTTCAACCGCTACATCACCCGAGTTAATCTGCTCTTTCTGGTACTTTTTAACTTTCTCAACACCGCCTATTGTACCTGACATATCATTATGCATAATAGGCCATGGATAAAAGGCAGCAAAGTATAAAACTAGTATTATAGTTAAGACAGACCCTCCCATTAATAACTTTTTCTTCTTACTATCTCGTTGTGTTGTTCCTGACATAACAGACCTCCATAATTTAATTTATAATGTTTACTTTATTTCCTTCTTAAGTAAGTACAAATGGGAAAAGAAAAAGTTGGCTGAAGATCTTTAATGATTTCCGGGACTCTATCATCCGGAATCCGGGAACAGGGTTCCAATCTTTTCTATCTGTTCAAATCAAATTCGTATTCAAATAACTTTTTTCCGGACCGTGATATTTCAATATTGACAGGGGGCGGATCGATACCATTGTAAGTAAATGAGAAGGTGTATTGCTGTGGACCGGTATTCGCAGCTTTTATAACATTACCGGCTGTAATTAAACTTACTCTTCCCGGTACTCCGGGTTTGAGATTCTCCAGTTTTAACTGGTGAGGATAGGATACGGTAAGATCGACAAGAGAAGTTGAATTCAGACTAATTTCAAATAGGTAAAGGTCGTTTTGCTCTCTCAGAGAGATATCACCCTGGATATCATTAATATTTATGGGAATCTCTCTTAAAGTGATTGTTTTTCCGATACCTATGGTTCCCGAAAGATCATTGCTGCTGAAATTCTGAGAGGTAACTGTAAAGAGGGTATAAATTAATATTCCTGCAAGGAGTCCCGCCGCGAAAGTAAAAGCATAGCGGAGATTGAATCCAGGAATAAAGTTATGAGATCTTTTCTTCTGGGAGTTGTTTTGATACCTGCTGAAATCAATCAAATTAATGATTCTCCTGGCAAGGTTTTCCGGTACATCAGTCTCAGGGATCTGGTTAAGTGCATGGCTGGTAGAGAGCAGATCATCATAGTATTCTCTTGCTTCCCGGTTATCAGACAGGTATTGATGCAGATCGTTTTTCTCTCCGGTAGTAATAAAATGATCAATCTCCCTGTTCATCAGTTCAATGTATTTTTTATCAATCATTATTCTAATACCTTATTTTTAATTAAAATTTCTTTTAATAGCTGTCTTCCAGTAAATAGTCTTGATTTTACTGTCTTTTCGGGAATCTCAAGAAGCTCGCTTACTTCCTTATACGAATAATCCATAAAATGTTTAAGAACCAGAGGAACCCGGTACAATATATCAACCTCCATCAGGGCATTCTCAATTTTTTCACCAAGCTCATTTCTTCCATATATTTCATCAGGATTTTCCCGACCTGAGCTTACTCCTTCATTAAGTTTCTCTGTAGAGCTTTGTTTTTTTGAAAAATTGAGTGTTTCATTTAAGGTAATTCTGTATAACCAGCTGAAAAACTTAAACTTAGGATTATAAGATTTAAGGTTTTCAAAAACTTTAACAAAAACAATTTGTGTAATTTCTTCTGCATTATCGCTATCGTGTAATATTTTGAATGCAAGTCTGTAAATAGTTTTATAATATCTGTTTACAATTTCTTCAAAAGAATTTCTGCTTCCCTGAAGACATTCTCTCACTAAATCCTTATCATCTTCATTCATAATTAATTACAACTCAGAAGAAAAAAAGTTGGTAGGTACTAAAAATTTATTCCAGGATGGTAAATACTCCGTCTAATTTAGAGTATTTGAATACCTCCCGGACGTGTTTATTCAGGTTTTTGAGCTGTACTGAATGTCCCGTGTTTTTCAGCCTGGAGTAGAGATGCAATAATGATCCGAGTCCCGCACTGGAAATATATTCCAGGTTCTGGAAGTTGACAATACAATCATTCGATACAGCATCAAGCACACCCTTTACTTTGTCAACCTGGGCAGCATCAAAACGGCCCGATATAACCACTTCATTTTCATTTTCGAAATTTATATTGAACATAACAGCACCTTTATGTTAATATTTCAGGTTTATTTTTCATTAAAAAACCATCAAATGATCAGAATTATCTTAGAACAGACAGCCGGAGGGGATTTAACAAATCCGGTTCATTATCGCCACGAACTAAAAGGGGTTTAATAAAATCTAATTCTCTTTTGGATCAAAGTCAATTTTATTTTATTGAGCAACCTCACTGAAGGGTCATATAAAAAACTATTTGTTTTCGGGCCTTTCTATATAATTAACTTTAAAGTGTTTTGTAGCGTAGAGACTACCTAAATTAAAAATTATTACGTATTATATGGAATATCTCCCAATAAAGTTAAATGAATCAAATGAAGAAGTTTGAAACCCTTGATCCTGAGAGCTGGAGCGATCTGCGCCAGCTGGCTCATCGTATGGTAGATGATGCCGCAGATTATATAGAAACCGTGGGTGAAAGGCCTGTATGGCAATCTGTGCCTGAGGATATTCGGAGGAAATTCAAATCGCCTGTTCCCAAAGAACCTTTACCTGCAGAGGAGGTATATAATGAGTTCCGGGAGACTATCTTCCCTTATCCTATGGGAAATATTCACCCAAGGTTCTGGGGATGGTATATGGGAAGCGGAACTTTTTTTGCTGCGCTGGCTGAGTTTATGGCTTCAGTCATGAATTCCAACCTGGGCGGAGGACACCATGCGGCCCCCCTTGTTGAAGAGCAGGTAATCAACTGGATGAAGGAGATGCTTGGAATTTCCGGGAATTCGAGTGGACTTCTTGTAAGCGGTGGTTCGATGGCAAATTTTGTAGGATTGACCGTCGCGAGAAATGCAAAGGCAGGTTTTAATGTGAGGGAGACGGGAATGAGGAACGCTCCGCAGCAGCTTATCGTTTATGCCTCCGCAGAAGTTCATAGTTCAAATCAAAAAGCTCTGGAAATGCTGGGGTTTGGGAAAGAAGGCCTACATCATATACCTGTGAACGACGACTATACAATTAATCTTGATTTATTAAAGGCGGCAATCCATAAAGATCGTGAAGCTGGACTTAAACCAATATGTATTATAGGCAATGCCGGCACCATAAATACAGGAGCAATAGATGATCTTGAAAAACTTGCAGCTCTCTGCCGGGAGGAGAATCTCTGGTTCCATGTTGATGGCGCAATTGGAGCGGTAGCGGTTTTATCGAAGCACATAAAACCAGCACTCGCAGGAATAGATCAGGCTGATTCTATTGCCCTTGATCTTCATAAATGGCTTCACATTCCATTTGAAGCAGGATGTGTGCTAGTTCAGCATGAAGATAAACACCGAGCTGCATTCTCGCTTACACCAGAATACCTTGCGCACGAAACAAGGGGTATACCTGGAGCCAGCCTCTGGTTTTCTGATTATGGACTTGAGTTATCACGTAACTTCCGTGCACTCAAAGTCTGGATGTCTGTTAAAGAAAATGGCCTCCATAAATTCGGCAGAATGATAGATCGTAATGTAGAACAGGCAAGGTATTTTGGAAAACTGGTAGAGAAAGATCCTGATCTTGAGCTAATTGCTCCAATAGGATTGGATATAGTCTGTTTTCGTTTTAATCCAGGGAATCTTGATACAGACACATTAAACAGGTTGAATAAAGAAATATTATTTCAATTGCACGAGCAGGGTATAGCGGTACCTTCATATACTACTCTTAAAGGTATTTACTGTCTCAGAATTGCTATTGCGAATCACCGGAGCAGAACGGAGGATTTCGACCTGCTTGCTGAAGAAGTTGTAAGAATAGGAAAAGAGCTTGTGAAATTAGAATCAAATCCATCGTCTGAGGCTTAATATGGAACCAGAAGTGAGTAAACCTCTTGAACAGGCAGCAGAATTGGTTAGAGAGGAATGTACAAAAGAATTTATCCGCGCCTACGAAGAAGCGGGAATAAAAGGATTGTGTGAAGATGGCAGGATTGAGTATGCTGTAGATTCCGTGAGGTCTCTTGATCTTCAGAAGATTCTCGCCAGATTTCAAACTGACTGAAATTCTCTGATCGCTAATTACCAGGAACATGTATAATAGCCCCTGACTGATACTTATTAAAGTTAAATAATAACCTGGCGAAGATCCGGATTTACTTCGAATACTTTTTTGTCGGTCAATGTTCTCCAAACCCCTGGCTGAACAAATCAGATCATATAACCAAAAAGATAATGCCAACAGAACTATCAGAAGAGTTCCTCTCACTTCCCGCTGAGTATCAAAAAGTCCTTAGCTTTGCCCAGGAATCACAAAAGATGAAAATAACCTTGCTTCAGGAACTCAAAGGAGGACAGACTGGAGCGAGCCTCTTTCTTGTTAGTGTTGCGGCCGCAGACTCAAACAGGGTACGTCATCTTGTACTAAAACTTGATCATAAGAATTCTAAATCGGGAATGAATGAACTCGACAGACATCGTACCGCAGTTCAGCAGGCTCCCGGTAAATTCGCGAAAGAACATATCGCTGGTCTGGCCTTCGAAAAAATTGAAATTGATAACTCGGTTGCAATATTCTATGATGTTGCAGGACAGTCGCTCAATAATCACCGCCCGCTTGCAAGTTATCAGCAGCAGAACAAGCTTGAGAAACTATTCGGTATAACTACTGAAATGCTGATTTCTCAATGGAATGAGAAGTTGATAATTCAACAGGCAGTCCATCCTCAAAAGATACTATCCACCTGGCTAGGCTACAGACTCAATCCTGGCGGAAATATCGAGTGTTTCCTTGAAGACAACTGTAAGTTCCCAAATGATACACCCGGTATCCTCATACAGGGTACTGTGTTTCCTAATCCTTTCCTATTTGCCCGAAAAAAGGATCTATGGAGTTCAGTAAGACCAATCGACATAATAACGGGATTTCAGCACGGTGATCTTAATATAGGAAATATCCTTGCTGGATTTAAAGAAATAGATTCAGAACTTACTGGTTATTATCTCATAGATTTTGCTCTTTTTAAAACTGGAATGCCCCTGCTGTATGATAACTGTTACCTGGAAATGTCCTACCTGGTCCGTGAGCTGACAAGGGTTTCATTATCGAAGTGGATAGACTTCGTTACCCGTTTTGCGAATGAAGATATAATCGACCCTCATAGTGTTCCTATTGAACTTGCGGGGATCTGCTCAGTAATAAATGCCGGAAGAAAGGCGTTTGCTGACTGGGTTAATGAAAATTTCTCAAGCCTGTCTGATGATTTATGGGGACAATACTGGCTTGCAGCTGTAAGCGCCGGTTTAAATTATTCTAACAAGACGATGATTTCGTCACAGGAAAGACTGGCAGGTTTTATATTTGCGGCTTCCCATTTAAAACGATACCATAAAATGTTCGGGCTTCCTCTTCCGGCTGAAGTTAAAAATATAGGATTAGAAAATGTACAGCAAGAATTATTACAAAGTAAGAGCGGACTAAACAGAAGTAGAATCAGGAATAATCTTCCACCTTTAATTACACCATTTATCGGGCGACAGAAGGAACTGGAGATTACCGGTGACCTTCTGCAGCGTGAGGATGTTCGCTTGCTTTCTCTTATTGGGCCCGGAGGAACTGGTAAAACACGTCTCGCAATACAATTGGCATCTCACCTGCTGGATAATTATAAAGACGGAGTCTTTTTCATAGATCTTTCTGATGTTCGTGATACCGAATCTCTGTTTGCGGCTGCAGTACGCGCACTTGGCATCAGAGAAATTAGCGATCGGAATGTGCAGGATGAACTGAAAAAATATCTGAAGGAAAGAAAGATGCTGATTCTTCTTGATAATTTTGAGCAGTTAACAACAGCGGCTCAGAATATACATCACCTTCTGCTCAGCTGTCCTCAATTGAAGTTTATCGTAACCAGCAGAGAGCCTCTCCGGCTTCGCGGAGAACAAATTTTCCCCGTCCCTCCTCTACAGCTCCCTGATACAAGCAGCCTGGAAAAAGAATTCTCCGAAATCATAAAAAATGAATCGGTGCAGTTCTTTGCCGAACGGGCTCAGTCAGTAAAACCAGATTTTCAAATTTCTAAAGAGAACATAGTTCCTGTAGTAGAAATCTGCCGCCGGCTAGATGGACTTCCGTTAGCGATTGAACTTGCTGCTGCACGCATAAATATATTTTCACCTGAAGCTTTACTCAAAAGAATGGACAAAAGATTGAAGTTGTTGAGAGGGGGTTCACGTGATCTGCCGGCAAGACAGCAGACTTTGCGTGATGCCATTGACTGGAGTTACGAAATGCTTGATTCCGATGAACAGAGTTTATTCGCGCTGCTTTCGGTTTTCCCTGAATGCACTTTCGACCAGGTTGAATCAGTTGCCGAAAAAATAGAAAGGATGAGTAATATTAAGACAAACATTGTTGATTTGTTATCCTCTCTTATTGATAAAAGTCTGATAAGGAATCTAGGCTACTCCGGAGGTAGTGAGAGGCTGAAGATGCTCGAAACTATCAGGGAATATGCTTCTGATAAATTAGAGACAGATCCTGATTTCAATGCCGAGGCACATAATAAGCACGCTTTATACGTTGTTGATTTTGCAAAGGTGCAGTGGAAACGACTCACCGGAAATGAAAGGGATGGAGCTTTAAATGATCTTGAAGTTGAAATTCTGAATTTAAGGGCAGCCTGGAAATACTGGCTGGAGAAAAAGGAAATTGAACAGCTTCAGCAGTTAACTGATTGTTTATGGCTGCTGTATGAAGCACGGGGATGGCTTCACTATAGCGTGGAACTTACTAATGATCTGCTGAATATTCTTTCTTCTATTCCTTCATCCCCTCAGCGGTCTGAACAGGAGATACAGCTGCAAATGAGCCTCGGTCGCGTTCTGATGGCACTAAAAGGCTGCACCCCTGAGGTTGAAGAAGTCTTTAACCATGCCCTTGAACTCTGCCGGAAATATGGTGAGATACCGAGATCCTTTTCCGTACTGAGAGCCCTTGCAAGTTTTTATGTATATGTGGGTAGGTTTGGAAAAAGTGTTCAGCTGGCCGAACAAATACTTAATCTGGCCAAACAGTCAAATAATGCGGCTGCTGAAACCGAAGGTCACCTCGTCCTTGGTTATAGTCTTATCTTTTCCGGGAAACTGGTTCCCGGTATGCAGCACCTGGATGAGGCTCTTGCATCTTATAATTCCGAGAAAGATAATTTCTTCAAGTTCCGTTTCGGAAATAATCCTGGAGTAATCTCACATACCACCCTTTCCTTGTGTTTATGGATGATGGGTTTTCCAGATCGTTCACTTTTTCATTCTCAAAAATCAATTGTAATAGCAGAAAAATTAAATTACCCATACAGTGAAGCTTATGCATTATTTCACAGCGGACTTCTTCATATCTGGAGGCAGGAACCGGAAATTACGGAACAAAATGCCCGGAAGGTCCTGGAGATAAGTGAGAAACAGGACTTCCCTATCTGGAAGGCTGCGGCCCACGCTCTTCATGGTGTGGCCCTTGTAGGACTAAGTAAGAACGAAGAAGGTCTGGATGAAATTGAACTGGGCATTAATATGTACTCAGAGTTGAAAACACCTCCGGTCTTCTGGCCGCTTCTCCTATCTCTTAGGGCCGGTTCATGCCTGCTTGCGGGGAAATTGCGGGAGGGACTGACTTTTCTGAATGAAGCGATTAGTATAATCGGGACGGATTCGGGAAATCCCCTGTTAGCAGAATTCTTCAGTCTCAAAGGAGAACTTCTTCATAAAATTTCAGCGGATAATGATATTCAAGCTGAATCTTTTTTCCGCCAGGCCATCGAGGTTTCGGTTATCCAAAATACAAAAATGTTTGAACTAAAGGCCGCACTCAAACTTCATTATTTGTTGGAAGAGAAGGGGAAACCTGAGGAAAGCCTGGAGATATTAAACCGGACTTATAAAAAGTTCGAAGAAGGTTTTACTACCCCTTTGATTCTTGAAGCTGGAAGAATATTAGGTAGTCCCGGGCTTGATGTATGATCTTTCCGAAATTGTCATCTATAAACTTAAACTGTTAAATTCCCTGCAATGCCAGACCCCGATCGGGCATTAACCCCAGAGCTGATTTTACTGCATCCTGGAGTTCAGGCAGATAAACAGGTTTATTTATAATGAAGGATGGAGATGTTTCAAGAGCTTCTTTCTGAGTTTCTTCATCTGTTGAACCTGTGATATAAATATGGGGTACAGGATTATTTATTCGTATTGTACGTGCGGTTTCAATACCACTAATGCCTTCGCCCAGCATAATATCCATTAATATCAAATCGGGACAATAATTTTCTGACATTTTTATTGCTTCATTACCATTATAGGCAACTTTAATTTCGGAAAAACCTGTTGAATAAAGCATACTTTTAATGTCGAGAGCAATAAGACCGACATCTTCAACAATCAGGATTTTGTGGGGATAAAGCAATACAACCTCAATTCACTCTCTTAAACTCTCGATACAAATATCGGTCATTCATAACCTAATAAACAGAAAAAAAATAGTGGAATGAAAAATATCACATCAGAAAAAAAAGAGAGAAATAAAGTTGTATTTACTTAAACCAATTCCCACGGTGGAAAGGGTAAACTCATTCTGTGCTCTCTTCATAAAATTATAAGTTCATATTCTCTTTTCACTTATTTATATAATTAAAATGAAACAAAAAAAAAGCCGTGCATAAAGGCACGGCTTTATTACCAGGATGGATTTTATTTAAGTAGGGTCATTTTTCTGACATCAGAAAAACTACTTCCATCGACACCTTTAACATCTATTTTATACAAGTAAATACCACTATTCATACCAGCAGCATCAAATGTAACTTTGTGATCACCTGCTGAAAAATTAGCATTGAGAAGAAGTTTAACTTCCTGCCCTAGAACATTAAAGATGCTTAGTTTAACTTTTGCATCGATCTTGAGCTTAAAGTTAATATTGGTTACGGGGTTGAAAGGATTCGGATAATTCGGCTCCAGGGCAAATTCAGTAGGACCTGAAATTTCGATTTCATTTTCACGAGAGTAAGAATATGATCCATCATAATCTACCTGTTTGAGTCTATATACATATTTACCTGAGCTCAGGTCACGATCTTCAAATGAATAACTGTGCTTTTGAGCAGAATTGCCGGCTCCCGGTATAAAGGCAATAGCTGAAAAGTTGTCTGTGCCTGTCTTTCTTTCTACGCTGAAGCCATAGTTATTTGTCTCTGTAGCTGTAGTCCAATTTAACAATACACTGCTGCCTGATATGTCTGCAGTAAACGAAGACATTTCAACTGGAACAGGATCAATCAGATCGACAGCAAGAAGTGAACCTCCTAGAGTACCAACATACAGTTTTCTTTGATTTTGCGATACTGCCATAGAATAAATCCTTGGATTTGGAATAGCAGGGATGAACTCGTTCCATTCATTACCGTTATCAACGCTAAAATAAATTCCTTCTCCATCAACAGCGGCATATATATAATTATCATTATCGGGGTCGTAGACTAGATCCACAACTTTTTTGTTTTCAAGTCCCATTAAATTCCAGGTGATTCCATTATCTTCTGAATATCTAATAGCTGATCCAAATGCAATTATTCTTGAACCCTTGAATTTGAACCCGCTGATATATTCATCGGAAGCAAGGGAAATTGTTCCCGTAAAACTGAAACTTTGACCTTCATCCGTACTTCTGAAAATCGATCCATTATAATCAGCTATATATGCAGTACCGGCAGGATCAAATGCTACTGCTGATATTTTATAAGTCTGTGTAGAAACAACACCTGAGAAACTGGTTTCGGTTATACCTTTATCAGTCGCTCTGTATATTCCATACGCCATTCCCGACCAATCATATGGATTCGGTGAAGATACCAGAACGATATTCGGATCGGCAGGATTAACTGCCACGCCTGATAATCTACTGCCGTCTTCTAATTGCTGCCATATCGGCCAGGTTTCCCCTCCATCAGTTGAAACAACAATTTGTCCGAGTGAAGGCCAGGCTGATTGTCCAACAGAATAAATGATATCTGGGGTACCGGGATTTAGAGTAATCTGTTTTGAATCTGCCCCAACATCATAATAATTTTCTGTATTTATCCATTCACCATACTCATATATCTGATTTCCTCTGGGTCCGCCGATAAGAATTTTTTCTTCATATCCAGGTAGTACTTCTATATCCAGGACCTCTGAAGATGGGGCCCCTATCCTTTGCCAGTTACTGCCTGAATTACTTGAGTAGAAGACACCATGCGAGGTTGTGCAGTATATGTTGTCCTCAACAACTGGATCTGCAAATATTCCCATTACCACTATGGGTGCGGGGTATCCTCCCTGCATTTCGCTCAAGCCATTAGAATATGATTGCCATGTCCCCAAACCGATTTTATAAAAACCGTCAACTCCTGCTAGATATACTTCTCCTGTAAACGGATCCTCACAAATTCCATAAGGAGCCGAAGGTGCATCATATGTAATATCCTCCCAGGAGACTATTGGATCATTTGTTCTGAAAATCTTATCGAAAGACACGAGATATAGATCACCTGATAAGGCACCTATATTTACATCTCTTATACCAAAACCATAATCAGGTAGAGTAATATTACTCCAGGTATCCCCCATATCCGTACTCGTTATAACATTTTCGGTAGATGCAGAATAGAGGACACTGTTTGAGAAATCAATCTCAAGATCAATAACCTCTGAAAGATTTATATTTAAAGCCTGAAAACTCTCTCCTGCATCCGTTGATTTATATATACTTCCGAGTGTCTGAACAAACATTGTGGTATTGTCATAAAAAATGATCTTTTTAATAAACATATCTGCTATTAGTGAAGCAGATTCCCAGTTTGAACCATTATTTGTCGATAAATAAAGAGTGTTAAACACTCCGGCAAACACATAATTTTGTCTGTATGGATCTATAGCCACAGTATTTGCAAAGGGATGTGCAATAAACTCTATTCCCTGGTTTATAATCTCATACTGTGTTATACCCGCTGTACTTCTGAACAAACCCCCTGGATCAGTAGATATAAATATAGTCCCACTGCCTTGATCAATTGAGATATCAGTAGCGGGGCCACTATTAGGTCCATAATATGTCCATTCCTGCGGATAAACTTCTGCGGCAGTTAGGAATGCGATGAATAGAATTAGAAAGGTTTTGATATTAATCATTATTATCCTCATTCTGTAGTTGATTCATTATTTTATCTTAAAAAATGTTTATTACATCTATAAGACGAACCGTTCATCAGAATTCCATAAAGTATCTCTGTAATTCCTGATATTTTTACAGCAAACACAAATAAAATGCGGGAATTGTTTTGATTTTTAGAGGGAGAGATAACCAGGAAGTTCCTGATTTTGAATTGTTACAGAGATTCAGAGAAACACATGACCTTTCTTACCTGGGGGATCTTTTCAATAGGTATTCTCATCTTGTTTACGGAATCAGTCTCAATTACCTCAACGACTATGATGAAAGCAAAGACACAGTGCTGGAAATTTTTGATAAGCTCACGGGTTTGAGTTTTGATAAAAACATAGTAAACTTTAAAGCCTGGCTGTTTTCAATGACAAAAAACTACTGCATTGATAAACTAAGAAAGAAAAAAAGAGACAAAGAAGTTTTATGCTATTATGATTTTTCTGAAAATGACAGTCAGTTTATGGAATGTGGGGAGTTTGAGCGTCTTTTAAATGAAAATGAACAGGAAGAAAAGCTCTTAAATTTGGAGAGTGGAATAAAGCAGCTTTCAATGGAACAAAGGACTTGTATAAAATTATTTTACCTTGAGAATAAGAGTTATAGGGAAATCTTTGAAATTACAGGTTATTCATTAAAAGAAGTGAAAAGCTTTATCCAGAATGGAAAAAGAAACCTTAGGAATTTTTTAATAGATCAAAATGCCGAATTCAATGCTTAATAAGTCAGAGGATTTATATAAGAGGAATTATGAATGCCTAACAAAAGATGAATTGTTCGGTTATATCAGGTTTGAGGTCCCGGATGAGGATAAAAACAGAATCGAACGGCACCTTATTGAATGCGATAATTGTTTTAATGCATACCAGGGAATTGTTAGTTCAGGAAACATTGAAAAAGCAGAAACAGATCTAAACAGTATCAATAGGGAGATATCGATAAGAACGGGCTCCACCTATGTTAGAAAAAGTAATTACAGACTGTACCTGACAGCCGCGGCAGTTTTTATAATCGGCTTTTTTTCATATCTCTTATTAAATCCCAGGGATAAGGGGGATGTTCTGTTTGAGAAATTATTCGAACCATATCCCAACGTGTTTCCTGTTTTCCGCGGTGAAGAATTTGATAATTCGATGAACGCCGCTTTCCAGAAATATGATAAAGGGGATTACCGGGAAGCCAAAGATCTTTTTGAAAGAATCGTAACGCTTAATCAGGATGATTCAAGGTTATTGTTCTATTATGGAATATGCTGCCTGACACTTGATGAACCTGCAAAAGCTTTGTCGTCATTTAATAAAATGAATAGCGGAGAGAAAGATCTTCTAAAAGAACAGTCTGAATACTATAAAGGCCTGGCCTATATCAGGCTTAATGATTTTAGTAAAGCCAAAAAGGTTTTTCAATTGCTCGTAGATGGGAATGGAACATATAAGGATAAAGCAATAAGAGTCCTAAAGGATATGGAATGAGAATTTCCTTTCTTTTGTTTTTCACGTACTTCCTGTTGCTTTGTTCAGTAAATATTTATCCTATTGATTCAGTTAGTATAAATCCAAGAAGTACTCTGGTTAAATTACCCTGGGCAAAATATGAACTGGAAAAGATTTCCGAAATTGCCAGCAGCGATGTATTTTATGGAAATCAAGCAACTGAAGGCTGGTTTAAGTATTCTGCTCCAAAATATCGGATCCTTCATATTGCAGCTCATGCAATTATTGATGATAGCTCCTTATTCTACTCTGGACTCATCTTTAATAAAGACGATTTTTCAGGGGAAGATGGAATATTTTATACGTATGAACTCTATAACCTAAGGCTGAATGCTGATCTGACGGTGCTGAGCGCCTGTAATACGGGAGTGGGCAGATTGGTAGATGGTGAAGGTATCTTCAATCTTGCAAGGGGTTTTATGCATGCAGGTACGCCCTCTTTAATAATGAGCCTTTGGTCTGTAGATGACCGCTCAACCTCATATATAATGAATGAATTCTATAGTGGGATTTCCAAAGGAGGCAGGATCGGCAAAGCTCTAAGAAAAGCCAAATTGAAATATCTTGATAGGGCAAATGAGATCACGGCCAGTCCTTTATACTGGGCTGGTATGGTATCCTATGGTCGTCAAAATCCAATTAATATTGAAGAAGAATCCAGTTTTGGTAGAGCTTATTTGCTAATAATACTATTAGTCATTACTGGATATGTCATTTACAGAAGGATAAGATACAACTGGATCTAGAAAGCCTCCGGTGCATACCCTCCCACCTTATTTTTTGCAGGATTTAACCTGGCAGCCAGACCTTCTTTTAGAAGTGTACAGGAATTAGAATAACTGAACTGATATTTCCTGATTAGATATGACAGATTTTTATAATTAAAGAATTTTTGCGCAGCGGGTTTGGATAACAAGGCTTCAAAAGGTATGTATCCCAGAGTTCCGTCGGGAATAATTATCACATCTGTTCCGGTCAAATAGGGTTCCACAGGCTCAAATATTTCCATATATAAACTAAACGCGTACTTTGTATAGGCTCCATAATCCATCTGAACTATTGATTGTCGGAGTTGCTGTATTTCTTCATTTAATTTTTTCGGTTTCTGAAGTTCCTTCACATAACTATTATCTTCTGAGATCATAAATAGATATAAAGATTCCTCCCCGAGGAAATATTCAATTATAGTTTGATCTTTAGTCAGGATATCCTGCACTTCTCTTATATCAGTAATATCAATTGAATATTTCAACCTGTAATAATCAGGGTGATTCTTTTCGAATCCCATCATAAGTTTCTCATGTTTTAAGCTCATATCCAGCAGTCCAGAATTAAGTAGAGCCACTTCTTCAGATTTGAATGTCAATCCGTTATCGAATGCAGCCTTCAGTTTATGCTCATAAACCAGACATGCCTGCTTAAGCCTACTTTCATGCTCTAGGAGCGAGTCAGGGATATTTCCTGACAGTTTGGCTTTCGTATCGATTATTGACTCTAGTAGTTTTAATGATCTGCTTTTTTCAGAATATATAAACGCCTGATCTAAATAATCGGTTAAACCCGTTTTCTTGTAAAGCTTATATGAAGTTATTAGTCCCTTTTCATAAAGAGATTTTGCTGTATTGCTTAAATCTATTTTAGATCTCTCAGCCTTATAGCTTCTTCTTATTTTATCCAGAACCCCCGAGGCTATACTAAAGGCGTTTTTTGCTGCAGTTAAGTATTCTATATCATAGGATCTACTTGACATTTTCAAAAATATTTCACCTTTTTTCTCCAATATATTTACCAGTTCGCCTGCCAGGAACAGACCATTTACAGTGGGATTTTCAAAAACGTTCACTGGATTAAATCCTGGATAAATGATCGTCATTGCCTCTTGAAGATTCTCTAGCCCTGCTTTCATATCGTCTCTCGCATAATCCACTAATGCTAATTCATAAAGAAGTTCAGCTTTCAGGGGGTGCTTTTTCCCCGGAATATATTTCAAATTATTCAAAGCCTTCAATAAATACTCTCGTGATTTTTCATAGTTTTTAAGATCCGTGTAAGTGGCTCCAATATTCAGATTTGTAAATGCAGACCATAGGTGGTGTGGACCTAGGAGTTTAGTTTCTATCCCGATAGCTCTTCTAAAATAAGATAGTGCTTCCTTATACTTTTTCTGCTGTTTAAGTACTATACCAAGATTGTTGTATAGAAGGATATTTTCGAGACCTTCTGCGCTGGATATTAGGGACTTTAACTCTAGCCCGGTAAGATAACATCGATAGGCTTCACTAAATTGCTTCTTATCCAGGTAAACATTACCGAGATTATTATAAGTAATTACAACGGCGTTATTGAACCTGCCTAATGTTTCTTCTCTTATAGCTAGTGCTTTTCTTAAATATACTGCGGCGAGATCAAGCTCCCCGATAGCCTGGTAAAGATTACCGAGGTTATTATAAGAATCAGCCGTAGATGGATTCATTTCTCCTAGCGTAGATGTCCTGATATCGAGAGCTTTTTTAAGGTAGGATTCTGCGTTCTCAAGATCAGCCATATCATAGTAAGTGCTGCCGATATTATGAAATATTTTGGCAGTTTCAGAATGTCTTGTCCCATAGTAGCTCTCTCTGATTTCCAGCGCTTTTCCGAAATAATGCAAGGCAGATGAATAATCCTTTGTTCCAAAGCTCAATTTGCCAAGCACATTGCAAACTTCCGAAAAAAGAATTTTGTTTTTATCTGTATCTGGATAAAAAGATACCGCTGTTTCTGCATATTTAAAACCTTCAGGAAATCTCCCTGTATAAAAACATATATCTGCCCTCAAAGTATTAACCCTTAAAAGAAGAACTGAATCACCGGTAGTATTTATAAATTTATCAGCCCTGTTGATACAGCTGTCGGCCTTAAAGTAGTAACCGAGACTAATAAAGACATCAGCTTTATTAATTAAACGCTCTGATTCCATGAGGCTGTCTTCTTCAATATTGAAGCTGTCAAGCAGGTATAAAGCGGCTTTATATAGGCCCTGATTTTTAAGTATAAAAGCTTTCTGAATTAAAGCCTTATAGGCATATTTTTTTGTTCCCACTGAAGAAGCTAATGCGATGACCGTGTCTAAGTATATAATTGAACTATCTTTTCTACCTGCTTTATATAGTGCAAGAGATTCTGATAATAAGTTTTGCTGTGAACTTATACTTGTTCCCCCTGACCGGTGATTATTCATTGGGACATGAAAATAACTAAAACTGAAATAAGCACAGCCGATTAAAAAAATAAAGGGGTAATATTTTCGAAAAACGGATAACAATATTTCTCTCCTGCTGATCCAAAAATAATAAAGATTCGGCACAGCTGGGAGAGAATGCTGCCATTATAATTTCATCTTACGGAGCAGTAGCCCCCGGGAACACCGTTTCTGGATAATACAAGCTGCCAGAGCTGGTTTGTTTTGCGTGCACGGAAAGCTCCGGCGGATGACAATAGAAAGTATGTCCACATTCTGTAAAACCGTTCGCTGTAATTATCTTTCAGATGGCTCCAGCCTCTTACAAAATTGTTATACCAGGCCATCAGGGTTTTATCGTAATCCGCCCCGAAGTTATGCCAGTCCTCCATAACAAATAAGCCTTCAATTGCTTTCCCGAGCTGGGAAATAGATGGTAGCATTCCGTTTGGAAAAATATATTTATGCGTCCAGGCATCTGTGTTCTTCGTCGACCTTACATCTCCTATTGTATGAAGAAGGAACAAGCCGTCCTCCTTTAAATTCTTCGCAGCCACTTTAAAATATTCACGGTAATTTTTATGGCCAACATGTTCAATCATACCAACCGAAACTATTCTGTCGAAAATTTCCTTAACGTCGCGGTAGTCCTGCAGCCTTACTTCTACAGGCAGCCCTCTGCATAAATCCTTCCCCAGTGCAGCCTGCTCTTTTGATACTGTTATGCCGGTTACCTTAACATCATATTTCTCGGCAGCGTATTTACCGAATGCACTCCATCCGCAGCCTATATCAAGCACACTCATTCCGGGTTTCAGATACAGCTTCCTGCAGATCAGATCAAGCTTGTTTTTCTGTGCTTCATCAAGGGTAGATGCATCTCTCCAGTATCCGCAGCTGTAGTTCATCCTCTTATCCAGCATCAGCCTGAAAAGTTCGTTGCCCATATCGTAATGCTTCTCGCCTATTATAAAAGCACGGCGGCGCGCCTGCATGTTAATCAGGGTAAAACCCGCAAGCTGTAATGCTACTTTATAATTATGTTTAATTTTGTTTTGCAGATCTGCGTGTATAACCCTGAAAATAAGTTCATCAAGTCTTTCAGCATCCCACCAGTTATCCATATATGATTCCCCCATTCCCAGCTCTACTTCTGTAACTGCCCTCTTATAAAAACTGTCGTTGTGAACTTCTAAGTCAAAAGGACGGCCCCCGTTTATTTTTACGTCGGCCATATCCAGTAGCTGTTCAACAAGCTTTCGGTACTTTTCGTTTTTCATAATACTGCCCTCTCAAGTATTGTAAACAAAAAGAAATAATGCTGATTTCTTAATAATATATAAATATGAAGGATGATTAGTTGTACTCTGGGGTACTGAAGGTAAGAACCAGGAATTATTTTTTATCCCAATAATAGAAAGGGTTCAGATAGCAAAATCAAATTCTTTTTAAGATCATCGAAGTGATGTCGTCGCTCTGAGGTTCTCCGTTAACATGTTTACTAACATCTGCAACCATTCCGTCAATAAAATCAACAGCCGATTTTTCAGCATTATTCTGAAAGAATTTAATCATCCTCTCATCCGAATATTCAACCTCATCCTTATTCATTGCTTCGGGGATTCCATCCGTGTATAAGAACAGCTTGTCGCCGGAATTCATAACCAGCTTTTCTCCCTCGTAGGGAAGACCTAGATCGAGCATACCCAGTCCTATACCTCCTGCATCAATCTTATCCAGCTTACCGTCTTTTCTTAGAAGGAGGATGGGATTATGACCCGCGTTTACAACATCAAGCTCGCCTGACTTTGAATCAAGAACAGCTATGAAGAAGGTGATGAATTTGTCGGGAGGTGAAGCATTATAGATCAGCTTGTTCAGCCTGTTCGCCATATCTGTTAGCGGCAGGTCAAACTCAAGATAGGAATA
This sequence comes from uncultured Bacteroidota bacterium, assembly GCA_963771705.1. Lineage (GTDB taxonomy): Bacteria > Bacteroidota > Ignavibacteria > Ignavibacteriales > Ignavibacteriaceae > DATFVA01. Next base: position 242,851 of record CAVYUP010000006.1, read on the forward strand.
CAATGATGCATTTAAGGTATTCACAAGCAGTGCAGCCGCAATTCCTTTACCGGCAACATCGGCTATTATTAAAGCGTATTTTCCGTTCCCCATATCAATACAGTCGTAATAGTCACCTCCCACCTCACGTGAGGGAATGTTCTCTCCGGCCAGTTCATATCCTTCAATTACCGGCAGTTTATCCGGTATTATTTTTTGCTGGATCGAGGCAGCCAGCAGAAGTTCTTTCTCGATTCTCTCTTTCTCAAGCGATTGCTTTAACAGAAAATTATTCTCAATAGCAGTTCGAACCTGCCGGGATATTGCCTCAAGCAGCATCTGATCAAGCTCATTAAATTCGATTACGCCTTTACGCGTTTCTTTTTCTGAAAGAACAAACCGGTATGTCATATCTCTGAATGTAAATGATGATTCAATTTTGTAATTGCTGTTCAGGATATTTTCAACAGATATTCCAGGTGGAAAGGTAAACTTCTGCCCGGACTGTCCTTCACTCCCGTCTGATATGTTTATCAAAGCTGATGAAGAATTTGTTAATGATACCATCCTTGCAAGAGCCATCTCGAAAAGAATATTCTGATTTTCAAATTTTGCCAGTTCAATTCCTGTTTCAATCAGGTTATTAAGCTGAAGAATTTTTTCATTGAGATCAAAGACAAATTGTTTTTCTTTTTTCTGGTTGAGAAACGACTCATAAGCACTGGAGAATACCTGGAGAAGAATCTGCAGGGAGATTTTATCGAAGTCTGACAGTCCCTCACCATAGAGTTTATTTCCAAGGAGAATGCCTAGAAATGATGAGTCAGTAAGCGGCAATACAACTGATGCATAATACTTTCCTTCATCATAGTACACTGTCTGCTGCTTCTGATTACCAAGATACTGCCTGTCGCTCTCTTCAAATTTCTCTGATCCCATTGCCTTCCATTCAGACCCTGCATTGGCCTTATGCAGCAGATGCAGATTAGTAATACTCAGGTTTGCCCTGAGCAGGTTGGCAAAATTCCTGAAAATTCCGGCTAATGAATCCGCCTGTGTAAGCCTCTGAAATCCTTCATGGAATGATTCGGCCTGAAGTGAAAGTTTTTCAACTAATACATTCTGTTCCAAAATAAACTTCCGTCTTATTTATTTAATTCTCATCGTTTTATACTTATGCCAGTACTTTCATAGCGGAATCAAGGGAATCCGCCATTTGTGCAAACTGGAACAAACCCATTATCTTGAAGGTTTTTTCAATAGATGGATCGAGGTTTAGAAAGATTATCTTCCCTTCCTTCTCATTGATCTGTTCAATAACCTCCAGTAGGTAAGAGATCCCGATGGAATTGATAACCTTCGATTTTTCCAGATCGAATATCGCGTTCTTAACTGGGTTCTCAGTAAAAAACTGAGCGATCTTTTCTCCTGCCGTATTGTTTATATATCCCTCAGTTTTAATAAGGAAAGTGCTTTCCAGTTTTTCTGTCTCTAGTTTAAATTCGCCGTCCATAATATTTTCCCGCTTAAGTTAAATTTTTAATGATTGAAATTTTTGTGCCGGATGAGCCTGACTCGATTGTCATAAAATCAGAAAGAGATTTCATTAGCTTTATTCCCCATCCGCGTTTATTTTCATGGTTCATCTTTTTGGAAATGTCGGGTACCGGAACCTTTTCCGGAACAAAGCCTTTTCCGGAGTCGGTAACCAGTATCGTAAGTCTCTCTTTAGTCATCAGAAATTCTACATCTACATAAGGGTTGTCTAACCCCGAGTGCTCAAATCCGTTAATTATTGCCTCGTTCACTATGATCCTTGCTTCACCAATCTTTTCTCCGCTTATACCAAGATACTTGCCCATTCTTTCAAGTCCTTCAATCGCTACCAGTTCGATGTTGGGAATGTTCGGAAGCTTGATCTTCAGATTAAAGTTTTCGTCCATAAAGTTTATCGGGGTTTTTTGTGAATATAATATTATTTAATTAAAAAAGTAAAGAAGAATAAATGACTCTTCCTTCATCGAACTTACCTTATTTTACCTTCAGAACTATGAATGTAATGTCATCCGCCTGCTCCCGCTCTCCCATCCATCCATCAGCGGTTTTAACAAGACTTTCAATAATTGATTCAGGGGGACATTCAGCAAGCTCTTTAAATTTTTCTTTTACTCTTGGATAATCGTACATCTCTTCATTCTGGTTCATCTGCTCGGGAAATCCGTCTGTCATCAGTAGAAGCGTGTCCCCGGATTTAAGTTCTTTTTCTACTACCGGGTACGAAAATCTTTTCATTGCACCCAGAGGCATTCCCTGGATCAGTATTTCTTCAACTTCTTTGGTCTCATTACTGTAAAAATATACCGGGGGCATACCGCCACTGGTAATTGTTATCTTATGATCGGTTATGCGCATCAGACTAAATGACATTAATATTCTGCCGAGCTTAATTTCCTTTATCATTGCTGTACAATGACTCATAAAATCCTTTAGCTCAAGTTTAGCGGCATCTGAAGTGAAGAATCCTTTCATCAGCGTTACCATTATTCCTGCCTGCAGTCCATGTCCGGTAGCATCACCAAAGCCGATATTAAGGGGACCTCCGTCCTGCTGAATAAAATCATAATAGTCTCCGCCTACTTCCGTGGCTGTCCTCATAAAAGCTGCTATCTCAAGGTTCGGCAGCTGAGGCAGTTTTTTAGGCAGCATAGATAACTGCATCTGCCGCGCTTCCTCAAGCTCCTTGGTCTTCCGGTCATTTTCAGCTTCCACAGCTCGTTTCTCAGCTTCCGTCGCCTTAAGCTTTAACTGATTCTCCCTTATCTGTGCTTTCTGTTCGCGCCTGTTCAACTCTATTCTCCTCGCTCCGTAAAGTATCCCGAGGAAGATAACGATGTATATTCCATAAGCGGTTTTTGTTCTCCACCAGGGAGGAGTTACTTCAATAAACAAGTCGGTCCCGGTATTATTCCAGATACCGTCATTGTTCGACCCGATTACCTTTAGATTATATTTTCCTGGCGATAGATTGGTAAAAGTGATCGTGTGGTCTGTTCCGAGCTGGATCCAGTTTTTGTTGAAACCGGCCAGTTTGTATTTATAACGGTTTTCAGAATTATTGTAGTAGCTTAATGCCGAGAACTGGAGGTTGATAATATTGTCTTTATATGTAAGGAATAGACTATCCCTCTCCGAAATTCCTTTTTCATAAATGGGCTTCCCTTCCTTATCGTCCGTATTGTATCGGGTATATTCTGTAAATTCTACAGGCGGAATGTATGTATTCCCCCTGATATCAGCAGGATTAAATACATTAAAACCATTGTTCCCACCGAATAACAGCATTCCGGTTTTCTGATCTTTCGCATATGCACTCTGATTAAACTCATTTCCCTGCAGGCCGTCCTGATAAAAAAAGTTTGTGAATACTTCTGTCAGGGGATTAAGCCTAGATAGGCCGTAGTTGGTGCTGATCCACAGATCTCCCGAATTATCCTGAAGGATTCCGAAAATTGACTCGTTAGGGAGACCCTCTTTTTCACCAAAGTTCTTAAATTGTTTCTTGTTTCTGTCGTATCTGCTTAATCCCTTCATAGTACCCACCCACACAGTATTATCCCTGTCAATGAATACCCTTACAACATTATTGTCAACAAGACTTGAGGGATCGTCAGGATCATTTTTCAGATGAACACTTTTGTGAGAGACGGGATCAAAGATGTTTACTCCACCTCCGAAGGTGCCTATCCAGAGTTTACCCGTCTTGTCAAAGGCAAGCGAAAGCACCCTGTTTGAACTTATAGAAGCAGGATCATTTTCATCATGCATATAGCGCACAACTTTTCCTGTGGCTGGATCCAGACTGTTCACACCTCCTAAGTACATACCGATCCAGAGAAGTCCGTCTGTATCCTGAGTTATGGCAAAAATCCTGTCGTCAGAAAGTGAATTATCATTCCCGGGCTGGTTTTTGTAATGACGGAAAGTTGAAGATGCAGCGTCATAAGCATCCAGTCCGTTTCTGAGATTACCTATCCATAATGTGCCCGATCTATCTGAAAATAGTGTTTGTATGGCATCGCTGGAGATTCCATTCTTTACAGCTGGATTATAAAGATATTTCTTATACAGTTTTTTGTTGTAATCGAATCTGTTCAATCCTCCCCTTGTCCCGATCCAGTAAATTCCGTTCCCTGAAGCACACATCGAGAGAACCAGGTTACTGCTCAAACTGTTTTCATCGGAAGGATCATGAGTAAAATGACTGAACACCTGCGCGCCAGGATTGAAATAATTCACTCCGCCGGCATTAGTACCGATCCACATCATACCGCTGCGATCTTCATATACTGATAATATATAGTTATCGCTGATGCTCGTAGGGTCTGAAGGATCATTCTTATAATTGATGAAAGTACCATTCGCAGAATCAAACTTGTTCAATCCTCCGGTGGCTGTGCCTATCCATAAATTGCCGTGTGAGTCCTGGAAGATAGTCCAGATGTTGTTATCAGAAATGCTGTTCGGATCACCCGGGTCATTCCGGTAATGTTCGAAGGTTCCGTCCTCTTCATTTAATTTGTCCAGACCGGCCGCGGTTCCAACCCATAAGTTTTCTGATCTGTCGCGGAAAATAGAAAAGACTTTGTCATCGCTCAGACTGGATGGATCTTTGGGATCGTGCTTGAATATTTTTGATTTTCCGGTAGTAGGATCAACCCTCTCCAGACCGCTTGCTTTTGCCTGGCCGCCTGTCCATTGAATTCCTGATGGATCAATATAAAAAGCCCCCGCGGTACTGAACCTGACATGATATAGGTTCAGACTATCCTTAGGAAGGCGGATAAAAGATTCTGTAAGAGGATTATATCTTTGAAAACCTCCCCCCTGGTTTTCTATGTAAAGCGTTCCTGAAGTATCCTCATAGATCGAAAAGATAAAATTGTTAATCAGGCTTGTTGAATCTGCGGGATCATTCTTAAAGATTTTAAAATTATAGCCGTCATACCTGTTAAGTCCGTCCTGCGTTCCGAACCACATAAATCCTTTTGAATCCTGGAATATACAGTTAACAGAGCTTTGCGATAAGCCGTCCTCCACTGTTAGGTGGTTAAAGGCAATATGATTCTGAGCCTGCAGCGTATTGAAGAAAAACAGAGGCAGGAGATATATCAGATATCTGAACTTCATATACAGTCAGATCCTCCGGCAGAAAATTTTTTAGCCGATAGATAGAAATAGTTTTAATTTAGAACTATTTATAAAATTCTATATAAAAAAATCCCCGGTCTTTACAGTACCGGGGATAAAATACTCTCAAATATTACTTCAGCAGCATTAACTTCTTCGTTGTTACGAATGAACCGCTGACTATCCTGTAGAAATATACACCGCTTGCAAATTCGCTTGCATTCCAGGTAACATTATAGTATCCCGGCGCCTGCTCTTCATTTACAAGGGTCTTAACAAGGTTGCCAAGAATATCATATATCTTTAGTGATACATGGTTTTGAACCGGCAGCTGATAGTTAATGGTCGTTGTCGGGTTAAAGGGATTAGGATAATTCTGCGACAATGCGTATTCTTTCGGAACCAGCGCGATCTCACCGTTTTCTTTCTTTAAATTGGCTCCCATCATATTCTGTGAGAACTTCCATGCGTTTGTCAAATGGTTAAATACATATACGTAGTTGTTCTGCTTGAATTTATTAAGCGCTTTACCAAGCTCTGAATTAGTACTGGCTAAAAGTTCCTCACAGTTCGATGCTACACAGGCACCGGGCAGAATTGCGTCATCCCTGGATATTACAGCTATCCTGTATCCGCCCAGCTTCAGCCATTCAATTGCCTGATCGATCTTACTGCCGAAATTATTATTGCTTATGTATGAATAGATCTTGTTCGCTGCTGTTGTAATGTTGTCGTAAAATGTCAGACCTTTATTGGTCTTCAGTCTGTCACCGTCATTGGGCTTAAAGTAACCCAGGGCACTCGACAACTGGCTGATTGCATTATTGAGATCTCTCTTTGTATTATTATCCAGGCTGCAGTTATTATTAGCCGGACAGTATTGATCCATAATTGCTTGCAGATTATTGAGAGCCCACTGAATATACACCTTTCCAGAGATTGAGAAAGGATTTGCTTCCGGCGCAACGTAAATAGAATGTTCTGCAGTAAGCAGATACTCACTGTTATTATTACCGTTCTGCCCGTTATCATCAGAAGCAATAAACTCAAGGTTGTAAGCACCCAAATCAGCTGTCTCGAATGAGGCGGTATAGGTTCCGCTCGAAGTGTGTGCAAGCTGCCGTATTGTCTGACCATAATCCGGCGAGGTAATCTTAACCAGGATTACTGCATTGTCAATCGGCTCACCTACGGTAATGGTATGCTCGCCGCCGCCCTGCGAATCGCCTCCCTGGAATAAAGTAGCAGTAATGTTAACGTTGGTCGGCGTTGTATTTCCGTTCTGATCAGTAGTTACATAATAACGTTCTTTATCGGTATTTACATTCAGAACATAATCAGAATGGTTTGCGGAATATACTTGTAATACTTCCGTCGTATCTGGAGGAGTATTCTCTACAAGCGCGTAAGTCCATTGACCTAGTCCCGGATTATTTACATGGAAATACTTGTATGGCACTCCATGACTGGCATACCCGTTCACGAAACTTACGTTATAATTTGAACTCTGGTAATTATCCTGAGTTATTGCGCCCGGTGGTATAGTGGATGAATTCATTACAATTCCCGGAGGCAGAAGCACCATCGAATACTCGCTTCCCTCCCACGTCATTCCCATATCAAGAGCCGCACCTTCCCAGGATAAGCCTCCAAGCCATGAAAGTCCGCCTAGCCAGGAAAGCCCTCCTTCCCACGATAAGCCTCCTAACCACGAAAGTCCGCCTTCCCACGAAAGCCCTCCTAGCCATGAAAGACCTCCTTCCCAGGAAAGTCCGCCTAGCCAGGATAAGCCTCCCGAAATAATATCGCTGTTTATATCTCCTGAATGGTAGGATATCTGCAGGCCCAGGAGACGCAGCCAGATTACATTTACAACATCGGTTATCTCGCTTGAAGTCTGGATAGCAGCATATTCGCCGCCTGTTTTATTCGCCAGCCAGCTCATTAGATCCTGTCCTGCTTCAATATCATTATACCCCATCGTATAAATGCTGACATTAGGATTGTAGGTTAAAGAATCTGTTATTAATGATACGTTTGATACTTCTCCCGCACTGAAGAGTATAATCACCTTCTTATGAAGCGAAGATGAAGAGAACATCTGTTCGGCAGTGCTGATTCTCTGCGCCAGGGTCCCGCCGTTTGTGTTAGGCTGCAGACCTGTAAGAGTATTAATTTTAGCGCTGAAATCATTCCCGATAGAATACTTCTGGTTTACACCATTAACTATTCCTACCGCATCACCGCTTCTTAGTTTATTCACAAGTTCAACTGAAGCGTTCTGCGAAAAAGTGAAGCCGTCAAGTATATCCGGTGAGGTAAAGTTTTCTGATCCGTCAAAAACAAGTACTATGTCATAATAAATAGGTCCAAGATTATTATATATATAGTTTATGCCGCCTATGTCATAGGTCGTAACATCAGATTGATGCACATATGATTCTGGCATCAGGGTTCTTTTGTAAGTTTCTCCCTTGCCTATCTTACCGTACATCGTGGCGTCCCGGTTGTTGGTTTTCAGGTCTACCGTCCAGGTTAGATCACCTGGATCATATAGATCCGCTAGTCCTGAGTAGTGACCAGCCTCGTGAGTCGCGGTGTTCTGAACGTCAAGGTTTTCGGCTGAACCATCATTTGCCCAGGTATAATGTCCCTGCCCTGTCAGTGATATGGGATCACCGTTGAAAGCCATATCCACATCGGTAAGCTCACCGTTGAAAGCATTGTATCTTACTCTTGTCACCGCAATAACATTTGTCGGCGCTCCGGTAATATTTTCCCAGTCGTTTGAATTCGGGATCCAGACAACATTGTTCAGGCCGTCGGGATTGCCGCCCCATTGCTCCGATGTATCCGAAGCCGCTCTTGTATATGTCAGCTGTTCAAGCGCGTTCCATGTATTAAAGCCGCTCTGTACATTATTATCATAGCCTTTGCTTACAATCGACTGCGCGATTGAGTAAGTACTCTTTCCGTCGGCCCAGTGCAGTGGAATTCCCGCAAGGGTTTTGTTTACTTTGTAATGAAGTCCTTCATCTGTCGATATGGGAATCGATGCTGAAAATTCTGAAGTATTGCCGGCAGCATCATAAACCAGCGAACTTATATAGTCGGATGTATTTACCAGGGCATTTGCTATATTGGCAGTAAATTGAGCCTGTCCGTAAATATCCGTCGTTACCTGGCTTTCACCAAGGTATGTTTCTCCAGCCCGTATTCCTCCTGTGGTTGTTGAATAAAACTGAATGGTGAGTGTCGTAGAAGGAGAACTGGATAGATTTCCGAAAATACCTGTTCCCTGGGTCGATGTATATGCTGTAGCGAGGTCAGGATAATTCTGCAGGTTGTTGGCACCGGTATCACCATCTCCGCCGTCATTGGCTGTTATGCCGTCCTGCTGCGGAGGATTTCCTGCCCATAGATCGATCCCTATCCCGGAATTCGATGATATAGAATTGGCAAGGATCCTGTTTCCCGTTCCTGATTTAACAGCTACACCGGAAGTACTGTATCCGCTGATCGTATTCTGCGAAATATAACTGTTGCTGCTCCCGTCTATAAATACACCATAACTTGAGTTGGAAGAAATAGTATTCTGAGTCAGCGTATCTTCCACCGAAGAAGTAAGCGATACACCGAAATTTGAATTCTGACTGATGGTGTTCCCTGTTAATTTGGAAGTACTTCCCGTTAATGATATTCCGCCCGCTGTATTCGATGAGACGGTATTATTCTCTATCTGACAATTATTAGCGTTTGTAAGTGCTATTCCGAAACCTGTATTACCATGAATATTATTGGCTGTAAAAGTACCTATAGTGTTATCATTCGCGGTTATGTTTATACCATTAACCGCGGAACCCGTGATCTCATTTCCGTTTATACTATTGCCGGTTGAACTTACAGATATGCCCGAGATCTTGTTTGATTTAACGATGTTTCCGCCGGCTGCAGAAAGGTTCATTCCGTATCCCGCGGGATTACTGATTTCCAGTCCTTTAACGGTAGATCCACCTCCAGTAATTGAAATGTTCCCGTAAGCTCCGGTTACCTTAACAAGAGGGGTTCCATTGTACCCGCTCTGAACGGTTCCATCAAGGGTTAAGGCCTCTGTAACAGCCGGAAGAGGTGTTCCGGGCTGTATTACATATGGTGCGCTGCCGGGAATAAAGAAATACACAATCTGATATCCCGCAAGTGCGTCGGCTTCCATAATAGCTGAACGAAGTGTAACCTGTCCGTTGCCTGCATCAGCGCTTCCGTCGCCGGGATTTAGGTCGGGCGCATCACCAGTTGAATTTACAACAAACCATGGAAGATGTTTATCATCAACTATCTGATCAATATTATTTACCCTCAGATGGTTGTTGTAAGGAGAATAATCTTTAAGAGATTTTACACCGTTGTAGTAAGTGAACTGGTTAAATGACCATTGACCGTTTATGTATGGGGCAAGCGACTGCGGATACGGTTCAGAAGGATTACCGTTTCCGCCCGAACCATTTATATTATTAGCACCTAATTCTATTCTCCATAGTCTGATCTCATCAATTACACCTTTGAATGTACCCTCACTTGATTGGCCTACATATAAACCGCCCTGTCCTGAACTATGTCCTGCGCCTAAAGTCACAGTTGCAGTCTGTACAACCGTAGCCCCATAGTACAATTTCAGGGTCTGTCCGTCATAAGTTGCCGCTATATGTATCCAGGTGAATGCAGGGATAGGGGCCTGGCCAGCGGTACTTACCTGCCCTATTCCATTGCCTATCTTAAAATATGCAACCCTGTCCTGTATATACATTGAGAACGACGTATAACCGTCATCGAAACCTCTGTATATTATCGGCATTTTTACTCCTGGATTGTCGCCAAGAAGATAAAACCATGCTTCTACAGAAATATTGTCATTGCTGGATGCCGGATTATCGAAATACTGATAGCCTGTCTGGCTTGCGTCAGAAGTTACCGGCTCACCGTCCCTCACGCTTGCGTATCCTGTCGTTCCGTTAAATACATACCCATTATTTGCATCCGCATAAATACTCCCTGTCCCCAGCAGCACGATGGCTGTAATGATATAAAAAAAATTTTTATATAAATATAAACTCATAATGGCCCTCAAATTTTAATAGTTTTTTGCCTGACTTTTTTCTACACAGCCCTCACTGTTTTGTCCGTCTGCTATTCAGTATAGCTCTTTATCTGCGCTTTTAGGGAAGATAGCGGGATTCTCGAAGCAGTGGTAATTTCACCTGACTTATCCTTCAAAAGAGAGATTTTGCCATCCTCGCCGGCAAATACTTTGTAATCGTTGCTTTTATTATCCTTTTTCAGAAAGAGCAGCACCTCTTCATTATTCTGAAATGCGGGCATATGCGAGTATAATTCACCAACACCGTCTACTTCTCCTCCGGGATGATTTATTACAACTGATCCTTTTGTTCCGTTTCCTTTAATATATTCATCCACCTGTATGGTAGTCTTTGTTATAATCCTGCTTTTATTCTGAGCCCACTCTGACTTCTGCTTGGTTACCTTGCCGGTAAGAATTACGTCAGCGCCTCTGGATAAAGCTTTAACTTCAGCCTGGTCTGATTGCGGCAGGATAGTGAACTGAATAAAGAGGATAAAGAACACCATAAAGACAATAAAGTTGTCTTTTAACTTCATAGTACGCCTCCTGAGATTTTAAATTATAAAGACTAATCTAAAACTATTATCCTGTCCTGTGTTAGGACAATTCGTGCATAATTTTGGATTTTCACAACACTTTGATGAAAATAGACAGAGTATAGAACTGTAACTCAGTTAAATCGGTTAAAGGGGTAAATGATGGGGGAGATATTATGATAAATATTTACAAAAAGCAATAGTTTTCAACTATAAACCATATTAAATTATAATTATCGGTGATATTAGAGATAGACTGGATCAAAATGATGCATACATTTAACCAGACTTAACCGGCTTCAACTCTTCCCCTCTTTCGTACACCTTACTCCCCTTACCCTGGTTTCCTCCGCCGCTCCAACTGCTTCCATATTCGTTATCCATTTCCTTCCCCTCCTTTATCCCCTACCCTACACCCTTCCTTATTAATGCTCAGGCCCTTTTACCTGTCAATACTATAGTCATTTAACAATTAGCGCTTAACAGTAATAATTAACAATTCCACAAGTTATTAGTTAAACAATTAAGCAATTTATCAATTCAGCCGTTTAACCGCTCAACCATTTCCCCTTGTCCTGCTTATATCCAACCTTTCAATAATTAAATATTTAACCCCGCTTTCCTTCTTCCTGCTTAGATCCCACTATCCCATCCATTACCTTCTGGCCATCTAATTATTTGTAAATTTACCAATTCAAATTTTCACTGCCCCGGTACTCGTCCAGTAAACTTTCTTCTCAAATACAGTCCCTCCGGCAAGTGCGATGTAAACTATAGGCGAATTATCCTCGGAAAGCAGCCTCTTTACCTGTGGGTCTAAAGAAGCTTCAATGTTGTAAGTCCCGTCCGGGGCAGCTTCGGGTATTTCTTTAAATAAAGGGAAAATAGCACCTGATTCCCCTCCGAAGTAAAGAAAAATGAATAAAGTGGACGGAAATGTAAGATCAGGACTTACCGGACAATCGAATGAAAGAATGAGCTTTTCATTCTCAATCCCCGCCGACTTTAATTTCAGGGGAAGTCCTTCCGGCGTAATCTTATTCGAAGTTGTTAATAATCCATCCCTTACCCGTTTTGCATTATTCTTAATCAGTTTCTGGTAGGAATTAGTTCCCGGTACATCTGCATTTTTCCAGATTTCCTTGAGCTTCGGCACCGCGTTAGCAGTTTTGGCTAAGTTCACTGTAGAAGCAAAGTCGCTTCTCGCCCTGTTTGATTCTTTCGACTTGCTTATCTTGAAGTTTACAGGCACAGAATAGTAAAAGGGCTTGCCGTTACGAATTCTTACAATAACATTCCCGATCCGGCCGCTCGGCAGGCCGATTACCGATGATTTTCCTTCTGCCATCTTGGTTTCCTTCTTTTTAGTTGCAAAAATACCATAACTGTTAAAGTATTTCAAGCGTAGTTGAAGCGTAGTTGGAGCGTAGTTGGAGCGTAGTTGGAGCGTAGTTGGAGCGTAGTTGAAGCGTAGTTGGAGCGTAGTTGGAGCGTAGTTGAAGCGTAGTTGGAGCTTATATCCAGTGCAATTCCGTGGAAAACCGCACAAATAATGCAGAAAGACCTCAATAATCCGAATTTATACGCCCTGCCCCGAAAGTATTTTTATAACATCGAACTTTTCGGCTATCACTGGCCCGTCCGCAAACAATGCGAAAAGGCTTGACAAAAAGCAGAATTGGTCTTATGTTTGGATTCCTTTTTAAAGGAATTGAGAAGAAATTTTGTTGAATCCCGCTCAAAAACGGGAGAAATTCCGCGATAGCTCAATGGTGGAGCATCCGGCTGTTAACCGGAGGGTTGCAGGTTCGAGTCCTGCTCGCGGAGCAAAAAAAACCCTTATTACATAAGGGTTTTTTTATTACTAAGAATCTGATGGGGGATAAAATGGGTTGCCGGTTATACATTCTCAAATCCAAATCAGCTGATAAATATTATCTAGGTATTTCTCAAAATCCTGAAAGATGAATCTGCTATTACAATACTTGGCTTGACATTTACTTCAGAAGCAGCATTTTCTTTATACTTACATACTTCTCTGCTGTTAACCTGTATATGTACATTCCGCTTGCATACCTGTTAGCATTAAACTTTACTTCTTTATAACCAGCAGCCTGTTTCTCATTTATCAGGGTTAAAACTTCATTTCCCAATACATCGTAGATTTTTAGCGATACATTTGATGTTGAAGGAAGCTGGTATTGTATTGTAGTTGCAGGATTAAAGGGATTCGGGAAGTTTTGCTCAAGCCTGAATTCACTTGGGGCAAGAAAATTAAGTACAAAGGTTTTCAACATCATAATGCCGTTTACATCTCCTATGGAAAACTCGATTGAGTCTTTTGTATTTACAGGCACATTTCGCTTTACTTCAAATCTGAAAGTTGCTTCTTTTTCTTGAGTGGCTTCAATAATCGAAATTGTATCGGTTTCATTCTCAAAATTAAGGGCGGGGCTTTTTCTTAAAAGATTAACAATCACATTATCGGCGTTGTTTTTATCCGAAATATTAGCTACTGTAAGTTTTATCTGGTTGCCTTTTGTTCCCGGCTGTAAATCATAAACTGTTTGTGCACCTGCAACAGCAATCAACAATAAAACAAATATCATTGTTTTCATTTTAAACCTCTTTTTTTGTGTTGTCCCAAAGAGACTTTAATTTTTTCTTTCCTGCTATAAATTTGTCGCTCCTTCAAAGGAATTCTTCGGACTACAGAGCTTTTTTCTTGTCTACTTAAGACAGCCTACTGCAGACTTAAAATAATATGTACAATATTGTTTACCGAAAGGTCCTGCTGCACATCCTGGTGAACTGTGCCAAGAGCAGCACGGAATGACAGGTTTGCAGGAAGCAGCTCTTTGGTAATTTCACCGTTCGAATTTGTTAATCCGATTTCTCTCCACGCACCTGAGTAATATCTTACATCTGCGTTATTTACCGGCTGGTTCTGTTGATCCTTTACCTGTACAGTGCAGAGAACAGTTGAATATGTCACTATTGGATTAGTATTTAAATCCTGCTGCTTATCTGTAGAAACATATTCATAGGTCATTCTGAAGCTGTAATTATTCGGCAGCAGTTCTTTATGAGAAACTCCATTTATTGTTGTCCCAAAGTCTCTCCACGCTCCCGCATAATATTGAACCGTTCCCTGGTCTATTAAGCTGCCTGTACTATTTTGTAATTGAACTTCCGCATTCACTGTCTGGAATATTACAGTCGCATTTGAACTTATATCCTGCTGTTTATCGTTGCTGCCATACTCATACGTCATTCTGAAGCTATAGTTAACTGGTAAAAGTTCTTTTGATGCAACTCCATTTACAGTTATACCGAAATCTCTCCACGCACCTGCATAATATTTAACAGTTCCTTCATCTATTAATTGTCCTGAGCTGTTTTCTAATTCTACCTGTGCGTTTACAGTATGGAATGTATAAGTATTATTCTGTGCTGGGACATTATTTACTGTTTGATTTGCTCCTTCATAAAATACCCTTACGCTAACATTTGGTTTAGTTGTTACTACAGTAAACGTTCCATCGCCATTATCCACAGCATCTTTCCAGCTTGTATCATAGTATTTTACATTACTGGCAGGTATTTGTGTTCCCTGGCTGTTGGTTAGGGTTACCAGGAGGTTTGGATTTTGTACAGTTGAAGAAACAGTAAAATTAAGCTCATTCTGGTAACGATAAATTGGATTCAAAACACTAATGGTAACAGAATCATCTGGATTAATAATATTTGTAGAAGGTACATAAGCTTGTAAAATCGAATCAGATATTATGGTTGTAACAAGGGGATATCCATTCCAAAAGGCTTCGGACTGACTATTAAAACCAGAACCATATATTGATACAGTAAAACTATTGTCTCCCGCTTGAACTGAGGAGGGAGACAGACTATTAAGTGAATCTAAAACAGATTTACTATTAATTCTTTGACGAATAAATAAAGTTTGAGGGTAAAGAAAATTATAAGCATCTTTGGTTACAAATTCATTGCTTGTAGCATTTCTGTATCTTGTATCGATTTTAATAAATATTGTCTTTAATTTATTGGCAGATGAAATAGTATCTCCGGTTAAATAATAGTTCTTACTGGCTGTTAAATCAGAATTTAATTCCTGAACGAATTCTTCATCGCCAATCCAGTTATAATCTTGAAGTTGATGTATATATGAAGTAAGACTATCCAACAAACTAACGATGGTTTCCTGTTTTGGAGGATAAAATAAGAATGGATTATCCAATTCCTGCCGTGTAATACTGCTGTCAGAAGGATATTCGTTTGAGTTGTATAAATCAATAATGTATTTATATACGCCGGGATTCCTGGTTCTTAGTAACCCGGCATATATATAAAGTCTGTTATCAGTTACAATATTTAATGAAGCTTTTAATGTATTTATATAAGTTGCTGTACTAATATTTTTTAATATTTCACTTGCATCATATCTTGAAAATCTATCATCATTATGAAGAGCCATATTTATTGCTAATTGTTCGGTCTCCGGATCATTTACTTCAGCGAGATAGTCTAGAGCAACAAAACTATTCACTGCATAACGTCTTAATATTATTGCAGCCTCGTTCCTATATGCCGAACTCAGAAAAGGTTTTAAGTTGTAAATTTGGGCCCGAAAATAGGGGACAGAAGTAGTATCAGCAAATTCTTTCGAAAAATATTTTTTAATAAATTGCCATCCGTAACTGTCGTTATAAGTTTTCTGTAAATATGAAGCAAAAAGCATTGTATCGAAATAATTAATATCATTTTTGCTTAGCGAGTCAATTTCATCTTTAAATTCCTGATGAAAAGTAGTGTCATTTAAATCCATTATTGTTCTTAATATAATCGTTTTTTGTTCCATATTCCTCATTCGGGGGAACCGGTTAGTATTGGGTTTTTGCATTAATAATTTAAGCTCAGGAATTGCTGAGTATATCCTTTTTTCACCAATCCAATGGATAAGCCACCATCTCTTATCATCATTTACTGTATTCAGTGAATCAATCACTTGGTAGAAATTTTCCGGGTCTATTCCATAGCTTATAAGTTTATTTTTTGTTGAATTATCTTTTATAATTTGAGCTTCGTTAATTTGATTCAATGAAACCCAAATCATAAGAGTAACTAACATAATGGTAATATATTTCATTTTTGAGATCCTTCTGAATAAAAATTAGTTTGGAAATCTTATGACTTCAGGAATTAATGTATTTCTGACATAATCAAGTCCTGCTTCAACAGCTTCATCTTCATATTTTTCCTTAAAATTCTTGTTGCTTTCTAAGTAGTTTTCCGTAGCTTGCTTTAAGAATTGATCAAATTTTTCTTTTCTCATATCTAGATATTTTGAGATACTTAGTATCTTACACCAATCTACCGGAGGAGTTTCAATCCAATTAATGGCATTTAATGCTACATCATAGTACTGTTTTAAACTATCTTTGTATTGAGATATATGTTTCAACTCGTGTTCTCTTGTTTTTGGAAGAGGGTAATAAATTAACTTCCTTCCTTCACTTTCTACTTCAAGAATAGCATTAAGATCTTTTAGTACATCTTCTCTTTGACTGATATTTTGAATGCCTGAAAGGATGCCATTCTCATCATCAATTATTGTCGGTGTGGAAAATACTTTGTTGATTTCGTTAATACAGTAACCCCATGATAGTGAAAACATCATGGTATCTATATAATAATAAGAATTGTAACTTTTATAGTAATCACCAGTAAAGGGGGGTAGAATAGAAGCAGCCCAGCCACCTTGATCATCCAGGTTTGTCGAGCAAGTTATATCATTATTGATTTCTTTTTTTACCGAAAACATATTTCTTAAAATCTCTATAATGACTGAATTTTTAAGGTCATCATCTAATAGAGGTCTTGTCGTATCACAATTAACATCAACCAATAAATCTCCAAAAGCCTGTTTTGCAGAAACCAAATCACCACCAAAACAAGTTCCTCCAACGATAATTATATCAGGCAATATTTCATCTTCTTTTTTTATACTTTCATTTTGTGTTTTGAGAGATTTTATTTCAATTTTATTTTTTTTCTCTTTTGGATGAGTTGCAAGCTGTTCTACTAAACCCACTCCTATTCTTACAGTTTCTTCATCGTTCTCAAGGCTGTCTGCAGCAGCAAATATTATTGGCTGCGGTATCCCATTGAAATAAGCTGAGGTGTCTGTACCATGTACTAATGCGCCCGCTGCACATCCTTCCATCATTCCTACTTCAAATAATTGGTCAGAAGGGAAATCTTGTACACTTCCGTCATACATTTGTTTCTTAACCGTAATCAATGCCGTTTCGCCAACTGAAATTGTGGCTGGATCTATATTAGCTAATAAATCATAGGTTTGCACGGTAACTTCAATTATAAGTTCATTATAATCCCAGTCATCACCGGCTGCTTCAAAACCTATTTGATAAATATTGTCTGCTATTTGTGTAATAACAGCCCCAGCTTCATATCACTGATATATTGTTCCCCAGCTGTTATAATACCAGTAAATTCCAAACTCAATATTTGTTCCCGGGGGATAACCTTGTGATTCCCAGGTAAAACCAATGTTCCGATTACCGTATTCAACCAATGTTTGCTGTTCGGGTTGTCTTAATAATAAATCAATTTTTGAACTGCCGGCAGCTTCGCTAAATATAATTCTTGCAGTTACCTTCCCTCCTTCGAGTAAATTTATAGTTGACACGGGATTATCAGATTGGAATTCCTGTTTCTGTGTAATTGACTTCTCCCCACCACTTAAATAAATAGAATCAGGAAAGACTACTAAAGGATTTTGACGACCAGGTGAAATATTAGGATTTATTTCTACCCTGTCCTCAATAATTGTTTGTGCGAATGCGAACGAAGAAACTGCAAGAGTAAGTAGAATTATAGTGATTTTGTTCATAAAGGCTCCCCAAAGCTAGATTGTCCCTATTATTTGAATGAATAATATGGAAAGAAAAATTAAGAGTCAAGAAAAATATTGCTTGCTCTATTAATTCTTAGTAGGCACAATGAATATTTTAATGTGTATCAACCAAGTGTAGATACTAATTACAACCGCCCTTTTTATTAAAAGTAACTTTGAAAGGAAAGGAATTTAGAGTCATATTTTCCTATGAGTTGTCTTTCTATTTCGATCATCGCTCTTAAAGTAATTGTTAACAGACTCATTTAGAAATTTGATGTTGACTGACTTTTTCATAATCTTTACAAAGTTCCCCTGTCAGCCAGATTCCAAAGTTATCATATTTTTCCCCTTTCTAACTTTTTTAATGTAGAACGGAAATCTGACATGATATTTTTTCGAGTTCTCATTTCGGTCGCGGAGCCAAGCGACACAATAACTCGAAGCTAATTTTTCCGGGCCGGTATTTTTACTGGCCCATTCTTTTTTTATAAGCCAATCTCCACGAAAATGTACATTAATCTCTCCTTTAATCATAGCTTGGCAGATTCGCAGCCTCCTGGAAGTTTCGGATACCAGCAGGATTATTTTAGGGGCTTAAGAGAGTAAATGTGAATGTCTTTGATGACACTACTTCGATGTGTAAAGAGTTGCTCTTATAATTCGTTTGAATTATTTGATAATCGGATAACTAACCCCTATTTTAACCTCTATCATAAGAAATAAACTGTTCTCAATTAGAAGGAGTAAGTATGAAAGTTATCAATACTTTTAGAAACTTCCCCATTCTCCTCCTCGGTATATTCCTGGTTATCTCCGGTGTATTAAATGCGCAAACTAACTACGCGTATGTATGGAGCGATGTTCCGGAGACAGAAATTTCACCAGCCGGTACACGCTATATCATTCCCGATGAATACAGAATGTTGGAGCTTAACCTTCAGGAAATTTCGAATGTACTCAATCGGGCGCCTGAGGAAGCAGACATTTATGTTAATAATTCCTCTTTTTTACTGGCTTTGCCATTACCAGATGGGGGCTTCCTGTCGTTTAGGATAGTCGATTCGCCGGTAATGTCCGAAGGCCTGGCTGTAAAATATCCGCAAATTAAAACGTATCTGGGACAGGGAATTGAGGACAGAACAGCAAGGGTGAGATTTGATGTAACACCTGAAGGATTTCACGCAATGATAATTTCCGGAAAAGGAATAGTTTATATAGATCCATACTCACTGGGTGATTCACGGTATTATATCTCATACGATATAAAGGATTTTCGGCCGTCAGAAGAAGAACTTAATGCTCAGTGTGCTGTATATGGTGAAAATTCGGAATCTGTAGAAGAATTAAGAAATTTAGTTATGAATAATCAGGAAGTTAGAATAGGTTCGCAGTTAAGAACATACCGGCTTGCCTGTGCAGCTACAGGAGAGTATACAATTTTCCACGGAGGAACAGTGGTTCTTGGGCTCGCGGCAGTTGTAACGGCAATAAATAGAGTTACCGGTGTCTATGAAACTGAAGTCGGCGTAAGAATGGAGTTAGTTCCAAATAATGATTTGATTATCTATACTGTCCCTAATAGCGATCCTTATACAAATAATGACGGAGTTGCTATGTTGAGTCAGAATCAATCTAACATAGATGCGGTCATAGGCAGCGCTAACTATGATATAGGTCATGTGTTCAGCACAGGCGGAGGAGGTGTTGCTTATCTTGCTATCGTATGCCAGAGCGGATACAAAGCAAGAGGAGTTACAGGTTTATCCCAGCCGATTGGTGATCCATTTTATATTGATTATGTGGCGCACGAAATGGGACATCAGTTCGGTGCCAATCATCCGTTTAATGGAAGTGCAGGCTCCTGTAGCGGCGGAAACAGGAATGCCGCTACTGCATATGAACCCGGCAGTGGAAGTACTATAATGGCTTATGCGGGGATCTGTGGTTCGCAGAACCTGCAGAACCACAGCGATGCCTATTTCCATAATATATCATATGTGGAAATTGCTAATTATACAAATAATAGTTCCGGTAATTCCTGTCCGGTTGTAACTCCAACCGGAAATAGTGAACCTTCGGTTACAGTTCCGGCTGGAGAGTATACAATTCCTATCAACACTCCTTTTATGCTGGAAGGTTCAGGATCTGATCCGGATGGTGATACTTTAACTTATTGCTGGGAAGAATGGGACCTTGGTCCTGCCGGTCACCCGAACTCTCCTTCTGGTAATGCCCCTATCTTCAGATCTTTTGATCCTGCTGCAGCGCCTTATCGGTGCTTTCCCAAACTTTCGGATATTTTAAATAATACACAGACCATTGGTGAAATTTTACCTTCTTATACTCGGACCCTTACTTTCAGACTGACTGTAAGAGATAACAGGGCGGGCGGCGGTGGCGTAAATTATGCACAAATGCAGGCGATAAATGTTACTAACACTGCTGGTCCGTTCCTCATAACAGAGCCCAATGCTTCCGTTACATGGGAGGGCAGTACAACACAGACAGTTGTTTGGGATGTCGCCAACACAAGCGTTGCCCCGGTTAATGTTTCCAATGTTAATATTCTTCTTTCTGTTGACGGCGGTTTGAATTTTACAGAAATACTTTCATCAAATACTCCAAATGACGGAACAGAGGATGTCACCGTGCCGAACCTGCCCACAAACCAGGCAAGAATAAAAGTGGAAGCAATCGGAAATGTCTTCTTCGATGTATCAAATACAAATTTTACGATCCTTGATAATCCGGTGCCGGTGGAACTGACAGCTTTTTTTGCCGCCAAATTAGAAAATAGCGTTATGTTGAAATGGACGACTGCAACTGAGACCAATAATAAAGGATTTAGCGTTGAACGAAGCGGTAATAATGTTGATTTCAATGAGATCGCTTTTTTAAATGGGAAGGGCACAACAACTGAGGTAAAAGATTATCAATATGTGGATGCTTTATCAAAACCGGGGAATTATTACTATCGGTTGAAGCAGGTAGATTTAAATGGATCATTTGATTATTCCAAATCTATTGAGTTCGAACTGAAAGGACCTGAAGTCTTTACATTATCTCAAAATTATCCTAATCCTTTTAATCCGTCTACCGTGATTAAATTTTCCTTACCGGTCGATTCACACATTAGTATCCAGTTGTTCAATACCCTTGGAGAAAAAGTTGATGAGTTGGCAAATTCAAATTACAGCATTGGCCACCATGAAATCAATTTTGATGCTTCCGGGTTATCAAATGGAGTTTACTATTATACAATTAATGCTGTCGGTACTGACGGTAGTAATTTCAAATCGACAAAAAAAATGGTTTTAATAAAATAACGCCATTTGTCTTTTGTCCGCTTTGTAATTTATGTATTTGCATCTGTTCTGTTTTTTTTAATCGGCATAGCCAGGTTGTTCACTTCTCATTACCCCGCCGAGGTCATCGCTGGCTGGTGCGCAGGTATATTCTGGCTTGCCGTAGTTGACTTCATTTTCAGAAAAAATAGTCCGGCATATTCCTGAAGATACCTCTGTTCAGCTTTCTAAAGCCAGTTCAATTAACTCACTAGTATAAGAACTGCAGTTCTTACACGGCGTGCGGGGTTTTAGCGGTTTCCTGGTTCGAAAGTTTTTTTTCTTCCATCCTTTTTCTGGCTAATCTCATAGAATTTGTTCTGAACCGCGGAATAAAGAGAGAGAAAAAATAACTTCTTGCAATAAACCACCAGAAGCTCCTTTCGAGAAGATGTGGTGCTATATTATGCTCAATTTCTTTATGGGCTTCGGGCACTTTACTCCAGTGAAGTCCTGCAACATGGTGATGAATTGTATGGTATCCGTTATTAAACAGGAGAAAATTCAGAAGTCCTGTAAAATTCCTGGAATGGTTCCACTGAGATTCCTCATCAGCGTGAACATGCTGCACATAATTAAACACAAGCACGCTGAAAAGTGATACCTGCTGGGGTATTATAACAAAAAGCAATGCTTTCTGCCAGTCGAGTATTAAAGCCGCGGCGACCCACAAAACAAGTATTACATACTGGGAAATACACAGCCTGAATTTGGGCTTGTTATTTTTTTTCAGATCTTTCAGGTAATCGGCAATAGCCTTCTGCTGGTAATAACCGCTTATAGTAGGGTATGAAATAAGAGTAAGAAAATTGTTCCTTTCACTTATTCTGTATGTAATTGAATCATCACCTTCCCTGTTGTTAAACCGGTGGTGATTTTTGTTGTGAGTGGGTATCCAGGCAAAAATGGGGAAACCATAAAATACTGTCAGCCACCAGTCTGTAAGTACATTCAGCTTCTTTGAATGCCACATCGGCAGATGATTATGGTTGTGCGTCATTACTGAAACGGCAACAGACATAAAAAGGTACCAGGTGTAAATAAAAACATTAACTCCGGTCCATTGCCATTGAACAACCAGCAATATCGTGGTGATAAATATATATGCGATGCTTTTGATATCGGCATTATTTCTTAAGTTAAAATTCACTTAATCCTCTGATTTTGATATATGATAATTTATACTGAATATATGAAGCGGGAATGACTGGAGTCAGTCAGTTTGTCATACCGGACTTTTAATTATTCCAGATAAGTTTTTTATCTGGTTATAAAACTGAAATAATTTGCCGGGAAGTGCGGCTGCTTAATTAAATTTTTTGTCAAAACTCCCGGCATTATTCTTTTCATTTTTCTTATCTCGCTTGGCAGCTTTCTTTTCTTTATTAGTTTTTAAAGCTGTTTTCTTTGAACCTTTTTTCGCGTTCTGGCCTTTGCTCATTTTATCTTCTCTTTCGTTTATAATTTATCTGTTATTCTTAATATACACAACTTCAAAATAACAAACTTACCTTTTCAAGTTTTATGATAATGTAGGAAGAGTAACGCTGTTACTCAATCCATCCAAAGGATGAAAAAGGAACTAATCCCTTTTGGGTATTATTCTCAATCGTCTGGTGACCTCCTTTGCTCACTTATCGATCAGAAAACGTTAAATATTACTTACTGAGAAATTATTTTCTGTAATTCTTCTTTATTTACGCCCAGTTTAATCAGTAGGTTGCTAATAATTGTACCATTTTTAACTTCATCATATTGAAGATCACTGTCTGTTAAATTCGGATACCTTCTTTTGAGCCTGGCTTTTTTGATGTACCAGTTTTCAATTACTGAGGGCAAGGAAGCCGTAAATTGCTGAACCATTTTGTTATTTTTTAGAACCATTTCTTAAACCATCCTGTTTTTGTTTTAGTTCTGTTCAGTATTTAAGTGATTAGGAAAGGGACTTTTCAAAGGATTTTAACAAAAAAAGGGTGTCCGAAGACACCCTAAATCAGGTCAATGTTCAGCTTACTTTATTCGTTTGAACTCAATCCTTCTGTTTTTCTGTCTTCCTTCAGGCGTATCATTCGTAGCGGTCGGATGAGATTCTCCATAACCCACTGCCGTAATTCTATCAGGATTTATCCCTTCGCGGATAAGCCAGTCTCTTACTGCGTTTGCTCTTCTTTCAGATAATTTCTGATTTGAAGCATCGCTTCCTACGTTGTCTGTATAGCCGGCTATCTCAACTGAAATATCAGGATAAGTCTGCAGCGTCTTTAGTGCTTTCCTTAATGTATTTTCAGACTCAGGTGTAATTTCCGATTTACCCGTTGCGAATGTAATACCATTGAGTATAACAGGAACGCCTATCTTGATAACATCATCTGAAGCGTCAAGAGGATCGGTGTCGCGTTTTACTTCAACTCCGTCATCTATTGTACCGCCGTCAGTGTCTTTAACCAGTGGATTCGTTTTGTAAGTCATCACTTCATCATAATCTGATAATTCATCACCATCGGTATCTTTACTAAGAGGATTGGTTGAGTAAGTTGTAACTTCCGCTCCATCATTTAATCTGTCACCGTCTGTATCGGCTTTATTAGGATCGGTTTTGTACTTAATTACTTCTTCGCCGTCTTTTAGCCCATCATTGTCAGTGTCGGCATTAAGTGGGTTGGTTTTATATTTTAGGACTTCTTCGCCGTCATTCAGGCCGTCTCCATCAGTATCTGCTTTGAGAGGATCTGTTTTATATTTTTTAACTTCATCAAAATCATTTAATCCGTCAAGATCAGTATCTGCAAGTAACGGATTTGTTTTATACACTTTTACTTCTTCACCATCGGTTAAACCGTCGCTGTCTGTATCAGGATTTCTCGGATTTGTTCCCAGTTCTTCTTCTTCACACTTTCCTAATCCGTCATTATCCCGATCCGAACTGCAGCTTTCTCCGGTATATGTTAAACCAACTCCCACATTATAATAAGCATCCATACTGCTGGTGCCGTCATCGTAATTGTTTAATGCGGTTGTTGAAGAAAAAGCGCCGCCGAGAGAAATATCTGCCAGTACATTATCGGAAAGAGCAATCTCTGCACCTATGCCTAATGGGAATACTCCCGCCCATCCATCAGTTTTTACTTCTATTGGGGATGGAGCGTTGTTTAATTCAGCATACTGATTGCTGTAATGCATTATACCGCCTCCAAGGTAGAAGTAAGGATTCCAGCCTTTGAGATCAAAAGGCGCTACTCTCAAACGTAGGTTGACTGGAATGATTTCTGATTTGTAGTAACCTTCATAATTAAACTGAAATCCGGCATATGAACCATAACCGGCATTGATATCCAGTTCAAGTACTGGCATCAGCTCGAAACCTACGAAGCCTTCAAGCAGCCAGGACATCGTGTAGTTATCAAATGAAAATTTATCATTGTCGCCAAAACCAATGTTCGGGAATTCGTTCTGAGGCATAAGCATGTTATATCTTGCCCCGAATTTCGTTCCCCAATCTCTAAATTGTGCCTCGGTGGGTTGACTCATTGCAATCAATCCAAGCAGCACCAGAAAGTAAACTAATTTGTTCATTTTTTTCTCATTTTTGTTAATAAAATATTTAGGGTCATTTCTAACGGAAATAGATTTCTCTGAATACATCATAAGCTAACCTCAAAAGCAAGGGTATTCAATCGGGCAAAGGAATGAAAAAAGGATTAACCCTTTTGATTGAGTTTTCATCATTTACCTGATTTAACTCTCTCTCTCGCATCAGATTGAATTAGAGCAGACTTGCCATAACAATTATTCCTGATATGATAATCAGCATGCCTGCAATTTTGTTAACCCACCCAAGCCCCGCTAAGTCAAGCTTCTTTCTGAAAAGTGTAACAACAGAACTAAGCAATAAAAACCATAACGCTGAGCCCAAAAATACACCGGTTACAAGTGCTGAAGCAGAAAAATTGCCGAGATCACTTCCCAATCCGAGAGCTGCAAATACCGCGAGAAAAGCAAAAATTGTTAAGGGATTTGTAAGGGTTATAAAAAAAGCTGTAAAGTATGTTCTGGTTATCCCGCTGCTTTCTATTGGAATCTTAGGATCAGCAGGTAATTTCCCGAATGTTCTTAAACCCAGGTAAAAAAGCAGTAAACCGCCTGCAAGCCGGATCCAGATTCTCTGGCTTACAAGAGTATCTGAAATCATCGTAAGCCCAAAGGCAGCAATACATCCATAAAATAAATCCGCCGTTGCGGCTCCAAGACCTATAACCAGTCCGCGTAATCGCCCCTCGGTCAGCGTTCTGCGGATACACATTATTCCAATGGGCCCAATGGGCACTGCCATCGCGAAACCTATAAAGATTCCCTTAAGAAAGATGATAAACGCCATACTAAACCCACACTTACCTTTACATATGAATCATGTCAAAGTTGTTAATAACTCCAAAGGCACTCAATATCCAGAGAATAACAACAATTACTACAACTACGTTCAGGATCCTTTTAATAGTCGACTGCATGGGAATGTAGCTGTTTATCAGCCAGAGTACCACACCCACAACAATCAAAACGATAACTAATGAAATCAATGACATAGTCTTTTCCTTCTTGTTTGTTTATTTACAGGGGTTTAGCCTGTCACTATTATGTTTCTTTGCGCTTTGTCTCAATTATTAAAAACGATTTATACCGATTCTGCTTTTTGTTTTTTTCGGGAGACTTTGTCGAATTTTTCTGATTCAAGCAGTATGGCAATCCACTGCGTGCTTTTATTAGTCTCGAATACGAACTTCAACGTCATTGTGAGGGGTATTGAAAGAATTGCACCGATCAGACCAAGCAGGCTGCCCCAGAATACTAGCGACAAAAATACAACCAGTGTAGAGAGTCCGAATTTCCTCCCCATAAGCCTGGGTTCAATAACGTTTCCTATTACGAATCCCACTAAAATATTACCGGCAATTACAAGCAGGGCGCTGCCTGGTCCTATTTGGATCAAGGCTAGAAGGGCTGCGGGAATGGCGGCAATAAAAGCACCAATATTGGGGATATAATGAAGGAGAAATGCCAGGAAGCCCCATAAGACCGGAAAATCTACGCCAAGTATATACATCCATAATCCGATGAGGACACCGGCTACTATGTTTATGATGGTTTTGAAAAACATATATCGTTTCATATCAACTATAAAGGCTGTAACCCGGGGAAATACTTGTTCAGGATCTCCCAGAATTTTACGGATCTTTACTGGAAAACTTGATATTTCGAGAAGAATAAAGGTGACTGTTATAAGTACCAGCACAAGATCAGAAAGTGCTGAACTCAATCCGGATAGTAAGCCCGCTGTGAGTTTCAAAATTGCTTCGGGATTTACATACTCAAGGAAAAATTGGTCCTTAACCATCAAACCTTTGCTTTTTAAAAGCGCGACCAGCCCGATTACCTGCTCCCTTATAAGCGACTGTAACTGAGGAAGTTCTGCTGAAAAGCTGCTGAATGAGCTGGCGATTTGCGCGCCTATAAGAAGGATGATAATTACTATGATTGCCATAACTAACAATACAGCAATTGAAGATGGTATTCGTTTTTCTTTTAACCAGAGAACCATCGGGGTTCCAAGTAATGCGAGGTAAAAAGAAAGTATGATTAGAACGACAACCGATTGGGCAAGAAAAACACCGGCAATTATCACAACTGTTGCTGCTATGCAGAAAAGAATACGCATTCCGCGTGAAGGTTTAATCTGTTCATTCATAAATTTATAATCCCAGCAGCCAGCTTCCTTGTGCTTTCTTTATGAATATTTCAAACTCTCCCAGACTGTTTTTCAGATTGACCAGAGTAGTATCGAAATTTTCACCCGTAGATTGGTCCATTAATAGCTTCCCTACTATTCCTTTACCAGACTGCATATTGTTGGTAATATTAGCCAGATTTAATGTTACATTCGACGCGTTCTCTACCGTTGTAGTTAAAGCTGCCAGAAGAAGGTCCAGCTGCTCTGTTTTTTCCATGAATGTTTTAAAACCTGCCGAGCCATCCTTCAGATTTGCAAAAGTTGTATCGAAACTTTCCCTCCACGATTTATCCATTATCAGCCTCCCTATCGTGCCTTTGCCCGATTGTACATTGTAGGTAATGGTCTTTAAATAATCCGTAATGTTTGAGGTATTATCTATAGTCGCTTTTAAAGAGATTAAAATATCGTCCATATTAATCGGCGGGGCTGTTTCTATAACATCATTATTTTCTATTACTTTTTTTCCGCCTGTTCCAGGACTGATAATCAAAACCTTGTTCCCCATAAGGCCTTCCGAACCAATGGTCGCAAGCGCATCTTTCTTAATAAACTTTCGCGAGCTTTCCTCAACAAGTATTCCTACTCTTACAGAAGTATCACTGATTATCGTAATATTTTCTATAGTTCCAACGTTTATTCCTGATAATCTAACGTTATTGCCAGCCTGAAGCCCGCCCACATCCCTGAATACCCCGCTCAGGCGGAAAGTGCTTCTGAATAGCTGCTGTTTCTCACCAAGGAAATATATCGCCGCAATAAACACCAGGATTCCAAGGCTGATGAATATTCCCAATCTTATTTTACTGCTTACATTATTTTTCATTTTACTATCTCTTTTGATCCTTTTCTCTATTCAAAAAATGATTTTATCCAGGCATCGGTCGAATTATTAAGATCGGCATAAGTACCTTCCGCGTAACATATTCCATCCCTGATTATTATGCATCGGTTGGAAGTGATCCTGGCGCAGTCAATATCGTGAGTGATAATAATAGATGTTGTCTTGTATTTTCTTTGTACATCAAGGATCAGTTTACTTATTTCTTTCGATGTTATTGGGTCCAGTCCGGTTGTAGGCTCATCATAAAGCATTATCTCAGGTTTTAAAATCAGGGTTCGGGCCAAACCTAACCTTTTACGCATTCCGCCCGAGAGTTCCGAAGGCATCTCATTAATCGTATCAGAAAGTCCTACATTTTCCAGGGCCTCTTTTATTAATATTTTTATTGTCTCCTTTTTCATCGAACGTTTTTTTCTTCTGAGAGGGAATTCAAGGTTTTCACTAACTGTCATCGAATCATACAGGGCCCCGCTTTGAAAAAGAAAACCGATTTTCTTTTGTATATCAAATAGTTCGTCATCATCTATTTCAGCAATATCTTGCCCGAATATCGACAGCTTCCCATCGTCTATCTCAACCAGTCCTGCAATGCATTTGATAAGCACCGACTTACCTGTTCCGGATTGCCCGAGGATTGCAAGGTTCTCTCCTTTATTAATTTTAAGATTGATATCCTTTAATACATGATGATTCCCGAAGGATTTCCTGAGATGCTCCATTTCAAGTATAACCTGACTGTTCTGCTTATAGTCGCTTTTTGTTTCTGTATCGTTTGTATTTTGTGCCATTATTATAATTACTTAATTAATTTTGCAGCATACTTATAATTTGAACTGCGGCCATATCTATTATAAATACCATTAAAGATGAAAATACAACTGCCGAGTTTGCTGCTTTACCAACACCCTCAGTACCTTTATCTGCAAAATATCCTTTATGACATCCTATAACCGCTATAGCAAACCCGAAGAAAAATGTCTTTATAATTGCCGGAAAGAGATCAGCAAATTGAAGACTTTGAAATATCTGAGCAAAAAACAAATAGAGACTAACGCTCCCTTTTAAGTTTACGGCAATGAATGATCCGGCTAAGCCGCATACATCCGAAAGGATTACCAGGATCGGAAGCATCAGGGTTGCTGAAAGTATTCTCGTAACAACAAGGTACTTGAAAGGGTTTGTGCCCGATACCTGCATAGCATCGATCTGTTCAGTCACTTTCATTGAAGCCAGCTCAGCCCCGATTCCTGAACCGACTTTGCCGGCAAATATCAGAGAAGTTATAACCGGTCCTATTTCCCGGATAATTGAAACCGCTACCATTGCAGGCAGCCAGGATTCTGCTCCAAATTTCGCTAATGTCGGTCTTGTTTGAATTGTAAGTACGAGCCCGATTATAAAACCTGTAATCGCTACTAAAGGCAATGTTTTATAACCGATTAAAAATGATTGCTTAAGCAGTTCATTAAACTCATAAGGCGGCTTAAACACTTCTCTGAAAAAGTGAAGAACTAAAATAGTTAGCGAGTGAACTTCTAAGAAAAATTTAGCAAGTGACGAATCAGGTGTAATGTCATGAGGTGCTTCATTCGCTTCTTCAGTATAATGATCTTCGCCAGGCAGCTGATGCAATGTTATTCTTTCCTATATACATTATGTTTATGCATGATGTTAGATAGAAATATTAACCGGCACAATCGGTCAAAGGGATGAAAAAGGAACTACGCCTTTTGAGCTATTATTGAAGGCTCCACCGGTTATCTTTTACCGCTGCCTTTATGTTTCTTGGTGTTCTGTTGATGTGACTTATTATTTCCGTTATCGTGCTTCTGCTGCTTAACCCAGTTATTATGTTCAGGATGATTTTTGTTTTTAAAATATCTGGAATCCTGGCTGTCACGGATCAGACGCTGATCGTGACGACCTTTGTAAGACGAATACTTTTCTCTGTAACTTACGCTGTTTCTCCAGGGCTTAGGCTCATTTACTACAACTTTATACGAACTGTAATAATTATAAGTACTATATCGTGAGGGTAATTTGGAACTATTAACCCAATTACCATTTGAATAGTAGTAATACCGATGACCGGGAACATTGTAGTAAGCATCTATGTCAGGTAAATAATAGTTCTCTACATAATCATAACCAGTTGGACCCCAGACTGGCTGACTATCCAGATTAAAGTTAGGCTTGACAATAATTTGTGCGTTCGCTGTGCCTGAAAAGCTCCACAAACAAATTGCCGCCATCAGAATAAAATAGTAACGCATAAATATGGTTCCTTTTGTTTTCTTTCTGTTTTTCTGTTTGATCATAACCCGCTTTTAGATTTTTTAGCGATGAGAACCCTCATCTGAATTTTATTCAGGAGATAAACCGAGAGTGATATCATCACAAGGACCTCGATAAAACCAACAAATGTGAATGGGACTAAGAATCCCACAGACCATAACATTATTATACCGAGGCCGAGGATATTGGACATAAAATAAATCTAACTTTCTTCATTAAAATTAACTATCTGAAATACTCTGTTTAGATCAATTGTAATTAAAACCAGTAGCGTATCCCTATTCCTCCTCCTACACCGAAGTCTGTTGAAGGTGACAGATCAAGAACCGGAACGATTTCTACAAAAATATCTATCGGTGCACTGGCGAACAGATAATCTAAACCAAAGGGAATCCTTACGCCTAACTGAGGGTCATTTGCCAGAAGTACCCTGCCGCCGATCCCGATGTAAAGGGGAAGTTTACCTTCGGAAACCGGAATTGCGTCAAAGAAGTGCCATACATAATCAGCCTGTAGAAGCAAATTTCCTTCACCCCTTATAGACCATGCGGCCGCAAAATCAAAAGCGTTGTCCTGGCTTGTCCATAACTTCGCGCTTAATCCTGTCGGTTCTCCTAATATTATTCCCATCCCGAATCCCTTACCCTGAGCTGCCGCCGGTTTAGTGATAATTATCATCAAACCTATGACCAGACCTAATAATAAAAACTTTTTCATATAATTTAATTCCTTAATAATTTCAGTTTATTTCAAACTGAGCGTGATTGATCCTAAATCATTATTTTGTTGTGGGGTAACAGTTACATTAGCTACTGTTGTATCATTATACGCCCCGTCTGCTGAGAATATTTCCACTCTGTAAGTCTCCTGTAACAAAGCCATTAAAGTAAATGATCCTGTTATCGGCTCTGCTATGGTAGCCGCTGTATCTTCTCTGCTGATCGCATAAACATATCCTGCAGCTGATGAAGGATTGATCCTACCGCTGATGGTACCGGAAATCACTAGCGGAATAAGCCTTATAACAGGGTGTAGTTTATACTGTCCGTTTCCGGTGAGCAGTATTGATCTCCCTGCGTCAAAATCAAGAAGCAGTTCGTAAATTAAACCTGATTTGATTTCGAATTGATGGTTAAGTTTTATACCCGTCTGTTCCCCGCTGGGAATTTCCAGAGGATAAGCAGTTCCATCAACTACAACATTACTTCCGGTGCCGATTATTAATCTTATTTGTGAGTACTGGCCGGCATCAAGCGAATTATCCCCGAGAATAACACTTGCACCGTTTCTTAAAGTAAGCAGATCATAGGTTGCTGAATTGTTATTTATTACAAACCATCCATTATCTGAATCTGCGCCGGCTTTATGAACTTCAACTCTTGTAACTATTATGTTTACCTCATCATAACCTGCGGGTGCATCAACCATAGTCATCTTTAACTGTCCCTTACCGGCATCGGGCGAGGTCGAGTCGGAACAGCTTACCAGGGTAAAAAATGAGACAATTGTAATTATTACAAAGGCCGATCGAAATAGGGTCTCTTTTATCTTGAACATTCTAAAATTCCTTTTACGTTATTTTGACTTATATTTTTCTGTTTGCCCCGAAGATCAAATCGTGATCTTAAAAAGTTTTTTAAGTTGGGGGTATTTCACGAATTACACTTGTAAGTTAACTTGATAGGAAGGAGTGTTCAATCAGGCAAAAGGATGAAAAAAGGCTTAATCCTTTTGTTTATGTATTGTAAACATAAACCTGGAACCTTTTCCTAATTTCCTCTCCACCCAAATGTGCCTACCGTTTGTTATAACCCTTCAGATATTTTTCTGAAATGAAAACCATATATAGTAAAGAGTATTGCAAGTGAAAATAGCTGCGGTTTTCTTAAGAGTGTCCAGAAAAATAATTTCCAGTAGTATATCCTTTCCTCCCCAATCACTCCAAGCCTGATCATTGATCTGAATAAAGCAAGAATATAATTGGGATTAAAATGAAATACTTTTTTCTGTTTGGGATTATATTCCCTCATAAATTTCATAACTCTTTTGTAATAATATTTAGGCGAGTAAATTTTAAGGAGAAGATCCTGATATCCATCAAGAAGAATTTTCAAATCCATACGCGGAATAAAATTTATAGAAAAGTCTGTGTTGTTTCCTGTAAAATCTTTCAGCATCCTGCTTTCTTCTTTTAATCTTTTTTCAAGCTTCGTACCTCTGGGAGCATTTAATAATCCCACCATTGCCGTTACTATACCGCTTTCCTGTATGAAGCTGGCCAGCTTTTCAAAAATTGAAGGGGGATCATTATCAAAACCGACTATAAAGCCGCCCTGTACTTCCAGTCCCGCCTGTTGTATCTTTTTAATGCTTGAGATGAGATCACGGTTGCTGTTCTGGGTTTTGTTGCATTCAGCCAGGCTCTCTTCGTTAGGGGTCTCTATTCCAATAAAGACAGCTTCAAATCCAGCTTTAACCATCAATTCCATAAGCTGATGATCGTCAGCAAGATTAATTGAGGCTTCCGTATTCAGGTAGAAAGGATTTCTGTTTTTTTCCATCCATTCAGCTATTGCAGGCAGTATCTCCTTCTTCAGTTTCACTTTGTTGCCGATGAAATTATCGTCCACAAAGAAAACCGGCCCGCGCCATCCGGTGCTGTATAATGCATCTAGTTCAGCCAGAACCTGTTCTCTTGTTTTTGTACGCGGTCTTCTCCCATAAAGAACTGTTATATCACAGAAATCGCAGTCATAAGGACATCCGCGTGAATACTGAAGATTCATTGAAGTATAACGATTTTTATCAAGAATATTCCATAGGGGTAATGGAGTGGAGGAAACATCCGCCCAGTCCTCGGTCGTATATTTATGTTTCGGTGCCCCCCTGTTGAGATCAGTCAGAAATTGCGGCAGGGTTATTTCTGCCTCATTAAGAATAAGATAATCTACACCTTCATAGTATTCGGAGCTGCTTGTAAATAAAGGTCCTCCGGCTGCAATTTTCACATTTAATTTTTTGCATCTTTCTATAACCTGGTCTGCTGAATCACTCTGAACGGACATAGCACTAATGAAAACAAGGTCTGCCTGAATTATATCTTCATCTTTCAGCTCAGATGCATTCATATCAATTAATTTTTTATTCCAATCTTTTGGAAGCATCGAAGCAACGGTAAGCAGCCCTAAAGGAGGAAAACTGGCTTTTTTCGAAACGAACTTCAGAGCGTGTTTAAAACTCCAGAAAGTATCTGGATACATAGGATAAACTAAAAGTATATTCATCTTGTTATTTAACTATAATTAATAATGTTTTAATTAACGGCTCTCTCCTTTATGTTATCCACTAAAAGATGCTGATTATAACCTAAAAGGATATTAGCACATAATACTTTATCCGTTCCCTTTAACATAATAAAAAGATAATAAAACTAATTTCCACAATAAATGAACCGAATGGATGAAAAAGGGATTAATCCCCGGGTAGATAGATATATAATATTTAACCGCAGAAGCTCATAATTCTAATTATTTATTGTTGAAATACTTTTGGCAATCGCCCTGAGTGCTTCTGCCGAATAAGAGTAATTCGCAATTTCCAGGCGGGTATGCAGTGCGAGCTTTTCCATGATGTTGTGAATATGACTTTTAATTGTATAAGTTGAAACATGAAGCTTTTGAGCAATCTCTTTATTACTCAGACCGCTGCCAAGATGTAATATTACTTCACGCTCCCTTTTAGTCATCTTCACTGCCTCCTTAAGTTTTGACTTCCCTTCTCTAATTGCATAATCAACAATCTGGGAAAAAAGTGATTCAACTAAAACCGGCGGAAGGACAGTCGAACCTTTGGCAACAGATCGAATTGTAACCAGAAAATCTTTTAGGGATGAATCCTTAAGAATAAAACCGCTTGCACCAGCTTTTACATATTGTAGAATGTCTGATTGAATAGGAGCCAGGTCCATTATAATGATTTTTGCATCAGGGAAATCCTTTTTTACCAGTTCCACAACATGTAAACTGTTCTGGCTTCGCAAACCCAGATCCAGCAGAACAATGTTCGGTTTAAGCTGTTTTATTTTAAATAGCGTATTCTTACCATCCCCGGACGCGGCGATTATAATAATATCGTTCTGAGTTTTCACAATAGAAGTTATACCATCTCTAAGCAGACGGTTGTCTTCTATCAGCAGTAATCTGATCTTTTTCATAACATTTTCTGTTTCTAAAATATCTTTCTGAGGAAGCATTATCTCTTAATAGCTATACTAATGGGACTTTTCGACTAAAACGATTCCACGCTCAAGCTTTGTCAAATACTAAAACAAATCTCTAAATTCTCACAGCAACTATGCTTTGCTTCATTTCCTTAGAACGGGTTTCATTGGAGTCATTTTCTTGTTCTTTACACTATCATTCATCATTCCGCGTGATTTCGGTTCAAATGAGTCTCTATCGGCTTTTTCATTTCCTTTGGAGATAATCATTTGGCTGAGTTCTGAATTACTTAATACTGAATTCGCAAGTTTCATCATTTCTTCTTTATTTAAGCTCGCTTTTTCTATCATCATATCCATCATTGTAATGCGCATCTCAGAATCGGATGAAATTTTGTTCATCCAGGCATTAGTTTCATCATCCATTTTCATTTTACTGCTTTCATTTTTATCCTGCGCATATAACGTAAACGATAATAATAGTACAAACATCAGAATTATATTTTTCATTTGGATTCCTTTTTATGTGTTATGAAATACTATGATAATTACCGGGGTATATCAATAGAGCGAAAGGATGAAAAACGAATTAGTGCATTTATTGAACAAATACTTAATTGCACCCTTCCTGTAATATATATACGAAGGAATGCTCTGGAATTAAATAGAGCTTTAGGACGAAATAAGGATTAATTCTTCTGGAAGTAATTAATCATCCATTAACGAAGTTCCCTGAGCGGCTGAATCTCTTTTTCTTGCATCATGTACATATTTCGCGATCTGCACCCTGGTGCTCAATGCAAGTTTTTCAAGGATATTGTGCACATGACTTTTTACGGTGTAGGTTGAAAGATGAAGTTCCTGAGCTATTTCTTTGTTAGTGCAGCCATTGGAGATTAACCCTATTACCTGGCTTTCTCGTTTGGTCATTGTAACTGAATCCATTATAGCGGTATGATTTGACTCTTTTAAAGCGTGTTCCACAATTTGTGAAAAAAGGGATCCTGTTAAATTAGGAGGGAGCACATTGAGGCCTTTATAGACAGATCTGATAGTTTTTAGAAAGTCGCTTACCGTGGCATCTTTCAAAATGAATCCGGAAACTCCTTCCTGAACAAATTCAAGAACGTCCTCCTGGGCAGGTACCAGATCCATCACTACTATTTTTGTATCCTCAAACTTTTTTCTAATCATTTTCACCAGATTCAAACTATTGCGGTTCCGCAGCCCTAAGTCAAGAAGTACTATATCTGGTTTATGCTTCTGAAGCAAATTCAAAATATTCTCACCATTGCCTGCGGTCTCTACACATTGCATATCCTTTTGTTTTGTAATCATAATTCGAAGGCCTTCCCTGAGAAGGCGATTATCTTCAATAAGTAAAAGTTTCAATTTATTCATCATCTTGAATATTTTATAAAGGTTTCAAAGCTGAATAATTAATAATGGTTAAAAAAAAGCAGATCAAAATAATTATTTCTATTATTAAAGAACAGGGTTGGCGCCTACTGTAAATCAGGGGTAACGCCCATCTCTTTCAGAAGAAAGTCCGCACCGCCTATCTTCTCCGTAACCCAAAGTATATAGCGGATGTCAACGCCGATGGATCGGCTGTAGTCGGTACTCCAGGCATAATCGTTTACTGTTGCCTCAAAGACCCTGTCAAAGTTTACCCCCACAAGTTTTCCGGCGGCATCCAGAATGGGACTCCCGCTGTTCCCCCCGCTTGTATCTGTATTATATAAAAGAGCAACAGGGACGTCATTGTAATTCTTGTCAACAAACTGCCCAAAGTCTTTCTTCTCATATAATTCTTTAATTTTTTCCGGCAGCTTATACTCACCTGTCTCCTTCCCTTTTTCAATTACTCCCTGAAGAGTGGTAATCGGTTTATAATATACCGCATCTGAAGGAGAGTATCCTTTAATATGTCCGTAGGTTAGTCTCAGGGTACTGTTGGCATCAGGCACAAATGATTTGTCAAGCCATTGTTTCTTCGCATCCAGAAGTTGTGCGAGCAGAAGATTAAGCTTTCCTTCCCTTTCTTCATTCCGTTTGTCATAACCTTCCTGTATGTCTTCCATCTGTTTCACGAAATTGATGTAGGGATCGCTTATATCGACAGGCTTTACAGAATCATTCCTCAGAACAGAGATGAATTTTCCGGGATTGTTTATAAAAGTGCTGTCGTATATGTAATCCACAAAGCTGTTGATCCTGTTGGCAGGACTCATACTCCTTGCAAATACCGCCAGCGGCTGCAATGCAGAGATCTCGTTATGCTGAATTCCCTCATTCAAGATCTGCTTCATTATTTTTTTATCAATCTCAGGATGGTAAGAAGCATATATTGAATTGACCCTGCTCTCAAGTTTCAAATAGTTTTTATCTTTATATGCATTTTTTCTTTCCAATTCCGGAAGCTGCTGGGCTTCTTTGTATTTTATAAAAATGTCGGCCAGCTTATACATTTCAACCTGTCTTTTCAGCTGCGATAGAAAAAGAGGGAGTATACCATCGTTATAAATATCTTTATATACATAATCGATCCGGCTTAATACCTTCCCGTATTTTTCTTTCAGTTCGGGTCTGGATTCAATGAATTCCTGCAGATTTTTTTCTTCCTGCTGCTTTTTGTCGAGTAAGTTAAGACGTTTGATACCTATCATCTTTCCGCGGTAGTTCTTTTCGGTGTTTGAAAGTCCCTTTACTTTTGACGCAAACTGAAGCTCAAATTCCGGGTCGTTTTTTCCCTTCTCAAGGTACAGATTTATCAGCCAGGAGTATAGCTGCTGTATGTAAGGAAGCTGATATTCGTACTGGTATTTCAGGAAATCGGAAGGTTGATGCGTATATGTTCTTCCAGGATAACCTAGTAGAAAAACAAAATCTCCTTCTTCTACCCCGGTGGGATTAACTTGTATATATTTTTTGGGATGATATGGTATATTATGTTTTGAGAATTCTGCAGCACTGCCGTCAGGTGCTGTATAGGCACGCATAAATGAAAAATCCCCGTTGTGTCTAGGCCATACCCAGTTGTCGGATTCACCGCCGAATTCTCCGATTGTCCGTGGAGGAACATAAACCAGCCTGACATCTTTAATTACTTTGTACCTGAAAAGTATGTAAGTCTCCCCGATGAACATTTCAGAAACATGCGCTTCAATTGAAGGATCCTTTTTCTCTTCCCTTTTTACAATCTCGTCGATCTTATTCTCTATCGCTTTCTTACGTTCAGAAACATCAGCTGCCGCGTTGGCCGCACTTAATACTTCATTACTTACATCTTCATACGACTGGGTTATCTTACAGGTTACTCCTTCGGCAGGAATCTCCTCTTCCCTGTTCTCAGCCAGGAAGCCGTTTTCAAGGTAGTTATGCTCGAGTGTGCTGGCCTTCTGTACAGCTCCGAATGCGCAGTGATGGTTCGTGATTATAAGTCCTTCAGGTGATACAAATGAGCCTGTACATCCTCCTAGGTGTACAAGGGCATCTACAAGACTGGCACCGCTAGGGTTGTAAATTTCTTCAACGGGTATCTTTAATCCTGCATCTTTTAAATCGAGATTTCTGATTTCCGTAAGAGGATACATCCCTTCATGCGGCCGAAAAGAGGTAAACGCAATAAATAAAAATGAAATGAGAATCAGTGCTTTGCCTGCGAGCCCGTTTGTAACCTTCTTCATAGATCTTCCCTGTTAGTTTTACTATTGCAAAGTTAAAAAAAATGCCCGACAAAGCGGGCATTAAAAACTGTTAAACTTGAAAGATTAACTGCTCTTTACAAGGGATTCCCTTAACCTTCTTGAAACGGCTATAAAGAAACCTGCTACCATTATAAGTATCCCGGTCCATACAAGGCTGATGTAAGGCTTTATACTTGCGGCTACAGTTAAAACTTCTTTCGGCTGCTTATTCGCGGTGGTTTCGCCTTCCAGCTTTCCTACTATAAAGTCGGCCGTTTGTGTAGTGGGATCAATTTTCTTCAACTGAATTTTTATGTTTGCTTCAGAGATCTGAACGGGCACATAGATGAAATCACGACCGGTTTTCTTCAATTTGGGCTCTACATTATAGGTTTTACCGTCTTTAACTACCTTAAGGTTTGCACCCATCTCAAAATCTCCGCCGCTCATCATAACGCTCATATCCGGTTTTACGAAATCAGTATACTCTATCTGTGCTCCTTCAACATTAGTCTTTTGTCCCACATTAAGCTTAACATCGAGTCCTTCCGCAGCCTGGTTCTGCGACTGATCATCATAGCCCAGCGGGGATACGTAGAAGTCCTTCGTCAGCAGATTCAGTATTGCGGGTTCTCTCATAAGTCCGTTATTGAAATCGCTGATATACATAACAGGTGAAACTGTGTATTTTTTGTCACCTTTTTCAACTTGAATATTAAAAGCGTATTTCGAATTGTTCTCTATTGGATTGTAACCTGTAAACGTCAGCTTATATCCGAATGCTTCTTTAGGCTGATTCTTTATAAGATCGATGTCAGTTTCACTGCCGTAAGCTGCCGAACCTATTACTCCAAGAATAAAAAGTGCTATACCGATATGTGCAACATACGCACCGAGCATCTTCATATTCCCACGGATAACCTTTATTGCTATCTCTACATTTACTGCCACTGTAAAGGCAGCGGAGAATGCGAGCAGGATCATCATAATTTCATGCATCCCGCCGAATACTATAAGGAACGCTGTAAACAGTATTGCGACCGCGATTGAAGGAATCGATTTTCTTACAAGTTCCTGTCCCTTCGTCTGTTTCCATTTCAGCAGCAGGCTCAGTCCATTCAGCAGTCCTATTATTATAGCAATGGGAAGGTTCATCTCGTTGTAGAAAAATGTATCTACAGATACACCGAACAGAGGTGCTGAAGTACCAACCAGTACAACAACAGCAGAGGCAACAAGAACAATAGAGGCTGTAAATAATGCAAGATCCCGTGATAAAAGGTCTTCGTCAGCTGCCGTTGCTTCGGTTAAATATTTCCAGCGGTAGATAAGCATGCCGAAACCAAGCATAATAAAGGTACCTATAAAAATCACGAGGAAGAGGTAAACAAGCATCCCTGGATCTACGAATGAATGCACAGACGCATCACCAAGAACTCCGCTCCTTGTTAAAAAAGTGCTGTATAGTACAAGAACATACGTCATTATACATAAAATAAGGTTGGTCTTTGCGTACTTGCCTATACCCCCTTTCGCCTGGCTTTTTCTTTGAACAAGCAGTGTATGAACAGAAGCCACACCTACGAGCCAGGGGATCAAACTTGAATTTTCAACAGGATCCCAGGCCCAGTATCCGCCCCATCCAAGCATTTCGTATGCCCAGTATCCTCCGAGCATAATTCCAAGTCCGAGTATCCCGGCACCTGCAAGCACCCATGGGAACGACTGGCGTACCCAGTCTTTGTAATCGTTCTTCATCAATGCTGCTACTGCGAAAGAGAAAGGTACGGTAGACATTGAAAAACCAGTGAATAGGATCGGGGGATGTATCTGCATCCAGAAATTCAGCAGCTGGGGATTAAGTCCTTTTCCATCAGCGATAAACTGGTTTACCGAAATTCCTGCAGTTGAAAGCTTAGCGTAAAGATCGCTGCTCATTTTAACGAATGTCTGTCCGCTTGAGCCATCACTAAAAATAAATGACTGAAGCCAGGGAAGATTTAGGAATCCCGCGCTGATGCTCTTAACTGGTATGAACACAGGCTCTGTCCATATATAAGCGAATGGATTCTTGAACATCGGCGAAACCATTATCAGGAGGAATGTTGTTGCAAGGGTAAATACCGTCATCACCCTCAGTTCCAGGTCGCCCCTTTTGGAGGTATATGACTGAAGGAAAATTCCCACAATGGATGTAAGCAGCAGCCACAGCATAAAGCTGCCTTCCTGCCCTCCCCAGAATGAAGCTATAAGAAACCCTGTTTTCAAACTATTCTGGCTGTAACTGTATACATAATGATACTGGTACTGGTGTGTCAGAATAAGATACCATAGTATCGTTGATGCAACAATAACAAGTACGGCCATAGCATGGTATGCAATCCTCCCGTAGTTTACGGCATTTTTATAGCCGCGGTACGAAAGAAAATACATCACCATTGCGATCAGACTAAATGCTAACGCGACTGATAGTACGATACTGCCTGCCATATCTTCCTCAGTGTTATGCTAAATTAAATTATATGTTAATGTACTGAACTAATGGATCTATAAACTGGAGGTCTTAGCCTTCTCATTCTCATATTTGCTCGGGCATTTAGTTAATATATCCCTTGCATGGAAATATCCATCTTTATACTGTCCTGTTACAACTACGCTTTTGGCTGTTTCGAAGTTATTGGGAATTGTTCCGTCGTACACAACCTTCATCTGGTTGCCGTTCTCGTCTGCCATATAGAAGCTGAAAGTTTTGTTGGCTTTATCTATCTGGTAATTTTTATCTTTTACCCAGCTTCCTGTAGCTTTAACGGTTTTATCGGTATTTATAACATTTGAAAAGTTACTTTCATACTTAATGTTGCTCTGGGTAAACAGGTAGCCCATTAAGCCAAGGAAGAGAACAATGATAGCACCACCGAATATATACTTATTTTTCATGCTTGTCTCCTTTTATTTCTTTTTCTACACTCTTTATTCTTTTATCGATATTGTTAAGGAAAAAGAATATTCCTGCCCATACAATCAGTACGATTATCATAACAATGTAAATAGCATTGTTATGCAGGAAATCATAAAGTCCGCTCAATTTATCCTCTGATTTGTTGTTTATTTAAACTTTCTTTGTACATCAATGATTTATAGCCGAGTCTCCACATCCAGAAATATAATATTGTAAAGCCGATAAGCGAAAGATAAAAGATCAGCATCATATTAGCGTTCATCTTGAAATCAACCACCGGCCCGGAATTGGTATCATCTGCGGAACCGGGATGCAGACCTGCCATAATTCTCGGCATAATAAATATAAAGAACGGAACCGTAACGAAAGCAATAATCGCATAAACGGCGGAAAGCGTTGCTCTCTTCTCTTCATTCTCTATAGAGGATCTAAGCGCGAACCATGCTCCGTAAATTAACAGTAATGCAAATATACTTGATTGACGTGGATCCCAATTCCAAAAAGAACCCCAGGCAAATTTTGCCCATACAGCTCCGGTAACGGTAGCAAGAATGCAGAAAATAATTCCAAGCTGAGCGGCGGTATAAGATTTTATATCGTCGTTCATATCCCTATTCCGTAAGTATTTAAAACTGTAAATAGTTGACATCATAAAAGCGATTACAGTCAGCCAGGCTGTTGGGACGTGAAAAAATATGATTTTTGCATTTTCTTCAAGGCCCGGGATAAACGGAAATTGGTACCAGTGAGTTGGATTCTCAACAATGGGAAATGCTATTCCCGCCACGGACACGAAAGCGAGAAGCAGAAACAGGAAACTTTTCCAGATAATTGATTTCATAGTTTATATTAAATTAAAATTACTAATCTTTCCAGATAAAATCGAACAGCATATAAGATGCAGTTAACATAATAACGTCGTAACTGATTAAAATTGCGAGCTCAAATTTAGATTTTTCAAAACCTGTGCCATCGATAGAGAACAAAGTTAGTTGTACGGAAGTTAAAATTAAAGGTAATAATATAGGAAAAGAAAGGACAGGATAAAGTGTTCCTTTAGCCCCGGCTTTCGAAATTATAGCAGCAATTATAGTTGACGAGATTGCCAGCCCGATATTTCCCAGTACAAAAGCGCACAGGAAAAGGGCAAAATTCCTTATTACAAATGCCTCAAAAACCGCAGAATACAGTAAAGCAATCACTATATTCATACAGAAAACAAGCGCCAGATTGAAGATCAGCTTTCCGGTATAAACTGTAGAGGGTGAAGCTATTAATTGCAGTGTAAGGGAGGTGCCTCTTTCCTCCTCGGAAACAAATGCCCTTGCCAGTCCCGACATAGCAGTAAAAAATATAACCACCCAGAAAAGTCCAGCCGTCAGGTTCTCATTAATTCTTTCGTTTCCTATAGAGAACATAATGACGCTGATCGCAACTATTATAAACATTGCAAGTGAGTTGATGGCATAACGCGTCCTGAGCTCAGAACGAAAATCTTTGAGGAATAATGAATACGACTTTGAGCTCACTTTACATCCTGTACTATTATATTTTTATAATCCTGTATAACAATCCTCTCGCTGCAAAGTTCCAGATCGGTTTTTTCATTTGATGCTATAAGCACTATGCTGTCCTGTCCTGCTTCGCGAACAATTTTATAAACAGATTCCTTTCCTTCATCATCCAGGTTCGACGTCGGTTCATCAAGTATAAGC
This sequence comes from uncultured Bacteroidota bacterium, assembly GCA_963771705.1. Taxonomy (GTDB): domain Bacteria; phylum Bacteroidota; class Ignavibacteria; order Ignavibacteriales; family Ignavibacteriaceae; genus DATFVA01. The sequence continues at coordinate 285,474 of CAVYUP010000006.1, forward strand.
AGCCGCGGCGAATGCATTAAAGCAAAAATAAATTTCATTCTCTGCTTCATTCCGGAAGAATAGGTTTTCACCAGGTCATCCTTCCGATCGTATAACAAAAATACTTTAAGGAGATAGTCCACCCTCTCTTTATTAAAAGGAACGTCTCTTATGTCGGCGAATAACTCAAGATTTTCCAGTGCCGTAAATTCTTCATACAAAATCAGGTAGGGGGAAACAAAACCGATATAATTATGAAGTTTCTCGGGCGGAATCTCTTTACCTTCTGCTTTGTGTTTTACCTTCCCTTTCGAAGGCGAAATGATCCCCGCTATTATTTTAACCAGCGTGGATTTGCCAGAACCGTTGGGTCCTGAAATTCCATATACGCCGCTCTTATCAAAACCGAAACTCAGTCCCGAGAAGATCAGCCTTCTTCCGAATGTTTTACTTAACGACTCTGCCTGTACCGAAAAATTATTCATTAAATATAACCAGCTTCCCGACCATTTTTTCATTGCCCGAACGGGTTACGAAAACATATACGCCCGAAGCAACCCGCTGATTCTTATCATTCAATCCGTTCCACTTCATAACTTTTTGCCCCGATAAATAATCATATGGTTTCCTAACAGAGTATACCAGTTCCATTGCCGGTGTATATACATTAAGACTTGCCTCAGCCGCTCCGCCGCTTTTCACAGGGAAATAAATGTAACTATTTATGCCGTACCTGAAAGGATTCGGAAAGGCATAATCAGAAAGTTCCAGGGGTATCTCGCCTTCCCTTATAAGGTAATTGTTGAAAAATTCGGATGATGTCCACTCCGAAGGATGATCCGTTGTAAGCTTTGAATAATATACACCTGTCAGCTGCTGGCTGCCGGGTTCATTATAGTCATATACATAATAAGTAAAGGGATAAAAGGTCAGCGTATTATCTATACCGTTTGCGATATCTGTGTTGGTTACTAGCACTGTCAGGGTATCTCCCTTAACCTGGTCAATGAAATCTACAAAGTTATTTGATGTGGGATGAGCATTCATAATTACATTCACCGAGGGGGAGTGAAATTCTATTACAGAGGAAGGACGGATAAGAGGATAATTTGCGGCTTCCTCAAAATATTCCCCGGGTTGGTTCCTGTACCCTGTAAAAAACGTCCATATTCCGAATTTATTAAGCTCGCTGCCGAAATTCGTACCCTGTTCAAAAAGTGAGGAATTGATTGCGTTTAACGCTCTCATCGACGGCATCTTTTCCCACTGTGTTTTAAAGATACCAAACCCGAACCTGTCTTTCAGATAAATATTCCATATAGCAAGGTTATAGCCGTTGTTCTCCGAAAAAGCCCGCTCTGTATTCCTGAAATAATCACTCATATAACCGTAATAATCGTTAACTGAGTCGAACACAAACTCCTCCATTGAGGTTGAAGTCAGTTCATAAAAGAAAAGATCAGCATCTCTGTATATATAATTTCCCACCTGGATTGAATGATGAAATTCATGAGCAGCCGTCACTCTGGCAGCATCTATTCCATGGGTATAAAATCCTGAACCGAATTTATAATCTACCCTGATAAAAGAAGTGAATCTATCATCCTGCCCAATCCGGGTTTCAAAGATAGTTTCTCCGTAGAAGTTGCCCATAGGTACTATATATACATCATACCTGCTGTCGCCTCCTGCACTGTCGGGAGATACTCCGGGCTGGGTATCCTCGGGAGGAGGAGGAAAGCCGAGATAATTAACTTCGAACTTATATGAGGAATCAAGCGCCATCGCAAATTCATTTAAATCATATTGAGGGGTGAAAGAGCCTGTCGAATAATAATGGATACGGAAAAATCCTGACGGAGAAACTATGCTTGCATCTGTTGCGGGCCGTTCGCTTAGAACCTTCAGCAGTCTCTTCTGCGATTCAGTAAAGTCATTGAAATGAATAAATACTTCCGCCGAAGTACCGAATCCGCATTTAATCCGGGTGGTATCCCCGCTTACGTTTTCGGGACTTTCCAGATTATTATAACTATGATCAGTTACATAATAATTAAAAAGGGAATCGAGCCTGTTCCTGTTCCACTCCTGGGAGAACCCGGAAACATACAAAGTTAAGATCAGAAATAAGAGAAGCTTTTTACTCATTTAAGCTCTCTGATCGTAATACAGTTTTCGTTTTCGTCAATGTAAACAATATGATAGTTCCGGGAATTCATATTTTTAATAAAAAAAGATCTTGCATCTATATTTTCCATTAATAGACTGCGCGTAATAGTCTGGTTCCCGTCAGATAATCCAATGGATTTGATATTCTTCTGAACGGGATTGTAATAGCAGACTTTCTGCCGGCCGTTAAATCTAAGAGTTCCAAAAAATAATTGATTTTTATCTTTTATCCTAAGACCGGGAGCCAGGCTGTTTTTTCCTGAGACTGTGAAGGCATCAGGACCGAGGAAAAAGATCAAATCGTTTTTATCTTTTGTGCTTAAAAATCCAAACAAGGCGGAATTTTCTCTGTTCAGAAAATTACCCGCGTAAAGCAGGACGCCGTATCCGCTCTTGATCTTTGTTTCAAACTCGGTGTTTTTACTGTTTGCTTCCAGCAGTCTCTCCCCTATTATCAAATTCGAATCTTCAACGGCATAAAAAACCTCCGGTCTGTTGTAAACAGAAAGAGCTGCGTCAGATATATTCTTCCTTATGCCGGCATATGTATAATACTGATACTGTCCCTGGTCATTCACAAAAGTTGTTACACCCAGGCTGCTGTCCTTTATAAAAGCAGAGTAAAGCCTCCCGGTGCTTTCATTAATCTTTAGATCTCTGATCTTCCCCGGAGAGTAAAGTGAACTTCTTTTAAATTTGTTCTTTTTAAGATCTACGGTGATAACTTCTATTAATTTCTTATCTCTGGTAAAACAATAAAATGTTTTCTGTTCCGGAAGTTTGTTGTTAACTATTACTGAGTTCTCATTTTCAAACAATGGTATCGGGAACCAGGTTTCGGGTATGCCGGAACTGTTTCTTGTTATCAGGTTAAGTGTCTTATTATAAGCATCGATAAAACAAATATCATTAATACTATTGTTCTCCCTGTCATAGAAAGTAACTGCTTCAGGGTGTGCCCCGGCCACAAAACTTACTTCCTCAGAGATTGAGGCAAGGTTGGAAATCAGATAATATGTCCCCTCATCGTTCAGTACAATAAGTCCGTTGATGAACTTGCTGTAATATGGTATAATATCAGAAAGAGAATTCTTTTTGAGGTATAAAATTTCAGGATAAAACTTCCTGGTATCCTTCCCGAAAATAAGTGAGAGCGTTCCTTCTGTCTTGTTGATATAAGCAACGTCTATCAGCCCATCCCTGTTGAAATCACCGGTAATTATTTTGTCTATCCCGTATTTTGTATCGATCTCAAGTGTATCGTCATAGGATGAAGTAAAATCACCGTAATATATAATTATTGATTTTTCTTCCGTGAAAACCAGGTCGGTGTATGAATCAAGATCAAGATCGGCCGGCTGAAGCGAGGTTACCGGACTGTTGAAAGGTATCTCCCTGATTTTATTAAAATTGCCTTTACTATTGTTATAGTAAAACTGCAGCTTATTGGAGAACATTTCAAATCCCGCGATATCCGGAAAACCATCATTGTTGAGATCCGCAAATACCGCCTCTGCATAACTGGTTTTATCAACTATCTTTTTCTCGCGGAGTTTCGCTTCATTGTAAATGAGGGAAAGTCCGTTGAACGTACTCCCTGAAACAAGTACCTCCGGTACTCCGTCGCCGTTTACATCAGCGGTGCTAAGGTTTTCAGGGTAGGTGTTGAAGCTTATTTCTGCTTCCTCATCCGGATAACCTTCAGTGTTAAATTTGAGGACGCCCGCCGAGCTCTTCTTGCGGGAAATAAAGGCGTAACCGGATACCTTGTTGTTTTTATCACGCAGGTATTGAACAGCCGATATTTCCCTGGGTATCACGTAACTATGAGATGATCCGAAAGTACCGTTCTGACTTCCGTCTATTGAGGTCACCGTTCGGTTGGAAGGATTAAAAAAAAGAAGATCCGTGTAAGAATCTTCATTATAATTGAGTGAGAATAATTTCTGATAGCCTGAGTCGACTTTAAAATCCTGATACCTGCAGAAACCATTGACCGGTACCTGCGGATGGATATTATATGAGAGCAGGAACCAACAAAACAGGAGGCTAACTACTTTTCCTTTTACGGGACTGAAGTCTGTTCTCCCTTCTTTTAAGTGCTTCTTCAAATCTTCTTTTTTCATCTTCCGATTCAGGAATAATCTCATTTGTCTTCACTGGCTTTCCATTCTGATCCACGCTCACGAAGGTTAAATATGCGGAATTTGTATGAACCCTGGTCCCCTCTCTAAATGATTCAGCAAATACTTTAACTCCGACCTCCATAGAGGTATTGAAGGCATGGTTAACGGAAGCATACAGACTAACAGCCTGACCAAGATCAATAGGATGATGAAAATCGATGCGGTCAACAGAAGCGGTTACACAAACAAAATTCGAATGTTTGGCTGCGCATAATGCTGCGCAGATATCGATCCAGTGCATCAACTGTCCGCCGAGGAGCTTTCCAAGCTGGTTTGTATGATGCGGAAGCACCAGCTCGGTCATTATCATTTTACTATCGCTAACTTTTTTGGCAGCCATTTACCTGGAGGATGATAATTGATTTTCAAGTTTCGACCGGAGATTCTGTAATTCCCCAACTCTCTTGTTGTCCGGATACTTACCGATAAATTTCGCTATCTCGTCTATAGCATCGTTATTCATGTTCCTTTCAACAAGTACTTTAATCTTGTTATACATTGCCATCGGAGCGTAGGGAGTATCGTGATAATTATCTATAACTTCATCATAATATATTATAGCCGCTTTCTTGTAATCGAGTTTTTCATATATCCCGGCAATTGAATAAGTCTTTTCAGCCAGTTTATTATTCAGTTCGGCTATCTTTTTTTCCGCATCAGGCACTTTTTCATTTGTAGGGAAAAAATCTATGAAGGCCTGCAACTCCTGTATAGCTTTCTTTGTGTATTTCTGATCGAGGTTAAAATTCGGCGAAAGTTCATAATAACAATTTGCCAGCTGATACTGGGCTTCTGGTACAAATTCACTTGCAGGCATATTTTTAATCAGCTTGCTGAATTCAAAAGCTGCCATTATATATTCTTTTCTTGCAAAACGTGATTTGGCGAGATAAAATTGCGCGTCATCGGAAATTGAACTTCCGGGGTACTGCAGCAGAATAGCCTGCAGCTCATTTATAGCTTCAAGATAATCTTCATCGTTGTAAAGACTGACGGCGTATGAAAGGCGGTTTTCGCCGGTCATATTAGTGGTGTCTACGCTTGATGAACACCCTTCAAATACAAGAAGAAATAATAGAGGAATAAAAAATATATATTTCATAAACAGAGGTTTTGTAATAATTTAATTGAGAAAAATAACCAATTTCCCACAGTAGTCAAAGGTATTTATTGCTACTTACTCCTTATTGTGAAGAAAAGGATTACAGCAAGGGCCGCTGTGCCCACCGCTATCACAGGTTCAAGAATCCCGGAGAAAAAAGGCTCGGAGGGTAGTCTTCCGTGAGTAAAAGGATATGCCGGATTTTCGTATGAATTAACACTATCTACAGCAATGGTATCCTGGAACGAAAAATTAAAATTATGGGTGGTTATTATTCTTCCTGATAAATTGCTGCTGCCCGACAACGTTAGTTTACGGGGAACAAGATAATCTCCTAAAAAACCGTCCCTGAAAATATCACCGTACGAAGCTGAAGCATCCCGGATTATATACTGAAGTTTAAATGAAGTATCCCCGGTTACAAGTTTGTATCCGCGTTCCGATAGGTAGGAGATAATCTGCGAGTTAAAAACGGCGTATGTCCCCTCTTCAAGATCCAGGCTCATAGTCTTTACAGTGTCAGGTATCAATGGCGTCAATTCAACAAGTGAAGAATCCACAAGCTGGTTGAAAATCTGCAGGCTGCTTCTTCCCTGTGCTCTGCAGGTTATAACTGACAGGAGAATTATTCCAGTCAGCATTTTTAACAGACCGGGGGTCAGGTTTCTTTCAGGCAATAGATCTCATCTTTTTTACTTAAAACTCAGGTGGTAATTTAGGCAATTCTCCTGTCTATCTTCAAGAAATATTATATTATATCTTCTCCGCCGCCAGTTTCTCAAGACGTTTAATCCTTTCCTCAATTGGGGGATGAGTTGAGAATAACTTCATAACACCGCCTCCATGGAGAGGATTAATAATAAACATATGAGCTGTGGCAGGATTTGAATTATTCAGAGCTTTAACTTCATTCCCTGCCGATATTTTGCGAAGGGCAGAAGCCAGTCCCAGCGGGTTGCCTGAAATTTCTGCTCCGCCTGCATCAGCGTCAAATTCACGCGATCTTGATACAGCCAACTGCAGAAGTGTTGCGGCTATCGGGGCCAGGATTAATAAGAGAAGCCCGGATATTCCACCGTCATCATCATCCCTGCCTCTGCCGAACATCAGAGCCCAGCCTGCCATCTGCGCTACAAAGGTTATTGTACCGACCAGTGTGGCCGCAATTGTACCAGTCAGCATATCCCTGTGCTTTACATGAGCAAGTTCGTGGGATATTACGCCGGCTAGTTCTTCGTTGTTTAAGCCTTTCAGGATCCCTGTGGTAGCCGCGACTGCTGCATGTTCAGGACTCCTTCCGGTGGCAAACGCATTGGGAGTGGGATCATTAATTATATAGACTTTCGGCATTGGAAGATTAGCACTTGAGGCAAGCTGCTCTACAAGTGCATAAAATTTCGGGGCAGTTTCCGCAGATACCTGTTTTGCCCTGTACATCGAAAGCACAACTTTATCCGAAAACCAGTATGAGCCGAAGTTCATCATTAGAGCAAATATAAATGCGATCGTCATTCCTGTGGACCCGCCCAGGAAATAACCGACCAGCAGAAATAAGATCATCATAACTGTCATCAGAAAGACAGTCTTAAGGGTATTCATTTTTTCTCCGGAAATTTTAGTTCAAAATTACTTAATGAGCATAGTTATATCAAGTAAATGAACCTGCCCTAAAATCAGGACAGGCTCTGATATTAAACAATTTATATCTGTTAAAGGTTTCCTTAAGGGGTGAGGGTATGACCGCATTTCGAACAGAAAATGCTCCCGGCTTCATTCATAGCCCCGCAGCTGGGACAATAAAAGGTGTTTGCTGAAGGCAGGTCGTTAACAGATGTAATCGCTGCCGTCCGGTTCTCCGATATTACCTGGTAAAGGTTGATCGCAAAAGCAATAATAAATAATATAAGCGCCAGGTAATACCCCCATTCGTATGTTACCTGGATGATCTGGAAATTGAAGTCTCCCGTTACTTCTCCGCTGATGCTCGATCTTAAAAAAAGGAGCATAAGTCCCCCCAGCGCACCCGCAATCAATGAAAGCATTCGTGAATAGCGCGGAATAAGTGAAACAACTATACCAATTATTGCGAAAATGAACGCCGCTATGGCCATTGGCTCGGAGCTGACGTCTCTCTGGTCCTCAAGACCAGGATCTTTCTGCCTGGAATCAAATTTTTGCATCTCAAATTTCTCTATCTTTGTGCCGGTTACTAATTCCATTCCTGTAACATCGGCTATTTTTTGTCCCTGACAGGTAAAGCTGACGAATGGAAGAAAAAAGCAGAGAGCAGCTAAAAGGAATATGGACGGAGAAACGAATTTACCTGACTCCTTCATTCCGGATCCTTTCTGTCTTTTTGGTTGGGTTTATTATTATGATCCTATGTCATAGAGTCGCGTATGGTGCCGTATATGGTCTATCGTTCCTGCACAAAATAAAGATAATTCGCAGTAAAGAAAAGAAAAATAACCGTTAATAAATGTTTTGCCCTTGCCTTTATTTGCGAATATGGTTAAATATTGACGAAAAATTTTGGGAGTTTATGAAAAAAGCAGCTGCTTTCCTTCTTTCAATTTTAATTCTTTCACCGGTAATGGTTTCTGCACAGAATACCTATGATTTCCTCAGGCTCGATATGAGCGCCCGAGCAGGTGCTCTAGCCGGCAGCTTTGTAACAAATAATGATGACCCGAATGTTATCTTTTATAATCCTGCGGGACTCGATCTGCTGGAGGGACAGCCCGTTTCCTTCTCTTTTGTTAAACATCTCTTGGATATAAATCTTGCAAGTCTGAGTTATTCCCGCGATTTTGAGGGAATAGGCAGGTTCGGAGCTGCTGTTAAGTATATTAACTATGGTACTTTTACAGGTGCTGATGATGTCGGGAATAAAACAGAAAATTTCGGGGCTGGCGAGGTTGCTTTTATCGTCGGGTATGCAAATGCACTCGATGAGAATTTCTATTACGGTGCAAATATCAAGTTTATTTATTCAGGGATTGAAAAGCGTTCTTCAACAGGACTTGCAGCGGATATAGGACTTCATTATTCCATTCCTTCAGCTATGGTCGATATAGGTTTTGCTGCTCTGAATATGGGATCGCAGCTTACTACATATTATGATACGAAAGAATCTCTGCCTCTCGATATAGTTATTGGAATTTCAAAACGGCTTGAAAATCTGCCTTTACGCCTTTCACTCGACTTTCATAAACTGAATGAAGATCGGAGAGATTTTGCAGCGAGGCTTAAGGCTTTTACCGTCGGCGCAGAATTTAACCTCAGCAAAGTCGTGAGTCTCCGTTTCGGCTACGATAATGAGAAAAGATCTGAGCTTAAGGTTGGAACTACAGCCGGTATCGCAGGCTTTAATGCAGGACTGGGAGTAGAAATTTCCGATTATACGTTTGATTATGGTTTCAGCTCTCTGGGTACAATTGGGGCTCTGCACAGAATAAGCATTGCCACTTCATTATAGCAGGTTAAAGGCCCAACTAACCGACAATCCTCCTTCGTCATGGTCTGTAAGGTTTGTCGATATATTTCTCAGCCAGTGAATGAGAACTTCCGTATTCTTTCATATCCAGAAGATCGTTATAGTAATCGAGCGCTTTTCCTCTGTTTCCCATCTGGTCATTTATCATTCCCAGGTATAAAACAGAATTTATCCAGAATCCTGATTCACCATCTGTATCAAGATCCTTAGAGTATTCCACACATTTTTGGAAATAGTATTCTGATGAATCAAGAACTCCTGTGTTTTTATACTGAACCCCCACATAATAAACAGCTTCTCTCCTGGCGGGCAGAACGTTATAGCCTGTAAACCCCGAGTCAGCTTTTGTCAGCACATCTTTAAATATTTCAGAAGATTCAGCATAATCCCCTTTCCTGGCGGCGATTCTTCCTTTCCATCGTTCAAATACAGGATTATCAGGAAATTCATTCGACAGCAGCGAAGCATATTCATAAGCCTTAAAGGGATTATTTTCATAGTTATAATACAGCGTCATTAGAAAATATCTGGCTTCATATTTTGCATATTTACCGTTTTCCGCAGTATTCTTTAATTCTCTGAGACCTTTTTCCTTATCTCCTGATGGAAAAAAGACCATCAGCGGCTTTAGTAATGGATATTCATCCGGTATAACCGAAGCATAGTAATCATAGATTCCAAAGCCTAGCTGTACATCCTTGTTATCAGGGTCAAGATTGCTGGCGCGTTCAACTATAGGAAGTGCTTCCCTTCCATCGTCAGCGGCCTTCAGCCAGCTCTCACGCAGCGATCTTAGTCTCCCCCTGAATCCTATTGCCCCACCTTTAAAAGAAAAGAGCATCTACATTCTCAGGATTTTTATCCAGCAGCTGGTCGCATTGGTAAATAACATCTTCCAGCTTCTGGAAGAAAATTTCATCATGCGATTCATCATCGGGATTAAGGAGAATCTTCCACCAGTCGATCATAGCAAGAAAGAATCTTCCGGCAGGATGATCGGGGTAATCAGCTATCAATTCCCTGAAGGTTCTTTCCGCCTGTCCGAATTTTATATCATAGATCTGTCTTATGCCGCTGGAGGCAAGTGAGTCAAATTTCATTGTCTGCGAATAGACAGGAACTGACAGAATCAGTACAGCAAGCATAAATAAAAGAATATTTTTCAACCTTTACTCCGGAATTTTAAAAAAGATACATCATATATATGAAAAAGCGGAGATAATTTTCAATCTATTACCTCCGCATTGATATAAATGTTTCGTGTGAAAATTATGAATTACAGCACTTTGAGTCCCGGTATTGGCTGAACTTTATAATCAAACACAACATTATGGTATGGTGGGATTGCATTAGCTATTAAATGAACAGCCTTTACCCATATTTTAATATAATATCCATCGGTTGTTTTCAGAAGGTATACATAATTGGAATCTACCCTGACCGAATCTTTGTCGGGTTCAGAGAGAGCAGTCTGATCGAAAGCTTCCTGTCCGGTTCCTATTTTTAGATATTTTGTAGACCTTGTTCCCGGGTTATAAATGTCCGGAGAATAGAAGGTAAGGGAGTCATTTACGCCCCCTCTCATAATCATATCTATCATCCCCGAATTAGATGAAATAAATAAATAATTTGTGCCCGCGCCTGTCTGAACATTCCATCCATAACCGCTTTTTATAATAGAGGTATCTCCGGGCTGATATTCATCAATTGTTCCGTCGCTTCTTAGATAGACCCCTGCATAAATAGGAGTACCGACAGAATCACTTTCTGTACCGTCAACAAGTTCTGAGAATACAAAAGTTTCAAATCTGGTATTTAAACCGATAGAATCCACAGTGAAATAATGCACTGAAGAAGGTAAATCTTTTACCTGGTGGGTAGCCAGCACATTATGATTTTCATCCAATTTGTAGGTTACAACCTTGTAGCCGCTAAAGTTGTCGAGATTTTCATCCGGCGAGGCATCCCAGCTGATAAGGGCTGTTGAATGCAGACCAATCGAATCAGAATTTACAACGAGTGAAACATTTTTCGGGGCAGCTACTCCGCCTGTCGATGGGGCCGGGGGATTATTATTGCTATTGCAGTTGCTGCCAATAAAAGGAACGGTTAATAATAATAGACCTATAATTAATAGAGGTATCCTGAACTTAGTCATAAACATAAATTCTCCTTGGTTTTCAGAAAATACATTGCTCCTACAACGTATAACCGAACAGGAGAATTTACTATAATACCTGTCACGTATGTGATATCTATATGGTAAGCTTATCCAGGAGATAATTCTTCAATGCGGTTGATGCAACTCTCACCTGCTCCATAGAATCTCTTTCACGGACAGTAACAGTGTTGTCCTCCAGTGTCTGAGTATCCACTGTGATGCAGAAAGGCGTACCGGCTTCATCCTGACGTCTGTATCTTCTTCCTACAGCACCCTTATCATCATAAAACACCTTGAAATTCTTCCTGAGCTCCGATTCTATCCCCCTGGCTATTTCAGGCATTCCATCTTTATTAACCAGTGGAAAAATTGCGGCTTTTACGGGGGCAAGCTTAGGATGAAAACGAAGAACTGAACGGGTTTCACCTTTAACTTCCTCTTCATAATAAGCATCAACGAGGAAGGCCATAAAAGATCTGCTTGCACCGGAGGAACTTTCTATAATGAAGGGAATGAACTTCTCTTTTGATTCTTCATCAAAGTATTTCATTGATTTGCCTGAGAATTCCTCGTGTCTGCTGAGATCGAAGTTAGTCCTGTTGTGTATACCCTCAATCTCTCCCCACCCGAATGGGAACTGATATTCGATATCTGTTGCTTCTTTGGCATAATGGGCAAGCTTATCCTCAGGGTGGTCATGAAAACGAAGTTTTGATTCAGTCATTCCCAGAGATTTATACCAGCCTATCCTTTGTTCCTTCCAGTAGTCGTACCATTTCTTATCTTCTGAAGGCTTAACAAAGAACTGCATTTCCATTTGTTCAAATTCCCTTGTCCTGAAAAGGAAGTTCTTTGTATTAATTTCATTTCTGAAAGCTTTGCCTATCTGCGCTATGCCGAATGGAAGCTTCTGGCGTGAAGCACCCTGAACATTAAGGAAGTTGACGAAAATTCCCTGCGCGGTCTCCGGCCTGAGGTATACAGCGGCGCCGGCATCTTCAACGGGACCGATAAACGTCTTGAACATCAGATTGAACTGGCGCGCAGCCGTAAATGTACCTTTATTGCCGCACTGAGGACAGTTAAGAGCAGAGAGAAGAACGGGACTGAATTCAGCATTCTCAAGCAGTGCTGTAAATGCGGTATCAACGGCGGCTTCGCCTGCGGAAGCGGCAGCATCAAGTATACTCTCAAACTCATGTGATAACTTTGCATTCCCCGCTACCTGGTTCTTTACTTCATCAAAGGCTTTTGTCTTTTTCTTCTCATTTATCAGATCTCCTAACAGATCAACGCGGAACCTTGCCTTGCATTGTTTACAATCAATCATAGGATCTGTGAAATTTTCTACGTGACCCGAAGCCTCCCATACACGAGGATGCATCAGGATGGAAGCATCCAGTCCTTCCACGTCCTCTCTGTAGGTCATAAATTTCCACCATTCCTCCTTAACGTTTTTAAGCAGTTCAACGCCCAGAGGACCGTAATCCCAGCATCCGTTTAGGCCTCCATATATCTCGCTCGACTGAAATACAAACCCTTTTCTTTTCGAAAGTGATACAATTTTATCCAGCAAATCATTCTGCTTAGCCATAAAATTCCTTTAATACTTGAAAAATTGAGTGGAAATATACAAAAATGATCAAGGTTCTGAAAGCAGCTTTGTCTTCCTCATTTCCCTGATATTGTTAATTTTTTTATCTTTGCCACGTCAAAAGAGAGATTGAGGAAGAAATGTTTAAAAATTTACTGCCGAAGGAAGAGAAGTACTTCGACAATTTTAAGGAAATGATAACACATATCTCAGCGATGGCTGATCTTACCCATCAGCTTTTCTCAAATGAGGAAATAAACAAGGATATACTGCTTAAGATAAAACCTCTTGAGCTGAGATGTGACGAGATAACTTCCAAAGTTACCAAGCGTCTTAATAAAACATATATCACTCCTTTCGACAGGGAGGATATCTTCGGCTTGATAAAAAGACTGGATGATATAAGCGACATGCTGCTGGGAGCGACAAGCAGAGTCGAAACTTATAATCTACAGAACAGAGTAAAATACGCAGATAAACTGTCTGCCGTGATAGTGGAACAGGTAAAAGAGCTCGGTATAGCAATACAGGATCTGAAAGTAAAACGCACCAATGAGATGAAAGCTGTTAAAGTTCTTGAAACGGAAGCTGATAACGTATACAGGCAGGCCCTAAAAGAGCTTTTTGAAAACGAGACTAATGCTATAGAAATAATTAAAAGGAAAGAGATCCTGGAGATTCTTGAGAATACTTCCGATAAGTGTCAGTCAACCGCAAACCTGATAATCAGCCTTTTCATTAAGAATACCTAATATGGAATTTGCATATATAATTATCCTGCTAGCACTAGTATTCGATTTTTATAATGGTATGAATGATGCCGCCAACTCCATCGCAACGGTGGTCTCTACCCGGGTTCTTACTCCCGGCCAGGCAGTAGCCTGGGCCGCATTTTTCAACTTTGCGGCAGCGTTTATTTTTGGGGTCAGCGTTGCAACAACTATCGGTAAAGGGATTGTTGATGTAAGCATTGTTGACAATCAGGTTATTTTTTCAGGACTGGTAGGAGCTATACTCCTTTCAGCAACGGCAACTCATTATGGAATGCCGATCTCGGTTTCCCATTCGATCATAGGCGGTTACGGCGGAGCGGGAATAGCGAAAGCCGGGTTTGGGGCAATTGTGGTTTCGGGGTACACAAAAGTTGTAATCTTTATTTTCCTTGCGCCCATAATGGGATTTGTTATCGCTTTAATCTTCTCTGTAATTACACTCTGGATCGTGCGGAATAAATCACCTTTCAAGGTGGATAAATATTTCAGAAAGCTTCAGCTGCTTTCGGCAGCATTATATTCACTGAGTCACGGCTCTAATGATGCCCAGAAAACCATTGGTATTATTGCTCTGGTCCTTTTTACTAACGGTGTACTCGGCAGTACGTTCTATATACCTTTCTACGTTATTATGATGAGCTATACAGTTATTGCACTCGGCACACTGATCGGCGGATGGAAGGTGATAAAAACACTTGGGATGCGTGTTACAAAACTAACACCCTTCGGCGGTTTCAGTGCTGAAACGGCATCTGGAATTACCATTTCACTCGCCTCGATCTGGGGCATCCCGGTAAGCACTACACATACCATCACGGGTTCAATTATAGGTGTAGGTTCGATAAAGGGTTTCTCGGCAGTACGCTGGGGAGTTGCAAGAAATATTCTCTGGGCCTGGGTGCTGACAATTCCTCTGTCGGCTGCCTTTGCAATGATTACATTTTACGTATCGCAATTGTTTGTTTAGTTTTACTTAATAGCTGCGGCAAGTATCCGTTTTATTTCTTTCTGTCCCTTGTTAAGTTCTCCTTTCCTCTCTTTAATAATTTCCAGCAGTAACATGCTTTGATCAATGTAGCTCTGCATAAGCATTTTCCTTTTGCCCGGTTTAAGTTTTCTCAGAGCGTTGATATGCCGCTGCACAGTTTGTGAATCACCCCTCTGTACCGGACCTGATAACGAAGCCGCGGAACCATTTTCCTTTATGTTTAATAAGGTTCTTTTGATTATTGGTTCAAAAAGGAAATAATGATCTTCGCTCCTCAAACCTGTTTTCTCCAGCAGCTTTTCAGAAGAATAAAAGTTCGCGTTAATAAAGTTTGCTGCAAAAACACCGGCCATATGATAATACACTTTTTCTTCTTCAGTAAGCTTAAATGATTTGAGATCCAATGTCCTGGCAAGTGAAAAAAGATACCGTTCAGCCTGCCCATACTTTGTTTCAATAGCCGCAAATGAATTTTTTATATCTGTTTTCTTGATTGACGGGAAAGTCTGCATAATATGAAACGATGCGGTCAATCCTCCTTTTTTCTCCAGTTCATTAAGAGCGGAGCTGCCTTCAGAACCTGAAGTATGAACGAAAAGGCATCTTCTGAAATCAATACTTAGTTTCGAGAGCTGTTCAGCCGCTGCGGTTATCTGATTATCAGGAACCATGATCAGGAAAACTTTAACATCCGGAGGGATTGTGTTTATATCGTCAGAACTGAATTCCAGCTTGAATTTTTTTGCAAGAGCCCGTGCAGGTTTTATAGTTCGGCTGATAACGCCTTTAACGGAATAACCCTTTTTTACCAGGAGAGGGATAATAGTATGAGCAACTTTGCCTGCGCCTATAACTGATATGTGAGATTTTCTGTCAAGCAATCAATCACCGTATATAGCTGCTGAAAGATAACCCACCACTTCGCTTTTATTACCGCTTGCATCACCTGAATCGCTCCTGTGAAGAACAACCGACTTATTATATTTTAATCCATCTGCAGATTTCATCATAGCTATTATGGTACCGGCACCGCAGGCTTCGCACCTTCTGTTCTCAAAATTTTCGTAGAGTCCTTCGTAGTTAAAAAGATTTATATCCCTTTCAATGATGGAATCCATTTTGTCAGCAACATCACCCGGATAATAATGAGATAGATCGGAGCTCGAAATCACAAGTGTATTCTCGTCCACGATGTCTTTTAACCGCTCTGCTAATTCATCGATATAGAGCCGTCCCTGGTCACCCATCACAACAGGAACAATCTTAAAATCATCAAGTATGGTCTGCAGGAAAGGAATCTGAACTTCAATTGCATGTTCATCCCTGTGTCCCTCCTGTCCCCTGAAAATTGTTTTTGCTCCAGAGGACAGGGTATCCGCAGCTTTTTTGTTTACAGGAACAATACCGAGGGGTGTACTGTATGCATCCCCTTCATAAACAGAGATTCCCGGAAAATATTCCCTGTGACTGGGAGAAATGATGATCACTGTATTAATATTCTTCTTATCCAGGAGCTTAAATCCGAATGCCGCGGTTTTCCCGGAATATGTATAACCCGCATGTGGAGAAACGATTCCATATAATTTTCCCGGAACCTCCTTCTTCTCAGCAGTAGTAAGAAAGTATTCTATTTCGCTTCTCAACTTTGAAGGATCTGCCGGATAAAAATATCCCGCAACTGCGGGATTTCTAACCTGAGACATAGGACTTTTTCCTTTCTCCTTCCTCAGAAAATATTACAGCAGTGAAGACTTCAATACTTAATTTTTGTTTTTGCCAAAGATAGGGCTCAAATCCTGCTTTCTCACATATTGAGCAAAGAAATCTTTCCCGGTTAAAATTATTTTCGGGAGCCACCTGCGGGAGAAGCAGTCCTCTTCTTCCAAGATGATTAAGAATTAATCCATGTTTACCAATCTCTATTTCATCATAGCTATCGATCTCTCTCGAAGGAGACAATACAGAGATCTCAATATCAAACTCTTCAAGTTCTTCCCTGGAAACCGGAAGAAAGCGGGGATCACGGAAAGCCGCCTGAACCGCGGCTTCGCAGACAGTTTCATATAAACTCATATCAGCGAATATATAACCTATGCATCCGCGAAGGCTCGTATCGATTGTAAGGGTAACAAAAGCGCCCGACCGGGTTTTTAACGAAGGATATTTCGCGAGATCAAGAGAGGGTATCTCTGATTCATCAAATACAGATTTAATTGAATCCCTTGCAGCTTTCAGCAGTATAGTTTTATCTTCCGGGCTTAATTCCATAGCAATCAACTTTCAAATTCATACTAACGAAAAAACTATAAGTTCAGTTTTGTTTTTGATCAGGAACAGGAGATTATTCCTAATGAAAAAGGAATCAGGTATGTAGGAAGTAATCCCCGCATTAACAATATCCTTAAAAATAACCTTTCCCGAATCAATTTCAATGACCCTGAAATGATTATTCAGTTTACCTTCGTTTTCAACGGTGTGAAAACTAAGCATTAAAAGATCACTATATTTCACAAAGTCGATAGCCCCTGAGATAACTTCATTTTCCCTTGTTTGGTCAATCAGAGGCTTAATTGCCGGAAACGGCTTCGCTGGATCATAAGCTTCCGGAAAGAGGTAATCCTTATATTTTTCGTACTCTTCCTGCAGAAGTTTTTCTCTAAGCTTGTTTACCTCTTCGGGATTCTCCCCGAATTCCTCCGCAAGTTCGCCGGTTTGTGCATCCAGGGCAAAGAATTCGCGGCTCTCGAACTTCTGAATAAAAGCAAAAACCCGCTTATTATAGAGAAAAAGAAATACAAGATCTTCTCTCTTCCACAGAAACTTTTTAGAAGACAGATCATAAACATAAATGCCGATATGACCCGGCATATCAGGTTTCACGAAATGGTGAAAATAAATCTTACTGTCATCAAAAGCTTCAATACCGGCCCAGAACTTCTCCTCCAGCTGGAAGTCTTTCAGCAGGTACTTCCCTGACTCAATCTGTACACAGTTAAAATATACCTGCTTATTTTTCTCGTCTCTTTCCTCAATCAGCAGTTCATTACCGGAAGGAATAAGCCGCCAGATAGTTCGCTTATTTGTCAGGGAATAATTCTTACTTAAATTCATTTGCTTTCATCTTTTTTATCGTAGCTTACTTCTTCGAACTGTGCGGTAAAATGCCTGAGCATAGGTGCCTGATATGTAATCCTGTAACCTTTAAGGGAACTCCTTTTCTTGTAAACTTCCAGCAAAACCTCGAGGACATAATCAATATGGCTCTGAGTATAAACCCTTCTTGGGACAGCCAGTCTTACAAGTTCCATCGGCGGAGGAATGAGCTTTCCATTCTTATCGTACTTACCGAACATAACACTGCCGATCTCTACAGCCCTTATGCCTCCTTCTATGTAAAGGGCACAAACGATGGACTGCCCCGGAAACTGATCCTGGGGAATGTTCGGAAGAAATCTTTTGGCATCGAGATAAATTGCATGACCTCCGGGGGGTTCAATAATGGGAACGCCCGCAGAGACAAGCTTTTCGCCGAGATACTCCACACTTCTGATACGGTACTGCAGGTAATGTTCATCGAGTACCTCCTCGAGACCCTGTGCAATAGCTTCCAGATCGCGTCCTGCGAGTCCTCCATATGTGGGAAATCCTTCTGTAACTATGAGAAGATTCCGGCAGTTCATGGCCAGCTGATCATCATTCATTGCCAGGAAGCCGCCTATATTGGCAAGACCATCTTTCTTTGCACTCATCGTTGCTCCGTCAGCATAAGAAAACATCTCCTGAGCTATTTCAAGAAGGGATTTACCCTCGTAGCCCTTTTCACGTTTTTTAATGAAATAGGCATTTTCTGCGAAACGGCAGGCATCGAGGAAAAGAGGGATATCATACTTTTTAAGTACTTCCTTAACCTCACGGATATTCTGCATAGAGACCGGCTGACCTCCCCCGGAATTATTTGTTACGGTAATCATGCATAAAGGAATATTTTCTTTTCCTTTTTCCTTTATAAAGCTTTCGAGTTTTTCGATATCCATATTTCCCTTAAAAGGAGCTCTTATTTCAGGATGTTTTCCATCTTCATTAAGGAGATCAACCGCCTCGGCATTGGTGAACTCGACATTTGCCCGGGTCGTATCGAAGTGAGTGTTATTCGGAATGAATTTTCCTTCTCCGCCTATTATAGAGAAAAGAATCTTTTCAGCTGCCCTCCCCTGATGAGTGGGGATAATGTACTGAAGTCCCGTTATCTTTTTTACCATTTCCTCAAATCGGTAGAAACTCCGGGAACCGGCATACGATTCATCTCCCTGCATGATACCTGCCCACTGCATCGAACTCATTGCCGAAGTCCCGCTGTCCGTCAGCAGGTCTATCAGCACATCGTCAGCGTGAAGCATAAATGTATTATAACCTGCCTTTTTAAGCAGCTCAACACGTTCTTCTCTTGTTGTAAATTTTATCGGTTCAACAGATTTAATTTTGAAAGGTTCTATTATAGTTTTCATTTGATTTCCCTGTAATCAGAATATTGCATAATAATTATTTTTTCTATCCAAATTTAACGAAACTTCGATTAACTATTTTATATCAACAGATTCCTTTCCCCCGGTTTTATGCCATCATGGAAATAAAATTGCTTTCGTTTAATTTCTAGTTGCGTTTGGTCTTTACAATAAATACTTTTTTACATACATCTTTTAAATATTTGTTAGGGATGAACAATGGACAATACAGACTTACCGAATCTGAACGATCCTTCCACAAATGAGGTGCCGGTGGAGGAAGAACTGAGTCATAGCGATAAGCTGGTTGGTGTTTTTGCCGAACCAGGCGTAATGTATGCTAAAACAGCTCAGTTTCCCCCAAGGACTATCGATTGGATAATTCCTCTGCTTGTAATGGTAATTATCTCAATAGCCTCCGCATGGATTATTCAAAGCAACCCTGAGGTTTCATACAATATCAGACAGGAACAGCTAGGGAAAATCGAGAATTCATTTCAGGAAATGGTAAATAAAGGGCAGATGACCAAAGCGCAGGCAAAGGAACAGATGGACAGAATTGAGGAAAAAATGTCCGAGGGAACGAATATGGTGCAGGTTGTAATTTTTACAATAGTAAGAGTCTTTTTGTTCTTCTTCATTGTATCCGGAATCTACTTTATTGCAGCCCGATTCATATTTAAAGGAGAAGGAACTTATGCCTCGGCTATGGTGGCTAACGGACTTACGGCATACATTGACGTAATCCAGGTAATCATTGCCACAATACTGACTATTGTAACAGGAAGACTCGTAATGGATACAAGTCTTGCCTCATTCATGCATATTGACAAAATTACTTTCGGAGGTTTTATCCTTGGTAAGCTGGACGTAATCACAATTTGGAGCCTCGCGATTGTCAGCATCGGTCTTGCCAAAATGTTCAAAGCTGGAAGTATGACTAAATACTTTATCTTTGTTTTCGGCTTATGGATTGTATGGAGTCTGATTATTTTCGGGCTGGGCCAGGCTATTCCATTTCTCAGATTTCTTGGAGGCTAATCCCTCCAGGGGTGCTGCTCTCCTTTCAGCATAAATTTAATATTTCTCTCCCGGATAAGAACATTCCGGGAGGGAAATCTTACCAATCGGAATTCCGTCCGCCTAATCCCGGAAACTTATCCGCCCTCTGTTGACACTCTATACCAAACCGGAACCTCCGATCTCCCTCCATCGCTTTCTTTTCTGAAACCATACCTCATATCAGCCTGACAGGCGTATAACCTGCCCATCCGGCACACCCGTACAATACCATATTGCTTTTAAATATTTTAATATTTAAGTTGCTTCACCCCCATTAAGGGGGTACAACCCCTGAGCAAGGGGTACGCAATCAAATGAAAAAAAAATTATCATAAGAATGAACAGTTTAATAGAGAAACTTCAGAAGCTGGGTCTTTCAAAAAGAGAGTCTGAAGTTTATATCGCGTTACTTACCAAAGAAGAATTCACCGCACCTGAAATCGGGAAGGTAACTTCGGTCTCAAGGAACAAATCATACGAGGTACTCCAGAGTCTTGTTAAAAAGAATCTGTGTACAGAAACATATAAGAATGGTTCTAAAGTATTCCGTGGAATCAAACCAGATATTGCACTAAAGAATATTATTTCTGTTTATGAAGATGAACTCAAAGAAAAGAAAGAATTGTCCTCTCAGTTCCGGGAGGAACTTATGAAGATCCATTCTGAAAAGAGGCAGGGTTCAGGCTCATTGGATTACATTGAAGTGTTTACTGATATAGGACAGGTAAGAGAAAGATGGGAAAGCATAGAGAGAAACACTAAAACTGAACTGCTCGTTTTTACCAAGCCCCCCTACTCAGTCTCGCTTGAGGATACTCTTGAAATGGCAGAAGAAGTGAAAGAGAACAAAATTTCTATACGAAGTATATATGAGTTCAGTACCCTGAAATCTCTCGATGAAGCTAAAAATCTTTTGAAGATGATCGATATATATAAGAAGATGGGCGAAGATGCGAAAATAATAGAAGATCTTCCGATGAAACTGGCGATCAGCGATGTGGAAACCACGATATTCGTATTAAATGACATGGTATCGATGCAGGGCGGGATGACCACAATGATCGTAGAACATCCGGGCTTTGCAATTGCATTAAAGAAAGTGTTCGAGAGCTACTGGAAGGAAGCACTTCCCATCAGCCTATTCAGAAAAAACATAGGTAAATATTTTAAGAAATAATTAACTGTATTTTACAAACAGGAGAATATATGAAAGGTTCAATTAAAATTTTCGCTTTAACACTGCTTATGATGTGCGGATTCAGTATTAACTTGTCAGCACAATGGTCATCGGACCCGGCCGCAAACCTGCAGGTTTGTGATGTAACCGGCGATCAAGCATTACCTAAAATAGCTTCAACTTCCGACGGCGGATGCTACATAGCCTGGTTCGATAACCGGAACGGAAGTTATGCTGTTTACCTGCAGCGTCTGGATGCTCTTGGAAATAAGATGTGGGCTTCGGACGGAATGCTGATAAGCGATAACCCCCAGAGTTCTTCGCTGGTCGACTGGGATATCGCATCTGACAATCATAATAACGCAATCTTAACGTTTACGGATACAAGGGATAATGATAGTCTGCATGCCTTCGCATACCTGGTAGATACTACCGGAACTATGCTCTGGGGAGCAAACGGAATAAGACTCTCCGGTGACGGTGATTATCAACCTAACCCTGTGACCTGCCAGACATCCGACGGCAATTATGTATTCGCATGGATTATTGCAAATACTCCTCAGACTATTGCTCTGCAGAAAATTTCTCTTTCCGGACAAAAATTATGGGGCGCTGATCCCATCATTTATTCCAGCGGTACTAGTGAGAATTATACCTACCCTGAAGTTGTGCCATCAGATAATGGAAGTGTACTGGTTGTACATACAGGCTATACAGGTCCCTTCTACGCTGCGGTTGTTCACATTTATGCCCAGAAGTTTGATACCGACGGAAATACGGTGTGGGCCGACCCGGGTGGTGTAGCAATACAGGACAGAGGCGGAATACCATTTTATGTTCATCCATCTGTGATCAGCGATGAGGCTGACGGAGCGTTTGTTTCATGGTATGACGACTGGGATTCAAATAACCTGTTCAGCTCATTTGTACAGCATATTACATCAACAGGAACAGTTGCCTTCCCGGCTAATGGAGCGGAAGTTTCTTCAAATACTACAATGCATCATATATACCCTGCCATAGCTTATAATTCAGGTTCGGATCAGTTGTATTGCTTCTGGCTGGAGGAAACCTCACTTCAGGATAACTTTGCGGTATATGGACAAAAGTTTGATGCTGCGGGAACGAAATTATGGAACAGCGAAGGAATCGCATTAACATCGATGACCCAAAACGCAATGTTTCAGCCGCATGCTTTATCTACTGATACCTCGGTATTTGTAATTTATGCACAGGGAAATCAGTCAGGTTTAAATCAGGGATTATATGCCTTTATGACTGATGCTGACGGTAATTTCTCCTGGAATCCAGCTATTGTAACTATGTCGGACCCGACTCCCCAGAAACTGCATGAAGTATCCACAATATGGACGGATGATATAGCAAAGATCGCCTGGGAAGATACAAGAAATGACGGCGGAGGAATATATGCCCAGAATATAAATCCCAACGGACAGCTGGGAAATATTGCTGTACCAGTAGAACTTACTTCATTTACAGGCGTACAAAACGGTAGTACCGTAACTTTAAACTGGAATACAGCAACAGAACTTAATAACCGCGGGTTCGATGTTGAGAGAACAGAACTGAATAAAAATAACTGGCAGAGCATCAGTTTTATTCCGGGAAACGGAACGAGTACCAGTCCTCATACATATACTTACGCGGATAAAAATCTGAATGGCGGATCATACAGCTACAGGCTGCAACAAGTTGACAATGACGGCTCATCGAAATATGTCAATCTTGCTGAAAGCTTTACTATTGAACCCGGTTCTTATAGACTTTCTCAGAATTATCCCAATCCTTTTAATCCGTCCACAATGATTAAATATTCGCTCCCCGAACAAAATCAGGTTACAATAAAGATTTATAATGTTCTTGGCAGTCAGGTTGCAACACTGGTTAACGAAGTAAAACCTGCCGGAAGTTATGAAGTAAACTTCGATGCGTCGAAACTATCGAGCGGCGTATATTACTACACAATATCCTCAGGCAAATTTACTTCAACAAAGAAGATGATACTTATGAAATAACGACATATGTCGCCTCAGAAAAGATTAAATTAACAAAAAACTGAGGTGATAAATGAATTTAAGAAGAAGCTTAATAAACAGACAGCAAATAAAAAGTTCGGAAGGAGAGTTCATCTGGGAATTAGAAAACTCATATGAACTCTCTCCGAAGTTAAGTTCATTAATACTAATAACAGCCAAAGAATGTTTAATAAGGGAGAATAATTTAAGGGAAGGGCAAATAGAAGTTACAGTAATCGGGATAGAGGAAAGAGCGGGGAAAGTAATAGAGAAGATGGAAAAGAAAAGAGTCAGGTTGACGATTGATAATGGGATAGAAGACCTGGAGGTCTTAAGGGAAAATGGAAGAGTAGAGCTGCGGAGAGTAAGGCTGCAGAGGATAAGCCAGGAAGCGATAGAACAGGAAGGAGTCGTAAGTCAAGAAGATTTATCCAAATATTTAGGATGTACAGTAAGGACTATTCAAAGAGATATAAGGATTATAAAAAAAGAAGGAATAGAAGTAGTAACCAGAGGATATATTCATAATATAGGCAGATGCCAGACACATAAAGTAAAAATAATAAGTATGATGTTAGATGGGATGACCTATAGTGAAATAAAACTAAGATCCAGACATTCGATAGGAGCAATAAAGAGATACATAGAAAGTTTTACAAAAGTCGTAATGGCACAAAAAAGAGGAATATACAGAGTAAAAGATATAAGTGCAGTAACGGGTTTAAGTGAGGGATTAGTAAAACAGTACGTTGAGTTGTTGAAGGAAAGCAAAAAAGATAAAACAAGGAGAGAGAATCTCAAGCTGTTGATAGAAAGAAACAGTTACAGAGAGCATATAAAAAAAACGGTAAAGAAGCATTCAGAGCCTCAGGCAGCTATGATGGGAGGCTTGTTATGAGTTTAAATCAGACAAGAGACCGGTATGAAAGCATAAACAAAAGGAACTTTCATCAGGCAATAGTAAACCTGCTGGAGAATGAATATAAAATATTAGGCTCAAGAAAAGTACTGGATATGCTGGCAGACGATATAGAAGATCTGCACAGGGAATATTATCCGGTAAGCAACCAGGTAGGGATCGGGGAAATAGTATTCAGAACGACGAAGGATGATGGTCAACGACAGAATTATGGAAAGAGGACAGAGGATTATGCGGCCGTGACAGTAGTACTTCCCCTGATAACCGAAGAAGATGTTGAAAGAAGAATCTTCTATAAGAAGGGAGACCGGAACAGTAATTATAAACACCGGGAAGCAAGAGATATAGAGACAATGGTAAGGTTGCTGAAGGTCAGCAAAGGCACAGGGAGGGTTATTAAGTGGAGCAGAGCTGAGTGTTCTGATGAATAGGAGTCTTAGTACAATAAGAAAATATTTAGATGCTTACAGAACTAAAACCGGAGAAATACTTCCGCTGAAAGGATATGTGCTAGACCAAGGGAGTTTACCCACACATAAAGGAATCATAATAAGTTTATATGAGCAGGGTGTCTCTCCGGCTGATATAGTATTGAAAACCAGTCACAGCCAGGAAGCAGTAGACAGATACATAAAACAATATACGCAGATAAAAAAACTTATAAGAAAAGGAATGGATGAAGAATCTGTTAAAGAAATAACTGGAAGATCTATGAAAGTAGTAAGAGAATACATTAAATTATATTATGATCTAAATCCGGGAGAGATTAAAAAACAGTAAAATTTACCAGGCGACAAATGTCGTAATAGTAAATAACCCCCGTGATATACGATCTTACCTCTGAAGTCCCGCTTACGGCGGGACTTTTTTTATGCCGTCCAATACAACAGATATTGCTTCTCAAGGCAGCTAATCATATGTTACATATGAAGTTGAAATAATTTTGGGGATACTTCAGCAAATGAAGGAATCGGCCATTTAATTTGGTTCCTGAGAATAAAAAAGGACGGGGAAAATGGAAAATGTCAGAATAAAAGCTCTTCTTATCTTTTTAATGATCCTAACAGGTTTAATATCCGCCCAGGAAAGAAAAAGCCTGCTTATACTTCCCTTTGACGCCAATGGAATAGATCCTGTATATGTTCAAACAGCCCGATCAATACTCAGTGTTGAAATCGGAAAGTATAATAAGGTGGATATTTTATCGGAAGCTAAGACAGAAGAAAGTCTGGACGGTTCCGATTGTTTCACCACAGACTGCGCCGTGGAAGTTGGAAAGCGGGCAGGAGCTGATCAGACTGCGGGATGCAGGCTGGCCGCTCTCGGAGATAAGATTATGGTTCAATATTTCCTGATGGATGTATCCTCCGGCAAGCCGGTCCTGATGGACCAGATTTCGGCAGTCAGCGTAGAAGATCTGGAACCGGTAATGAAAAGAGTTGCCTCAAATATTGTAGAGATGAAGTCAACAGAAAATAATGTGCAGGTCGGCAGCATCGTTCAGGAGGAAACAGAAGAACCTCTAAGGAGGTCATCAAGAAAAAATATAGGTCTTTCTTTCGGATATCTCTTTCCGCAGGACGGTTATGGGAATGATAAAAAATCCTTCACTATAAATCTGCACCTCGATTATGAGATGGAGGATCTGGCCGTAGGAATGCTGTTCGGCATAAGAGACGGTTTTGCAATGAATGTATACGGGGATTATTTGTTCAGTAAAACCGATATATGCCCCTACTTAGGCGGAGCTTTCGGTTTTCACTGGATTACTCACAGCCAGAACAATTATGTCGCAGTAACACAACCGGGTCAGGCTGCATTATAGTTCAAAGGATAGCGACGGTTTTGAGCTTACGTTTAATACGGGTCTAAGAGTTTTGCATACCTACAATTTCCAGGTCCTTCTCAACCTTGAATACATCATGACCTTTAATGACTATAATGATAAAGCCATCGTATTCACAATAGGAATCTTATAATTCAATTTCCTGATGCTTATTCTTATCAATAAAAGGGAGTTAAAAGTGGAAAAACTACTGGCCTGGGGTTTCATAATAACTTTATTTATAACCGGATGTAAGGACAACAATAACCCGATTCCTCCTTCCTGCAATGAAAACAGGCAGCCGTTCGTATTAAATTTTACAGATTATGCTGAAAACAACTATTTCCTGGATAAAGTTTACGCCGATACTTCCGAAGGGCTTAACATCTTTAATAAATATTATGGTAATTCCATTCCATTAACAGTCCCTGAATATAGGGTTAAACAATTGGAAGTATATAAAGTCAGGTATGGAATTGTAAATGATAATTCTATTCCAGCATTTGCATTTATTGATCTACCTGCCAGAAATTCTTCTGCTCTTTATACAGATTCTTTAAGAAATTTTCCATACAGCATTCCGGGAAAAGTTGCGTCTGCTTATTTTCTATTATTATCAGAAGGAAAGGATTATGTTTTCCATCCGGAGACCGGTTATATTACATTTACCTCTGATCCGATTGATAATGATATTATTGCCGCTGCTTATAAGATAGAGGGCGCTACCACAAGTATATCTGATGATATAACTTACGGGGAATTTTGGGCGGAGCTGGTTAATTCAGGAAAATCACGCGGGGTATTGAAACTGATCAAACCTCAAAACCTGCAGCCAATCTTCCATGATGCATGGAAATTAAAACTTAAAAACATTTACAGAATGGCTGACTTCGTTGATTGGATTTATGAGCCTGATCTTAACATATACCTGAAATTAAATGACGGATCAGAAGTAAATAATATCAGCGGAACTTCTTTCCTTCAGCTGTTCGGATTGGATATTTTAAACGAATCCCGTAATGAAATCCCTGACGGAAAATTTGATGTCCGGCCCAATATGACTTATCTCCCTAACACCGCGGAAATCATATTTCCTGTTCTGGAACCTTTCGGCAGGAATTTTCCCGGTTCTCTGAATGATTCATTACAGTACCGTGAGATATATGATACGTCAAAAACTTTCCTGGATCCCTCGAATATCTTCATACTTAAAGGAAGTTTCATTCCAAGGTAGCAGTTTAAACCAGTTTAAAGGATGCTCTGGGGATCGACGTCATAAATAAGTCTGACATCGCGGAAACGGGATTTTCGGTTAAACTCTGAAAATGAATCCAGGACTGCTTTACGCAATATTTTACTCCCCGGATCTGTTTCTTTTGAACTTTTAATGAGGATCTGAAAACGGTAATTCCCTTTCAACCGTGCTATAACTGCCGGAGATGCAGAAGATATCTTCAGATACTTTTTATACCTGCTTAACTGCATATAAAAATCTTCAGCAGCCCCCCTTGCCTTTTCTTCACTTTTATCTTTGGTTTCTATCAGGCAAAGCCTCGTAAAAGGAGGATATCCCATTTGTTCCCTTCCGAAAATTTCCTTTGCATAAAAACCAGCATAATCATTTAGCAGCACCTTCTGTAATGTGAAATGTCTCTCATTCTGCGTCTGTATTATTACTTCCCCTGCCACTTTACTCCTCCCAGCCCTGCCCGAAACCTGGGTGAGAAGCTGAAAAGTTCTTTCATCGGCCCTGAAATCAGGAAGCCACAATGTGGTTTCTGCGGATATAACTCCTACCAGAGTTACCCTTGAAAAATCCAGTCCTTTTGAGACCATCTGTGTGCCGACCAGAATATCAATTTCTCCGCTGCCGAACTTCTGAAGGATATTGCTCAGAGCATTCTTTTTATTTATAGAATCGGAATCTATTCTTCTGACCGCAGCATTGGGAAAATAGTATTCCACCTCGTCTTCAACTCTTTCGGTACCTGTTCCGAAATATTTGATATTCAGTGAACCGCAGTGGGTACATGCATCAGGGACTTTCTTTATCAGTCCGCAATAATGGCACTGCAGTGTATTTTTATTTATATGGTACACCATCGGCACTGAACAGTTATCACACGATTCAATCTCCCCGCAGTCTTCACAGTATATCTGCGTAGAGAAACCTCTCCTGTTCTGCAGAATTATTACCCCTTCTTTTTTCTTCAGCCGCTCAGAGATGTGATCGATCAGTACCTGAGAGAACACATTTTCCATCTTCTTCTTTTTTCTTTCAGCGGAGATATTGACCAGCCTTATTACGGGCAGCTTTGCATTATCGATTCTTTCAGGAAGCTCCAGCAGCCTGTACTTGCCCGATTTTGCATTATACATACTCTCAACAGAGGGAGTAGCAGATCCAAGAAGCACAGGACATCCCATTATTTGTCCCATCACTATCGCGGCATCCCTTGCCTGGTATCTCGGCGGAGAATCAAACTGCTTATAACTGGAATCATGCTCTTCATCTACTACTATTAGGCCCAGGTTGTGTATCGGGGAAAATAAAGCTGAACGAGCTCCAATTATAACCCTTGCTTTCCCTTTCAGGATTTTTCTCCATGAATCATACCTCTCGCCGTCAGACATCCTGCTGTGCTGAACCGAAATAATATCCCCGAAATTATTATACATCCTTGAAGTCATTTGGGGAGTAAGGGAGATTTCTGGCACCAGTATCAAAGCTGATTTTTTAAGCGCAAGCACTTTTTTAACAAGTTCGATATAAACCTGGGTTTTACCGCTGCCGGTTACGCCATGCAGAAGGTAAGCAGCAAAAGAAGATGGATTAAGATTTTCGGCAACTATATCAATAACTTTCTGCTGAGCGTCTGTTGCTTTGAAATCCTGAAACTTTTCCCTGTAAGTTTCAATATAGTCTCTGCTAACTTCCTTATCATAAATCTCTATAAAACCCTTCTTCTCAAGAGAATCTGCCGAAGAGGCTGAAGCCTCGGCCTTTTTAAGCAGGTAATTCAGTGGAACAGCTTTATTCTTCCTGTTTATGAGTTCGAGCAGGATCTTTACCTGCTTAGGCGACCTTGATTCCAGTTCAGGAAATCCCGCATATATCTCTCCCATTGTTTTCGCAAGCCTGACAAACCGTTCTTTCTTTACCTTAACTCTGGCCTCTCCCACTTCATCCAGTACAGTAACCGCCCCCTCACCTTCAAGGGATCGTACAGCGGAATATATATTTTTTCTGCCGACGGCTTTCTGCAGGTACGAAAAATTCATTTCCTCGCGGCCGCATAATTCTTCCAGAAGTCTGTGCTTAAGCGTGGTCTTCTTCTCTTTTAACAGAAGCTTTTCACAAAAGTCATGGTCTATTATAATTTTTCTCTTTGATTCTATATCAACTCCTGAAGGTATACCGAGCTTAAGTGCTTCCCCGTAAGATGACAGGTAATAATCAGCCAGCCATTCATAAAACTTCAAAGATTTCTTTGAGAAGATCGGACTTTCATCAGGAATATCTGAAACAGGTTTGATCTTTTGAGGGGGAGTTTGATCAGCAAGCGGATTGGATTCAGAAACATCGATTATTACACCCGTAAGCACCCTCCTGCCGAAGGGAGCAACAGCCCGGGCACCTGCCCTGGCCAGAGATCTGAATTCTTCAGGAACAGAATAAGTGAACGAATTTCTGAATGGCAAAGGAAAAACGAGTTGAGCAAACATATTTGAGTTAAAGAGAAGCTTTATTCGGGTTTATAATATGGACCAAGCATCTTATATGACTTATCCGTAAAAGTATTACTAAGTATTTCAAATTTAAGAGTTTTCATCGACTTGTCCCACAAAATCCTCTTCCGGTCTTTAGAAGTAATAACTTCTCCATTCGTTGAAATGACGCTGTCAGTCGGTTCCAACGTCAGATAGAAAAATCCTGCATCGTGCTGCATATTTTCAACACTGGTTATTGAATCGAAAGTATATACTACATTTGCATCAAGAGTGTCGCCTGAAACATAAACGTTTCTTGACTGAATATTTTTGCCTTCCTGCTTCATAGACTGAAGGAAATCATTGCTTTTCAAGGCGAACTGGAAGACATTCTGCTTATCTGTTTCAAGGTCCTTTTCGTTTGCCGCATCGGTTCTCAAATCGTACAGGTGTACAACAGCAGTACCTTTGTCCGGTGTATCCAGATTTATTACATAGGATACCTTATAAAAATCGATGCAGCCTGAAAGACCGAAGACAAGAAATAGTCCTGTTAAAATTAAAAACCAGTTTTTCATACCAGGCTCCTCTAATTTTCCAGAGTTAAAAAAATGAATATACTGCCTCCTCCGTATCCTTAGCAAGCTTATTTAAAGCATCTTTTATTATTTTAATGCGAACGTTTATATAAATTTACACTAAATGGTTGACAAAACATTAAGACAGCTTCGATTCGGTCTTGCAATCCTGTTCTTTACTATAATGGTAGGAACAGCAGGATATATGATCATTGAAAAGTGGCATATTCTGGATGCAATTTACATGACAGTGATCACTATTTCCACAACCGGATTCGCTGAAACACACCCGCTCTCCCAGCCAGGCAGATTTTTTACCATAATGCTGATTGTTATGGGTATCGGTTCGATTGCGTATACAGGCGGCAGAGCAGCACAGCTTGTATTTGAAACTCAAATATACAGGAGGAGGAAAATGAGCAAGAAGGTTGAACAGCTGAAGGGGCACTATATTGTATGCGGTTACGGAAGAATGGGAAGGTTCATCTGTGACGAATTATTAGAAGCAAAGGCTGGGTTTGTAGTTATCGAAAACGATTCAGAAAAGATAGACAGGCTGATCAATCGGGGGTTTATGTTTGTTAACGGGGACGCAACAAGCGATGAAGTGCTTATATCAGCTGGAATAAAGAAAGCACGGGGATTAGTTGCTGTGTTATCATCAGATGCCGAGAATGTTTTTGCAACCTTATCCTCCAAGGTATTAAATCCTGATATATACATTGTAGCAAGAGCAGTAGAAGAGGAAACAGAATCGAAACTTATGAAAGCCGGAGCCAGCCGGGTGGTAAAGCCTTATGAAATAGGCGGAACACGAATGGCCGAGCTGCTGCTCCGCCCGGGAGTTATTGAGTTTATCGACAGCATTGCAAGGGAGAAAAATGTAGATCTGAATATAGAGGAGGTAATCGTTCATCCCGATTCATCTCTGGTTAAAAAAACGCTTAGTGAGCTTCCGATCAGAAAAGAAATGAACATAATAATCGTTTCGATCTACAAAAAATCGGGTAAGTTCATTTATAATCCTTTATCATCAGCAAGAATTGAAGCGGGTGATAAACTGATCGCAATCGGGGAAAACACAAGTCTGCAGAAATTAAACAAGATGTGCCTTACCGAGAACCCTGACTAAACTACAGCATTTTCAAGCAACGTAATAGTTTGTTTTGATGAATCCAGCCGGGCTTTTAGTCCCACAGGAATTACGAATTTATTCTTAACGTGTCCGAAAGACATCCCGTAGACCACAGGAATATTCAAATCTTCAAGTCTGTTTGTTAAAACTTCCTTTAAAGTAAATGATGAATCAAAGGATGAATCTGCTGATGGCTTACAGTCCCTGAATACCCCGAGAGCCACTCCTGCCGCTCCGTCGAACTTCCCTGCCATCCGCATCTGGGTAAGCATTCTGTCTATCCGGTAAGGATCCTCTTCCATCTCTTCTAGAAAAATTATTTTGTCTTTAGTGTCTACGTCGTAGGAAGTACCGATCAAGGAAACAACAACAGATAAGTTACCGCCGATCAACTCTCCTTCAGCGGTTCCTTCACAGATTGTGTACGGTTTGAACTCTTCATCCGGAGATTCCGGTACCGGATTGCTCAGAACGAGTTTTTCTTCGGGATCAATTAATGTTTTACGGAAATAATCGACAGTGAAATCATTATAAGTGGACGTACCTACGGGGCCATGGAAACAAATGAGTCCTGTCTCCTTATAAATTCCGAAAAGAAGCGAAGTTACATCACTATAACCTATTAATACTTTAGGATTGGTCCTGATGAGGTTATAGTTAAGCAGGGGTAATATTCTCGTGCAGCCGTAGCCTCCACGGACGCAGACGATACCTTTAACATCATTTCGATTGAACATCTGGTCAACCTCAGATGCTCTCTGCCTGTCGGTGCCGGAAAAATACCCATCCCGTGAGAGAATTGAATTATTATAAACAACATTAAAACCAAGCTCGTTAAGATTTCTTATCGAATCTTTCAGCTGCCGGCCGTCGATGTAGCTTCCGGGAGCAGCCAGTCCCAGCGTATCCCCCGGTTTAAGCCGGGGAGGTTTTATTCTTTCCAGGGGAGATAATTCAGGGTAAATGCTTTTTAAGGGGAGAGCCGCAGCGGCGGCAGCCAGTCCTGCCGCCTTTATAAAATTTTTTCTTTTCATTTAACCTGTTTTAATTCTGATATCGACTGCGTAAAGTTCATTATTTTCATCAACAATAAGCGGGTTCAAATCGCATTCAGTAATGCTTTCATTATCAATCATCATTTTCGCGATAGAAAGAATAACATTTTTAATCCTCTCAATATCTGCGGATGCTTCACCCCTTACACCTCTTAAAATCTTACCCAGACGTGTTTCATCAATCATTTCCGCAGCGTCCTTTTCAGTCATATAAGCTGAACGCATCGAAGTATCCTCGTATACCTCAACATATTTTCCCCCTGTTCCGAACATAACCATTGGTCCGAAATCTTTATCGCGGAACCCTCCGATAAGGATTTCGTGCCTGGTTTTTATGAAAGGCTGAATGAGAAATGATTTAATATTAATATTTTTATTCTTAAAATCATAAAGCATTTTATCGGCTTCTGAAATTAATTCCTCACGCGATCTTATATTCAACCGTACCGCATTCAATTCTGTTTTATGAATGATCGCCTCGCCCGATGCTTTCAGTACGACGGGAAACTTTATATCACTCTTTTTAAGTTCATCATAACTCAGGTAAACTGAACGGACTGACGGAAGATTATATCTTTCTGAGAGCAGGGATATCATATCTGCGCCGAGGAAGCCTTTATTTACAGACGATAATTCCTTCAACCCGGAAAGTGCCTGCTCAAGTCTTTTATCTTCGTTTCTCCGTTCTAAATAGTAGAACATATTTGACAGCACCACAGCGGGATCTTCAGGATTCCTGAAAAGAGGGATTTTATACTTCGATTTTTTTCTGTATTCCTCCCAGAACTCCGGCAGAGGCATTACTGCCTGCAGAAGAGGCTTTTTAGATTTTATACTGTTTATGTGTTCGATTACAGGTAAAGCCTTCACCATAATGGGTTCAACAAATACCGAGATAACGGCATCTACATTTTCGTCACTTAAAAGCAGCTCTATCGAATCGTGATAGCCTTCCGCGGTACCGCCCGGCAGAAGATCTACAGGATTGTTTACGCTACCTTCCGGATGGACAATTTCTCTGAGTTTATTTTTAGTAGCTGCTGTAAGTTCTGCCAGCTTTAACCCGTTCCTCTCAATCGAATCAACAGCGAGGATTGCAGGTCCTCCCGCGTTTGTTATCACGGCTACCCGTTTTCCGTTCGGCAGTGGGAAATTCTCAAATCCTTTGGCAGTATTAAACAACTGGTTAAGGTCATCCGTTCTGATGAGATTAAACTGCCGCAGTACTGAATCCACTACCTTATCGCTGCTCCCGAGAGCTCCGGTATGGGAGGAAGCAGCTTTCATACCGCCCACTGTTCTGCCTCCCTTTAAAATGATAACAGGTTTTGTAATCCTGCCTTCAATAAATTTTCTTATAAACTTTTTACCATCTGCAAAACTCTCGAGGTACAGGGTAATAACGTTAATATTTTCATCTTCCTGCCAGTAATCCAGAAAATCGTTCTCGCTCATATCGGCTTTATTTCCAACGCTTATAAAATGACCGAACCGGATATCTGTTTCCCGTAATGAATTAAGAACGGCAGCACCAATTGCGCCGCTCTGTGAGAGAAACGCCATTGTACCGGTCTCCGGTCTTTCCGCGACAAATGTTGCATTAAGCTTTACGGAGGCGAAGGTATTTATAATTCCCATACAATTAGGACCAACCATTCTGGCGCCGTTCGACTTAACAAGTTGAGCCAGCTGTACTTCCTTGTTCGCGCCTTCTTTACCTGTTTCCTTGAACCCGGCAGTAATAAGTATTATTGAAGTAACTTTTTTGTCGAGCAGCTGCTGAATTGTTTCTTCCACAAACTGTTTTGGTACCATTACTATAGCGAGATCAATATCTTCTTTTATATCCGGAACTGAAGGATGACATTTTGTTCCAAGAATTTCTTCGGTTTTGGGGTTAACTAAAAATAACTTTCCGGTATAGCCGTATGTTTTTACACAGCTCGTTAACTCGTAGCCCAGATTTCCTTTCTTCCCGGAGGCACCCACAATGCAGAGCGACCGGGGATAAAAAAACTTGTTAATTACAGATTCCATAGAATCCCCTAAGTGATTAAAATAATTTATCCAAAATTACAATATTTGATAGTTTTTCCCTAAAAATGACTGTAATCTCCTCTTTCTTATACTTTATCCATCCCCACAACCAACAGAATAATTTTCCCTGATTCAGGACCCGAGTGTTAAGATCACAAAAAAAGTGGTCTAATAATTTTTTTTTGAAGTTAAAATCATTTAATTTTCTCCCGGATCAAACCAGTCCCCCAATCAATTATTATTTAAGCTTAAACAGTGTACATTAGGTTTGTATCACTTTAGGTAAGAAGGTCTCTATTATTGAGGTTTAATCATGGCCCGGTTATTGGGCATTTTGATATGGACTGAAGAAAAATGGTTCCCCATGTGCAAAAAACTAAGTCAAATAGATAGAAAAGCTGTCCAATCTGCGATCGTTAAAATCTGATCTGTGTCTCTTTAGATTTTATTTTATCAAATTAATACAGCTTAATAAACGGTCCGAGGGAACAATGGCCAGGCAGAACTAAGTAATCCTATAACCAGCTAATTGAGTGGAACTATGAACAAAATATTTGCTACTATTTTTATTTTCATTTTACAGCTTACTTTACATGCTCAATGGGTAAATAAAAATCCTTTTCCTGAAGGAAATTATTTAAGATCAGTATTCTTCGCTGATGATAACAGCGGATGGATCGCAGGATCGGGTGGTATAATAGCCAGGACAACAGATAGCGGGGAAACCTGGAACCAACAGGCAAGCGGCACTTCGTACACTTTAAAGAGCATTTATTTCATCGATAATTCTACGGGCTGGATAGTTGGTGCAAATGGAAAAATATTATTTACTTCTGACGGCGGATCAAGCTGGTCAGACCAGATCAGCAGTACCCACAGCACATTAAACTCAGTTTATTTTATCGATCAGAATACAGGATGGACGGCCGGCGAGGATGGGACTATCTTGTTCACAAACAACGGAGGCATGAATTGGAGTTCTCTCAACAGCGGAACATCACTTGAGATTTTTGATATAAAGTTCGTTAATAGTTTAGTAGGTTATGCTGTCGGCGGTGACGGTTTTATGACTGAGTTGATTCTTAAAACGACAGACGGGGGCAATAACTGGCTGGCCCTCTCAAGCGGAACTGACGGCGTGTTATATTCTACGGCTTTTGTGAATGAAACCACGGGATGGGCCGTAGGTTTTGAAAGAAAAATTATTAAAACTACTGACGGAGGTTCAACCTGGAATCTGCAGAATTTTGGTAAAAGATCGCTGCCTCCTGGAAAAATGTCAATAATAGATGGGCAGGGCGGCTTAAGATCAATATACTTTAAGGATTCGGACAATGGCTGGACCGTCGGCGGTTCTAATGAATATTACAGAACTATCTACCAGACTACAGACGGCGGTGAGACATGGATCAATAAGTATTTTGGTAGTGAAGAATATGATTTATTTTCTGTTGCCGTAACACCCTCAGGAAAATCCTGGGCCGTAGGAGGCGGAGGATCGATCTTCTATTCTGCGAACGGAGATGACTGGGTCCAGCAGTTCAGCGGAACAAGTTCATACAACTCAGATGATATTTATAAACTTCAATTTGTTAACAGCAATGTGGGATACGCGGCAGGATTCAGAAATGACTGGGTTACGGGAAGCGGCCTTGTTCTAAAAACAACAGATGGCGGAAAAACCTGGCTTACAGTCTACCTTGATTATGAATCTGGAGAGCCTTATAAAAGTCTTTTCTTTATAGATAAAAACAACGGATGGACTGCGAACTACAGCGATTATATAAGGCACACGACTGATGGAGGGATTACCTGGACTACTCAAGCTGTAGGAAGCCCTTTCAGTGTGAATTCTCTTTTCTTTACAGATGTACTTACAGGATTTGCTTCCGGTGAAGGAATTTATAAAACCACTGACGGAGGCGGAACATGGACCTCAAAATATGCTGGAAATATTAATTCTATTTTCTTCGTAGATGCATCCATCGGCTGGGGTATCGGAACAAATACAGTAAAAACTACTGACGGGGGTGAAACCTGGATTGAACAGGACGGCATCGGCGGGAATGACATCTATTTTTATAGTTCTCTCCTTGGATGGGCTTCAGGCAGCAGTGGTTCCATAAAAAGCACTACCGATGGAGGTAATACATGGATCAGCCAGGCCAGCGGCACCAGCGAGAATCTGAATTCAATTCATTTCACTGATGAAATGAATGGATGGACTTCAGGAAATAACGGAATTATCCTTGCGACCGGAGATGGAGGTGTCACCTGGAGCAGCCAGTCGCCGGGAACAGCTGAAGATATCAGATCCATCTTCTTTTCGCACGAAGGTATTGGTTGGGCCGGGGGGGACACAGGAACATTATTAAAATATGACGGATCGCTAATTCCAGGAATTACCCTGACTTCTCCAAACGGAGGAGAAGAATGGCAGGCAGGCAATACACAGGAAATTAAATGGACTAAAAACTTTGATGGGGATGTTAGTATAAGTCTCTTTAAAGGCAATCAGAAGGTGCGTGAGATTACCAGCCGGACAAATGATTCAGGAAATTACAACTGGACAATTCCATTAGAGATTTTAAATTCAGATAATTACCGTATAAAAGTTACATCTATTGAAGATAGTTCAATTTATGCTTTAAGCGACAGCACATTCAGCATTACAGGCGGGGTTGTAATTACGGGAGTAAGTTCACCTGCCGGAATGCCTCTGGAAAATTCTCTTGAGCAGAATTATCCGAACCCTTTTAATCCCTCAACTATGATAAACTATAATATTGCCGAAGGTGGAAATGTAACTTTAAAGGTATATGATATAACCGGGAGAGAAGTCGCCTCAATTGTGAATGAGAATAAATCTGCGGGGAGATACAGTGTAACGTTTAACGGGAGCAATCTGGCAAGCGGAGTTTATTTCTACATACTGAGGAATGGCAGTTTTGTTCAGACAAAGAAATTCTTGCTGGTTAAATAGAATAAAAACAGAACTTAAAAACCTCCCTGCCTCTTACGGGGAGGTTTTTTTTTACTTACCGGAGATCAGATATCTCATTTCCCTGACTGCTTCATTGAGTCCCACAAAAACAGCACGTGCAATTACAGCATGCCCGATGCTGACTTCGTCTATCTCATTTATTTCTCTAAAGATCTTAATATTCTGATAGTTTAATCCATGCCCTGCGTTAACACCCATTCCAAGTTTCTTAGCATGCTTCACAGCTAACCTTATTTTCTCAAGCTCGTCAAATTGTTCCTCTTCATTTAAGGCATTAGCGAAGATGCCGGTATGGATCTCGATATAGTCAGCATCAATCTCTGCAGCCGCATCAATCTGGTTGATATCAGGCTCAATAAAAAGCGAGACTTCAATCTCATACTTATGCAGCTCCTTAATCGCATTTTTTAATCTGGTGATATCATCGATAACGTTAATACCCCCTTCTGTAGTAAGTTCCTGCCTCTTTTCCGGGACGATTGTAGCAAGCTCGGGACCGACATCACAGGCTATTTTGATTATCTCCTCTGTAGCAGCCATTTCGAGATCCAGCCTGGTTGTTACAAGCTCACGCAGCAGCCTGACATCTCTTTCGTTAATATGCCTTCTATCCTCTCTAAGGTGAACTACGATTCCGTCAACTCCTGCCTGTTCGGCAAGCAGTGCGAATGTAACAGGATCAGGCTGTTCTTCCCCTCTTGCATTTCTCAGGGTAGCTATATGATCAACATTTAATGAGAATCTCATTTTCATTACCTTCTTAAAAATTTACTTAAAGATATTCATTAACGAATTTATCCCAATACCGTAGTCTCCCGCCCTGAAGCGGAGAGTGGTAATGAGATCAATTCCAAACATAACAACTGCATGCGTAATAACGCAATAATATACTGATCCTGTTCTCCAGGCAAGGATTCCCAGCGCGATACCCGCAGCAATGGCGCCGAAGGTTTCAGCCGGAGGTTTCCCGTTATGAAGCATCAGAAAAGGAATCATTTGTATGAACACTGCATAATATCCGAATTTTTCCTTTAATCCGAAAAGCATGAATCCGCGCCAGATAAATTCCCATGCTATCATGTATACCAGCGCAGCCGTTTCAAAAATAAAAAAAGTATTCCAGTTATCACGGGTTTCAGCAAGCTGGGGATAGGTTCTGACGAATTCAGGATATGAAGAAGCAATCCAAACAACAGGCAGCATCACCAGCAGAAATATCAGGGAAATCTTTATTCCTATCCTGAAGTCACCGATTTGAAGTCCGAAGCCGGAGAGTTTTTCTTTGAGGAAGAGCTTAATGATCAAAACAGGAAGCAGGAAGAAAGTGATGAAATCGCCCATGAACCAGTAAAGATACTCATACAGATAAACATCGGGATCGAACTGGTAAGACGGAAAAATATAATACCTGAAAAATGATCTCGAAGTATAGTACCAGGAGATAGTCTGAAGAACAGCTACGGTGAGAAATACAATCACCACCTTCCTGTCCAGTGATTTTATTATCCGGGTAAGGTTCGCGAAATCAGATGTCAGTCGGGCTTTACTCATACTCTTCCGAGAAAATAATTTGAAAAATAGAAAAAGTGTATAATAAATCATACTTCGGCAGTAAATATTAAGAAACTTTAAAATTTAGCTTTTTTGCCTAATTTGGACAGATTTTCCCCCTTTTGCACCTTGACAAAATTGGCCGGCGGTGTTATATTAGCACTCGCTTTTAACGAGTGCTAATAACATAAAAAAATAACAGGAGACAATTATGGCTAAAATGAATTTAAAACCCCTTGGTGATCGTGTTATCGTGAAACCAATGGAGGCCGAAGAGAAGACAAAGGGCGGGATCATTCTGCCGGATACAGCAAAAGAAAAACCGATTGAAGGAACTGTTGTAGCCGTTGGGCCGGGAAAAGTTTCAGATGACGGGAAAGCTATAAAAATGGAAGTTAAAGAAGGCGACAAAGTTCTTTACGGTAAATACAGCGGAACGGAAGTGACCGTTGAAGGCGAAGAATATTTAATTATGCGTGAGAGTGACATCTTCGCAATTATTGGGAAATAAGTTTTTGAAAAATATACAAACGGAGGAAATAATATGGCTTCTAAATTAATAGAATTTGACAGTGAAGCACGTTCTAAACTTAAAAAAGGTGTTGACAAACTTGCTAATGCTGTTAAAGTAACATTAGGTCCAAAAGGACGCAATGTAGTACTTGAGAAAAAATTTGGTGCACCAACAGTAACCAAGGATGGTGTATCAGTAGCAAAAGAAATAGAGCTGGAAGATGCAGTAGAAAATATGGGAGCCCAGATGGTTCGCGAAGTTGCATCAAAAACCAGTGACGTTGCAGGCGACGGAACAACAACCGCAACTGTATTAGCCCAGGCTATTTACAGGGAAGGCTTGAAAAACGTAACCGCCGGCGCAAACCCGATGGATCTGAAAAGAGGAATCGATCTGGCTGTTGAAAAGGTAATTGAATACCTGAAATCAATAAGCAAAGACGTTGAAGGAAGGAATGAAATTGCCCAGGTT
This sequence comes from uncultured Bacteroidota bacterium, assembly GCA_963771705.1. Classification (GTDB taxonomy): domain Bacteria; phylum Bacteroidota; class Ignavibacteria; order Ignavibacteriales; family Ignavibacteriaceae; genus DATFVA01. The sequence goes on from CAVYUP010000006.1 coordinate 325,499, forward strand.
GGATCTATATCAGCAAACAATGACAAATCAATCGGAAATCTGATAGCTGACGCAATGGAGAAGGTCGGTAAAGACGGTGTTATTACTGTTGAAGAAGCAAAAGGAACAGAAACATCACTTGATGTTGTTGAAGGTATGCAGTTTGACCGCGGGTACCTTTCACCTTATTTTGTAACAGATACAGAGTCGATGGAAGCTGCACTGGAAGATCCTTATATCTTAATTCACGACAAGAAAATTTCAGCGATGAAAGACCTGCTCCCTATCCTTGAAAAGATTGCTCAGCAGGGAAAATCTCTCTTAATTATTGCTGAAGACCTCGAAGGCGAAGCTCTTGCAACCCTGGTTGTTAACAAGATACGCGGAACCTTAAAGGTAGCTGCTGTTAAAGCTCCAGGCTTCGGCGACAGAAGAAAGGCAATGCTGGAAGATATCGCTGTTCTGACCGGCGGTACTGTAATCTCAGAAGAGAGAGGATTCAAATTAGAGAATGCAACTATTTCCTACCTCGGACAGGCTAAGAAAGTAAATATCGACAAAGATAATACTACTATAGTTGAAGGTTCAGGAAAAACAGATGATATAAAGAAAAGAATTAATGAAATTAAAGCCCAGATCGACAAAACCACATCTGATTATGACAGAGAAAAACTTCAGGAAAGACTTGCAAAACTTTCCGGCGGTGTTGCGGTTCTTAAGATAGGTGCTTCAACTGAAGTTGAAATGAAAGAGAAAAAAGCGCGTGTTGAGGATGCACTTCATGCCACCCGTGCTGCAGTTGAAGAAGGTATAGTTTCCGGCGGTGGCGTTGCTTTCGTTAGAGCTATTAGTCAGCTTGACAAAGTTAAAGGCGAAAACCTCGATCAGTCAACCGGTATCAAGATAATCCAGAAAGCCCTGGAAGAACCATTAAGACAGATTGTTAACAACGCTGGAATCGAAGGTTCTGTTGTTCTTCAGAAGGTTAAAGAAGGAAAAGATGATTACGGCTTCAATGCCGCGACTGAAATCTATGAAAACCTTATTAAATCAGGCGTTATCGATCCAACCAAGGTTACAAGAACCGCTCTTGAGAATGCTGCATCTGTAGCTTCTCTGCTCATTACAACTGAAGCAGTTGTTTATGAAAAGAAAGAAAAAGAAGCTCCGATGCCTCCAATGCCTGGCGGCGGAATGGGCGATATGGGCGGAATGTATTAAAAAAAACGCATAAAAACGGGGCGGAGAGCTATTCTCCGTCCTTTTTTTATCAATTTATTTGGACTGCGTTTGATTTTAATTTAAAAAAGGATATGTTTGAACGGGTTCGTTCACAGAGGTTTACCCCTGCCTCGTGATGGTAAAGAATCCTGCCCGATGACACCCCCGTCATCGGGTTTTTTTTGGCCTCATTTTTACAATTTTATGACAATTCATTAGTGTAGATAGATTAATTTTTCATCTGATATGAGACCTCCCTTTTAGTAAATATTAAACAATAGGGTGAAATATGAAAAAACTATTTTTGCTTGTTCTCTGCCTGGCACCTGCTCTGTTTTCTCAACAAAACAACAACGGAACCATCAGCCTGGTATTTAACGGAGAGAAAATTGCTCTTCCGATTAATTCAGTTACAATTCAAAAAGAAAACGGAATACTTCTGAGTATTGAAGCAGAACAAAACGATGCAGAAATTCAGCAAAGTATTACACTTACAATTGGACTTAAAGAATTATCCTCTAAGCCTGACGCTGAAACTTCAGCAGGACCAGGAATAGAAATCACCACGAGAAATAATTCAGCTGAATCTGGTAAGGAACTTTCATTCAAGTTAGATGAGAAGGAGAATTACGAGCCACCTTTTTATAGTGTTTCAAATGGACAGAACAAATCGATATGGAAGATAAGCTCCGTATCTATGAAACTTAATATTACAGATGTTAAATATGTTGACGGAGTTCTGCACTTAACTGGAGAATATAGCGGAAAATTTAAATCGACCGAGGCTCCGGAAGGAGAATTTGCAGAGATAAAAGACTGCAGGTTTGAAATAATTATTTAGTATTTGTTTCTCTTCAGGATTAAGGTTTCTGTGAGGGGTTGTGGTAAAATCCTCCGCCCCCATTAAGCTGTTTGATCAGGATATTTTAGCGTATTAACAATTTATTGTATATTCAGAATGTTCAGGTTTTATCATACTAGTAGCGGCTATGCAAAAAAATATTCGTTTGTTTTCTTTACTTCTGATATTCTCCTTATTTCCTCTAACTCTTCTCCCTCAATCAATGCCCCTTGAATCTTTTACCGGATTACAGTGGCGTTTAGTTGGACCCTACAGAGCCGGCTGGGGTACGGTATGTGAAGGAATAGCCAAGGAGCCTGATACATATTATTTCGGGAGCGCAGGAGGCGGCATCTGGAAAACTTCAGATGCGGGGAGAACGTGGGAGGGAATAATGCAGCATGAAGGTTCCTCCGCAATAGGAGCCCTCACAATTGCACCTTCGGATCCTGATATTATTTATGCGGGAACCGGACAGGTAGCCTGGAGATATGATATCCTTGAAGGGGACGGAGTTTATAAGAGCACGGACGGAGGGCAGACATGGAAAAATACCGGACTCAAAGAAACCGGGTACATCGGAAAAATTCTTGTTGATCCCGAAAATCCCAATACGGTAGTGACGGCTGCTTTAGGTCATGTTTTTGGATCATCGAAGCACAGGGGTATTTACAAATCGACTGATGGAGGTGAGAACTGGAAGTTAACCCTTTTTGTGAATGATTCTACCGGGGCAGTAGATCTTGTTTCTGACACTCAAAAACCTGCGATAATGTATGCAGCACTCTGGCAGATGAGAATGTCTCCATGGCTTGATTATTATCTTCCTCAGCAGGGCTTAGAATCAGGTATTTATAAGAGCACAGATGGAGGAGACAGCTGGAAAAAGATTGTAATAGATAGCCTTAAAGATGTTCCGCTTGGAAGAATAGGACTGGCCACGGCAGGCGGGAATATAGTTTATGCCACTATTGATGCCCCGGGTAATAAAAAAGGATTATACCGGTCCGATGACGGCGGAGTAAGCTGGAGGCAGGTCAATAAGGACGGGTCATTAGCGAATTCATATTTCAGCCGGCTGACACTGGCTCCGGGCGATCCTAACATTGTATATGTAATGGACCGATCAATCAGGATATCCAGAAACGGAGGAAAATCTTTCAAAATATTTAAGGGCTCACCTGGAGGAGATGATTATCATTATCTCTGGATAAATCCTTCTGACACTTCGCATATGATAACAGCCTCTGACCAGGGAACTGTAGTTACCGTTAATGGAGGGAAATCGTGGTCAAGCTGGTACAACCAGCCAACGGGACAGTTTTATCACCTTGCTGCCGATGAACGATTTCCATACAGAATTTACAGCGCCCAGCAGGATAACGGTACGGTTGAAATCGCAAGCAGAGGTCCCTATGGCGTTATCGAGTTGAGAGACTGGCATCCGGTGGGTGCTGATGAAAGGGACATGGATATACCAAAACCCGGCAACCCGGATGTGGTTTTTGGAAGCGGACTGGGAGGATCCCTTCATCGTTTTGACGAGATAACGAGGCAGTCGATAAATGTATCCCCGTGGCCGCATGGAAGCTATGCAGCAAAACCCAATACCGTCAAATACAGGTATTCATGGATTACCCCGATCGCTTTCTCCCCTGTTGGAAACAATGCTTTATATTTTGGTGCGCAATACTTATTCAAATCAACTGATGATGGAAACCAGTGGGATATTGTAAGTCCTGATCTCAGCCGTAAAGCAAGCGATTCTTCAAACTGTGAGAAACCTGATCTGAGTGAGGCAGCAATATGCGGTTACGGAGTAATCTGGGACATAGCCCCCTCCCCTATTGCAGAAAACGTGATATGGGTAGGAACAGATGACGGACTGATCCAATTAACCACCGATGGAGGAAGTACGTGGAAGAATGTTACTCCTCCTGAAGTTCCTGTATGGGGACTGATAGATGCCATCAGCCCTTCACCTTTCTCAGTCCATACGGCCTACGCTGCGGTGAACCTTCACAGGCTGGACCAGTTTAGACCACTGCTGCTGAAGACAACAGACGATGGAAAGAGCTGGGAAAAAATAACCAATGGTCTCCCCGGAGATGAGTATACTACTGTCATCAGAACAGATCTTAAGAAACAGGGACTCCTGTTTGCGGGAACAAACAGAAATGTATTTGTTTCCTTTAATGACGGAAGAAACTGGCAGAGCCTCGCATTGAACTTTCCGACCACGCTGATAAGTGATCTTCTTGTTCATCAGAACGATCTTATAGCCGCGACCCAGGGCCGGGCGATCTGGATACTTGATGATCTTAATCCTTTAAGGCAGCTTAATGATAATATTACCACCCGAAATGTATACCTGTTTAAGCCCTCTGAAACTTATAGAATAAGGAGCAGCGAGAGTCATGATACTCCCTGGCCGCCGTCGACACCTCTGGGAGAGAACCCGCCCTACGGTGCAATTATTGATTACTGGCTGAAAAGTGACGCAGACTCTGTGCAGATATCTATATATGATTCGAACGATAACCTGGTAAGGACTTTTAATAGTTATGAACCACCCGAGAGCCTGTCAACAAGCAGGTATTTCGACATACGCTGGCTAGGTAAGAAAAAGATGCTGCCAGCGGGTAAAGGGTTACACAGATACACATGGGACTTGAGGTACCCGCGTCCCGAAGCTCTTCATTATGGTTACTCAATTGCGGCCGTATGGGATAAAGGAACCCCCGTTCATCCGGAAGGACCGCTGATAATTCCCGGTACATACAGGATTATCCTGAGAGCAGGAGGCAGTGAATATTCCCAGCCGTTAGAGGTGCGGAAGGATCCCCGGGTGAAAACTTCTCAGGCGGATTTTAACGAGCAGCTTCAATTTGCTCTAAAGCTTGATTCGGTACTTAACAGAACGACTGAACTATACAGACAGGTCGATAAAAAACTTAAAGCTGAGAGCGGGATAAGCAAATCAGAAACTGATTCTTTGAAGGAAATTAAGTCGAGACTTTCAAAAATAGACGGAGCACTGGCTTCTCTCACCTCATCTGTACAGACCGCGGACACCGCACCGACGCAGGGTGTAGAGGAGGTGTTTCAGGCATATTCAGAACAGCTGAACGAGATTGAAAATAAACTTAAGTAGGCAGTAGAGAAGATATTCTAAATTATCAGTCACCGCACTTTTTACTCGGGGAAATTATTTCTTAAAAGTTATTTCGATAGATAATAAATAAATCCCGCAACGACACGATAATGATTAAAGGGGTAGTGTTCAAAGACTCAGAAGGAAACTGATAATAAGGAATAGTTGCCTTACAGGCTGCTTCTGAAAATTTTCCTCTTAGAGGAGCCTATATTTTGTTATATTTCTTCCCTGTATAAATGATAGTTAAAACGGAGACACACGATTGACCGCCGAGGAATACACAGAACTTATTGACGAAACGTTTGCACACCTTGAACAGGGACGCTACCGGATGGCACTTACCTCTGCAAAAAGAGTATATGAAGAATTTCCGGAAGATTACAAGTCCTCTATATGCCTTGCATGGGCACTTATGGAGAACGGGAACTCAGCTGATGCACTCGAACTTGCAAACCTGGCTGTAAGACTCTCATCTAACGATATATCTGCAAGAACGTACCGCGGCTACCTTTTAACAAGGATGAGCCTTTTTGACGGAGCCTTATCGGATCTTAATTATGTTATAAAAAATCAAACCCCTTTGCCGGGACTTGCAGTAAAGAGCAAGGCAAGGGTATTAGCAGCAGAAGAAAAGTTTGATGAAGCAATCAGTATCCTTCAGAATGAATTAAAGTTAAACCCCGAACTCGAAGGTTCTTTTGCCTATCTCCTCTCCCTGATCCATCTGGCTGAGGAAAACCGGAAGGCCGATAAGGGGGACAAACATTTACTCGATACTGCAGAAGAGGCCTTTCGTTATAAAGAATACTGGTTTTCACTTTTTGCCGCCCGGCAGGTGCAGCAATCAGGAGAGCTAAAGGAAACCAAAAGGAAAGCCCTGTTTATAGAGCTCGATTCTTTATTTCATATGTTCAGACTAAAAGATGCCCTAGCAAGGGCTGACTCGGTCAGAAATTCATATTCTGATGATACAGATTTCAGACAAATTTATGAAAAATTGTTAAAGAGCAATTCTGAAGGTAAGATTATAAATCCCGTGGAAACCAGGGAATTAAAGGGTCTTACAGAATCAGTAGTGTATCCGGAGACGATTTACAAGGTATATACTGCAAAAACTTACAACTTTTTAGATCAGCTGCATAATGGGAAAAGGATCTACCTTCTGCAATTCAATGAAGAAAATATAAAGTACATAGCTGTAGAGGTTGTAATCATAAATCCCTTCTATAAAAAGCGGACAATCGATATAGATGGGATGGCAGTATGGTACCTTAATGATATTGAAGTGGGCAGAAACAGATTTATTCTAAGTCTGGAGAAGGAATGGAAAACTGTTGAGTTCGTTCAAAACTGGGGGACTAATTCAGATGGATTCTGGACCAAAGGTCAGGGACAGGTTGACGTTTACCTGGAAGAAAAAAGAATATGCACCAGATACTTCCTGATTGACAGTACACAGATGATAAATTTTGAGAAAGATGAAATTGATTCCGAGGGAGGAAGCACATCTGATATAAAAATTACCTTACGGTCTGAAGACTTCTATAAATTCGCACCTCATTCAGGAAAGTCAGAGACAGTAGAAAGCCTTTTTGGTGAGATAAAAAAACTGGAAGGTATAAAAGAAGTAAAGACATCACTGAAGGATTTTATTGACTACCTCGATTTCATAAATGAAAGAAAAAAATCGGGACTAAACAACACCGGTCAGTTCTCCATAAACTGTATTTTCTCCGGAAACCCGGGCACAGGGAAAACCTTCATTGCACGGCAGCTGGGTAAGATCCTAAAAAGAATGGACATACTTTCCTCCGGTCATTTGATTGAGGCAGACCGGGCTGACCTTGTTGGGCAGTACGTTGGTGAAACTGCTCAGAAAACTCTCCAGGTAATAGAAAAAGCCCGGGGAGGAATATTATTTATTGAGGATATACACACGTTAATAAGGGAAGAGAAAGAGGACTTTGGAAAAGAAGCTGTTGAAGTTCTTCTGAAGAGAATGGATGATCAAACGGCAGACTTTGCTGTAATAGCCTCAGGCTATCCTAAAGGAATGAACGATTTTTTAAATTCAAACCCCGGCATTAAATCGAGGTTCAATCATATATTCAACTTCGAAGATCTAAATCCCGATGAAATGACTTCAGTATTTAAGACAGCAGCCGAAAGCGAGGAATTTATTGTCACCAAAGAAGCAGAAGATCTGATAAAAAAAGAATTCGTTGAGCTATACAGAAAACGTGATGAAACATTTGGAAACGCAAGACTGGTAAAAAATTATTTCAATGAAATAAAAATACAGCTCGGGAAAAGATATCTGAAAATTCCCGCACACCGCAGAACGCGGGAGGCAATGTCGACTATCTACAGGGAGGATGCTGCATCTGTTTTAGCAGATAAAAAAACCAAGGCCTATATTCCTGATGTTGATGAGGAATTACTCAGCAAATCGCTCGAAGAGCTAAACAAGCTGACCGGACTCGATTCTGTGAAGAAAGAAATCAACGAGCTGGTAAAGCTCGCAAAGTACTTTATAGAACAGGGAGAAAATCCGGGGAATAAATTTCAGTCGCATTTTGTATTTCTCGGTAATCCCGGAACGGGCAAAACAACTGTAGCCCGACTTTTCAGCCAGATTTACTGCGCACTCGGGATACTTCCGAAGGGACATCTCATTGAAACGGACCGGCAGGGTTTGGTTGGAGTTTATGTGGGACAGACCGCGCAAAAAACAGCAGAAATGATAAATAAAGCGACTGGCGGGACATTATTTATTGACGAAGCTTATACATTAAACAGAAAGAGTTCCGCTCCTGTAAATGACTTCGGGAATGAAGCCATAGAAACCCTGCTGAAAAGGATGGAGGATGACCGGGGAAAATTTCTGGTTATAGCCGCCGGCTATACGGACCAGATGAATTCTTTCCTCGAAAGTAATCCTGGACTGCAGTCAAGGTTCACAAAGAAAATATTTTTTGATGACTTCTCTCCGGAAGAGCTGCTTGCAATAACCCTGGAGCTGCTTAACCAGAAAGGTCATATTATTACGAAGGAAGCATCTGAGCAGCTGCTGAAATACTACAATAAAATATTCAGAGAGAGGGATGAAAATTTCGGAAATGGCCGTTTAGTAAGAGACCTGGTAGACGCCGTATTGAAAAATCACCTCCTGAGAATGGCTGATCTTCCCCTGGAAGAAAGGACTGACTTAAAACTAAAAGAAATCTCAATAGAAGATATTGGAGTAGTAACAGAGGGGATAAGCCGCAAGAGCGCTCCCAGGATTCAGGGGGATTCAAAGCTTCTTGAGGGTTATCTTGAAGAACTTTCAGAACTTGCGGGACTTGAATCAGTAAAGAATTCTGTGCGCAGGCTTGTAAGCAGTCTGAAGGTTTCAAAGTTGAGAGAGGAAAAGGGACTAAAGGTTATTCCCAGAAATCTTCATTCAGTATTTATGGGGAGTCCCGGGACAGGAAAGACTACCATTGCCAGGCTGCTGAGTAAGATCTATAAAGAGATGGGCATAATTGAAAAGGGGCATCTTATTGAAGTAGACCGGGCCGGTCTGGTAGCAGGTTACCAGGGTCAGACTGCAATAAAAACAGAAGCTGTAATTCAGAGGGCCCTGGGAGGAACGCTTTTTATAGATGAGGCATATTCACTTGCACGCGGGACTAACGATTTCGGTCTTGAGGCAATCGATACGCTTATAAAAAGGATGGAAGATTATGCGGGAAAATTTGTAATAATAGTTGCTGGCTATACAAATGAGATGAAAGAGTTCATTGAATCAAATCCCGGACTTAAATCGAGATTTACAAACTACTATAATTTTGAAGACTACACTCCCCGGCAGCTGCTTGAAATAGCCCTGGTTATAACAGGCAGGAACGGGTATAAGCCGGATGAAGGCGCATGGCAGTTATTACTGGACATCTTTACGGAGTTTTACAGGAAGAAGGATAACAATTTTGGAAACGCACGGATGGTGAGAAATATTCTTTACAAAGCCATAAGCAACCAGGAGGAAAGGATCCTTACTCTCTACAATCCCGATACCGAGGATCTCTGTTCAATAACCTATGATGATGTTGCAAGCATCGATCTTTCCGAGTTATAGGCTGTCTTTAAAAAAGAAACCCGTATAATTTAATTATACGGGTTCATAATCATAAGTGAGTTAAAGAAGATTTACAGCATTCCTTTTTCTTTAAGCACCTTCCTGACTTCTTCAGTTGCCTGATCACCCAATTCATAAACAACCCTTGTGGAAGGCTTATTTATTTTAAGCAGTCTTCCGAGGTCGATCGGGGTTCCAATAATTACAGATTCACAATCGGTCTTATTTATAGTTTCTTCCAGATCTTTAACCTGCGCATCTCCATAACCCATTGCCGGAAGAAGAACACCTATATTCGGATATTTCTTATACGTAGCTGTAATTGATTTAACAGTAAACGGTCTTGGATCAACAATCTCTGCGGCTCCATTCTGGCGGGCTGCTATAGTACCGGCTCCGTATTTCATCTCGCCGTGAGTTAATGTAGGACCATCTTCAACCACAAGAACTCTCTTACCTTTGATCAAATCCGGATCTGCTGCTGTAACCGGCGATGAAGCTTCAATTATCTTCGCATTTGGATTAATGTTTTTAATGTTTTCCCTTACAATTTCAACATTGCCTGGATCTGCTGTATCAACTTTATTTATGATAGCAACATCAGCAAGTCTGAGACTTGTATTTCCCGGATAGTAATTAACTTCATGGCCGGGTCTATGAGGATCAACGACTGTAAAAGTAAGGTCGGCTTTATAGAATGACATATCATTATTGCCGCCATCCCAAAGGATTATATCAGCTTCTTTTTCAGCTTCACGAAGTATTGCTTCATAATCAACACCTGCGTAGATAACTCCGCCGTTTGCTATATGCGGTTCATATTCCTCAATTTCTTCAATTGTACATTCGTGTTTCTTAAGATCTTCAATAGTTCCGAATCTCTGAACTTTCTGTTTTACAAGATCACCGTAAGGCATGGGATGACGAATTGAAACTACCTTTTTTCCAGCGTTACGAAGGAGTTCAGCTATTCTTCTGGATGTTTGTGATTTACCTGAACCGGTTCTTACAGCCAGAACAGCAATTAAAGGTTTTGTGCTTTTAACTTCTGTCTCGGCCGCGCCCATTAAGCGGAAAGAACATCCGGCGGCATTTACAATTGAAGCTTTCGTCATTACATAATTAAAAGGTATGTCTGAATATGAAAAAACAACTTCATCAACTTTCAGTTTTTTTATGAGGTCAACCAGTTTGGATTCTTCATAAATCCGGATACCATCAGGATAAAGCTTACCAGCAAGTTCTTTCGGGTAAGTTCTTCCCTCAATATTAGGTATTTGTGTTGCTGTGAAGGCAACTACATTATAATCATTATTATCGCGGAAGTAGACATTAAAATTGTGAAAATCGCGCCCTGCGGCGCCCATGATCAGGACGTTTTTACGTGACATAAAGGAATCTCCATTTTTTCTGAGAACATTTTCTTAATCAGTACATAGTACTGATAATTGTTGTCCTCAAAAATAAGAAATCTTTAGCTAAGAACGGAATTATTGAGGATCTGTTTTTGAAGCTTTATTAACAAAAAGCCCGCTAATAGCGGGCTTGTTGTAAATATTAACTATTGACATTTTTAATCTAATATTATCTTCAGATGTCCCTGATTTGTATCTCCTTCAATAATTGTCTGGGTGCCGCGAACGGTATAATGAAAATCCCCATTCAGACCGAGGGTTTGAGAATTCGTAATCGAATTAATTTCAGGGTCATCAACGAGATTGATGAAATCCCCTTTTCGCTCAAAAGTACCGGTATTCACAAAAATTCCGGAACGTGAATCTGATTCTGAATTTATACGGCCATCATATTTGTACCGTGAGGCTGTGTTGTCAAATTCAAAAGATATTGTACCGGCTATGCTTTTCGACTTAACCGAAGCCCTTGCATCAGTGAACGTTATCTGAAAGGTCCCCGACCCTGTCTGAGTTAACATATCGACGTTGCTTTTATCCATTGAAACCGGCGATACAGGATCGGTAGCCTGCTGGCAGGCTGCGAATGAGATTGTTAATAATAAAAGAACAGCTCCCTTAATTAAATTTTTCATTTTATCACCTCTACTTATTAAACATGTTACATCGTATTGCTTTTTGAATTTGCAATTTTCCTTTTTCATAAGCTGTCATATTAATCACCCTAAGGAAAGTGCTGCGTAAAATTTCACAATTTTAAAAGGATCAGGATTTAATGGAAGGTTAAACTGGAAATATGTTCCGGGATAAAAATGATTGGGAAAATTGGGACAGCTGGACTAACTAATTGCGGGCAGGGGGCTCTGAAACTTAGCCGCTGTAAGGCGGGGCCTGCTTATACAATCTCAAATTAACACACTGCCATTTTGTCATACGTAGAATTTTTCAATAGCTGAAAATAGCGTTATTTCGATATTATGAGGGTGTCTCATTATGAGTCCACCTCCGAGTCAAATACTCTATTTCCCCAGTATAAAACCGTTATAAAAAAGGAGTATGACAAATTGTCATACTTGTTGAAAAGTTAAACAAAAAAGGGACTGCTTTTAGGCAGTCCCGAAAAGATATAAATCAGAAAATTTTATTGGTTATTCAATACGATACGGACGCTTCCATAATCACCTGAGCCTTCAATTGTAATCTGGCTGTCGCCGCTTCGATACGAATAGGTTCCGGACAAGTACAGACTGGGCTGCCAGGCCAGGTTCATTAATTTAGCTGCATTGTCAGACATTTCTATTGTGTTCCCTCTAATCTTGTAAGCACCCTGATCATGCAAAGCCGCAGACACTTGACTGTTTGCTGAACTATCTACTGCAGCATTGTAAGAATAAGTATTATCAGAGTTAAAATTAAAGCTGATATTCCCCGAAACCGAGACTGTTTTGGAGGCATTCTTATAATCTTTGTAAGTAACCTGAAACGTACCATAATACGCCTGGTCGGTTTTATCAATGGAGGCAGGTGTAACCGGGTTATTCGCTTTTTCGCATGCGGGAAAAGAAAGAGTAACCAGAAAAATTACAAATAGAATCATCACTGTTTTCATCATACTCTCCTTATAAATTTAACATCTCAACAGGTTTGACAGGATCGGGAGAAATAAGTTCCATAATTTAATTCATTCTGTCAGCCGGTAGCCGAAACTTAAAACATAATCACTACTAAATGAAAGATGAAGGACACGTCTGAAAAATGAACCAAAAACACCATATCCTCCATTTATATTTGAATAATCCTGCTGATCAAGAATAACTGTATAACTATCTAAGAAAGTCTGGATTGTAGTATAATAAGGAGCCAAATTATTATCAAGCAGCAATAATTCAAAATTGGCATCAATTACTGAATAATTAGATTTATCGGGATCCCCTTCTGAAATTTCATCCATCGCCCGGTTTACGGCTTCCATTTCATAACTTAAGGTGTTACCGGAGGTTACTACCGGCAGATTAGGAAGGTAATTATTTCCATTTCGGAAATAGCTTACAGGAACCTCCTTGTGATGAAGAATACTCTGTCCACTTTCGAGCTTATAGTAATTGATCTTCAGGACAGGAAGGTAAAGAATGCCGACAGTATCTTCCCCGGAAAGATGCCAGATAAAGAACAAGCCTTCATCCTTCTGTTCTATGTATGTATCGCTATTGATATTTTCATACTGAAACGTAAGGTTATTTGATTTGGGAGTAATGGTACTTCCGGTAAGTAAACTTCCATCCGGGAGCTCCGCACTGAGCTCCATCAGCTTACCCGGAGCAGGCATAAGACTATCCGTATAATAATAATTCATTTCATTATCATTTATAACTGAAGAGGAATCATTTAATGAATAGTTATTGTCGTTATATTTTATTTTTACCTCAGCGTCTTTAATGAAAGTATCTTCGTTATATAAAGATGGGTTGAGCCCCTCCACATTATAGCTTCTTTCAATAAAAGCATATTGATAGGATGTATCGCCGTTTACAATACAGAACAAGGCGTATTGCTGAACGAAGCCGGCTTTAGGACTGAAGTTTTCCTCACAGGAAAAGTTTATTACAAGCAGAAAAAATATAAGCAGACTAAAAAATACTTTTTTCATATCTCAACCCTTAGTGAAGCGGTTGGAAGGAATGGCAGCATATTAACACGTTCTCCGGTAGTTCTATCATAATAAAACAGATTTTTTCTATCGTATACGTTAATGACACTTACATCAGCACGGAACCTGAAGGAACCGATATCAAATTCTTTAGATACGCTCAAATCCAGCCTGTGATAATCCGGCAGTCTTCCCAGATTTTTTGATGCAAGGATTGTATAAGGTGTGAAGTAAAAATCCCTATTACCAAGATCATTAAAATAGAGTTTATTATAGAACCCGATTACCTGGGTATAAGGGAGTCCTGAATTGTAATACCAGGCAGCACTGGCGCTCCATCCCGAACCAAAGCTATATTCAAAAAGAACACTAATATTATGCCTGGAATCGTAGCGGGGCTGATACTTCAAACCATAAATTTCTTTGAAAGCCCAGCTTAAGGAATATGCAATATTCAATGAAAATGGCTGCTGTTTAAATACCGAAAGAACCTCGAGTCCGTATGACTCCCCGCTTCCCGAAACCAGGTCGGGATCATCCGCGAAATATTTCCTTTCATTAACCGACTTAAGGTTGTGTATGAGCTTATAGTAGCCTTCGATATCAAAAGAGAGCATATCGAAGGGAGAAATATTAAAACCAGTTACGTAGTGGATTGCAGCGGCAGGCTTAAGGTATGACGGGGTGATAATCCATGGTTCAAATACAGAGATTACAGCATTCTCATCTGAAATTGTCGTCAGCTCCTGCTGATAAATACCCCAGGCGCCTTTAAGAGAAAGCCAGGGGGATATCTTATATGTAAAACTTAACCGTGGTTCGAAAGAAAAATCACCCGCAGTTCCATTAGCGAACCTTGTAAAATTAAAACGTGAACCTCCTTCTGCCATCAGATTATCAATATTACCAAGTTTATAATTCGCATAAAAACTTACATTAGTACCCTGACTACTGATTTCGGTATAAGCTTTTCTGACATTTTCGAGTTTTAGTCCCGACCTGATGGTAGCAAATTCCGTCCCTCCGGAGAGTTCATCATTATTACTAAAGATATACGTAAAACCAGCCCTTACAGTAACGTCGTTTATTTCATTGCTTTTGGCTCTTGTCCGGCTAAAGTTAGGTATCACTTCCCCACTGAAATAACTTGAAAACAAATTGACCTGATAGAAAAGCGGGCTACCGGTAACCCATTGAAAATACGTAATTCCAAAAAGCTGGTTCTTCCAGCTAAAATCCTCCTGCAGAGGATCGGGGTTATCGAGGTTATCAGAGCTTACGAAGGATGTAAAAGTAAATTTGGAATCTTCAAGGAACTCAGGGTTTGAATAATTTATATTAAATGACAGGTCATAAAAATCAACCGGGACATTTTTATTATTCAAGAACTTACCGAGAATTTTATTAGAATAACTTTTTCTTCCCGAGAGCATGAAGGAGCCATCGGGAACAGGGCCTTCAACCAATACTTTACCCGACAGGAAACTACCGCTTGCTATTCCCGCAAAACGATTTTTATTTCCATCCTTACCCGTAATTTTCAGCAATGAAGACAGCCGCCCTCTGTATTCCACAGGAAAGGCAGTTTTATAAAATTCAGCAACGCTGATCATATCAGGATCGACCACACTGAAAAGTCCCAGAGCATGGAAAGGACTATATACCGGGATTCCGTTCAACAGCACGAGATTCTGGTCTGACGCACCCCCTCTTACATTATATCTAGCCGTAACATCGCCCGTAGAATTCACGCCGGGCAATAATTTAAGCGACCGTATAAGATCTGTTTCCACACCTGCTGGAATAGTTTCAAGCTCCCTGGTATATATCCGGTTTAAACTAACATTGGTATTGCCGCCCGCATCATACTTCTCACCTATCTTTTCAAGCTGTGGAAGAGCAACTGCTGCGGGGAGAAGCCTTACATTTACATACGCCATTGCATTATTGATAATTTTGATATCATATACCTCGCTCCTGTAACCAATATATGATACAACAAGCGTATATCGGCCTGCTTTTAACGAAGGAATAAAAAAATATCCCCTCTGATCAGTTGCGGCGCCGGAATTTGTTTCCTTTAGGAGGATATTGCAGTACGGAAGCGGTTCACCTGTAGTAGAATCTGTAACAAATCCGCGAAGAGAGCCTGCATTCTGTGAATAGAGGTTAGAGAAACTCAGTAAAAGAATGAGGAATCCCACAGCAGGAATATTTAATCTGGAAAGGTCCATTTGTGAAATGTTAAGTTATAAAATATATTCCTGTTCTAAATAAATATTATCAATAAACTAAAACAATTCAAGCACGGTTACATAAAGATGCTCAAAACTATTAACTTTGAAACTGACTTTCAGGAAAATAATTCTGCTTTCATATTCAATATACCTGAAGCATGACCGCAATATATTATCTATCGGATAAACAGCTGATTAAGCGGATGGACATCAGGATTACTTTGACAAAAAAACTAATTAAATAAGATGGATTGGATTTCAGAGTTCAGCAGAAATATAAGGATAGTTGATATTCTCGATATCCTGATCGTGTCAGCCTTCCTGTTCATTTTTATCAACTGGCTGAGAAGAAGCGCCTCGCGGAGACTTGTGGCCGCGATCTCTGTATTTGCAGTCATTTACCTGCTTGCCAGATTTTTTCAACTTTACCTTACAGAGATACTCATCCAGACTCTGATTGTAGTAATCCTTATTGCCGCGATAATAGTATTCCAGTCAGACATCCGCCGTATGATTGACCTTGCCTGGTTCTGGACAAACTTCAGGAGAAAACCCAGGCTATCTACCTATGCTCAATCAGTTGATATTCTTACAGAAGCAGTAGGTAAAATGTCAGAAAAAAGAACCGGGGCACTGATAACAATTCGGGGAAAAGAACCTTGTGAAAGGCATCTTAACGGAGGCATTCCCCTTGAAGGAAAGATAAGTTCGCCTCTGCTGTACAGCATTTTTAGTACAAGTTCTCCAGGACATGACGGGGCAATAATTATTGAAGGAAATAAGATTTCAAGGTTTGGGGCTCACCTACCCCTCTCAATAAATATAGAAGCGTTAGGCCAGGGAAGTACCAGACACGCGGCCGGACTTGGGTTATCTGAACACTGCGATGCTCTTACAATAATTGTATCGGAGGAAAGAGGCACTATAAGTATTGCAGAAAACAGCCAGCTGAAAATCCTGAAATCGACTGTAGAATTAAAACACAGACTCGAAGAATTTTATCATAAGAATTATCCGGTGACAAAGGATAATGAGGTTAAATGGTGGAACAGACGGAATATACTAACAGCGGCTGCCTCATTGTTAATAGCTGTGATCGCCTGGATCTTTCTGGCCTATCACTCAGACAGAGTATTCAGAAGCTACACTGTGCCGATTGAATTCAGAAACCTGACTACGGGCTTCTCTCTTGCTCAGCAGGTTCCATCTAAAGCGGCTGTTACGCTAGAAGGTTCAGATCAGGCTTTCCGGCTTCTGGATCCGGGAGATCTTGTAGTTTCTCTTAACCTTCGGGATTTAAAGAAAGGCAAAAACGAATTTGCTATTGATGAAGAGGATCTGAAACTTCCCTCCGGTTTAAGTTTATACGACATCGAACCGAAAAGAATAACGGTAAACGCAGTACCTACTAAAATAGTCTCCCTGCCTGTTAAAGTTCAAACGGCAGGCAAACTTCCGGATAACATGAAGCTTATTTCTATCCAGATGAATCCTGCTAAAATTATGGTAATTGTTCCTGCAGAAGGGAATCATCTGCCAAAATACATTTATACCGAACCGGTAGACTTAAGCAATATTAACGGATCCACAAGTATAAACACACAGGTTCTGATACCTCAAAAATATAAACTTCCCCCTGAAGAGGATGGTGAAGTTTCCGTTGAGATAAATGTTAAAAACAGATGAAACAAGAAAATATTCTCCGGAGCAGCTATGGAAGTGCTTATTACACCTTTTCCATTTACTAAAGTTTACAAGAGCTTACTACATTTAAATAACAATAATTAAAGCGGTGTGATATGGCATGGTTTATACTATTCATTGCCGGGTTATTTGAGACAGCCTGGGCAATCGGGATGAAGTACTCGCAGGGTTTCACCAGGTTCTGGCCAAGCGTTTTTACTTTAGTGAGTGTTTTAATCAGCATGGGTCTGCTTGCTTATTCCCTAAAAGAGCTGCCCGTAGGTTCAGCCTATGCTGTATGGACAGGCATAGGAGCAGTAGGAACCGCCATATTGGGTATAATACTTTTTGGAGAGTCCAAAGAAATTATCCGGCTCTTTTTCATCTTCCTGATTATTATCGGTATAGCAGGACTAAGAATTTTTGCGAAATAAATATGATGCAGTTTAGGTGATGCTGGTCATAGGCAATGACAGCAGTTAACCCCTATAATTGATTTTATTTTATTTAAGGTTACCGCGTATGAGCATTAAAAAAGTGCTGGCCGTAATAAATGATGAAATCACTGCTATACAGGTGGACAATTTGCTGAATCAGCCTGATTTGTGGGAATTAGAGTTTATTCGGTTAAGACCTGAAATAGTGGAGGAAATCCTTGCCTGGCAGCCTGATGTTGTAATTTTTGATATTAGTCTATTATCCTCTCTTGATGAAACAGACTATCCAAAAATTTTCAGCAATAATGATATCCCTTTCCTTTATTTAACACCTTCCAACGTGGACCCGACCCTTTTCGAATCAATTCCATCACCAAAAACTTATAATTTAGCTGAACTCAATAACGCCGTTCGTGAAACATTTAACGCATATCGTTCTAATTCAGCCTGATAAAATTCCCTAAGAGTCTTTCCCCTTTTTTCTCTTAAAGATTGACAGCTTCACAAAGCTATATCAATTCTGCCCAAATTACTTATTCTTTAACAACACGCAGATTACAGTTTTTCATCGCAGGTTGCTTTTCTATCTCTAATGGATATTTTTCGATTGGTGGGGAAAATATTATGAAAAATAGCAAAAAAGCCGGCTTTTACCCTGTTCTGATTAACCTTCAGAGTTTCAATTGTATTGTTGTGGGCGGTGGTAAAGTTGCGTACAGAAAAGTCCTCTCTCTTCTTAAATTCGGAGCGGATGTAACTGTACTTTCACCGAAAATAATGAAACCAATTATGGAATTAGCAAAGCAGAATTCCATAAAGGTAATTCATAAATCGTATTCGGAAGAATATATTAAGGGCTACAAAATTGCCTTTAGCGCTACTGATAACCCGGAATTAAACCGGACCGTAAGAAAAGACTGCACTAAAAACGGGATTCTGCTTAATGTAGTAGATGATCCTGTTTTGTGCGATTTCATTCTGCCGGCAAATGTGATCCGCGGTGATCTGACAATCTCCATCTCTTCTCAGGGGAATGCTCCATTCTTTACAAAAAAGATGAAAACTAAAATCGAAGAACTTATTTCTCCTGTATATGAAGAGATATTCACGATGGCAGGTAAGCTGCGAAGACAAATTATGGTGAACAATCACATTGATTCAAAGACCAGAACGAAGATACTAAAGAAATTTGCATCGCAAAACTGGGAAGAAATTCTTTCACATAATGGAAGAAAGACTCCTCAGCGGCATCTTAAAGAAATTCTGAAAGAATTCAATTTGAAATAATATCTATCCGGGCAAAAATATGAGTGATCTGAAAATACTAAAAAGAAAAATACTCATAACATTCACTATAATGCTTCTTTTAATAATCGGCAGCGGGGTTCTAGGCTGGTTTTTAACACAGCAAATAGAGCATAGCACCAACATCATAGAAGTTGTTCATCTGTTAAAAGAATCTGAACTTCAGCTCCGCCGTGAAGAAAAAAATCTACTAATCAGGGGATACTCACAGGACAGATATCTCCGATGGCAGAAAGCCAAAGAAGATTTTCACCAAAAATTAGGAGAGCTGATAGGGATGAAAGCGCTTCAAGAAAATGAAATAAACGCATTGAAAACAGATTATTCTGAAATGTCGGGTAACTACAATGAGTTCTTTAGCGTCATTCGCTCAAATCAGCTCAGCGTTCAGGATATTGCCAAATATGACCAGGAGTTTAAGCAAACAGGCCGAAAAACCCTTGAAATGATAAATAATATTTTGGATAGGGAACACAATATATCAAGCAGCCGTGACTGGCAGGCAGATATACTTATTGCAGTATTTCTCATTGTTTTCGTAATAACTGCGGGGTTCCTAATAATAAATGTACTTAAGCATATTTAAAATAAATCAGGTGCATAAAGTGGAATACGGAAAAGTCTATATCACGGGTGCAGGACCGGGAGATCCCGAACTTCTAACCCTTAAAGCTCTCAGGGTAATAAAAGAAGCAGATGTAATTGTATATGACAGATTGATCAATGGAGATTTGCTGGCTTACAGAAGAGAGGGCTGCGAATTGATATTTGTGGGTAAAGAATCGGGCCACCATCCTATTGAACAGGATAAAATTATCCAAATCCTAATTGATAAAGCCAAGCTTGGCTACAGTGTAGTGAGGCTTAAAGGTGGAAATCCATTTATATTTGGTAGAGGTTCTGAAGAAGCAGCTGCGCTTAAAACTGAGGGGATTGAATTTGAGGTTATACCAGGCATCACTTCAGGTCTTTCGGCTCCAATCTACAGCGGTATTCCAATAACTCATCGCGGACTAATAACTCAGTGTGTTCTTATAACAGCACATGAATGTCCCGGTAAACCCGAAACACAGGTTCAATGGGATAAACTGGCCGCTTTGAAGAATACAAATCTTATCATCTATATGGGTGCCTCAAGAATAGATAAAATATGCAAAGAACTGATTAAACACGGAATGGACCCTATGATGCCGGCGGCGGTTATAGAGAACGGTACCTTATCAGAGCAAAGGACCATTACGGGAAGAATAGATGAAATTTCAGAAGAATTTATAAAACAAAAATTTCATCCTCCTGTTATTATAATGATAAGTCCGACAGTTGCCCTTAGAAATGATATTTCATGGTTTGAAAGCAGCAAATCATTGATAGATGAATTGATGTAATTGTACCTGTACAATTAGATCTTGACATAAAATCCATTAAAGGAAGTCATGGACATCTTTAATATTTATCTGCCGGTTGCCGGAATCCAATTTAATATTTTATTATTACTGACCATAGGATTCTGTGTAGGAATTCTTGGGGGATTTTTTGGGGTGGGCGGAGGATGGATAGTGACACCTGCATTAAATATATTCGGTTTCCACATGGCATTTGCAATTGGAACTGACCTTTCAAACATATTTGGTCAGACCATCGGGGCCGTAAAAAAACATCAGCAGATGGGAAATATTGACTGGAAACTGGGACTAATTTCAATAATTACTTCAATTATCGGACTTGAGGTTGGATCCGAGGTAATAATAGCCCTTGAAAAATCCGGTGATGTAGGAATTGTGGTGCGATGGTGCTACATGATGCTGTTATTCTCCCTGGGGTGCTATATGCTGTATGACTATTTTGTTATCCACCCCAAAATGCAAAAGAGATTTGATGAAGAGCAGCTTAATAAACCAGGAACTAAACCCAGAATCGAAAGAAGTAAAATTTCTGAGAAATTATACAATTTAAATATCCCTCCTATGATTTCATTCCCTGCCTCGGATATTGACAAAGTTTCCATCTGGGTAATCTTCCTGATTTTTTTATTCACGGGATTCCTTTCAGGTTTTATGGGAGTCGGGGGCGGATTTATTATAATGCCGGCACTTGTATATCTCATAGGACTGCCTACAGCAATTGCTGTAGGAACCAGTTTAATTACAGTCTTATTCAGCGGAGCATACGGGTGTTTCACTTATGCATTAAAAGGCCGGGTAGAATTGGTTGCTGCCGTAGTGATGTTGTTTGGAGCTGCAATTGGGGCCCAGATTGGATCCACAGCGGTCAGGTACATTAAAGGATACGGTATAAGATTGCTGTTTGCGATTATGATAATACTGGCTGCCTTTTCTGTTGCAACAGAACAGTTCTATAAAATTACTCATCACCCTCTCTTTCAGACTATAGCCGGAATATTTCTTATAGGTACAGCAGTGACAATGTCGTTGGTTATTATCAGCAAAATTGTAATAGAGACCGGAAAACAAAAATAACTATGTACATTTTTTAACAATAAAACCGGATTCAATGTGGATATATTTAATATTTATTTACCCGTCGCTGGAATTGAGTTCAATGTACTTCTATTAATTTTAATTGGATTTTGTGTGGGAGTGCTGGGAGGATTCTTTGGTGTAGGAGGAGGCTGGATAGTAACCCCTGCATTAAACATTTTCGGTTTCCATATGGCTTATGCGATCGGGACAGATCTCGCAAATATATTCGGACAGTCGATAGGCGCTACTAAAAAGCATCAGAAAATGGGGAACATTGACTGGAAGCTGGGTTTCATTTCGATTATTGCATCCATTGTTGGACTTGAATTGGGCTCCCAGGTGATTCTGGGACTTGAGAAAGTGGGAAGCGCCGGCGAAATTGTCCGATGGTGCTACCTGATAATGATGTTCGGATTGAGCAGCTTCATGTTCTATGATTATTTTGTTGTAAATCCCCGTCACTCTAAGAACACATCGGGAGAAAATACAAAAGAGACAAGAAGTAAAATAGCGGTAAAACTGCACAACATAAAAATCCCACCTATGATCTCTCTACCTGCCTCTGACATTCAGTCTGTATCTCTGTGGATCGTACTGCTGGTATTTCTTGTTACAGGATTTTTGTCAGGATTTCTCGGTGTGGGAGGAGGATTTATTAGAATGCCGGCTCTTGTATATCTCATCGGAGTTCCTACTGTTATAGCAGTCGGAACAGATTTGATGAGTGTATTATTTGCGGGAGCTTACGGCTGCTTTACTTATGCGATGAAAGGAAGGGTAGAATTTATAGCAGCATTTTTTATGCTGATAGGGGCATCAATCGGGGCTCAGATAGGTGCAACAGCTATAAAATACGTAAAAGGGTATGGGATAAGACTTCTGTTCGCGATAATGATTGTGTTTGCCGGATGCTCCGTTGCTCTGGAACAGGTGTATAAACTCTCCCTGGTTGCATTCTACCAGACAACTGCCGGAATTGTTTTGATGGGAACTGCAGTATCAATGACAGTTATAATTATTGCAAGACTTGTTATGGAATCAAGAAAGGAAAAGACCAGGAAGAGTGAATTAGCTTAGACTATTTTCTCATTTATTATACGGGAATAGTATATGGATATTTTCAACATTTATCTGCCTGTAGCAGGAATTGAATTCAATGTTCTGCTGTTGGTTCTGATCGGGTTCTGTGTTGGAGTGCTAGGGGGATTCTTTGGAGTAGGGGGAGCCTGGATCGTAACACCCGCTCTCAACATCTTCGGCTTTCACATGTCTTATGCGATAGGAACAGATCTGGCCCATATCTTCGGAAAATCTATAGTTGCCACAAAAAAGCACAGTAAAATGGGAAACGTGGATTGGAAGCTGGGATCGATCTCTATAGTTGCTTCGGTCCTTGGAGTAGAAGGAGGATCTCAGGTGGTTATGATTCTGGAGAAGGTAGGCAATGTAGGGGAAATCGTTCGATGGAGCTACATCATTCTCCTCCTGGGGCTGTCGATCTTTATGATGTATGACTATTTTGTAATTCGTCCCTCCCAGAATGATACTTCGGAAATCACCCGTAACGGTAAACCCAAAAAGAAAAAAATCCGTTTATCTCAAAGATTATATAAAATAAAAATTCCGCCCATGGTTTCATTCCCTACATCTGGAATTGAATCTGTTTCTCTCTGGATAGTTCTTTTTATTTTTTTCGTTACCGGGTTCCTCTCAGGCTTTATGGGAGTGGGAGGCGGCTTTATAAGAATGCCTGCTCTGGTTTACCTGATCGGCTGTCCGACTGCGATAGCTGTAGGCACGGACCTGATGAGCGTTCTTTTCAGCGGTGCTTACGGGTGCCTTACTTACGCAATTAAAGGCAGAGTGGAAATTATCGCAGCTTTCTTTATGCTGATCGGGGCAGCTATCGGTGCACAGCTGGGTGTTACTGCAGTAAAATATATAAGAGGGTATGGGATAAGACTACTCTTTGCTGTGATGATTGCCTTTGCCGGAATTTCTGTAGTGATTGAACAGATCTATAAAATGACAGATATCCCCATATATTCTCATATAGCGGGGGTACTGGTTATTGGTGCTTCTGTTTTGATGACACTTGTAATCTGTATAAAGCTGTTTGTTGAGGCCAGGAAAGAAAAAAGGTTATTAATTGAACATTAAAAGAGGCATTTATATGCAAATAAAAAAGTTAATATTACTAATTTTAATTTCACTTTGTTTGAGCTGTCTATGGTCAGGCAGCAATAAAACATATGCAGGAGAAATCGGCGGGAAAGAACAGGCCGCATTGAATTTAACTATTGATACTAAAGAGCTCACAGGAGTCAATCTGTGGATAGTAGAAATGTATAACAACGACAGAACACTGTATGCAATAGTGGTGACTCTTGTTATGGCAACACTTGGTTCAATAATGGCATTTGGGACAGATCTTATACTTAAAAGATTTGGAATGAATGTAACAAGAATTTCTCACCACGAGTAATTTGTCAGGAATAAAATAGTATATCTCTGATGGGAATATTTAGTAAATTAAAATATATAAGCATCTCTACACGTATATCAATACTGCTGGGGATAATTATACTTCTGACGATGGGTCTTTTTTCCACATTCAGCCTGGTTAAACAAAAAGAAGATGCGATTTCTGCTATAAGCACGAATACAGAACAATTGAGCAAAACTATAGAAAAAATACTCAGGTTCAGTATGCTGAAGAACAGGAGGGACGAAATTTCACTTGCTGTTAATAGTATTGCAGAGACCGAAGAAATAAAATCTGCAAGAATATTAAACCATCAGGGGCAGATCATCTATACATCGAAGCCATCAGAATTGAATAAAGATATTTCCAGGAACAATCAATTATGCAGAAGCTGCCATGATGATCGTGACAATATATCAAAGCCGGATATTAAGAATTTTAATCACTATAGAATCAATGAAAAATCTGAGATAATTAGTTATTCTCTGCCAATTTTCAATGAACCTGAATGCAGCAATGCCTGTCACCAGTCGGATATAAGCAATGATGAAACAAGAGTTCCAAAGAAGGAAAATGTAAAAATATCAAATTCTGTCCATGATCCCTCCAAGGTAATCCTGGGATTCATTGAAATCGAAGTTTCCATGGACAGAGTTATTAATAGCCTGAAACAAACTCGATTACTTCTTATTTCATTAACCATCGCCTTTGCATTCCTGGCTTCGGTTATAGCCTATTTTTCAATAAAATATATTATAGGAAAGCCCGTCAGAAATCTTTTGGAAGGAACCAAGAGAGTTGCGCAGGGTGATTTCACTCATTCAATTGTACCGGGTAAAGCAGAACTTGGACTCCTGGCAGATTCGTTCAATAAAATGCAGCAGCAGCTGATGAGAACTCAATCCCAACTTATCGAATCGGAAAAACTTGCTTCAATAGGAAAGATTGCAGATGAAATTGCGAATGAAATTAATAACCCGCTTACCGGGATAATAATATACAGTGAAAGCTTACTGACGGAAACAGGAAATGGATCTTATAAAGAAGATTATGATATTATAAGACAGGAGGCGCTGAGAATAAGGGAGAGTATCAGAAATATTTTATCTTTCACCAGACATAAAAAACCGGAGTTCGAATTTACAGATATTAACCCGATACTTAACCAGGCCATTTCAGTTGTAAAGAGATTTTCTAATTTCAGAAATATTAAAATTATCCCGGCCATTAATAATAAATTGCCCGATATTTCAGCCGATGGAAGTCTGCTGGAACAGGTTTTTTTAAACCTGCTTTTAATTTCTTCAGAATCGATGTTAACGGGGGGAATACTCAATATATCTGAATCGTTTGTTGAAGACAAAAATGAAATTGAAATTATTTTTCGTGATACCGGAAAGCCTATTCCTGAAACCATCTTAAGAAATCTAGAGGATGAAACCTCTAATCTAAAGAACTTTGAGAAAACAGATATCAGCCTTGCAGTTTGTAAAGATATTATTAAAATGCACCGAGGAGAATTGAACATTGAGGCAGTAGAGTCCGGGAATACAATTAAGATTATATTACCAGTGTGAATATATGCGACCTGTAATCAAAATATTAGTCTTAGACAAAGAGGAAATTATATTTAAGGCCGTAAAAAAGGCTTTAAGCAGCGATACTGAATTCGAATATGAAGTTACCAGCAGCACCACCGCCTTTGAGGGTTTAAAGCATATAAGGAGCAGTAAATTTAATCTTGTTCTTATTGATCTTGTACTGCCGGGAATGAATGCTCTTGAGGCAATAAGAAGAATAAAGAATATAGATCCTAAAATTCCAGTTGTTATAATGTCTGGATTTATCCCATCTGGTGCTGGTGATAAGAACAATGATGAGATTCAAAATGATTCTTTTACTAATGCGGCTGGTTTTCTTTTAAAACCTTTTACCATAGATGAAATTAAAGCTTTAATTTTAAGGACTTTGAAAACAGAGAAAATAATCTGATGTCAATCTTCAGGAAGAAAAACAAAGCTCAGGAAGAAAAGTCAATCTCATTCAAAGAGAAACTTAAACATTTTCAGAATCTGCTTTATTCAAACGATGAAGCACTGAAACAGATGGCTCAGTTAAGTGAAACTCTGGGTTCTGGGAAGCCATTTTCAAAGGGAGAAATTTATAAATTATATTCTGAAATTCTAGCACAAACCAGGGATGTTACAGGCCATCTCTCGGCAATGTGCAACGGAAAATATATGTCGCTGGTTAATCATGTAAACAGAATTGAAAAAGAGTGTAAAGAAATAATCGCTCCCGGCTCCTACTGCCCTTCCCGATGGGATTGTGAAAAGCCTGATTGTAAGGACTGTAATGAGCAGGTTAATCTTCTGCCAAACAGAGCTTACTCTTACAGGGTAGATGAAATAACGATGAACCATACAAGGGAAGTAGGCGGTAAAATGAGCAGACTTTGTGAAATTCACAACAAACTGCTGATCCCTATTCCAGATGGTTTCTGTATCACCTCCCGGTTTTTTGAAGACTTTCTTGCGCAGGGTGATCTTTATTCCCAAATTGACAGCGCAATTGCCTCAATTGATTTTAATGATAATTCTCAGATTCAGCAGGCCAGCCAGGTTATTCAGGCTCTGATAATAGCTACTCCTATTCCCCAGTTAATTGAGAAAATAATACTCAATAATTATGAATTCTTATCCAGTAAGCATGGCGATGTCCTGCTCTCCGTTCGATCGAGTGCTGTAGGAGAGGATGATCTTCATCATTCTTTTGCGGGACTTCATTACACGGCACTGAACGTAAGTAAAGCAAATCTTATTGATGCCTGTTTTGAAGTACTGATATCAAAATATCTTCCCCAATCGCTGGTTTACAGATATCTTACAGGCCTCCGTGACGTTGATATGCCTATGAGTATAGGATGTTTACAAATGATAGATTCAGAAGTAAGCGGAGTTCTTTTTACGAGTGATCCGATGGGTAGGGAAAACGGAATGATTATCCATGCCGTCAGAGGACTGGGTAATAAAGTAGTAGACGGAAGCGTATCCCCCCAGGAATATATTGTCGACTCGAAGCGCGGAAAGTTGATTAGATTTTCACCCGGTAACCAGCAGTATAAAACAGTACTAAGAAAAACTGACGGCTTAAAGGAAGTAAAGATTGATCAGAGCATAATTCAGAAATCCTGCCTTTCAAAAGATCAGCTTAGAAACATTGTTGAATATGCCAAAAGGATTGAAAATTTCTTTGGTTCTCCGCAGGATATAGAATGGACAATCGATAGCTGCGGCAAAATTTACATCCTCCAGAGCAGACCACTTGCGGTAACTGAAACTAATACGTCCCATTCAGAAATACTAACTGAAAAACATCCCGAAAGAGATAATAAATGTCTCCTGGAAAACGGTTCCTGTGCAAGTCCGGGAATAAGCACTGGAAAAGTTTTTTTGCTGAACAGGTTTAAAGACCTTGTTAATTTCCCATCAGGCGGAATACTTGTAGTTAAGAAAACTTCACCTGAACTGACAAGAGTACTTCACAAAGCATCAGGACTCATTGCAGACATAGGCAATACTACCGGACATCTTGCTATCATTGCCCGTGAGCTGGGTATACCGGTAATTGTTAATACCGTCAATTCCACTGAAACTCTTCAAAACGATATGACTATTACCATCGATGCAACTGAGAACAAAGTATACGAAGGCGTAGCAGAAGATTTAATAAAAAATCGCAGCATTCAATCAACTACAAACACGATGTTTATGAGAAGTCCTATGCATCGGATATGGCAAAATGTTTCCAGACTGATCATACCCTTAAACTTAACTGATCCCGGTTCATCAGGATTTATACCCGATAACTGCAAGACCCTGCACGACGTTACAAGATTTGCACATGAATCCTCAATGCGGGAAATGTTTTCCTTATATGAATCCGCCAATTATGAAGAAAGCTATGCCTATCCTCTAAAATTTTCTGTTCCTCTTGATATACATGTTATCGATTTAGGAAATGGGCTGAAAAATCTGATCGGCAAAAAATCCATCACACCGGAAAATATTGTCTCCCTCCCCTTCCTCTCACTAATAAAAGGAATGACATCTCCGGGGATAAGATGGGCCGGACCACTCCCGATAGATTTTAAGGGACTTACTAATTTACTTATGTCAAATATTGTGGATTCGAGCAGAAGCGACCGTGATCTGGGGAGCCGAAGTTATGCTTTTGTGTCCGATTGCTATATGAATTTCTTTTCCCGTTTGGGTTATCATTTCTCACGACTGGATGCGTATGCAAGTGAGGAATTAAATAACAATTATATTAATTTTAATTTCAGAGGAGGAGCTGCAGACCCTGTGCGCAGGATGAGACGGGCAAAAATAATTACTAAAGTTTTAGAAAACCTTAATTTTACAGTTTCTAACCGTGGAGATCATGTCAACGCAACGATAAGGAAAATCCCCCCCTCCCTAATTTATTCCCTGCTTTCAGAAATAGGAAGGCTGATGGGCGCAGTGCGAAACGTAGATGTAACCTTGACTAATGACGAAAATATAGACCAGTTTGTAGATGCCTTTATAAAAGGTGATTCAGCTCCAGCATTAAGATTTACCGAAGACGAAAAATAGCGCTTAATTCATCTGAACATTAGTTTTTAACGTACTGAAGACGACTTCCTTCTCTTTTCTGTCCTTTAAATTAAGATAGACAAGGGCTAATGTTCTATAGAACATATGCGCCAATTTGGTATAAGGAGCATACCACAATAAGAAAAATATCAACACCAGATGCACATAGTACACGTTATAAGCAACAAAAGGAGTTGAAGTTAATCTCAGTGATTCGGTTAGGAGTCCTGTAACTGCAACACCGAAAACAAACAGAACCAGCAGCCAGTCGTTATAAGTATTTGAGTTAATATCTGATTTTGTTTTTAGTCTCCGGATGATAATCATCGAACTTCCAACCAGAAGAGATATTCCACTCAGGTTCCCAAGAATCTTGATTGGATGAAGAAAAGGAATAGGTGCTTCCAGCCCAAAAAACAGATCTGCTCCTAAAGCAAGTCCCGCCGTAGCCATGGCTCCAATAAATCCATAAAATATAAAAAGATGTCCAAGATACCTGGACAAATTACTCTCGCATGATGAGAATTTTTTATGAGACAATATTCCCATAATTGTAACCCACAGAACGACCCAGAAGCTTTTACCCGCAACGCCGGGGGAATGGGAGGTGAGGTATACCCAGTATCTGTATAACCCCACACCGGCAAAGGAAAAAATAAGGACATTGCCGCCGATAAAAAATATTTCAAGTATACCATGTGGGAAAAATCTTGCAAATATTATCTCACCTTCATTGAGTTGAGAAAAATTCCCTCCGACGTTGACGTATAGAATTCCAAACAATACCAGGAAGGGAAAAAGGATTAGTAATGCCAGATATTTCGGCTGTTTTAAGGCCTGGCCCATGAAATGAGGAAACGCAAAGTGTTCGACAACATAGGAACGCATTGCACTGAGTAGTTCAGAAGGTTTCGCACCCCGAGGGCAGTTAGTGCTGCAGTCAGTACAGCCATGGCACAGCCATATGTCGGGATCAGCAAGCAAATTTTCCTTCTGCCCCCAGCCGGCAGATATCATTTCTTTCCTTGGGAAGGCTTTGTTTTCCGGTGAAAGCGAACAAACTACCGAGCAGGTTGCACACTGAAAGCATTTCTTTAGAGTATCTCCCCCATTGTCTTTTAGATATTTTATCAGTTCGACATCAGGACTAATAAGATTTCTTTCACTCATGGCAAACCTCCTTAACTATTAAACAGTCTTTTTAACCTGGATCGTCTTTTCTCCAAATAGACAGAATTTTAACCAATCAAACCCGAATTTCAATAATTCCACATCGTCATTTTTTATTTTTTCGATTGTCCCTTCAGGGATATCAAATCTATTGAGAAAACTGCTGTCAAAAACGAATTCTCTGAACTTATCAATGTTATAACATACTGTATAAAACATTTCTAACTGGGGCGGAGTAAGTTTTTTCCCTTTTTCAAAAAAACTATGAAGAGATACTTCTTTAAACAGCTTACCCATTTTATCATACTCTTCAACTCCCTGATCTTTCATCCATTCTGCGACGGTCCATCTTTTTTCTTCAAAATATCCTTTGCAGACTGGTTCTTCAATTATGAAATAAAAATCTTCATCTTCGGTTCCATCTATTTCTTTCGGCGAAGCTACACCGAGAGGGAACATTCTGCAGGACCAGGGCCTGTCTTCATAGATTGTGCATCCATCTTCACCAACCAGCTGACAGGTTTTTTCCTTATCCTGGTTTAACCGGAGCATCAACACAGGATGATTCTGATTTTCATCAATAGGAAGGAAGGTATATTTATCAAGGAATTCCTGAGAAGAAATTCCAAGTCTATTTTTAAGCCTTATGATATCATAAGGTGTGAGAAAAATATTAACATCACTGCAGCATTTATTAAAACAGCTGATATTTCTAAAGCAGCTGAATTTAAATTCACTATCTTTTGTGAGTCTCGGATACTCTTTAAGTATAGCTTCTTTCAGTCTGTCTATTTCGTTCATTTTGTTCTCCCGTTTCTGAATCTCCCCGCAGACCGTTCAAAACAGCAGGGGGGTTATTCGATAATGTTATTTTTTAATGCATCCTTAGACCAGACAGGTAAAGGTCCCCACTCTTTATTAAAAGGATTAAATCTGTATCTGTAGGAAACATTCTGATTATATTTTTCCTTCATCCAATCCCATCCGCCAATAAAGTAGGTGCAGTCATCATTAAAACAGACATACTGATATTCTACTCCCCATGAAGATTCCGGCGGACAGAGCCATTTTTTTAGTTCCTGACCACAGTGGGGGCAAACAGGAACTTTTTCATTTTCATTCATTTTTACGCCTAAGCAATTAATGGTGCAATAACTAAAGAAATTACCGCCATCAATTTAATCAAAATATTTAATGAAGGCCCGGAAGTATCTTTAAAAGGATCACCCACGGTATCTCCTACAACGGCAGCTTTGTGAGACTCTGAGCCCTTACCACCAAATGCTCCGGCTTCAATATATTTTTTTGCATTATCCCAGGCTCCTCCGGCATTTGACTGAAATATAGCCATAAGCACACCGACAACAGTTACACCAGCCAGCAAGCCGCCCAGTGCTTCTTTATTCAGAAATCCGAAGACGACGGGAGTAATTACTGCAATTAAACCCGGAGCAATCATTTTTTTTATTGCGGCTGCAGTAGCTATATCAACACATTTTGCATAGTCAGCTTTAGCCTTATTTTCCATTAAACCCGGAATTTCTCTGAACTGACGTCTCACCTCCTCAATCATGTCGAAGGCGGCAGTTCCCACTGCACTCATTGCCATCGAACTGAAAAGGAAAGGAAGTATACCTCCAACAAATAAACCAGCCATAACATATGGGTTGGTAACATCTATCATTGAAACATGTGCCTGCGACTGAAAAGCGCTGAAAAGAGCAAGTGCAGTTAATGCAGCAGAACCTATAGCAAAACCTTTTCCAATTGCCGCTGTGGTATTTCCTACAGCATCAAGTTTATCGGTTCTCTGCCTAACTTCAGGCGGCAGGCCGCTCATTTCAGCTAATCCTCCTGCATTATCAGCAACCGGCCCATAAGCGTCAACAGCCAGTTGAATACCTGTTGTAGACAGCATACCAAGAGCAGCAATAGCAATTCCGTAGAGGCCTGCAAAATAGTATGAGAAAACGATTCCAAGAGCAATATAGATGACCGGAAGTGTGGTTGATCTCATCCCCAGAGCCAGTCCTGCTATAATATTGGTAGCCGGTCCTGTTTGTGATTGTGCTGAAATATATCTGGCAGGTTTTCTCGATTCTGCGGTATAATATTCAGTCGTTAACCCGATCGCTATTCCTGCTATTAGACCAATTATTGTAACGATAAATATATTGGCTGCTGTAAGCTCTTTAAGCAGACCGGTCACATCAGTTACCGGATCAACGCTTTGAGGCACAAAATAGCAGACTACAGGATAAGTAAAAATTATCATCAATAATCCTGCTCCGAAAGTCCCCAGATTCAATGCAGCCTGCGGGTTACCACCCTCTTTAGTACGCACCGCGAAAGTTCCAATGATAGAACAGATAATTCCTAAACCAGCAAGGAATAAAGGAAGTATAATAAGATTTATATTTTCATACACGATACCAAGCACCATAGTGCCGACTATCGACCCTACAAAACTCTCAAAGAGGTCAGCCCCCATGCCTGCAACATCACCGACATTATCTCCAACGTTATCCGCAATAGTAGCAGGATTTCTGGGATCATCTTCAGGTATACCTGCTTCAACTTTACCCACAAGATCAGCACCAACATCAGCAGCTTTTGTATATATGCCGCCACCGACCCTTGCAAATAATGCGATAGAGGAAGCTCCAAAAGAGAATCCGGTTATAACATTGATAACTATTATAAGATTCACTGAGCCATCAGGGTTTTTGAATATTTCCGAGTATATAGGCAGAAGTAATCCTAGTCCCAGCACGCCTAAACCAACAACACACATCCCCATAACAGTTCCACCCGAAAACGCAACTTTTAGGGCTCTGTTCAGACTTTCCCTGGCTGCATTCGTTGTTCTTACGTTGGCGGCGGTTGCAACCCGCATACCAAAAAAGCCCGCAAGCGCCGAACATAAAGCTCCCAAAATAAAAGAGACAGCAATTGCGGGGCTGCTATCAGGAGAACTCCAATTTGCAAAGGCCAGTAACGCTGCAACAACAATTACAAATATTCCAAGAACACTATACTCTCTTCTAAGGAAAGCCATAGCACCCTCACGGACATGACCGGCTATTTCAATCATCTTGTCCGTTCCGGGATCCTGACGATTGATCCAGCTAGCTTTTATGTATGCAAAAATAAGTGCAATTATTCCCAAAACAGGAACCAGATAAATCCAGGTGGGCATGTCAAATCTCCATTGTGTGAACTCAATAATTGATACATCCCAGCCAAGCCTCTTCTCCCCGGGCTGTGCTGAGGAATTTCTTGAATTTAAAAACTTCCCTCCGGAAGGATCCGGAGGGAATTGAATTATTAGCTATTTAGAACTTTCGAGAAATTAAACAGCCATTTCAGGTTCTTTATTTTCCTTGAATACTCTGATGATGGGTCGTTTAATCATTTCCCATTTATCTGCTGACGGATCATATTTACAGTTAGCAAATACATCCCAGTTTGAGTGATCCATAGAGGGTTTATCTGCTCTGAAATAGTATCCCGGCCACCTTGTTTCTTCACGGAATAATAATGTACGGACATGAGCTTCAGCCTGCCACATACGATGTACATTCTCCCAGCATCTCATAAGGTCGTGTAAGTCAGCTGCCGCAAGTTTTTCGGTATCTTCTTTAAGGAAGCTGAGCAGTTCAAGACCTCTTTCGAGTAACTTTTCACTGGTAGTAAATCCTGTAGATACTCCGCCTGCATATTCATCCATAATTTTCTGAAGTCTGAACATGAACATTTTAGGCATGATATAATCTGGATTAACATCCTGTGTAACAGTCTTTTTGCTGGACTGAGCGTATATATCGAGTGGTTTCAGAATTTCATTCTTCATATCCTCGATTGCCTTCATATCATAATTTATTTCATCTTTGTGGTCAACTATATACCTTATTGCAGCCTTTGCAGCAATGCGGCCTTCAGCATGGGAACCTGATGAGAATTTATGACTTGAAGCGCCAGAAGCATCACCTGCGCAGAAGAGACCATCAACTGTTGACATACAGTCATATCCCCAGAAATATTCCTTAGGAGCAACATCTTCAGGACCACTGATCCATGCACCTGATGCGCCGGAGTGAGATCCGATGAAATAAGGTTCTGCTGCCGCAATCTCAGAAGCTTTTTCTTCAGGAGCAGTATTAGTGGCAGCCCAAAGAATTGCCTGGGAAATAGTCATATCCAGGAAGTCTTCCCATGCTTCTGATTCCAGTTCTTTCAGTTTTTTCTTAGCTGCTTTTTCGTCGCCTTCAGATTCAGCAATCTTACCGATAGCTTCTTCTGTCCTCATAAAGATAGGACCTTTACCTTCCTGAACATCCAGCATCATTAACCAGTTACGCAGGTTAGCAGGGACAGGTTTTACCTTACCGTAAGGCAGCCATTTTTCAAGTTCCGGTTTGCGGGTTTCCATGTAATTCTCTCCCATACCATTTGTTGCACGGGATTTAAACAACAGGAACCAGGCGCCTACCGGTCCATAAGCGTCTTTAAACCTGACCGGAATAAAACGTACCTCCTGGCAGGTCATTTCAGCACCAGCTTTTATTGTGAAATATGCACTTGAGCCGGAGTTCCAAGGCGGATACCATGCTCTTCCAAGACCTTCACCTGATGAACGAGGTTTGAAGACGTGAACAGCTCCACCCATAGCAACCAGAACAGCTTTCGATTTAAATATGTAGAATTTTTCTTCCCTAACACTGAAACCAACTGCACCGATGCAGCGGTTACCATCCATGATCGGTCCAACAATGAATATTCTCTCATAAATGTTTTCAGTGCCCAGCGCATTTTTAGCAGCTTCAGCGACAATAACTTTATAAGATTCGCCGTTGATCATTAATTGCCATCTGCCTTCATGAACGTATGAGCCCTTCTCATCTTTCCATATTGGAAGTCCCCATTTTTCAAAAAGATGAACAGTTGAATCAACGTGGCGTGCAATATTGAAAACAAGATCTTCGCGGGTTATACCCATGAGATCATTGCGTACATAATCAACATAATCATGAATTGTATTCTGACCATCACGCAGTCCAACGTATTGATTTATTGCAGATAAACCCATTGCAACAGCACCACTGCGGTCAATTGCAGCTTTATCCACAAGCGTTACTTTTAATCCGTTTTTCTTGGCCCAGTAAGCAGCTTCCACAGCGGCACCACAAGCAGCCATTCCACCACCAACAATGAGAAGATCAGTGGTGACTTCTACGGTTTCGAAATTAGCCATTATTCTTTTCTCCTTATTAATGGTTTACTTAGTTTAATGAAACAACCTCTTTAAGACCCAGCGATTCTGGTTCAGTATATAATGCCGGTGTCTTAAGATCATCGTGAGTAGAGAATCCGCCGTCTGGCTGTACTTTACCTTCAGGAGTAGTACGGATCGGGAATTTAAACCGTTTCAGACTGCCGTTTCTGAATTTAACGGTCCAGAGTATACTATCTGTGCTGCGCATTGGGGTCACGGAGGCACCCAATGGAACGAAGTCTGCATAGCCGCGAACTTCAATAGCCTGTGTGGGACAAATTTTAACGCAATTATAGCATTCCCAGCACATTTCCGGCTCACGGTTGTATGCCCTCATTTTGGTTTTGTCCAACACCATTAAGTCATTCGGACAAATGTATTGACAAGCAGTTTTGTCAAGGGCTTTGCAGCCATCACATTTATCTTGTAATACATAACTAGGCATTAGTTTATCTCCTTTATAATTAATTAACTGACCTTATTTTTGAAGTATTCAAAATGTTTTTCTATTTTTTCTTTTCCATATCCCCCGTTGCAAACTGATGCATTTTTATCTCGACCTTTTCTTCGAGCGTTGCATAATAATCACGAAGGATAGCAAGCACTTCCGGACGGCTGAATTCCGCAGGAACATCACCACCCTCAGAAAGAGATTTCCTCAATGCTGTTCCGCTCAGGAATAGCCTGTCTTCTTTCTTATGAGGGCATGTCTTCATTGAAGCCATACCGCCGCACTTATAACACCAAAATGTCCAGTCGATTGGAAGCATCTTGCACTCAAGTGCACCATCCCATAATTTGAAGTATGCTTCCTGGGCATCGAATGGTCCGTAATAATTTCCAACTCCTGCATGATCGCGGCCGATTATCATATGGCTGCAGCCGAAATTCTGACGGAACAATCCATGTAGCAGCCCTTCCCTCGGACCGGCATAGCGCATATCAAGAGGATATCCGCCAGCAACTACTCTGTCTTTAACAAAATAGTTTTCTACCAGGGTATCGATGCATTTTACTCTTACATCTGCAGGTATATCTCCCGGTTTAAGTTTACCGACAAGTTGATGGATATAGATACCATCAGATACTTCTGCTGCGATCTTTGCAAGGTATTCATGGGAACGGTGCATCGGATTACGGAGCTGCAAGGCTGCAATGGTTCTCCATCCTTTTTCTTCAAAGATTTTTCTGCTTTCAGCAGGGCGCTGATAGATACCTTTGAATTCCTCCGGGAAATAACTCTCGGAGAGCACCTTCACCGGTCCTGCGATATTCCATTCCAGCTGTTCCATCACCATTTTTACACCAGGATGCTCAGGATCGGTGGTCGTATAAACATTTTTACATTCAAAATGTTTATCGATCTTGTACTTTTCTGTTACTTTCATAGTAGCCATAACTTCTTTGGTTTCGTCGCTAATTAAAGTGACTTCCTCATTAATCTTAATCGAATCGGCTACTTCTTTTGAAACTGAAAGAGTAATCGGAATGGGCCAGAACAAACCATTGGTCATCTTCATTTCTGAACAAACACCTTTCCAATCATCGTAACCCATAAAACCTTCGAGGGGTGTAAATCCCCCTATACCCAGCATTATCAGGTCACCGGTTTCGCGACTGGTTGCAGGAATTTTTTTTAGCTTCGCAGCTTTCTTTAATTCCTCTTCTTTCTCTTTACCACTGAGAAGAAGTATTTTCAGCTCATCACTGCCATGCGGTCTTATCAAATTAGATTTAGACATAGATGTCCCTTCCTTTTAAGAAATAAATATTAACTTTTTGCGGATGCCTGGTTAAGGATGAAACTGCCTGCTCTTCAGACTGAAAAGAGATAAATAAGCTGGTCGCATTTACCTGGTTTATTTCCCCATAAGTAACAGGCAATTTCATCTCCCTTATTAAAGGTTTTATAACAAAATGTGGACTAGTTTTCTGTAAAAACAGAATAAATTCTAAATAAAAAGTATAGCTATGGTGCTGTAAATGCAACGCGAATGAACTTTCTGTAATCCGTATGTTGCAAATTGAAAGCTACATTCCTTTATATGGATTAAATCCCATTTCCACTATTTCTCCCACAAAACCATTGAAGATTTCCGGCAGCTTGCTATACTCATCTATCGACAAGGTAACTAACTTTACACGCTCCGGTTCAAGTACAAGTTGTTTCAGCTTTTCCTGCACGTTTTCCATACGTTTGCTTGCTAGCTCACTCCCTTTTATATAGTGGCACTGATAATCATCACCGTATTTACAGCCTATCAAAAGAACACCATCGAAACCTCGGGAGAGTGCGTCAGCTATCCAGACAACATTCACAGAACCGAGACACCTTACGGGGATCACCCTCACATTGGGATCATATTGCAGTCTGTATCTTCCTGCAAAATCGAGTGAAGGATAGGCATCGTTTTCACACAGGAAAGCAAGAATTCTCGGTTTTTCCTCAAATTCGTCAGGTATTTCTACCGACTTGATCATCGATGAGATCATCTGAATCGAGTAGTCTTTAAATGAAATAATTCTTTCCGGACAAGCTCCCAGGCAGATACCGCATCTTCTGCACCTGGTTAAATTCGGAAGCGGTGTCCCCTTTGCATCTTCATCAAGAGTTCCGAAAGGACATTCCTCTGTACAACGCTTACATTGGGTACATCGTTGAAGGAAGAAATCCGGATATGACTGGTCTCCCGACCGTGGATGCACAGCTTTGCCTTCCTTTGCTGAGTGAAGAACCTGGATTGCTTTTAAAGCAGCCCCTCTGGCGTCTTCTATACAGCTGTCAATATCCATAGGATAACGAACAGAGCCTGCCGCGTAAATACCTGTACGCCTTGTTTCGTAAGGGAAACAGATATAATGAGAATCCGGGTAGCCGTATTTCAAAGTAGGCAGATCGGTTCCCTGTCTGTAAGAAAGATTCAGTATCTTTGCTCCTGCTTCAGCAGACTGAGCGGCTTTTTTTCCGTCAAGGGTTTTTCCGTTAGATTCAGCCGGCTCTTCTCCAACTTCCGGCTGACCTACCAAAGTGGAAGGAACTGTTCCGGTAGCAAGTACAACAACATCAGAGCTAATTTGAATTTTCTCACCCAGCAGGGAATTATCGATGTCGATTAATACTGAATCGCCCGATTTCTCAACTTTCACAACCTCCCCTTTTGTAAAAAACACATTATCCTCTGTCTGAACCCTTTTATAAAAAAGTTCTGATTGTGCGGTTGTTCTGATATCTTTATAAATAATATAGATTAATGCATCAGGATATTTCTCCCTTACATACAGAGCCTGCTTTAATGATGTAGCACAACATGTAGCAGAACAATATGGAAGGTGTTTCTCATCCCTGGAACCGGCGCATTGAATGAATGCTATACTTTTAACAGGACTGCCGTCAAGCAGTTTTTTACCGTTCATAAAATATTCTTCGAACTGCACTCCTGTCATTACATTATCAACTGTTCCATAACCGAATTCGCTCAGTTTCTCAGCATTATACGGCTTTGAACCCGTAGACTGAATAATTGACCCCACTACAAAGTTTTCATTATTGGTCAGGGTTACATTAAAGTTTCCCGGCTCTCCCGATATTTTTGTAATAACAGCAGAAGTAATAACTTTAATTTTATTGTTTAATTTAATTTTGTCGATTAATTCCGCATGTCCGGGAGGCTCCGGCTCATTGTACGGAGGCCCTGATGGTTCTTTTTTATAAATACGGTTTAAATACCCTCCGGTTTTTTCTTCCTTTTCTACAAGAATAACAGAAGAACCTGCATTTGCTGCTTCAAGGGCTGCGGATATACCTGTAATTCCAGCTCCCACAATCAGTATCGTTTCATTAATATCTCTCTGAAATGGTTCAGGAATATCACAATTATTAACCTTAGCAATCCCCATTCGCAGATAATCATTAGCAAGCATCTGGGTATCTTCGTCATTCGGTTTATGCGTCCATGCAACATGTTCCCTAAGATTTACCCGATCAACCAATATGTTATCCCCGAACCTAAAAGTGTCGCCGAGAACTCTGGGGGAACAGGCTCCTATTACAACTTTATTAAGACTATCATTTTTGATATCGTTATTTATCATATCTATACCTTCGCTGCTGCACAGCCATTGGCTCACTTTACAGACCGGTATTTTATTTTCTTCAGCAGCAACTTTTACCAGCTCATCAAAATTTAATGATTCACTTAAGCCGCATCCTGAACAAAGATATACTCCAACTTTATTTTCTGATGCCATTGCTTATTTCCCTCCGATATTTTGTATAACTCTCAATACTGAACCGGTAGCTTCACGGACGGTAGCCGCAACATCTTTGGGCTTTGTAATTACTCCGCATCCCGTAGTTCCATTAACCTTTAAGAACCCGTTTTCATCGAAAGAAGATTTTTCAATTGGAATACCTTCGGTTGCCGGTTTCATTCCAGTTGCCAGTACTACAAGCTCGACCGCATTCTGTATAAGATTTCCTTTCAGGGAATCTTCTGCTTCAATAATCAGATTTTTTGTAGTCTCGTCCTGAAAAACCTTTGCAACCTTACCACGATGAAAATGTATTTTGTTGTCGTTTTGAACACTCTTATAGAAGTCTTCCAAAAGGCCGTTAGCCCGTACATCGATATAATAGATGTGAATGTCGACATCAGGATATTGTTCCCTTATATACTTTGTATGTTTAAGAGATGCCGTACAGCAAACGCTGGAACAATAATCAAGATGATTTTCATCCCTCGAACCGGCACACTGCACAAATGCTACACTGGATATTTTTTCTCCGGTGGAAGGACGAAGGATCTTACCCTTTGTCGGTCCGTTATCTGAAGCCAGTCTTTCCATCATAACATTAGTTATTACATCAGGGTAAGTTCCGTATCCGAGAAGGTTCAATCTGCCTGCATCGTAAGGTTCCCAGCCCACTGCCCATATAACGGAACTGACTTCAAGAGATATATTCTGTTCCTTTGCATTCAGGTCTATTGCCTGATATTTGCAGACATCCGCACATTCGCCGCAGGTTTCACCAAGACAAGCTGACTTATCAATAACGTAACGTGAAGGATATGCACTCTCATATGGTATAAAAATAGCCGTTGTCTCATCCATAGAGTAATTAAAATCATTCTTCCTGAATTGCGGACAAACTTTCGCACAATCCCCGCATGAAGTACACCTGTTGTTTACATACTCTGGTTTTACTTTAAGTTCAGCCTTATACTTTTTTCCATCATTGTTAATGCTCTGAACTTC
Source organism: uncultured Bacteroidota bacterium (assembly GCA_963771705.1). Classification (GTDB taxonomy): domain Bacteria; phylum Bacteroidota; class Ignavibacteria; order Ignavibacteriales; family Ignavibacteriaceae; genus DATFVA01. The sequence goes on from CAVYUP010000006.1 coordinate 365,841, forward strand.
AGCCATTGTGAAAAGTTTAATTGCGGGATTTGTCCGCAATCTCCGTATGTTAATTTCCAATCCGCAGGAAGGCGGGCACATCTTAGGAAAGTACTTATTAAATTGTGCTACCTTTCCACCTATGTATGTTTTTTTTTCTACTAAAATAACGTTTATCCCTGTTTCCGCAGCTTCAACAGCAGCCGTGATACCGGCTATTCCGGCACCTACTATTAACAGGTCAGAGGTAATTAAATTTTCAGACATAATAATTTTCCGATTTGTTATTCGTAATAGCCTATAATTGATTTTTCAACTTTAATTTCTTTAACTCCTTCGACGTTTGATAAAACTGATTTTATATCATTTTCCCACATCCTCGATCCTACTTTAGGGGTATTCCCTTTTACAATTACAGAACCCGTGGATGCATCTGCTTCAATTGCAACTTCACTTCCTTTTGTTCTGGGGGACTGCTGAAGATAAGCACGAACCCGGGCAGAAAGATGCAGATTCTTCATAATCTTAGAAGAAGCGTCATTTGATTGAAATGATTTACAGGTAACTATTCCCGCTATAAGATCAGCGGCCATATCTGTGCTTATTTTTTCAAGGTTGATAACCATATCATAAAAAGCAGGATTCTTCCAATCGACACCGTATAAAAACTGAGACCATTTTTCTCTTCTTTCGTCTATAAGTTTAATCTGTGAAAGAACTTCCTCCCTCGTTTTACCTCCTTCTTTCATCAGGGTCTTTATTCTGTATTCGGGTGGAGCCGTCAATAATACCCGCAGAACAAATGGTATATCCTTAAGCAGGAACTGCGCAAGATGTCCGTGATAAACCAGACTTCCTTTTAGAGCAAAATCCAGAAGGGCCGTTTGAAAGCATGCCAGGTAGTGTTTTTTCCTGTCGCTCATTTTATCCCAGAAGGTGGGAGACTTTTCGATGAATGATAAATCACCTAATCCTGTTTCCTTTATCCCATATTCTTCGGCAGCCTTCAGGACATCTTCCCTTGTAACTATCTTGCACTCAAGCCTGTTTGAGATCTTTTGTGCAATAACTTCAGTCGCACTTAGAGAACCTCTTGAAATTGTTATAATGTTCATATATCCTCCGGGTTTTCAGCCCGCTTTATGAATTTCATTTTCACCCGGGTTTGTTTAGCAATCCGGGCAATGGTTGATTTCACTTTAGGAAAGAAGGCACGTGTGTAATTTATCACTAATGGCAGATCCAATGTTATTTTTGATTCCGACTGTATTTGGTTTAACTGATAGTTTATCATAATACCAGTTCCCCGAGCTTTAGGAGATCATAAACTTCATTTAGCAGGAGACTGCCTCCGCCAAGGTATGCCGTTTTTTGAAAACCATTGTTCTTTAAAAACCTTGCCGACTCATAAGACCTACCGCCTTTTGTACATATAAAAAGAATCTCCTGATCCTTATCTAAATCATTTAATCTATGTCTTAAAACCGAAAAAGGAATGTTTATTGATTCAAGTGGTAAAGGTTTGGTTTCAGCATCAGGTTTTTCTCGTACGTCCACTAAAGTGCCTTTAAATTGAGGAAGGCCCATTGGATTGAAGTTTATTATTCCCTCTTTTTCCTGATTGAAAGCAATAAAACCAAGGTAATTCAGCGGCGAAAGGGCCGGGGAATTAGCGGGATGAAATGCATGCTCAAGACAAAGGAGTGATTTCAGGGTTTTCCTTTCTTTCAACAGTACTGAGAAGACATCAATGTAACGAAGAATATCTCCTTCACCTATTAATTGGAGGCCTAATAAACGGAGTCCGGGTTTTTGGTACACCAGCTTGCCGTAAATGTTTTTCACTTCAGGATGAAAATCAGCTTTATCAGACCATATCCCGATAACACTTGCTGTGTTAAATCCGCTTTGGATGGCCTCATTTTCGGTGAGCCCCGATTTACAGAAATTCTTATCAAAAATTTTCAGGCATTTTGTACCGACAGTCCCCTTAAATTCTACCTTCTTTCCATTAATGGAATCGGCAGCGGCCCTTCCCATTCTGTTAGCTGCAGAACCATCAGGATAATGTATGTTCTTTCCGGATATTATATTTTTAACTTCTGTACAATCACCGGCGGCCCACATCCCTGATATGTTTGTCCGCATCTTCTCATCAATCAGTATTCCTCCCCTCTTACCCAGCTTTATATCAACTTTTTCAGCTAACGATGTCACGGGCCTTACAGAGTCGGACAAGATTACAAAATCGGAAACAACTTTCTGACCGTTATCCAGAACTACAGCAGGCAGATTATTTATATCAGGTTCTATTCTGTCGACTTGAGTGGAAAGTAAAGTTAGTATTTTATCGGAATTAATATGATTGATGATCTGTTTAGAGAATTCATTATCAAAAAAACCGTGAAGAAGAGAATCCTGACCGGTAATAAGAACTACATCTATTCCCCACAAAGAAACCAGTGACTCAGCATTGCTTAAAGCATTTTCTCCGCTTCCAATGATAACCGTCTTTTTCACTAAACCCAATTTGATGAGTTCTTTGAACTTAATAACCTCTTCAGGAGAATAGACAGAACTGATACGCGATGATTCGAAACAGGGAATTGCAGGCTCTGCAGGAGCACTGCCGGTTGCAAATAACAGAGCATCATATTTAAGTTTGAAACTCTGGTGCTTTCGATGATCAAAACACTCAATTTCTTTTTTCCAGGGATCGATGTCAATGGCTTCTGTGCGGGTAAGAACTGTTATTCCTTCAAATTCCTGGAAGAATGCTTCATCCCGTTTTATACCATAGGGGGTTTTGGTAAGCTCAAAAACGTCATCAATTTCACCTGAAACGTAAAGAGGAAGCCCGCACCTGCTTAGCGAAACAAAAGGAGATTTTTCAATTATAGTTATCCTGTAATCGGTAGATAACCTGCTTAGTCTTGCAGCCGCTTTGCATCCGGCTGCCATACCGCCGATAATAATTATGTTAAACACTTTAGAAGCTACATTTCTATAACTCTTCTAACTTCCAGAGTTATCTTATAAAAAATGGTTATCAGGAAAATCCCGATAGCCCAGATTGAAAGTGAAATCAGAGCTTCCGGAACTGTAGGCCAGTATTGAACTACGTCTCCGAAAGGTGTAGGTATAAACCCTGTTATTATTAAACCCAATCCTTTATCAATCCATATCGAAAAGAAAACCATTATACAGGCAACAATTAGATATTTGTTATTTTGTCTGAACTTCGGTGTCAAAAGCAGAGCGAGGGATGCAATTGCTAATATTGCTGAAGTCCACATCCATGGAACAAGTCTCGTCTTGCCATCCAATCCCACATATAGATACTGAAGGTGAGCCACATGTTCGGGTATGGCGCCGTAAAATGTGGTAAAGAATTCCATCAGAATGAAAAAGACATTTACACACATCGCATAAGTAACTATGAGACTGAGTTTTTTTATTGCTTCTTCCCCAGGATCAAATCTTGTCAGTTTCTTAATTATGAATACGAATAAGAGAAGCAACGCGGGACCCGCAGAAAACGCCGAGGCAAGGAACCTGGGCGCGAGTATCGCGGTAAGCCAGAATGGCCTTCCCGCCAATCCTGAAAGCAGAAAGGCCGTAACGGTATGAATGCTGACAGCCCAGGGAATGGATAGAATTATTATCGGTCTGATCCAGCGAGGCGGGGGAGTCGATTTCTGCTCTGCACTAAGGGTTACCCGGGTAATGATTACATTGATTACGAGGTATCCGCTAAGAGCAATTACGTCCCAAAACATCAGGGAATGGAATGTAGGATGCAAAAAAATATTTGCAACTCTGAAAGGCTGCCCAAGGTCAACAAAAACAAAGAGAATGCACATTATTACCGATGCTATCGCAAGGAATTCACCAAGTATTGTGATCTTTCCAAAGACTTTATAATTATGAAGGTAATAAGGCAGAACAACCATTACCGCGGAGGCAGCCACACCCACTATAAAAGTAAACTGAGCTATGTATAATCCCCAGCTGATATTACGACTCATCCCTGTTATCCCCAGTCCGTAATCAAGCTGACGGAGGTAAAAGTAGAATCCGGTTGCAATGATTGCGGCGAGCAGCAGCAGCCAGCCCCAGTATTTTTTATTTCCTTTTAATGCATATTCTAACATTTCTAAACCCTATACGAGATAATAGATTTCAGGACCTGTTCCCAACCCGGGTTTTCTCCTGATTGAGAAATTGTCTCTTAGTAATTTTCTAACTTCAGATTCAGGATTATTCAGATTTCCAAATACCAATGCTTTTTCAGGGCATACTTCCACACATGCAGGCGGAAGTCCTTTTGCCAGCCGTTCTTCACAAAGCATGCATTTTTCAACAACTCCTTTTGTTCTGGTTGGAAACTCTGAATTAATTTCTTTAATCGCCGGTCTGGGATCCCGCCAATTAAAGCTTCTTGATCCATAGGGACAGGCAGCCATACAATACCTGCAGCCGATGCATCTGTGCCAGTCCATCATTACAATCCCATCTTCGCGCTTCCAGGTGGCCTGGGTAGGACAAACATTCACGCAGGGAGGATTATCACAATTATTACAGAAAACGGGAACCATTTTCTCGCTGTAGTTTTCTGTCATAAAGAAATTTTCCTGATCAATAAATGCCTTTTCGTATGGTTCCTTCCATATCCATTTAACCTCGTCCTTTTCTTCTCCAAAATCGGGAATGTTGTGCTCTTTTCGGCATACATCAATACATTTAGTACATCCCTTTTCGCTTATACATTTTCGAAGATCGATTACCATGGCCAGTCGTTCTTCTTTTACCGCCTGGTTGATTTTTGAAGGACCTGGCTTGACCATCCCGGGAATTACTTTCCCTGCCGGAAGACTCAGGCATTTATCAGATGCTATCCCCAGTGCAGCAAGACCGGCCGCTTTAAGGAATCTTCTTCTTCCCTGCTTCATATCTTCTTCTCCGGATTTTGAGGAACATTATGGCAATCCCAGCAGTAATTGGATATGCCTACATAATTATGACATTGATCGCAGAATTTCGCTTTATCTGAATGACAATTCATGCAGGTATTAGTAAGGCTCATATTAAAGTGCCTGCCGTCAGCTTTAATAAAATCTCTTTGACCGGTCCTTACTACTTCCTCTCTCCAGGTATCCAGTAATTCCATATGATTTGCACGCATATATTCTTTGCTCTCAACACATTCTTTTTGGTTCTCACCCACTGGCAGTGCAGGATCAGGTTTATTCTGGGAGCCCCCGCTGGCAAGATCATACCAGAAGGGAGAAGTAAAAATTCCAATAAAGATGATCAGTCCGATAATTATTTTTCCAGCATCATACATACAAAGATTCCTTTAATTTCAATTAGGAGAAATTATCTACCGCCTCACTGACAAGTATTTCTTCGGTTTCCAGGGGGTCTCCCCTGAGATCTGTTGTTCTTTCTTTCTCACCCGTCATAATCAGAGCATTACCTACCAGTTCATGCACACCTCCAACTTCAACGCCCCCTACCCAGTAATCGATCATTGGTGGAAGAGTGGCCTTGTCTATCGCACAAATACAACCAAGGAAATTAACTCCATGTTTTTCTTTTACATATTTAACTGCATTTGCTCTGGGCAAGCCGCCTCTTAATCTCATTTCCAGATTTTCATCAGTTCCCAGTCCCGCGCCGCTGCCGCAGCAGAATGTCTGTTCTTTTATTGTGTTATCCGGCATTTCATAAAAATTATGACAAGTGTTTTTAATGATATATCTCGGTTCTTCAATCAGACCCATTCCCCTGGCAGGATTGCATGAATCATGAAAAGTCACCTTCCACTTGTTATTGCGGCTTTTATCAAGATTTATTTTCTTATTCTTTATAAGGTCAGCCGTGAACTCACATATGTGAACCATTTTGGTAGATTTTGTATTTTCGAATCTCGTTCCGGTTAATGGAGAAACAGGGACTTCAAGAAAATCAGCAGGTCCATTCATGGTGTCCATATACTGGTGCAGCACCCTCCACATATGGCCGCACTCTCCACCCAGTATCCATTTTACCCCCAGTCTTTTTGCTTCTGCATATATCTTTGCATTCAGAGCCTTCATAAGATCGTGAGAAACAAAGGAACCAAAATTCCCGCCTTCAGAAGCATACGTACTCCAGGTATAATCCAGCCCTATTTCATGAAATAAAGCGAGGTAGCCGAGCAGCGTGAAATAGTGTGGGGTACCGAAATAATCAGCTGAAGGAGCAACAAATAAGATTTCCGCACCCTTTTTGTTTATAGGAGCATTAACTTTGATGCCTGTAATTGTCTCAAGTTCATCAACAGCGAATTCTATACTGTCCTTAAAACCATGTGGCTGGATACCAAGGTGGTTCCCGGTTCTGAAACTATTTGCTACAGGGGTTATAATCCAATCGATATTAATGCCCACCAGGTTAAGCAGCTCTCTTGCGAGGATTGTAATTTCAGCTGTATCAATTCCGTAAGGACAAAAAACAGAGCAGCGTCGGCATTGCGTACACTGGAAAAAATAATAGAACCATTCCTTTATGACATCTATTGAAAGTTCTCTTCCTCCCGCAAGTTTACCCAATAATTTTCCGCCGAAAGTAAAATCATTCCTGTATACTGATCTAAGCAGTTCTGCTCTTAACACCGGCATATTTTTGGGATCACCCGATCCGATAAAAAAGTGGCACTTGTCTGCGCAGGCACCGCAGCGGACGCATATGTCCATAAAAATCTGAAGGGAACGGAATCTATGAAGCCTGTCTCTCAGCCCTTCCAGTATTATCTCCTTCCAGTTCTCGGGAAGTTTCCAGTCTTCTTCATTAGGCTGCCATTTCCTTGGATTAGGTTGTTTAAGGTAGTCTACATTCTGCGGATTGCCGCTGTAATTAAATACTCCCTGCTTAAACTTAACAGCAGGATCCAGCCATTTTTTGTGGTCCGGATTGTAATTTATTTTTTCCGTTAATTCTTCAGGTTTAGTCTTTATTTCAGACATTTTTATTCCTTCTCTACTGGTAATCCGGAATCTTTCATTTTTTCTCTGAATTCATCTTCGTATTCCTCGTAAGTATGAACCCGCACAGGATTGTTCCATGGATTAATATGTCTTTTCATACGACTATTATTTGCAAGGTTCCTGGTCGGGGAAAGAAATACGCCGGGCATATGCAGTAATTTGCTGAATGGGAAATATGCGATCAGTGAACTGACAAGAAACAAATGGATAAAAAATATAACTCCAATACCTGCCGGTATAACAGGCTGAAAAGTAAAGAGACCGATGGCAAGTTCTTTAACGTTAATTAAATCTACCCTGTAGAAGTACCTCATCAGGATCCCGGTAACTACAATACTCAGAATAAGGAACAAGGGGAAATAATCGGATGCCATCGATATATATTTAATTTTACTGTCTGATATCCTCCTGAATATTAAAAAGAGTAAAGCAACGGTAATCAGAATATCAGTAATAAATAATACAGGAAGGCTAAGCTGAAGCATACCGTCGACACTTTGAAGAGATACCGCGAAGGTGGGAATTGGTTCTGTAAAAAATCTAAAATGACGTAGAAAAATTATCAAAAGAGACCAGTGAAAAACTATACCTCCCAGCCAGAGATACTTGGTGCTCCCATAAGCAAGTTTTGGTCCTTTCCTGAGTTCAGTTTTTGTGTTCCTGAACAGGGACCTGAAAAATAATATTTCCAGCAGCATCCGTCCTATTACCCCAAGCGTCGAACTGGGACTTTCAAGTTTGCTATCTTTTATCCAGGGAAGAGATTTCTGCTGACCCGCTACAGTAGGGATATGGAATGGAACGGGGCTTCTGCCCCACTTAATAACCCGGTAGACTATTCCGGTGATAAAAACGAGAATAGCAGCATAAGGAATAACAACGCCGAAAAGGTATTCCAGTTTAAGATTTTCTATACCAGCCATTGCTGCCAGGATTAAAACTGCCACAGCAAATAATGAAAAAAGTATGTTCATTGTTAATTCCCCGAAACTATAAATAGCTTGATTTACTCTCCCTGTTTATTTCACACTAGCTACAGCAGGATTGTTAAATCCCGATATGGTTTTTTAATTCATTTACACGCAGCTGATAGACTTTTTCTCTGGCCGCTGTGTAAAGATCAAAAGCTGTTAAAGCAACCCGGTCGATCTCCGCTAAAACTTCACAGAACTCCCTGAAAGCATTTAAATCTTTTATTTCCTTCTGTACCTCTTCTCTGATAATATCCTTCAGACTGAAAATAAACCCCGCGGCTCTTGAAGGCTGAAAATCCTGTACCGCTCTGATTTTTATTATATCGTTCAGAACTATTTTTATTTCAAGAACCTGGTTACCGCTCAATACAGACTCAAATATACTTTCCGCAGCTTCACAAATAATATGTCCAACAGGGTTGCTGAACTGATTTTTTTGCTGTTTAAGAAAGTCGGAAGTTTCAGCCGGATACGTATTGAATATAGATTGTATCCATTTTTTAATAATTACTTCCTTCTTCTGCTGCAGTAGTTCTTTTACCATTTTTAACCTGATTAAATATCATAATGTTTTTCCTGTTTATTCTACCGGTTGATTCTGATGAACAAACAGGAAAAACAAACCTATCCTGAATCAGACACAGCCTGTCGGCTTGGTTAGTCCTGCTACCTTGCAGGCACCTTTCGCCGGTCCGGATGGGAATAATTCATAGATTTCTTTAAGAGAGAACCCGGTCTCCTTGCACAGTTTCCTGATCATTGGGGCTATTCCATATTTCTTGTAATAATCACGGAGGTAATAAATCACTTTCCAGTGATTTTCAGAAATTACCTGAACGTCCTCGGTTGACGCTAATGCCTTTGCAACATCCTCGGTCCATTCTTCTGGTCTCTGCATGAAACCGTCTTCGTCAACATCTATTTTCAATTCTTGAAATTCAAAGGTTGGCATAAGTTTATCCTTACAATTATTAATGATTAAGTAACTGACTGAATATTTATTTCATTTCAATATACCCGCAGGGACAATTCTCTGCGCATTTTTTGCATCCATTACAGAAATCAAGCTTGAATTTGTACGTTTGATGTTTGCTTACAGGTTTAACTATTGCCTGATCCTGACAATAACTCCAGCATGTTCCGCAGTCGAAACAAGAGCCGCAGCTCATGCATCTCTTTGCTTCATCCATTACCTGCTCTTCCGTAAGAGTTGAGGTGATTTCCAGGTTAAGGTCCTTGAGCCTCTCTTCCGGAGGAATTTTAAATGGTTCATTACGAATCTTGCTTTCATAATAGTTGAGCATTAATCTGTCATGAGTGATCATAGGGGGTTTAGTTTCAGGTTTTGGCTCGATATTCCTGAACCTGTTATGAATTGCCTCAGCCGCTTTCCGTCCGTTGAATATCGCAATTGTAACCAGACCAAGCTCCAGAGCATCTCCGCCTGCATACGTATCCTCTATAGTGGTTTCACCCTTTTCATTGACTTTGATCCATTCCTTTCCTTCATGCAGATTATCAAGACCGCTGAAGTCAGGTTCCTGACTGATGGCTGCCACCACTGTTGCTGCATCGAGTACGAAATAGTTATCGGCTATCGGAACAGGTCTTCGTCTTCCTGAGGAATCTGGCTCACCCAGTTCCATTTTCTGACATTTCATTTTTGTAATTCTCTCCCCCTCTTTTTCGAATTCAACAGGAGCGGCTAAAAACTCAAGCTTAACTCCTTCTTCTTCGGCGCCCTTAATTTCCTCTTCAATTGCGGGCATCTCATTCCTTGTACGTCTATAAACTATGGTTACATCCGCGCCTAATCTTTTTGAAACGCGTGCAGCATCAATCGCTGTATCGCCACCGCCTATTACCAGAACTTTGCTGCCCACATCAATAATATCACCGCTGTTCATCCTGTTCAGGAATTCTGTTCCTGTAAAAACATTTACAGCGTCTTCATTGGGTATACCGAGCATTTTTCCTTTATGAGCACCAATTCCAACGAAAATTGCATCATAATTTTTCTGAAGTTCTTCATAAGGAATATCTCTCCCAATTGCTTTGTTACAATGGATTTCAACACCAAGATCCTCTATTCTTTTAATTTCCTTATCGAGAATATCCTGCGGTAGCCTGTAATCGGGAATTCCGTATCTTAGCATCCCTCCGGCTTTACTGAAAGCTTCGTACACTGATACGCTGTAACCTCTCCTGGTAAGCTGGTATGCACAGGAAAGTCCCGCAGGTCCTGATCCGATAACAGCAACTTTTTCAGGATATTTTTCTTCGTTTATCTTTTTGAACCGGAAGCTATTCTGCAGCGCAAAGTCTCCTACAAACCTTTCAAGGTTGTTGATGCTTACCGCAGCCTCCTTATGTTTCCTGTTGCAGTTATCTTCACAGGGATGAGGACAAACTCTTCCGCAGATTGAGGGGAATGGATTCTTTTCCGTCAGGATATTCCATGCTTTCTCAAAAGCTTCGGCATGATCCCCGCCATTATCATCTGACCAGCTCATGGTGGTTAGAAATTCCCTGATATTGGTTTCGTTAGGACAGCCGTCAGCGCAGGGGGGTGTTTTAGGTACCTGAACTGGCCGTAGCGATGATGTCTCAACCGATGAACCTCCTGAAGAATGAGATCTTAAACCTCCCAGGGGTTTCTTTGCTTTTTTTACAATCTTAGCCATTTAATGAACTCCGGTTAAATTCTAAACTATTTTCAGGCATAAGGGTAAATACCTGATTTAATATCTTCCAGCTGCTGAAGTACCAGATTATGTTTCTGCTCATCCGTCATCAGATAACCAAGCAGGTATCTTACTACAAAATTATTTGTGTTCCGGCGCGATTCTTCAGCAAGTCTTATTGTTTCTTTTTCAAGCTCTATGTGCTTCTCCACCAGATTCCATACATCAGCAAGTTCTTCAGGCGTAAGTGTGAAGGCCTTCTTCTCATAATTATCAATAAGCAGCTGCTGAACTTTTTTGTGCATCGCTGAATCCTGCTTTATGATTTCCATAATTTGTTTAACTACCGGATTTTTGGTTTTAGATATAATCTCGGAAGTTGATCTCACCGATTCATCCTCAACAACCTGCCAGGTTCTTAATGTATCGACTAGTTTTTCATTTAGTTCTTTCTGGGTAGCCATATTTCATCCTCTAATTAATATTTTTGAATTTTTAATATCATTATATGCCTTTGCTGCTTTAACTATCCCCGTAACCCATTCAGGGGTCGCAAGAGCATGAATATGCATATACGTGGCAAATACATTTTTATATATTAGTCCATCCCGCGTACCTATGCTTCCTGTACCCCTTATTACCGAGAGTGAGCTCTTTATCCATGGATCATAATTACAAATCTCCGAATAATGGAATTCGTGCCCTCTAAGTTTAAGTCCTTCCTCAAAAAATGGATTTTCTTTATCCACAAGGACTTCCGAATAACCATGTCCGCACGGTTTATCATGCATTTTAATCTCAATTGGAAGAACACCCGCTAGTGGATATTCCCTTCCCCTCCAGGTAATTTTCTGTGCCAGGTACATTAAGCCTCCGCATTCAGCATAGATGGGCAGACCATCTTCCGCTAACGTTTTTATAGCGGAATTAAATTCAGTATTTGCGGCCAGTTCATTGAGATTAATTTCTGGAAAGCCTCCTCCGATATAAATTGCGTCAAGTTCCTCCAGCAGAAATTTCTGATCAGGTGTGAATTTTTTTTCTGTTGAGATTGGAACAAGGTTAGAACCTGCTTTTTCTAATGATTCCAGGTTCTCCGGATAATAAAATGAAAATGAATTGTCCCTGAAGAAACCTATCTTCACCTTTTTGTTTTCAGGCATGCTCCCCACAAAATTAATTTTTCCTGCAGGTTCAGATTTTGTTAGTAAGGGAGAAGCCTGGGCTATAGAGATAATTTTTGAGATGTCTATATTTTCTTCGATAATTTTACACAGATCATTCAGTACCTCCGACTTTTCCTGAAGTTCTTCCGGCATTACCAGTCCCAGGTGTCTTGAAGGCAGAATGAATTTATCAGAAAGCTTCGGAATTGCCCCGATTACAGGTACGCCGGTTTCGCCCTCTATCGCTTCCTTAACAATTTTTATATGTCTTTCACCGGCCGCTCGGTTTAATATAATCCCTGCTATGCGAAGTTTTGGAGCGAGATGCAGACAGCCGATAATAGCTGCCGCGGCAGTCCTTGTAACTTTAGTAATATCCTGTACAATGATTAAGGGAGCCTGCAGAAGATCGGCAAGCTGTGCAGTACTATGGGTTCCCTTATCGTCTACCCCGTCAAATAGCCCCCTGTTCCCTTCGATTACATTTATCCCGCTCTCACATGCGTGCTCGAGAAAGGATCGCTTAACTGCCGGGAAGCCCATCATAAAGCTGTCGAGATTCCTGGCTGGTTTGCCGGATGCTAAACTCAGCCAGGCAGAATCAATGTAGTCAGGACCCTTTTTAAATGCCGCTACATTTAAACCTCGATTTATAAGAGAAACGAGAAGTCCGCAGGTAATTATAGTTTTACCTGAATCCCCGGATAATCCGCTTATGACAACCCTGGGATAATTCCTGGAAATCATAACTTTTCCGGTGATAATGTTGTTAATCTAATTTTCTGCGCCTTCTTTATGCGGAATCTCTATAAAGCTTCCGCCAAAGTAGGTGTATACACATTTTCCGCTTTCAATAAGGTCTCTGATTGCAGATTTAGCTAACATCTTATCACACTTGTCGCCGTACATTTCTACCATGGCTTTGGTGAGATCGGTAGCTTTCCATTTTTTCTGGCCCATGCTATCTTTAATCAGCCTGTACATTGCATCAGAAACTTCTTCAACTTTAATCTGCTCAGCCATATAAACCTCCTCCTAGTAAGTGAGATGAGCTGATCGTTTAAATGTTAAGCCGGCATGTTTGAAATCATCTATATGGACTTTCTCAAACGGGATTCCTGTCATCCTGAAGAACTTCGGCCAGCCTATACGGTTAATCCATTCGCCCATTCTTTCATGAGGCTGCGCGTCTTTAGCCCAGACTTCGACAAGATTTCTTACAGCGTCGACGACCTCAGGCCAGCGCGGCGGATTATTAGGCAGGAATGGTATTGCCAGCTTCGAGAACATAGGTTCGCTTCTCGCATTGGATACTTTTCCACCAACCCAGATTGATACACCATCATTCAGAGGATCATTCAGAGGCATTGCGGGACAAACTGTATAACAGTTTGCACAGAACATACACCTCTCCTCTATTACCTCTACAGTAGATTTTCCGTCAGCCATTGCCGGTTTTATTGCCGCAGTGGGACAGGCAGAGACAACTGAGGGTATCTCGCACATAGCATTAAGATTATTACGGTTTACTTTGGGTGGTCTTCTGTGAATACCCAGAATTGCTATGTCGGAACAGTGAACCGCTCCGCACATATTCAGACAGCATGCCAGTGCTATTCTGAGTTTTGCGGGTAATTTCATTTCAGTGAAATACTCAATAAGTTCATCCATCACTGATTTAACAATTCCCGATGCATCTGTTGCTGCAGAATGGCAATGAACCCACCCCTGTGTGTGTACAATGCTGGATATTGAATTACCCATGCCGCCTACAGGATGACCCAGTGCTTTCAGGTCTTCAATCAGCGGATCAATGTTTGATTCATCCGTCAGCAGGAATTCAACATTATGACGACTTGTGAATCGCAGGTAGCCGCCGCAATATTTGTCAGCAAGGTCCGCATAAGTTCTGATCTTCTCTATTCCCAATAACCTCGGGGAACCGGCACGAACTGTATACAGTTTTGCCCCTGTATCAGAAACATGAACCATAACACCCGGCTTCAATATTTCGTGGTATTTCCATTTGCCGTAATTTTCTTTAATCACCGGGGGTAAGAACTTTTCATAATGCGGTGGACCGATATCGGTTAGTCTTTTCTTTTTCTCTTCAGCCATTTTTTTATTCCTTTGAATAATATTTCAGATATTAAAAATTAACTGATTGACAGAATCATGTTTCTTCAGCCATTTCAGCAGCTTCTTCGTCAGCGCCTTCTTCAGAATCCTCTTCATAGTATTCTTCGTAGAATACATACGGGTTCTCTCTTGGATGAGCAACCATCTCCGGAACAGGTTCAACACCTATAGCCTCAAGGAAATTGCCCATACCTACTCTTTGAATGAATTCTCCAACTCTCTCACGATTTTTACCCTCTTCCGACCATAATTCGTGTATCTTGTCCACCAGCTCGATTAGTTCCGTATAAGGTGGTTCAAGTTTAATGAAAGGAACGAGTACTGATGAAAGGAGAGCGCCTTCAACAATAGGAGCCTTCGAACCGATTAAAATACATGCTCCTTTTTCTTTCCCCGGTGAAAGAGCTTTCGGCATAGTATTGATACAGTGCATACACTTTACACAGGACCGGTTGTCTATGGTCAGATCTTTTCCATCCCAGTCCATACATTTTGCAGGACAGTTATTAACAACTTCTTTCTGGATATCTAACCCTGATTCTGCATATTTTGCAACCTCATTTTTGTCCATCTGGATATCGTCTTTCCAGGTTCCGATAATCGACATATCCGCCCTTGCGATAGCCGCAACACAGTCATTTGGGCAGCCGGACATTTTGAACTTCCATTTATAGGGAAATGCCGGACGGTGCAGTTCGTCCTGGTAATGCATCGTCAGAAAATATGTGAGGCCCATAGTATCATAGCATGCCCATTCACAGCGCGCTTTACCGCAACAGCAGCTGGGCGTTCTTACGTCTGAACCTGATCCGCCAAGATCAAAACCTAATTCAGTTAATTCCTGGAATACAGGCTCAAGTTCATCTGTCTTGGTTCCCAGAAAAACAATATCACCAGTTGAACCGTGCATATTTGTTAATCCTGAGCCATGCTTTTCCCAGATGTCGCATAGTTTCCTCAATACATCCGAGGTATAAAACCATCCCGCAGGCTGATTTATACGCAGGGTATGAAAATGAGATACATTCGGGAAATCTTCAGGCAGATCAGAATATCTGCCGATAACTCCGCCGCCGTAGCCAAGAACTCCAACAATTCCACCATGTTTCCAATGACCAATCTTCTCTACATAAGAACGTTCAAGTTGACCCAGAAGATCATTAGCCATCGGATTATTCTCGGCTGCTGATTTAATTTCTTTAACGAAACTTGGCCAGGCACCTTTTTCCAGTTCATCCAGTTGCGGTGTCTTCCGTTTATTCTCAGCCATTTTATCTCCTGTTAGTTTTATTTTTACAGATCCTGTTTGTATGCAGTGTAAAGTTTTTATGAGGTATTTTAAGCATTTCCTGGCTCCTCCCCGGAAAATCTTAAACCAAAAATTCTGAATAAAACTTATTGAAGCAGGGGTGTAATTACAATATGAAATTAGGTTTTGTAATCTATGTGTTGCACTGGATCAGCTGTCTGATGTGCTGCTGCATCGATCTTATTTGACGGGAATATGAAGCGAACGTACGGCAAGTTCCACAATAAAGGTTCTCATTTCCGGGCTGTTTTGTGGAAGGTCCATCGGAACAGGTAAGGTGCCGCAATTGAAGTTTGTAAAGTATGTTCTGCAGGGCTGCTGAAGATACAAGGAAAGCCGGCTGAAGCCTATAGGCATTGGAACAAGCATCCACCAGGCAATCCAGCCATTAATTATTGGAAGAGGATCAAATTTTATCATATGGAATTTTTCAAATCTTTTCTGGAATGCTCTTAATAAACCTTCAAAACGAATTTTCGGTTTTTCATTAATCCTTTCCTGAAGCCTGTCAATAAAATACCCTTTGGAATTGAGTACTATTTCTTTCATGTTTTTGTCTTTAAAGATTACCAGGTAATCTTTAAGCTGACATGCCTGGTTGGTCTTGTACGCAGTTATGGCTTCTAGTATTAAATTTTTTAGGTCGGGAGCATAGTACAACTCACTTTTCAAATGCTTATCGTAACAGGCCCTGGTGTAGTGATTGTAAGTAGCAGAATAAGGAAAGACAACCTTTAGCGCGTCTTCAATAGATTTCAGACCGTATGACATAAAAGTGGGACAAACGAATCCCCTGCAATTCATCCTGTCCAGAAGTCTTATCCATATTTCTTTTGATTCCCCTCTCCCTACCTCAAATCCCAGTACAACTGTCGATAAAGCGTCAATTGCCAGTGCCAGATACAAACAGTGTTCTTTGTTGCTGCTGGTGCTGCATTTAAATTTTTTGCCTACAAGATGAATCAGCCTTGCTTCATGCTTATTTGTTGCTGCATCCAGGTATTCTTCCCAGGAAGGACATTCCTCAAGATATTGGCGTATTTTTTGATTTATTCTGATGGGAGAACTGTGGTAAAGTGAACAGAGATCTCTGTATGAATACCCGCTTAAGTAGGCTTCTGTCAGCGCTCCGTAATTCGGGACGGGTTTGGAAGGTTTGTTTTCTACCCAGGTTTTGTGACAGAATCTGCACCTGTATCTCTGTATGTTGGCAGATGTTTTCCCATGTTTGATAATTCTGCTGCTATTACAGAAAGGACAGTTTCCTGCTTTTTCTGATGTGGTTTTTTCCGCATACTCCGGAGGCGATTCAGGCTGCGTGTACAAAATTCCTTCCTTTTCTAATAATTAGTTTACGGTAATGAATTTTGACCGATCAGTATTAACCCGTATGGCAGCAACCTCCCTGATTCTTCCCTCGTTCTGTGATGCCGTCAGCAGGCTTTCAGGATCATTTTTTTCTCAACTATTGAACAGCCAATCTTTATGCCAACAACATTTGGTTTACAAAACCGCAAGTATTGCATATTTATCAAATTATGGTGTATAAAAATTAAACATCTCACGAGCATATTTTCTCTATAATGCTAATAGTTATTATTAGGCTTAATAATAATTAGTACGGGCAAACATAATATTGCGATTGTTTTTTATTTAATTATTATTTAGTTTTGAGCATATGCTCATAACTTATATTTTGAGTTAAATGAATACAGAAAGAATTTATGCCGCGTCCCAAAAAAGATCGAAGAATCTGCTGTGACCCGTCCTCTTTTTATTTCAAACCAAGGGGAATCCCGATGTTTGAACTTGAGGAAGTGATCCTGGAACATGATGAGCTGGAGTCTTTAAGACTGGCTGATCTGCTCTCTTATTCGCAGGAAAAGGCCGCCGGGGAAATGAAAGTGTCCAGGGCTACTTTTGGAAGGATCGTGGAAAGCGCCCGTAAAAAACTGGCTGACGCAATTTTGAATGGGAAAGCGATCAAAATTAACACATAATAATATAACATAGAGGAAATACCATGACAGAGGAGTTAAATTCAGCAAAATCAGGACAATTTTCAGGTAAGATTGCTATAGCAACCAACGATGGTAACCGCGTTACCGGCCATATCGGAAGATGCCGGTCATTTATGATTTTTGAATTGGATGGTGAAAAAGTTATTGGTAAAGAACTGAGAGAAAATGGATTTACACATCACAGGATGCATCATGAACATTATCCCGGTGAAGGCGGTGGACACTCACATGCGAACCTCATAGAAGGACTGAAAGACTGCAGCTACCTCATATCAAGAGGTGGAGGCTGGAGGGTCGTAGAAGATTTAAAGCAGAATAACATTATTCCTGTTTTTTCGGATGTGGAATCGATTGCCGAAGCAGTTGATAAATTCATTAAAGGTGAATTAAAGGATGATGCGGGTTTAATCTGCCGCCACGATTAAAATCAACAAGAGGACAAAGTTCTAGACTGTGGCTATGTCTAAGAGTTCATTCACCTTTTCTAATAAAAGGTCTCTGTCTATAGGTTTTTCAAAATAACCCTCGGGCATATGAATTTGCTTCCGGTCTGTTATAAACCTCTTAAAATCTGATGCAACCCCTGTAATAATGATTACGGGGGTGTGCTTTGTTACGGAGTTATTTTGTAGTTCCCGCAGAGCCTTTATTCCGGATTCTTCCGGCATAGAAATATCCAGGGTAATTATGTCCGGATGTTCAATAACAGCTGTCTCAACGCCCTCTTTTCCATTAGAAGCCGTTATGATATCAAAATTCTTATCCTTAAAGAAGGTCGATAGGTATAATAAAATATCTTCTTCGTCATCTATGATTAATATTTTTTTACGATTTTTCATTTTGTCCTCTGGATTACTACGATCATTAGAAAAAACTTATTTTAACTCCCATTGGATAAATGGTTTTTCCACATCTACCATAGCATTAACAATCAATTCAACAAGTCCGCCATATATTATTCCGCATTTTTCAAATGCATTGTAATATGTCAATCCGTCACGGAAGGCTCCTTTACAGTTTGAGCAGGGGGCACATACGTATTTATAAACGGAGGGATCAATATTTTCCTGAAACGCCTCAAGAACCTGCTTAAATTTCATTCTGAATGAAATGGCATTTCTCCAGTCGGGAAAGTTCTTTCCCTGGAAAATAGCAAAGCCGCTTCCTCCCCCGCAGCAGTAATTGTTTACCCCATGGGGCTCCATTTCAGTAAATTGGGGACAAAGATAGCGGAGGATTTTCCTTTGAGGCTCCACAATACCCATTGATCTGGCGGTGTTGCAGGGATCGTGCAGCGTGATCGGGAAATTATTCTTACCCGGATCAAATTTAATCTTTCCGCTGAATACGATCTCTTCAAGAACCGGGAAAGCACTTTCTCTCGGAATGATATTATCTCCTACAAGGATCCTGTCGGCAATCGGCATCAAAGCCTTGTGCGCATGACCGCATTCTCCCATAACTATCTTTTTGACGCCAAGCTTTTTTGCAACCCTGATGTGTTCAAGGGCCACTCGCGCAAGCTGAACATCATCGTAAAATAGGCCGTAATTAACCGAATCATATCCCCCCATTTCAGAAGATAGCGTCCAGTTTATCCCTGCTTTTTCAAAGATTATCGCAAAAGCCATAATATTTTCGGGCCATGAGAGATATTCTCCGAAATTGTGAATCAGCAGGATATCGGCACCCTTTTTATCGATAGGGATTTTGATATCGATGTTATATAAATCTTTTAAGTCTTCTTCAATAAAGTCGATAATATCAAGCATAGCAGTTGGATTCGTCCCCGTAGATGAACCGGTTTTCATCTGCTTCACGGTTCCTGAGTTGTGCAGTTCCTCAGGGGCAAGTTCCAGCTCCTGGCTGAATAACTTTCTGATCTCCCTGGTGATTAGTCCATTGTCTACTCCAATGGGACATGCCTGAGCACAGCGACGGCACATTGTACACCGGTAAGCAAGTTCCGCAAGTCTTGCAACTGTATCCCAGTTAAGCTCTATATCCGATCCGGTGAACTTATTATATAATTTTCCTCCTGGTTTAAGGTATTTGTTAATTATTCTTCTCAGTATTTCTCCCCTGAAAATGGGTCTGTATATTTCCTCTCTGCCGCTCGAAATGTAAATTGGACATTCATCCGAGCAGGTCTGGCATTTCATGCAGTTTTCCATGGAAAGAAGCAGAGGTTGCAAGAAGGTCCAGTTATCTTCTTTATTAAATAACTTTTTAAGTCCGGAAAGGAACTTTGCTACCCTTTCCTCTTTTTCCAGATCTGTTGCCGGAACGGGTATTGCCATCGCAGATAGTCCGTCAAGCGAATGCTCAAGTCTGTTTTTCTGATCTTCTGTCAGCTCTTTAATGGGAGGATCTTCCCAGTCATCATAAGGATAGGGAAGCTTCATATAGTCTGCGGGATCAAGGTAAGTAAGCTGCCCGCCTGGTTTGGTAAAATCTTTTACAGAATTTATTTTTTTTCCTTTGTGCTCGTTCTTTGAATTTATTATAGAATCCTCACTTTTACTTAACATCGCTAACCTCCGGTGGAAGTTTTGTAGCTACTTCTCCCCATGTTTTTCCTGATTTAATATGAGGTGCCGACCAGCTTACCCCGAAATTCAACGCCTCCTTTATTTTATTCTCCAGCTTACTGCCTTTAAAGTTAGGACTATCCTCCCACCGTACCTCATGATATGTGAAATATTTGGCGAATAGATGCATCATTCTGGTTACCGGGAAGTAAAGTAGAAAAATTGAAACCAGGGCTATATGAATGAGAAACAAAGGCCTGGCAATTTCAGTAAAATTAAATGT
This sequence comes from uncultured Bacteroidota bacterium, assembly GCA_963771705.1. Lineage (GTDB taxonomy): Bacteria > Bacteroidota > Ignavibacteria > Ignavibacteriales > Ignavibacteriaceae > DATFVA01. The sequence continues at coordinate 385,958 of CAVYUP010000006.1, forward strand.
AAATAAATTCTTCAGGTAAATCTTGTAAAGAATAAAGGAGGTATTTGATGGACTTAAAGTAAGTACCATACTTATGATCAAAAGAAGAATAAAAAAAAGATTTATGAAATCCATTGGTGTATTGTATATTCTAAATTTTTTATCAGTTGTTCGCTGAATTATAAGTCCCAGACCGCCGAAGAATGTCAGTATCATTGCAGTGTAACCGGATATATTCGTAAGATAAAATAATATATCCTCGGCTGTGCTGTATTGCCGGTACATATCTGTGGCCGCACTAAGATCGAGTATTACAGAAAATATCATGAGCGTAAAGGCGGCTGTAGTCAGATATAATCCAAGGTGAAATGGAAATGAATAATACCAGAGCTTCCTGTTATTGTGATAAACACCTTTTAAGAAAATGATCTCCTCAAACATCACCCGTAATTCGGCAGATAAACTTTTTTTATTCTTTTTATTCCACCATTCGGATTCCTCATAGTATGATCCTCCGTATTTATTACGCTTTGCTTCATGTGCAACCGGATACAAATCCCATCTGAGATGGGTCGGGGTTCTTACATAATGTAGTATTTTGATCACAACTAGAATTATGAAAACCAGAACGGAGAAATAGGTGAGGAGGTAAAGTACAAGCATTATCTACTCCAGGATTTAATATTATACGCCTGAAACGGCTGCTATTCAAATCAAAGGTATTAATGGAAAATTGTAAAATCAAAAGGATATTCAGGACTGTATCCCGAATGTTGTCACTGTAATATCCGGTAATAAAGGACTGCGGTTATTTGTTATTTACTAATTCTTTAAGTTTTTTCAGAGTATCAGGATCGGCATCATCAATCAAATTCTTCAAATAATTCTGCAATTCCACCATTTCTGCCGTGTCTTTTTCCTCCTCATTCGTTTCCATTTTTAAGATGCTTTTTACGGCCGCTATATAGTTATTTGGTTTTACTGGTTTTTCCAGGTAGATGCCGGGACCCGACATAATTAGGTTCTTCAGGTCCGATTTGCCCAGATCATCGCGGGCATGCCCGGTAACTATAATTACAGGTATTTTAGCCCATTCTTTCTCTTTCTGAAGTTCATGATACAGTTTAGCCCCCGATTTATGCGGCATTACAAGATCGAGTGAGATTAAATCAGGTTTTTGTTTTTTGATTTTTTGCAGAGCTTCATCTCCGTCTTCCGCAGTCATAACTTCAAACCCGGCTTCAATGAGTGCGGCTTGAAGGAAATTTCGTATGTCTGCTTCATCATCAACTACAAGTATAACCTTCTTTTGAGTTTTGGTCATAATTTCTCCTGCTTTAATTTATTCCTTCGATTCTTTATATAATGCCATCAGTCTTTTACGAAGGAATTCCATCTTAAAATTCGCTCCTTTACCTTTTTGAGAAAGCACGGTAATCTTCCCTCCGTGTTCCTCAACTATTTTCCTTGTGGTTAACAGCCCCAGTCCCGTACCCCCCCCTCCCTTAGTTGTAAAAAAGGTGGTGAATATTTTACTCTTTATTTCGTAATCGATTCCGCTGCCGTTATCCTGAACTTCAAAAATAATCTTATTCCGTTTTTCATATACGCTGATTGATACTTCAGTACCCTTTTGTTCAGACATCAGGCAGGCATCTATCGCATTTGATACCAGGTTAGTCAGGCAGGTATGTATGCCTGCTTTGTCAAATGGAACAGGTTTAATATTGTCTCTGATCAGGGGCTTAAGTTCCAATCCTGATTGGGCAGCAACGTCTCTGTAAAGATCAACAATTTCCATTACCAGATCTGCAGGATTTACAACCTCAAGATTGGGCACCCTTCCCTTTGAAAAGCTTAGAAAATCTTTAACCAGAGATGTAGTTTTATCGAAATTTCTATCCAGCATTTCCCAGCCTTGGTTTATCATCTGCTGGTTATTTTTCTTCAATCCCAGACTAACAATATATTTCCCCCCCTCCAGGCCCATCAGGATATTTTTTATACTGTGGGCCAGTCCCGCAACTGTCTGGCCGACAGCTCCCAGCCTTTTAGCTTCAATTACCTTCTCTTCCAGCTTTTTCATACCGGTAACATCGTTGGAGATTTCTATAACATAATTAATGTTGCTGGCATCTTTTGTTAATGCTGAGGTTGTCACTACATAATAAATTTTTTGTCCATGTATTCCAATCCCCTGCTGGTGAGAGCGGTGTACTTTGCCGTCCTTAAATGTTTTAACAGCGGGACAGTTGCGGCATTTGGTTTTTCTTCTTTTATAAATCTCATAGCAATGCTCATTCATTGCATCCCCAAAATTTTCCCTGAAAGAATCGTTAGCTCTCACTATCCTGAAGTCCTTCCCTATCACAGTAAGGTAACAGGGTACCCTGTCAAATAATGTTTGATACTCCTTTTTCCATAGATTATTTTCATCAAGGTGCCCGGTCATAATCTTAACCTGTTAATCGTTCTATATTCCAGATAAATTTTTTGATATCAATCGGCTTTTCCATATAACAAGCAGGAGCCTGAACTGATTCATCCTTCACATACGACCTGAAATTGAACTTATCCGATTCAACAATTCCGCTGATAATGATAACCGGGATATCCTTCAGATCTCTATCCTGTTGAAGCTTTATATAGAAAGATATTCCAGTCTCCTTCGGCATTACAATATCCAGGCAAACAAGATCAGGTCGTACTTTCTTTGTTATCTCCATTGCGGCTTTAATGTCAGCCGCAGAATATGATTTATATCCGTTAGCTTCTAATACAACAGTTAAATAAGCTGCAACATCGGGTTCATCATCCACTATTAATATTTTCTTTGCCTGCATAACTCAATTCATCTTTACAACGTCTGGCTTTACGTCAGGCAGAATTACGTTATTAAAATGCGGAATGTTAATCTTCCAGTTTACACCTGCACTTAAATTCTCCGGCAGATCGGTTTTATGGCAGGTTGAGCACCTTGCCAGATCCGGTTTATCTTTTATCTCCTTCGATTTCTTCATATGGCACGAAACGCATAAATTATGCATTGCGTCTGTATATGATAGAATGTGATAGGTACTCTGAGCCTTTTGTAGCGCGCTTCTAAATTTATATGACTCATGACATGATGTACATTGTTTTGCTGTACTCACAGTCCTGGTTAAGCCTTCTTTGTGGCAGGCATTGCATTTTAAGTTCGCGCCGTCAATAGCTGTGTGCCAGTCGTGCTGAAAGAAATCTGCCCGGGTGTACATACCGGTATGACATTCCCAGCATTCACTAAGCCTCTCAGCGGGAAGATTCAAATGATGGCATGTGGTACAGTTTTCTTTTCCGATCCGGCCCATGTGCGCCTGATGAGGGAATTTAACAAACTGATCGTCTCTGTTGCCGTTTATGTATAGGGTATCCAGCCCTGATGCACGGTATACTTTCACATCCGTTACTCCCTGGCTGTGAACATGGTTCCCCGGCGTTAGTGCCATACCTATCGCAAAGCTGACGATAAATGTTAGCGAGTATTTGGTCAAACTGGTAACATCCGGAGTACCAAGCCAGGTTCTGGATGAGTAGTCAAACTCGGGAAGCGTGTGAGGTAAGGAATCGGGTTCTTTCGGCTGCATATCCCAGATGTTGAAATGCTCGATAGCAAATAAGAATATCAGTGATGCCGCTGAAATTATTCCAAGACTGGTAACTATTTCTGTTATCAAAGGAGTATATGAATCTCCCGTCGTGCCCAGCATTACCACTCCCCCTACATCGATACGATTCAGCATCATACCAAAGACTACCATAAATGAACCTGTCCATTGTACAGCCGAAGTTTTGCGTAATGCGGGTATCGAAAAGAGTATGGCAGGAATTATGGTTGAGATCAGAACTTCTGTTATAAAAAGATTGCTCTGCCAGCCTCCGTTAAATATTAAGCCGAACTTCCCCTGGACTATCAAATCAGAAATCTTTACAATAAAGTAAATTGAAAGTACCCATACAGCGGTTTTGCAAAGCTTGGCCACCAGCCCCGATTCAGGATTGCGTTTGTATAGCCAGTGAGATACTAAACTCTCAAACGCAACCATCATTAAACCGAGCGCCACAGCGGAGATGAAGAACTGGATCGGTAGGATATTCGAATACCAGAGCGGGAAAAGCTTGAAGGGCATAATCAGAAAGAGACTGCCTAATGATGACTGATGAAGCGTCGATAGCATTATCCCCAGTAGGACAAATACAAACCGGAACTTCATTAAAAATTTTCTGATCTTTGCGTATCTGCTGAACTTCTCTAACGGAACAGGACTGAATTCGAGCAGCAGCACTCCCGTATATAGCATCACACACCAGCCTACCTCAAACAAAGGTGAATGAGGATTCCAGTAAATTATCATATGCCATATGTTCCAGGGCAGTCCAAGATCTACAAGCAGACTGATAATAACAGCCATATACCCTAGGAATGCCGTCAGCACGGCAGGTTTCACGAGAGGATGAAATTCCTCCCGTTTCATTATATAGAAGATCGCTGTCAGAACGAATCCGCCTGCGGCCAGGGCCACGCCTCCCATAACATCGAACCCGATCCATAAACCCCACGGGGTTGCGTCATTAAGGTTGGTTGTAACCCCAAGCCCGAAAATAAATCGGTTCAGGGCAACTGCAGCAGCAAAACCGGTAATTATCCATAAGATGAGTTTTGCATTCCTTACTCTATTCATCAGGAGATTCCTTTTCGTTACTTTCTTTGCTGAATTTCATCCGGCGCCTTATTATCCAGTTCAGCCCCAGCATGGCTCCCCCCATCCCTGCAAAAGCGAACGGAACGGATTCCATGGCGGTGGCCGTTTTTTCAGGGAGCGGTTTGTCGCCGAGATTTACAGGATAGGAAAGAAAATCCAGGTTTATATCGGATAAATAAAGAACCGAACTTCCGCCTACTTCATGCTCTCCCCAAACTTTATTTATGTACTTGCCGGGATTGCCTTTAATTCTTTTATGAGCAATCTTCAATAGTTCTGCTCTTTCACCGAATATGGTGGCCTTCTGGGGACATGCTTCTGTACACGCTGGCTGCTTCCCTTCTATTATTCTGTCATAGCAGAGAATACATTTTTCTACGTATGGAACTGACTTGTCCCACTCATACCTTGGAATTCCATAGGGACACGCCATCATGCAGTACCTGCACCCTAGACACTTGTCGGAGTCATAAACTACTGCACCGATTTCAGTTCTATGTAAGGCTCCTACAGGACATACTGAAGCGCAGGATGGTTCAAGACAGTGACGGCACTGCTTCCGTATATAGTGCTCGCCTGGTTTCCTGATAATGGAAGTCCAGTTCTCAGCTGAGAGGCCGTCATTTTTCTGCCATACTCTTGGTACGTCATCCTCAAGTTTATGAGTTTTCTTGCAGGCAGCAACGCATTCAAGACATCCAATGCATTTTGTTATATCTGTTAAGATCGCTTTACTCAAACGGGCGCTCCTTTTTTATTTAAGGTTGTACTGATCTTGTCATCTGTATCGGGCGGGAATTTCCAGGCAAGTGCGCAGATGACCTGTGATATAGGAGTGAGAACACAATGCGCAATTTTTGAGAAGGGAATCAGCACGAATATCGCTTCGCCGGATAATATATGTACAAGCATGTAAAACCTGTAATATGAGGGACTAACACTAAGGTTTGCGCATACAAAACCTGTTATAAACGGGATCAGCAGCAGGATAAGCCAGAGGTAATCCTGTCCCCTGCTTAACGCTCTGGTGGTTTTGTTGCTCAGCCGGCTTATAAATAAAGCCCCTCCGAAAACTATTGTGGAGATTGTTAGCCAGAGGGCCCAGCCGTGAGAGAGCGCAATCCAGGATACTCCCAAAGCCTGCTGCCACAGCTGGATATGCGCAAGAAGAAAGATTGGTACTACTATTAATCCTGTATGAAACAGGATGGAAAATATTGAATAAACTCTGAAGTTCCCTTTCAGTCTTTTCAAAGGGAATAACCATTCCCAGGTCCGGCTTATTATCAGCCTCCATGGCAATTTCTTGTCGTCTGTATTTCTATAGGCTTTATATGCCCCGCGGATATCGAGAAAAAATATCCTTATCAGTCCTAATACCAGCAGTGCAAAACTTAGCCGGAAAAGAGGTCCTTTTGCAAATTCAAGTAGAGCGTCCATCTAGTTAACCTCTTCTTTTGAAGAATCTTTTTCTTTTAAAGATTAGTTTGTCATCAAAAATGATTGCCTTATAAATAAGATCATGCAGACCCACAACCTGGCAGTCGATTCCCTGGTCTTCAACCAGCTCTCTCAATTGCTTTTTACAGTTGGCGCATGGTGCTACAAGTATTTCACAGCCTGCCTTGCGGATCTGGTCTGCTTTTAACTTACCCCCTATGGTCGTTCTATAAGGGCGTATCTCATCGATAGAGACTGTGCCTCCCCCGCCTCCGCAGCAGATGTTATCTTCCCCTGAGGGGGTCATCTCAATATAATTTTTGCAGAAGGATTTCAATAACTCTCTGGGCTGATTGATAATCCACCGCTGCCTTGCAAGATTACATGGGTCGTGATAAGATACTTTCTCTGTGATAGCATCAGGCATAAACTTAAGTCTCCCCTCCTTCCATGCCTTATACGTATATTCCATAATATTAAATACCGGCAGGGGATTTTCCTTTCCGCAATATACAGGAACAAAATACTTTGCCGTACGCGAGGCATGACCGCATTCACCTATAAGAATGTTTTTCCCTTCAAGTCTTCTTGTCTCTCCGTCAACCTGCTTTACAACCCTTTCGAGTATTCTGTCATTGTAGAAAAGGCCGTAATTTATTCCGTCGTAGTAACCTGTACCGATTGTCCAGTTATCCCCCGTAGCCGTAAAGACAGCAGCTATGCCCATCAGGGTCTCTGCTTCCATAAGAAAATCGCTCACTGCGGGAAAGAAGACGTAATCAGCATTGGGAACATCCATAGGAAATTTTATATGAACTGCTTTCTCCTCAAACATGTCGTCTTCAAGAAATTCAAGGGTATCCTGCAGAGCGGGTAAAGGTATGGCCGAAGTATTTTTAGTGGGACCTTCAAGCTGCTCCCTTGTGCTTACAACCAGGGCACGGGGCGCTATTCCCAGCTCGCTTAAAATATACCTTCCTAGGTGTGTAATTAAACCATGATCAATTCCAGCGGGACATTCCAGGGCGCACCTGCGGCAGGCTGTACAGTTGTAGTAACTGTCCGCCATTTTCTGAATCGTTTCTACAGTAATATATCCTTTCCCTGAGAGGCGTCCCTTCCAGTACCCTCCTAAAGTAAAGTGCCTTTTGTAAATATCAAGCAGAAGCTCTGAACGCTTGCAGGGAATGTCCTCAATATCACCGGTTGCCTGAAATACCTGACAGGCAACAGCGCAGTTGGCGCACCTTGCACTCATTCTCGCAAAATGATCAAGGGCCATCCTGTAATTTGAGTGTTTAAGTATCGCTGCAAATGCCTCAAGAAACCTGCGCGGAAGATCAGTGGTATCAAAGTCTTCTATATGGTAGCGTACATTAAGGTTCTGTTTTTCTATTACTTCCGGTTTCTTAACCGATTTAAAAGCCTTAATCCGCTCATCTTCGGTTATCTTGTTAGTCCTCATTTACTTCCCTTAAATTCAAAAATGATTAGTGAAATGGACTTTAGGACTAATCTCCGATAGTCTTAAATCATTTCAAAAAAACATAAAAGAAGGGGAAAGTTCAAAGATTTATTAATTGATGTATCCAGTTTGTTGCTGGCAGCATTTTCACCGCCATAAACAGAAAGTCATCCCCCGAAATAGATCATTTCACAGATAGTTTATTGCTTTTTCAGTCTATTTTGGCACTCAAACTGATATTAATGAGAGGATCTGAAGCGCAGTTGAAGCGTAGTTGGAGCGTAGTTGAAGCGTAGTTGGAGCGTAGTTGGAGCGTAGTTGAAGCGTAGTTGGAGCGTAGTTGGAGCGTAGTTGGAGCGTAGTTGGAAGGTTTATTGAGCGCCTAAAAATAGAGAATACTCCATAAGAAGATTGAATTTTTGTGTTCACCAGAACCAAAAAAATCATCTTAAGGGGTCTTTGAAGGGTTGTGAAGTTATCTAGAGGTTAGGAAAAATGGAATTATAAAAGAGATGTTAGGTCAGGTGGAGTAGTTAGGAAGGTTAATGGGGTGTAAAAATTTACTTTAAATAGTCCGCGCTTAGAGGGATATGATACAGGCCGCCGCCGGCTGTAATGTAAAGTTCCCTGCCGGAAGGGGTGAAGGTAAGGTTTGATGGAACGTCTGGCAGAAGAAGAGAATCAATGAGACTCCCTTCGTGGTCGAATACCTGGATTTGCGGATTCGCTTCGTCTCTCACGGCTATAAAAAGATTTCCGCGGCTGTCAGTTCTGATCCCGTCAGGACCCGCATCATCCTTAAAGCTGATTAGTTTCTTATCCCGGATGATGCTGTCATTATATGAAATTTTATAGCTATAGACTGCCGAAACCGGCTTGTGGTTCTCATCCCCTTCGTAATTGCACCCAGCGTAAAGAGTTTTTTCGTCCGGTGAGAGCGCTATGCCGTTCGGCATAGCAATGTCAGCTATTATCAGTTCTGTATTATTATCATCATTAATTCTGTATACGCCCATTACAGGCTGATCTATGCTTTCGTAACCGGTGTACCTTGGGTCTGTAAAGTATACCCTTCCATGTTTGTCTATGGTCAGATCATTCGGCGAGTTGAAGGGATTCCCCTTATACAATCCTGCTATAATTTTACTTTTACCGGTTTTCATATCTGTTTTGATAATCATCCGACCCCCGAAATCGGCTCCTTCACAAACAACCATATCCCCCCGCCGGTCGAAACGGATCCCATTTGACATTCCGCTCGGAGAACGAAACACAACGGTGGTATCGCGGCCAGGATCATACTTCCAGATAATACCCGCTTCCATATCGGTTTCGCTGGTAAAAGTTTGATCGCTGAAATAGACGCATCCGTCTTTACCGACAGCCGGTCCCTCAGTAAAAAAACCTCCGCCAAATACCTTTTGCGGTTTTTGATCCTTCGGAAATACGCCGCCGCTCTGGGAATATGCCGCGGATATTCCTAGCACCAGGATGAACGATAGAAGCTTTTTCATAATTGCCTTAAATTAAAAAAGACTGGCTTGAACCAAACTTATTACCTTACCCTCCTGCCGTCTTTAAGGAATGGCTCGGCCAGACCTTTTAACGAGCCGTCGGCCTCATAGATTGGTTCGGGAGAGAACTGAATTGCATATGCCCTTCTTAGCTTGTCTGTTTTATTTACACCTGATCTGTGAAAGGTTGTACTGGAGAAGACTACAATAGAACCGGCAGGACAATTTGCGGGAATACCTTTTTCGGGACCAAAATACCCTTCCCTGTCGTTCGATCCCGGCACAGGTTTGTGCTCAACTTTATCTTTGGTTCCTGCAAGCGGATAAGGCAGAAGATAGACTGTTCCGTTATCCTCATTCACATCATCAAGAGGCACCCAGGCATTAACATAATACTTATGCTCGTGGTCAACATATCCCGAATCCTGATGCCAGGTGAATTCAGCACCTTTGGGATCAGTGCCTTTTACAACAAACTGCTCCCAGAATAGATATGCCTCATCGCCTATGGTCGCTTTGCATATCTCCGCCATTAGATCGCTGAAAATGAACTTGCCAAGCTCGGGATGGTCCTTAAAAGCAAGGAATACAAAGTAGCGGCTGTTCCTTCTGCTCAGATTCAGTATGTCCGTGCCGAGACTGTCCATCTCCATGTTCTGCTGTTCAATAAGTTCTACACACTTGTTCCTTACTATCTCAAGTTCTTTCTCCGGAATTATATTTTCCAGGATGAAAAAACCGTCTTCCCTGTATTTCTTTTTTTGCTCCTCTGTAACCTTAAAGTCGGTAAGTGTACTCATATATTTCTCCTTGATTTGTTCAAACTCTTTTAAGCTTTGTTACTCTGCCGCCTTTTATCCATTCAACTACATAAAGATTGTCATCACCGTCCACAGCGATATCGTGGGGACTATTAAATTTTCCGGGCTCAATAAATTTCTTTTCGTGATCCGGCCAGCCGGGAACTTCGCAGACCTCCTCATTTCTCCCCAGGTAGGTAATAAGCTGATCATTTTCATCCAGCACCGCGATCCGGGCGCATAGTTCCGGCACATAAAGAAGTTTATCTTTAATTACGCCTCCGCAGGGGCAGCCAAGTACGTCATCTCCAAATGTCCTCTTATAATTTCCGTCCGGATCAAATACCTGGAATCTTTTATTTCCCCTGTCAGCCACATAGAGTTCCGGTTCCTTCTTCCTGGTGTCAAAGAAAATTGAATGGGGACAGTTAAACTTTCCGGCATCTCCTTTTTCGCCGTTAATACTTTTAAGGTATATACCTTCTTTATTGTATTGATGAATGAAATTCGATCCGTACCCGTCACTTAGCCAGATATCCCCGTTTCCGCCGAATCTCTCCTCAAAAACTGCAGCCCACGTTGGTGAATATTCGTTCTCACTGTAAATATTAAGGTTGGGTTTTTTAATTATTAAAACTTCTTCACCTGAAAGAGTTGTTTTTATTACTTCTCCGGAGTACTGGTCTGTCAGCCATAAATACTCTTTTCCGTCTTCTTTAGTCAGTGTTAACCCGTGAGCTCCCGTGAACCTGTGTCCCCAGCTGTTCACCAGTCTTCCTTCAGGGTCATATTCCAGTACAGCGGGATCTGCCTGGTTGAATATTATAATGTTCCCTTCCTCTGAAATTACAATCCCGTGGGTTCTTCCATTCTCTTTCGCGCTTTCAGTTTCAGGAATTTTTACCCAGTTGTCTACCCATTCATATTTAAATTCGTCGTTTCCTATAATCATCTATCATCTTCTTTTTGTTACTAAATCGCCTTCTCTGTTTCATAATCAAAAAAATGAAGCTTGCGGGTGTCGAATAATAATTCTTTTCTCTTCCCTGCCTCAGGGATCTCCCTCGCTGGTATCCTGGCTACAAATTGTTCCGATTCAATATTAAAATAAAGAAGGATCTCATTACCCATTGGTTCAACTACTTCCAGATCACTGGTGACCGCACTGTACTGAACATCATTTTTCGTAATTGATGAATCATAAATATCTTCGGGTCGAATACCAAGCCATACATCTCTTTCAATACAATCTTTCAGTCTCTCAGCCGTATTATTATCGATTTTAAGTTTAACTTTCTTTCCGTCACTCTCAAATACAGGCTGTCCGTCAATACAGATTTTCCCTCTTATGAAATTCATAGATGGGCTTCCGATGAACCCTGCTACAAATTTATTAACAGGTTTATTATACAGGTTAAGAGGGGTATCAACCTGATGAACAATACCGTCTTTCATTATCACAATTCTGTCCCCCATTGTCATAGCTTCAGTCTGATCGTGGGTTACATAAATCATCGTCGCATTTAATTTCTGATGTAGCTTCGATATCTCGGTTCTCATCTGCACCCTTAACTTTGCGTCAAGGTTGCTGAGGGGTTCATCAAATAAAAATACCTTCGGCTTCCTCACGATTGCCCTGCCGACAGCTACTCTCTGCCTCTGACCCCCCGAGAGAGCCTTGGGTTTACGGTCGAGGTATTCTTCAAGACCCAGAATTCCTGCAGCTTGATGAACACGTTCATTAATCTCCGTCTTGGGGAATTTCCTTAGTTTCAGCCCGAAAGCCATATTTTCAAAAACAGACATATGCGGATAGAGGGCGTAGTTCTGAAATACCATAGCTATATCTCTGTCCTTCGGTGAAACGTCATTTACTTTTTTACCATCGATAAACATTTCTCCATCAGTTATTTCCTCCAGTCCCGCGATCATCCTTAAAGTAGTAGATTTTCCGCAGCCTGAAGGACCGACAAGTACAACAAACTCCTTATCATGAATTTCTATATTTACATCATCTACGGCTTTATTTCCACCGTCATAGATCTTAGTCACATTTTTTAATAATACTTCTGCCATTTTATTGTCCGTTCCAATTACTTATTAATTGTTGAGAGCATCTCATTTGATTTTTGCGCTGCTTCATCAAGAGCAGATTTTGGATTAACATTTCCTACTATAACTTTTTCAACAGCTTCGGCGATATTCTGGTTTATTTCAACCCTGTAGTAATCAATAGATGCCCTGGCCCGGCTTATTGCTATCTGTTCTGTGAATGCCTTCATAGCCGGATCTTTTTCCAGGAATGATTTGTACTGTGGAAGGTCTAGCACAGACTTTCTGACAGGGAGATACCCGGATTCTTCTGAAAACTTCGCCTGGTTTTCTGGTTCGAGAATCCATTTAACAAATTTCCAGGCTGCCTCCGGGTGCCTGCTCTGTTTAAAGATCGCAAGGTGCTCGCCTGCAAGGTAGGTTGCCCTGCCCGCAGGTCCCGCGGGAAGATATGTCACCCCCCAGTCAAAATTCTTAATTTCCCTGAACTCCGGTAAATCCCATGGTCCGTCCATTATCATTGCCACAGTGTTCGAAATAAACCCAAGGTCGTGCGTTAGTGTAAAATTCTTAAAGTTTTCAGCATCGAATATTTTTTTCCAGAATGTAAGAGCCTGCACTCCTGCTTCACCGTTAAAAAGAACCTTTGTCTGATTATCATTTATCTCAGTCCCTCCTGCCTGCCAGAGAAAAGGAGTCCACTGAAGTACCATCCAGATGCTTAAGGGGCCCGAAGCCGGAAAGGCTGGAATATAAAAGCCGTACTGGTCTTTTTTACCGTCGCCGTTCTTATCTTTTGTAAGCTTCATAGCATAATCATATAGTTCGTCCCAGTTCTGCGGCGGCCTGTCTGGATCAAGTCCAGCTTCCCTGAATTTATTTTTGTTATAGATCAGAGCCAGAGTCGTCGCCTCCATCGGCATTGCGTAGAGCGTGTCTCTCCATTTTGCCGACTGCAGAGACTGAGGATAAATATCATCCATCTCCTCTTTCGTAAGTCCGTCTTTTCCTGATATAAAATGATCCATTTTATAAACCGCGTCCGCTTCTACCAGCTTGTTCAGGAAGTCGCTGTGAATCCATGATACGTCCGGGGCTGTATTGCTTTGAATGGCGGTTACCAGCTTCTGTACGAGCGGATCGCCGCTGGGAACATACTGGGCATTAACATGTATACCGGGATTCTCTTTTTCAAACTTCGCAATGAGGCTGTTCAAGGCCGGGATAGTTCGTGAAACAAAGCTGTGCCAGAAGGTTATCGTTACATATCCCGTTTCATCTTTTGTGTTTCCGCCGCACCCGCTGAGCAGGATAAAACAGAGAACAAATAATCCAGGTATTTTTTTCATAGAGAGCTTAGCTTATCGGAATAGTGAAAAGTAATTTTCGAAGAATCGGTCAGCATCCACTTTTATCGCCGCCTGATGCATTCCTTTTTTATCTTTTTTCCAGTAGGTCATTCCCTGCTTACCTGCTTCACTCAGCTCAATACTAACTTTCCCCCGTTCGAAGGAACAAACAGATTTATCGAAAATTACCGCTGCGGCAAGAGGATCATGGAAAGTTACATGATCCCAGTCTTTAAAGAATTCTTTTGAGAATTCAAGCACGGGTCTCAGCAGTTTATGTGAAGAGAACCTTTCCTTGAATTCGGAAGGCTGCATGGTCACCTGCGAGGTAACATCCAGCCCGATTGACTTGTGCATCTTTAATTCTGCGTTGTAAACAATAGATGTGGCATGGTAATCCCCCATCGCATTCCATTCTGTTTCAGGCAGACCAGGTCTTTTCCGGAGGAAATTTCCGCACATAGAAACCACGCCTTTTAAGAGTGAAGGAATTTCCGGATCGACCGAAAATAATAATGCGATATTAGTTAAAGGAGCAATGGTAAGAAGTACAACTTCGCCGGGATATTTTCGTATCGTCTTCCTTAAAAACTGAACTCCTTCTCCTTCAGGGAAATCTTCCTTATGAGGGTATTTTTTCAAGGCTTTCGCCTGCCTCGCCTTAACCTGTAGCTGGGGTATTATCAGGGGATTTGCCGCCCCGGGAAAGATAGGAATTTTTCTTCCGGCGATTCTGCACAAAACACTCGCAAGCATCGCTCGTTTGTAGGGTTCTCCTGTTACCGTTGTAATCCCAAGCAGGTCGCATTCCGGGTTTGCAAGCAGCCATGCAAGGCAGACGGCATCATCTATGTCGGTTCCTATATCTGTATCAAGAATAACTTTAAGAGACATTTGTCTTTTTTATTAACTTTGAAATTTCTTTGATAAAATCAGGACTGGTTCCACAGCACCCTCCTACAAAATCGGCGCCGGAATCGAGCAAATCGGGAATGTATTCCGCAAATTCCTTCGCTGAGGTTTCATATATTGCTTTACTGTCATGAACTTCGGGGAGGCCGGCATTGGGCTTTATCCATATCGGAAGTTTAGTTGAAACTTTAAGCCTTTTACAGATGTTTGTAAATCCATCAATTCCCTGTCCGCAGTTTGCACCCAGAACATCCGCCCCTTCCACAGTAAGCTCGCTCGCGATCTGTTCGGGCGACTGACCCATCATTGTATATTCCTTATTCTTCCCGGAGTCAAATACCATCGACACAACAATAGGCAATCCCGTTTCTTTTGCGGCTCTCAGGGCGGCTTTTGCTTCTGCAAGATCCGACATAGTTTCTATTACAATCCCGTCTGAGCCTGCATCCTTAATTGCGTCAGCCTGTTCTTTGAATACTTCATATAATTGCTCTTCGGTTACGTCCCCTGTCATCAGCAGCTTTCCTGACGGCCCGATGGATGCAAAGACATAAGCTTCATCCCCGGCAGCCTGCTTTGAGATCTCTACTCCGGCCTGGTTGATTTCTTTAACTTTTTCTTCTAGTCCGAAATCCTCTAGTGCTATACGGTTGCTTCTGAAGGTGTTGGTTAAAATTACCCTGCTCCCTGCCTCTACGTATGAGCGGGCTACTTCACCAACTTTATCGGGATGTGTTAAATTCCAGGAATCAGGACATTCGTTCAACCCTAATCCTTTTTCCTGCAGTTGGGTTCCCCACGAACCATCCGTGATAACTGTACCCGGACCGAGTAATTCCTTAATAATTTTTTTCATACTTTTTCTTTTAATGTTAGTCCCATTATTCCTGAGGTTGATTTTTCCGGCAGCATTATATACGAGTCTGTGAGCTTTACTTCAATATGTTTTTTAGGATCAAGCAGTTTGAATATTTTAGCCTGATCCGATACATTCCAGTCCCCGTAACCAGGAGACATTCTCTTGTACTCAAACTCTTCTTCTTTATTCCTGTCATTCATATACCTGTTCAGATCATTAGCAATCATCTCAGCGGCGCCTGCCCCTATTCCGTTAAGGAGATAGGCTTCAAACATTTCCCCTTTTTCCATCATAATTTTAACCTCGTTGTCTATGCCGGGCCCGATTGTAACAACATATACTATAACATTTTTATTCAGAAGATCCTTAGCATTAATTTCTATGCTGTCATTGAAAGAAGAATGACTGGTAAAAATTTTAAGCCTACTGTTCTCAAATTTGATATCTGTACCTGCAACCATCAATCCTTCTGGGTGAGACACAGTATTTACCTGCTTGTAAATTGCTTTTGGTGTTATTTTTTCAACGTTTTCTTCCAGGAAGAATAATATTTTTTCAAGTACATGCCTGCCGGCGTCTGAATTTGAGAGAGGATTGAACTTTAAGCTGGCCCCTATCTCTTTATAAAAGTATTTATAGGTTTCATAATCCTTCAGGATTTCAGAGAAATAATTTTCTGGGTCCTCAGATGCCTTATCGTTTTCGTGTCTTTTTAATAATCCCCCGTATCTGTTTAGTATTCTTCTTTTTTCTTCATTAAGGGAATGACCGGGTTTCCATTCTTTTTTTATTTTTTCGATTTCACCGAAAATATTTCTATTGCTTAAAATTTCTTTGGTAAGTGCAATATAGTCGTGAGGATTGATCCGGTAAACAAAATTGTCGCTGATAAAAATTCCGTCGTCAGATTTATTAAACATAACTTCGCTCAACTGCCAGTGATAATTTATTGAATGATGGCTTCAAAGCCGGATAAAGATTCTTGTACACCTCGTAGTAGTCATTATAAACTGCGTTGTTTTCCGGTATTGCTTCGGTCACGCTCTCTTTTTTAATGCATTTCTCGCAGGCTGCCTCTACTGTGCTGAATCTCCCCGTCCCTACAGCAGCAAGCAGGGCCGCTCCATAAGGGGCGCCTTCCGTTGAATTGAGTGTTACCAGATCAACATTGAAAATATCAGCAAGTATCTGCTTCCAGAGCTGACTCTTTGCTCCTCCACCCGATATCCTTATCTCAGTTGTCTGCAGACCGATATTCTTGTTCAGTTCAAGGCAGTCTCTGAGACTGTATCCTACGCCTTCCAGAACAGCCCTTATAAAAAAATTCTTATTGTGACGTACTGTTATTCCTGTAAATGTGCCTTTTGCGTCGGGATCAGGATAAGGGGTTCTCTCACCTGTTAAATATGGCAGAAAAATAAGACCTTCGCTTCCAGCCGCAGCTTCTGAGGCTTTTTTAGTCAAAATTTCATAAACATCTTTTTTTAATTCTGCTGCTTCTTTTATCTCCTGCTGACAAAATGTATCCCTGAACCATCTGAATGATCCCGCGGCTGAGAGAGTAACTCCCATAACATGCCAGGTGCCGGGTGAAGCATGACAGAAAGCATGAAGCCTCCCTTCCGGTTCAATTGTCAGTTTATTTGTATGTGCAAAAACAACTCCGGATGTTCCCAGTACAACAGAGGCAATTCCGTTTTTAATTGTGCCTGTCCCAATTCCACCAGCTGCCTGATCACCTGCACCAGCCGCTACAGGCGTTCCGGCTTTCAGTCCTGTTAGCTCAGCAGCCCTGGGTGTTAGTGAACCTGTTATCTCTGTGGATTCGAAGACAGGGGGCATCCATCCCCGGGAAATTTCAAGTTTTGATAATATTGCATCTGACCAGCTTCGTCTGCTTACGTCTAATAAGGAAGTTCCGGAGGCATCAGATACATCCGTTGCAAATTTATCGGTCAGGCAGAACCTTATATAATCTTTCGGAAGCAGTATATGTTCTATCCTGCTGAAAATCTCTGGTTCATTTTTTTTAACCCAGATTATTTTGGGGGCTGTAAACCCGGGCAGCACAGCATTACCTGTTGTCTGAAGCAGGTTATCAAATCCGATGATGGAGGTTATTTCTTCACATTCCCTTGAGGTTCTCTGATCATTCCACATTATGCAGGGACGCAGTACCTTCCCGTCTTTATCAAGAAGAACTAATCCATGCATCTGCCCGGTCAGTCCTATTCCTTTAATCTCCTCCGCATTAATTTTGCTTTGTGCTGTTATCTTCTGAAAGCTTACCTGAACTGCCTTCCACCAGTCTTCGGGGTTTTGTTCAGCCCACAGGGGTTTGGGATTAAACATAGGATATTCGGAAGAAGCTGTACTTACAACTTTACCATCCTCATCAATAAGGATCGCTTTAGCACCCGTTGTACCTACATCAAGTCCGAGGAAGTAGTTCATCGGTCAACATCTTCTTTCAATAACTTAAAGGAATCTTCTGTTGAATATTTCTTAACCCATAATGCCAGTCTTTGTCCTATTTTTCTGCACGCATCCTGCGCTTTTTCCTCGCGGGGTTCACCTACAGCTACAGCACCGTAGTGAAGAGTATAGCCGTCAGCGACGTAATCTGTAACTCCAAAAACAAGGAATCCGTAGTTCATCAGAATGCTTAGAATTGATTGACATGTCAGTTCGGCTCCGCCTCCCCACCCTCCCTGGGATGAGAATGCACAGCCTATTTTACCATCGATTTTACCCCATAGATCGTTGCAGGTTTCATCCCAGAACTTTTTCATCTTCCAGGATACAATGCCCATATTTGTAGGACTCCCAACCGCGATGCCGCTGCACCATATAATATCATCTTTATCAGCCTCATCAATGCTTTTCAGGCGAAGGTTTACATCATCACTCTGGGTTACACCCTCTGCCACAAATTCTGCCATCTTTTTCGTATTCCCTGTGGCGGAATCATATAAGACTAATATATTATTCATAATTATTCCCCGGTATTTCTTAATGCCAGTTGTGTTTATATGGACCAAAGTCTGCATCGTAGAAGGATGCTGTAAATTCTCCGGGTTTCGAAACCTCGTCAATCTTTTTATTATCCTCATCATCAAGTTTAACCTCTGCAGCTTTCAGGTTGTCCTCAAGCTGTTCAAGACTTCTTGGACCTATTATCGCGCTGGTTATTGCAGGCTTCTGAATCACCCACGCCAGGCTTAGTTGAGAGGGTGTACATCCTTTTTTGTCAGCTAATTCTCTCACAACATCTAGTATGTCGAAAGCTTTATCTGAAAAACTTCTTGAACTCCAGAACTGGTCTTCTTTGAACCTTGTTCCGGCAGGCCTCTCTTCATTCCTTTTATATTTTCCCGTTAAGAATCCTCCCGCAAGAGGCGACCAGGGTAATATTGCTAATCCGTATTCCTGTGCGGCGGGAATCAATTCTCTTTCAATTCTTCTTTCCAGAAGATGGTAAGGAGGCTGTTCAGAAATAAACCTGTTTAATCCCAGTTCCTTCGATACCCATAATGATTCAACTACCTGCCACGCCCCGAAAGTACTAGTCCCGATATAACGAACCTTACCTGCCCTGATAAGATCATCCAGGGCTCTTAATGTTTCGTCGATAGGTATATCCGACTGCGGACGGTGTATCTGGTATAAATCAATATAGTCAGTCTGAAGTCTTTTAAGTGATGCCTCGCATTGTTCTATTATGTGCCTCCTGCTGTTGCCTCCCGCATTGGGATCATCATCATTCATTTTACCATGAACTTTAGTGGCAAGTACGATCCGGTTCCGCTTTTTGTTTTTTTTAAGTGCCTTCCCGGTATATTCCTCACTCACTCCGCGCTGATAAACATTAGCCGTATCGATGAAATTTATTCCTTTATCAATAGCTTCATCTATTATTTTTGCTGAAAGCGCTTCATCTGCCTTTCTTCCAAACATCATGCAGCCCAAACAGAGACTGCTGACTTTAACACCGGTTCTTCCGAGATTTCTATACTCCATCTTTATTCTCCTTTCTGAACATATTCCTGAAGTAACCTTCCATCCTCTCCTTCTTAAATATATCAAAATACCAGTAAGGATATATCCGGTCAGGCGCACTTACTTCATCAAGTTCTTTTATTTCCCCGGGTTCAAGCTTCCATCCGCTGGTTCCAATGTTATCGAGCAGCTGTTTCTTATTCCTGGCTCCTACAATTACAGAGGTTATTCCAGGTTTCTGCAGCGCATAGTTCAAAGCTGCCTGACTTATTGTCACTTTTCTTTTCTGGGCTATTTCCTCAAGTTTATCGAGAATGAGTTCACCTTTTTCAACGTTATATGGGAGATGCTGGCCGGGACCCTTAAGTCTCGTATCTTCGGGCCATTTCTTCCTGTTCCGGTACTTGCCCGTAAGAATACCGCCATGCAGAGGACTCCATACGATAATACCCATTCCCTGGTCAAGGCATGCCGGCACCTGTTCATATTCAAGGTCTCTTCCCACAATGGAGTAATAAGCCTGAAGGCTCGTCAGTTTAGTGAGGCTTCGCTGTTCCGCTATAGCCTGCATTTTCATGATCTGCCATGCGAAGAAGTTTGAAATGCCAATGTATCTTACCTTACCTGATTTAACAAGCAGATCCAGGACCTCCATCGTTTCTTCAAGCGGCGTTGTAAAATCGAATGAATGGACCTGGTAAAGATCGATGTAGTCGGTCTTTAGTCTTTTCAGACTTTCTTCACAGGCTCTTATCAGATGCGCCTTTGAATGACCGTCTCCGTTGGGACCATCCCACATATGACCTTCACCTTTTGTAGCGAGAACTACATTATTTCTTTTTGAACCGAGAGCCTTGCCGAGCATACTTTCAGAGATACCATTTGAATAGACGTCTGCGGTATCGAAAAAATTAATTCCGTTATCGATTGCAAGTCCTGCAAGAAAGACGGCATCTTTCTGTGTCTGCTTTCCAAGATGCGTCCATCCCTTTTCGCCTGTAAAGGTCATTACACCGAAACAGATTTCGGAAACCTTCAGTCCCGAATTTCCAAGCAGTCTGTAATTCATTTCTTCCCTCACTTGTTAAACATACTTATGCAGCGATACCCATGAGTTTTTTAACCAGCGAAACTGATTGAGCGGCATCCCGGGTAAAACCGTCAGCTTTTATCTCATCGGCAAATTTCTGACTGGTAGCGGCACCGCCTATAATTACCTTGTTGCTTAACCCGTTATCCCTTAAAGCCTTAATCGATATCCTCATATTTTCCATAGTTGTCGTTAATAAAGCGGACATTCCTATTATTGCGTCAGGATGTTCCCTGGCCTTCTCTATAAACTTTTCGGGCGGAGTGTTAATTCCGAGATCTATAACCTCAAAACCTCCTCCTTCAAGCATCATTCTAACCAGGTTCTTGCCGATATCGTGCATATCACCCTTTACGGTGCCAATGATAACGGTTCCCAGTTTTTTTGAATCCTCACCCTTCAACAAAGGCTCAAGTATCTGCATACCCGACTTCATTGCCTGTGCTGACAGAAGCATATCGGGCACGAAATATTCACCTTCTGAAAATTTCTTTCCAACCACTTCCATACCTGAAATCAATCCTTCTTTTAATATGGAAGAAAGAGGTACTTCCTGATCTATGGCTTTCTGAACGAGATCTTTAACACCGGGAGTTTCTTTTAAATCAGGGGGATATTTGGAATTTATATCGATATGACCGCGTATTACATTTTCTTTAATTTCATCAATCAGACTCATTTATTTCCTCCGTAAATTTATACAGCCTTCTTATTTATTTTTAGTAGTATTTATTTTAATCCGTATTCTGCCGGAATATATTTATCGGCATATGGACCCGCTGAAATCATTTCTGCCAGGCTTTTCTCGTCTTCAGGGATCATTTCATTCTGCATAGATAAAAGATCAAGCCATCTCTTTTCTGTACTGTTCACTTTAATATCTCCCTTATCAACTGCCTTCCTCAATATCTGAAGGGTTTCGCTCACCCCGGAAAGAACCATTTTATAAGGACTCTCCGCCTCTGTCATCTTTTGAGATAAATAAAGAACATTTTCTGGCCTGAAAATATAAGCCTGAGGATCAAGATCAGCATCACTCTCAATCATCCAGTCACGGAACTTTAATGATGAATCACTGTTATCCTTAAGCGCAAGGTTCATCAGACGGCAGTCATATATCAGCTGTTCAACGGAGACTACCGGGGCGTACGTACTTAAAAGTTTAATATTCTGAACTGATTCGTTGCTCCATAAGTCCGCGTAAGCAGAAGAAATATTGCCCAGGCAGCTCAGGTGAGCGCAGGAGCTTGATTTTCCTTCCATTGAAATGGGTATCCCTGTCATCGCTTTCAGGAAAGGCCCTTCATAGGCACAGTCCTTACTGGGACCCAGGGCTCCCTGTCTGTATGCCGCAAGGCTTCTTGCTACGGAAGCAGTTCTCACTACTGCTGCTAGAATTTTGGGGATCATTCCTTTATCAGCCAGTACCATAGCCGTATTCGCAAATCCGCAAGCTGTATCACCGCCCGGTATAACATCATACTTTGAAGAGATCTTTACTATCCTCTCCCAGAGATAATCCATATCTCTTACTGCAAGAACACCAAGCGCAAATACAATTCCCTGAAGGTCCGCATTTACTAATGCTTCGTCATGCACTTCCTTTCCGCCTGTAGATTCTATAGATAGTATATCTGCACCCGCTCCGGCACACAGCTCAAATGAGCGGAACATCATTTCACCCATTTCCCCGCTCCTCATCAATGGCGGCCTGTCACTGTCTCTTATATCGACGGGGGTCGCGCGGAGCGCCGATTTTAAGCCGTATTTCTGATAGAAATCTTCCAGAACTCCTGACAGAATTTCTGTAATTTCAGCGCCCCATTCGGGCTTCAGCGTCATTGGCGGAAGAAGTTCAAACTCAACAACCAGGCCAGGAGCATATAAATCGACCGCCCGTTTGCTTACTTCAGTGATTATTTCCAGGTATATATCTTTTATTTCTTTCCAGTTTGATTCCTCGATAATCATCTGGGGAAGGGTGAAATTTATCTCAGGGTATACTTCACCCGATCCGATTTCAAAACCTCTTTTGAGCTTTACTGGTTTAGGAGCTTTTCCGAATAAAAGTTTGTCGGGACTATCTATCAACAGTTTAGTATAATTATTCATTTTATTTTTGGTAATGTAGTATGGTTAAATTAGAGCATCGGAACAGCGGGATTAACATCCGGTCCGAAAAATTTATATATGATCAGGTCTTCTGTACTATCGTTTACTATATCCACTCCGCTTACAGCCCGGTCGAAGCAGACGATAAGTTCATCAAGATTATATTTCCCGGATGAAGTATTCCTGGCAGCAATTTCAATTTCTCCGAATTTCCCTTTTCCCTGCCATACGAGAATATTATATACTCCGTTATCTTTGCTTGTAAACCTTCCGCCGGGATGAACAATAAGCTTTTTGCCGCTGAATTTGTTTGTATTATAAAAAATCCAGTGCTCTTCCCCCATATCCGTTTTTGTCTCTTTAATCAATAAAGGAGGGGTATGCCTGTTTCTGTAAAACCCGGGATCACCGCTTGTTTCCCAGTTGATCATATCAAGGATAATTCTCTCTCCGTATTTTTCCCTGTCCTCCTTACGGACGTCTTTCCAGAGCAGATCTTTGGAAATAACAGTATCGCCAACCCTGGCCTGCATCATAGCGAATACGTCGGAATCTTCCTGAAGTTCTATAGTTAATGCGGTTCCGGGTGCGTGTAAAGTCCCGGAAGGTACGTGGAAACCATCATCAGCATACTGGGTATAGCCGAATGAATGCTTCAGGATCTTATCATCTTTCCAGTCAGCAAGGTGCGGAAGTAGCACATCATGATTTCCGGCCTCTGCGACATGCGGATGAACACCAAAAAACGTTTCGGGATGTTTACCCTGATCTACTCCTTCTGGGAAATAATAAGCTTCATCTTTTGAATTTCTGCCGACCAATGATGCATGATGCTGCATCTGGTGAATGTGGTATGGAAGCCGGTCCTCGTAATCAAAAATCTTGGCAAGTCTTTTTAATCCTTCATGATTTTTCGAATATTCTTTACCAAGTATCAGATCGGCTTGTAATTCAACAGCCTCTTTAAGGGTAATTCTATCCCCGCTGTCCATTTTGAGGAAACTTAAACCTTCGTCCTTTACTCCTACCTTATTATCAGCACTGGTAGTAGAGCCTATCCATCTTTCGCATATCCCTCCGCGTTCACCAAGGTTGTATTGTTCTTCTGGCAGACCGAGTCTCTTCCCGGGGGGAATAAAGTTACGGGCGACCCATGCGGGTTCAAGACTTAATAAGCCGTTGTGTTTTTCTATCTCATTCTCAATTAGATGTTTTAATGTTTTTTCCATCTTGTCATCCAATTTTATTATTAAAATTGTTTTCTGCGGACTTCATTGTTTCTTTCCACGCCGCTGCTATCTCCAGTTCCTTGTTTCTTTTATTATATCCGAAGGAGGTTTTCACATTATTTCTATACCAGTCTATAGTCGGAGTCATCCATTCATTAAAAGGAGTCGATTTGTACCCGAGATGTTTTTTGATTTTATCCAGACTGAACACTGCCGTCCTCCTCGTATTAAAAGGAAAGACATCCGCCCCCGGGAAGTAACTTATGTCAAGTTTGTCAAATATCTCCTGGTTTATATGAACCAGCTCTGGATCTTTATTTAAGATCTGCGAAATGTTCTTTATATATTCATTTAATGAGTAAGTTTCCTCTGAGGCAACATTATATGCTTCACCAATGCTGATCTCAGCTTCGGTGGCATCGCAGAATGCCCTGGCAGTATCTTTCACGTATACCTGCTGGAAGGCGAAATCCCCAGAGCCCGGAACTAATAATGGTTTTCCGTCAACAATTCTTTGTATCCAGAAATAATCTCTCCTTGTTCTGTCTTCCGGTCCGCATACAAAGACGGGGCGCAGGATAGTTACAGGGAAAGCATCAGGATTATGTTCATTCCATAATACATCCTCACACTTCCTCTTATTTATGCCGTAATCCATCCCGAAAGGATTTCTCGGGAAATCCGGCATCAGTTCTCCTTTATCCTGATCCTCTGTTATCGGGCAGCGGACATCGTTTGATACCATATAAACTGAAACAGTGCTGCAGTGAATAAACCTGCCCGTCCTGCCCTTAAATACTTTAACAGCGTCCCGTGACTGTTCCGCGCTAAAGGCCGCCATATCAATTACAACATCAAAATTCTTTTTATTAACTGCCTGTATAAGATCGGTCTTGTTGTTCCTGTCCCCTGTTTCATAAAAAAGATTCTTATTTTTTTCAAAGGGTGAAGGCGACTTTCCGCGCGTGAATATTGTTACTTCATGTCCCCTATCCAGCAGGATGTCAACAATATTACGACTTATAAAGCCGGTACCGCCTATTATAAAAATTTTCATGATTAACTTATATTATGAAAAGGTTATTCTCTGAAAACCGGGATTATTAAAATTGGTCGAATAAGCGGGAAGTATTATCTCAGAAGCAGCATCTTCTTTGAAAATGACAAACCTCCGAATTCAATCCTGTATATATACATCCCGCTGGCAAGATTCTTCCCGCTGAAGGAAACAGAATGCTGTCCTGCAGATTGTTCGGAATTTATAAGTACACCCACTTCTTCGCCCAGCACATCAAATACCTTAAGAACCACCCTCCCTGATTTCGGCAGACTGTAATTTATTTTTGTCTCGGGATTAAAAGGATTAGGATAGTTCTGTGAAAGTTCAAACGTTTTCGGGGTTTCTGAACCGGAAGCAATCTCCCGGGTGCCTGTAATCTGTACAATAGAATCAGCAAGCAGGTATACTTTCGCGCTGAAATTATCCATTGGAACTGAAATTGAACTGAGTTCTTCCGGCGTTCCCGATATTACATCTCCCTCCAGCAGATTGGTCATATAATATGTCTTAGTTGAATCTAGATTCATCTCATTAACAGGAAGCGAAACAACCGCATTTGCGGAAGACGCACCCATATTTAGAATTGTTATCACATTCTGGTCATTCGTAAATCTTCTGAAAGAGAAAACCGACTGATTAGGGGTTACGGATAATTCATCATAAGCACCTTCATTAAGAGCAGACAGAGTTTTCCGCCAATGAATCAGGTTCTTATAATATGGAAAGAGATGATCCGGATCAAAATGATCTATCGGGAATCCTGGATAGAAAGTAAATTCGATCTCATAGGGATGACCTTCTACACCGATTTCCTGACCGTTATACATCAGCGGAATTCCATTCAGAGTAAATTCGAGTGCAGCAACCATCTTCGTTCTTGCAAGACCATGATGCGTTATAAAGTGGAACTGATCATTGTTTTCCATAAACCTTAGAATTTTAGCGTCAGGTGCATACCCGTTTCCTCGGTTAGTGATAGCATCTCTCAGAAGATTTGATCTCTGGTTTTCATTCGGAGAATTGAATATGGTTGGATTTGCATCGGGATTATAATCAGTCTGCCATACCCAGTGAGATACCCAGCTTTCCTCAGGATACCAGTCGAATGCTGCGTCAAAATTCTGATCAAAGGTAGATGCCCATGTAGCTTTATCTTCGGCAAGCATCAGGAACCCGGGCTTGATACGCTTAATAGCAAGACGCAGATTCTTCATAAATTCCGGATTACGGGCATTTACTCCCCATACTGCATCAAACCGGTAGCCGTCTATATCATAGTTTTCCACCCAGTATTTACAGGCTTCTGTAATCCATTTCTGCACTTCCGGATTGTTGTAATTAAGATTGACAAGTTCATTCCAGAAATAATATATGAAACCATCCGGGTCTGTATTATAATACTGTGAGTATGGAGCATTGTCCAGGGTTCTCTGATAAAAATTGTAATAATGCGAATCTTCGCCGTACAGAATAGAATTCTGTGCGTATGGATGATACTTTGAGGAATGGTTCGGTACAAAATCGAACATTACTTTCATACCGTAAGATTTTGCGGTCTGCACAAGGTTATGGAGATCCTGGGGACTGCCGTAATCTCCCCTGACTGAAAAATAATTAACAATATCATATCCCTGACCGCCATTATGGGTTCCCATAACAGGTTGAATCCAGAGTGTATTTATACCCAGCCTTGCGAGATCCGGAATCTTATTGATAATATCATTGAAATCACCGTTGACAACAAAATTATAAGGGGTAACTTCATAAATAACCGCCGAATCAATCCATGCGGCGTAATCATCTTTTATATGGAATACTCTTATCGAATCCTGGTAATTTGTGATAAATGTTGCAGCATTAACCGTATCACCGTTACCACTATAAACATAGAAATTAAAATAATATTCGCCTCGCGGTGAATTAGCAGCCAGCTGGAAAGAAGCCGTGGTATCAGTAACGCCTGAAAGCTCGACAGCTTCAGGATTATTCTCGTCTGCCTTCCATTCATAACTTAAAGAGGGATTTCCCGGATTACTCAATATTCTTCCATGTAGGGTTACATTCTGTCCGCTTGCCTCGGCATAAGCATACGCCTCTGGTTTGAGTTCATAGGCAATTGTGAAAGTGACGGTATCCGATTCGAAACTTCCGGCCTCAGCAAAGAATGAACTCTCCCCCTCCGGAATGGTAACTTGGACTGAAAAGGAACTATCTGTTGATGAAACGTCAAAAGGTATAGCTGTTCCGTTCAGATGTATATAACCTGATGAAACAAAAAACCCGTTCAGCTTGCCGTTAATTACCTGGTCCTGCTTCCATACTTTTGCGTCATGTGTATGAAGAATAACAGATTGTGCATAGATATTGTAGAACAATCCTGTGACCATAAGTATCGCTGTAAAAAATCTCAAAATTTCTCCCTGTGTTTTTAATATTTTCCGTACGTTTTTGCTACTTCCACCATCTTAAACAGGTTGGCGTCAGGAGTATCCCTTCCGCACTGATCACCCGTCGAAAGAATAAAACCTCCATCATAACCCACAGTATCAATGAGCCGTTTGCACTTATCTTCAACTTCCTGGGGAGTGGCAGTCATCATAAATTCCGTTGTGTTGATATTTCCCTTAATACATAATTTATCACCGACAATTTTTTTGACCTGGGCAAGATCAACATTTCCTGTAGGTGGTTCTTCCATAGGTTCCATCGATGCCAGGTCGCTTTCCTTCGCCACGATCTCTATCAGGGGCCAGCTCTTACCGCATATATGAAGATGTGAAATTATTCCTGCGTCTTTGCAGAGAGTCGACGCTTTCTGAATGAAAGGAAGTTCATATTTTTTGAATATATCGGGTGAGCTTACGCTGAGACTTGCACTCGACCCTCCTAGCATTATTACATCCGGCTTCGCTTCGAGCATTGCTTTCACATTTGCTAGCGCCCATTCCATCCAGAATTCATGCACTTTATCCATATAATCCGAGTCCATCATAAAATCCATGAAAACCTGTTCAAAGCCTCCTTGCCGGTAGTGAAACCACCAGTCCTGAAATACAGGAATCATACCCATATAAATACCTAGGTCGCCGATAACGTGCTTGTCGTTATATTCTTTTTCCCATTCCCAGTCCCCGAGACCCATATGGAGCTGAAACTTTTCAAAGTCTGTATAGAGATCCTTAATTGGTTTCTCCTGTCTCCATGGAGGCTCATCCGCAAAATAAATTTCCTTTTCGCTCAGGTCCCCCTTAGCGGTACGGCAGATCCTTTCCACCATTTTTCCATCGGGAACGTCAATAATTTTACTTTCGAATTCCGGACGGTCAGGACAGGTTTGCTTTAACCCTCCATACATATAAAATCCATCCATACCGAAATGCTGTATAGCTTTAACATATACTTCAGCGTGAGTTGCTGAGGTCCAGCCATTATGTTCCCTGCCGTCAAGGTGTATTTCGTAAAAAGGTCTGCCGTCAAGCCGGTCAGGAACCATTACGGAAATGTCAGGACTAACAGGTACGTAATCAGCTTTTTCCCTGCGCATAGCAGTCAATATTCTTTCTTTTGATGTCATCTCTAAATTCCTTTTTCTCCCGGAAGCCGGTTCCAGGAGGATAGTGTTTCTTTTAGCCTGTTAAATGAAATTTTGGGAGAAACGTCCTCCCTTACCAATCCTCCATTTATGATGAATGGTCTGAAATCAGCAAAGTCATACCAGTTTACAGCCTTTATGGAGGGTCTGCTGTAGTATAGTGTATAAACCTGTTCCAGCCAGTCGGCCTGAAGTTCTTCATCCCATCTCCGGTGCCACTCATAGGGTTCATTAGAAATCTTCATAGATCCGTCCATAATATGCTCAACCGAATATCCCGCTGAGGCACCAAGTTCTGTTATATAAATAGGCTTATTGAATTTTTCAAGGCGTTCCAGAAG
Source organism: uncultured Bacteroidota bacterium (assembly GCA_963771705.1). Classification (GTDB taxonomy): domain Bacteria; phylum Bacteroidota; class Ignavibacteria; order Ignavibacteriales; family Ignavibacteriaceae; genus DATFVA01. The sequence continues at coordinate 414,490 of CAVYUP010000006.1, forward strand.
TCTTACAATATCAGATAAATCCCTTCTGGGGAAATAGATCTGAATACCCAGTACATCGAAATCCACTCCCGCATCTGTAAGATCTTCTATGAATTTCCGTGGGGAACGCAGCGGACGGGTTGCCTGCATCCCTGCCATTCTTCCCATTGCGGCATATTCGGCCCATGGACAGCAGTTATTCAGTATACGGGTGACCTTAGGATTTACTTCTTTTGTCCTGTCGAAAGCAAGTCTGGTAAGTTCAATCGTCTGTTCAGGAGTATGGTTAAAAATATTCGCCCAGTCATGATATTCATTAAATACTTCCCACGACAGAACGTTATCTTTATAGTGCGTTACAAGATCATAGACATGTTTCTCCATGTACTGCTTCAGCTCATCATAATTCTTTGTCTTCAGCCAGTCAGGAGTAACAGTCGGGTGAAACCAGAATAAAGGTCTTCCTTCAATATCAATATTATTCTTCATTAGAAAATCGACAATGTCATCTTTGATGCCCCAGTTATAATTTCCTTCAGTCGGTTCGAACAGTTCGTACCAGCTGTCCCATACATAGTGTGTAACCGTTGCATTGTTGAAGAGCTCAGGAAACCTTTTAACAAATTCTTCCGACTTAACCCATACCATCTGCCGTGTTTCACAGCCGAAATGGAAAGGATCTTTTCGATTCATTCTTTCGATTTCACTTCTCGCTCTTTCCAGCTCAATTTTTTCTCCTGCCCATAAAGCATGTTCAAGTGCTTTATCAGAGATCTGAGCGCATTTCTCGCCTTCGTTCTGGTATTTCTTAGCAGCTTCAAATAGTTCTTCGGAAAGATTGGATAGATGTTTAACTTCAGAAGAGAAGCGTGTACCTGAGCTTTCATATCTGCTCATTACGCTGCGGTTTCGTGAAACCCTGCTTTTAGCGAATTCAAAGTTAAGATTTAAAGGGCCGTTCAGATCATTCGTCGAATAAAATTCTCCGCCATTGTCAGCGGCAAGCATAATGAAACCGAAGTTTTCTATAAACCACCTGGTATTAATAGAAAATTTCTGATCAGAAACTTCCTCGGGAACGACAATGCCGTCCTGAGTCACCTCGATATTAGATTTGAAAGGGTCTTCGTTGATATCAGTTAGATATGCAAAATTCATCTTGGGCATCCACGGATGAGGATAGGGACGGAAAATAAGATCTGTCTCTTTCTTTACCCTCAGAGGTTTTGCCCATCCTGTAAATAAGGATGATGAAACTGCAATTGCGGCTGAACTTAAGGATCCGGTTTTTATAAAATTTCTTCTTGATATTGTTTTCATACTAAATTAAATCATTGAAGTGAGAATTGAATTAATAATTATCTCCATTTTTTCCTGAGATTCACTAATCTGTCGAATGCGGCCTTCTTCTCTCCTTTCGGCGATCGGAGGAGTCCGCCTGACTTCAGAAACCCGTATGGATCTACAAAATCGTACCAGTTGGCTGATTCAATAAAATTTTTGCTGTAGCCGTATGTGAATATACTTTCCAGCCAGTCAGCCTGTAATTCTTCGTCCCAATGACGGTGCCACTCATAAGGCTTGGTACTGTAATCTTCGTCCGGCTCAGTAAATTCCTGGGTTATTCCCCGTGAAGGAGAACCGATCTCTGCAAGCTGAACTTTCTTGCCCATTGTTTCGTAACGTTCAATTGACTGTACAGCTTCTGTTAAGGTCCTGTGAACAAAATAAACCTGTACGCCTATAATATCGAAATCGACTCCTGCTTCAATTATCTGTTCTGTAAACTGATGGGGAGTACGCTGCGGGAATTTTGCATCAAGTTCATGCCACTTTCCTTTCTGAACGTAATCAGCAAATGGACAGCAGTTATTTATCAGCAGACGGATATTGGGATTTGTGTCTCTGGCGGTATCACAGGCTAATTTAGTTAATTCGATTGTCTGCTCATGATTCAGCTGAACCTGGTTTGCCCAGTCATGCATTTCATTTACAACTTCCCATACTTTTATTTCGTCACCGTAATGCTTTATCACCTCGCGAACATGTTTCTCAACATATTTAAGCAGTTCAGGGTACGTCTTTTTCTCAAGCCATTCGGGAGTAACCCACGTATGCGTCCAGAATAAAGGTCTGCCTTCAACCGTTATATCCCGCTTTATTAGTTCATTCAGCAGCTTGTCACGTTCTTTGAATCTTTTATTCCCTTCTTCAGGTTCGAAGTCAATAAAATCTCCCTTAAGGTAGTGAGTGATAGTGGCGTAATTGAATACCTCAGTAAATCTTTCCAGGAAAAGCTCGCTGCTCTCCATCTGAAAGAATCCTCGGGTATCGCATCCAAAAAGAAAATCTTTTCTTAACGGTTTATTCTGAATATCAAAACGTGCTTTATCCATCTCAATCAGCTCGCTCACCAGTGCTGAATACTTTAAGGATAACTGAGAGAGTTCGGCGCATTTCTCTGAACTATTTTTGTTTTTCTCTGCATCCTGAAAAAGCTCTTCTGAAAGATCCTTTAAATGAGTTATTTCACTCCCCGGTTTCCAATCTTGTTCAATGAACCTGCTTATTCTCCCCTTGTTCCGGTTTATTCTTGTTTTAGCCAGTTCATAATTAAGGTTTAATACTTTTTCTCCTGACTGAGGAAGTTTATAGAATTCACCTCCGTTATCGGCGGGCATAAAGAGGAATCCGTAACCTTCAACATTCCATCTTACACTTATTGCAAATTTATCTCTGCCTTCTGTATCTGAAATTTCTATACCCTTGTCTGTTACCCTGATATCAGAATGAAAGGCGTCACCTTTGTCATCAATTGACATTACAAAATCAAAAAGATGAGGACCTCTTCCTTTCTGAGTGAAATGGGGTTTGAATATTATCTTTCCTGCCATATTATTTAATCAGACTAATTTCCATTCTTTTTTTAACTTAAGCAGACGTTCATATGCGGCTTTTTTCTCACCCTGCGGCGAGGCAATAAGGCCTCCATTCTTAATCCACGAATAGGGATCCACAAAGTCATACCAATTGACTGCCTCGATCCATGGTTTGCTGTAAGCCATCGTGTAAAGACCTTCCAGCCATTCTGCCTGAAGATCCTGATCCCAGTTCCGGTGCCATATGTAAGGATCATTTGAAATTTCAAGGGAGCCATTTTCAATAGATGCTTTTGAAGGACCTGATGAAGCACCTACCTCAGTCAGCTGAACGGGGCGCCCGAATTGCTCCAGCCGTTCTATAAGAATGATGGTGTCTGCCAGATCCCTGTAAGGAAAGTACATTTGCTGACCGGTAATAGTAAAATCGACATCATTATCTACCAGGTCCTGCATAAACTGATGAGGTGTTCTCTGAGGGTATTTTGCGTCTAGATCCCCCCACTTTTTGAGCTGAACATATTCAGCGAAGGGACAGCAATTATTGATCAGTCTTCCGACGTTAGGATTGGTATCCCTGGCAACTTCACATGCGAGCTTTGTAACGTTCGTAATCTGATCAGGCTTGAGCTGCATTTCATTTGCCCAGTCGTGCGATTCGTTCACTATTTCCCAGGCATACATGCCGTCACCATAGTGACTGACAACCTCACGGGCATGTTTCTCTACATATTTGAGAACTTCGTCATAACTTTTATTTCTTAGCCAGTCAGGAGTTACCGTTTTGTAAGGCCAGTAAATCGGTCTGCCTTCGACCGTGATATTATTATTTTTCAGCTTCTTAAACAGAACGTCACGAACATCATATTGAGTATCGCCCTCTTTAGGCTCGAAATCCTGATAAAATCCGCTGATTAAATAATAGGTGATGGTCGCATAATTAAAAGCATCTGTAAACATCTCCATAAAAGCCTCAGGGTCCATCTGGTAAAATCCGCGCGCATCGCACCCCATGTAGAATCCTTTTCTGATTCCATTCTTCTGTATATCAAACCTGGCTTTTTCAAGTTCTATTTTTTCTCCTGCCCACATAGCATACAGCAGGCTTTTCTGAGAAAGCTCTCCGCTCTTTTCTCCGTCATTAAGAACCTGTTCTGCTTTCCTGAAAAGTTCCTCTGAGAGATTTATAAATGACATCACCTCGTATGAAGGGATCCAGCCCTGCTTTTTATGCAGTTCTGTTCTTCGCCTGTTCCTCATCACCCTGCTCTTGGCGAGCTCAAAATTCAGATTTAAAGTTTTTGATTCTCCTTTAGGCGGAAGTGTGTAATACTCGCCGCCGTTATCCGCGGTTATGAAAATATAACCGAAGCCTTCAACGTTCCAGCGGACATCAATTCCAAATTTTTCGCGGCCTTCTGTATCGGAGATCTTAACTCCCTCTCTGGAGGCAGAAATATTAGAATGAAAAGCATCCCAGTTTTGGTCCGACGCGTAGGCCCAGTCAAGCAAATTGGGACCTACTCCCCTCTGCACATAATAGGGCCTGAAAACGAGCTCGCCTTGTTCGGTAATGGCGGCCGTTCTTTTTTCTGTTATGATTTCTGCATTTACTCCAGCTATACTGGACTCTTTTAGAATTTTTTTTGACATAATATTTAATGTTTTGTTATGATTTTACCGGAAGATTTTCGAACCTGTCTTTGAGCTGTTCAAACCTTATATATGCTTCTTTTTTCTCTCCTTCGGGAGAACGCAGAAGACCTCCGTTTTCCATGTATGAATACGGGTCAACGAAATCAAACCAGTTGCCGGCATGTATATATGGTTTGCTGTAAATAAGAGTATAAAGATCTTCAAGCCAGTTTGCCTGAATATGTTCATCCCACGGCTGATGCCATAAATAGGGCTCCTGTGAAATTTTAACTTCATCCAGTTTAACCGACCTGTTGGTGGGTCCGCCGGGACAGCCGATCTCTGAGATCTGCATTGGTTTTCCCAGCTTACTAAGTTTTTCAATTATGAGTATTGTATCCTGTAGATCTCTGTAAGGGTAATACATCTGCTGCTCAAGAATATCAAAATCAATTCCTGCCTCTATAAGGTCTTTGGAGAACTGATATGGAGTTCTTTGGGGATATTCCGCGGGACTTCCGGAATAGCTGTGCATCTGAACGTATTCCGCGAAGGGACAGCAATTATTTATAGTCCTTTTAACATTCGGGGCTTCCGCTTTAGCCACATCATTTATCAGCCTTACCAGTTCTGTAATCTGTTCGTGGTTCAAATGTAGTTCATTTGCCCAGTCGTGAAGTTCGTTAACCAGTTCCATTGCATAGAGTTTATCACCGAATTTCCTCATGGTTTCTTTAGTCAGCTTCTCTGCGTATTTCAGCAGGTCATCGTACTTCATATTTTTCAGCCAGTCTGGTGTACAGCAGTCGTGGAACCAGAACAGCAGTCTCTCCTGGCATTTTATATTTCTTTCGTTCAGCTTATTAATCAGTAATTCCCTTGTCTCAGGATTTATCTCTGCAGGAGCGGTTTGATAATCGGACATCATACCGTCTCCTTTCGCTACAAAAGTAATGTTTGCGTAATTGAACAAGTGACTGAACATCTCCAGAAATTTATCCTGATACATCTGATAAAATGCCCTTGCATCGCATCCTATATAAAAATCATTCCTGCGGCCGGCCTGAAGTATATCATATGAGGCTTTCTCAAGTTCCATTTTTTCACTTCCCCATAAAGCATACAGTAGTCCGTTCTGTGCAAGCTGGGCGCATTTCTCCTGGTTAGAGTAATTTTTCTTTGCGTCTTCATAGTATTGCTCCGACAGATCAACCAGCATTTTTACTTCCGGACCAGGAGTCCATCCTGAAGCAGATAGATCCTTCAGCCTGCTTCGGTTCCTGATTACCCGGCTTCCGCAAAGTTCGAAATTAAGGTTTAGGTCGATCGATTTGCCTTCAGGCGGAAGTGTGTAAAACTCGCCGCTGTTGTCGGCGGTTATGTTCGTCCATCCGAAGCCTTCCACGTTCCACCTAACGTTTATGCCGAATTTACTTATTCCTTTTGTGTCTGATATTATTACACCTGTACTTTTATCAACTTGGATATTCGAGTAGAAAGTATCCCAATTTTTATCCGTTGCCCAGCTGAGATCATAAAGATTCGGTCCGCTGCCTTCCTGGACATAATAAGGTCTGAATATTAATTCACCCTGCTGTGTTATCCTGCGTGTTCTTTTATCAAGCAGAAGAGTCGGGGCAGATAATAAAGCACTGGAAGCGACCAGGGAACCCATACCTGCGAGAGCGGAATTCCTGATAAAGTTTCTTCTTGATATTTTTTTCATTTTAAATTTTTCTCTTATTTATTCACGAACTCAATTTTACGTGGTTCTGTTACTTTCAGATTCAGCCATATGAAGGCCAGCGCTGCGAAAGTTCCGGCTATTATAAAAACTGCGTTGTAACCAAAAACTGATGCTATCCAGCCGCCGAATAATCCTGATAGGACGAATGGGGCTGTAATCAGATTGGTCAGTGATATATAGGTGGGACGATCATCTTCCCTGCAGATTTCTGCAATTATTGTAAGCCTGGAAACCTGCGTCAGCGTAATCGTGAGAGCCGATGCCGCGAAGCAGATGAAATATATTTCGACTATTGGAGAAACAAGCGCTGCTGCACAGGCTGTGAATGTAAAGACTGCAGACCAGACAAGGTTGAGTTTATGACCTTTTTTATCTGCGAGATATCCAAAATACAGACTCCCAAAGGTCATACTAAGCATCATAACGATTGTAAAGTATCCCGCGTAGGCATCAGGCAGATTAAACTTTTCAATGGCATTTACTGCCAGAAATGCATTTGACATCAGCGCCAGCATCATTAAAGAATCAGCCGCAATAAAATTTCTGAAGTTCTTTTCCTCTTTTAGAATATTACTAAGACGTTTGAGAAACTCTTTGTAAGTAAAATTGGATTGAGGATGATTAGGATGCTCTTCTTTTAAAAAGGTAAGAAAGGAGTATGAAAGCATCATTATGATAAATGCTATTAAGAATAACAGGGAAAAATTTTCCGGATAGCTTACAGAATCCAGAATAAGTGAAACAACCCACCCTCCGAAAATACCCATTGCCGCGCCCAGTACAGAGCGGAAAGCAAATAACCTTCCCCGGAGCTGTACAGGTGTTATTTTTGAAATTAAATCGAACCAGCCAGGAAGATTTATACTCCCTCCGAAGGCCGCAAAAGCGAGTCCAAGGAATATAATTATCAGCGCTGTAGAATTATCGAGACTATCAACCAGGTAATAGGAAAGAAAAGCTAAAACCAGCCAGGGGATTCTCTGCACCAGCGCTGTTTTCAGCATCCACGGCTTTTTATATCCGAGTTTACGCACATGGTTCGATACAAAAATCTGCGGGAAATTAAATCCGACCGACCAAATCACCGGAATCAGACCAACCGCGATATCGCTCCCGCTTATTTTTTTAACAAATACCGGAAGAACAGTCTGCAGAGAGACAAAACTCATTGCGAATGAGTACACAGACCCGTCGAATACATTCAGGAAGAAATTCTTTTTAACATCTGCGTTCCTGAAATGCTTTGACTTGAATAAATCACCCAATGTAAACCTGCACCTCCCGTGCGCCGAGTTTTAAATTAAGCTGATATTCTCCTTTTTGAAGTTTGACTTTATTTTTTGAAAACTGTTCGGTAAACTCTTTAGCTTTCAGATCGGGGATATTTATTCCTGCACTCTGCTCGCTGTTTTCAAGGTTTTGTATAATAAGCATCTCACGTTCATCTTTTCTTAATATATCTACCCTTACTTTTTTATTAGATTCGGGTCTTTTAATCTTAATACAGTATTCCACAAGCCCTGCGATCATTTCACCGTTCGATTTAACCTTATCGCGGTGATAAACCAGACCTAAATAGGAGCCTATAACGACAGCCTTTCCTTTACCAAATCCATAACATGTTACAGCAGGTTCTCCTGAACTGAATTCAGCAAGAACTTTTGCGCCTTCAACTGCAAATGTTTCTTTAACGATTGAACCCGTCACAGAGGCTCCCTTCTTTATGAAAAGAAGGTCTTCCGAAGCAATAATCTCAACTTTATTATTTTCATCGGCTGGTTCAACTACAGCCTGCCTTACACCGAAAACTTTATGTAAGCCATATCCGGGAACGATTTTTTCGTGATGTCCTTTCTCCCTGTTCCATGCGGCTGTATAACTTTCTGAAATTAGCACTCCGCCGCCCCGTACCCATTCTTCGATCACCGAAGTGAGTTGTTCATTTAGTAAATAGGGAAAGGGCAGAACAAGAACCTTATAGTTTTGAAGTATGGATGGGAACTCTCGGGGATGAATAAAATCGACTATATAATTATGCTCATAAAGCGCTCTGTGTATACCCAGTATGGAATCGGTAGCATTCTTTTCGTTTCCGGTTGCCTCCCAGGCAAATACCTGGTTCTCAGGGTTATAAAGGATTGCGACCTCTGCTTTTGGAGGCTGTGCGTCAAGGAGAAACTCCGCATTTTTCTGAAGTACTTTTCCGGTTTCCGCATAAGCTTCAAGCCATGGAGTAGGGCTGCCGTCAAGGTATGTAAGTCCCCACGTGGGAGCTTCACGTCCAAGTATTTCAGGGCGGTACTGCCAGAAAATAAATCCTTTTAAATTCCCTGCGACCCCGCTGAATACAAATCTTTTAACATCATTGCTGTCTATTTTCTGGGGAAGATCGAGAGTATAACCCGGGAGCATCAGCATTTCAGCAGAGATCACGGGTTTGCCTTTTGCGCACGAGCGCAGAATGTCGATCATTCCGGCGTCGTCCATCTGGGTAAATCCATGAAGATCTCCGAATCTTCCAACGTTCCATGGATCACTTGCTGTTGAGGTGACAGGGAAACCCTGTATAAATACATGGTGACACATCAGCGGATGTTTGCCGTCGTCTATCCATTCGGCAATTTCAAATCGCTTCTTAACATTTTCTCCTATGGTATGGATAAAGAACATTCTCCAGTCGATCATATCGTTGAATGTGTTCCTCGTTCTTGGAAGTTCCACGTCATCAAATGAACGATAGTTCCTGTTCCAGCTGATATTCAGATTTTTTATATCGGAGTATTTTTCCTTCAGCCATCGCTTGAATTTGGATTCGCAGTTGTGACAGTAGCAAAGCATATCACCGATTTTCTCAGCGTTATCAGCGTATGCACGCATCTCAGCCATGCTGCTTGTCAGTTCTGGTTCACTCCCTACATTCCAGATCTCGAGTGCGGGATGATCTTTGTATCTTTGAAGGGTTTCAGAGAGGAACTGGATCATGTGACCGGTAATACCGTCATGATTAAAACACCAGCCCAGACCCCCTATCTGCCTGTGCGGCTGTGTCTGCGGTCCGATTTTTTGCCCCGAAAGTGTTATCATCGACGCGTCAGGGAACTTTTTATAAATCCATGCAGGCGCCACATCGAATATTGTATTAAGCATAACACGCAGGTTATATCTATAGGCAAGTTCCATAAGTCTGTCTATATCATCGAACCAGAACTCTCCTTCTGCGGGATTATTCCATCTCCACTGAGCCCAAAATTTCACCGTATTGAATCCCAGTTCCGACATTTTCTTCAGGTCAGTTTCCCAGTCCTTTCTATGAGGAGATGGAGCCCGGTAATATTGCGAACCGAAAGGAAAATATTCTTTTGAAAGCAGTTTTCGCATATGATTATACTACAAATTGTGATAAATATTTATAGCCTAGCTTCAGTCCTGTTTTGATCTTCTCCTCACTCCCCTCCCATATAGGATCCTCATGCTCTATTGAAAGTACATGGTCGTAGCCATGCTCCTGCAGAACAGAGATAAATTTATGCCAGTCGATATCGCCGAGCCCGGGCATTCTATACCGCCACCACCCCGATTTCCATGGAACAGGATCTATCTGTCTCCCGAATAAGCCGTATCTGTATTCTCCCTCAATAAGAATTTCGGTATCCTTAGCGTGTGCATGGAATATTTTGTCAGCATAATCTTCAGCTGCCTGCAGATAATCAATACCCAGCCAGTAAAGATGAGAAGGATCGAAGTTTAGCCCGAAATTATCCTCCGGCAATTCATTAAAGAGTGCGTCCCATAATTCAGGGGAATATGCGTAATTTCCTGGAAGTCCGAATTTCACCCAGTTTTCCATAGGACAGTTTTCAATCATTATCTTTACACCGCGGTCACCAGCGTATTTTAAGATATCCGGGAACACTTTACCTATTTCCTTTATATTCTGATTTGGTGTTTTATCGGGACGGCTGCCTACAAATGTTCCTACAAGTTCTACCTCAAGCAGCTGAGCGGTATCAATCACCTTTTTAAGATGTTTAATGTATTTCTTTCGCTGCTCAAGGTCAGGATGAAGGTTATTATCATAATATGCCATCGCGGATATCTGAAGATTATTTCCCGCAAATAGATCTTTTACCCGTGAAGCCTCTGATTTATTAAATTTCGCCGCGTCTATCTGTCTTGCCTGGTAATCTCTTGAGGAATCTACAGGCCAGGCAGCTAATTCTAAAGTTTTAAAGCCCTCTCCTGCTGCGAATTTTACAAGGTCTTCAAGACTTAAATCAGGCAGACAGGCAGTTAAAAATCCAAGTTTCATTTTATTACTCCCATTCAGTATTAATCATTAATGATTTCATTTGAGTTATACCTCAACCCATTTTTGCTCTTTATTGCTTTTAATTATGGCTTCCACAATTTTATTTTCTTGGTGGCCGTCCTTAAATGTCGGGAAATCTGGTTTATCTTTCATGGGATCTTTTCTTTCCCTTATGAAATTATAAACACTCATAAATAGATTTTTCGGACCATCGGGGTAACCTTCAGGATGACCGCCGGGATAGTGGGCGAATTTCCTCGCTTCGTCAGAAAGCAAAGACGGGTCCTTTATCAAAATTTCATTCGCTTTTTCCCTGTGCCCTATCCAGAGTTCATTGGGATTTTCCTGGTTCCACGAAACAGCTTTTTTATTGCCGTCTATTTCGAACCAGAAATGATTTTTTCTTCCGGCACTCACCTGGGATACAGTGAATACGCCTCTCGCTCCATTCTCAAGTGCAAATAAAACCGAACCGGCATCTTCAGTTGAAATTTTCACATCACTTGTTTCTGTAGATTGGCCGGCTTCTTTTCCCTTAAATGTTTCTACAATAACAGCTGGTTTCTTTCTGACTTTATGAATAGTAGACAGATCAGCAAAAACTTTTGTTATCTTGAGTCCTGTTACAAACTGTATAAGGTCACACCAGTGTGATCCGATGTCAGCAATGGCACGCGATTCACCGCTTACCTCTGTTTCCAGTCTCCAGTTGTAATCAGTATCGTAGAACAGCCAGTCCTGCAGATAATGACCATGAACCAGGTATACATTTCCTACTTCTTCTTCAAAGACAGAATGAAGATGGAAGATGAGAGGGTAAAATCTGTAGTTAAAATTAACCGCGTTTACAACGTTATGTTTTTTAAGAAGTTCTAAAAGTTCAGAAGACTGCTGTGTATTTATAGTTAATGGCTTTTCGGAAATAATATGTTTTTTGTTTTCTATTGCAGCCTTATTTATCTCATAGTGATAGAGGTTAGGAGTACAGTTGTGAATTACTTCGATATCTTTCCTGCTGAGAACATCCTGCCAGTTCTCAAATACTGCGGGGATTGAATATCTGTCCGCGAGTTTTTCGGCCTGCTCTTTTTCCTTTGAAACGATGGCTGTTATTTCAACACCGCCTATTCTGTTTAACGCTTCGATATGTGCTGCTCCCATAAAGCCGCTTCCGATTACCGCTGTTTTAATCTTCTTCATTTTTTATCCTGATTTTACCTGATAAAGATTTCGCCCTTTCAATCATACCCCTCACTTCAGGCATATCAATTTTTTGTTCAGAGTTGTATAATGAGAGGACAGGAATAACTCCCAGATCGGCATATGCCCCTTCCTGGATAGCAAACATAGGGTGTGAGGGATGTCTTGTTAATAAATGTCCTGTATACTTGGTGTATTTTCCGAATAAATATGTGGAGACAGGATGAGCTTTTCTCCAGGGAACCTGCCCCTCCATTCCATGAACTTCAGACAGACTATCTATTCCATGTATCTGGGCAAAAGGAAGTGCTTTAACGTTCTGTTCATGAAGCCCCTCTCCTGCAAAAAGGACACCGGGGAAACAGTTCTGCATTCTTAGTATATGCTCTCTCATTCCCGAAACAAAATCTGGTCCTTTGCTTATATTAAAAGCAAGCAGCGTTTGATCGAGGAATATTGCGTCAGCTTTATATTTTTCAATTAAGCCTCCGAGAACCTTTTCCATAAGATCACCCCATTCCTTGTATCCCGGATTTATATACGCAAAGTACGGTTCGGGAAGCCAGTCGCCATCCATATCCATCCCCCAGCCTTGTTCTCTTCCGAATGGATCAATAACCTGATACTTATGGAATTCATTATAAAGACGATGCGTAAATGTCATCGCCAGAACATTGGTATGAAGCATCACTTTATATCCCATAGAATGGGCAGCTTCCATCAGTTTTATAAATTCAGATTCACTTCCGCATTGTTCACTGGGATTATAATCGGGTGCATGTGAATCGATCCCGTTCTCAGCAAAACCAGCGAGATATACAAGCGTATTTTCAGGCGGATAATATTTTTCCCATTCTTTCAGCCGTTCAATCATCTGTGAGAATGTATGTCCGGGAGTAAAGCTTTTTCTCGCCCCCCATAATTCAAGGACGAAACTGATATCGTCTGCCCAGGAAGGGAATCCCTGATGCTGTGCAAACTCGACAGGACTGAAACCTTCTTCCATCCAGTTACGATAAATCTCAACTCCATCCTGCCAGTTTCCTGTGAATCCCCTCAGATAGAATTCGGCATCCAGGCTGCCGGAATTAAGTGGCGCATGAGCCTCAAACCCGTATGTAATACTGAATTGATCCTTTTCCCTTCCCACTCTGAGGAGTTTCAGATCAGGACTGTCATCGCGGGAATGAATCAGAAGTCCGGCACCCTCTTTCATTCCTATTGCGAATTGGGCATTCCACCAGAACGGATATTTGTACGATAGCGTGTTGCCGTCAGGCATATTTGAAGAGATCTCCTGCCCGCCCAGAGCCGGAATTATCATCCTGTCAAACTCAAATCCTGAAAGTTTCCACTCAATTAACCAAACGGGATCAGGGGCATCCACATTCACCGAAATCCTGATCCCGTCCTGAGAGGTCATTATGATAAACCTGGCGGAGTAATCTCCGGAAACATCCATAAGCCTGAATGATATTTCATTTCCGTCAAAATGAACTTCTTCATACCGTGAAAGGAATACCGGATCCGATAATGCGTCACGAGTTCTGATAAAGAAATTTAGAATTCCGCTTGCACAAACCTTTGTGCGGTCAGGTAAAATAAAAATCCCTTCTATATGGAAAGGATTTTCATTAAAAATCATTTCAACGTCAGCAGATTTAAGTATCTTCTCCTTCATACATACCCGGTTTGTTTCTTTCTCATAGAATTATTTTAACAGGATTTATTTCTTTCTTTACTACATCTGTGTGGGGAGTGCCCTTCCGGAAAATAACAAAGTACGATGATGTGTCTTTATCCGCGGGAAGGCAGGCTCCATGCCACACACCGTCGTTTATCTTTACTGCTTCTCCTATATTCACTCTAAATGCTTCAGAGCCGGAGATTTCCTCCCCTTCAAGCAGCAGAGGAAGTACAAAAGAACCGTCGATCGGGATTAAGATCTCAGGAGTTTTCAAATGTCTTTCCATTCCCATAATAACATTTTCTTTCTGCCTGTATACTGTGCATATTCCAATCTCCGTCTCCCCGTCAATTTTATAATCAGCTATATCCGACCAGAACTTGTAATCATCAGCTTCAGATGTAGGTTTTCCGGAAGGGGTATTAACAACGCTTCCGAATTTCTTAAAATTTTGGGGAGATATTCTTTTCGCTTCAATATTCATATCTATTTCCTGATTTTTAATATTACAATCTTTCCGCCTTTCAGCTCCAGATCGTTCAGGATCGTTTGTCCCGGTTCATTCATTTTATTGCTGAACGAGCTTTCATCGCCCAGTTCATTATATTGTGATACCTTTCCATTTAATTCTATGGGAATTACAATGTCAACTTTCTCTATCCTTTTATCCTCAACCATTCCGCTCTTGTCACTCCCCTGTCGTCCGGGCACACTTGTCTGAAGCCATGCAGCAATAACAACATCTCCGTTTTCCATTTGAAAAGCATGTGCTCTGCTGTCTGATCCGATTGGTGTTATAAGCGTAACTTCATCATCAATCGATTTATATTTTGAAGAGAACATGCTGTTAAAGAATTCGAGTGATTTTGCTGCGGGTTTGTCAGTCCAGTCAGGATATGCAACACCAAGGAACCTGTTATTATCATTATCGCCAATCACTCCTTCACTCGGAGGAAGATCTTTTAATTCATACCATGTAATAGCAGAAAGCTTTTCAGTTGATACAGCAAGAGTCAGTGTCTTAAATAGCTCGACCGCCTGGTATCCGGGGGTATGTTCATAATTATAATAAGCGGAATAACTATCTGAAACTCTTGCTCCTTTTCTGAAAGTGCTGTAACCGACCTCGGCCATCCAGAGCGACTGATTATTACCGTACCTCCATATGATATCGCTTATTTCATTAATATATTCGGTTATATCTTCAATTGGATGCCTGTGCCATGTCTCGTAATAATTATGGCAGTTCACAATATCAATGTAAGGACTCAACCCGTTATCCCGGAATAAATGAAGCAGGAAATAAGGATCGTATGCTAGTCCTCCAAGTACTACCTTAGCTGACGGATCGGCTTTTTTTACAGCATCGGCACCTACCTTAATAAAGTCAGCAAATTCTTTCACTGAGCCCTGCCAGTAGATTTCGATATCGGGTTCATTCCAGAGCTCCCACGTTTTTATCCGGTCCTTATACCTGTTGACAAGGTGTGTCATGAATACCCCGAACTCGCTAAAATCTTTAGGGGGATAATTCCAGAAAAAGAGAGTATCGCTTGCTCCGCGGGAGATCCACTGCGGGGTGTAGCAAACGTAAGGGACAAGGGTTATGCCGTAATCATCTACCGCCATCTTAACAAAATCATCCCAGAAGAGCCACTCGAATTTCCCTTTTTCAGTCTCAATAGCATCCCAGCCGAATGAGATCCTCAGCAGCTTTATGTTATGCTTTTTAAGGAACTCAAAATCGTTCTTAATGATCTGCATTGTTGTGGTTTCTTCAGGATAATCTTCGCACAGGCCGACTGGAACGTGGTAATAAGCCGCGTTATCAGGCCTCTGAAGCTGGTCATATATGAGATTAGAAGACTGGGGGTATATAAAAATAAAAGAGAAAAATAGAATGATAAGTGCATACGAGAATCTTTGTCTCATTTCAAACTCCTGTTTTTGATTTTCTTTTTTTAGAGTTCAACTTCTTCGTGCCAGAAGTCTTTTTTCCAGTAAAATTGTTTTAACTCCGTCAGTTCATCCTTCGGAAGGAAATTACCGTCACTAACTCCGGTGTTTAATTCTGCCTGTCTGACATTCCTTATTCCGGGAATTATCGTACTGACCGTATTATTGCTTAAACAAAACCTCAGCGCATATTCTGCCAGCGGCATTTCAGGGTGGCGTTTATTTTTAAATTGTTCAAGTTCTTTAACTTTTTTCACAACAGCTTTAAGGTTGTTCCCGCGGAAGTAATGTTTCCTTACATCCCCTTCAGGAAAAGATGTTTCAGCTGTCAGTTTACCCGTCAGAGCGCTTTCATCAAATGGTACCCTTACAATGATACCTGTCTCAAATTTATCCGCAGCCGGAAAAAGATTCCATTCAGGATATTGTTCAAAAATATTATAGATAACCTGTACAGAATCTACTTTACCCATCGCCAGGGCTCCAATAACATCATCGGGAGTAGTATCGGGAACAGAAACACCCACCGCTCGTATTTTGCCCTGATCTTTAAGTTTCATCATTGCTTCATACCATTCATCACGCGTGTTGAATGCTGTCGCCCATGTGTGAAACTGGTAAATATCTATATAATCTCGCTGTAATCTTTTTAGTGATTTTTCACATTCTTCTATTATCCTTGAAGCAGGAAAAGATTTATTAACATCCTGATCCTCAGGAGGAGGCCATACGGTACCCGGAATGGGGGGAACTTTAGTTGCTACGTATAATTCTTCTTTTCTTTCTTTAAGGACCTTTCCGATAATTTCCTCGCTGTGCCCGCTTCCGTAGCCCTGGGCAGTATCAATAAAATTTACACCAAGATCGATTGCTTTGTGCAGCGCTTTTAGTGATTCTTCATCATTTTGGGGACCCCACATATCGCCGCCGATTGCCCATGCGCCGAAGCTGATTTCTGAAAGTTCCCATTCTTGTTTACCAAATTTTCTGTATTTCATTATTAACCTGTATTTAGAATGTTACACCTGAGATAAGAATGATATTAGCATATGGAGTAGTTTCTCCCGTCCTCACAAATGTGATATTTCCTTTATCCCTGGTAAGTTCTTTAAATTTCTCATGAGGTACTTTTTTCAGTTTTGTACCGTTCAGCATCTTTGTTGTATTCTCGAAAAGACCGTCCTTGCCGTCACACATTTCTTTTGCAATAACTGCTTCTTCTATATGCAGTTCGTCAAGTATTATCTTAAGCGTATCCAGAAACCTGGGAATATTTGTAGTAAGTGCGAGATCAACAACTTCGGAATTCTTTGGTATAGGCAGCCCGCTGTCGCATATGACGAGTTTATCGGTGTGTCCCATAGAAGCTATTATGCGTGATAAATTAGCGTTCAGTATTCCACGCTTTTTCATTTTTAACTTTCCTCCTTTAAGTTTTATAAGGACTGTAATTCAGTTATTACAGGCATTGAGCTTTGCGCTCCCATTCTTGTTACAGAGATTGAGGCAACTCTGTTGGCGAAGTTTATGGCCTCAGATATTTCCCTCCCGCACGCAAGTGAATATGCAAGTGCTCCGTTAAAGGCATCTCCGGCAGCGGTTGTATCAACAACGTCAACTTTCTGTGTGGAAAATAATTCGGTGCGGTATTGATTTACAAGGAGAGCACCTTTTTCTCCCAGAGTTATTATTATATTTTTAACTCCTTTTCCAAGCAGTGATTTTGCGGCTTTTTCTGCAGAAGTTTCATCAGTTACCATCATATTCGACAACATCTGCAGCTCAGTTTCATTCGGCGTCAGGTAATCGATGAAAGAATATATTTCTTCTGGTATCTCACAGGCAGGGGCGGGATTCAGGATAAATATTGAATCGTTCTCGTTGGCTAGCCTGGCAGTTTCCATTACAGTTTCAAGAGGGATCTCAAGCTGAGTAAGCACTACAGCTGAGCCGGCAAATAAAGTCTTTTTCTGCCTCACATCTGAAGATGTAAGCTTCATATTACTTCCGGAGATCACGATGATCTGGTTCTGCCCGTTTGAATCGACAGTTATTAAAGCTGTTCCTGTGTGTGCCTTCTCATCGGTCAGAAGGCTGGTGAGATCAATACCGTCTTTACGCATCGTTTCCGACAGCCGCTTTCCAAGTTCATCCTTGCCTATTTTCCCGATAAAGCACGTTTTTATTCCGAGCCTTGCACAGCTGACAGCCTGGTTTGCTCCTTTTCCGCCGGGGAACATTTGAAAATTATTACCGAAAATTGTTTCTCCCGGAAGCGGGAACCTGCTGCATTGAACCACAAGGTCCATGTTAGCACTGCCTACCACCAGAACTCCATCCTTATTCATAGCAACTTATGAACTCCCTTATAATGATAATGTGTAGATATTTGAGTGAAATATTACTGGTTCTTTCATGAGTCCCGATTCTTCCCGGACTCCTTCAAGTATATTTATTAATGTGTTTGTAACTTTAATGGTTATCGTATTTGAACCTGCTTTAACCATTCCCGAAATGTCCGCCTTGTACGGATGCCAGGGAATTATTAAAGGCTTACTTTCATTGATTGCGATTTCCAGAACATCTTCTCCGCATTCAGCTTCTAAGAATAACTTTCCTCCGGTATATTTTTCCGGAATATTTATCTCCGCGGTGTATATACCTGTACCCGAAAAGAAAGGATATCCCTGCTTTGTCCAGTCGCCGATCTTTATTTTTTCCGGCTGACCTGTGATTGTATAAATTTTACCCGATTCGGCGAGTGCAAAGTTTCCAACGATTTTCAGCAGATCCAGCATACCGTCAGTTCTTCTTTCTGCGATTAACTTTACCGCGACAAGGTTTTCACCCTCTTTAACTAATGGCAGAATATCAACTTCTTTTATCTCTGCGTCTAAACTGCTTCTCTTCCCTTTATCCATTATTTCATTGCCGTTAAGATATAATTTGTAGCTGCTTCCGCTGAATCCGTCGATAAGGAGCCGCAGGGAGGAAGGAATTTCTGTTATGTTAAAGGAAGTCCTGTAAAAGAGAGTAACCGGGTAATTCTCTATATCTCTTTCCTGGGGTAGCTGCATTTCCCAGGCTCCCATCGTAACATCCAGCCAGCTGCGGTCGTCGAATTCAGGAAGATAAAATTTATCTTCCGCATCCCCGGCATCAGCTCCCATCTTCCAGTTGTTTATGCACAGTACATTATCTCCTTCTATTTCGAACTTATACTCTTTACCGCATTTTATGGGTTTTAATTTTTTACGAGTTTCAGTCTTAAGATTTTTTCTGCCTGTCCCGGTTTTAACCAGAGCATAAACCTGTTCTTCATCCGGAGCAGCATAGCCTTTTACAGTCTTTCCATCAAACTCTTCAATTTGAAGATTTGTTCTGGTAATGTAATTATCTGCCGCTGTATCATTAATAATTATTATATGAGAAGTACTTGCAGGGAAATCCAGCGTTAAATTCAACCGATCGTTCTTTATGTCGAAAACATGAACAGGTTTCATTTCTCCTCTGCCGGCGTCCCAGAGTTCTGGTTTTCCGGTTTTCTCGAATGTAATATTTACTTTCCCGATATCCTTCTGAGATGTATTTACAAAGAAATAAAGGTCGAAATCATCCTTTACACGATGCAGATAAAAAACATCCTCACTGCTGATTGTAACGTCAGGAACGATACACTGGTTTAGGAGTTTTTTAAGTTCATTTTTCTTCCTTTCCACGTGCATCCCTTTGCCGTTCAGCAGATATACATCACCCTTTGTGTTCTTATGCTTGATGCTGAACTTGGCGCCGTTAGAAAAGCTTTTAAGGAGTTTTTCAGGATTGGTTCCGAAAAGTTTTTCGATCTTTTGAGCAGAATCATTTTTATCATACTCCAGCAGTCCTACAGGAAGGAGCGAATCTGCTATCAGCTTGCCTCCGCTATTCAGGAATTTCTGTATAGAAGTATAGGTCTCCTTCTGGATATGTGTAACCGGGGGAAGGATTAATAAGGAATATTCTTCATCACGGATCTTAATTTTACCGTTTTTGATTTCAGCTTCGTTAAGTATATCTTCATCTACATAATCAAAATCGTAATGAAGTTTAAGAAGCGTATCAGTCAAATAATTAAAGGCGAACTCAGTTGCATTACCTACATCATTCCGGGCTTGCGGGGTGTAGTTCGTCCATATGGTATTTATTGGGTACAGCATCAGAACTTTCGCTACGTGCCTTCCTCCTGAGAGGATGTGCCCCAGCCTGGCCATATATTCTGTAAACTGATTATAATATTTCCACCAGGTGTGATGATAAAATTGTGAAGGCGGCCAGTCTCTCTTCCGTTCTCCCTCAATTGAATAATGATATCCGTGGTTATTGAAGATGGTTACACCAAGCACATATTCCCAGTTAGCGATCCACTTCATCCGCTCGAGAGTACAATCCCAGTACGTTCCGCCCATCGATTCACATAAGAGCCGGTTGCTGCCGTAATGGTGCGCCGCTGAACTTGCCAGTTTTAAGGCGACATGCTGATCCGGTTCTTCTTCAGTTCCAATCTTTGGATAAAGATGATCAACTCCCGTTATATGCATGTGCTTCAGATGCTTGAATATATTCCCTTCGCAGCGCGCATGGATCCGGAGCCATTCTTCGCCGAGAAGATGTCCGGTAAACAGAACGCCGTTTGCTTCACACCAGTCGTGTATTTTTTTATAGTAAGTCTCAGAGTATTGCTCTGTAAGCGTTCTCCAGAAATCGTATCGTATTTTTGCGGTCACCTTTCCCATCGAAGTATAAAGGGCGGGCAGATAAGGCTTAAGATCGTATCCTCTTCTTTCACGGAATATCTTAAACATCTGCGAAGACCATGGTATTACCAGGTTATCAAGTCCGATATGATAATAATGCATAGCCGGTTCGTCTGTATAAAAGCCGGGCACAACAGTGCCGAAATCCGCACCGACCGCGTTTTTATACTTATCGTGTGTCATCTGAAGAAACTTGTCGGTCGATTCAGGATTTAATGCGTCGATGTAATAATCGATCTCTTTTTCAAGGAAATACAGAAGTCTCCATTTACCTGCGGGAGCTTCCCAGGGAATTACAGCATTAAAAGAAAGGTTAGGAGTAAGATCAATAAGGTTTTCGATACCATTCTTGTATTCCTCATCAGAGCAGGCAAAGGCAGCTATTGGTCTTGAGTTGCCTGTATTAACATACCTGTCGTCCGTGGCTTCGAGAAAAGTAAATAAGGGACCATCAACCATAAGCGGAACCAGTTCAAGGTATTTTTGCCTGAGATGAGGAAACTGTTTGGGAACCTGCCTCTCGGCTGTGCCGCTGGGCCAGTTCATTTCATCGTAAACCCATGCGTCTATTCCTATTTCCTTTGCTTTTTTTACGGCAAACTTTACTCTTTCAAACCATGTATCTGAAAGATAACCGATCTTCTCACCGAATCTTCCGTGAATAAAAAAACCTGGGATACCCTGAGATTTATATTCCCTTATCTGCCACTCCATCTCCTTCTCATCCATTTCGCCGTTCCAGAACCAGAAGGGCAGAATTCCCATCTCCTTTGGAGGGGATTTAAAGTTCTCCCTGGTTAATGTTTCTCCTGTTACTAATTTCTTAGAGAATGCCATTTAAATCCTTTCTTATCATAAATCTTTAGATTGTAAAATTTTATCAGCCTCCGAAGCTGCATCGTTTAATGCAGTACCTGGATCAGAATTTCCTATCATCGTTTTTTCTATAGCTTCTGCAAGCAGCCGGTCGATTTGCATAGCATGATAATCGATCGGACGTTGTGAGCGTGCGTATTTCATTTGTTCTACATAAACTTTGAGGTCAGGATTTTTATCAAGGAATTCGCTGTATTCCTTGATCCCAAGAACCGATTTACGTACCGGCAGATAACCGGATTTCATCGACCAGAATGCCTGGTTTTCCGGTTGTATAATCCACTTTATAAATTTCCATGCCTCCTGAGGATGCTTCGATTGCTTAAATATTGTTAAAAACTCACCTCCGGTGTTTGTTGCTCTTCCGTCAGGTCCCGCAGGCAGAGGGGCAACCCCCCAGTCAAATTCTTTAAGGGTTTCTTTATTCCGGGGAATACTCCAGGGACCATCGAACATCATTGCTGAGAGTCTGGATGCGAAGGCGATATCATGATCTGCTGAAAAACCGTTTAGCTTCAAATCATCAAAAATCTTTTTCCAGAATGATAAAGCTTCTATTCCGGCCTGACTGTTGAACAACACTTTTGATTGATCCAGCGAAACTACATAACCGCCATTCTGCCACAGAAACGGAACCCATTGCCATACCATGTAGCCTCCCAGAGGTCCGGATGCAGGAAATACCGGGAGAAGTACTCCAACCCTTTCAAACTTTCCATCATCGTTTTTATCTATGGTCAGTTTTCTCGCGTCTTCATAAAACTCCGTCCAGTCCGCAGGAGGATGTTTAGGATCAAGCCCGGCTTCCCTGAACATATCTTTATTGTATAGTAAAGCAAAGTTTGTTGCTTCCATAGGCAAGCTGTACAATGTTCCTTTCCACGAGCCCAGAGGAATCAATGCAGGAAAAATATCCTTTAGCTCAGTACTATCCAGCCCGTCTTCGCCTTTTATGAAATGATCCATTGTATAGACTGCATCAGCTTCCGCGAGATCCTTAAATGATCCTGCGTAAACCCAGGAAATATCAGGTGTATTATTGCTTTGAACTGCCGTTACCAGCTTGTACAGCAAAGCATTTCCGGAGGGTATGTACTCAGCTTTTATTTTAATTCCGGGATTTTCCTTCTCAAATTTCTTTATCAGCTCTTCCAGAGCCGGAACACTCGAGGAAGACAGGCTGTGCCAGAATTCAAGAGTAACTCCCTCTCTATTATTTGATTGTTCTGTGGAGCAGCTGCTTAAAGCGAGAAGAATAAGAACTGCAATAAAATATTTCATTTATATATATGAGAAAGGAAAATTATTTACTAACAAGAGACGATTGAGTGTCAAGAAATTTTTTGGCGTCTGCGAATTCCGCAGGCTGTACATGTTCTATTATACCCCATGAGTTAAAATTATACCGGTTTATGTTTTCTATGAATAGCTCATAGTTCAAATCTCCTTTTCCCGGTCCGGGATATTCATAAGGCCAGGAATCATCCTTAGCCGCTTTTATATCCTTAAAATGAACCATTGAAATATCCCCCGCTAACTCCCTGAAGAGATCATTTATTATTTCATCCCGCCGTGGGAACATTCCTTTTTTGAAAAAGTTTGGAATATCCATAACAATTTTAAGCCGGTCTGATTCACTTTTTAATTTCAGCTTCTTGAAAGAATCAGGATCGTTAATAATATGAGTGAAAAAAGGCTCGATCGATAGATAACCGTTAACTTTTTTTAAGTGATCAATAAGCTCACGGGTTATTGAGGTTAATTTTTCGAAAGCTTTGTCAGTAAAATTTCGTTCATCATACTGAAACATATGTTCATCCGAAAGCGTACCGCTCCATATTATCAGCTGATCGCTTCCGAATACCGGCATAAGTTCAATTAACTTGTGAGTTTTTTCCAGATCATAGCCCATTGGTCTGTCTAAGGGTTTGAGAGCCGACAAATAGCAGCCAAGCGGCCCAATGGTTATATTCTTCTTCTTACAAATTCTCACAATTTCTTCGGCAGCACCTTTATCTATGTCGTCCCCCCTGTAAAAAACCTGGCAGTAATTATATCCTGCTTTTTCAGCAGCTAATATCTGGTCATTAAATTCACCCAAATTCCCCACGTCAATGCTTATCCCCAGCTTCATCAGACAGCTTCTCCTTTTCGTTTTAATAATATTTCATCAACAATTACCGGCTTTCCCCCTTTGTTGGCCGACTCGTAGGCGGCAAGAACAAGTCCAAGAGATTTGATCTGATCTTCACTGCCGCTTACCGGATTTTTCTTTTCTTTCAGACATTTTATAAAGTGTTCAATTTCTTCTGTCATACCGCCTTTTGCTTTTTCAGTAAACTCCTGAACATCTTTTCCTGTATTTACCCTTATAAGTTCTTTGAAAATGTCAATCTCAATAGAACCCTTTTCACCCAGGATCTTAAAATCAAATGAACCGGAATACCCTGCGGGTTCGGCAAAATGGAATAAACCTGTTGATTTATTTTTAAAGTTAATGAGAGCTGAGAATGAGTCCTCAAGTCCGGCTTCAAGTTCGTTAACCTGTTTGCCGAAATTTCCTGTTACAGATTCAGGTTCTCCCATAAACCATCTGCTAATTGAAAGAGTATGAATACCGGCGTCAAGAAGAATTCCTCCTCCGCAAAGCTCTTTATCTCCCCTCCACCCTGAGTTTCTTGAACCTGAAGATTCTTTGGAATTTCGTTCTCCGGGAAAATCCAGGTTTGCCCGAAAATTATAAGCTTCACCAATTATACCTGATTTATATAATTCATAAGCCTTAGTTATCGCAGGGATGTAATACCAGTTTTCAGCAATCATAAGAAGTTTACCAGAGGTGGTCTCAGCCTGTCTGATCTCTTCAGCATGCTCCAGAGTAAGTGCTATGGGCTTCTCACAAAGAACATTCTTGCCTGCCTCGAGTGCATCTATGGTAAAACGATGATGCAGCTGGTGAGGAAGACAGATATCCACTATTGAAATTGAGGTATCGGCCAGGACTTCTTTATAGTCGGATGAGAAGTTTTTTACCTCCCATTTTGCAGCCTTTTCTTTTGCAAGAACTAGGTTTACATCTACAACTGTACTTAATTCAACGTCAGGGATATTCCTCCAGCCCTGAACATGAAAATCGCTTATGGTTCCTGCACCGATAATTGCAGCTTTATACATTATTTGCTTGGATTACTATGGAATGGAAATATTTAATTAGACCTTCAACAACGTAATCGGGACAAGTGCCGACAGTATAGAGTTGAATAATTTTGAATTACTTAAACATCTTTGAATTAGTCAGAAATTGAAGGTGGAGGATTATCTGTGCCCCAGTCTGATGGTTCGGGACCCATTTTTAATATTAGTTCAGCTCCGTTAATGATATCCTTATATTGGAACCAGGCTTTATCCCATTTCTTACCACTCAATTCTGCTGACTGAACATATTTGTTTTCTGATGAAGTATTTTCTGCAAGGATTGTAAAGGCCTTGCCTTTATCCAGGTGAATAATAGTTTTGGAGAAGATGGGACTTCCAATAAAATATATGTCCTGTCCGGCATTCGGATAAAAACCTGTCGAGCTGAACACATACCAGGAAGACATACAGCCTGCATCATCCTGCCCCGGTAATCCATCTGGGGAAACAGAGTAATCACTTTTTAATATAGACCTTACTCTCTCGCCGGTTTTATCAGGACGTCCGGCATAGATGTAAAGGTAAGGAGTCATAATATCTGGCTGGTTATCCTGCGTATAATATCCTCCGTCAAACATACGATCAAGAAATGTTACAAAATTATTATCTCCGCCATGTCTTTTAATCAGCCCACCGATATCATGAGGGACATAGGTTGCATAATGCCATGGGAGTCCTTCATAAAAATAAGGACCTTCCCACCATTCCTCTATTCTGAACTCAGGCGAAAAACCTTTCACCCAGGTACCATCGGGATTCTTTGCCCAGAAGAATTTTGTATCAGGCATAAAGAGATTATAGCAGTTCATAGAACGTTCAATGTATTTTTGATAATCGTCTCTATTGCCTAGAACTTTTGCGACTTGAGCCACACAAAAATCATTATAAGCATATTCAAGTGTTTTTGATGAACCGCAGAGTTTATCGGAAGAACTGTAGCCGAGAGTAAGATATTCCTTTGAGTCCCTGCCGTACTCTAATGGAGTATCGGAAGGCATATCAGAATTTTTCTTTATAGCTCTATATGCTTTTTCGTAATTTATACCTTCCAGATTTCTTACTGCCGCATCCGCTATTACAACGTCGCAGCTTGTTCCTCCCTGTACAAAGCCATGTACTCCTGATGTCCAGCACTCGGGCATCCAGCCGGTATGATCATAAATGTCTATCAGTGAGTTTATCATTCCGATTTGTCGGTCAGGTTGTATTAAAGTTAAGAGAGGATGAAGAGTTCTGAAAGTATCCCATAATGCGAAATAGTCCCAATAAGCAGGCTGATTTGAATTCCAGCGAGGATTCTCTCCTGTTACATCAGTAGGCATAAGCATTGAATGGTATAAGTTAGTATAAAAGAGAACCTGCTGTTCTTTGCTTCCTCCTTCGATCTCTATTTTATCCAGGGCATTTTCCCAGATGCTGTCAGCTCTTTGCCTGACCTGATCAAAAGTAAAACCCGAGAACTCTTTTAAATTCTCTTTAGCTTTTTTTATGCTTAAGAATGAAATCCCCACCTTAAGGTTTACTTGTTTTTGGGAATCTAATCCAAATTTCAGAAAAATTCCCAGGCTGTCACCGGATCCGGAATTCTGCCCTTCATTTATCTGACCATGTCTCCAGAACCCGTATGAATCAAATGGTTCGTCAAATTCGGCCGCAAAATAGACGGTGTAAGGTACATCGGGACCCCAGCCTCCGCTGAATACTGCATATCCTTCAAGTGTGTTCTTTGAAGTAATTGAGGCCGAAGAATATATACTGCGTCCTGGAGCAAATTCAATCACATTTATTGCGCGTGACAGATCGAATAAGATATATGCGCTGTCAGTTTCAAATGTGTACCTGTGTATGCCAACTCTTTCGGTGGAAGTTAATTCAACTTTAGTTTTCCATCTGTTCAGGTTAACAGTATAGTAACCAGGATGTGCATCTTCAGAGGATTTTTCAGATGAATAGTTTTCTGTTGTCAGCTTGCCGGATTCGGGTATCACCATGATATTTCCATATTTACCAGGCCCGCCTGTACCACTTACATGAGTATGACTAAAACCATCTATTGGAGCTTTACTGACATAGCCTGAGGTATTTTGAGGAGGTGGTGTGTCGGGTCCCAGCCGGACCATGCTGAAAGGAAGACAAGTACCTGCAAAAGCTGCCCCCCCGCCGTCTTCCACTCCGATGAAAGGATTTACCAGATCTGTTTTTTTTATTCCAGATCCTCCCGGAAAAGAAAATATCAGACCGCTGCTTGAGACAGACGGCAGCAAAATAGTTACTAGTAGTAAAATTAAAATTCTATCCCTGATGATTATTTACCTCTGTTACTAAAAACCTAAGCTTACAGTAAATCGATGAGGCGACTGGAGAAAATCATAATTTACATAGGCGTAATCAAACTGCAGTCTGACGCCGTCAATTGCGTAATCAACTCCGGCGCCGAAACTCAGGTTGCCTTCATCGTAGTTTATTTTATAGCCGCCCCGTAGAGAGAATATTCCATATATTTTATACTCCAGTCCCAGGTGCAGCCTTTCCTTATAATCGTTGCTATGGATTGCATCGACGTTGAGCGTAATTTTATGCTGATCGGGTTCTCCGCCAAGGAAAAGATCTTCACCTCCCATTAGGTCCATTGAAACTCCAATCCTGTATATCAGAGGAATTTCATAAGTCTGCTGCGTTTCTTCCTTAGTATGGAGAAACCTCGCCTGGGTGGAAAAATTCTGTGCACTCATACCTATTCTTATACCGCGCCAGCCGGTGTCATAAAAACTACCGACATCAAATCCCCATAAATCAGATGAATAAATATGAAGTTTTTCCTGCATGTATTTTACATTAACACCGATGGATAGTTTATCGGTAAACCGACGCGCTATTCCAAATCCAACCAGTACATCACTTCCGGTAAAAAAAGAACCTGTCCGTGTATCTATACCGCCTGAAGTACTTGTAACAACTGCTTCCGGAATGTCTCCGTAGTTCAGGGAGATATAATTGACGGCAATTGTGGCAATTCCCGGGATGTTATAACCAACGGCACCTGAAAGGACATTAAGATCGGCAATCCATTTATTATAATTAAATGCAGCCTCGGCGCCTTCGATACCGGTTATAGCGGCAGGATTCCAGAAAATAGCATTGATATCCTGAACCCCGGCAATAGAGGCCTCACCCAGGGCTACCTGTCTGGATCCATTCCCGATTTTCAGGAACTGCATGGATGTTCTTCCCGCCTTATTGAATTGTCCGTAACTCATCTGGGCGGTACCGATAATAAAAATGAGCAGTAATAAATAATATTTTTTCACTTTAAATCCTCCGACAATAACCGTTTTCATCAACGAATTATCATTAATTTTCCGGTAGCTTTCGATCCTACCGTGCCTTCAGTTTCCGATTCCACCACATAAATGTATAGACCGGGAGCAACGAGAAGACCTGAATCAGAACGCTGATCCCAGGAGATACTCCCTGCTAGATTTCCGTACTGATCCGGCTGATGGTGAAGTATTCTTACAAGATCTCCCGATATACTATAGATATGGATTATAGCTTTTTCAGGAAGTTTCCTGAATTCTATTTTGTATTCAGTGGGGAAGCTATGTTCAGGATCGCCTTCTATATAAGGGTTGGGCGCTACAAAAACATCCCAGCCTTCTTTATTTATATCAACAGGTCCCGGTTTTGCGCTGGTCAGCGGTGTCCTGTTATAATCTCCGCTCACAAGCTCAGGCAGATTATTAACAACAGTACCATTCGCCGAAGTCCATTGTTTCGGCATAGAATTATATGCTTCTACATAATAATAATACTCAAATCCGAACTGGACAGAATAGTCTCTATATTCATACTCCTTCAATTCCGGATTCCAGTATTTGCTGAATTCACTCCTGGGAATGTCTGCAACCAGATCCCAGATTCCTCTTTTATCTACGCCGCGATAAACCCTGTAACCGCTAAGATCAGTTGAACCATCATAAAACACCTGGCCGGAACCGTCAGTATACTGAGCCTCTTCTGCAAGTTTATTCCACTTGACTGCAATTATTGCTGTATCGCCGCCGTATGAAGCATTGGTTGCCTGGCAGTCGGGCGCAGGGGGAGAATCAGGAACATCAGCAGCAAGGTCGATGCCATTAACCTTAGCTCCAAGTCCCCATTTTACCGCATTACGTACCGCGGTAACATTACGCTGCATATCGGCAGCAAGACTATCATTCATATAGGCTGATTCACCTTCATTAAAGCTCTTCAGCCAGTGGTCAGGGTCTCCCCGGTAAACCTGATGCAGATCAAGGGTACCGGCAACTTCTGCCAGTATAATTCTTACGGAATCACCGGGAGCCATTGTATAAGGTCCAAATGAGCTTGTGTACCAGCAGTACAACTTTCCGTTATCCGTTACACGATGATCCGTTTTTATAAAGTCATATAACTGTGAAAGACTGAATGCACGGAGACCAAAACTTTCAAAGTCGACCGTTTTTCCTTCAAACTTCTCAGCCTCATCAGAATAAATACTGAAGTGAGTAGGATCAGCTTCATTAGGGTCGGCCCCCGGAGGGGGTGTCCTGTATAAAAACGTAAATCCGAATCCCGAAGGATCCTGTAGTTCAGGAGGCATACCCGGAACTTTCCTTAGCTGATCCTGCCAGTTTGTTTTTAAGCCATACTGATCCCATGGAACAGGCTCTCTTCCGCCGTTATAGTCCCTGCTGTAATAGAATAATCCTTTACCGTCAGGCTGATCATTCTGAACTACATAGTAGTCGGTATATCCGCTGCCGGGATGCCACCCGAATCCTCCTGCGGGACCCGCTGAAGAAAGAAAATCTGAGTTATAATGGAAATTCAGTACACCTTTGGTAGATACCTGAATACCGCTGTGGAACACAAACCATACTTCATTTAAAGTCTGATCATAATGCATAACTTTTGCGGCAGCAGGAATGGCAAGGTCACCCGTATTCTTAAAGACATAATCATATATTATAAAGTCATTATAACCCGGGTAGCTCCATTCCATTGACCGTTGTTTAACCGTGATTCCCGTTGAGGTAGCAAACTCAACGTAATTTATTTCTTCAGGAAGCTGGGGATTGAAACCGGGTTCATTTGAAAAATTTTCAGTTCTCTCAAAAGGCATTATGTCACCTGTAACAACACCGTAATCATCGGTGAGTGTGGCAAGTGAAGAATGATAGAGAAGAAAATCTTTCTGCTGGGGAGTAAACCCTGGAGGAATTAATGTGGTTGCATCCTTTGCTATAATCCAGGGACCCGATCTGAAGTTATGGAAGTTAGCATCAGTTATAAAACCATTTGCCAGTTCTTCATCATTAGGAAAAGTGAATCCGGCAAATCCGGGAAAGAATCCGATACCGGT
Organism: uncultured Bacteroidota bacterium; assembly: GCA_963771705.1. Classification (GTDB taxonomy): domain Bacteria; phylum Bacteroidota; class Ignavibacteria; order Ignavibacteriales; family Ignavibacteriaceae; genus DATFVA01. The sequence goes on from CAVYUP010000006.1 coordinate 444,132, forward strand.
AACCTCGGTGTAATCCCAGGCTCCGGGATCACCTATATATCCCCAGTTGTACAGAGTTTCCCATAATTTACCTCTTGTATGCGTAGTAGAGTTCTGCTGAGCTTCAGCAGTAGAAACTATTATCATTACAAGGAATAAAATATAGAATAAAGCTTTTAAGTTGTTTTTTTTCATAGTGATACTCATTTTAAATTCCTCAATAACTGAAAGATACGCCCAGAGTTATCTGCCGGGGAAGATTTCTGTACATCAGCATGTCAGGAAAAGGCGCTCCATCAATCTGTCTTGAAGGATAAACTGAGAAGCCTGAATTTACGAATGCTGCTCTGTCCTCCGGTGATGCTGATTTCACTACATCAAGGTTTGTCCAGGTATAGTTGAATGCATTACGGATTTCAACAAAAAAGGCAGGACGAATAAATCCGAGATCAACTTCTTTCCTGATTCGTATGTCGGCATTCTTGTCTGCGTTCCTTTCATACTGGGCACCGGCTTCTGAAAAAACATCGCTTGCGATATTTTTGTTAGGATAATAAATCTGATAATCTATGGAGAACTGCATATCCTTAAAGATGCCGCCGAGGTAGTCAAAATCTGACGGGGTTGCAAAAGTAAGACCAAATTTTAATTTCGGTTCGTCGTAGACTATCTGATCTCCGATGAAAGTAGATTGACCTACCTGTATGTTTGAATTGGGAGGTACAATTGTGGTCGGCGCTCCGGAACGTCCGTTAATACCGCTCGTGAATGTATAGTTGAGATATCCTCCCCAGTAACCTGTTAAAGGTTTTCTGACGGAAATTTCAACTCCCTTGGAATCTCCGTAGTCTCCGTTTCCTGAAGTCTTATAAGCCGCTCCGTTCCGCATATATACGGTTATAGTCCTTACTGTCTCTGTAATGTCTTTATAGTAAGCAGTAACATCGAATACTATTCCGGAAAGATTATGTTCAATACCGAGTTCATACTCAACAGTTTTGCGTGGTTTTAAGTCACGGTTTCCCAGGTTAAACACAATCGGCGAACCTGATTTTGGTTCGGTAATATAGGTATTAAGTATTCCTGATACATATGTACCTTCCCCATAATCGCCGAAATTGGCACGCTGGAAAAAGTGACCGTATGAGAAATGCAGAACCGTGTTCTCTGAAATAGGATGAGAAATACCGAGCCTTGGAGAGATCTGGGTAAATGTTGTGGTTGGCTCCGTCTCCGGATTAGCTGTAGTATCATTCTGCTGAGCGGCTATAAGTCCCAGCGGGTCGAAAGGATCAAGGTATTTTTTATCGTTCGGATTATAGAAATCGAATCTTAAACCGGCGTTAACAACAAGACCTTCAAACTCAAGTTTTGTTTGAGCATAAACATTTCCTTCGTAAGGATGATAGGTGTTGTCTTCGATGGCCTGGTTTGCTTTGGCCTCCTGGTATCTGTTGAGATTATAATAAGTAAAATCACCGCCAGCTTTAAGTTGAGTTTTTGAACTTAACTGCGAGGTAAGATCGCCTGAAAAAGTATAGTCGGTGTTTTTATCATGCCCTCTGTAATAATACCCTGAAGTATGAAGCCCTATCAGGTCGCTGTTGCCTCCGGGAATGTCATTTCCAAGAGAATCTTTTGCACGTAATATGTCACGTTCCGGCACACCTGAATCCCAGCCGTTGGCGTCTCCTGGAAAAGTCGACTGCGATGTATAATCAAAAATCCTGCTTAACTGCAGTACATAGAAGGTGCTCTGCCCGAGAACGTGAGTAAATTGCAGAGTCTGCCCGTTATTGCTGTTTTCAGGGTACCCTGTAAAATCATAATAGGCATATTTACTGGCCAGTCCGTAACTTGATATAAAATCGGAATTCATATATTCCATGCCGGCATTAGTATTTGCCTCCCCATAAAATCCTGAAGCCATAAATTTCATTTGAGGATTCAGGCTGTAAGTCAGCTTGGCCGTTCCATCAAACCAGGTTCCCCGATTCCTGTAACTGTTTCCTGTAACTGGCGGTACGTTCCTGTACTTTCCCGTGACAAAAAAGAATAAATCTTTTAAAGGAGTTGGTCCTCCAAGTGAAACTTCTGTCTGGTAGCCTGATTCATTCGTATAATCATTCAGCGGCTGATGTGTTTTCATGTAATGGGCATATGCCTGTTCGGGGGTAAACTTGCTGGCCGGATCATTTCCGGGGGTTCCGTTAAGATCGACCCATTGGTCAGGATTGTCAACCCACCACTCAAGGTGACGGGCGTGCGAATTCTCCCAGTATCTGGGGGACGAATAATCATAAAAAGGCGTACCCCAATGCGGAATATGAGCGGGTATATACCGCATCTCGGCATATCCGCTGAAATTCTGCGATCCTTCTTTTGTAACGATGTTAAATACACCTGACTGAGCCTGGCCGTATTCAGCATTGAAGGCGCCGGTTATAATTTCAAGCTCCTGAATTGAAGAGAGGTTAATATTAGTATAAGGCTGATAGTTCAAAGGGTTGCTTGCTCTCATTCCATCAATCAGGAACGCAACCTGGTCCAGCGAGCCGCGCCTTACTGTTAGCTCTCCATTTGCATTTCTATCGATACCCGGAAGCGTACTGAGCACTTCCGTAAACTGTGTCGTCGGCCGTACAGCAATTTCCTTTGCCGACACATAATGCCTTGATGAGGTTAGGTCCTTCTCAACAAGAGGCCTTTCGGCAGTTACTACTACGGATTCATTCAGCTCGAGAACTGTCTCCTCCATTTTAAAATCTATTTCAGTAGTATGATTAGTGCTTACTTCGACTCCCGTCTTGATTATAGACTTATAGCCGATAATGGATGCCTTAACCTGGTAAGTACCCGGAGGTATATTCAGGATAAAATATTCTCCGTTGATATCTGTGGCTGCACCCATCGACTGACCGACAATCTGCACATTGACACCCGGCATCGGATCACCGGTACCCGCTTCTGTTACTTTTCCCGTAATCTTTCCTCCGGAGGATGCAAAGGAATCCTGCGTCAGCATTAGTACAAAGAAAATCAAAAATAAAACTGAAGCTGTTTTTAAATAAGTACCATTTAATTTCATAAGTCAACCTCTGTTCAATTAACCGGTATACATCGTAATTTTAATTCATTACGATAACTGATTTTACAAAACCTTCAGGTTTTGTTAATGCAGCGTTGAATGCTGCTTCAATATCTTCCAACCCGAATCTGTGGGTTATAAGTTTATTCATACGGATCTTCCCGCTATTAAGCAGATCCATTCCTATCCTGGTTCCGTTTAATATTGTACGAAGATCTCTGAAATGAGCATTGATGATGTCGAATGCCATCCAGTTCCAGTATCCAAGATCATTTATTTTTCTTTCACCGGGATGATAACCGAATATTACCAGTTTTCCCTCCATCCTGCATATCTGCGGAGCTAGGTTTAAAGTTGCCTGTACTCCTCCAACCTCAAAACTGATATCCACTCCTTTGCCGTCTGTTATTTCCTTTACCTTTTCATCTGCCTTTTCTTTAGAAGGATTAATTACTGCATCTGCCCCAAGCTGCTTTGCCAGCTCAAGCATTTCATCACGAAGATCAATCGCGATTATCTTAGAGGCCCCTCTTAATTTCAGCTCCTGAAGAAGGATTAGTCCCATAAAGCCTGTGCCTGCAAGAGCGACAGTATCATTCATCTGAACGTTAGCTCTGATAACTCCGTTGGTAGTGCAGGCAATAGGCTCGGCCATTGCTTCTGCGTATTCAATCTCATCATTAATTTTAAATACCATCTCCTGCTTTACGGCTATTTCTTCAGCGTATCCTTTTCCGTCTGTCCATGCGGCAACACGGTCTCCGGGCTTAAGACTGTTAACCAGCGATCCCGATTCCAGCACTTCACCCGCAACTTCGTGACCAATAAAACGAGGGTATTCCAGTCCGTTTATTTTTTTATCCCACTGGTGAATTTCAGAATGACAAACCCCGCATGCCCTGATTTTTAATAAAACTTCATCTTTTTTTATACGTGGCGTCGGTCGTTCTTCAATTTTCCAGTTATGGGGTCCATATAGTACAGCTGTTTTCATATTTCTTTCAGATTAAATAAAAGTGCGGCAGATTTCTCCGCCGCACATATAGAACAGGTTATTTTACTAACAACATTTTTTTAGAGATCTGAACATTGCCTGTTTCGAGTTTATACAGGTAGATGCCGCTCGCAAGCCTGCTTGCATCAAAGTTAACAGAATGAGTACCAGCTGTGAAGCTCTGATTATTGATCAGCGTTGTAACCAGCTGTCCCAGTATATTATATACACTAAGAGTTACATTAGCTCTTTGAGGCATATCGAACTTGATTGTAGTGCTTGGGTTGAACGGATTCGGATAATTCTGATACAGGCTGTATTTTGAAGGAATCTGTCCAGCCTGACTTCCCGGATCAACCGCGGTAACCGGAGATGTGAAATTAAGAACTGCCCAGTAATCTGAGTTGGCCAGATTATAGTATCCGGCATCACCGCCTCCGTAAGGATCTGTGAAAGGATCGTCAGGAATGTTCGGCTGCCAGGTCCAGTATGCGTATGCATCACCATACAGTGCATCAGTGTAGCTGGAACCGAAACTTCCGCCCATATTGTAAGCTATGCTTGATTGATTCGTAATGTTAGGGTTATAGATTTTCATTTCCATATCCCATACACCGGTATTAGTATCAATTACAGCAGCCCACTGTGCGTAATCTGAAGCATAAAATACTTTGTTCGAATCACCCATATCAAAACATTTCCTGTATTCTTCCGGAACGTAGGTTGTATCTCCTCCATTTAGGGTCATTTCAGGACCCAGAACCCAGTAATGGTAAGGTCCGTCAGGAGCAGCATAACTATTTCCATCGTACCAGCCTTTCATATCAACACCAAGGCGGTTCGAAAGACTTATGAACAATTGGTCACCTGTCCATTTACCGTTCCAGTAAAGGTTGGTTGAATCATTATGGAATTCATCCCAGTGCATGAATACATAGAGATATTTATCAGACCATAACAGTTTGGCTGATAATTCATCCAGATCAGGCGCTGTCACGTCACGATAATAATAATTCGTGAAGAGTTCATAACCGGAGTTTGTAATCATACCTATATCTAAAGCATTATCCCAGTCAGCTTCATTCATTTGTCCATCGATCTGAATATTAGCTCTCTGAACACCCGGAACATCTACTGAGTGGCGGACAATGTCATTGCTGCCCGGCATAAATTTAAGTACAGCCCAGTAATTTGAATTTGCAAGGTTATACTGACCAGGATCTCCATTTCCTATCGGATCTGTAAATGGTTCATCCGGTACATTGGGCTGCCAGGTGAAATATGCATAAGCATCACCATAGAGCATGTCTGTATAGCTTGATCCGGCGCTTCCTCCAATGTTGAAACCGAGACTCGCCTGCGCGTTAACGTTAGGATTGTATATAGCCATTTCCATATCCCATACGCCCGTGTTTGTATCGATTACAGCAGCCCATCTTGCATAATCTGAAGCATGAAAGACTTTCTGTGAATCACCCTGACAGGTAGCTCCTCTGAATTCTTCAGGTATGAATGTGGTATCGCCGCCATTTAAAGTCATATCAGAACCGAGTATCCAGTAATGATACGGTCCGTCAGGAGCAGCATACGAATTTCCATCGTACCAGCCCATCATATTTTGTGCGATCCTGTCTGAAAGGCTTACGAATAACTGATCGCCTGTCCATTTTCCGTTCCAGTAAAGATTGGTCGAATCATTATGAAATTCATCCCAATGGACAAATACATACAAGGTGTCTTTCGACCACAACATTCTTCCGTAAAGTTCATCGAAATCCGGTGCGGTCAGACCGTCCCGGTAATAGTAATCTGCGTATATCTCATACCCGCTGCTCGTTACAAGATCAGCGTGAGCTGCATCGTTCCATGCAGCCTCGTTCATTACACCGTCAATTGTTATTGCTCCGGAGTCGACTTTAGGAACCTCGACTACCTTTCTAACATAATCCTGAGCAAAAACAGAAGCAGTACCGAACATGAGCAGCAGCCAAATTGATAGTAACTTGAACTTACTCATTTTAACCTCCCGGTTTGTGATTGTGAAATAATGTATTATGAGTCCTGATACTATTGTTCATCAAAGCGAATATCTCATAGTTAATGTTGGGATAACTAAACTTGAATTATATTTTCCGTTAAACCCGTTTGCCGAATTACTTATCTTTTTATCCATTCCAAATGCATACGCAACAGAAAGGTCAAAGGATAGGTTTTCATCTACATATCCTAGCCCAAGGGAAACTCTGTGCTGATTAACTGAAGGGAACAAATATGAATACGTTGATTCGGAATTCGGACTCTGGCTGAACCGGTAGCCGAATCTTAAATCGATTTCAGTCAGATGAAGATCCACACCAAAACCGGCATCGATGGTATTTTGAAAATCCAGTATAAATTTATTGGCTCTTATGCCTGATAAGGAATCTTTCAAAGGTATATTGTTCTGCCAGGTTGAATTGTTAAAATCAAAATCCATGGCTTGCTGAATATTAGACCACATGCTGTACTGAAGGTCAGCATTAATGGTTAGATTTTCGCTCAGCTTGTAAACAAGCCCTCCGCCGAATACCCAGGGGATTTCAAATTTGGAGGAAAGGTCTGTTTCGGAAGCTGCTGAATCCAGATCTGCAAAATAATTGCTTTGAGCTTTGCCCGTTAAATCAGCCGAATAACCGCTTCTGGCCATTACACCGATTTGTAAATCGGGCGAAACTTCATAAAGAAGTCCTAAACCAAAACCATAAGTCCACGCATCTTCATTATAATTGAATTGATATGCTGCAAGCCCTGTACTCGAGCTGTCATACCAGAATCGATTTTCAAGAGGGAAAGCAGTTTCCAGTTTAACCTGGTAAGCGCTTGCCGTAATGCCTATAGTAAGCTGATCGAACCTTACGGCGCCGGATATTGAAGCGGAATTAACTTTAAACCTGTTGTAGAGATTAAGCGAAGAAATTGATGAGGTAGTGTCAGTCGACTGATAAGCAACAAAAGGCCAGTCAACATTGTAGTTTATAGCCCGCTGGTAGGATAAACCCAGAATAAAATCACGACTAAAAGACCAGGCTAATCCTGTACCGAGAGCAAAGTGATCATCTTCGTATGACTTATGAAGACCCTGGGTATCGCCCTCAAACTTCTGCTGACCTATCAGATCGGCAATAGATAATTCGAGATATCCGTTCGAACTTTTAATCAATCCTGCAGGATTACCAAGAACTGAATTAAGGCCGTCCCCTCCCGCAAAATATAAACCATTCAGCGACGAGGTTTTTGCACGGGAAACAGTATTCAGATCGGCTCCTCCGGCATATATATCCCCGATAAAAAAGAATAAAATTAAAGCGGACACTAAAGTATATTTTGTACTCATTAATTTATCTCCCGGTAAATATCTAATAAGTGGTGAAGTAGGCATAAGCGTAATACTTCGTTACCAGAGTTCTGTTCTCCCCATCCCAGTTCTTATTAGCGATCCATACATAATAGCTTGTATTTCTTTTTAATCCTGAAGGAGGAAATGCTTTGAAAACATAAGTTTCAGGCAATTCCTTTCCGGCAATCAGAGGTGGCCCGATAACGTTTTTCTTTCCATAATATGTAACCCCGGCACTGTCGCTTACTGAATAAACCTCCCACATCTTTTTTGACTCGTTGTACTGGTTCCCTTCTGTTATGCCGATTGCCGCAACTAAAGAATCCGTAACGCCGTCTTGTTTAATATGCCAGCTGATTATGGGACTATTGCTGGTTCTCGGCTGTTCAACAACAATATCGGCAAGTTTACCTTTGGAGAAGAAATCAGTAAAATTCACATAATTATCTACATTTTGAGTTTTCTGTATGTGTCCTGTCGAAGATAATCTGATTGTATCACCGTTAACCTCTACAGACGCTGCTGATGAATCCAGAACAATTATTTTGTTCTGCATACCGGATATCTGCGACCAGTCATCGGCCTTCATTACCCAGAATGTGTAGGTGCTGTCTTCAATCAGGGAGTCAACAAATGTTCCGTTGTATTGGGATGTTAATTCCTGCGCGCCCGAAGGAAGTATTCCGTATTGTACAGGAAAATGAATCTGGTTATCAGGCATATAAATAAGCCATACAAGACTGCTGTCCAGAGCCGCATGAGTACCTGTATTAACTCCTACAACAGATACGTAACCTCCCAGCCAGGTTATTTTGGGAGTGAAGGAACTATCCTGCACCGTAATATCTGACATACCTGGGGAGCCCGCATAGGGGGCCAGAGTGTTATCTTCCTTGGAACAGGAAGTAAACAAAAAAATCATTAAAGCAGATGCAAAAAATACCATCACCGAAAAATCATTTAATATTTTTTTCATAAGGTTGCTTTCCTTAGTGTTGAATTTCAATTTCATAATTATTTAAGGTAGTCTCTCCAGTTAGGATCAGAAATCTCTCCCTCTTTGGTCGAATGTATCAATTTATAATTTCCATTTGACCTCAAATCGGCGAATACAAAGCTGAACTGTTTGTCCTGATTGTATGTCCATACTTCATAATTCCTGGTACCAGCTTCTGTATTATGAGAGTCTATATCATCCGGCATGCCGTATTTAATTAATATTCTTCCACGGTCCGATTTCCACCCGGGTATGTCAGCCCATTTGAAATTTTGATTGGCGTAGCGGAAACGCTCCATAACCTTCTGCAGGAATTCATTCTGAGGCGTCCCCGGCGTGGGATCTTTCTCAGCCCAGAAATTAATTACATATTGTGTTTTGCCGGTCATATCGAGGTTTTCATAAAACTGGTACTCACTGGGTGTGCCTAGATATTTTATAAGTCCTCCCTCAATCTCTGCCTCCTCTTTCGTTAGTCCGGGGGATTGCGCTATCGAATCCAGCTGGATTATCTCAAAAGGGCGTGACTCAGTAAAAGTATTCCCGTTAGCAGAATCATCAATTATAATGTTCAGGTCATATGTACCTGTAGAAAGCCTCGCTACATTAATTCCATGAACCACGCTTAGATTCCCTGAACTGTTTCCATAGTTTATATCCGTCAGCTTTTTTATAGTCTTGCCGGCTTTGTCGGTAATAACGTACTCGCCTTTAAGATTTCCGCCTGCAGGGATATTATATAGTTCGTAAAAGAATGAAAGGCGGGAATTTAAGGCGCCGTACCTTCTCCAGGGGTTGGGAATGACTTCCTGATTTCCTTTTGTAAAGGGAGTTTTTTCATTCTCTTTCTTAACTTCAGATACAAATTCAATCTGACTTATGTCGGTGCTGCTGCTGTCAAAACCCGGAACGGTTATGCTGAAATCTGCCTCACCGCTTTTCTCTGTTCCTCTGGCTGCAATGGTAATATCGATATTATAAATCCCGGGATTCAGAAACTCCGCCCATTGATCATAAATTACAGTGTTGTTTGGATTCGATGAATCCCGGGGAAGGAGAGCACTCGTGTTCCATTGTTTGTCATGGATAATTTTTCCATCAGATAAATTGCTTATCTTCGATTTAACAAGAAATTCTTTCATTGTATCGGAGGCATTTGTTTCATTTATCAGCTGATCTGAAAAAAACATCAGGTAAAATTCTGTGTATGATTTATTTTCTTTTCCCATAAAAGCAGCATAATCTACGTAAAACTGCAGATCGCCTTTACTTACAAAAGGTGAATCCTGCGCAAAACAATCCAATGCGGCAGCTAAAAAGGCCGTCAGTATAAATATTAATTTCGTTTTATTCTTTAAGTCCACTTAAAGTTATCCCCTTAATGAAATATTTTTGTGCAAAAAAGAATACAATTAAAATCGGAAGTACAGCGGTTACAGAACCAGCCATCAGAAGATCCCACTGAGTTAAATATCGGTCTCTGAATATGGCTAGCCCCAGCTGCACTGTTCTCATATTCTCCGAATTTATTACAATCAGGGCCCAGATAAAGTCATTAAATACGCCCATGAATGTAAAAATCGCCAGGGTTGCCAGTGCGGGCTTGGAAAGCGGAACAATTATCTTCCTTAAAATGGTAAGTTTGCTTGCTCCGTCAATTACCGCGGCTTCTTCAAGTTCCTTCGGTATCGTCATAAAAAACTGTCTGAGTAGAAAAACACCGAATGCCGAAGCCAGACCCGGAACGATTAAAGCCTGGTATGAATCTACCCATCCCAGCCAGTAGAGTACCATAAAACTGGGTATCATAGTTACATTGTAAGGGATCATCATTGTTCCAAGGAAAATAAAGAAGAGAAAATTCCTCCCCCAGAATCTTAGTCGTGCAAAGGCATACGCGGCCATTGAGCAGGTCACCAGCTGACCAAGTGTCACCACAACGGCTACCAGGATACTATTTAAATAGTATCGGCCGAATGGCGCGGCTTCAAAAACTTTTTTGTAATTATCAAAGTGGATAACCGATGGGAACCATTGCGGGGGGTATACATATATTTCTCCCATATCTTTTACCGACGTCAGGATCATCCAGATAAACGGAGCGGCAGTAAAGAACGCCAGTATGTAGATAAATATATGCTCAGAAATGCTTCTAACAATAGTAGATTTTTTAGCCATCAGCCACCGTAAACATAAACTTTGTTTTTCATGTACTTAACCTGGGCCAGCGTAAGCACAAAAAGTATTGCGAATAAAACATATGCTGCCGCAGATGCATAGCCCATCTCAAAAAACTTGAATGCGTGTTCATATACATAGAATACCATTACCTTTGTAGCCCCTAGCGGGCCGCCCGAAGTCAGCACGTATACTATGTCGAATACCTGGAAGGAGCTTATCATCGACATTACCATAATAAAAAACGTGGTGGGAGCCAGTAAGGGAATAGTAATATTCTTAAACTTCGACCATTGGCCGGCACCGTCAATTTCAGCGGCTTCATAATAATGATCGGGTATTGCCTGAAGCCCTGCGGCAAACAGCACCATATTGATGCCGAATGTTTTCCATACTCCCATTACTATCAGGGCAAACATTGCCGCTGTGGGATCATTAAGCCAGTTTACCGGATCGAATCCAAACAGCCCGATGAAATAATTTACCAGTCCGAAGTTAGGATCATATAGCCACCGCCAGATAACTGCCGCTGCTACAGGTGAAATAATGACAGGAGCAAAAAACAGGGTACGCAGCAGCTTCTTCCCGAATATTTTTTTGTGCAGTATGTAGGCAACAAGCAGTGAGAAGCCCATGTTCAGAGGAATAGTTCCTAGTGTATAATAAGCAGTGTTTTTAAGAACATTCCAGAATTCTGCGCTCTGAAACATTCGTATGTAATTATCCAAACCGACGAATGTGGTCTGCCCGCTGAACATGTTCCATTTTTGAAAGCTCAGGTAGAAAGAAAATATAACCGGAAATAGAATAAAAGCACTGAAGATTACGAGCGTGGGCGATAAAAATAAAAGAGCCGCAAAAAGATCTCCTTTTTTATGCTTTTTTTTCTTTCGAAGGTGCTGCTTTCCCGCTTTAGCTGTTTCCAGCGCTTTCTCTTCCTGCACTTCGGGGGTGGTATTGAACAATTTATTCTACTTTTTATTATTTATTGCTTTATTCGATTTAGCTGCAGCTTCATCAAGGGCTGTCTTGACATCAACATTCCCCAGTGTTGACCTTTCAATCGCCTGGGCAACGTTCTGGGTAACTTCAAGCGCTCCAAAATCAATAGAACGCTGCGCCTGTCCAACATCCATCTGATCAACAAACACCTTAAAATTGGGATTCTCGGTAAGGTATTTCTGGAATTCAGGAACATTGTGAACAGCATGACGTATTGGCAGATAACCGGATTTCATTGCCCAGAAGGCCTGAATGTCCGGCCTGATCATCCACTTAAGGAATTTCCAGGCTTCTTTGGGATGCTGGCTTTGTTTAAATATCGCGAGGTATTCGCCTCCAACTACAGTTGCCTGTTTTTTAGGACCGGCAGGCAGTGGAGCAAATGCCCAGTTTAGATTCTTAAGAAGGTCTTTATACCTCGGAAGGTTCCAGGGACCATCCATGGCCATCGCCAGTCTTTTTGATGTAAATGCTACATCAAAATCGGTTGTAAATGAACTCAATTTCTGCTCCTGGTACATTTGCTTCCAGAGAGTAAGAGCCTCAACTCCCGCTTCCTCGTTGTACATTACATGAGTCTGTGCGGAATCTACAAGGAATCCTCCCGCCTGCCAGAGATAGGGCATAAACTGCCACACCATCCAGGGACCCTGAGGGCCGGCTGCGGGATATACAGGAACAAAGAATCCTACCTGATCAAAGGTACCGTCGTTATTTTTATCAAAGGTTAATTTTTTTGCGTACTCGTGAAGTTCTTTCCAGGTTTTGGGCGGATGTTCAGGATCAAGGCCTGCCGCTTTTAACATATCCTTATTATACAGAAGAGCGAGGTTCGTGGCCTCCATAGGCATACTATATAATGTACCTCTCCACGAAGCCGATTGACGAAGCGCAGGATAAATATCGTCAAGATCTTCCTGAGTTATTCCATCATCACTATTTATGAATTCGTCCATTTTATAGATAGCATCTGCATCTACAAGGTTTTCCATAAAATCAGAGTGGAGCCAGGATATATCAGGCGCGGTCTTGCTTTGAATGGCGGTGATCAATTTCTGAATAAGTGCGTCGCCGGTTGGAATATACTGGGCTTTTATGTGTATACCGGGGTTCTCTTTTTCAAATTTTGCTATAAGCTCATTTAATGCTGGCACTGTTGATGACACAAAGCTGTGCCAGAATACAATTTCAACTTCGCCATTGGCAGAGGGTTCGTTTTTGTCTCCCCCGCAGTTTAGTGCGAATAAAGATAATATTAGAGTAATAAAGATGTATTTTTTCACTTAATCCTCTTGATTTATCGGGTTAGGCAGGACGCAGTTCCTGCTGGTGACTCCCATTTTCGGGTGAAAATTCCTTAAAATCTTCTTTTTATGCAAACGTTTGTGCAAATTCCTGAAAGTTATACTTAAAATGAACTTTCTTAAAAACCTATGGAATATTACTTAGAACTTCTCCTCACGGGATCAGCTGACTGCTGCCGTTTCTACTGTGCTTGCTATTTTCTTTACAGAGCCACGGACAACTAATTCAGATTTCAGGACTATTTTTCTATGGTCTTGCTTACCTTTTGTCTTCAGACCATCGATAAGAAGCTTAACGGCAACCTCTCCCATTATCTCTTTAGGCTGTCTTACTGCCGTCAGCGGAGCAAACAAGAATGGAGCAAAATCTACATCGTCAAATGAAACAAGTGAAAGATCATCGGGAATAGTTAACTTTTCCTCAGATACTGCTTCCAGGGCACCCAGGGTAATTAAATCACTTGTGGTAAAAACTGCTGTGGGCGGCTGTTCTAGCCCTAGGAGGAATTTGGTTTCGATATAGCCGTTTTCCTTCCTGAAATCTTTGCCGACAATATAATTTCGGTTAACTTCAATACCTGCGTCCCTTAAAGCATCCAGATAACCTTTTACACGCGCGTTATTCGTATAGGTATCAGGCAGACCCTGTATAACCGCAATTCTACTGTGTCCCATTGAGATCAGATACTCAGTTGCTTTGTATGCTCCTGTATAGTTATCAACTACTACAGAGTTTGTTTCCAGGCCGTCAAAGCTTCTGTCAAGAAGAACAAGAGGGACAGAGTCATCCATCAATTTTTTAATGTGTGAGAAGGTAGTCCCCACCGGCATAACAATAAATCCATCTACTCCTTTACTTATCAGTAGCTCAACTTGCTCGAGTTCTGTCTCGATGTCTTCATCGGTGTTGCAGACAATCAGGCTGTAGCCTGCCTGGTATGCATGAGTCTGGATGATCCTGGTAACGTGAGCAAAAAATGGATTTGAAATGTCTGGAACTATGAGTCCTATAGTATGCGTCTTTTTTAGCCTTAATCCCCTGGCCAATTGGTTGGGCCTGTAATTTAACTTTTTGGCTGCTTTTATTATCAGGCTCTCTGTTTCTGCACTGATCCTGTACTTCTTTGTCTTGTTGTTCAGGACCCGTGAAACTGTTGAAACAGAAACACCGGCTTTACTTGCAATATCGTTTAATGTTACAGCCATCTAAAATTACAAAATTAGCGCAAACGTTTGCACAGAAACTACAACTTTAAATTATTTATGTCAAGTAAGTGAAGGAAGGTATTAAAAAATTAATTTACTTGGTGAATAATGTCATATGTATACCTTTTACCATAGCATTATGCCTAATTCCATTCCCCTGATGCTGAACCCCATTAATAAAGATGTTACCAGCCTTATTATTATCTCTTTTTCTTTCAATAATGATGTTTTTTCCGTCGTAGTATTTCCCTGACAAATTGATCTCGCATTTCCGGAAAAGAGGAATTCCCAATCGGTATTCTTCCGAAGCGGGACATACTGGATAAAATCCCAGGACAGAAAAAAGATACCAGGCTGAAATCGCACCGCAGTCATCGTTACCCGGGAGTCCGCCGGGACCCGTATTAAAGCTTTTTTCCCGTATTGATTCTACAAGGTTCCTTGTTACTGAATCTCTCTCCTCTGAATAAGTAAAAAGGTATGGATAGAACATTTCAGGTTCGTTGTTGAGACTGAAATAATTCTTATCGAAATAATATTTCAGTTTATTAAAAAATTCTGCCTTTCCCCCGTATAACTTAATCATTCCTTTTACGTCAAAGGGTACATAAAACGCGTAATCCCTGGCGTTTCCCTCAACATATCCGGGTCCCCCTGAACCGGCCCAGTCGCCGGACCCCTCTGTTCCAGTCGAATCAAAGGGAGTTATGAAATTTCCTTTTTCTGATCGTGGACGAAACATTTGAGTGCTGTCATCAAATAGATTTTTGTAATAGGATGACCTTTTGCTGAATAATTCAGAATATCCAGGTTTATCAAGGGCTTTTGAAAGTTCGGCAATTGAGTAATCAGAGAAACAGTATTCGAGCGTTGTAGAAACCGGTCCCCATACCCACCAGTCCTCACTCCAGTTCTGTTCAAAGGGTATATACCCGTATTCAATAAGTTCGTGGTAACCTGCTCTTACCGGAGGAGCTTTTTCATCCTTTTTTATTAAAGCGGGTTTCGTCATATAGAACAACGCTGAATCGGCATTGAAGTCCCTTACACCTTTTATATAAGTATCAGTTATTACAATATCTGCCGGGGTCCCAACCATCATATAAGTTTCATTCCCGGCAAGTTCCCATTTGGGGAGATAACCGTTTTCTTCGGCCATGTCTATCATCGTTTTTACCATTTCAGATTCTCTTTCCGGGTAAACAAGGGTCAGGAACGGGTGAAGGGTCCTGTAAGTATCCCATAATGAAAATACTGAGTAGCGGTCCCTGTTCTTGTAATTACTGGTTCCCTTTCTTCCCATCAATGGGTAATCCCCGTTCACATCGCTTATAATATTGGGATGAATAAGAGCATGGTATAATGCTGTGTAAAAGATAACCTTATTGCTGTCATTATCATCCTCTATTCTAATTCTTGATAGCGCTTTTTCCCATGACAGTTCCGCGCCCTTCCTTATTTCATTAAAATTTTTATCCTTAACCTCTGTCTCCATATTTTGTTTTGCGTTTGCGGAACTAACGTATGAAATACCGGTTTTAATGAGGAGTTCTTCCCCCTCTTTTAGATGATAAACCTGCCATATACCAGTCGATGAGTCCGCGGCTGAAGTATTTGAATTACCGGTAATCCTGTCGTTCAGCCACGTTCCTTCAGATAAAGGAGTTTTATCTGTTACCGTATAGAAATAAGTTTTCTGCCTGTTCTCTTCACCACAGAAACCTCCGCTGATGTTGTACCCTTCCTGTTCGGTTCCGGATAATAGATGAACCTCTCCCCCGCCTGTAATAGCAAGACTTCTTCCCGCATCCAGGAGAACATTAACCCTCTGATCCTTATCAGATCTTATTTTTATAATTCCGCATCGCATCGAGGCGGTACATTCCATGGTTACTTGTGCCGAATCAAGGTGTACGGAATAATAGCCGGGTTCAGCAAGCTCGCTGGAGTAATGCTGCCGGTATTGATCGGGTGAAGTTCTTACTTCCCCTGTCGTCACTGTAAAAATTATACTTCCAAGGTCAGCGCAGCCGGTACCGCTGAGATGGTTATGCCCTGCCCCATAAAAGAATTTTTCCCCGAAAATGTATCCTGGAGGCGAGTTGTAGCTGTTGTGGGGACTAACAGACACCATCCCCCAGGGAAGTACGGCACCCGGAAATGTGTTTCCTCCGTTCGATGTTCCGATAAAAGGATTTACAAATTTCCTAACCTGTGGTGAAGCAGTGCTGATAAGCAGGAGAAAAGAGATAACAAATTTGATCATTTTTAAATAATTCTGGTATAAATAGCTCTTAAAGATAACAATCCTCCATCAATATTTCCTCGAAAGTATAGTTATTGCGCTTTCAAACTAGTTGAAGCGTAGTTGAAGCGTAGTTGGAGCGTAGTTGGAGCGTAGTTGGAGCGTAGTTGGAGCGTAGTTGGAGCGTAGTTGGAGCGTAGTTGGAGCGCAGTTGAAGCGCAGTTGGAGCGTAGTTGAAATGTAGTTGGAAACGGAAGGGAAGAAGATAGTTGTCCCCGTCAGCCGCAGCCCTTTTTAAAAATAAATTGTCGTAATGTTTTTATTTTTAAAAGAATTCCGTAATATTCTGATGAATTACACAACAGTTTTTTTACGTTTTGAAGAAATTCTTTACATCATTCATCCTTTTTTTATTCCTGTTTAACATTTTTGGGTTTTATATTCCCTACCTGGTTAAACGAACCGTCATTCGTTCTGAAATGAACAGCAGAATGGAAGGGCCTTTTCCTGCAAATCTTGTAGTTAAACTTTCATTTGATGAGCAAAAAGGTGAAAAACCGGTTTGGGTTAGGGACGGTAAAGAATTCCGCTATCATGATGAAATGTACGACGTTTTGAAAAGCGAAATCGATAAGGGCAAGGTTATCTATTACTGTGTGAAGGATAGGGATGAAAAAGAACTCGAATCTTCCTTTGAAAAGCTTCTTAAAAAGAACCAGAATAATGAAGGGAAATCCCGGAATATTTCTCAGAAGGAGCTCAGCAAATATTTCCCTGTATCAAAAATATTAATCCCTTCTGTTCAGAAAACTAATAATTTTAATTTCTGCATTTTAAGTTTTTATAAAAGCCTTAATAAAGAAATACTCTCTCCTCCCCCTGAAGTCTCCTGATTCTTTCCAGATTTAATAATCACAGGTTATACATTAGAAAACAGACAACGGGAAGTCTTTCTTCCGATAGAAATTGATCTGTTTTATCTGATAGGACGTAATGCTCCTGCCATATTGAGCGTATGTATAACCCTTCCAGAGATTTCAAATAAAAAATACTGAATTTTTTAAGAAAGGATTCTGAACATGAAGAATTACTTGTTAACATTCTTCTTCATCTTTTTGCTTACTGCTGCCCATATAACAGCGCAGGTTACTTTCACCGGAATTGTGGTTGATAAGCAGTCCCTTGAACCAATAGCCGGCGCGACATTAGCTGTTGAAGGTTCATCTTTAACTGCCGCCACCAATGATTTCGGAAGATTTCAATTTAATACTTCTTTAACTAAGTTTACATTAACCATCAGGCGTATTGGATATCTCACTAAACAGGTTTCTGTTACAGAGGCTTCCAAACCGCTATACGTTCAGCTCTCCCCTTCTCCTGTTGAACTTTCCGGAGTCCAGGTAATAGGCAGTAACCAGATCTTAAGACCGCAGGCTGTGGGTATCTTAACGACGAAAGATCTGCAGCGGGCCAGCGGACTCTCGCTCGAAAATTCTATCAACATGGTGCCGGGCGTTTTTATGCAGTCCCGTACTCCATGGGGAGGAGCAAGGATCACGATCAGAGGGTATTACCCCAGTACAAGCCGGAATAGCCCTAACAGCAATGGTTTGGGTTATCAGGTATTTCTGAATAATATACCCATTACTGATGCCTCAGGTTCTACGGTGCTGGATGATATCGATTTTGCATCGCTGGGAAATGTTGAGGTTATCAAGGGTCCCTCTTCCAGTCTTTACGGCAGCTTTATCGGGGGAACTGTTTTACTGACTTCAACAAGACCGGCTCCTGATGAAACCAGCCTGCATCAGCAGACAATAGGTGGAAGTAACGGATTATTCAGGACCAATACTTCTATTCAAAGTGCTGGAGATAATTCAGATTTTACGGTTAATTATGGTCATCAGACTTACAAATCATTTCGACCTCATAGTGCCTCCTGGAAGGATTTTGTGAGGGCTAACGCTGATTTCCAGGCAGGCAGCAGCCAGACTATTTCAACTTATTTTGCATATAATAAATCTTATGAAGAGCTTGCAGGCGAAATTGACAGTGCTGAGTTCTATAACAGACAGCCTGTAAGCAATGAAGCCTACCTTGAAAACAATTCGCATATTAAGGTAAAAAGCTTCCGTATGGGCGTAACCGATTTCTATCGCTTTAATGAAAATGTGAGTAACCAGACTACTTTATTTGGATCAGGAAGAACTTCAAATCAGCCTTTTGCTCACGGTTTTACTGATGTTACTCAATATAATTATGGAGCAAGAACAGCTTTCAATTTTATTACCCGGGGTAAGAACATCGGAGTGAATGGTACGCTAGGAGGAATGGTTCAGGAATCAAATCTAACCAGCAATGGTGTGTTCGTGGTTCCTCTTCCGGAACCCCCGCGTCCCCGGAGACCGAGTGCGTATGAAAATTACGCTTTGAATTATTACCTGTTTACAGAATGGAACATTGCTTTACCCATGGATTTTAACATTACAGCAGGCGCAAGTTTCAATAAGAATGAATTTGGTATTATGAATATGCTTAAGAATAATCAGCTGAAGGATACCACAAACCTCACTATAAAGGCTTTTGAACCTGCGTTTACTCCGAGGATCGCTGTTTCTAAAGTATTTAATGAAGAAGCTTCGGTTTATATAAGTGTAAGTACAGGGTATTCTCCCCCTCTGCTCGGTGATGCTGCTGCTAGCGATGGTACAGTAAACACCAGCCTCAAACCTGAAAAAGCTGTTCAGTATGAACTTGGAAGCAAGGGAAACCTGTTTGACGGTAGGCTTGCATACCAGGTGGCGTTATTCGATCTTGAAAATACTAATAAGCTGGTACAGCAAACATCAAATTCAGTTACATTCACTACGAATGCAGGCAGACAGCAGAATAGGGGTGCGGAAGTTTCATTGAGCTATATGCTACTTAATGATCCGACAGAAGTTGTTTCTATGATGCGCCCCTGGGTTTCTTATACTTATTCAGATTTCAGGTATAAGGAGTTCAAAAGCGATAATAATAATTCTGCTGGTACAGTTGATTTCTCAGGCAATAAGGTTGCCCGCGTTCCTGATAATATGATAAATGCAGGACTGGATCTCGGAACAAATTTCGGATTATATTTCTATGGAACCTATCAGTATGTTGATAAGGCCCCGGTAACCTTCGATAATAGTACGTACGTAAAATCCTACAGCCTCGTTAATGCAAAGATCGGCTATCAGAGAACGCTTGGTGAGCATTTCACTTTCGACCTTTCGGCGGGAGTAGATAACCTTACAAATAGTACTTATTACTCATTCCTGTTTACAGGTCCTGATATAGAGGGACTTGCGATGCCTAAAGACGGAGGTCATGGCGACGGCTATATAATCCCGTCCCCGTATAAGGCAGCTTATTATGGTAATCTTTCTCTGTCATATGCATTCTAGAAACAATTATTAACAAAACAACTGGTGATGCGATTCCGGTAGAACCGCATCACTCTGTTAAAATTTTATTATCTGCTTTATCCAGGATCTTTAAGAATGAAAATTATTTTTACACTGATAGTAATGGCTTCCGCTCTTACTTTCATAAATGCCCAGACTATAAAAGTCGTTGATCAAAAAGAAAATTTCCCTTTAAATTATGTACTAATAACAGGCGATAATCCGCAAACAAGTGCAATTACAAATTCAAAGGGTGAAGCACCATTCTTTCCTTTTAAAAACTCATCTTCACTTACTTTTCAGCTTACAGGGTATGAGAAACTTACAGTCTCAATTGATTCCCTGCGGCAGGAAGGTTTCAGAGTCGGCTTGAGCAAAAAGAACTACACGCTTGGAGAAGTTCTGGTTCTTGGCAGAAACCCTAATGCTGAAGTTTCTAAAACAATCGGAAAGGTTGACGTTCTTGGATTTAACTATATACGCAGAACGAACGATATGTATCTCGATAGAATTATTAACCTTGTTCCCGGTGTTAAAATGGAAACACGGAGCTCAACATCTCAATCTCACATACTTATTAGAGGAGTTGGCGGAAAGTCACGGTTCGGAATCAGGGATGTTAAAGTCTATTACGACGGGATACCCCTTACTGATGCCGACGGTACTACCAGCATTGATAATATAGATTTCACCAGCCTTGGGAAGATTGAAGTTATTAAAGGTTCTTCATCAGGTATTTATGGAAGTCCCATCGGAGGCACGGTTAATCTCTTCACAAAAAGAGCTCATTACCAGGAAAAGGATCTTAACGAGATAATCACCGCGGGCTCTGACGGTCTCTTAAGATCAACCTTTAATTTCAGGGCGGGGACAGACAAACTGAACTTTTTTACTAATTACAGCTACCAGAATTATGACGGCTACCGGAAGCACTCTCACTCAAAGAAACAGCTTTTTACTTTCGGCGGTGATTTTTTTGTAAGTGAGTCGCAGACGCTCTCCTTCTTTGCGAACTATGCTTATATAAATGATGAGTACCCGGGAGAGCTTGACAGCGTTGATTTTACTGATAACCCTCAAATGGCTAACCAGGCCTACATCGATAAAAATATCGGACTTCACAGTAAATCATTTCTTCTCGGGGTAACAAATATTTTTAAGATCACGGATTCGTTCGAAAATACTACGAGCGTTCTTATGGGACATACATTTAATGAATCTCCCATCGAACCTTTTTATAACAGGAACGATATGGATAAACAGGGTGCAAGAACCCTGTTTTCCTATAACACTTTCCTTGGCGAATATAAAACTACGTTCGCTTTCGGCGGTGAGGTTATCCGTAACTTCAATGTTGAAAAACATTACGCAATATCCCCGGATGGAGCAGCCGGGATGATAATCTCCGACAGAGAACTTGATCTGAAGCATTTCAACCTGTTCCTGCAGGGAACCATAAACTTTGGATCTTCAACGGTCCTTACAGCAAGCACCGGATTAAGTCAGGCAGAATATAATATGAGGGATAACCTCAGGACAGATAGTATAGACTTTTCACTTTCGAGGGAGCTGAAGGCAGCTTTTAGTCCCGGTGTCTTGCTCAGACAATATCTTTCAGATAAGATTAGTTTATATGCTCAGGTTAATACCGGTTTTTCACCTCCTACGGTTTCAGAGATTTCCTTAAGCAATGGAAGTGTTAATGCGGATCTTAAGCCTGAAAGAAGTCTGAATTATGAGGCGGGATCTGACGGGGACTTATTTGAGGATCAGCTGCATTATGAATTAAGCCTGTTCTACCTGAACCTTTTTGATTCTTTTATTCCACAGACTGATCAAAGCGGGTTCACCAGGTTCGTAAACGCCGGCAGGTCGCTGAATAAAGGTGTCGAAGTATTGCTCTCTTATAAACTGCTGGAAAACAAAAAAGCTTTTATCAGCCTTGTCCGCCCTTTTATTACTTATTCGTATAATGATTTTCAGTTTAAAGATTATAAACTTAACGGCACTGACTATTCAGGAAATAATGTGCCCGGTCTGCCGCATAGTCTTTTTAATGCGGGACTGGATATCAATTCGTCATCCGGGTTATATTTTTATCTGACTTATGATTATACCGGTGAAAGGCCCCTGAAGGATGATAACTCAGCCTATACTGAAGCTTACTATGTCCTTGACGCTAAGGTTGGATTCAGAAGGCGCCTGGCGGACGTTTTTACTTTACAGGTATATGCGGGCGTAAATAATCCTACAGGAATCAATTACTCACCTATTATCGCCGTTAACCAGAGATCAAGGTCGGAAAGAGGATTACCCCTCTATTTTAATCCTGCTCCTAAAGCAAATTATTATGGAGCTGTCAACTTTGAATATCATTTCTAAGTTACAGTTCGCTCCACATTAAATCCGGGCGGGATTGAAAACTATTACCTTCATCCCCGCCCGGCATTTTAATTTACTTCATCAGGATCATTTTTTTCACTAATGAAAAATTATGTAATCCATCGGCCGATCCGGCTTCAATTTTATACAGGTAAAGTCCTGAAGGATAATTCAATGCATTCCACTGAACAGAATGTGTTCCGGTGGTTTTTAATCCGTTAAAAAGAACTGCGATCGACTCACCAAGAGCATTATAAACAGTTATCTTCACGTGACTATCATAGGGTAACACAAAATTTATGGTAGTTACCGGGTTGAAAGGATTCGGAAAATTCTGCGATAAATTATATTTTGCCGGAGAATTAACGTAATCAACCTCTATTGTATTGCTGTATTCTGAGGTCCCATTGAAGTCAACCTGTTTTAGGCGGTAATAATTTTTGCCTGCTGATGGTTTGGTATCGTTGAATGAATAGGCTCTGGGGGAAGTAGTGGTGCCCGAACCTCTTACAAAACCAATCGAATGCCAGCTGCCGTCTGATAGACGTTCAACATTAAATCCGTTGTTATTGGTTTCGCTTGCCGTACTCCAGTTAAGCTGTATTCCGGAAGCATTAACGCTGCCTGTAAAAGCAGTCATTTCAACAGGAACGATATCACCCAGCTTCAGGATCATACCATTTTCACCTACAGCGTAGCCATTGTTGGCATCTGTCATGTACATACCTCTTACCATTGCATTGGTATTGCTTTCATCCCCATTCCAGGTTGCTCCGCCGTCGGTAGTGTGCATAATAACGCCGTTAAGTCCGCCGGTAATACCGTTATCCGCATCCGCGAATGCTACGCTGTTCAGGAATACTATAGTGTTGCTGTTCTGCTGAACCCAGTTTACGCCTCCATCTGTTGTCTTCAATATTAATCCTACAACAACAGGATAAGGTGTAGAACCTACAGCATAACCTGTATTTGCATCAACAAAGGTAGCTCCGTATATCGAACCGTTTGTTCCGGATGTTTGAGGTGTCCATGTGCTGCCTCCGTCTGTCGTTCTTAGTATAGTCCCTGTATTTCCTACAGCTATACCATGGTCAGCATCGGAAAAAGCAACTCCCCACAGGGCTGCTCCGGTCCCGCTGGTCTGAGGTGTCCATGTGGCTCCGCCGTCAGTGGTTCTTAAAATAACACCCGACTGACCTACAGCAGTTCCGTGGTTCAGATCGCCGAATGAAACACTATTAAGATTTTCCGTAGTACCGCTTACCTCGCTGTTCCAGGTTAAGCCTCCGTCTGTAGTCCTTATAATTATTCCCGACATTCCAACGGCAACAGCTGTATTTACCTCAAGATAAGAAATCCCGTAAAGCTCATCTGATACACCGCTTGCCCGGCTGATCCAGTTAAGTCCGCCGTTTGATGTTGTAAGCACTACACCGCCGGTACCAACAGCAATTCCATGTAAATTATCAGCAAATGCGATAGAAGTCATAGCCTGATCCGATACTCCCTGAAGTTCATTTTCCCAGGTTGTACCGCCGTTTGTCGTCTGGTAGATCATT
Source organism: uncultured Bacteroidota bacterium (assembly GCA_963771705.1). Lineage (GTDB taxonomy): Bacteria > Bacteroidota > Ignavibacteria > Ignavibacteriales > Ignavibacteriaceae > DATFVA01. Next base: position 467,873 of record CAVYUP010000006.1, read on the forward strand.
CCGCCAAAACCTACTGTAATACCGCTGGAGGCTGAAGTCATAGCAACATAATTTAGATCATTCCAGGTACCTGTACTGTAGGAAGCCCAGTTTGCGCCTCCGTCGGTTGTAGTAATTATGATGGCACCTGAAACCACTGCGGCACCGTGGTCTGCATCATAGAAAGAAACAGAGTAAACATAGTCCCATGGGTTTAACCCGCCATCCTGTGGAGTCCAGGTTGTTCCTCCGTCTGTAGTTCTGAGAATGGTTCCTTCCTGTCCTACTACTGTGCCGTTATCTATATCTGTAAAACTTACATCTCGAAGCAGGCTGGTTACACCGCTGGTTTGCGGAGTCCAGGTATCACCACCGTTGGTGGTTCTCAGGATAGTACCGTTACCGCCGACAACCGTTCCATTATTTGTATCTGAAAAATCTACCCCAAACAGATCTTCGGAAGTGCCGCTGGTTTGAGGAGTCCAGTTCGCTCCTCCGTCGGTTGTTCTCAGCACAAGACCGTTGTTAGCCACCGCTGTACCATGAGCCGCATCTGAAAATGAAACGCCGTAAAACTGAAAGGTTGTTCCCGATACCTGCGGAAGCCAGGTCTCGCCGCCGTCTGTTGTACTCACAATTTTACCATTCTGTCCAACCGCGGTTCCTTTAACTCCATCAATAAAAGAAACAGCGTTAAGGTTGATGGTTAAACCAGACATTTGGCTCACCCATGTTGCGCCCCCGTCAGTAGTTCTTATAATCGCGCCGTTATCCCCCACAGCAAGCCCGTTATCTGCATCGGAGAAAGACACACCGTTAAGTGTATTCCCCTGCGGCAGTGGGTTCTGCCAGTACCATTGAGCATCAGCAGTACTCAGGCTTATTATCAAAAAAGCCAGTAAAAAGGCTGCAGATCGTAGTAGTTTGTGCACCATATATATCCTTTAATTTAGATTATGTTGAGAATTTATTTATTTATTGTTTGTTTGAATGATTCCACAGTAATGCCATCCGCCCAGTAACTTTCAAACATTTTCTTTAATGCTGCAGCATAATTCGGATGATCAACGAACATACTGGTTATGTTCGGCTTTAAAGAAATTCTGTCGTTCAGAGCAAACATTACTAATGCTTCATCACTTATTACAAGTTTCATTGGAAGTTTTTCTATCAGCCTTGCTTCTTCGCCGATTTCCTGGTAGATCTCCACGGATCTCACCAGACTTTCCAGCTCCTCCTTTGTTAGTTCCCCGTATTCATAAAGTCCCTTTACGATTATATTCTGTTTCCGGAAAATTTCTTTCTCCTGCTCGATGTTGTCTTCAAGGGCAGGCGTAGTATAAGGTGGTTTGGTGAATACAAGTAATTCTTTTTTTGTGTTCTGCTGAATGCTGACCCATCTCTCCCCTATCTGCCTGATATCAGTAAGCATCTCTATATAATCAAACGGCTCCAGGTTATCGGCACTATCCTTATGAAGCGAAACTAATTCCTTTTCCAGCAGTTCCGCGGCCTTCTTCTTCATTGCAATATCTATCTGCTGCTTCTGTTCAAATTCCAGCTTCTTCTGTTCAACAGTCTCCTCATAATTTATTATAATATTCTTCAATGCTATTTTAGGATCGATGCTGCGATACATTTTGTTTCCATTCCTGCTGCTCTCCGATACAATACCTTTATGAACCAGACTCTGAAGGATTTCATAAATTTTAGTTCTGGTTACGGTGGTGATCTTGGTAAGTTCGGGAGCGGTAAACTCTTTCCTTTGCAAAAGTGCCAGGTAAACCTCGGCCTCTCGTTTGGTAAGTCCTATCTGCTGCAGCTTTGTGGTAAGTTCCATAATATTTCATTTTTTGGCTAAATTCAGGGTTTTATTGTATCCCTTCATAAAAGGGATACAGAAAATTATATATATACTTTCAAACTTGCAATAGGCAGCTGCCGCAAATATTTCAGAGTGTGAGAAATCTGAGCTGAACTGCGACTGAATCTGACAAAAGGAAGCATTCTTACAAAGTTTTGACATTTTTTTGACAACTACCTCCTCCTTATGCCGTAGGTTTCCGCCAGAGGAAATGATTATGTCATCAACAAAAAATTAAGAGGTGTTCATATGTCAAAAATTCGTTACATAATTCTGATTTTCTGTTTCATTGCAATAAACGCATTCGCCCAAACAACAATAACAGTACTGCACGTCAACGATTCGCATTCAACTCTCGCCCCAATCGGTCCCCGCGGACAAGACCTTGAAGGCACACTCGGAGGTATAGCACGCGCCGCGTCTCTGATTGGCTATGAAAGGAGCATTGATCCTGACCTTCTTCTGCTCCATGCGGGAGATATCTCCATCGGTGATCTTTTTTTCAACAGATACTTTCAGGTTCCTGAACTAACCTGGATGAGTATGATCGGATTTGACGCTATGGCGGTCGGCAACCATGAATTTGACCTGACCCCCGACGCACTTCTGGGTTCTCTTCAGAATGTCTTCCCTGATCCTGCAGACGCGTTCCCGCTCCTCGGGGCAAACATAGATGCTTCTTCAGTTCCGGATCTCGATCAGTACATTTATGACTACACCGTAAAGGAAATTGGTTCTGTAAAGGTTGGTATTTTCGGACTCATCACTCCCGCGACAAATATTCTCTCTCAGCCTTCACCTGTTGTAATCCAGGATGATGTAGAACAAATCATGACCATCGCCGGTACTACCGCCTATATCCTGCGTAACGTGGAAAATTGCGACGTGATAATCCTTCTATCGCATTTAGGTGTAGAGTTTGATATGGCTGTTGCCTCAATGGTTCCTGGTATTGATGTAATTATCGGAGGACACGATCATTACAAATACAGTACACCTATTGCCGTTCCCAATCCGCTTGACGGAACCACATGGGTTGTCCAGGCAGGATCGAACTATATGTACGTCGGCAAAATGCAGTTAACTGTTGACGGAGGGAATGTTAGTCTTCTCGATTATTCCTTAATCCCTCTCGATCAAAATATTACCGAAAATGAACCCGTCAAAACGATGGTCAATTCAATGATAGCAGACATCGAGGATTTCTACGGTACACCTTTTTTCACTCAGCCGTTCGGCTATGCGGACGGATTCTTTGAGGAAGAGCCTACGAATCTGGGTTCAGTAGGTGCTCATGATACTCCTGTCGGAAACCTTGTGGCAGACGCTTTCCGGTCATTTACCGGAACTGATCTGGCAATGCAGGCAAGCGGCTCAACAGCCTTACCGTTGTGGGAAGGAACATTTACGCTTTCCGATGTTTTCAGACTTAATGGCTATGGTTTTAATACTGTAAATACTCTGGGATTCCAAATAGCCACCTTCAATATGACCGGCCAGGCCCTCTGGATGGGGCTTGAGTTCGGACTAAGTCAGATTGAAAGCGGAAGTGATTATTTAATACAGGTTTCCGGATTTGAATATAAGTATGATTCCGAAAAACCGGTAGGAGAAAGGGTGGTTTCTCTTACGGTCAACGGTCAGCCAATTAACCCGGCCGCGGTTTACTCTGTAACAGGAAGTGAATTTGTGCTTGGCATTCTCGATTATACCGGTATTCCATATTCTGATCCGGACATCCTCACCGGAGTAACTGAGTTTGATGCCGCGGTTGCCTACATAATGTCGATGAATAATTATATTCATCCGAAAAAGATCGGAAGAGTAATTAACGTCGGTGATCGTTTAACCTCTGACAAAATTGAATCCAACGGATGGATAAGCTCCGGACCGGGCGCCTTCATAGGGGATCCGGAAATCAACGGCATACTTAACTTTAATATGAACATCCATAATATTAATCATGGGAATTCAGCACAGGGTGTCGTCAAAATAAAATTTCCTGCCGCGGGAATAAATCTAACCGGTAATTCTCTTGAATGTCTCCTGACAGATGATAACCTGATAACCATAAGGGGCGAAGGTAAAAATACGGGAAAAGGTAATTACGGATTTCTTATTTTAGCTTCTGATGGCGGTTCGGCAGATTCAATAAAAATAACCATCTGGGACAAACAGGACGGCGATAGAATTGTATACGATAATTTAGCAATGAATCCTTTATCAGGCGGTTTTATAAATATCCTGAACCAGCCGTTTGTCAAAGAGAATGATGAATCCGGTACGCCAGCTAAATACGGTTTGGAGCAGAACTACCCGAACCCGTTCAATCCCACTACTACGATTCAATATTCCATACCCGAAGAAAGTTTTGTAACCCTGAAAATATATGATATTCTTGGAAACGAAGTCGCTTGCTTGGTTAATGAGAAACGGGGACCGGGGAATTACAGCACGACATTCAATGCCTCAAAACTTGGAAGCGGGGTATATATCTATGCATTAAGGGCCGGCAGCAATACCGAAACAAGAAAAATGATACTGGCAAAATAGGGGCACTAACGAAATGGGGGGAGCAGTCTCCCCGTTTTGTTTCTATTCTTAGTCACACCTGACCTTCAGCTAATACTCCTGGTTATATCAGATGTAGTTTTAAAACTCCTCATTCCGATGCAGACAGGTTCAAAGATCTTCCCCTTGATCAAATAGAATTTGAATAGTATCCCTTTATAACTCTTAAAGTTGGTGAAGCATATGAATCATCGATTACAATCTTAATTTTATTTGTAGTGATTTTATTGAAAGTAAGAATTCTCGAACGCCCAATAGTCGTCCCTTCAAATAATATTTCCATAATTCCGCCGTGATCGTAGTAAACCTTAAATGATTTTATTCTCTGACCATATTCAATTGCTTCTTCCATTCTTATAATATTGATATCTGTCTTTTCAGGCAGAGTAATTGTAACCTCAGCAGTTGTTACATTTTTATCTGTAGTCCAAAATGTATTTTGATTGTCATCCAGACAATTCCCCGGAGAGTAGTCCTCTGAATTATTTCTAACATTAGAACATTGAATATCCTGGTTATAGAACAAATCATTACTGAATATCTCATTTAAAGATTGAGTAAAATCATTTAATCTCTGAGCATCATCATCACTTATCAGGCCTTGTTTATTAGGCGGTACGTTTAGAAGTAAGTTGCTGTTTCTTCCTACGGACTTTAAATAAATATCTGTTAATTGAAATACTGATTTTATCTGTAAATTTTCATAGTCGTGATAAAACCATCCTGGCCTTATAGAAACATCGCACTCTGATGGATACCATACCATATTATCAATTGTACCGTTTTGAATAGGGTATCTTCTGGGTTGTATACACCATTCGGTCTGGTTTCCTAATCCGTTTTCATTACCTATCCATCTTATATCAGGTCCGCCGATTGAGATGAGAGCTTTCGGCTGATAGCGTCTGATCGTGGAGTAAAAAAGATCCCAGTCGTATTCTTGTATTGTACCATTTGGTCCTTCTCCATTAGCTTGATCGAACCAGACCACACCTACTTCTCCATAATTTGTAAGCAGCTCTATTAACTGGTTTTGGAAAAATATATTATATTCATCTGTTCCGTAGGTTTCTTCGTGACGATCCCAGGGGGACAAATAAAAACCAAATTTTACTCCCTTCTTATGACAGGCATCTGCAAATTCTTTTACAATATCTCCTTTCCCATCTTTATAGGGACTGCTTTTCACTGAAAAAGAAGTATACTTACTAGGCCATAAGCAGAAGCCATCGTGATGTTTGGCCGTCAATATTATATATTGGAATCCATTCTCTTTTGCAACATCAACCCACTGCTCAGCATTTAGCTGAGTAGGATTAAATAATACAGGATCCTCTGTGCCGTCTCCCCATTCTTTATCAGTAAATGTATTTATACCGAAGTGAAGAAACATGGCTAGTTCGGATTTTTGCCATATTGCCTGTTCCGCTGTGGGTATGGGATAATAGGGTTCTATAGGGGGACTTTGGGAATTGTCAGGCGATACAGCTTTACCCTGTAAGGGAGCTATAATACTATCTGAACAGGAATTAAATAGAAAAATAAAAAGCGCAAGAATAACAGATTTGTACATATATCGTCCGCCATAAAGAGGTAAAGAAAGCTGTACTGACAGCAATAATTGAACAACTAAATTTAATAAATTATTATACGATTTTCAGCCGCGTTCAAAGCTTATAATCTTTAAAGAGAAGATTAAGTCACATCCCGATCCCTGTTAAAAACATATTTTTGTTTTATATGCATAAAATATTTAAGGCAGCCTCATGAAACTTAGCACTATCTGTTGTATCCTAACTATTATTTTTATAATTCAGGCAGAGCAGCTTACTGCTCAAAGTAATAAGGTTCTGGTTGAGGTTATTACAAATCAGAGAACACCTGAAGAAGTTAAAGCAAGATTTACAAATTTTATTAAAGGTAGACTTCTGAAACTGAATGATGTTGAACTGGTTAATAACAATGAAGATTATAAAATAAACATTATGATGTTTCAGAACCGCACAAAAGAAGGCGAAAATCTGGGTTATGTAATATCTACAATATTTCTTGCGCCGTCAGATTGTGAAGGTTATGAAAGCTATGAATACCTCACTTCCCTCTTATCCACTTCAAGGGAATCTGAATTAGACTCAACCGCTGGAAATATAGCAGCCTCCTTTAATCAGAGTGTACTGGAATCACCCTGAAAACGTCCAGGTAAATCTTACCTCCTTGATTAGCCGCTGCTATCTGATTTTCAATATTGCTTTTTCGGATTTATCGCACTGCAGAAAGTATTAATATTTCTGCCTTCCGTACTTTAATCCTATCACGGATCTTACTCCAAATCCTAATATCAATGCCCAGGGAGGTTCACATCAGTTGAAAATGGCCTTTGTTCAAAATCCTGGGGGCGGCGGTCACGTTGGATTTACTCTGAATTAACCAGAACTTTTTTAGATATAATTAATTGTCATAATATCGGGTCGGCTTAAAACACCGACTCTTTTTTATCTTACCTTAAAATTTTATTACTTATTCAACTCCTGCAATTTTAGCCCATATCTTATTTTTCCCTGTTTTTGCATTAAAAGTGCTATAGAACGTATTAATTGTCCTAACACTTAATCAGTTGAAAAGGTTATGTTTAAGAGACATTTAACAGCCTTAAATGAGTGAAAACCGGTTAAAACTATATTGTCATTTTTTGTTCATCCTAATGCCTTTTTCTTCATTAAAAGCATCGGAAGGAGATTCTAAAAAAGATATTTTATGTTCTTGCCGATTCCTCTCTTCAATATTTTATCAGGTTGAAGAGCTATACTCCTTATAATACCTGATTAATTTTAAACACTTTATTTAAGGAAAAAGAAATGAAACGCTTATTTATCCTCATTATGCTTATATCAGCAATACTGCTTACCACTGCCGATGCCCAGGATCAATCCACACGTTACGAGAAACAACATAATTCAAAATATGTCAAATCAAACTTAAAACAGATAGAAAAGATGATATTTGAGTCACTCAAGAGCGACAAAATAGGAATTCTTGCTTCAACTTCCCAGACTATAAGGCAGATGGAAGTAATATTCCCAGGTGAAAAGTTTAGTTCATGGTTAGATCCTTTAATGAAAATTGTTCAGGATGAGAAAGGTGATACTCAGGTAAGGATATTATCCGCCCTTGCTTTGGATGGTTTACATTCAAATAAAGGAGACAAAGCAATTTATGATGTCGCCAGAACAACAAACAACAACTCTTTACAAGATGTTTGTGTTGCATTATCTGTAGAAAGTGCAAGGCTGGACCTCTCAGGGGATTAATAATTATTTGAGTAAAACACCCTCTGCTTAGAGGGCATAAATGCAATTTATTATACTGCATGCCCTGCTCCTCTATGAAATAAATAAGGGAAGACTATAATCGACTTCCCTGATCTTTCAATTTTATAACTATAATCACTGCCCTTGCCGATGCATTCCCACTCCCCCTGAAAGAATATCCGTTGTTTTTACAAATTCACTTTCACGCTGCTTTTCAAACTAGTTGCAACGTTTGGTAATTTTATCTAAGTTGAATCATAAATTATTTTGAATGGGGAAAAAATGAGGAACCTTAAAACCGCATCTCTGCTTCTGATCCTTTTTTGTTTTACTGTATCAGCTCAGAACTTCTGGGAAAAAACTAATGGTCCATTCGGCGGAACAGTATATACTATAAAACCACTGACAGGTGACAGTATTCTGGCTGCAACTGATAACGGGATCTATATTAGTCCCGATCTTGGTGCAAACTGGGGCAGCTATAACGTTAACCTGGAATTTAAATCAGTAAATGATGTTGAAAAATTTCAGGATGGTTTCGTTGCAATCCTTGATAATCAGGCTTTGATCAAGATAACTCCCTCTTCATACGATACAATCTATTCTTCATCCGAACGTCCCTGGACAGTCGCAGTCAGCGCCAGAGGCAAAATTTTCCTTGGCACCGACTATGGTCTGTACGCTTCAACCGATGCTGGAGCAACCTGGATGGATATCGAAGATCCGGGAATGAACATCCATTACTCTTCTGATATCATATTTAAGAATGATACTATAATTTTTTATTCCCAAGGGAATGAGATATTCCGGTCTTATGATGATGGACAGAACTGGACACTTATTAACTATTCATTTCAGCAGGGACGTGTTAATTCAATTTATCTTGATGATGAAGGCAACTTATATGCAGGAGCCGGTTTTGCTGAATTATACAAATCTACAGACAACGGCGACAGCTGGGAAACTCTCAACTCAGATAATGAATTCACTACGTTATGTAAGGATTCCTCCTATTTTTACGGTGGCACAAACCAGGGAATATTCCGCTCAACGGATGGCGGATACACGTGGTATGGGTTTTCAAATGGATTATTTCACAATTCTCTTACCAGTATTATTAATTATCGCGGTATTTTTGCGTGCACATATGGTGGAGGGGCATACTTACTGAATGGAAACAATAACCAGTGGGAATTCAGATCTGACGGAATAGATGCAGCCTGGATAAATGATCTTATAGTTGACTCAGATGATAACGTTTTTGCTGGCACTTATGGAAGAGGAATACAAAAACAAACAAATATCAATCTCAACTGGGAATCCGCAAATAGCGGGATAAATAGTAGTGAAATTGAATCATTCGCCATCTCAAAATATGATATAATATATTGCGGCGCGAGGTATGGAAGTTTCAAATCCACAGATAGAGGGCTGACCTGGACAGATTTGAATTCACCCTGTTATAACGATCTGAATACGGGAATCTGTGTGAACAGCCTTGGCTCAGTATTTATAGGCGGCAGCTGCGGAGTATTCAGAACAACGGATGATGGCAACTCCTGGGATCTTATGAACTCAAACACCTGGAGCAATATCTATGGCATTACCGCTCATCCTTCTCAGCCGAATGTATATGTCAGCGACGAGCACGATTTCTATAGAACAACCGATAACGGAACGACCTGGTGGCGAAATTACTTCAGTGCCGGCTCGGCTCTCAGAATCAGGATAAACAGCAAAGGATATATTTATGTTTTGAATATGAACGGTGAATTACTAAGGTCTACTAACTCAGGCACCGTTTTTCAGAAGAAAAATAATGGTATCCCTTCTGGTTACGCAAAACTGCATGATATTGCTTTTAATTCAGAAGATAAAATTTACCTTGCATCTGAAGATGGGTTATATGAATCAGGTGATTACGGTAATTCATGGCTTCTTATAGATGATAGTCCGTTGTCTAAAGACATAAACCGTTTATATTTTAACAGCGACAACCATCTGTACGCCGGAACAATGCGCGCCGGCGTTCTCAGATCCGTAAATATATTGACAGAATTGAATGCAATGCCTGGAAATAATATGACATATTCCCTATCAGAGAATTATCCTAATCCATTTAACCCGTCTACAAAAATAAGATATTCAGTTCCGCGTCAGGAGAAGGTTCAGATTGTTGTGTATGACATATTGGGTAAAGAAGCGGGTATCCTGGTAAATGAGGAAAAACCAGCCGGGCAATATGAAGTTGAATTCAAAGCCGATAAACTTTCCAGCGGAATTTATTTTTATCGGATGCAGGCCGGATTATTTATCTCGGTAAAAAAGATGATTTTAATGAAGTGAACCAGTAAAAAAATGAAAAACCGACTCTTTCCTGATAGCGTCTTAAAAACAATCCTTAGTCTGGTAACATCATTCGTTCTCTCCGGATGTTATACCTTTTCAAGTATTCCCGTTGCTAATCTTAATAATAATCCGGAACACAAACGGATTCAGATTACAATGAATGATGAACAAAAGATTCTTATCGAAGAAAATCAGCCTGTGAATTTTGATCCTGTGGAGAATGTACTTAGGTTTCAAAAGGATTCGTCAACACTAAGTATTGACCTTAATAATGCCAGAGAAATAAAAGAAGAAAAGTTTAACTTTCAAAAGACCTTCTTCGCGTCATTATGGATAGGCGGATTATCAATCATTGTTCTGGGTTTACTGTTATACGCAGCCGCAAGTGCAACCATTGGCAGCAAATAGGGTTATTGTTCAGCCACCAGCGAAATGGTAATTTAACTATAAATTTTAGCCTCGCGTCTACTAGTCTGTTCCTGCCCGCGCTAAAACCACGAAGGCTTCCTTCTTAGTTCTACCCTTAGTGGAGACTTTAACTCTTTTTCTCTTCGGTGTGTCACAGTAAATATAATAGCTCCCATCAAAAACTGCAGCAATTCAAGCCATTATTGTGGAGGTGGCGGGAGTCGAACCCGCGTGAGTCAATTTAATTATAATGACTTACATACAGCTGGTTACTTATTTGGTCACTTTAATTGATTCAATGAACAATAATTGGTTATTAATGTTATTTTATTTCAGACTTCTAATATTCTTTTTCAGATTTTCTCAATTACTAAAAATATATCTACTATGTAAAAGGACATATTTTTTATCTTTATGTGTAATTATTTCTTCGGGGTCTTTCGGAACAACAGAGTAGTCGTAATGTATTTTATCTCTATTCTCTTTAATATCATTATAATTTTCTTCATTAGTCTCGAATGACATTAATCCGTACAAAGAACCAAAATCATTGATATAATGGTTATCGGGATTATAATCAGGGATATGGTAAATTCTTATTAGATTTTTTCCATCCCAATACAAAAATGGTTTTGCTATTTCATTTAAATAATCCTGCCCATATTCACAATATCCAGGGATTTCTCTCAACCACATAAAATCTGTGTTCAATTTACGTGTCGCAACCGAAATCTTAAGTATTTTAGAAAATGGAGTGTAAAAAAATAGTATGTTACTTTTAGGTTGCTTTTTCACAATGCCCGACAGAATGATTTTGGTAAACACTCTATCCTCGTTTTCTCTATTGATACTGATTCCCTTACTTAATTCCTCGAAATCGCATACAAATGATTGTACTACAGTTCTGAAATAACCGGGACTTGCATAATCCTGGACGATTTGACAAACCTTTTGATAATTTATCTCAATTAATTGTAACATATCAACCTGTTATTAGTTAAGCTCCAACTGAGTTTCTATTGTATTTCAAATTTCTCATATTCTTTTTCTGAAATTATTTTTCCTGCCTTACCGGCACGCAGGTCTATCTCCGGCTTGCCCGCCGTAGCATTATTCAATTCTAAAGATTATCATACTTGTTCTCTGCTAATGCGAAGGCGGGATCTATTCCGCCAGAGGCGGACAAGTATTTTTATCCCGCAAAGCGAGATTTCGATTTCCTTTTTACTGTATCTCAAATTTATCAAAGTCTTCCTTGCTCATAATGCTACCAATTTGAGGATCTATAATCTCAACTTCTTCGTAGGAGAGGTTGTAGAGTTTGTAAACCATTATGTCTATCTGATCTTCTAAATTCTTTGTATTCATCTGAGTATTCTTCATTTTGACAGAAAGAATTTTATTAACATTATTTATTATTGCTTTTTGTTTAGTTGAGCTGATATTCAAAATAGGTAAAACTAGTACTTTCCCTTGAGTTAAATGAGGAAATATTCTTCTATCTTTCTCACCAAATGTGTAGTTATACCAAAATGCAATCAATTTTGAGTTAAGAAATCCAAGTATATATCTTTCATCCAATGGACTATTATTATACTTTTTAAAAACATAAATAGTCTGAATAACGTACCTATATTCATCATCAACCACAGCTATTATTCCACTACCAGTTTTTCTAATTAAAATTTTTGTTCCTCTATATAATGAATCATTTTTGTAATCAATATTTGAATATGAAGTGTCAATAAAGACATTGGAATTTATAGAATACCTATCAATATCTTCTCCCCTTAAAAATTTTTTAAACCCTTTTTTAAAAACGAACTTAACTGCTTTTGAATTCTTCCCAATTTCCACACCTCTTGCATTAATTAAATGCTTTTCGAGCTTCTCAGATATTCTTGAAATATTTTCCAAGATAACATCAATTTTTGAATTACCGAATATCTTAAAGATATGGTTATCATTCATAAGGAAATCATTTTGTTGCTTGTAATTGAAATCTGAAGAAAAATATCCCCTACACTTAATTTGTTCATTCAATCGAGTTTGATTCCTTGTGTGAAGAATCGCTGATGGCATCGATACATTTTCAAATACATCATCACCTAAACTAGTTATTTCAAGAATAAATGAATTATTTAATAGATATTTCCGTACTAATGTATAATCAATATTTGTTATAAATCTATCAGGGGTTATAAATATCAAACTGCCTGTGTCTTTTATTAATACTGAAAGCCCTTTTTCGATAAATAGATTAAACAAATCGTATTGACCAAAAGCCGTATTATAATAATTCTGATAAATAATTTTTACATCTTGTGATATAACTTTGGATTGTATCCAAGGTGGATTTCCAATGACAATATCAAAACCATTTTTTTCTGCAAAGACTTCAGCAAAGTAAACATCCCATAAAAAGAAATCTTTTTGTTTTCTGCCTTCGGTGTAAGCAATTAAATCCTGTTCTGCCTGGTCAAGATCAATTCCTATTTTCTTAAATAGTTTTTTCTTTTCTGCTTCAATAATTTCTTTTCTGCCGCTGTATTTACTTTCTAAATCTTTTAACTGCGGGTAATGCTGCTTAAGTTTTTCTTCAAATATTTCAAGAAGTTTTGCATCAATATCATCACGCAATTTTCTTTTTTTGTGAACATCGGGTTCATTCTGGTACTGGCTTTTCAGTTCTTCAAATTCATCAATTAACTTTTTGTACTTTTCATCAAAATCGAAAAGATTATCATCGTTTTGCGATTTGGTAGTAAAATCAATTCCTGCAAAAGATGAGATAAGAGAATTGCCCTGCATTAGTTTGAAATCAAGGTTAGGCAAAGGTTCAATCGCACCGTTTTCAACTTTTTCATCTACAAGTAAAGAGATAAAAAATCTGAGCTTAGCTATTTCAACAGCTATCTGCTGTATATCGACACCATAAATACATTTTTCAATTAAATATAGTTTTCTGCCGTAGTTTGGGTTTTTCTCTTTGAACTTTCTTTCTGTTTCTTCTATAAATTTTCTTTGAAGGGTTATGTCTCTAACACTTTTCTTTATTCCTTCAATCTGGGATTGTTTCCACAGCGAGTTATCGGGATCTAATTTATGAAGGAGAAAAACCAGTCTGTTTAGAATACGCATAGGGAAAGCACCGGATCCAACGGCGGGATCAACAACTCTGAGTGAATCTATTAAGTTGACAAGTTTTTTGGTTTGAACTGAATCGAAAGGATTTGATTGATCTTCTCCAGAGAATAAAATATTCAGCTTGCTATCAATATCATCCAATTGTATATGAGTTTTGAAATACTGCTTTAAGCTTTCATCAACCATATAATCAACTATAGGTCGAGGAGTATAATAGCTTCCAGTTGATTTGCGTGCGGTTTTTGCGGTTTCCGGGTTGTAACTTGCAAGAAGGTTCTCAAAAACTTTACCTAAGAGTTCAGGGTCTAAAGCAACATCCGCATCATTCGGATCACCTTCATCAATTGTAAAGTTGTACAATGAAAGAGTGTTTATTAAACCTCTTACATTATATCTTTTATTTGTTGTGCCGTAATCTTCATTTAGGTTAATTTCTTTGTCAACATTGAAGAATAAATAATTAGGAATAATCGGCTGCTGTGATTTTGTAGATGTAAAACCATCAATATATTTTCTTTCATTTCTTGTTTTGGTTTTATAATCGAGGCATTCAAACAAGCCGCCGTTAAGAAACGGAATTGGCATAAAATACTTTTCAATTACTTCTTCGCTGTCTCTGAATAATTCTTCATAACGATAAACATTGTGGTTGCCAAAATCGTGACTGAATCCTTTATAACCTTTTTTCTTAGAGGTAAATCTCCGGTCTTCCTTTTTGGTGTTTAAGGTGGCAAAGAAAAGATTCTGAAGAATAGCTTTATAATAATTATCGTCCTTTGATTTTACGTCAGTAAGTATTCCCTTAATCGTTTTTTCATTAAATAATTCTTCAGGAACCAGTTTACGGACTTTCATAAACCAAATAAAAATAAGACGAGTGATCATACGTATAACAGAAATTTCCCTTCCATTCTTTTCTGTTTCAGCATCATCGGGAAATTTCACTTTCTTCAATGCCCAGAAATACCAATTAGCAATTTCTTTGTAGAACTCTTTATTAACTACTTCGATGGAGAAGCGGTTTTGAAGATCATCAAAATCTTTTACTCTTCCTTTTTTTATGAGGAAGTCATAAGGTGTATGAACTTTTGCATCAGGACCTAAGAAAAAGGAAAAACGTCTTGGATTAGAATATTCTCTTTTAACTCTGCTGTCCTTCGAGAGATAAATCAACAGTGGCAAGAGAAAGGCGGTAGTTTTGAGATTTTGGTGAATGGAAAATTGCGAGTGCTCTTTTAGAACCATAGCTTGCCATCAGACGGAAAAAATCTTTTGATATACCGACACGTGGATCATTTTCGGATGAGTGTTTAATTTCATAAACATCAAGTTCAAGGAATTTGTCTCTTCCAATCAATTCGGCTTTTTTAATAAACTGAGGTTTGAACTCAAGAGATATTTCTTCTTCAATAATTGTGAAATCATCTGTTAGAAACTGATTCTGAAAGAATTTTATATATTCAGTCCGTGAATAAGGATTCAGAAAATTCATATTAACTCCTCAGCAAGAATTAGATTTTCCTCGGCTTCGTCAATGCTTTCAGATTTCTTAATAATATCCATTAAATAACTATGTGGGACATCTGACATCAATTTATTAACATCTTTCTCAAGATTTTTTGAAGATATTTTCCGAATCTGCTTATGATATAGTTCCGGCAGCGAATCCAGTTCTTTTACCACAGTTAAAAGATCTTTAAGGTAGTCTGCATCTCCGGTCCCTTTTTGAATCAACAGTTCAATTTTCGCTATTGTTTCGCTTTTTCCTTTATCAAGTGCCACTAAATTGCGGGTTAGGAACAGATTTTTCTTCACAGTTTGATAGATGTTTTCAAATGCTGAAGTTACCGGCTCTGATTTTTCATTAACATCAGCCCGGAACAGATCAATAGCTTCACGAGAGTTTAGCGTATAAAAATCTTCAGGAGTAGTGCCGATCTTGAAGATGTAATCCGTACCTTTTTTGCCAAAAACCAGTGCTCCCTTAGTAGTACTTTCTTTAGTTCTTTTAATTCGTATTCGCCTTGGAAGATCAAGTGCTTTTCTGAGAATATCAGGATTATAACTCTTAAGATTATTTACTTCATTCAAATATTTTGCGTCCCATGATTCCTTTGCCTCCTGCTCCTTCATCTCTTCCCTGAACCTCTCAACAAAAAAGGATCTTAATTCTTCATCCTTTGTTAGGACCTTAGTATCCTCACCAATCAGAGATTGAATCATTGCCAATTTCAAAGAAGTAATTTGTGTAACAAAAGTATGCTTCTGTCCCTCTGCAGATGGGAAGAAATTATAGATAAACAATTCATCAAAAACTTTTTTATTTATCCTGTTTATACGTCCAACTCTTTGAATTACCCGTGTTGGGTTATAAGGAATATCATAATTGAAATATTATTCCTGCTCTATGAAGATTAAATCCTTCAGAAATTGCATCCGTAGCAACGAGAATATCATAATCATTTAAGTTTTAGATTATCTTTTATACCGGCATCGAAATTTCTTCTTATAGTCTCTTTATTTGAAAGTGATGAATCCTGAGCTGAGTACTTGAATACCCTGAAATCACTTTTTAAGCGGTCATATAGATATGCAGCCGTATCTCCGAATTCTGTAAATACAACAATCTTCCTGGAAGGCATTTCCTTCAACTTCTTCTTCAGAATAACCTTAAAATCCTTAAGCTTAGGATCATCCGGGTAACCATTCTTAAACCATTCTTCTTTTATTGAGTTCAGCAGGTTAATATCCTTTTCAAGATCTCGTATAAAATTGATACTAAGCTCCTTTTTGTCTATCAGGAATAAACCCCTCTCATTATACTGAGACAGCTGCTCATCAAAATTTATATTCTCTAAATCAATTTCTGCATCCTCTCCTTCCAAATCGAATAACTCTTCTATTGATGGGAGGTTTCCCTTTTTATAAATGGGAACTTTCCCCAGTCTCTCATACCAATCCTTCACGTATTCAGAGGACCTGATCATAGAATCTAAGCTTTTACAAAAGGCATCAACAGCAACTTTCAAACCTTCTTACCAGAAGATGCTTCATAAATCCGGCAATATTACGTTGAGATTGCTTGAATAAATTTACATCATCATATTCAGCAGATATTTTTTCTTTATATTTCTCAATGTTCTTAACATACACGGCAGGCATATAACGTGCGCCAAGAAAACCCTTTCCTTCTTCTTCCGGTGCTATTCTGTAAAATGTATCTATATACAGTTCTGTTAATTCTCCCAGCTGATACTGTAGAACTTCAGGATCATTTACCTTTGGAAATGAAATCTTTTGTTGTTTTAAGTCCTGCTTATATTCCTCTATTAAATCAAGATCAATCCTGGAACGTCTGATTATTAAAGGTGAAAGAATATCTCTGATCTTATCAGCCAGAACATCAATTTCATTCTTAACTTGGACCTCGGATTTAGTTTTTTTACGCTGCCCCTCTTTTATCTTCTTGAATTCCTTGATTAATTCTCTGAATTGCCAGCTTAGATTATCAACCGTCCGAATTGTTGACTTAGCGGTTATCTGAAATAGTTTTATAAGAGAAAAAATATCCTGGGGGCGGTTATTAAACGGTGTGGCTGAGAGAAGTACAACTTTATTTTTTTGACATAGTTTATGAAGGTTTGCATAATCTTCGGTATTTTCATTCCTGTACTTATGTGCTTCATCTATGATGATCAGCTTTTGTTCATTACTATCATTCTCTTCCAGGGCATCAGCTATTTTCCCGCTAGAATAAATCTTAGCATTGAAAAGGAAATCCCAGGCATAATCCTGCCATTGAGGAATCAAGTGAGGTGGTGCGATAACTATAACTCTCATTTTCATATTGAAAGCTACCGCTGACGCAATAATACTTTTCCCCAGCCCTACAACATCCGCAATAATTACACCATTATGCTGCTCAAGGATGGACATAGCTCTTGAAACTGCATCAACCTGATATTTAAGATCCTGAAATTTCTCACCGGTTATATCTGAAGGTAAAGCTACCCGATCTTTTTTAGCCACTGTAAAATACTCAAGAAGAACTCTTATATATAAAAGGTAAGGACTAGGGAGCTTATCCAGCCATATCTTTTCAATGACATTCTTATGGAAGTCCTGAAAATTATTCTGATCCACAATTAAAACTGATTCTTTCCAGAGTTCATTAAAAAGATCAAGCCCTTCCTTAAAATGCTCATCACGGAAAATAACGTTCACTTCGTGACGACCACGAAGACCTGAATGGCTAAGATTACTTGATCCTGTAATGACAGCACCAGGGTATGAACCACCTTCAGAGTAATCCTCTTTCTTTTCAAACAGATACAACTTAGAATGATTAGGATGTAGCGTTTTCCTGATTTCCAGAGAACCGTCCTGAACTTTTTCAATAAATTCTCTGAATGCCTCCTGTTTAGGCATCGAATCAAAGAAATCGGTATCGTTAAAGATGGCAACAAGAGATTCATTAAACTTCTTCCGAACGTCACCGCGGGAGTTGTTTACGCCATCTATAATCTCAAACTCCCGGATTTTATTGAACAAATCTTTTTCAACATCAAGACCAACAAGGATCTTTATATGTTTATCTGAAACTTTCTTATAAATCTCTTCAAAGCCAGAAAAGTAGAAGTACCCGACAAGAAAATAAAGCGCTTTTGACGAAGGGAGTATACTATTAAAAACTTCAGAGAGAAGTTTGTCTTGATTTGTAATGAACTGATGTGACATTTATACCCGTTACTTTCACTGTGTAGAATAATGGCAAAAATAAGGAAATGGTATATATAATAGAAGTGAAATGAAGAGGAAATTGTTCGAGGATTTATTATCCTTGTATGCAATTAAAAAAAATAAAAAAAATTTTATAACCCGATTTCCATCTCAGATTCCAGAGGTGGGGGTCATTCCTGGTTTGAAATCTTTCCGCGAGCAAGATCAGCTACAATGTACCGCGGGTACGCCAGGTACCGGTGATTCGCTAAAGATTCAGTTTGAAATTTTTTATTTAAAGGCGGATTATATCCGTCTTATCCTAAGATTTCTTTACCGAATACACCAGTCTCTTTTCAACTTTATCGCAAACTAATTCTTTATTTCTTTCCTCAAAATATGCTATTTTCTTATTAGTATTTGCAATCATTTTTTAATTTAAGAGTAAAAAATGAATCGCTCTGAAAGGGTATTTTAAATCTGGAGAGAAATGATTACTAGTCTTAAAAACTTAATAATATTCCTTTCTGTGTTTCTTGCATTATTAGTATTCTCATGCGGTAAGTCATATTATGACAAAGCAAAAGAATGTTATGACATAAATGACTATAAATCAGCAACAAGGATTCTTATTAAACATTTAGAAGAATACCCAACAGACATTCCTTCTCGGGAATTACTAGTAAAGTGTTATGATAAAAATGAGGATTGGCGGGGAGCTATCGAACAATTAACCGTGTTAAATAAAATAAAAAGTTCTTACGCTTATACTTGTGGATTAGCTAAATATTATGCTGTAATCGGTGATTATACTAATTCGGAATTATTCATTAAGAAATCAGATACTAAATACGAGAATTTTTGGAATACAAATCCAATCTGTCAAAAATATAGGAGAGATATAGAGAATTTACCATCATTGTCAGAAACGGAAAAAGACACCGTAAAAATGAAAGAATATTTCAGAAAATCAGATGCGATTGAAAGGGAATTCGAGGTTAAACGTGAAGAGATAAAAGATAGTCTAGATAGGACTGGGATTATAATTGCACGTGTTTTATATCTACTACA